>JAFADY010000063.1 GCA_023424395.1 Bacteroidota bacterium | reverse complement strand
GCCTTACAATAACGGGCTGAGATCATACCCATCACCTGATCCGGATAATGCCGGCGGAGGGAAAAAAGGCAAAGCTCACAACAACTGTGGCTTTATTTTTTGGTATAAATTCTTACATAAATCCCCTTTTTTATTTATTAATCCGACACAAAAGCCATTTACTTTTTGTGTCATAAAAACTTAATTGTAAATGAAAAAGGTTTTCATTCTTGCAGGGCTTTTGGCTCTGAACCTTTCACTGTTTGCGCAGGCAGACAACCAACCCGACAGTTTAAAAAATGTGCAATTGGAAGAAGTGGTTGTATCAGGCACACGCGCCGGACAACGAACGCCAATGGCCTACAGCAATGTAACGGCTGTAGAACTCAAAAAAGAAAACGCTGCCGTCAACCTGCCGATGGTGCTGCAAACGCTACCCTCGGTGGTGGCCTTTACCGAAGGTGGAACGGGCGTGGGAAACACCGCTTTTCGCATTCGTGGAACGGATGCCACGCGTATTAACGTTACACTGAACGGAATGCCGCTAAATAATCCCGAAAGCTCCGAGGTGTATTGGGTAAACCTCCCCGATCTTTCCAACTCGCTGCAAAGCGTGCAACTGCAACGCGGCGTGGGAACATCCACCAACGGAGGCTCGGCCTTCGGCGCGAGCCTCTCGCTGCAAACCACAGGCGGGCGTTCCCATGCATATGGCGAAGCCTCTACGGCTGTGGGTAGTTACAATACGTTTTTATCGACCATTGCGGGCGGAACAGGCATTTTGTCTAACGGGCTCTCTTTCGATGCGCGTTATTCTTATGTCAGAAGCGATGGATACATCCGCAACGGATTTGTAAATCATAACAATTTGTATGCGGCGCTTTCGCACTATGCCGATAATCAACTGCTGCGGTTGGTTTACCTGCGCGGCCGTCAGAAAACAGGCATCACGTGGGAAGGTGTAACGCAAGATCAGATAGATGAACACGGCCGTCGATATAATCCGGCAGGAGAGTATTATGACGATGCCGGAAACGTAATGTACTACAATGACGAAACCGATAATTACTTTTCGGATATCGTGCAGTTGATCTTTACACGTAACCTAACCGATCACCTCGATCTGAATGCGAACCTGAGTTATAACAACGGTTACGGTTACTATGAGAACTACAGGAGCGACGAGAATCTGAAGAGTGATTATGGCTTTGAGCCGCAAGTAATAGACGGCGTAACTTATGAAAATTCGGACGTTGTGCGCCAAAAACTAATGAGCAATCATTTTTATGTAGGCAACATAGGGCTCACGTATCAACGTAACGCGTGGCGTGTGCAGGGAGGAGCGATGTACAGTTTATACGACGGAGACCACTACGGTTATCTGCCTTGGGTGAAACACAATCAGAACATCGCCCCCAACACAAAATGGTATGATAACAACGGTAAAAAATCCGAAATAAACATCTTCACGAAAGCAGAGTATCAGTTGAGCGACAAACTTTCGATCTTCGGCGACGTGCAGGGCAGGTTTATTACCTATAAGTTTACGGGAATGGATGACGATTTTGTGGATTTGACCGATAACTTCTCGTACAATTTCTTCAACCCAAAAGCCGGAGCTTTTTATAATTTCGACCCGTTTAACAGAATATACGGCTCGGTTTCGGTTGGGAACCGCGAACCGCTTCGGGCCGATTTGAAAGATGCCAAGAAAGGAACCGAAAAGCACGAGGTGAAACCCGAACGTATGTACGATTTCGAACTCGGATATAAATTCGACAAAAATACATATCATTTCGGTGCGAACCTTTATTATATGTTATACGATAACCAATTGGTGCAAACCGGCCGGTTGAGCGACATCGGCTATAAACTGATGGAAAACGTGAAAGACAGCTACCGCGCCGGCATTGAATTGGAAGCCGGGATTCCGCTCGTTGCCAACAAGCTGCGTGTGGATGCCAACACAACCATCAGCGCCAACAAAATTAAAAACTACACGGCGTATTACGATGTGTATGACGAGAATTGGGATGTTATCGACCAAAAGACCGAACAGTTTGCATCTACCAATATCTCTTATTCGCCCAATGTAGTTGGCGCCGCATCCGTTACTTACACACCCACATCGGCTTGGCGTTTTCACCTTTTGGGTAAATACGTGAGCAAACAATATTTGGACAACACCTCCAACGATGCCCGTTCACTGGATGCTTATTTCGTAAGTAACTTCACGGCAGGTTACACGTTCCGCCCCACGCGGTTGGGCACAATTGCCTTGGACTTTTTTGTAAATAACATTTTCGGAACGGAATATGCAGCCAACGGATATGCTTCGAAATCGTTTTTCCGCGCCGATGGCGTCGATACACCGTCGGATTACGTGGGATATTATCCGCAAGCTACCCGAAATTATATGGCAAGGGTAACAATTAAGTTCTGAGACCCCTAAATCCCCTGAAGGGGACTTAAAGGGATTATTAATTTAAAGGGGTAATTTATGCAAACAATTGAGATCGTTGGCGCCGTAATAGGCTTGATCTATTTATATTTGGAGTACACGGCCAATAAATGGCTGTGGCTCTTTGGCGTGCTGATGCCTGTTGTTTATATTTGGATATTTTTCCAAAGCAAGTTTTATGCCGATATGGGAATAAATATTTATTATTTGTTCGCAAGTATTTACGGGTGGATAAAATGGAATCAGGGAAAGAATTCGGGAACAGAGATACCGATAACACACGTTCCTGCACGGCGTATTTTGCCGCTAACGCTTATCGGGATGGCGTTTTTCGCCGTCATTGCTTTTATTCTCATCAGGTTCACAGACAGCCCCGTGCCTTACGGCGATAGTCTGACCACCGCCTTAAGCATACTCGGCATGTGGATGCTGGCACAAAAATACATTGAACAGTGGGGTATTTGGTTTGTGGTGAACGTGGTGTCGTGCGGTCTTTATGTGTGGAAAGGCCTGTATCCCACGGCGGGGTTGTTTTTTATTTATTCCGTGATCTCTGTATTCGGGTATTTCAAGTGGAAGCGGATGATGAAAGCCGGTTTAGAACGAAGATAAAACCTCAGCACCTTTTGAGCAAAACCTCAGCAGGTTTAAGGCAAAAGCTCAGCACGTTTTGGGTAAAAGGGCGTTACCTTTTTTGGAAAAGCTCGAAGCCTTTTTAAAAAAGGCCGCGGGCTTTTAGGATGCGATATAATAAAAAAGTTTAACCTCCTACAATGGCTTCGGTGAGTTCTTCCAAGGAGAATCCGGCGAAGTATTGAGAATGATCTATCTGCGAAAGTACCAATCTTACCGTTTCGGGCGTATAGTTAATTCCGGCCAAGGCGTTTTCGACTTCCGACAGATCGCTGTTTTTCCCGAAAAATGTGCCGTAGAAACGGATACCGTTGATTACAGAGTTCTCTATATCCGCTTTCACTTGAATTTTTCCGGCTGTGAAACGGCTGTTGCGGGTAATATTAAAATTGGGTGAATACCCGTAATTCCACTTCCACGTGCCGAATTTCTCGTTTTGCGTTTTCTTTATTTCCGCGAGTTCTTCTTCCGAAAAAACGTATTCTTTCATTTCGGGGAACTTGCTTTTCATGTGCGCCAACAGTTTATCGGCAAACTCGTTTACCGATATTTTTTCGGGCAAATGCGAAAGAATATTGTCAACCGCGCTTCGCACCGATTTTATGCTTTTCGATTCTATTACGTCTTTAGGTACTTCCAATGCTTGCGATAACACTGTCAGATCGGTATCGAAAAGCAAACATCCATGATGCATCACGCGTCCTTTTATGTAAGCTTGCGCGTTGCCGCAAATCTTTTTTCCATCGATCACCAAATCGTTTCTTCCGGTAAACTCGGCTTTCACACCCAACTCGCCCAACGTATCGATAACAGGCTCAGAGAAAGTTTTAAAATCAAAGTCGCTTTTCTCTTCGTTAGAGATAATGGTGTAATTCAGGTTGTTCAAATCGTGGTACACTGCTCCGCCGCCCGATATGCGCCGCACAACATGGATGCTGTTTTCTTTTACAAATTCTGCATTGATTTCCTCGATGGTGTTTTGGTGTTTACCTACAATAATGGAGGGTTCATTGATCCAAAGGATAAATATTTTATCGTGATGCAGTAATTTCTTGAAACAATACTCCTCAAGAGCAATGTTGTAAGCAGGATTGGTAGATGTATTGACGATGTATATCATGTTTCACTTTTTTATTCGCAAAAATATAAAAAGGCCAAGTTTTGCGAAAGTAAAACCGGCCTTTTCTTTGATAAATAATGTAAGAATTATGCTTCTTTATTTTCGTGGTTTGTATCCGCGCCTTCGGGCAATTCTTCCTGCATATCCTCTGTGTTCTCGCGTTCTTTCACCTCAACTTTCTTTTCGGCTTGTTGCGCATTGTCGGTTTTTGTTTCGCTTTGAGAGCTTTTCTTGTCCTTTGCTTTCTTAGGAATATGCACGGCTTCACCCAACACATCGGCGCAAGCTTCGAACAAGGCTTCGGAATAAGTGGGATGCCCGTAAATCGTTTTGATTACTTCGTCCACCGTTATTTCCATTTCCACAAGCAACGATGCCTGATTGATGATTTCTGCAGCTGTCGGCCCAACGATATGAACTCCGAGGATTTCTCCATACTTGTTATCAGCAATTACTTTTACGAAACCTACGTTCTCACCTGATGCCAAAGCCCGGCCGTTGGCCGAGAAATTGAAGCGTCCTACGCGGATGTCATATTTTTCTTTTGCCTGTTCTTCCGTTAAACCTACCATGGCGATTTCGGGTAGCGTATAAACAACCGATGGAGCCGAGTGCAATTTCACTTCGCGGTGATTGCCTTTTACGGCATTATCCGCAGCTACTTCTCCCATACGGAACGCTACGTGCGCCAACATCTTAATGCCGTTAATGTCGCCCGGTGCGTAGATGCCTTTCACGCTTGTTTCCATAAACTTATCCACTTTGATGCGGCCTCGTTCCATCTCGAATTGTACTTCGCCGATACCTTCGTTATCGGGCACACGGCCAATGGAAATAAGGGCTTTATCGGCAACAACCGATTCTCCGCCTTCGGTTCTCACTTCTACCTTGCCTTTTTTATCTACAATTTGGGTAATTTTTGTGGATGTGAGAATCTTTACGCCTCTCTTTTTCAACAGATCGGTCATTAACTTGGATGCTTCCTGATCGATGCCCGGGATAATTCTGTCCATCATTTCGATGACCGTGATCTTCGACCCGAGGGCAAGGAATGCCTGCACCATTTCGATACCGATTACGCCTCCGCCAATCACGACAAGAGATTCGGGAAGTTCTGTCAAATCCAATATATCGTCACTGTTAAGTACATGGGGATTGTCAATTCCCGGAATGTTTATCTTCGATACTTTGGATCCGCCACATAAAATAATTTTATCGCCTTTGATAACTTTTGTTCCGTCAACAACAACGTCTTTATTCTTGTTGATCTTGCCCACTCCTTTGAAAATATCCACTTTATTGCTGCGCAACAACGCTTCAACGCCGCTCGTGAGTTTTTTCACTACAGAGTTTTTGTATTCTACAACTTTGGGCATATCAATCTTGTAATCCGTACTATTAAATACTATACCACGATTTGCCGCCATATGAACACCCTCTATTATTTCTCCGTTTTTTAGATAAGCTTTTGTAGGAATGCATCCTTTGTTAAGGCATGTTCCCCCAAATTCGCCTCTTTCTATAATGGCTACCTTGGCGCCATGTTGTGCCGCTCTTATCGCTGCAACATATCCCGCAGGGCCGCCACCGATAACGATTATGTTATAAGAATCTTCGAGACGGACGGGGGATTTTTCGGAGCTTTCGTCCACCTCTTCTTCGGCGGGTTTCTCCTCTTCAGCAGGTTTGTCTTCAATTTCCTCCCCTTCTTCGCCAATGTAACCGATAACTTCGGTAACGGGAACGGTATCGCCTTCGTTGCGGAGTATTTTCAGCAGAACGCCCGAAGCGTCCGCTTCGAGTTCCATGCTGGTTTTATCGGTCATGATTTCAAGAATGATCTCTCCCGCAGTTACGGGGTCGCCTACTTTCTTTAACCATTTTACGATTTGCCCTTCGGTCATGTCTATTCCGGCTTTGGGCATTATTATTTCTTGAGCCATGTCTTTTAGTTATGAGTTATGAGTTGAGAGTGATGAGATTGGCATTTAATTTTTGTATAAATATTGAACGTCAAACATCAAACTTTAAACGTTTTTATATTAATAATGATAACGGATTTTCCATTAATTGCTTTAAATCCGTCATGAATTTGGCGGCCGTAAGGCCATCGATGATGCGGTGATCGCAAGTGAGGCTGATGTTCATGATGGGGCGGATAACCGCTTCGCCATCTCTTACGACCATTTTTTGTTGCGTGGATGCAACACTTAAAATGGCTGCGTTAGGCTGATTGATTATCGCCGTGAAATTATCTACACCATACATTCCAAGGTTGCTGATGGTAAACGTACTTCCGGTTTGATCGTCGGGAGTAAGTTTTTTCGATATCGTTCTTTCGGTAACGTCTTTTAAAGCAACCACCAATTCGCTGAGCGAAAGTTTATCGGCATGTTTCACCACCGGAACAAGTAATCCTTCGTCCAATCCGACAGCCATTCCCAAACTTACGTAGTTGTGGAAAGTAATTTCCGATCCTTCTTTGTTGAGGCTCGCGTTGATGTATTTGTGCTTTTTGAGAGCACGAATAACGGCAAACGAAATTAAGTCGGTTACGGTGATTTTTTTATCGGTTCTTTCTTTTATCGGATCGATCATTTTTGCCCGAAGCGCCAATAATTCGGTCATGTCTATCTCCCACGTCTGAATAAACGACGGGATACCGAAATAGCTTTCCATCATACGTTTCGCAATTACCTTGCGCATCATGGTCATTGGAATGGTTTCCGTATCGCCTTCCGAAGGAATTACACGTTCGGAAACGGATTTTTCTTTAGTGTCTTGTTGCGGATTTTCGTCTCCGTATTCCGGTGATTTGGGAGTCGGACTCGGCACCGGCGCAGCCATCGCTTCGGCCATGTAGTCGCGCGACAGTTCAGCTTTCACTTCGGGATTGTCGATGAGTTGAATCACATCTTCTTTCAATACCTTGTTGTTGTGTCCCGATCCTTTTAAGCCGTCAAGATTAACTCCGTGCGCTTCAGCAATACGCCTTGCAAGCGGTGATACGTGGGTTTTTCCTTTAAAGTTCCAACCCGCTACATCATCCAAGTGAATACGCCCTTTATAACCTGTACCGGTTACATTAGCCAAATTCACACGCATTCGCTTAGCCAACAATCTTGCCGCTGGAGTTGCTCTTATCAATATTCTATCTTCCATCAATTCTGTTCAATTGTAATTCGATTGTAATTCAGTGATGATTCGCTTCGCGTTATTCGTTGCGGCGGTGAAAAAATCAACCAAACGACTTAATAGCTATTGAAAATCTGCTGAATTACAATTGAATTTATCGTTTGTTGACTAATTTAAGCATGTATTTTTTAATGCGTTCCACGCTGGGTATCATAGCCGTTTCGAGCGCTGCATTGTATGGCATGGGAACGTCTTCGCCTGCCAATCGCAGGATGCGGCCGTCGAGATAATCAAAAGCATCGCTTTCGGCTATCATGGCGGCGATTTCACCGATGAATCCGCCGGTTTTGTGCGCATCGTTAACGAGCAGCACTTTACCGGTCTTCTTCACCGAGTTAAGGATAGCTTCTTTGTCGAGCGGCATCAATGTTCTCAAATCAACCACTTCGACGCTTACGCCTTCGGCCTGCACTTCTTCGGCAGCCTTCATTACGCGTTCTAGCATTCTTCCATACGTAACAACAGTTACGTCTTTTCCCTCTTTTTTTATTTCGGCCTTCCCCAATGGTATGGTAAATTCGGGGTCGAGAGGTACTTCGCCTTTCATGTTGAATTGCGCTTTATATTCAAGGAAAATAACGGTGTTATTGTCCCTGATAGCGGATTTAAGTATTCCTTTTACATCGGCTGGGGTTCCCGGAGCAACAACTTTTAGTCCCGGGATGTGTGTGAACCACGCTTCAAGCGACTGCGAGTGCTGTGCAGCGGCGCCCACACCCGACCCTGCAGCGCAGCGGAAAACAACGGGCACCTGCCCTTTTCCACCGAACATATATCGGGTTTTAGCTGCCTGATTCACTATGTTGTCCATCATATAAACGATGAAATCCATAAAAGTAACATCTACGATAGGGCGCATACCGGTCATGGCAGCACCGATGGCGCAACCTGAAATGGCGTTTTCGGAAATGGGCGTATCGCGTACGCGTTCTTTGCCAAATTCTTCGAGCATTCCTACCGATGTTCCAAAATCGCCGCCGAAGATTCCTACGTCTTCTCCCATGAGAAACACGTTTTCGTCGCGGCGCATTTCTTCCGACATGGCCATAATAATGGCATCTCTGACGGACATTAATTTAGTTTCTGCCCCTAAATCCCCTGAAGTGGACTTTACGGGCTGGTGATTATTATCTGTTTTTGTATTGTTCATTTTTTCTATTTATAAGGCCCCTTTAGGGGATTAGGGGTTCGTTAGTCAGCGAAAATATCTTCGAAAGCCGATTCAAGAGTGGGCTCAGGACTGTTCATCGCAAATTTCACGGATTCCTCAACGGCTTCCATCGATTTTTTGTTGATTTCGTTCAATTCTGCTTCAGTGGCCAAGTTATTTTCGAGTAAATAGTTTTTATATTTTACGATCGGGTCTTTTTTCTTCCATTCGTCCACCTCGGCTTTGGTACGATATTTTCCGGGATCGGAAGTAGAGTGCCCGTACCAACGATAGGTAATAGCTTCTACTAACACCGGGCCGTTTCCATCACGAACGTATTTTACGAGTTCCTGAAATTTCTCATAAACAGCCAACAAATCGTTTCCGTCTTCAATAAAATGTCCGGGGACACCGTAAGCACAAGCGCGTTGATAATTATAATCCACATTAATTACACTCGAAATTGGCGTACTAATGCCGTACATGTTGTTTATCGAATAAAAAATAACCGGAAGGTTCCAAACTGAAGCCAAGTTAAGGGTTTCGTGGAAAGTGCCTTCATTTACGGCGCCGTCGCCAAAACAACACAAAACAATTTTTCCGGTATTTTTCATTTTTTGAGTCAGCGCTGCGCCAATTGCCATCCCCATTCCTCCGCCCACGATTCCGTTGGCTCCGAGATTACCTTTATCGAGGTCGGCAATGTGCATCGAGCCACCTTTTCCTTTACAGGTACCCGTAGCTTTTCCCATGATTTCGGCCATCATTTCGTTCAAATCGATCTCCATAGCAATCGTTTGTCCGTGACCGCGGTGATTGGAAGTGATGAGGTCTCCATTGGAAATAGCGGCAATTGCGCCAACATTAGCGGCTTCTTCGCCTACCGAGAAGTGCGTCATTCCGGGCACTTGCCCGCGTTTCACCATATAATTTACTTTGTCGTCGAAATTACGGATGTCGCACATGAGTTTGTGCATGTGCAAAAGTTTTTCTTTGGAAATTTCCTGTTTTTTCGTTTCTTTTTTAGCTTTAGATTTTGCCATAGTAAGTGCTACGTTCTATAGACGTGATTTTAAAATAAGTTATAAGTATACTTGTAATTTTTATACCAACAATAACATTTACCCTACCCTAATTGTTTAACATTATTGTGTTTTTTAATAAAATGCTTTATTCATCTTTAATTAAAGGTTTTCGATTTAAAAATTTTAAATTTTATTTAGAATGATTTCACTTAGTCTAGTCATTTAACATTCATTAATTCAGTTTTATGAGGTAACCTATAAGCGAAATATAAATTTACTTAAACAAGAATAACGGACCGAATATTGACTTATCTTTGTTGCGGTACAATTAATAATTTTAAATATGAAACACAGAATTATTGAAGCTGCAGTTTTAGCGTTGGGATTGATTTTATTGGGACTTGCCATAAAAAGCGGTATTAAAGTTTTTTCGCAACGTGATAGGGTTGTGAACGTGAAAGGCCTTGCCGAACGTGAAGTTCAGGCCGACAAAGCGATTTGGCCGTTGGTATATAAAGATGTGGGGAGCGACCTTGTTACTTTATATGATAATTTGAATGTAAAAAATCAAACGATTGTTTCGTTTCTCAAATCCAACGGAATTAAAGATGAAGAGATCAGCATTTCAGCTCCGCAGGTGGTGGATATGGAAGCCGAAAGATACAGTAATAACACATCGCTTTACCGATACAATATTACGTCGGTCATCACAGTGAGTTCCGATAATGTGGATTTGGTACGCAAACTGATGAGCGAGCAAGGTGAGCTGCTTCGTCAGGGAATTGCAGTTACAGGTGGCGATTACCAATACAATGTGCAGTTTACATTCACTAAACTCAATGATATAAAACCGGAAATGATCGAAGAGGCAACCAAGAATGCCCGTGAATCGGCCATTAAATTTGCCGAAGATTCCGACAGCAAGCTCGGTAAAATTAAAAGTGCTAATCAAGGACAATTTTCCATTACAGATCGTGATGCAAACACTCCGCACATTAAAAATGTACGTGTTGTAAGTACGGTTGAGTATTATTTGAAAGACTAAGACTCAAAAACGCTGAAAATGAAGCGTGAAACCTTAACAAGCTTTACGCTTTTTTCTTTTTGCTTTTGCGAAGAAAATAGACACCGATGCGATCATTAACCCGCCTAAAACAATTAAGAGAATGGGCTTCGGGTTGTTTTTCACTTTATGAATAACGGCCGTCAAAAATGTTTCATGATCGTTGAGATGCTCAACATGAATTCGATCGTTTTCCCGGTCAACTTTCATCACCTTATCGGTATCCAGAACAACTTCCACATCGTCGTCATCTTCATCCAAATCATCATCGTCTATTTCAAAACTAATCCCTTCCGGATCGAACCCTTCGTTGATCAACGTTGTCTCGAAATGAGAGAAAGGTTTGTTTACCAATTCTTTGAGCGCCGTTGCGGGAGAAAAAGATATTCTGTTGTGAGCGGGAATTTCAATTTTTTCGCCTGTATTTACGTCCACACTTTCGCGCGATTGAATGGACTTTAATTTAAACGTCCCGAAATCTTTTATCTTGACAGGATTCGTTTCGGATAACGATTCGGATATTAAATCGAAAAGTTCTTTTAAAAAATATTCGGCGTCTTTTTTTGTAAGTTCTGCTTTTTCTGTCAGCAGATCGCCCAATTCCTGAAAATTCATTTTATCTTCCATCGTCGTCAAGGTTTTTGTATTGTTCTTTTAATCCCGAGGCGGGCTTGAAGGTGGCAACAATAGCCGGTGGCACCAAATATCGTTGTCCGCTTTGCGGGTTCACCGAAATTCTTTCGGATTTCTTTTTCGTTTCGAAAACGCCGAAATTCTGGATAGAAATCTGAGTGTTCTCTGTCAATTTTTCATTCAGTGCGCTTACGGTAATATCCAACACTTCAGATACCCTCGTTTGTGTCCAATTGAGGCGTTGCGCCAGTTCTGCAATTAATTCTTTGTGGGTCATAGGATTTGGGATTTGGGATTTGAGAATTTTGATGTTTATTCGATGATTGCCGTTAAATCGAATGGCATGGCCGATGTGATTTTCGCGTTATAAAATTCGCCTATTATCAATGGTTTGGCTTTGTCGATAAGAACTTCGCCGTCCACTTCGGGTGAATCGAATTCAGTGCGTCCGATGTAATTTTCCGCATCTTCTGAATCGATAATTACTTTCATGGTTTGCCCGATCTTGGCTTCGTTGATGCTCAAGGCAATTTGTTCTTGAACATCCATCAATCTATTCATGCGCTCTTGTTTAACCGCCGCGGGAATTTCGTCGGTATAATTCTTGTCGGCGTAAGTATCTTCTTCGTGTGAATACGGGAAAGCGCCCAAACGTTCGAATCGTGTTTCTCGTACAAAATCAACCAATTCGTTGAAATCTTTCTCGGTTTCCCCCGGATGTCCCACCATCATCGTTGTACGTAAATGGATGGCGGGGACTTCATTTCTTATTTTTTCGATCAACTCGATGGTTTGCTGTTTTGTAATATTCCGTCGCATTTTTGTGAGCATATTATCGGAAATGTGCTGTAAAGCAATGTCCAAATAATTACAAACATTTTGTTTTTCGCGCATTACTCGTAGCAAATCCATGGGAAAATGTGCGGGGTAGGCGTAGTGTAAACGAATCCAATCCACACCTCGGATATCCGCACAATTTTCTACAAGTTGGGGAAGTTTCATAGATTTATACAAGTCTAATCCATAATAAGTTAAGTCTTGTGCTATAAATTGAAATTCTTTCACACCCTCATCAACCAGACGACGAATTTCTTCTTCAATTTCCCCCATCGGGCGCGATTTATGTTTCCCGGTCATCAAAGGAATAGAACAATAGGAACAGGTTCGGTCACATCCTTCGGATATTTTCACATACGCGTAGTGCGGTGGCGTGGAGAGCGAGCGGTCGAACTCAAGGTCTTTGTAATACGATTTCCCCAAATCGGCAATTAATCCTTTCCAATTGAATTTGCCATAGAATTTATCCACTTCGGGAATTTCTTCTTGCAACTCGTTCATATAACGCTCCGAAAGGCAACCCATAACGAACAATTTTTTCAACCGGTTGCGTTTTTTTGCCTCAGCAAACTCAAGGATCATATTCACTGATTCTTCTTTGGCATCGCCAATGAAACCGCACGTGTTGATAACGGCGATCTCTCCTTTTGGATTATCCGAGTCGTGTTCCACAGTATAGCCGTTGGCTATCAACTGGCGCATCAATAATTCGGAATCAACCAAATTTTTGGAGCAGCCGAGGGTAATTACGTCTATTTTGTTTTTGATCATTTTCTGTTTTCTTTCAGCGCGTCAGACCGACTTTGAGAGGTCAGACGCTAATCAGAGCGCTTAACCCAAAACTCCATCTTACTCCCCGAACAACGAATCTACAAATTCTTTTCTTTGGAAAACCTGCAGATCTTCCATTCCTTCTCCCAAGCCTATGTATTTTACGGGTATTTTAAACTGGTCTGATATCCCTATGACTACGCCGCCTTTCGCAGTTCCATCTAATTTAGTAATGGCCAACGCAGTAACTTCGGTAGCGGCGGTAAATTGTTTGGCTTGCTCGAAAGCATTTTGTCCGGTTGAGCCGTCGAGAACAAGAAGCACTTCGTGCGGCGTATTGGGGATAACTTTGCACATTACGTTTTTTATTTTCGTTAGCTCATTCATCAAATTAACCTTGTTGTGTAAACGGCCTGCAGTGTCAATGATCACCACATCGGCGTTGTTGGCTTTGGCCGAATTGAGCGTATCAAATGCTACAGACGCCGGGTCGGAGCCCATTTTTTGTTTCACCACGGGTACGCCTACCCTGTTTCCCCAAATAACCAATTGTTCAACCGCCGCGGCACGGAAAGTATCGGCTGCGCCGAGATAAACCGATAAGCCTTTTTGTTTGAATTGATAAGCCAGCTTGCCGATCGTTGTGGTTTTGCCAACGCCGTTTACGCCAACAACCATAATTACATACGGTTTTTTGTCATCGGGTATTTCGAATTGCGATACGTCGTCGGAATTATTTTCGGTAAGCAATTCGGCGATCTCCTGACGAAGAATGTTGGTTAATTCATCTGTGCTCACATATTTATCGCGCGCCACGCGCTCTTCGATACGTTCAATGATTTTGAGTGTGGTATCGACACCTACATCCGATGTAACGAGAACTTCTTCTAATTCATCGAGCACCTCGTCATCTACTTTCGATTTTCCGGCTACGGCACGCGTGAGTTTAGAAAAAATATTTTCTTTGGATTTCTCCAATCCTTGATCTAACGTTTGTTTATTTTTCTTTGAAAATATATCGAACAATCCCATATACTTATGACTTTTTTCTTTTATAATTTTTCCTGTAAAAAACCCCTGAAAGTAACTTTACAATATTACGCAAATCTACAAAATAGTCAATAAAAAACTTCCCTGCATTTTGGTGCAGGGAAGTTTTTACATATTTTTAACGAACTTACTTAGAAAAATATTCTTTTACCTGGTCGTTCAATACCATTTCTTCTCTGAAGCTGTAAGCTCCTGTTTTATCGGATTTCACCATTCTAATAACTTTGGTATGACTACGTCCTGTAGTTGTATTTTTATCGCGGAATCCTGCGACTGCCTTCTTTGCCATTGTTTATCGTTTTTATTTTATTTCTTTGTGAACGGTCATTTTCTTCAAGACAGGATTGTATTTTTTCAACTCCAGTCTCTCGGTTGTGTTTTTTCTGTTCTTGGTAGTAATATAGCGCGATGTTCCCGGCATACCACTTTCTTTATGTTCTGTGCATTCTAAAATTACCTGCACCCTGTTTCCTTTTGCTTTTTTTGCCATTTGTTTGCTCTCCTATTCTTTATGCGCTTAAGTAACCTTTTGAGGCAGCTTGTTTTAAAGCTGCATCCAATCCGATCTTATTGATGGTGCGTAATCCGGATGCCGAAACTTTCAGGCTGATCCAGCAATCTTCTTCCACCCAATAAAATTTCTTTGTGAACAAATTTACGTTGAATTTACGTTTCGTTTTCTTGTTTGAGTGCGAAACGTTGTTTCCAACCATTGCTTTTTTTCCTGTTATTTGACAAATCTTAGACATTGCTATATTGTATTTTATTGTTTTCTTGTGAAAATCCGATTTTTTCGGAGAAATCAGGGCGCAAAATTAACCATAAAAATTCTAATTGCCAAAATATTCGACAAATAATTTTTACGGTGTGAAATTTTGATGTTTTATTTCTTAAGTATGAAAATTTTATTCAGATCGTCGTATAACTGATTAAAAAAAGCCAACGTGCTGGTACGTGTATTGCTTTTCAACTCCCTGTCTGCTGCGCTTCCCGACGCTGCCGATGACTCCGTTATCATTTCTTCTGCAGTATATGCTTTTGGAAATGAAGAAGAACCTCTTGCCGGCTCGGTCTGATATGTTATATCGCGAATTACGAGCATACAGCCCACGTTAGTAATGGATGCATCAAATCTGTAATTCATCATCATCTTTTCACGAACGCCTGCCGAATTTTCAGGCAACAATAATTCTACTTTTGAACTTACCGTAAGACTTCTTGCTTTATCATCAAAACGAATACCCGACAATAAGGGATTTCCGGTAAATTTATCTTTCCCCCATTTGTAAAGCAATGAATATCTTTGATTTTCAGATAATTCCTGATCTATATATACGTACTGTTGAAAAATTACCTTTCCATTCAAAACAGGCACATTGGTAAACACCGGCTGGGCTTTACCGTATATTAAACAAGTTGCGAGGAAAAAGAGTAATATTGTAATTTTTTTCATATTTGTTTCGGTTTAATGTAACGAAAATGCGCATTTCGTCTGCTATAAGACTACAAACTTACTTAAAAGATTAATGATTAACAACACTTTCAGAAAAATTATTTGAATTAAATTTTATTTATCATTCAAAAACAATTACTTTTGTAACCCGAATTTTAACAAGTAATTTTTTATTAAAAATGTCTAAAAAACATACACCCGATAAGACCGAAAAAGGCTTTGAAAATATTGATGAAGCATTATCATCTTCCGAAAGATTTTTGGAAAAAAATCAAAAAACCATCCTTATTGTATTGGCAGCAATTGTTTTAGTGGTTGGCGCTATTATTGCTTTTAACTATTTATACAAGAACCCGCGTAACGAAAAAGCACAAGCAGCTATATATAAAGGCGAACAATACTTCCAGAATCAAGAAGATT
Organism: Bacteroidota bacterium; assembly: GCA_023424395.1. Lineage (GTDB taxonomy): Bacteria > Bacteroidota > Bacteroidia > Bacteroidales > Dysgonomonadaceae > JAFADY01. The sequence continues at coordinate 365,563 of JAFADY010000063.1, read as the reverse complement.
CCATTGCGATATTCGGTAACGGAAACGACTATATCGGTTTTGAAAACATTATCAACGATTTCAGCGGCACAAAAACTGCCGATTTAGCCCGCGCTTATGCAGGGATTTCGTACAGCCGAATGGGCAATAACGAAAAAGCGATTGAACATTTAAATAAATTCAACGGCGGCGATTTATTAATTACACCCGCCGTAGAAGGCGCATTGGGTGACGTTTACATGAATATGGGAAATACCGACAAAGCAATTTCTCATTTCAACAATGCTGCGAAAAAGGCAGACGACCAGATGTTAAGCCCGATATTTTATAAAAAAGCGGGTTTGGCTTATCTGAACGCTAAAAATTACGACAAGGCGATCGAAACCTTTACAACGATCAAAGACAAATATATTAATTCGCCCGAAGCACAGGAAGCTGACAAATTTATTCAAGCTGCGCAAATACAAAAAGGCGGCAACTAAGTTTTATGGCTACAGCATATCAAAATTTATCGTCTTACGATTCGAACTCGGTCAATAAAACCGATGGTTTAAGGATAGGTATTGTTGTTTCGGACTGGAATACATCGGTAACGGGAAATTTGCTTGATGGTGCCTCTAAAACACTTCAAAAATTCGGCGTTACAGAAGAAAATATAATAGTTGAACATGTTCCCGGCAGTTTCGAACTTACCTACGGCGCAAAAATACTTATAGAAAACGTCAACGTTGACGGAGTTATTATTTTAGGTTGCGTAATTCAAGGCGAAACGCCTCATTTTACCTATGTATGCCAGAGCGTAACACAAGGAATTACGGATTTAAACGTAAAACACGAAATACCCGTAATTTTCGGATTGCTGACTACAAACTCCTTGGAACAAGCTAAAGCCCGCGCGGGAGGCAGGCACGGAAATAAAGGCGACGAAGCCGCGATAACAGCGTTAAAAATGATCGCCTTAAACAAAAAATATAAGAAGTAATTCATCGCGAATTATTTTCGGGCAGTTACCAGAGTGGACAAATGGGGCTGACTGTAACTCAGCTGGCTACGCCTTCGGTGGTTCGAATCCATCACTGCCCACAACCAAATTGCGATTGACGATTTCGGATTTACGATTTAGCTTCACAATCCGAACTCCCCAATCTCAAATCGAATTGCGGAAGTAGCTCAGTTGATAGAGCATTAGCCTTCCAAGCTGAGGGTCGCGGGTTTGAGTCCCGTCTTCCGCTCTAAAGGAAGTAACACACAGGAGGTTACTTCCTTTTTTTCGATAACATGGGTAAAACAGAAAGTGGATAAATATAACCGAAATACATCTCAAATCAGGGATTTTACGCAGGGCAGAATCTCTCGGCAACTTTTCAGGTTGGCCATGCCGTTGATGGCAATTAGCTTTATCCAAATGGCTTATAACTTGGTCGATTTGATTTGGGTTGGCCGTTTGGGAAGCAAATCGGTAGCTGCGGTAGGCACTATCGGGATGTTTATATGGATGATGAATTCCATAGCGTTGACTTCTAAAATTGGGGCGGAAGTATCCATCGGGCAATCCATCGGCGCACGCCGACTCGATAAAGCATCTATTTATGCATCTCACACCACTACCATAGCGGTTATTTTCGGATTGTTTTTCACCCTTATATTTCTATCGTTTCCCAACGCGTTGGTATCTTTCTTTAAACTTGAACCCGAAATCTCAACGGAAGCCGTCGATTATTTGCGGATCATTTCGGTTGGATTACCCTTTATGTTCCTTATTCTTAATTTTTCGGGCATATACGTCGGCGCCGGAAGAAGCGAAGTCCCATTCTATTTCAACGCTGCCGGCCTAATTACAAACATCGTCCTCGATCCTTTGCTAATATTCGGTGTGGGGCCCTTCCCTGCAATGGGAACGCAAGGAGCGGCATTAGCAACAACTTTTTCGATGTTCGTGGTTTTTTTGCTTTTTGTGAATCACCTCAAACGCCAAGATAAGCTTTTAAACAGTTTCAAATTTCTTATCCGCTTGCGCAGAACATATACATTTAACATTCTGAAATTAGGACTTCCGGTTGCGGCCATGAATGTTTTTTTCTCCATTATTAATATGAATTTGGTACGAATCGCATCTATTCACGGCGGACATTTAGGCGTAACAAGTCAAACCACCGGCGGACAAATTGAAGGGATCACCTGGAACACATCGCAAGGCTTTGCCACCGCTCTGGGAAGTTTTGTGGCGCAAAATTATGCTGGCGGGCGCATGGATAGGGCCAAACATGCATATAAATATACGCTGAGGATCATGGGAGTTTTTGGCGTAATAGTATCGGCAGCTTTTTTGCTCTTCGGAGCTGAAATTTTCTCGGTATTTATACCCGAAAAAACAGCTTACATGGCGGGGGGCGAATATTTAGCCATCCTCGGTATATCTCAATTATTCATGATGCTCGAACTCACAACTCAAGGTATGTTCAACGGCATCGGCCGCACAACGCCTCCCGCGATTATCAGCATGACTTTCAATTTTCTACGGATTCCGCTTGCCATAACTCTAGCTGCTACGATGGGTGTAACGGGTGTTTGGTGGGCCATTACCATTTCCACTATTTTCAAAGGAACTATCCTTTTTATTTGGTACAATATATTGCAAAAGAGGTTGGAAAGGAATAATGTAACATAATTCCACTTTTTTGTAACATGTTTCAGTCCTTATAATAAAAAAAACATCGACATTTGTCGCAACATTTATTTAAGAACAGTATTTATGTGAAAACAGGAATATGTGTTATTTAGAAAATAAATGAGTTAATTTTATTTAATTTGAGAGCCAGGATAAATAATGTGGTCCATTCTGGTTGGAATCTAAACATATTTAGCTGTTTTATCTTGTGATTTAAAAGAAAATCATTCTTTTTTTAAAAAAAAATGATTTTTTATTATCAGTGTATTTGAATAATTTCTAATTTTACGCCCGATTATTTAGAAACCGATACGATGTTTTTACTAATTTATCCGAATTACTTTTATACAAGAGTTTTACATTAGTAAAAAACATCCAACAAGTAAGGAAAATGCATGCATCAAGTAAGGAATGCATTAGGAAAGATACGAATTCGTCAAATCATTATTGTTCTTTGACTGAACTCTCTTAAAAGTTTGTAATTATTTCTATTATTCTATCAATTAAAACCAGAGCCTAAAGGTCATAATTTCTTCTCTTATTTTTATGAGTCAGATCGAATATTATGTTAATTATTTGCAATCCCGCTTCGCGGGATATTCTCCCGTCATTAAAATTGCCGTATTTCTAATATTGCTTTTTATACTTATTTATTTACTATCCTTAGTCAGGATGTTCTATCTCTGGCGAAAGTCCAAACAAAATGCTAGGAAACAAAAGAAAATTAATAGATTTTTCAAAGAAGATTTTTCAAATTTGCTTTATACAAAGGAATCATACGATTATGATTATATCTTCAGTATCCTGAATAAAGAGAATAAACTCTATAAAATAAAGAACAAAGATTATATCCTTAATTTGCTTATTGAATTGAAGAATACAAAATGTAAAGATGGAAGATTTAATGAATGCAATTATGCGAATCTAATAAATGTAGGGGGATTAACCGAATATTTACAAAAAGAATTAATTTCGGGAAATAACTCTCAGAAAAAAAGAGCACTTAACTATATATCTCAGTTAAATGAAGGATGTTCGTATAGATTCTCGAGTTCAATATTAGCCAATCTCTCAAATTACAGAGAAGATGATATAAGAAAACAAGCTAAATGTGAATTTTTAAAAAATGATGATCACGAAGAGTTTAAATTTTTAGATAATGATTATGATAAGAATTTCACCAAATTAGATGAATTAAGAATTCACGAAGCATTAAAAAAGAAATCAAATGAAAGAGAATTACCATTATTGATAGGTTGGATATTAGAATCTAAAGATGAAGATTACAAAAGATTTATGATTAGAGAAATTGCAAACTTTAAACAAACAGGATGTATTCCTTATCTTAATGATCTTTACCGCACATCGGGTGATAGAATAAAAGCTCAAATTCTAGAATCTTTAAATGATTTGGGATACAATTTCGATTATGATTTTCTTGAAGAACAATATAACACAACAAATTCGACGCATATTCAAAATACAATTATCGACATTATATCACAATCAGAAGGGGCTCGAGCTTTAAGAAAACTACCTAAAATGTACCATAATACAAAGGACAATAATACAAGACAACAAATAATTGAAAAAATCGATAAATTAGGAGAAAACGGAAAACTCGCAATTGCAGAATTATATAATAAAGCGTCTGAAACAGAAAAAATTAATTTTGAAAAATATAGATATTCGTTCAGTTGATTCGGAGAAATACTCAATTTGATTATTTAAATTACAACGTTATATGGATATCCTTATTAAAATCTATCAATATTTTATTTTCTTCTATTCAGTGGCAATAACCATTGGCTATCTAACTCTCGGAATCTTAGGCTTTATCACTATACACAAAAGCAAAAGAAGATTCACTAAAGGCGAAGAGAAACTTTTAGACACCTCATCCGATATGTTGCCGGGTATTTCTATTGTTGCGCCTGCATATAACGAAGAAAAAATCATCTTGGATAGTGTAAATTCATACCTTCATTTAGATTATCCTAAATTTGAAGTAGTTATAGCAAACGATGGAAGTAAAGACAAAACATTGGAGTTATTAATAGAAAAATATGAACTCATAGAGGTCCCTTTTTCATATGTAGAAAAAGTTTATTGTAAACCGGTAAAAAAAATCTACAAATCAAAAAATCCTTTATACGATAATTTAATTGTTGTCGATAAAGTAAACGGAGGCACAAAAGCCGACGCGATGAATGCGGGTGTAAATGTTGCCAAATACGATTATTTTATCAATACGGATGTGGATTGTATATTGGCTCGAGATACACTAAAAAAAGTTATCCTTCCTGTTTTAGATTCTAAAACAAGAGTAATTGCGGTAGGGGCTACTATGCGAATGTCGAACGGCTGCTATGTGGAAAACGGTATAATATTAAGGGCGAAGCCTCCACAAAGTTATGTTCCCACATTTCAAGAAACCGAGTATCTTCGGTCTTATTTGGTTTCAAAAATGGGTTGGTCAATGTTGAACGCAATACCCAATGTATCAGGTGGTTTCGGTTTTTTTGATAAAGAAATTGTCATTAACGCCGGAGGATTCGACTCAGGATCTTATGCCGAAGATATGGATATGACCATACGGATGATCACATATATGCGGGAGAGAAAATTGAAATACAGAATTACACAAATTCCCGACACTTGCTGTTGGACGGAAGGCCCGCCCAACATAAAAATTCTTAACAGACAACGAAGCCGGTGGGGAAGAGGGTTATTTCAGATATTTGTAAACCACAGAAGATTGTTGTTAAATACAAAATACGGGAGATTAGGAATGCTCATATTGCCTTATTCTTTTATTTTTGAGTTTTTAGCGCCTATTATCGAATTCACGGGTATTTTGTTTCTTATTTTCCTTCTTTTCACCAATCAGGTGAATCGAGATACGTTTTGGTTAATGATGCTGTTCGTATATATTGTAGGTGCAACTATTTCATTGGTAACTATTTCATACGATTTAAGCGTGAAAAGACAATTTAAAACAAATTTGGAATATTTGCGTCTTATACTTTTCAGCTCTTTCGAAGCTCTTTTATACCACCCTTTTGTTGTTATCTTCAGTTTAAGAGGATATTTTCAGTTTCTTTCAAGGAGACAACAGAAATGGGGCACGATGACCCGCCAAGGATTTGGTCAAACTCAAATAAGGACACAGGTTTAGTTGATTTAATAATAAATAAGAATATGAGAAAAATAATAGAAAACACTTTCTCTAACAGGCATATCTTTTGTAAGATGCTTGTTCTTATTTTTCTATCCACCTTTTTATTCTCGGAGTTGCAAGCTCAAAATATACTCGATATAAAAGACCCTGATGAATATGTAGTAAGGGCTAACGAACTCTTCAACAGCAATGATTGGGAAAATGGAAAAAAGATTGTCGATGAAGGATTAAGTAAATATCCAAAGAATTCAGACTTAAGAATGTTATCAGGGAAATATTACCTGCATAAAAAAGAATACGACAGAGCCCGGTATGATTTGGTGAAATCATTGGATCATAATCCTAATAATGTCGACTCAAAACAACTGCTCGTAAATGTAGAGCAGGAAACTAAAAGATACTCAAGCGCCATCTGCTATGTAAATGAACTTTTAGAAGTTAACCCTTATTGGCGAGGGTTGTGGCAAAGAAAAATTGATCTTTACGAACTTCAAGGAAACACGGTTGAAGCGAATCGTTTACGAAAGCGCCTTGCCCAAATATATCCAAATGACACAAAATTACAAAGCGATTATCAATATCACACGGAAATGCAGGCAATTGAAAATCGCAAAAAAGGGAATATTGATGAAGCCATTGTTATGAGAGAAGAGCTACTAAAGGAAGACCCCAAAAACTTAGAGAACTCTTTAAGCCTTATTAATGATTACATCTTTGCCGGAGACAATTATAAAGCATTAAGCTATATAGATAGAACCTTAAATTACTTTCCTAATAATGAACAACTTGTATTAAAAAAAGCAAGTTTGCTATCGGAACAAAAACGTTACAATGAAGTGTTATCTTTATTGCAACAGCAGATGAGATACAGTAACAGCAGCAATGTACGACAACAGTATAATTATTATCTTTTGGAGGCCGCAAGAAATGCAAAAGACATAGAACCGTCCGTTTTATACGGGAAAATTCTCGATATGAACCCCGGAAACGAAGAAGCGTTTAATTTTGTGTATAATGATGCAATCGGCAAGAATCAATTTGAAGAAGCCTTATATCACCTAAACAGATACCGAAACGTAAGGGGTGAGTCCAAATCATTGTTTTTAAGGGAAATCAATGCGTATAAAATGTTAGGGAATAAATCAAAAGTTAGCTCTCTTACCGAGAAACTTTTTCATCAATACCCCACCGATACCGATATACGTGATGAATATGTGAAAATCAAATTTGAAAACGCCAAACAATCAACAACCGACCAAGATTACCTTGCAGCATTAAACCATTGGAAAGAAGTACTGCAATTTAGCGAAGACCCTGAAATAGTTCAAGCAGCGCGAAATGCCATATTCACTATTTATACCGAAAATGGGGACTACACCAACGCACTAAATATGCTAAATGAAATTATTGCTTCGGATTCGGCAAACCCGAATTTGTTTGTAAAAAGATCCGATATATATTTCAAAATGAAACGCTATCATAATGCGATGAGCGATTTTGAAACAGCCATAAAATTAGTAGACAACGAAACAAAACCAAAATTTTTGGGAGGTTATGAAGATTTATTGATAGCGATAATTAAAGAATTAGACAATGAATTTAAGTACGAAGAATCAATGTCGGCGATAAAAAGATGGCTCGAAACAGACTCCCGAAATCTAAATGCTTTGCAATATGCCGTAAACCATTCTTATCGTATAAAAGACACAAAATCTATGCAAGAATATGCAGAACAGGGGATTGCGGCATATCCCGATGAATTGTTTTTTAAAATAAAATTGGCAGAACTCGAAGGAAAAAACACTGCAGATTATTCTGAACTATACGCAAATTTGCACAACGACCTTCGAAACAATAAGTATAACGAGAACCTAATCAATGCTTTTGCTCAAATCGCTGAAAATTACGGATTACAACTTATCAAGAGACAGAAAATACAAGAAAGTTTAAGTGTTCTTGATACGGCGCTCACCTATGCACCTAATAATAATTCACTTAAATATGCAAAGGGTGTGGCTTTCGAGAAAATCCATCAATACGATTCTGCTTATTATTATCAATCTTTTTATGTTCCTTCATACATCGAAGAAGATGACTTTAAACAATATCTTAAATTCTTAAATTACAAAAGCAACAAAAACGAGATCGTATTATCTCATTTGCGCAGCAGGCACGGCCACGACTACACCATAAGTAGCATATCCACAATTGAGTACAGCCGGTTTGAAGGTGTAAATACTTATACGGGAAGAATAAATTATGCGGGACGCCCCAACGGAAAAGGTTATCAAATACAAGGCGAATGGGATAGAATTTGGGGAAATAATTTTCGTACGGGAGTAAATGCAGCGTGGGCAAATCAATTCTTTCCCGTTATAGCTCTAAATGCTTCTGCATTTAGGTATTTATTCGACCATACTTGGGAAGGAGAAATAGGCGTTGGATACAGATATATAGATCAGTCCGACGATTACATTTTCCGGCGTACAGAAGCTACGGACAATATGTTTAATAATGATTCTCTTACCATAGCATCAAAAAGCAATTTGTTCAATTTTGTATTGGGTATGACAAAAGAGTTGGATAATTGGCGATTAAACGTTCGTTTGAATAATTTTTTACTTAACAAAACGTCTGAAATGTCGCTAAAAACATCTACTGATACCAAAACCAACACTCCACATATAAATAATCAGTGGCTATTTAATGTATCGGGACAAGTACACTATTATATAAATACTCCTAAAACGTATGTTTTAGCTATGGCAAGCGCCGGAAATGCGCCCGATGTAGATATGTTGCTAAATTACGATCAGTTTAATACTTTTTCCATAATGAACACTATGGTAGGGGCAGGCTTTGGATATATGCTATCTAAAACTATCTCTGCAAGTATTTTAGGCACTTGGTATAATTACAAATCAAGCCCTAATCCATTTAAAATGATAAAAGACAGTGGCCTTTATGATCCGAATGATACAGATTATCAATATCTTTTAAATACTCCGGATCCCGATAAATTCAGAAATTTATATAATATCTATTTGCAGGTTAATGTGGCTTTCTAATATTCTAATCAAGTTTATTCTGATAACAGCATCAGGGCTGTTATTTGCGAACAACTGTTCGGCAAACGACCAACACGTAGCTGCAAAAGGTTATATAATTACAGCCGAAGAAGATGCCGTGAGTGAATTAAGAGCACAGTATTTATATGATCATTTGAAAAAAAGAACCCAAGAAAAGTCGATCGTGCTTTTGCAATTAGGCGCTTCCAACAAAATAAAAACTCCCAAAGGTTTTAAAAACATTCACCTTGAAATAGCAGAAGATTTAAAAGACGATTACTGTATCCAACACACCTATGATAAGCTCCACATACGTGTTTGTAGCGACAGGCTTTCCATTTGGATAATATACCAACTCATTGAAACGATCGCTACCAAAGACTCAAGATTCAATGCCGATGACCTGCCTCCGGCTTTTATAAAATTCAACAACGGATGTAAAAACTTCGATTTCAACTATCGCGGCCCTTTTTTCTCATCGAACCTGCAACCCGAGTATGCTCCCATAATCGGCACCCACTCCGTTGATTTAGATTGGGGATTATGGGGACACAACTTATCTAAACTAATTACTTCTACGGATAATAGTATTTATGCAACAATTGATGATATTCAAAATAAAGAACAATTCTGTTTTTCATCGGATGCACTCTTCGATAATATTGTCAGTTACATAATTGATAATTATGGCAATGGAAAAAAGCTACGTTCTTACTTTATGATAATGCCCCAAGATAATGATTTGGTTTGTATGTGCCCGCTATGTCGGCAGGCAGGGAACAGCAATACTGTTGCCACTCCGGCAGTAGTAAATTTACTAAATAAATTAGCTGAGAAATTTCCTTATCACTATTTTTTTACAACAGCATACCGAACAACAGCGCTTCCTTCTAAATACCAATTACTGAAGAATGCGGGAGTTTTTATCAGCACTATCGATTTGCCAAAAGGAGTAGCTCTTAATAATGAATCTCCTGCTGTAAAAAATTTCTCATCCTTATTTAAAAGTTGGCAGCCTAAAACACAAAATATCTATTTATGGGATTATGCCGCCAATTTTGACGATTATCTTACTCCATTGCCTATTTTATATGGAAAACAAAATCAACTCCGTTATTTCAAAGAAATCGGGGCCAAAGGTATTTTCATCAATGCAAGCGGATACGAATATTCTCCGTTTGATGATTTAAAAACATATATACTTGCCGCTTTAATGATGGATGTAAATGTGAATGTTGCATCGTTAGCACAAATATATTTACGTAAAAATTACCCCATTAGCCATCAATTGTTATCAAGCTATTATTTGGGTTTAGAAGAAGAATATAAAAATAAAAAGTTGCCTTACAATATCTATGGCGGATTTAAGCAAAATGTAGATACGTACTTAAATATCGAAGAATTTATTGAGTTTTACAACGCATTAAATGCAATTATCCCGCAAACAACCGGAGAAGAAAGAGAAAAAGTACGGAAATTATACACGGCCCTAAGTTTTACCCGCTTGCAAATAGCCTACTTAAATGGCAGTGGTATTTATGGTTTTGCACAAAAAGAACCCGGTAAAATGATATATAAGAACGAAACTGATACTATTATAAACGCATTAGAAAAATACAAGGAATTTGATAACCTGACTTCATACAAGGAATCCAACGGAGAACTTGCAACATATATTGATGAATGGAAACGAATAAAAAAGACAGGTATTTACGAAAATCTTTTAATGAATGCCGATGTAGCTTTAATTTCCAAACCCGATGAAAATTATGAAAGCCCCGAATTGCTTCAAGATAGAATACAGGGATTCAAAGACAACTATCATCAAGGTTGGCATTTAAGTAGCATCGATGATTTTCATATACGATTTAAGGTAAGTGAAGATGTTAGAAAAGGGAAAAACATTGCATTTCGTTTTCTAAAAATGGAAAAGCACCGTATTTTACCGCCAAAGGCCATTGAAGTGATGGCCGATAACAAAGTTCACACAATTATAACTACGGATAAACTTCATCAAGATGATGGCACTGCTTATTGCGTTGTACCTATAAATTTACAAAATTTTAATACGATAGAAATTAAATTTCAACGAGATAGATCATCGAAACATATCATTGCCTGTGATGAAATACAAATAATAAAATAGCCCAATGAAACGTATATTCATAATTTTAGCATCGTCCGTTTTCTTATTATTTTTCTTTAGTTGTCGAGATTTAAAAAATGCTACAACAACCATTGAAATTGCGGATAATAACCGGCATTATTATCCCGTATTGATGGGGCAAAAGGTTGATATGTCCTTTGAAATCACAAATACGGGTGAAAATCCATTTTTTTTAAGTGACATTATTTCATCTTGCGGTTGTATCACTTTAAAAAAATCTTCCATAAAAACAATTCCTGCAGGCAAAAACGGATTTTTATTACTTACTTATGACAGTGGAAAAAATATCGGTTATGTTCAGCATCACATAACGCTTTACGGCAATTTTGCAACTTCCGAAACAAAAGATGTGATTTTTGACATTCATGTAGTACCACAAAGCCTTTACACAAAAGATTACGAAGAATTATATAACGAAAGAGACAAACAAGGAGGAGGAATCAAAGGTCTTGTAGATGGAAGAGAAAATAATAAAGGATATTATATGGATGAAGATTTTGCTCAATAGATCATAAACTATTTATCTTCTATTTTGTTAACTTCTATAATTAAACAAATGAAAACACTTATCATTTTCCGGCACGGAAAATCGGCATGGGATAATCCCGATTTGGTTGATTTTGACCGCCCTCTGAACGAGCGCGGAAAAAAGAATACCAAAGAAATGGGATTATTCATTTTGAAAAAATCAGGCAAACCGGAAATGATTTTATCTTCAGCGGCAAAACGAGCCGTTGACACAGCAAAAATTGCTGCCGAGAACATGAACTACGCTGTTCAAGGCATAAAAGTTGATGCGAATTTGTATCATGCATCCGTTCATGCCATTTTAAAATCCGTTGCCGAAATCCCAAACGATATAAGCCATTGTATGTTGGTTGGGCACAATCCCGGATTGACGAACCTTATCAATTATTTTGGTTTTCAACTTTATAATTTGCCTACGGCATCGGCAGTTTGCTTTAATTTCAATACCGAAAAATGGCACGAAATCTCCCCTGATGCCTCGTTTCAATGGCTGCAATTGGCGAAGGAATTATAAATTTAAATGAAAATATATGTTTAAAAAATCATTGTTTTTACTATGTATAGTTTTTGTTGCGGCATCCTGCTTCACGCTCAGAACCGGAACTCACAGAGAACAAAAAGTTTTGGTAAAAACCACCGAGGGCGACATTATACTGAAACTCTATAACGAAACACCGCAACACAGAGATAGTTTTATTAAACTGGTGAAATCTAAATTTTACGATGGCGTGCTTTTTCATCGGGTAATAGAAGCGTTTATGATACAAGGCGGAGACCCAGATTCGAAAACAGCATTGGCTGACGCCGCGTTGGGCAGCGGAGATGTTGGTTACACAATTCCTGCGGAATTCAGGACTCCAACGCTTTATCATAAAAGAGGAGTTTTAGCTGCAGCCCGGCAAGGCGACAATTTTAATCCCCTGAAAGCATCTTCGGGATGCCAATTTTATATTGTTACAGGAAAAAAGTTTACAGATGAGCAGCTTGACAACTTACAGAGAAACAACATCAACCGATACGGCAATGCCAACGATTCCACCTACAAATTCAGCTCGCGAGCCCGCGAAGATTACAAAACCATTGGCGGAACACCGCATTTAGACGGCAACTACACCGTTTTCGGCGAAGTGTTGAAAGGAATGGATGTGGTGGAACGCATTTCAAAAGTAGAAACCGACCGCCAAGATAGGCCAATAGAAGACATAAGAATTTTAACAATGAAATTAACAAGATAGGGTTTCCTATCTACTAATATCCCGGTAAAAACAATCCGATATCGTTTACCGACAAATTAAAATGATTGGCGACGTAGGAATTTACCATTTTACCGGAAAACATATAAAACCCGGCTGCAAAACCTCTGTCGAAACGGGCGAACTGCCCGAATCCGCCACAATCGGCCATGGCCGTAAACATGGATATAAAAATATTGCTCAACGCAATAGATGCAGTGCGGGCTACACGAGAACTTAAATTCAATTCGCAGAAATGTAAAATACCGAATTTTTCAAAAATGACGGGATGATCGGGTAAGCATGCTTCCATCGTCGTTTCGAAACAACCTCCTTGCGCCATGCGCAAATCGATAATGAGCGAACCTTTTTTCATTTCACGAATTAAATCGGTGGATATTCTGTAAAAATGCGTTTTGTTTACATATTGCAAGGCCCCTATAACTACATCGGCAGAACGAAAATTATTGCGTAATACATTGGGTTGCAATGTGGAAGTAAAAACCGCGCGCCCCAGCTCGTGTTGAATTTTGCGAAGTTTATTTACATCGTCGTCAAAAACTTTTACCAACGCGCCTAACGCAATCGCTGCTCTCGCAGCGACTGTGCCGGCTACTCCGGCTCCGATAATTATTATTTCGGTGGGGGAAATTCCCGGAATTCCACCTAGTAAAATACCTTTGCCGCCGTGAGCATTGCTCATCATCTCTGCCGCCAAGGTTATGGAACAAGCGCCTTCTATCTCGGAGATAGCCGTAATGAAAGGAGATACATTGTTATCATCGTAAATAAGCTCGTATGCCGAGGCATTGATTCGCTTTTCGGCCATTAATTCTATTACAGCCGAAGTCATATTATGCAGTTGTAAAAAAGAAAAAACACTGCTTTTCGGCTTCATCATGGAAACCTCTTCAAACGTTGGGGGTGCGATTTTAATAATAATATCAGCCTGAAAAACTTCTTCTTTGGTTTCAACCACTTCAGCTCCCGATTCTGCATAATAGCGATCGGAGTAATTGATGCATAAACCCGCGCCGCTTTCAAAAAGCAATTTGTAACCGGATTCAACAAGCAAGGCAACCGTTTCGGGGGTGATAGCCAATCGCTTTTCGACTTCCTGATCTTCTTTAGGTATCCCAATTACAAGCGATATTTTTTGGGTATCCACTTTCAGCAATAATTCGCGCACGAAAAATGACGTGCTTTTTAAAGGTTCGTACATCATTTTTGTATTTTTTTTAGTTCATCTGCAATTCCATTCACGGTTAGATAGACCTTTTCTTTGGTGAGCAACCGATCTGTTAAATAAACAATATGTGCCTGATTATAAAAATTTTCTCTTTTGGCCAAGTGATCGATAATAAAAGGCAACAATTCTTCCGCTGATTTATCGGAAACAATGGGCCTTACGTTTTTCGATGCCGTTAAACGAGCTGCCAGTTCCTTCGGTTCGGCCTTAATGTAAACAGTTGTTCCGGTATTGTTCATTGTATTCATGTTGTCGAAAAAACAAGGTGCGCCGCCGCCGGTTGAAACAACCACATTCTCTATCTCCGAAACCTCTTTCAAAGATTTTCGCTCTAATTCTCTGAATCCCTGTTCTCCCTTCTCTTTAAACAAATCGGGAACGGTTTTGTGGTATTTACTTTCTATAAATTTATCTAAGTCGATAAAAGAAAGATCAAGTAATTTACTCAATTTCTTTCCAACAGTGGTTTTGCCCACTCCCATATACCCTATCAGATAAATTCTTTTCATATTTATATCAACGGTGCAAATAAACGCATCAGCGATTCGAAAAATCGAGCGGCCCGCGGCCGTTTCAACCATTCTTTCAATGAAAGGTCTTGCGAATAACGCTGATCTTCTAAAAAAATAGCGTTGGCTTTTTGCGCCACATCACGATCATAAATAAAACCCTCCACTTCAAAGTTTTGTTCAAAACTGCGTGAATCGAAATTTACCGAACCTATCAGCGTGAGCGAATCGTCGAACACCATCAATTTCGAGTGTAAAAATCCTTTTTGGTATCTGTACATTTTCACTCCATTCTGTAACATACTTTTCACGAAAGAATTCGAAGCGAGTTGAACCGGATAAACATCCGATTTTTCCGACATCATCACCCTCACATCTACGCCACGAATAGCAGCTGCCTGTAACGCTTGCGCCATAGAATCGGGCGGCACAAAGTAAGGAGTTTGTATATAGATGCTTTTATTGGCATCGTAAATTGCCTGTAATATGCCATGCGAAATTTCGCGGTCTTCTCTCATTGGCCCGCTGTTTACGGTCTGCATGGCTATTTCGCCGTATTTCTCCAGCTCGGGAAAATAGTTACGCGCAGTTATAAGCGTTTGACTCACAAAGTACCAATCGATAAGAAAGATGGATTGCAGCCCTTGCACGCCTTTTCCTATAATTCTCACATGCGTATCGCGCCAAACGCCCCAACTACACCCTTTTACATATCTGTCGGCAATATTCATTCCTCCCAAATAACCTATTTTACCGTCAATGATCACCATTTTGCGATGATTGCGGAAATTTATCCGCGATGTTAGGATCGGGAAAACAAGTTTCAGAAAAGGTTCTGCCTCTATTCCGGCTTTGCGCAAGTCCTCAAAATACTTTTTCTTTATTTTACGCGAGCCGAAACTATCGTAAATCAATCTAACTTCTACTCCTTGTAATGATTTTTGGATCAACGCGTTTTTTAACCTCTCCCCTACCTCTTTGTCTTCAATAACGTAATATTCAATATGAATATGCTGCTCCGCATTTTCTATATCTCGGATCAGGCTGTTGATCTTAGCCTCGCCTTCGGTAAAAAATTGTACGTCATTACCCCCAAGCAAAGGAGTGTGATCGAAATTTTTTAATAACCGGATCAGATTTGCGTGCTCTTTGGGGTAAGCAAATTCTTCCATGGCACCGATCTCATCGAGCGGGCGTTTTTTGAGCTTGCTGTACATACGTTTTGAGATAACTTGTTTTTTGGTAATGTCTTGACCGAAAATCAAGTACCATACTAAACCAATGACGGGCAAGAAAATGAGCACCATCATCCACGAAAGTGTTTTTACAGGATTTCTGTTTTCCGAAATAACCACAATAATAACGCTCACAATTGTTATTATGTAAAGAATTTCGAGGATGGTGATCAAGATGCTACTCATACAAGAAATCGAATAGTTAATTACCGATATTTTCCACTATCCACATCTTCCAGAATATTCAGGTAAGATTTGTAGCGGCTTTCGCTGATGTAATGTTCGTCCAAAGCTTTGAGCACGGCACAATTGGGTTCGTTGATGTGAAGACAGTTGTAGTAACGGCACTTTTCGGAAAAGCGGAAAATTTCGGGAAAATAATGCGAAACTTCGCCCGTGGCCATATCGATTGTTCCGAATCCTTTAATCCCCGGCGTATCGACAAGGAAACCACCGCCATCCATCTCAATCATTTCCGAAAATGTGGTCGTGTGCATTCCCTTGTTATGATAATCGGATATTTTGCCAATTTTTTGTACCGCATTTTTCTGCAAAGCATTCACGATACTCGATTTCCCCACGCCCGAATGCCCGGCCAGCAACGTTACTTTGCCTGCGGCAAGTTCTTTAATCTCGTCGATGCCTTCCCCTTTTGTTACCGATGTTTTCAAACATTTGTAACCTACAACGGAATATAGATTTATCAACGCGTTCAAATAATCGGTATCTTCCTCGTCATACAGATCGGTTTTATTGAAAACGAGGCACACGGGCACGCTATAAGCTTCTGCCGTAACCAAAAACCGATCTATAAATGTGGTTGTAGTTTCGGGATAACGAACGGTTATGCAAAGTAGCGCCAAATCGATATTAGCGGCGAGAATGTGTGCATATTTTGAGAGGTTTGAAGCGCGGCGTACTATGTAGTTTTTGCGGTCTTCGATATCGGTGATGAACGCCGATCCATCGGGGTTTACATCCATATAAACAATATCGCCCACCACAACCGGACTCGTGCTGCGAATGCCTTTGAGACGGAAATTTCCTTTTGCCAAACCTGAAATATCTGTTCCGTGGTTGGTTCTTACCAGATAATTATTGCCGGTATTTTTTATCACCAGCCCTTTAACTCTATGCACTCCGCTCTCAGCCTTTGGCCCCTCGCTCATTGTCATTTACACGGTAAGAATTTCTTTTTCTTTTCCGGAAAACATTTCGTCCACTTTTTTAATGTATTTATCGTGGAGTTTTTGCAGTTCCGCTTCGCCATCCTTGCCCATATCTTCGGGCATGCCGTCTTTTACCGCTTTTTTCACCTCGTCGATACCTTCGCGACGTGAATTACGGATGCTGATTTTGGCATCTTCGGCTTCATTTTTGGTTTGCTTTACCAATTGCTTACGGCGCTCTTCGGTTAACGGAGGTATTCCAAGGCGAATTACTTCTCCGTTGTTTTCGGGCGTGATACCTACATCGGAGTCCATAATGGCTTTCTCCACCACTTTCAGCATGGGTTTTTCCCACGGCTGCACCAGAATGGTTTTCGCGTCAGGCGTGCTAATGGTGGCTACGTTCGATAATGGCACATGGCTGCCGTAATATTCCACGCGTACACCGTCCAGAATATGCGGATTGGCACGTCCCGCGCGGATGCGCGAAAAAGTTTCTTCCAAAAATTCGAGGGTCATTTGCATTTTTTCCTCGGCATCTTTTTTAATTGTCGAAATATCCATAATGTGTTATTTTTGGTTGTTCTGTTAGCAAAAATAGTGAAAATATTTTAAACGGAGCGTTTTCAGGCTCATGTCGCAATTTTTTCGCTAAAACGCAACATAAAAATAGCAAATCTTAATTAAAGGTGTACCACCGTTCCAATATTTTCCCCACTCAACACTTTTTTCAGGTTTCCGGGCGAATCCATATCGAAAACCACAATGGGAAGGTTGTTTTCCTTACACATGGTTGTCGCGGTCAAGTCCATTACTTTAAGTCCGCGGTCGTACACTTCATCGAACGAAATGGTTTCGAATTTGGTTGCCGAAGGGTCTTTCTCGGGATCAGCTGTATAAACGCCATCCACGCGCGTGCCTTTTAGCATAACATCGGCTTCAATCTCAATGCCGCGAAGCGCCGATGTGGTGTCGGTTGTAAAGAACGGAAGTCCGGTGCCACCGGCAAGAATGGCTATTTCGCCGTTCTCCATCGCTTCAATGGCTTTCCATTTGCTGTATAATTCGCCCACAGGCTCCATGCGGATGGAAGTGAAAACGCGGTTTTTTTGTCCGATAGACGTGAGAGCCGAACTCAATGCCAAACTGTTAACCACAGTTGCAAGCATTCCCATTTGATCGCCTTTTACGCGGTCGAAACCTTTTTGGGAACCGCTCAGTCCACGGAAAATATTTCCACCGCCTATAACGATTCCTATTTGAATGCCCATTTGCGCAACTTCTTTCAGTTGTTCGGCGTATTCTTCCAAACGAATTTCATCGATGCCTGTTTTTTTTTCTCCCGCGAGCGACTCACCGCTAAGTTTTAAAAGTACTCTGTTGTATTTCATATTTGTAAAGTTATTCTTTGTAAAAGTTTGACGTTAAAATATCCATGAAAATAATATCAATCATTATTGTTATCTCAAGATTAAGCCAATGCGTATAGATTTCGGCATCGGTGAGGCAAATTGGCGAAAGAAAACATTTTTCACCTATGAGTTTTCGGATTCTTGCCATTTTCTATTTCATTACAAATTGTACTTCTTTGAAAGCATATTTGCGTTCTTTTTCCATATCCAACGTTCTCAATATCAAATGACCCGATGGCAAAACATTGTCTATTTTTGCCTGAAAACGCCCATTGGCATCTTCGAACCAAAAGTAATCGTTCACGCGATATAAATCCAACATATATTCATCTTCAATCCCCGTGATAGCACCATTTTGCATTTCGCGATACAGAAGAAAAAACTCGCGCATAAAAATATCCAAAATTTGGCCTTTATCGTGCTGCGCACCCGTAATTTGGCGTAATGATACGGGATTAGGCAATTCGAACGGAAACATTTGCTGATTGATGTTTATGCCGATTCCGATGACGGAGTTATCAATGCGATCGCCCTGTAAATCGTTTTCGATAAGTATTCCGGCTATTTTTTTGTCTTGCCAGTAAATATCGTTGGGCCATTTTATGCGAATGTCATCCGTAAATTGATCGAGCGTATTTTTTATCGCGAGCGAGGCTATGCGCGAAATAATAAACTGCTCGTTTGCCTTTACCGTTTTCGGATAGATCAATAGGCTGAACAACAAATTGTCGCCTTTCGTGGAAAACCACGAATTGCCCATCTGTCCCCGTCCTCCGGACTGAAAATCGGCAATGACCAACGAACCCTCTTCGGGCCGTTCTTCTCTAACGAGATTTTTCAGATATGTGTTTGTAGATTCGGTTTCCTCGATCCTGATAGTCTGCCTGTTTTCATTGAGATATTCCATAATATTGCTGTTGTTGTTTTTTGGGTAATTTTTTTATCACTTCGTCCACCGAGTGGCGTATCCATTTTTTTAATTCATTGGCCGGCATTTCGCCCGTAATGTAAATCGTATTCCAAAGCGATTTATTCATGTGAAATCCCGGCTCAACACACACGTATTTTTCGCGTAATTGTACGGCTTTTTCGGGGTCGCACTTCAACGAGATACTCAATCGTTCCACATCGGTGGGGATGAGCGCGAACATCTTGCCCATTACTTTCATCACAATGGTTACCTCATCAAAAGGCGTGGTTGCTTCGGTGGCGGGAATCGATAAACAGAAATCAAAAAGTTCTTCTATATTCATAAACTTTCCCTAAAGAGGGCGTATTAAAAGTATCACATCTGTTTCATTTGTCATTCTAAACGCAGTGAAGAATCTATTTTTCCAAAAGTTTTAGATACTTCATTCCTCCGCCCGCTGGCGGATCCATTCTCCCGATAGTTATCGGGAGACAAATTTGAGTATCGATTTTTATTTTGACACAGCCTCTCCTACATAAATGCCAAAAAAGCGTCTTCAATGTGCTCCAATTCAAAATCGCGCCCATTCCAAACCGCGCCGACAATATCGAACCGGGCGGGTTTTTCGATGTCTTTCTCAATAAGATAATGGTCGGCAGCCTGAATCATGCGCCGCATGCGCGATTTGCCTACAAAATCTTCGGGATTTCCCCATTGTACCGATGTTCGGGTTTTTACTTCCACAAAAACAAAAAACTCTTCGTTTTCGGCAATCACATCCACCTCATAACCATGAAACATCCAATTCCGTTCCACGATACGGTAGTTTTTCGATTTCAGCATTACTACCGCCGCATCTTCTCCTTTTTTTCCTAAATCGTTGTGATCGGCCATAATTTTCCGCGAAAAAACCACATAACGTGTGTAAAAATACAAAATTACGGTGTTAATTCTTCTTTTTGGTGAAAATATTTTGTTTTTTTGTATCGTGAAAGAGAAAGCTGACAGGCATTTCCGAACGTTTTTCAATTTCCGTTGATGAAAACAAAAAAGTATAATCTTCTCCATCGTCCCAAACCGCGTACAAAAAAAGCAGAATTTATGCTGAACGATGAAGAATACGACCTCATCCATTTTTATCTTAAAAAATACAAAATCACCAATCGATCGCGTTGGTTTCGCGAAACGGTGTTGAATCACATTCTCAAAAACATGGATCAGGATTATCCTACGCTTTTTGAGGAAAATGAAATGAGAAGATAATTCACGATACACGATCTTAGATTTTAGACTCACAATATAAAATGTTGGACGATAATTATTTTATGCAACAAGCGTTGCGAGAAGCGCAAAAGGCATTTGATGAAGACGAAGTGCCTGTTGGAGCGGTAGTTGTTGCGGGAAACCGGATAATTGCCCGAGCGCATAATCTCACAGAAACACTCAACGACGTTACGGCGCACGCCGAAATGCAAGTCATAACCGCTGCGGCAAATGTATTGGGAGGAAAATATTTAACAGACTGCACTTTGTATGTAACCGTAGAGCCTTGCCCCATGTGCGCCGGGGCGCTCAGATGGTCGCAAATTTCGCGCATCGTTTACGGTGCAGCCGATGAAAAACGCGGATATTCACGCATTTCTTCCTTTCTGCTGCATCCAAAAACCACCGTTACTGCCGGAGTGATGACAGACGAGTGTGTTATACTGATGAAAGAATTCTTTGAAAAAAAACGATAAATTTATCAACTCCTATCGGTTACAAATCTCCTTGAACGCGCACCACTCGCAATTTTTTTCGTTTTGTGTTTGCGAAAAAGGAATTTCGGGATTAAAAATGTCGACTAAAGTGTTGTTAAAACGCTCCGTAAACTCATCCATGAAAATCGAAATATCTTTAATGGGGTGATTGTTGCACGAAACGGAAGGATCGAAGTCCTTAAAAATGGAGCGAAGGTAATAAATTGTCGGAATCACGCTTTTCGCCGGATTCTCTTTTAAGTAGAAGAGCGCGTACACAAAAATCTGCAAGATCTGATACGGACGTTTCTCTTTCGATGCATCAAATAGCTGCTCAATGGTTTTGAAATCCGTGGCACCCGTTCCGGTTTTGTAATCGATAATGCGGTAAGAATTCCCCACCCTGTCTATGCGATCGATAATGCCCTTAAAATTGACCGTTAACTCATCGCTTGCGCGATACGGCGTATTAAATTTGAACTCCGAACCTACGTATTCAAACGGAGTAAACTGTTTATCGGCCTGCAATGTTTGTTTCACATAACTGCGCAAAATCTCGCCCACCAAATAATGCTGTCCCTGCAACGGCTTCGGATTTTCCTCATCCTTAAAATAATACCGTGCAAAGGCTTTGTTGATCAGTTCGGTTAAATACGCATCGTTTTTAGCGATCTCCGAAAGGACATTGGGCGTAACCGTTTGTCCTTTGTAACGGTTGTAAATGGTTTCCATCACGCGGTGAAAAATTGAGCCAAACACATCCGCTTCCACCGACTCACGCACTTCGTCTTCTTCCGAAAGCCCCTCAACCGCCGTGAAATAAAATTGCAGCGGGCAGTTGACGTAGTTGTTAATGAGCGATGCCGACAGCGAACGTTCGTTCCCCGCTCTGAAAGCGTTGAGCTTTTGCATCACTCCGGACGTTTTGGATACAGACACCGGAGGCGTTTCGGGCACCGATACGTCGTACGTAACCACGCGCTCGCGGATATCGAAAAAGTCGTTGTACAAATACTTCAACTGATAAAAATAACGACTCACCTCGCCTGTCTGCATCTCTTCAGCACGTGTGTCGTAGAGCATAAACACGCGCTTTGCGCGGCTGATCATCCGGTAAAAGTGATACGCGTACGTGCTGTCCTGATGCTCGTAAGTGGGCAGCCCAAAACCTTTTCGTAAGGTGTAAGGTATAAATGAATTCGTAGGATTTTTAAGCGGAAAAACGCCTTCGTTCATGGAAAGAATGATCAGGTTTTCGAAATCGATCACGCGCGTTTCCAACACGCCCATTATCTGTAATCCCGACAGCGGTTCGCCACTAAACGATACGCTGATGCTTTGTGAAAGCCGCTTCAATAAACGGAAATACGTTTCTACCGAAAGGTGCTTCGCATTACGTAACGTATCGTTCAATCGGGTGATGGTCTTGTAATATTGCACAATAAATTCGCGCTCAAGGTCGGTGGGTTTCGCGCTCCTCTCCTCGTCGTTTTCGTCGTGCTTTTCCTGCGTGAGAGCGCTATACACATGCGAAAGAATATCTTTCAGGTAATCCAATGCCTCCCTCCAATCGTTGATGGGGCGAAAAATGAGTTTCAGCAACGGATGATCGGGAATTTCTGACTCCGTAATCATTATTCGGTTGCGAGTTAGGATATGCGACTTCAATTCTTCCGTCTCTGTTTTAGCGATCGTAATCAATAGCGGGTGATTAAGCAGCGCCATCACGAAGCGGTAATAAAACGCGTTCTCGCCACCCGATTTTCGCAGGTTGCGCTGCAAGTCGGCGATATTGTCCACCAAACTTGCCACCGAGGAGTGCGACAGACCGTAACCCATCGTCACATTTATTTTTCCTATTTCCTGCGGAATGGAATACAGAATTGGAAGCAGCAAATTTTCATCGGGCAGCACTACGGCGGTATTAATGGCTTGGTTGGCATTGGTAATGTATTTTTTGTCTATAAGCTCCGAAAGAATTCGTGTGACGTGCTTTGCCTGCCCCACCGCCGATGGAATTCCGACGAGTTCTACGATGGGTTTTCCGGTATCTTTCTGCGCATCATCGACCGAGAATTTAGAGGGAAAGCGCAACAGGTTATCTTTCACCCACATCGATGAGCGGTTTTGCTCATCGCGCACCTGAGGTGAATTGTAGTCCCAATAAAAATCAGCTTTACCTATATTTTTCAGGTATTTCATCAACAGCATTTCCGATGGCGTGAGGGCGTTCAGCCCCACGAAAATAAAACCTGCAGTCTTGAACTCAAAATTTCCTTTCTCTTTGGCCCTTTCGGCTACTTCACGAAACATCATGCCTTCGTAGGCATAGCCTTTTTCGTGCAGTTCTGCACGAAAAGACGAATACAGTTCAAATAGTATCTGCCACGTTTCCTGAAATTTCTGTTTGGTATCGTTGCCTTCCACGGGCATGAAATTCGTCCAAAAACGCCGTATGGCGTTTATTTGTTCGGGCGTGAGATACGACATATCACCATCTAACGACTTTAGGTCGTGAATGTTTTTGAATAATTGTTGGGCATCGACTAAATGTTTGTCCACATCGTTAAAATCGTTGATCAACATTTCGCCCCAATACAAAAAATCATCAAACGACTCTTCCGCCGTGCTGATCCTTTTGTAGTGCTCATATAGCATCACCAACATTTCGATGCTGTCGGCAAGTTGATACGGCGACAACATCGCAAACAATTCCTGAATAGTGAGGATTGTAGGCGAGAATATGGGTTTTCCCGCAATTTCCGCTAAATATTTCTGAAAGAAAACACCGGCACGTTTATTTGGAAAAACAAACGTGTATTTGTATAATTCGTTGCCGAATTGCTCGTAAAATACGGCCGCTATGCGATGGAGGAATGGGGTCATGAATTAAAATTGTAGTGCCAAATTTAAGGAAAATATCTCAATACAGCGTGCAGATTTTGCATCTTCTCGTTTTTTCACTTAAAAAGCCGCAAAAGCTACAAGGCTTTTACGGCTTTCCGTGGTTTTATTCAAAAAGTATCAGATATTCTTTAAATTACTCCTTGCGACATCATTGCATCGGCCACTTTCATAAAACCGGCTATGTTAGCGCCTTTTACGTAATTAATATATCCTTTTTCTCTTCCGTGACTCACGCATTGCATGTGAATATCGCTCATGATCTGATGGAGCCATTTATCCACCTCGTCGTTGCTCCACGAAATATGCATGGCATTCTGCGTCATTTCCAAACCCGAGCACGCAACGCCTCCTGCGTTCACGGCTTTTCCGGGGCCAAACAACATATTGTTTTCTATAAAAAAATCCACCGCTTCAGCCGTGCAACCCATATTTGAAACTTCGGCAACTAGAAGAACGCCGTTTTCTTTCAATCGTTTGGCGTCTTCCAAATTCAATTCGTTTTGGATGGCGCATGGTAACGCGATATCCACTTTGCATTCCCACGGTTTTTTGCCGGGATAGAACGTTGCATTGGGATATTCTTCAACATACGGAGCCACAATATCGTTACCGGAGTTGCGCAATTCGAGCATATAATTGAATTTTTCGGGCGTATTGATTCCGTCGGGATCATAAACATATCCATCCGGACCTGAAATAGCCACTACTTTCGCGCCCAATTCGGTCGCTTTCATTGTGGCTCCCCAAGCCACGTTTCCGAATCCCGAAACTGCAACCGTTTTTCCTTTAATGTCAATTCCATGCGTTTCGCACATCTGATGCACGAAATACAATGCGCCGTAACCCGTTGCTTCGGGACGAAGGCGCGAACCGCCAAATGATAACCCTTTTCCGGTAAACGTTCCGGTATGCTCGCGTGCGAGTTTTTTATACATACCGAACATATAACCCACTTCGCGTCCGCCTACGCCGATATCGCCTGCGGGAACATCCGTATCGGGGCCGATATTGCGCCATAATTCCATCACGAACGACTGACAAAAGCGCATGATCTCAGCCTCTGAACGTCCTTTGGGCGCAAAATCCGAACCGCCTTTTCCGCCACCCATAGGCAGTGTGGTAAGCGCGTTTTTAAATGTTTGCTCAAACCCTAAAAACTTCAACGATGATAACGTTACCGACGGGTGAAAACGAATTCCGCCTTTGTACGGCCCCAATGCACCGTTAAATTGCACACGGTAACCAATGTTTACGTGAACTTTTCCTTTATCGTCTACCCATGGAACACGAAAAGTAAAAATTCGGTCGGGTTCAACGATTCGTTCTATGATTCCGGCTTTTTCGAATTCGGGATGTTGGTTATAAACGTCTTCAATCGATACCAACACTTCTCTCACGGCTTGTAGAAATTCTGACTCGCCCGGGTGTTTCGCCTCAAGCTGTGTCATTATGTCATTCACTCTCATGTAATAAAAGGTTTTTGTTGTATTTTACTTGACAAAGGTAAAGAATAATTTGAAATAATGATATTAATTGAGGACTTTTTCCACGGAAAATCGCACTTTTTCGATTTAAAAATAAAATATTATTTTTCAGCTATTTAAGAGAATAATTGAAAAGATTCGGAGTTTGTTTAAGTTTGATATTTCAGCACCCCAAAAAATCATTTTTTCATAAAAAATGAAGTCTTTTTAGCAGAAAATGAAAATCGATTCAACAACTCCAATACAAAGGCTTTTTATGCGTTTAACAAAACATTCGGTTTTACAACTGAAAATTCGTATTTTTGTTCCGAATTAGAACGGTATTTAGGTAACATGGGAAAGAACAAACTCTCGAAATTTGCCGATATGGCAACATACGAAAACGTTTTTCAGTACACATTCGAAACGCTCCAACACGAAGGATTTCCGCTGAAAGGAAATTGGTCTGAGCATTTCGGGAACGAAAACCCCATTGTGCTTGAACTTGGTTGCGGAAAAGGCGAATACACGGTTGGGTTGGCAAAATTGTTTTCCGAGAAGAATTTTATCGGGATCGACATCAAAGGCGCGAGAATGTGGTCGGGGGCAAAACAAGCGTTGGGCGAAAATCTCCATAATGCGGCTTTCCTGCGCACACACATCGAGCTCATCAGTCACTTTTTTGCCGAAAACGAGGTTTCTGAAATTTGGATTACGTTTCCCGATCCGCAAATGTCGAAAACCAACAAACGTCTTACTTCTACCCGGTTTATGCGAGAGTACGCCAATATCTTAAAAACTGACGGTATTGTTCATCTCAAAACCGACAGCAATTTTTTGTACACCTACACCAAAGCAATGGTGGAAGTGAATCATCTACAAGTGCTTTTTGATACCAACGACCTTTACAATTCAGGATTAGAAGATAATATCCTACAAATTCAAACCTTTTATGAACAACAATGGCGCGGTCGCGGTTTAAACATAAAATACACCAAATTCTTTGTTCCAAAGGACAAAAATTGGTTGGAACCGGAGATTGAAATCGAAAAAGATGAATATCGAAGTTTCGGTCGCAATGCAAAAATATAAAGTTTAAAATTTGATGTTTGATGTTGAAGTTCATTTAACCCCAAACGTCAAATTCTAAACGTCAAACAATTATTTATAAATGGCAATATACCCTCAACTAATTATCGATGCACTTAAAAACGTGCGCTACCCGGGAACGGGACAAGACATTGTTTCTGCCGGAATGGTGGAAGACGATATCCGTATCAACGGAATGAAAGTGAGCTTCTCGCTCATCACCGAAAAACAGAACGACCCGTTTATTCGTTCGCTTGTAAAAATGGCTGAACAGGCAATTCTCACGTATGCCGACCCGAATATTGAAATAAAAGGCAATATTTCGGTAAAATCGAAACAGGCACCTCGTCCCGCGTTGCCCGATTTACTTCCGGGTGTGAAAAACATTATAGCCGTAGCTTCGGGAAAAGGCGGTGTGGGCAAAAGCACCGTTTGTTCTAATTTAGCGGTTGCTTTGGCACAAAAAGGCTACAAAGTAGGATTGTTGGATGCCGATATTTTCGGGCCATCGGTTCCCAAGATGTTCGGAGTGGAGGATGCCGGTCCCATGTTGGAAAAAATAGATGGTCGTGATCTTATTATACCTATTCAAAATTATG
Organism: Bacteroidota bacterium; assembly: GCA_023424395.1. Taxonomy (GTDB): domain Bacteria; phylum Bacteroidota; class Bacteroidia; order Bacteroidales; family Dysgonomonadaceae; genus JAFADY01. Next base: position 338,459 of record JAFADY010000063.1, on the reverse strand, counting down.
GCGTAAAAATGCTCTCTATCGGATTTTTCGTAAAAAAAGAAGATGCCGTAGTTTGGCGTGGCGCAATGGCGGGAAATGCTCTCAAACAACTAATTGGCGATGCTGACTGGGGCGAATTGGATTACTTCCTCATTGACTTTCCGCCCGGTACGAGCGATATTCATCTTACATTAGTGCAGACATTGCCCATTACCGGAGCTGTTATTGTGAGTACGCCACAAGAAGTGGCACTTGCTGATGCCCGCAAAGGAATTAGTATGTTTACGGGCGATAAAGTGAACGTGCCCATCCTCGGATTGGTGGAAAATATGGCGTGGTTTACTCCTGCCGAACTGCCCGAAAACAAATATTATCTTTTCGGAAAAGACGGCTGCAAACGATTGGCGGAACAAAGCGGTTACGAATTGTTGGGACAAATTCCCATCGTGCAAAGCATTCGCGAAGGTGGTGACGACGGACAACCCGTGGCACTCAATCCGGACAGCGTTACCGGAATGGCATTTGCCGAATTGGCCGACAACGTGATGGTAGCGGTGGACAAGCGCAACAGGGAATTGCCGAAAACGGGGATTGTGGAGATTACGACCAAATAAAAATATTTGTCAAAGTTAACACGAAAATGAAACTTTTTACATCTTGTATGAAATGTACAATGCAAAACCCCTCATCTTATGTTCAGGTTGGTGGTTTCATTCCCATTCAAGAAAATGATTTATACTATTTTAAATGCGTTAATGGACATCATAATCTTATAGTAATACAAGCGTTTAAATTTGAAATTCTATTTGAATCAGGACTATGTGCTATTAGAGACAAGTATTATCTAGAATCAGTTTTATCTTTGACAGCTTCATTAGAACGATTCTATGAGTTTTTCGTTAAAATTGCTATGAAGGCTAACGGAATAACAAATGAAACTTTCGAAAATATCTTTACTTCTATGTCAAAACAATCTGAGCGACAATATGGAGCATTTATATGTGCATACGGTCTTTTATATAAAGAGAGTCCACCATTGTTATTAAAGAATAAATTTATTGAATTTAGAAATAAAGTTGTACATAAAGGCTTTTTACCAAGTGAAGAAGAAGTTTTGAGTTACGCCCAAGAAGTTTTTAACGTGATAAAAAATTATTACTTAAAAATTTTGCTCGATTATAGAGAAATCGTAGTCAATTGCTTGATGGAAAATAATATAAAAAGAAGGATTGATAACAAGGAATTGATTGATAAACTCGGAGTAGAAATTTCGCTAATAGCTCCTAATTTTGTCTTAAGTCATATTTCGGATTTAAAGGATTTTACTACCTCTTACGAGTGGGTAAAAACGTCAGTTTTTTACGGATAATATAAAATATGAAATTAAAAATTCTTCCTCTGTTCGTTATTATAATTCTCCTCGCCATCGCCATCTTCACCAACCCCGATGAACAGGTACACAAAGAAACATTAAAAATGAAATTGACCGAAGTTATTGATGAATCGATGGCCGAAAGGCGAGAAGATATATTAACGTCCAATGCGTGGAAATTGGCCGGTCCGCAAATGATGGAAGTTTTTCTGCAAAACAATTTTTCGGTAGACGACTACAAAGTTTTGTCGCTCACTAAAATTAATTGGGATAACCAATCGTATATCGTTGGTGTAGGTGCTTTTGGTAATGTCTGGATAACCAAACGTTTGAACAAAGATTTAGCCGATACTATTATCAATCAAATTGAAAATACGGTAAACGACGCCCTACCCGATTTCCTCAAACAATGGCAATAAATCTAATAAAAGGAATTAGCTCAAAAAGAACAAAAATAAAGCTCAAAATTTTGATATTTTGAGCTTTATTTTATTTATCTTTGAGCCACAAAATATAATCGCCTATGAATCAAAATGAACAAAAAATAATTGATTTTGTCAAAAAAAGCAACGGAGTCTCATCAAAGGAGATTTTCGAAAACGCAGGTTTGAATGTCAGTTATGCAACTATTAAGCGATTAATCAGCGATTTGCAATCAGCCAATTTTATCACAACAGTCGGAAAAGGACGCGCAACAAAATACCTTGTCTCACCGGCATTTGAAATTCTGTTTCCCATAAACATCGAAGAATATTATAAAAAAGAAATTGATGAACGTACGATAAAAGAAAATTTCAATTTCAATTTAATTGACAATATACTTCCAAACATCGAGCTTTTCACTAAAAATGAACAGAATAAATTAAACGAACTACAGGATATATTCTCCAAAAATATATCTCAATTGTCCGAAACCGAATATAAAAAGGAAATAGAACGTTTGGCGATTGACTTATCGTGGAAATCATCTCAAATTGAAGGAAATACATACTCGCTCCTCGAAACCGAAAAACTATTGAAAGAAAAACAAACGGCATCGGGCAAAACAAAAGACGAGGCCATAATGTTACTCAATCACAAAGAAGCTATCGATTTTGTAGCGGCACATCCCGATTATCTGCACCCACTTTCGGTCGCGAAAATTGAGGACATTCACAAAATGCTTACCAAAGAACTTTCCATTGAGCAAAATTTACGAAAAAGGAGAGTAGGCATTTCGGGAACAAATTTCAAACCGTTAGACAATGAATTTCAGATAAGTGAAGCATTGCATTTGACCTGCAAACTCATTAATTCTAAAGAAAATGTGTTTGAGAAATCGCTGCTTGCCTTGTTATTGATTTCCTACATCCAACCGTTTGTAGATGGCAACAAACGAACCGCGCGTATTGTGAACAATGCTATTCTGATGAATTATAAACACTGCCCGCTATCGTTCAGAACGGTGGACTCCATTGATTATAAAAAGGCAATGCTTCTGTTTTACGAACAAAATAATGTAAGCAATTTTAAGCAAATCTTTATTGAGCAATATGAATTTGCCGTAAATACGTATTTTTAAAATGACAAATCATCCGCTTCATCAATTCCACTTCTGCCCCAAATGCGGCTCAAAAAAATTCAATATAAACAACGAGAAATCGAAAAAATGCGCCGATTGTGGTTTTGTTTACTATTTTAATTCATCGGCGGCAGTGGTGGCGGTTATTGAAAACGAAAAGGGCGAAATATTGGTTGCCCGTCGTGCCAAAGATCCGGCGAAAGGTACATTCGATTTGCCCGGCGGATTTATCGATATGCACGAATCGGCTGAAGAAGCCGTTGCGCGTGAAGTCCACGAAGAAACCGGACTGTTCATAACTTCCTCAGAGTACCTTTTCTCCATTCCAAATATTTACGTATATTCGAACTTTGAAGTGCATACCGTAGATATGTTCTTTAAGTGCAACACAAACGATTTCAGCGGATTAAACGCGCAAGACGATGTGTCGGAATTACAATTCGTCGCTAAAAACAAACTCAATCCCGCCGATTTCGGACTCATTTCGATTCGTAAAGGAATTGAAAAAATGTTATAAAAGATTATTAGATATTAGACTGTTAGAATATAGAGACGCACTGCTTTGCGTCTAAAAGTTATAAATTGAGAAATAAGAAAGTAGAATTATGGGAACATACATAGTAATATTGAATCCCAAAGCAAAAAAATTTGAAACAAACAAAATTATCACAATTAGAGATTTTTTGGGAAAACTATAAACACAATATATGAAAAAAACAATTCTATTAGTACTCCTCGCCGTTGTGACACACGTTTCCACAGCACAACGCACGGCGTACCACCACCAACCCAAAAAGCTTTTCAATCAAGGAAAAGAAATGTTTTTGGAAGGAAATTACGTGGGCGCACAAGACGTTTTATCGAAGTTCGTAACCGAAAGCAGTGACCGGTTTTTAACCGAAGAAGCTGAATATATGATGGCAGTTTCCGATTATCAACGAGGAACGGATAACAGCGGCGATGTGCTGAAAGAATTTCTCGATTCGCATCCCGAAACTATCCACCGCCACCAAGTTCTTTTCTTAATCGGCTCCTATCATTACGACAAAAAAGATTGGAAATTAGCCGAATTTTGGCTCGACCAAGCCGATTTGGACTATCTAACCCCTTCGGAGCAGGAAGATTACAGTTTCCGCACGGCATACACCAAATTGCAATTGGGCAAAAAAGACGATGCCACCCGATTGTTCGGACTACTATCGCAAAACAGCCGTAAGTATCGTGATGCGGGCGATTTTTATTTGGGCTACATTGAATATTCAAACGGAAATTACGACACCGCGCTTCGTCGCTTCGAGCGATTAAAAGAGCATCCCGAATACCGCGAAGAAGTGGCGTTTTACACCGCTCAGGCCACGTTTTTCGACGGAAAACTCGAAGAAGCCATCCGTCTATCCGATACGTTTCTCACCACGTTTCCACGAAGCACACACCGCACCGAAATGTATCGTGTGCTCGGCAATAGCCATTACCGGTTAGGACAACCAAGCCGTGCCATTTCGTACTACGAAAATTATTTGGCAGGCACAGCAAAACCGCTTCGTGGAGATGCCTACTTCCTTGGACTTTCGTACTTTGAAACCGGAAAATTCAACAATGCTGTGAATATGTTTCAACAAGCCATCGGCGAACGCGACGCGCTCACGCAAAACGCACAACTGCATCTTGCACAAACATACTTGAAGCTCAATCAAAAACAACCCGCGCAAATGGCTTTCGAAGCCGCTTCACGCGATAATTTCGACCCGAAAGTGCGCGAAACGGCAATGTTCAACTACGCGCTGCTCGCCCACGAAACCAACTTTTCGGTTTTCAGTGAATCCATTACACTTTTTGAGAATTTTCTCAAAGAATTTCCCAACTCGCAATACACCGATCAGGTAAACGATATTTTGGCCGAAACATTCCTCACGACCAAAGATTACAATGCAGCTTTGGCAGCCATTAACCGCATTTCGCGACCCGGCCGCCGCATTTTGGAAGCCAAGCAAATGATTCTTTTCCAATTGGGCGCGCAAGAATTTATCAACGGCAATATGAATGCTGCCATTCAGCAGTTCAACAACAGTATCGCGATGGGCGATTACGATGCCAAAGCCAAAAACAACGCCTATTATTGGCGCGGCGAAGCCTATTACCGGATGGGAAATTTCTCCAACGCGGCAACCGATTTTGCACAATTCACGCAAAACGCATCGCCTTCCGACGAAAATTACGCGCTCGGATGGTACAATTTAGGTTATACACGCTTTAAACAACAACAATACGGACAAGCCGTTACCGCTTTTCAACGTTATGTTTCGGCCGAAACCAACAAATCGAAAGCCGAATATGCCGACGCTCACAACCGCATTGGCGACAGCTATTATTACAATCGTAATTTCGCGCAGGCTGAACAGTTTTATAACCAATCAGCCACCATCAATCCGTCAGCGGCCGATTACGCGGCCTATCAGCGTGCATTTGTAATGGGCTTGCAGCGAAATTATCAGGGAAAAATTTCAGGCTTGGACGAATTAATGCGTCGTTATCCCAATTCGCAATATATAGATGACGCGCTGTACGAAAAAAGCCGCGCGCTCACGATGCTAAACCGCGAAAACGAAGCCATAAGCGTGTTACAGCGTTTGGTTTCAGATTATCCACGCAGTCCGTTGGCAAGTCAGGGCGGCGTGCAATTGGGACAACTTTATTACAATACCAACAATTATCAGCAAAGCATCGCGGCGTATAAAAACGTGATTTCCAATTTCCCCGGTTCAGACGATGCGCGAAACGCGTTAATTTCGTTGGAAACCGTGTATCGCGATATGAACGATATACAATCGTACGTAAATTACGCCAATTCGCTTCCGGGCGGAATGCGCATTACCCCCTCTCGCCAAGACTCACTTACGTATTTAGCTGCCGAAGGCGTGTATATGCGTGGCAACCGTAGCGATGCCGAAACGTCAATGCAACGCTACTTGCAAAGTTATCCCAACGGAGCGTACAGTAGCGATGCCAATTATTATTTAGGCGTAATTTCGGATGAAAAAGGCAATAAACAACAAGCCGTAACGCATTTCCGAAAAGTGATTGATGCAAGCAGCCCCAAATTTCTCGAAAACGCGCTTCTTTACACCTCGCAAACCGAATATAATAACGGAAATTTCACTCAGGCGCTTGCCGATTATTCGCGATTGGCTAATTCGGCACGCAATACCGCCAATCAACAAACGGGTTTGATGGGCGTTGTGCGTTCACAATCGAAGCTCGGCAACCATCACGAAGCGGCCCGCACGGCTACAACATTGCTTGCACACACCAACCTTTCGCCCGAAATCGTTACCGAAGCTCGTTATTTACGCGGAAAAGCCTATCAACAAGTGAATGAAAACGATAACGCGATGGCCGATTTTCAGTTTATCGCCAACGATACGCGCAGCGTTTACGGCGCCGAAGCGCAATTTATTCTTGCCGATACGTATTACCGATGGAAATCGTACGACCGTGCCGAAACACAGGTAAAGAATTTTATGCAGAAAGGTACGCCGCACCAATATTGGATGGCGCGCGCACTGATTGTGTTATCAGATACGTACAAAGCCAAAGGCGATGAATTTCAGGCAAAACAATACCTAGAAAGTTTGAAAAACAACTACAAAGGAACCGAAGCCGATATTCAGCAAATGATTAACGAAAGGCTTAATTAATTGATAATTCACAATACATAATGCAAAATTAAAAGTTGCCGGAGATCAACTCGTAACCCGAAACTCATAACTCGAAACAAAAAGATATGAAAAAATATATAATAATAGCCGCCTTATTAGCTTCCACCGGAGTGTTTGCGCAGCAACAAGATTCACTGCTGCGTCGTCAGATGGAGTTGGAACGCGATTTCAATCCTACATTGCAAGACGCGAATAAAATTACCTCATTGCCGGCCGTTCCGCAACCAACCATCAGAAAAGCCAACACCGCCTACTCTACGTGGGCCGGAAGAACCACTCCGCCGTTGGAAATTGCCCTGCCCCGTCCCGGCACCATAATGACCGAAATTCCTTTCAGCACAAAAAAAGGATACATCACGCTCAACGCCGGAAATTATGCCAATATTGACGGCGCGCTTGGTTATCGGTTGTTGGAAACAGACAAAAACAGCTTGGCGTTCAGTTTCCTTCACAACTCCACCAACGGCACCGTGAATTACGTGCAGGAGTCCGACCCCAAAAACAACAAAGCTTTTTTGATGGACAATTTGGGACAATTGAAGTACGACCATTTGTTCGATGCGTTTAAGCTGAATTTGCGCACATCATATTTGCATTCGCTTTTTAATTATTACGGAAATACATTTGGCAATACACGTTATTTCGATAATGAAAACCAACGCCTTGGAGTGGCAAACATCAACGTGGGCGTGGAGTCGAAAAAATCTGATTTTATGACGTATCGGGGATATTTGGATTTCAAGAATTTCGGAACAAAATTTGGCGAAACGCTTACTTCGGAAGGAGTAAAGGGAAATCAAATCGACGCGATGGTTGGGCTTGCAAAACCGTTTCAGGGTGGCGACAGCAAAGTGGGTGTTGACGGACAGTTTTTCGGAACATTTTACAGTGGCGATATCAGCAACTATTCGCTTGCAAAAGCTGCTCCCTACATTCAGTTCGAAGGCCTGAATTGGAACGCCAAACTCGGCGCCGATGTATTATTTCAACTTGCCAATAAAGCGAAAGTGCGCGTAGCGCCAAACGTAAACTTACAATATAACGTAACCGAGCATTCATCGCTTTACGCGAATGTGCTCGGCGGATTTGCGCACAATACGTTTTTGGAAATAATGAACGAGTCGCGCTACATTCATCCGATAACAGCCGCAATGGTAAAACCGGCGTTTTCGATTGTGGATGTTGAAGTTGGAGCAAAAATAGGCGAAGTGAGCGGTTTCCGTTTCGATATTTTCGGTGGGTTTAAACAGACGGATGATGAGCATTTTTTGATTTTAGAAAACAGGCCTCAACACGTTCAAATTCCACCGGATATGCTTTTAGTTGATGAATTTCTTACTCCTATTTATGGAAATCTCACCCACTCCCACATCGGCGGAATGATACAAACCAATATTTGGGCGCCACTCGATATTGCATTACGGGTTAAGAAAAACTTCTACACAGTTAAGGATATAATGTATAGAGAAAGCGCCATATCGGATGGCAAAGCCTACAACAAACCCGGATTTGAAGCCGATATCCGTGCTACTTTTGAAGCAATGAGCAACCTGAAATTCACGTTGAATTATTACTTTGCCGGCGACCGTTGGAGTTATTTTGACGGAGCAAACGTGGAAATGGATGCCATTAACGACCTCAATATCGGCGCCATCTATCAACTGAATGATGCGTTTTCGATAAACCTGAAAGCGAATAATCTGCTGTTCCAAAAATACGATATTTGGTACGGACATCCCGCACAAGGTTTTAACGCAATGGGTGGGTTTACGTTTAAGTTTTAAATACCCCTAAATCCCCTTAAGGGGACAAAAAAAAGTGCAAGATTTCTTTTGCACTTTTTTGTTTTAAGTCTCCCCTTCAGGGGAGATTTAGAGGGGTGTTTTATTCCGAAATTCCGGCCATTTCAGGATCGATCATAATACGTCCGCAATATTCGCAAACGATAATTTTCTTACCCAACTTAATGTCCATTTGTTTCTGAGGCGGAATTTTATTGAAACATCCGCCGCAGGCGCTGCGCTGTACGGGTACAATTCCCAACCCGTTGCGCGCATTCTTGCGAATACGTTTAAACGCCGTAAGCAAGCGCGGTTCGATGGTGGTTTCGGTTTTTTTCGCTTTCTCGCGGATTTTTTCTTCCTGTGCTTTGGTTTCCGAAACAATGTCGTCCAATTCTTTTTTCTTTAATTCAAGGTCGGCGGTTTTCTCTGTCAATTGCTCGTTGGCAGTTTCAATTTGTTCTTTTAATTGCTTTTCTTGCTGTCCGTATTCACGGATGTACTTTTCGGCCAGTTCAATTTCAAGAGTTTCGTATTCAACTTCTTTCGAAAGATGATCGTATTCCTTACTATTGCGTACATTATCAAGTTGCTTGTTATACTTTTCAATTTTCGTTTTACTTGTCTCTATCTTTATTTTTTGCCCTTTGGCAGAATCGCTCAACTCTTTCAATTCCAGCTCGAAATTATTCATGCGGGTACCCAATCCGGCAATTTCGTCGTCCAAATCGGCAACTTCCAGAGGAAGTTCACCCCTTAAAGTTTTGATTTTATCGATTTCAGATAAATACGATTGCAGTTTATACAGCGCTTTCAATTTTTCATCTACTGCAACATCTTCAATGGTTGTTTTTTTTCTTGTAGCCATATTTTTATTTTTTAATATTTATTCATAAAAAAATGCAGTAACAAACAAGTGGAAGTTGTTTAATTACTACATCATTTATAACGAGCGGGAAAAAGTCGTACCGCTATTTTGTCATAAATAGTTGATCGGATTCGAATCGAACGCCGATTTATGCACCACAAAGTTAGGATATTTTTTTGAAACAACGTCATAAAAAATATCTTTTGTGCAAATTTCGGACTCGTAATGTCCTACCGTTGCCAACAAAATTTTATCCTCAACATCATAAAAGTCATTGTATTTTGCTTCGCCGGTAATAAACACATCAGCTCCGTAAGATATGGCGTCATTAATCAAAAATGCTCCGCTTCCTCCGCACAGAGCCACATCCTGGATATCCCTTCCAACAAATTTTGAATGCCGGAGCGATGTTAAATTCAATTCATCTTTCAACAGATGCAAAAATTCCTGTTCGGGAAGCGGTTCCGGCAGAACGCCAACCACGCCGCTTCCGGCTTGAGAGAATACATTTTCCAAAGCATAGAAATCATACGCCGCTTCTTCATATGGATGCACAGCTAATAAAGTGCGCAAAATTTCAATTTGTTTGTATTTCGGAAGGATGGTTTCTATCCGGATTTCTTTTTCAAAATGCAATTTTCCGGTTTCGCCTACAAACGGATTTGTATTATCATTCCCTTTAAAAGATCCTTCACCAACTGTGTTAAAACTGCAAGAATCGTAATTACCGATGTTACCCGCGCCGGCGTTAAATAACGCGTTGCGTACATAATCGGCATGAGTTTCGGGAACAAAAGTCACAAGTTTTAGCAATGAATTTTGTTTGGGAGCGAGGATACGAACTTGCTGCAAACCTATCATTTCCGCTAATTTAAAATTTACTCCTCCCGATGCGTTATCCAAGTTGGTATGAGCAGCATAAATCACAATATTATTTTTTATGGCTTTCATTATGCAACGTTCCACATAATTCTTTCCTGTTAACGATTTGAAAGATTTGAAAGCTAACGGATGATGTGAAATAATTAAATTGCAATGGAGAGAAATGGCTTCATCCAAAACGCTTTCGGTAACATCAATGCAAAGTAATGCTGCCGAAGCCTCCTGATTTACGTCGCCCACTTGTACGCCGCTGTTGTCGTAATCTTCTTGCAAAGGGAGCGGAGCCAACTGTTCGATGGTTTGCAAAATTTCTTTTATTCGCACAAGATAGAGTTTATTGTAATTTCTTGTCTAAATTCCGTTTCAACGCCGCCAGAAAATCCTGCGTGTTAAGGTATTTTCCCTTGATATCGTCGCCATAAACCAGCAGAGCCAGGTCTTTTGTCATTTCTCCGCCTTCAACGGTTTCAATACACACTTGTTCGAGTTTTTCGCAGAAATCGATCAACTCGTGATTGGCATCCAACTTGCCGCGATGCATCAACCCGCGTGTCCATGCAAAAATGGATGCGATGGGATTGGTGCTTGTTTCTTTTCCCTGCTGATGCTGACGATAATGGCGCGTAACCGTTCCGTGAGCCGCTTCAGCTTCCACCGTTTTCCCATCGGGCGTTACCAGAACCGATGACATCATGCCGAGGGAACCAAAACCCTGCGCTACGGTATCACTCTGCACATCGCCGTCGTAATTCTTGCAAGCCCAAACGAATCCGCCGTTCCATTTCATGGCCGAAGCCACCATATCATCGATAAGGCGGTGCTCATAAGTCAATCCGGCTTCCTTGAACAATGTCTCGAATTCTTTTTCGTACACTTCCTGAAAAATATCTTTGAAGCGGCCATCATAAGCCTTCAGAATCGTATTTTTGGTGGACATATACAAAGGATATCTTTTCGACAAAGCCATTTGGAACGATGAACGGGCAAAGCCGTAAATCGATTCGTCGATATTGTACATGGCCATTGCCACGCCGTCGCCGTCGAAATTATAGACTTCCCATTCCTGTACTTCACCGTTCTCGTTTGTAAAGGTCAGTTTCAATGTGCCTTTGCCTTTAATAACCTTATCGGTAGCGCGGTATTGATCGCCAAACGCGTGACGCCCGATAATGATCGGTTCAGTCCAACCCTGCACGTAACGCGGTACGTTGGAGCAGATGATCGGCTCGCGAAAAACCGTTCCGCCCACAATGTTGCGGATAGTTCCGTTGGGCGATTTCCACATTTTTTTTAATCCGAATTCTTCCACGCGCGCCTCATCGGGCGTTATCGTGGCACATTTAATACCTACGTTATACTGCTTAATGGCTTCTGCGGCATCTATCGTAATTTGGTCGTCCGTAGCATCCCTATTCTGAACACTCAAATCGTAATACTTGATGTCCACATCAATATACGGAAGTATTAATTGCTCTTTAATAAACGCCCAGATAATACGGGTCATTTCATCGCCATCGAGCTCTACTATTGGGTTCTGTACTTTTATTCTTTCAGTCATTCTTATTTTCTGTCTTTCATCGGCACAAATTTCTGTATTTCGCGCACGTTTTTATAGGCAGGACGAATGATTCGTTTACTGCTAAAGTTAAGTTCTTCAATTCGATGTGATGTCCAACCTACGATACGCGCCATGGCAAAAAGCGGGGTGAACACTTCTTCCGGCAGTCCGATAACATCATACACAAATCCCGAATAGAAATCCACGTTGATACAAGTCTGTTTTGCACCTTTGCCTTTGAAATCCATAAACGTTTTCACAGCGCGTTCCTCTACCATTTCCATGAGAGCGAATTCTTCTTCGCGGCCTTTTTCTTTTGCCAAGTCGCGAGCCATTGTTTTCAGCAAACCTGCACGAGGGTCACTAACGGTATAAACCGCGTGTCCGATTCCGTAAATGAGACCGGTTTTGTCGTGCGCTTCTTTCTTGAGTACACGAAGCAGATAATCGTCCACCTCATCCACTTTATCCCAGTTTTGAACGTTTTTCTTCAAGTCTTCCAACATGCCTTTCACTTCGATATTAGCACCCCCGTGAAGCGGGCCTTTCAACGAACCGATACCGGCTGCAATGGCCGAGTAAGTATCGGTTTCGGTAGAGCTTGTAACGCGAACCGAGAAAGTGGAATTATTACCTCCGCCGTGCTCGGCATGAAGAATAAGCGCCAAATCGAGAATTTTCACTTCCAGTTCGGTATAATTATCCTTGCCCTTCATCATATAAATGAAGTTTTCGGCAACCGATCTGTCTTCATACGGATGACGAATGTGTAACGAGCGTCCCATTTGATCATGACGAAGTACCTGATAGGCATACGCAATGATTGTGGGGAACTTGGCGATTAAATTGATTGATTGACGAATAAGATTGTCTTTCGAGATATCATCGGGGTTTTCATCGTAATTATACAATTCGAGTACGCTACGCGCTAAGATATTCATGATGTTATCGCCTCTGAGCGAAAGGATGCTCATCGTTGTCTGATGATCGAGAGGCATTGTTTTCATGATGAGCTTACGGAAAGTTTCCAACTCTTTTTTGTTCGGTAAGTATCCCGAAAGCAACAAAAAAGCAGTTTCTTCAAAACCCAAACGGTTTTCGGCTTGAATTCCGTGTACCAATTCCTCGACGTCGATCCCACGATAAACCAATTTACCGGGAACGGCTTTCAAGCCGCCGTCGGTTTTTTTCTCGTACCCTATCACATCGGCAACGCGTGTAAGCCCTGCTAATACTCCCGATCCGTCATTGTTACGCAAGCCGCGTTTTACGCTCATTTCAGCGAATAAATCCTTCTTAATATCCGTTGTTTTTTTGATGGATTCCGAGAGGTTGTGGATCAAATCCTTTTCTTTCATAATGTTTATTCTTTATTTGTTTTATTGTTTTTATTTTGATTTTTTTGTCGGTACAAGATCTCACGCATGCTCAACTTCTCTAACGCTGAAATAGTTAATTTTGTTTTGTATTTTACTGTTTATAACAAATTCACAACGTTTTCGGCAAATTCCGATGTAGAAAGCGCTTTCCCGTTTTCCATAAATCGAGCCAGATCGGATGTAGCAATACCCTGCCCGAAAAGCGTTTCCAGTGTGCGGGTGATTAAATCGCCCGCTTCGTTCCAGCCTATATATTCGAGCATCATTACACCCGAAAGCAGCATGGAACAAGGGTTTGCCATGTTTTTGCCGGCGATGTCGGGAGCGGTACCGTGTGTGGCTTCGAAGATGGCGTGCCCGGTATTGTAATTGATATTCGCGCCCGGCGCAATGCCTATGCCGCCAACCATTGCCGCCAATTGATCGGAAATATAATCGCCGTTGAGGTTAAGCGTAGCTATAACGGAGTATTCCTGAGGTTTCAACAAGGTGTTTTGCAGAAACGCATCGGCAATTACGTCTTTGATAAATATTTTTCCGTTGTCTTTGGCTTCGTTATACGAAGCAACGGCAGCATCCAAACCTTTTTCGGTTTTTATTTTGTTGAATTTATTTTCCGTAAACGTTTCATCGGGAAATTCGCGTTCGGCCAGCGCGTAGCCCCATTTCTTGAAGCCGCCTTCGGTAAATTTCATAATGTTGCCTTTATGAACGAGTGTTACCGATGGCAGTTTATGTTCGATGGCGTATAAAATGGCGGCGCGTACCAACCGTTCCGTTCCCTCTACTGATACCGGCTTCACACCAATAGAGGTAGTTTCGGGGAAACGGATCTTTGCTACGCCCATTTCTTCTTTCAGAAATTTGAGTACCTTCTGTAGCTCGGGCGTTCCGGCGTTCCATTCAATTCCGGCGTAAATATCTTCTGTATTTTCTCGAAAAATGGTTACGTTCACTTTTTCGGGTTGCAGCAACGGCGTTGCTACTCCTTTGAACCATCGTACCGGACGCAAGCACACATACAAATCCAGTTCCTGACGCAACGCCACATTGAGCGATCGAATCCCTTCGCCGACAGGCGTAGTTAGCGGCCCTTTAATGCCAACCAGATAGGTGCGGAAGGCATCCATGGTTTCCTGAGGTAGCCATGTGCCGACCTCGTTGTATGCTTTTTCGCCGGCGAGGACTTCTTTCCACTCAATTTTTCGTTCTCCACCGTAGGCTTTTTCCACGGCTTTATTGATGATCCGTTTTACCGACGACGTAATTTCCCTGCCGATACCGTCGCCCTCGATGAAGGGGATGATGGGGTTGTCGGGGACGGCAAGCTTAGCCCCCCCACGCCCCGAAGAGGGGAGTTGGGATAGTGCAATAGTTTGAGAGTCGTGCATTATAATGTATTCTATAAGTTTAATCAATTCCCCGCGTCCTTTCAGGGCGTGGGATGAAACTGCGGTTCCAATTGGCTTTAGCCGAAATTTGCACAAAATAATATTGGGCTAAAGCCCATGAGTTTGTCTATCGGTTGTCCGCGACTTCAAAGTCGGGGAAATGATAGAACCTTTTTTACTGTGGCTGATAGATTACAGCCAGCAAAAGTCCCCTTTCGGGGGATTTAGGGAGCTTTCATTGAATTCAGTGCTGATCCCGCTTTAAACCACCCAATTTGCTGCTCATTATACGTATGTGCGGCTTCGAAAGAATCTTTTGTTCCGTCGGGGTGAAGCAATTCGATGGTAAGGTTTTTGCCGGGAGCAAATTCGGTTAGGCCGATGACAGAGATTTTGTCGCGTTCCTGCACTTTGGCGTAATCATCTTTGTTCACGAACGTAAGCGCGAGCATTCCCTGTTTCTTGAGATTGGTTTCGTGAATACGGGCAAAGGATTTTACCAAAATCACTTTCACGTTCAGGTGGCGCGGCTCCATAGCGGCGTGTTCGCGCGACGAGCCTTCACCGTAATTTTCTTCGGCCACTACAATAGAACCCACTCCATTGGCTTTGAACTTACGCGCCAAAGCAGGAATCTCTGAATATTCCATTATGGCGGGATCAAGAGAGGAATTGGTTTCGCCGGTAAATGCGTTTTCGGCACCGATGAGCATGTTGTCCGATATGTTGTCCAAATGTCCGCGGAAGCGCAACCATGGTCCGGCCATCGAAATGTGGTCGGTGGTACATTTGCCTTTTACTTTGATGAGCAAAGGTAAATCGGTATAATCTTTTCCGTCCCACGCGGCAAAGGGTTCTAATCTTTGTAGCCGTTTTGAATCGGGGTTGATGCTGATTTGCACATTCGCTCCGTCTTCCGATGGTGCCAGATAACCCGCATCTTTTACTTCGTAACCGCGTGGCGGCATTTCGTAGCCTTTTGGTTCGGCTAGTTTTACTTTTTCACCCTTATCGTTTTCGAGCGTATCCTTCAATGGATTGAATGTTAGGTCGCCCGCGATGGTAAGCGCCGCCACGAGTTCGGGCGAAGTAACAAAAGCGTGCGTGTTGGGATTTCCGTCGTTTCGTTTGGCGAAATTTCGGTTGAACGAAGTAACGATGGAATTGGTGCGTTCCGTTTTTTCGTCGGTACGTTTCCATTGTCCGATACACGGGCCGCAGGCGTTTGCCATAATCACGGCGCCCACATCTTCAAATTCCTGTAAAACTCCGTCGCGCTCAGCGGTGTAACGCACTTGTTCCGAGCCCGGATTGATGATGAATTGTGCTTTTACGCTCAATCCGTCTTTTTTCGCTTCGCGAACGATGGACGCGGCGCGAGTTAAATCTTCGTACGATGAGTTGGTGCATGAACCAATCAATCCAACTTCCATCGTGCGCGGATAATTGTTTTGCTTCACCGCTTCGGCAAATTCCGAAATGGTGTAAGCGGCGTCGGGCGTGAACGGCCCGTTGATATGCGGTTCAAGTTTGGAGAGGTCTATTTCGATCAGTTGATCATAATAGTTGGCGGGATTTGCCACCACTTCGGCATCGGGTTGCAAATGCTCCATAATTTTGCGGGCCTCATCGGCTACTTCTTTGCGACCGGTACCTTCCAAATAAGTCGCCGATTTTTCATCGAACGGGAAAACGGAAGTGGTGGCGCCCACTTCGGCACCCATATTACAAATGGTTCCTTTCCCGGTTGCCGAAAGCGTTTCGGTTCCTTCACCGAAATATTCAATAATGGCATTGGTTCCACCTTTCACGGTAAGAATTCCCGCTACTTTCAAAATAACATCTTTGGGAGAGGCCCACCCCGAAAGTTTTCCGGTGAGTTTCACACCGATGATTTTCGGCATTTTCAGCTCCCACGGTAAACCTGCCATTACGTCCACTGCATCTGCACCGCCAACACCAATGGCGATCATTCCCAAACCGCCCGCATTGGGCGTGTGCGAATCGGTTCCCACCATCATTCCGCCGGGGAAAGCGTAATTTTCGAGCACTACCTGATGGATAATTCCGGCGCCCGGTTTCCAAAATCCGATACCGTATTTATTGGACACATCGCGTAAAAAATTAAACACTTCTTCGTTGGTAACCTTGGCCGTTTGCAAATCGGCATCAGCGTTTTTATAGGCTTGGATCAAGTGGTCGCAATGAACGGTTGAAGGTACGGCAACATTTGTGCGCCCCGAATTCATGAGTTGCAGCAACGCCATTTGAGCGGTTGCATCTTGCATGGCAACTCGGTCAGGGGCGAAATCAACGTAATCGGTGGCGCGTTTATAATCTTGAACCTCTACACCCGGCGAAAGGTGTGAGAAAAGAATTTTCTCGGTAAGCGTTAGGGGGCGGTGAAGAACGTTTTTAGCTTGTTTAATTTTCTCGGGTAGATGCGCATACACGTTGCGAATCATGTCTAAGTCAAAAATCATAATTTGATACGGTATTTTATAAATTGATAGATATATTTTCTTGCTGTAATTCGGTTTTTTAACAACTGAAACACGGTAAAAGTTCGATACAAAAATAAATAAATGTTTTCAGAAAGTCAGGCTATTGGCGAAAAAATTAAAAATATAAAAAAACGGAGAAATACGATGTACTCCTCCGTTTATAAATTAACGTTTGATTTTTATCTTGTAATCGCTTGTTGTGTGTAAACGATTTCTTTGCCGGCAGTTTTTAGTGTCGCTTTATCATCGCCCGACAACCATTGCACTCCATCTTTTTCATAAACTGCGGTTTTTGCCGAAGCCTCTGTTTGCGGAAGTGTGTAAGTGTTATTCATATCGGATGAAAGAAGTTGCACGAACGATTTACCCTCTTCGGTATTGAAATATGTAACGTCGAATCCTTTTACCGGCGCAGAAGCATCGTCCGTTACGAATAAATAATTCAATGGGGTTACGCGCGTAAACGTGTACTTTTTGCCGTCAACCGTTAATGTAGGTTTGTAATCGGGCTGCGGAGCAGGATCGAGAATCTCCCATGCGAGAGAAGTTGAGCCGTCTGCAAAAACTCTTTCTTGTCCTATTTCACGGTTTTCTTTCAATTTATACTCTTTTCCGTTGAAAGAAAGATCGGCAACGGTAGCGTTATTTTCAAAATATATTTCGACTTCCGCATCTTCTCCGGTTGCATCATCTTTCAGGATATACTCGGTGAAGCTGTCAGATAGGTCTTCGTCGTCAGAAATGCGTGTGAAGCGGAAATTGCCGGTCGACAGTTCGTTCTCTCCCACATGGAAAACCATGTTCCCATCGGTAAGTAAACGTACCGAATCTTCGGTAGCATTCCATTCGAATTTTCCTTTCGAAACGAAAACGGCATTGCGTTCCAAGTACTTTTCGTACATTTCGTACGTGCCGTCATCATCCAACGCGAGAAGCGCATAAATTCCCGGGCAATCAGCGCAGGGCATAATGCCTTCGTAAGTTCCCTCCCAATCGAGCGAAATTTTTGCCGTGTGCATGTCAGGTGCTGTGGAGTTGTTTTTTTGATTGTTACCTGTACAGGCGACAAGGCCGATAGCCACAACGGCTACCAAAAAGGTTTTGGTGATCTGTTTCATAATGTAATTAATTGAGTTAATAATACGTTTTATGGAAGCAAAGATAGTGGATTTGTTAAATATAATAACAACGAGGAAGTTTAAATTTTGCTAACAGAGAATTATGTGTACGCCTTCTTAAACAAAGTTTTAAAATCAGATGTGCGATTTAAGTATTTTTTCGTAATTTCGGCACTTTAATTCACTCTAAATCTAAAACAGTCTGTAAGAAAATGAACGAAAACAAGGAAAAAATCAACGAATTACCCGAAAACGCGTATCGGGAACTGAAAGAGGGCGAGGTGTACAAGCCCGTTTTACCTGCCGAAAGACCTGTTACCGAAGTTACGGCTTGGTCTGTTGGAATGGGCTTGATCATGGCAGTTATTTTCTCGGCCGCCGCTGCCTATTCAGGCTTGAAAATCGGACAGGTTTTTGAAGCCGCCATACCCATTTCCATTATCGCAGTGGGCGCATCGGCAGCATTGCGTAAAAAGAACGCCTTGGGACAGAATGTGATCATTCAGTCCATCGGAGCATCATCGGGCGTAATTGTTGCCGGAGCGGTTTTTACCATTCCCGGATTATACATTTTGCAGGCGAAATATCCTGAAATTCAAATAGACTTTTGGCAGATATTTTTCTCGTCGTTATTCGGAGGTATTTTGGGGATTCTGTTCCTGATACCGTTTCGAAAATATTTTGTGAAAGATATGCACGGTAAACTGCCCTTCCCCGAAGCCACCGCCACCACTGAAATTCTGATGACGGGAGAAAAAGGCGGGAATCAGGCGAAACTGCTTGTGACAAGCGGATTGATAGGCGGATTGTTCGATTTCTGTTTTTCGGCGTTCCGCTTATGGAGCGAAGAAATTTCCACCCGAATTATTCCTGCCGGAGAAATGTTGGCCGAACGATTTAAAATGGTTCTGAAATTTAATGTAAGCGCCTTGATTTTTAGTTTCGGATACTTGGTGGGACTTCGCTATGCGCTGATTATTACCGTAGGTTCGTTGTTGTCGTGGTTGGTTTTCATTCCATTGGTAAACGAAATAGGCAATCTGTCGGCAGCCGTTGGCGGCGGAGTAAATCCGTTCGCGGAAATGTCTGCCGAGGCCATTTTTACAACGTATGTGCGTCCTATTGGTATCGGAGCTATTGCCATGGCCGGAATTATCGGAATTATCAAATCGGCGGGAGTAATCGGAAATGCGTTTAAACTCGCAACCGGAGGCGGTAAAAAAGTGGCAGGGCAAAGCGTTGCCGAAAAACCCGAGCGCACGCAGCGCGACCTGAAAATGTCGTTTGTGATGTTGTTTTTGTTTCTCACGCTGATAGCTATTTTTATTTTTCTCATTGTCGGGGTGAAAGTAACAATTGTTCAGGCAATTGTGGCGCTTTTAGCCATAACGATAATATCGTTCCTTTTCACGACGGTAGCGGCCAACGCAATTGCCATTGTAGGTTCCAATCCTGTTTCGGGAATGACGTTGATGACGCTGATTCTTTCCTCTGTAATCCTGGTAGCCGTAGGCTTAAGCGGATGGCAGGGAATGGTAAGCGGATTGATTATCGGCGGAATTGTGTGTACGGCGCTTTCGATGGCGGGAGGTTTCGTAACCGATTTAAAAATCGGTTATTGGATCGGGACTACTCCCGCGAAACAAGAGTCGTATAAATTCTTGGGAACTCTTGTATCGGCAGCTACCGTGGGCGCTGTTATTTTCATTTTAAACGAAGCATACGGTTTTGTGGCAACAGCTGAACACCCCAATCCCATGGTTGCTCCCCAAGCCAACGCCATGGCTGCTATTATCGAGCCGCTTATGTCGGGTGAAGGTGTGAGCTGGATGCTTTTGGGAATAGGTGCGGTGATTGCCATACTTGTAAACTGGCTGAATGTTTCGCCATTGGCCTTCGCGCTCGGAATGTTTATTCCGCTGCCCCTGAATACTCCGCTCGTGGTAGGTGGCTTGCTCAATCATTGGATTAACAAACGCTCTAAAGACCCGATGCTCAATAATGCACGTCATCAGCGCGCCATACTAATTTCTTCCGGATTCATCGCCGGAGCAGCACTTTTTGGAGTAATTGGAGCCTTGGTTATCTTTATTACCGGTAATGGGAACGCGCTCAATTTAGGCGTTTGGGAAGATCCGAGTGGAACTGGTGCGCAAGTAGTGGCGCTTATTGCTTTTATCGGGTTGATTGCCTATTTTGTGTGGGAATCGATGCGGGCGAAGAAAGAAGACTGAATTATTCAACAGTCAAAAATAATAAGAATGTCGGCGTTTGCCGACATTCTTATTATTTGTTAAATTCTCTCCAACGCCTGCTCCAAATCCGCTAAAATATCATCGATATTTTCAATGCCGATGGAAAGACGGATCATATCGGGCGAAACGCCGGCAGATTTCATTTCATCATCGCTTAACTGAGCGTGAGTAGTGGTTGCCGGGTGAATCACCAACGATTTCGCATCGGCCACATTCGCCAAATTTGAGAACAATTCCAACGAATTTATAAACGTGGGGGCAGCTTCTTTACCACCGGCAATGCCAAACGTAAAAATTGAGCCTGCTCCATTCGGGAAATATTTGTCTGCTAACGCTTTGTATTTATTTCCTTCCAAGTTCGGATAATTTACCCACGAAACTTTGGCGTGGTTCGATAAGAAATCCACCACCTGTCGGGTATTTTCTACGTGGCGTTCCACGCGAAGCGACAACGTCTCAATTCCCTGTAACAACAGGAAAGATGAAAACGGAGCAATTGCGGCACCCGTATCGCGCAACAACTGCGCACGAATTTTGGTAGTAAACGCTATCGCTCCCAAATCGCCGAAAACCAATCCGTTGTAATGCGAATCGGGTTCGATAAACCCGGGGAAATTACCGTTTTTCCAATCAAATTTGCCCGATTCCACAATCACACCGCCCAACGTAGTTCCATGTCCGCCAAGGAATTTTGTGGCAGAATGCACCACGATATCGGCGCCGTGCTCAATGGGACGAATTAGGTACGGCGTGCCGAAGGTATTGTCCACAATGAGCGGTAGCCCGTGTTTGTGTGCGATAGCGGCAACGGCTTCAATATCGATGAGATTAATGCCGGGATTGCCGATGGTTTCGATAAAAATAGCTTTCGTTTTATCGTTAATCGCTTTTTCGAAATTCTCGGGAGCATCGGGATCGACAAAAGATGCGGTTACGCCCAATTTAGGCAACGTAACACTAAAAAGATTAAATGTTCCGCCGTACAAAGTGCTCGCAGCCACAATATTATCGCCGCTTTCGGCAATATTTAAAACGGCGTAAGTGATTGCTGCCGAACCCGATGCCGCGGTTATTCCTGCCGATCCACCTTCGAGTTTTGCAACACGTTCATCCACAACTGCGGTTGTGGGATTTGTTAAACGGGTATAAATATTTCCGATGTCGGTCAATGCAAAGCGCCCGGCAGCCTGTTCGGCACTTTCAAAAACGTACGATGTAGTCTGATAAATGGGTACGGCACGCGATCCGCTCGGATCAACGGTTTGTCCTGCATGAATTTGCAGCGTTTCGAATTTATAATTTTTTTCTGACATAATGAGTTAGTTTTGAGTTTTGAGCTCCGAGTTTGGAGTGATCAGTTATTCTCTGCAAAAATACACCTATTTGGATATATTATCCAATAAAATCAATTAATACAGAAAATATACCTATATTTACCATTTGAAAAAGAAAATATCAATTATTGGAGATGTAAATTATAACCAAAACAGAAGAAATATCTTTTATGTATCAACTTGACAACATCGACTTACGAATTCTCAAAGCATTACAGACTAATTGCCGCCTCACAAACAAAGAATTAGCGGCAAAAGTGAATCTATCCACAACTCCTGTTTACGATAGAGTGCGGAAACTCGAAAAAGAAGGCTTAATTAAAAAGTATGTTGCTATTTTGGATTACGAAAAGTTGAACCGGGGTTTCGGGGTGTTTTGCAACTTAAAACTCACACAAATCAACCCAAAAATTGCCAATGAGTTCACAAAGTTCATCACTGATATTCCCGAAGTAACCGAATGTTACAATATTTCTGGCGAATACGACTATCTGCTTAAAATCCAGGCTCCCGACATGAAATACTATCAGTCCTTTTTGATAAATACGTTAGGAAAATTCGATTATATTGCAGGAATCCACAGCGTGTTTGTTATGGAAGAAGTAAAACAATCGTACGGCATTGTGGAGAGCCAGGAATAGATCTGCTCTAAATACCCACTTCCAAAAATCCTCCGAAATTGTCTTTGTAAGCACGATTCGGTCCGTAATAATCTAAATTGGCGGCAACGCCAAATGTAAATTTCCGAACCGATAATCCCAATCGGAAATAATAGTAGCTGCGATCGTGAAAGTTTTCGGTTAGATCGTGGTTATAGAGTGCTTGCGCACGGGTGAATAGCTTCAGATTCTCCGAAAGTTGGGGTTTGAATTCCGCAATAGCAACCGTTTCCAGGTTTCGGTTGGGCAACATGTTCATGTAAGGCGTTAGTACTAGAAGCCAGGTAGGATCGGCATAAGACGCGTGAAATGCCACATTCGGCACAAGTCCTTTCAGAAAGTGATACTGCAATCCTCCCGATGCACCAAAGTAAGGATGCAATTGATACACAAGAGAATTTACCACCACCAACTCGGTTTCGCTTCGCGTATTTTTATAATCGGCTGCCACCGATGTAATGTTGTTGAAACGCCAATTACCGATAATCGGTTTATTAACAGACATCGTTACATTCATCCGGTTATGACCGATTAGTAATTCCACCGGAATGGGTGGTTGCGGTTTTGTTTGAGCAAAAACGCCCAGCGGCAAAGCCAACATCCATACAAAAAACAATTTTTTCATATATTTCATTAAGCAACCCATATAACAGCGGTTAAAAAAATTTGTTCACCCTATTCTTTCGTAATAATTATGTAAATTTGCAAAACTAAAGTAATAAATATGAAAAACGTAAAATTTGGCGTGCTTTTATGCGCTGTATTGCTAACAATTGCATCTTGTACAACTAAAAAAGAAGAAGTGAAAATTTTAAAACAATCCGATTTTCCCGCGCCACCCGTTGCGGAAATACTACCCGACACGTTTACCAATTTCGGGAAACAGCGCATCGACAACTACTTTTGGACAAAAGACAAAAACAATCCAAAAGTAATTGAGTATCTCACCGCCGAAAACGCGTATACCGATACGGTGATGGCGTCCACAAAAGCGTTGCAGGAAACAATTTATGACGAAATCGTCGGACGGATGAAAGAAGACGATGATTCGTACCCATCTTTTAAAGACGGCTATTTCTATTACAGCCGCACCGAAAAAGGAAAACAATACCGCACCTATCTCCGCCGAAAAGGCACGATGAGCGCGCCCGAAGAAGTACTTTTCAATCTAAATGAAATGGCCGAAGGTAAACCCGCTTTCATTTTCCGCGGATACTCCATCAGCCCCGATAACAGCAAAGCTGCTTATTTTTATAACGAAACCGGTTCGTATGCCGAGTTTATTCTTAAAATAAAAGACTTGGCTTCGGGCGAAAATGTAGGATTCAGCGTAAACGGAGCCACATCGGTTGCTTGGGCAAACGATAATAAAACGCTCTTTTACGGCATCATAGACCAAACGTTGCGCTCTTACCAAATTCACCGCCAAATGTTGGACGCGCCCAAAAGCACGCTTGTTTATGAAGAAACCGATGCGCGTTTCTCCACCTACGTTTCGGGCGACAAAAACAATCAGTACATTTTCATCGGCAGCGCAAGCTCCACCACCTCCGAAGAAAGATACATTTCGGCCGACAAACCCGCTGACGCGTTTACACTATTTCTGCCACGCGTGCAAGATGTGGAATACAGCGTTTATCCGCACAAAGAAAAGTTTTTTGTCCGTTACAAAGATCGTCAGAACCTGAACGGGAAAATTTACGAAACACCACTCACAGGCTATGAAAACCGCGATTCGTGGAAAGAATTTGTACCGCACAACGATAGCGTTCGCATCGAAGGAATAGATATCTTGAAAGATTACGTGGCGCTCGAATTTCGTAAGAACGGCCTTGCCGAAATGGAATTGAAACCCATCGCGGGTGGCGAAAGCAAACTCATTTCGTTCCCCGAACCGGTGTACACCGCGTCGTTGAGCGGAAATCCCGAGTACGACTCCACCTCCGTGCGTTATTCATACACATCGCTCAACCGCCCCACCACATTGTATGAATACAACATTTTAACGGGCGAAAGCAAGGTGCTGAAAGTGCAGGAAATTCCATCGGGCTTTACCCCCGACGATTACGTGGTAGAACGGCTTTGGGCAACCGCCCCCGATGGCGTGAAAGTGCCAATGGCCATTGTTTATAAAAAAGGATTAAAGAAAAACGGCGGCAACCCCGCACTACTCTATTCCTACGGAAGTTACGGAAACAGTTCCGACGTGTTTTTCAGTCCGAGTTTTTACAGCCTGATCGATCGTGGCGTCGTATTCGGTATCGCGCAAATACGCGGCGGAAGCGACCTTGGCGAACAATGGTATGAAGACGGTAAACTGCTGAAAAAGAAAAACACGTTTACCGATTTTATCGCGTGCAGCGAAAAACTTATTGCCGACGGTTATACATCGGCCAATAAACTCGCCGCGATGGGCGGAAGCGCAGGCGGCTTGTTGATGGGCGCTGTTGCAAACGCCCGTCCCGATTTATATCAAACCATTGTGGCGCAAGTACCATTCGTGGATGTGATAAGCACGATGCTCGACGATACCCTGCCACTCACCACGGGCGAATATGAAGAATGGGGCAATCCCAACGAGGAAGAATATTATACCTATATGCTCTCTTACTCGCCTTACGATAACACCGTAGCGCAAAACTATCCCAATATGCTCATCACGGGCGGAATAAACGACTCTCAAGTGCTGTTTCACGAGCCCACCAAATGGGTGGCCAAACTTCGCGCGCTTAAAACCGACGATAACATTGTGTTGCTGAAAATGAATATGGACAGCGGACACGGCGGCGCCACCGGCCGATACGACGGAATTAAAGACACCGCGTTTGAATTCGCTTTCATTTTAAATAGAGTTGGAATAGAGGAATAAAATATTCTCACGCTGATTTTCGTTGATTTCATTCGCAAACATTCGCGAAAAAAATTGGCGGGAATCAGCGTTTTAGAATTGCCGTACCGCGTGAAATAATTTTACACACTAAAAACAAGCGAATGAAAAAACTCCCGCTGCATTGGCAGATTATTATTGGAATGGTGCTTGGCACCCTATTCGGACTGTTTATGAGCTCATTCGGATGGGGGAAAAACTTCGTTCTCGATTGGATCGCCCCTTTTGGAGCTATTTTCATCAAGCTGCTCAAACTCATCGCTATACCCTTGATTTTCGTTTCGCTGGTAAAAGGTATTTCCGACCTGAAAGATATTTCGAGTTTCAAGAACATCGGCGTCCGCACCATTCTCATTTATATGTCAACCACGGTTATCGCCATTACCATCGGGCTGATTTTGGTAAATACATTGAAACCGGGCACGGGTATGTCGCCCGAAACCATTGATGAATTGACCAATACGTATGCGCAGGACGCGTCCATAACATCCAACATTCATCAGGCAACGCAACACGAAAACGAAAGCCCGCTCACATTTCTTGTGGATATGGTTCCCGATAATATTTTTTTCGCGATGAGCAACAACGGGCTTATGTTGCAGGTTATTTTCTTCTCCATTCTGTTCGGTATCTGTATGTTGCTGATCGATCCTGAGAAAGCGAAGCCTTTAAGCAAGCTTATCGATGCGCTGAACGAAGTGGTACTGAAGATGGTGGATTTAATTATGCTGATGGCGCCTTTTGCCGTTTTCGCTTTGCTCGCGCAAATCATCGTGAGTTCCGACAACGTGGAAATCCTGCAAAAACTGCTTTTCTACGGGCTCACAGTGATAACGGGCTTGGCCATTATGATCGGCTTTTACCTTATCGTGATTTATCTTTTCACGAAAAAAACACCGAAATGGTTTTTCAGAGGAATTGCTCCGGCGCAGTTATTGGCTTTTTCAACGAGTTCGAGCGCGGCAACACTGCCCGTAACAATGGAGCGCGTAACGGAACATTTGGGCGTGGACAATGAAGTATCGAGTTTTGTTCTCCCCGTGGGAGCGACCGTGAATATGGACGGAACAAGTTTGTATCAAGCCGTTGCCGCAGTTTTTATCGCTCAAGCGCTGCACTTTCCATTGGAATTTACCGACCAACTGACAATAGTGCTCACCGCGTTGTTGGCATCCATTGGTTCGGCAGCAGTTCCCGGAGCGGGAATGGTAATGTTGGTCATTGTATTGGAATCCATCGGCTTCCCTGCCGATAAATTAGCCATCGGCTTAGCGCTTATTTTCGCTATCGACCGTCCGTTGGATATGCTTCGCACGGTAGTAAATGTTACGGGCGATGCAATGGTTTCGGTTGTAGTAGCCAATTCGCTTGGCAAGCTGCATCAACCGAAAGAAAAAAACCTCGATGACTATTATAAAAACTCTGATATAGAGTGATCACGCGCCGTTAAGCAAGTGTTGCAAAAGAATTTTCGTTCCTATCAATATCAGAATTACACCGCCCAACATTTCGATATTCAGCCGTATTTTTCTGCCAAATCGCACCCCGATAAACATTCCCGAAAAGGCAAAAAGCAAAGTTGCCAAACCAATGGTTAACGTAGCGGTTAAAATGGTTCCCGGATAAGAAACAAAGATCAGCCCCGTTGCCATTGCATCGATACTTGTAGCGAAAGCAAGTGTTGTTACACTTTTCCAGCTTATCGGCAATTCCCCGTTGCAATCACAATCCATACAATCAATTTCAGGTTTTGCCGACAAACTTTCGTAGATCATTTTAGTTCCGATAATCAAGAGAATAAAAAACGCCAGCCAGTGATCGAAATGCTGCATCCACGATGCAAATCCTATCCCTAAAGCGTATCCAACAAAAGGCATCAACCCCTGAAGTAGTCCGAAAACAAGGGCTATCTTAAATGATCGCCATAGATAAAAACGTTGCCTGCACATTCCTTTACCGATACAAACGGCGAAAGAATCCATGGCAAGCCCGACGGCGATGATCATTATAGAAATAAAATCCACAGCTATTTTTTCAAAAAACGCACAAAGATAACAGATTTTGCAGAAGTTTTTGCCAAAAGCGCTCATCCTCCGCGATAAAATCCCGACATAGCCGCATTAAATTCGTATTTTATACTATTTTTGTATCTCACTCCTTTATCATAAAGTCGTATGAAAAATAAAAATTTGTACATTCTATTAGGTTTCGGGTTTATGGCTCTCTTAGTTGCGCATTCCTGCAAAAATATGCCACGTACGGCTCAGGCTCGCGATGCGGCATCCAACTACCGCGTGTTTTGCGCCGGATGCCACGGAGATAACTTAGAGAAATTTGCCGCCAAGCAATGGATGGAAGAAGAGGGGACAGCTTCCGTGGAGCGAAGCATCAAATACGGAATTTTGGATATAGGTATGCCCGCTTTCGAGAAAACGTTTTCCGATAAAGAGCTCAAAGAATTGTCGGTTTACGTAAAAAATGGCATTCCTGACGACAGAACTCTTTTGAAACCTGCTGTAACCGCCGATGGCATTGTGAAGTCGGAAGAATACAACTTCGTTATCGACACCGTTGTTACCGGATTGGAAGTTCCGTGGGGATTGGCTTTTCTTCCCAACGGCGATCTGCTTATTTCGGAAAGGAAAGGCACATTGCACACCTTTTCCAACGGAAAACTCTCCGCGCCTATTCAAGGATTGCCTCCCATTATGGCTTTCGGGCAAGGTGGATTGATGGATTTGGCGTTGCACCCCGATTACGATAAAAACGGATGGATATACATTTCATATTCTGCCCTCGATACCAAAAGCGAGAAGCGAATGGGCAACACGGCCATTATGCGCGCCCGGTTGCAAGGCAATAAATTGACCGATCAACAAGTGTTGTTTGAAGGAACACCGTTGACGGATCGCGGGCATCACTTCGGATGCAAACTTGCTTTCGACGGAAAAGGGCACCTTTATTTCGGTATTGGCGATCGCGGACAGCATTTCGATTTTCCGCAAAAATTGGATAACACCAATGGAAAGATTCATCGCATTCACGATGACGGGCGCATTCCGTCAGATAATCCGTTCGTAAATACGCCCGGCGCTATTAAAACCATTTACAGTTACGGGCATCGCAATCCGCAGGGAACGGTTGTACATCCCATTACCGGCGATGTTTGGGAAACCGAACACGGCCCAATGGGCGGCGACGAACTCAATTTGATAAAACCCGGAATAAATTACGGATGGCCGGTGATTTCCTACGGAATTAATTACGACGGCACTGTCCTGACGCCCGACACAGTAAAAGAAGGGATGGAGCAGCCTGTGCTGCAATGGACTCCATCCATTGCCGCTTGCGGAATGACAGTAGTAACGGGCAACCGCTTCAAAAAATGGGAAAATAATATTTTGGTCGGTTCTCTTCGTTTCGATTACGTGGAACGTGTGGTGTTGAACGGACAAAAGGTAGCGCACACAGAGAAGTTGGTTGAAGGCATCGGCCGCGTCCGTAATGTGGTGATGAGCCCCGACGGATTGGTGTATATCGGTTTGGAAGAACCGGGAATGATCGTGCGGTTGGTACCGGTGGAGTGAAAACCCCCTAAATCCCCTAAAGGGGAC
This sequence comes from Bacteroidota bacterium, assembly GCA_023424395.1. Classification (GTDB taxonomy): domain Bacteria; phylum Bacteroidota; class Bacteroidia; order Bacteroidales; family Dysgonomonadaceae; genus JAFADY01. The sequence goes on along the minus strand of JAFADY010000063.1, from coordinate 309,601 downwards.
TTAAAAGCAACAATGGTTAAATGATTTTTAAAAATATACTTTCTCTTGTTTTAGGTTGTTTCTTCGTATTGACCGCAAAATCGCAGAATGCGCCGACCGAAGATGTAGACTCCACCATTTTACTCAACGAAGTAGTAGTGGGTGCATATCAGATCAATACCCGGGTGCATCAGGTTCCCGGAAGTATTTCGGTATTATCGGGGCAGGAAATTCAAACTGCCGATGGCAACAGCTTTTCCAACACGCTGCACGCAATGCCCGGAATTTATATGCATAGCGGAACGTATGCCACGAGCCGTATCGTGATTCGTGGTGTGGGCAGTCGCACGCCGTACAACACCAACCGAATAAAATCGTATCTGAACGATGTTCCGATCACTTCTTCCGACGGAATTTCCACACCCGAAGATATTGACCTGTTGGGCATCGGGCGGATGGAAGTGATTAAAGGGCCGGCGTCGGCATTGTATGGTTCGGGATTGGGTGGCAATATTAATTTATACACGCCACAACCGAACCGAAATACGATCAGCGCTTTGTTGCAATACGGAAGTTTCAATACGTTGAAAGCGAGTGCCGCAGGCAATTATCGGAGCGATAATCTGAATATTTGGGGAAATCTGTCGCATTTGCAATCCGACGGATATCGGGAAAATAATCATTTTCGGAGGACATCATTGCTATCGTCAGGAAAATGGCAACAGCCAAATTATTCGTTAGAATATACGCTGTTGTTGATGGATTTTAACGCCGGGATTCCGAGTTCGGTCGGTAAAACACTTTACGAAACCGATCCGCGAGCGGCGGCCGCCAATTGGAAAAACATTGGCGGATACAAAGATTACCAACGCGCTATAGCGGGTGTTACGCTCACGAATCGTTTGTCAGGGAAGTGGAACAATCGATTAACGGCTTTCGGGAGATTTACGGACAGTTACGAAAAACGTCCGTTTAACAACTTGGATGATGCTTCAAACGGAGGCGGAATCCGAAACCGACTGACATTTCATACAGATAAAACCGATATCGTAATGGGCGCCGAGTGGATTACCGATACCTATCTGTGGCAATTGGAACTTAATGATGAACTCATCAACCATAATTCCGAAAATCGCCATCAGTTGAATGTGTTTGGGATGGCTTATTACCGCCCCAACGAGCAATGGAATATTTCGGTAGGTGGCGCGGTGAATAGTATTCGTTATCGATTGACCGACAAATTTCCCGATAACGGCAACCAAAGCGGAAGCAGAAGCTTCCCGGTAATTTTTTCTCCCCGATTGGGAATCAATTATGCTCCCAACAACACCGTAGCGCTTTACGCATCGGGCGGACACGGTTTTTCGATGCCTTCGCCCGAAGAAACACTCTTGCCCGAAGGCGATATTAACAAAGACATCAAACCCGAACAGGGAATGCAGTACGAAGCGGGCATCCGGCTGAATTTGCTCGACAATGCCACGCAAATTGAGACGACTATTTATTTGATTGATTTGAATAATTTGCTTGTTACGAAACGATTGACCGAAGATATTTTCACGGGAGTTAACGCGGGAAAAACACGACACTCCGGATTGGAATTTTTGCTGAAACAACGCGTTTTCAACAAACCGTCATTTCCCGGAAGTTTGTTTCTGAACGCCAACTACACATATTCTCTCAACAAATTTATTGAATTTACGGACGACAATAACAGATACGATGGCAACCACTTACCCGGAATTCCGGCGCACATCGCGCAAGCGAATTTTCGGTGGAATCCCGCTGACGCTTTGGAATTTAACACGCAATTTCAATACATTGGATCGCAATTTATGAACGATGCCAACAGTTTAACAAACGACGCTTATTTCTTGAGTAATTTACGAGCATCGTATCGTTTTTTCATCGATGGAATGGGGCATTTTGAACTTTTCGCAGGAATTAATAATCTTACAAATACGCATTACTCACCGATGCTTACCGTAAACGCAGTTGCTTTCGGCAATGCAGAACCGAGATATTATTATCCGGGATTGCCGCGACATTATTTTGGAGGAATTTCGTGGAGGTTTTGAACGTAAGATACAAGACAAAAGAACCAAGAATCAAGACTTTTACTCCCACCCCCGCTTCGCGGTAATTCCCGAACCCCTCTCTAAATCTCTCTCCGTCAGTTGACGGAAGAGAATTTGCGAACCCTGAAAAAACGCTGCCCGTCTTCTCCTCTCTTGTGAAGAGGAGTTAGAGGAGAGGCTAAATTCCTAACTCGAAACTCGGAACCCGTATCTCGGAGCTCGGAACTCGGAACTCGGAACCCGCACCCCGTTCACACTTCAATCGTGTCCAACATTTTATCCAAATTCAGGCTGCGTGCCGAGGCGTCGAAAATCTTTCGGTATTCGCCGTTTAATTTATACAATTGTTCGTGCGTGCCGCTTTCCACCAAATGTCCGTCTTTCAAGACGTGAATGGTATCGGCATCGATAATTTGCGACAACGAATGTGAAATAATGGCAACCGTGCGGTTTTCTTTAATGGCATCCAAGCTGTTTTTTATGTGTTCAGTAGCTATGGCATCGAGGCTTGCAGTAGGCTCGTCGAGGAAAATGATCGGCGGGTTTTTCAGGAACAATCGCGCGATGGCGATTCGTTGCTGCTGTCCGCCGCTTAGGTTAAACGCGTTGGAATCGTACCCGTCGGGAAGTTGCAGCACTTGCTCGTGCAAGTATGCGTTTTTGGATGCTTCGATGACTTCTTCGCGTGTAGCACCCGTGTTGCCGTACAAAATATTATCGTAAATAGTTCCTTTGAAAATATGGTTCTTTTGTAACACCAACCCGATGTTTTCGCGCAACGAACCGTTCTCATATTCTTTTAGATTAACACCGTCGAGCAGAATTTCACCGTTATCGGGACTATAAAATTTGCAAAGCAAATTGATAAGCGTACTTTTTCCGGCACCGCTGAGACCAACAATGGCTGTTGTTTTTTGTGGTTCCAACGCCAAACTAACATCAAAAAGCGCTTGTTTTCCATTGGGATACGTAAAACTCACGTTCTTTACTTCAAAGCGGCCTTTCACGTTTTGTGCCTCAATTTGTCCGCCAACTTCAACCGCTTCGTCATTCGCAAGCACATCAAAAAATCCGTCGGCGTAGATGATCGCGTCGTTCACTTCGTCGTAAATGCGGTGCAGTTGTCCGATTGGCGCAGATACATTCCTGAAAAGCATAATGTGCATCATTATCGCTCCGATACCCATTTGGCCGTCGAGCACAAGAAAAACGGTAAGAATAATGATAAGCACAACGCCGATTTGTTGGATAAACGATTTCAAACTATCGAAAACATAGCTCGTTTGGCGCGTTTGCAGCTGATTGTTCATCATATCTAACTGTACATCGTACTGTTTTTTACCTTCCATTTTTTCGCGCACGAAACTTTTGATCACGTTGATGGAATCGATAATATTGATGAGGCCGTGGTTTTTTCGTTCACGCTGTCCACGCAATTCAGTGCGCCATCCTTTCAGTTTTTTAGCCTGTCGTTGACTAACGTAAAAATATAATGGAACAATGATGGTTGCCAAAATTCCAACATACAAATTGGCATTATACATCACCACCAAAGCGATTATCGCGGTTGAAAACAAAGGCAGAATATCGAGGAAGAAGTTCTGAACTAATCGGATTAGGCTTTCAACACCCCGATTGATTCTCGTTTGCAACAAACCGGTCTGATTTTCAGGATCGGAATAAAAATCCATTTTGTACGTCAAAATTCTATCCACAGCAGCTTGCGAAAGATCGGTCCCCACCCGAATCCGGATTTTTTCTCCAAAATAGCGCTGTCCGAAATGTATCCCGATGTTTAGTAACTCATTCGCGAGCATAATTGCCGAAATGACCCATAGTAGCCGCATTCCGTTTTCGAGCGGATTGGGTTGTTGCAGCAGTGCTTCCACCCGCGTAATGGTTTCGTTTATCAAAAGCGGGTTTACCTGCGCCGCGAACGAACCAACAAGTGTTAACAGCAACGTACCGGTTATCATTCCTTTGTAAGGTTTCACAAAGGGCCATAAATGACGAAAAAGTTCTTTAAAGGATTGTGTATAGTTTGTTTTGTTGATTTTCATTGTTCGTTTGACTCGATTTTTCCTAAGAGTTTAACGAGCGAAGCAGAAAAAAAGTTGTGACAGCCGCAAGATTGATTGTTACCTTTGCCATTATTTCGTGCAGTAAGTGTGATTCTTTACACATTTTCCGCACATAATATGTGTAAATATGGAAATAAAAAGAGAAATTTCAAATAATTTACAGCAATGGAAAAACAAAAAAAATCGTAAACCGTTGCTCTTGAAAGGTGCACGCCAAATAGGTAAGACGTGGATAATGAGAGAATTTGGAAGAAATAATTTTGAATTTGTTGCTGAATTCAACTTCGACAAAACAACCGAATTATTTGCTATTTTTCAAAAAACGAAAGATATAACAAGAATTATCAACGAATTAGCGCTTTTTACGGATGTACCTATCATCGCCGATAGAACATTGATAATCTTTGATGAAATTCAGTCCTGCGAAGGAGCGCTCAATAGTTTGAAATATTTTCAAGAAGATGCGTCACAGTATCATATAATAGCGGCAGGATCGTTACTCGGTGTGGCTGTCCGCAACAAGCAAATGTCGGTTCCGGTAGGTAAAGTCGAAATAATTTCTATGTACCCCGTTACCTTCAAAGAGTTTTTACAAGCTGCCGATGAGAAAACTTACTTATACGTCAGTGCTCTTACCGCGATTGAACCGTTACCCGAAATCATTCGTAGCAGATTGGAAGAACAATACAGACGTTATTTGATTTGCGGGGGAATGCCCGAAGCAATTGTGTTTCTTTTGAATAATGAAGGAATACAATCGGTTGAAGATAAATTGCAACACATTCTCGATCTATACACATTAGATTTTTCAAAATACACATCGTCAGCCGAAATTCCAAAAATACGTAATCTGTGGAATTCTCTACCCTCGCAATTGGCAAAAGAAAACCGTAAATTTATTTATCGCGTTGTAAAAACAGGTGCAAGAGCGCGTGAATACGAAGATGCATTACTTTGGTTGGAGGAAGCGGGACTGATTCATCGCGTATATAACGTTTCTAAACCGAGAATTCCATTGAGTGCCTATCGAGAATTCTCGGCATTTAAAGTTTATGCGTCCGATTGTGGTTTATTACGCCGAATGGCAAAATTATCTCCGGAAGTAATTCTTTCCAACACAACCGGATATATAGAATTTAAAGGCGCTTTGGCGGAGAATTTCCTTCTAAAATCATTGGTATCCGCATCAAATTCAGAGTCTTTTTATTGGAGTTCCGACAATCGTGCCGAAGTAGATTTTTTGATTGAATACGAAACCAAGATTATACCGATGGAAGTAAAATCGGAACACCGTGTAAGTGGTAAAAGTTTGTCGGTGTATTCATCAAAATTTGACCCCGAACTAAGAATACGCTATTCACTTAATGAACTTAAAATGAACGAAAAAACTATAAATATTCCGCTGTATCTTTCAGATTGGACTTTCGACCTTTTAAAAATGAAAACATTTTAACACGTTTAGACCTATTTTTGGGATAAAATAGTATCTTTGTGGTTCAATTTATTTCAAATTCACACAAATGGTTATCTCCCCAAAAAATAATGTTCTGCTTCATTTGTCCGGTTTGCTGAAAAAAAAAAAAGCAGAGATCATTCGGCAAAACGAGATCGATTTGAACACCCCAAACATCGACGAGCCGATGAAAGATCGCCTAAAAGTGGATGAAAAAAAAATCGACGGAATGATCCTTTCGCTTCGCGAAGTGGCGGAACCGCCTGATCCCGAAGGGAAAATCCTTTACGATTTTACCCGTAAAGACGGCCTCCACATCACAAATCGCACGGTTCCTTTCGGAACAATACTCATCATTTACGAATCGCGCCCCGATGTTACTATCGAAGCAGCTGCAACCGCATTTAAGGCCGGAAACCGCATTTTGCTGAAGGGTGGAAAAGAATCATTTTACACAAACACTTATCTCACCGGGTTGTGGCAACAAGCATTGTCCGAAAACGGTTTCGAAACTGCTTTCGTGCAATACCTCAACTTGTCGCGCAACGAAACGCAAAAACTCATTAAAAACAATACGCACAACGTAAACCTAATTATTCCACGCGGAGGTGACGCGTTGATAAAATTTGTGCAGGAAAACGCTTCCGTTCCCGTCATTGTGAGCGGCCGCGGTAACAACTTTCTGTATGTGGATACCGATTGCGATTCCGAAATGGCTATTCGTCTTATTATCAACGGCAAAAGTCGCATCAGCGTTTGCAACGCGTTGGATAAAGTTCTTATCAATAAAAATTTATATAGTTTGCAAGATCGGTTGGCAAATTGGGTTTCGCAGTTAAACAACAAGCACATAGAAGTATGGGGCAATGAGGAGATCGTTAAAATGAATCCTAACATTCGTGAAACCAACGATGAAATGGTGCTTTTTGAAGAATTTATGGCTCCCAAAGTATATTTCGCGTTAGTTGACAACACGAGCGAAGCCGTTAAAACAATCAATCATTATTCGGGAGGCCATTCCGCGGTTATCGTTACAAATAATACAGACAACGCCAATATATTTATGGAACAAGTAGATTGTGCAGCGGTTTACCACAACGCTTCTTCGCGATTTACCGACGGTGGACAATTCGGCGTAGGAGCGGAAATCGCTATCAGCACGCAAAAACTGCACTTTCGAGGGCCGCTTGGCGCGCAGGAATTGGTCACCAATAAGTGGTTTGTGTATGGAAACGGACAAATCCGAGAGTAACGAGTTACGAGTTTCGAGTTTCGAGTTTCGAGTTCTGAATGCGTTACGGTCTAATCATCCAAAATCTGATTTGTCAAAAAAGTCTTGATTCTTTATTCTAACAGTCTTTTATGAAAAAGAAATTAATCATCAAAATCGGCACATCCACACTTACGGCGGGTACAAACCGAATATCGTTTGCCGTGATCGAGAGCTTGGCACGGCAAATCGTCGAGTTAAAGAAGGATTTCGAGATAGTTATTGTTTCATCGGGCGCCATTGCAACCGCACGGCAGTTTGTGGAGATTAAAGGTTTTAACAAACACGTCGAATCCAAACAAGCGATGGCGGCTATAGGACAAACTAAGTTGATGGAGCTATACGACGATATTTTCAGCACTTATGGGTTGAATATCGCGCAAATCTTGCTCACGTACCGCGATTTTGAAAATCCGGTGGCGAACGAAAACACGCGAAACACCATTAACCGATTGTGGGAAGCCGACTACATTCCCATTGTAAATGAAAACGATACGGTTTCCATCGAAGAGATCGTATTGGGCGATAACGACAAACTTTCAGCATTGGTAGCGGTTATTATGAGCGCCGACCTGCTTATTCTCGTTTCCGATATCGACGGTATTTACACCTGCAATCCGCACCTGCACACCGATGCGGAATTAATTACAAACGTTTCGGACCTGAACTCGATAGCGCACTGCGTTGAAGAAAAGGCATCTACGCTGGGAACGGGCGGAATGTCGTCGAAAGTGCACGCAGCTGAGATCTGCCTAAGGTCGGGCGTGGAAATGTGGATCGTGAACGGGCAGCGGGCAAATTACATCGTAAAAGCGATGAATGGCAGCATTCCGTTTACAAAATTCAAAAGCCCTGAAGGGGAGTTTTGATAAAGAAGCAGATTCAATCTCATTCAATCTCATTCAACAATGAACTACGGATTTATCGGTTTTGGAAATGTAGCAAAAGCAGTTTATAAAGGACTTAAAAACGAGCCTGATATTCATTTTACCTATTTCTCACGAAACAAAAAAGAGGTAGAAATTCCTTTTTTCGAAAACATAAAAGACCTCATAGCTTTTGCGGATGTGGTGTGGCTTGCCGTAAAACCGCAGGATTTAAGTGGAATTTTGGAGCAATTGCAACCGCTTGATCGTACCGATAAGATTTTCGTATCGCCCGTGGCAGGAAAAAGTATCGCGTTTATCGAAAGCTATTTAGGAAAAGAAAATCCCATCGTCCGCATTATGCCAAATTTGGCAATGGCGTATCAACAATCGGTTACCGCTTTTACCACCAATCAGCCTGAAAACGGGAAAACCGAAGAAATCTTCCACATTCTTTCCAAACTCGGCAAAACAGTAAAACTCAACGAAAACGGCTTCGATCTCTTTACTTCCGTTTTCGGAAGCGGACCGGCGTTTATTTTAGCATTTATTCAGATATTCAAGGATAAGATGCACGAGTTTGACCTTCCCGGGCCGGTTCTCGATGAATTATTACTTGGACTAATGCAGGGAACAACTACTTATTTCACCCAAAATCAACTGAATTTCAGCATCGAAGAACTGATAAAAAATATCACGAGTAAAGGCGGAACCACGCAAGCCGGGTTGGATCATTTCCGCCTGCACGAGATCGGAAAACATTTCGAAGGTGTACTGGATGCCGCACGCAACCGCTCGGAAGATATGAGCGAGGCGAAATAAAATAAGTGGTTCATACTGCTTCTTGTATTGTAATAAGATGTATATTTGCCGCTATAAAACCTGAAATTAATAGTGAAAATTTATTGTATGAAAAACCCAAACAAAATCGGACATCCGTTATTCTTACTAAGCATCATTCTGCTTATACTGAATGACTGGCTATTCAAAACCGCATTCCATAACGAACTAACCGGTAAATTATCTGATTTTGCAGGGTTGTTCGCTTTTCCATTTTTATTCAGCGTATTATTTCCAAGAAAAAAACGTTTTATTCACGTGATAACAGCTATAGGTTTTTTGTATTGGAACAGCCCTTTATCTCAAAGCTTTATTAATCTTTTCAATTATTGGAATATTCCTATAAACCGAACCATTGATTATACCGATAATATTGCGCTAGTGTCTATTGCTCTATCTTATATTACGCTAAAATCGGATTATTTATTTCCATTGCCTGCAACAATTAAAAAAGTCTTCATTGTTTTTTCTTGCGTTGCCTTTTTAGCCACGAGTTTACCGCCACGCGAAGTTCGGGAATATGTAATAATTGACAAAACGTATCAATTTGACGTCTCAAAAGAACTTGTGGTGAACAAGTTGAACTTGATACAAATGGAGTTGATAAAAAAACACTATTACAATAATCCTAACATTTTTTTTGACGAAGAAAAAAATATTTTTTATTACGGAGATAAAGAAAGATATTACCAATATCTTAAAGCCGATGATACCTATGGTAAATTGGACACTTTGGCATTCCTTATTGATGTGGAAAAAGTGAGAGATTTGGACACCGTTTATTTGAAAAACGCCTTTATGGAAATTGAAATTTCAGGTAATGACTTAAAATCCGAAATAAAATTGACACGTCTTTACAAGGCTGTCAAGAAATTTAGCGATAAAGATTATAAAGACAAAGCTATTAAAGAGTTTGAAAAGGAAGTGGTTAAAAAAATACAGTATTAAACTTATATGATTATCGTATTCTATACCTAAACGGACTGAAAGTCCATGTTAATTCAGCCCTACCCAACGGGTAGGGTTAGAATGTCACAAAGATATTAGGCGGGCTGAAAGCCCAACTTAATCACGAAAAATATGTAAATTGCCCTTTCAGGGCGTAGATTTGATTCGAAATCATAGACCCAACGTGCCGCTTCGCTTTACGTTGGGCTGAATTAAATTGCCACTCCGCGGCGTTTAGGTATAGAATACGATATTCATATAAACTTATAATAAAACAAACCCTATACAATTCCATTGTTATGAAAAACTTAATTTTTATTCTTCTTATCTGTTTGTTTTCGGGTGCAATGTACTCCTGTGCACCCAAAGTAGTAACGCAAGTCATTAAAAACTATCCCGCTTTGCCCGAAAACGAAGCAGTGGTCGTTTATGAACGTGAAAAGGACGACCCTGTTCCTGTTGGTGCAGAAACATTGGGCAATATAGCCGTAGTGGATAACGGATTTTCCACAAGAGGTTCGTTCGAGAGAGTTGTTGAACTGGCATCGGCCGAAACACGCGAAAATGGCGGAAACGGCTTACTTATCACCGACCACATAAAGCCTTCGCTTTGGGGTAGTTCCATCCATCAGATCGCGGGCATTATGCTGAAAGTAGATAAAGAGGAAACGGAAATGGTTTCTTCGCGCGAAGTATACGTGAGTATTGCGGAAGAAAACGAACGCAAACGCATTCGTATCCCCACACATACCATCATGCTCAACACGGGATACGGTAATCTGGCAGGCAGTACGGAAAACCTCGGCGCCGAAGAGAAACGAGTGGCGGACAAATTGCATCAGGGCATTACATGGGACGCTCAATACTACTACCATCACAAAGGGTTGCCTTACGGTTTCGGGGCAATGTTCTCGCAATTTTACTCCAGCCCTTTCGAAGAGTTGGTGTACGACAATGTTAAAAACAACGTACGGTTAGATTATGCGGGGTTGTCGTTAGCCTGGCGCAGCGCTTTTTCACCCAAGTGGATAGGCAGCATCTATTTTGGTGTGGGATATCTGGGCATTATGCAAAAGTTTTCCAATCCGTCCAACACATCCGAATTCGGTACGCTCACAGGTTCTACCGTCGGCACACACATTGGCTTGGGAGTGGAGTACCAACTGTCCAAGCGAATCGGCATCGGCGTTGATGTGTCCGGTATTAGCGGCTATTTAACTTCCGTCAAGTATCACAACCTGATAAGAGACCCCGAAGCGCCGGAAATAAGTTCCGAAAACCGCTTAAACGTGAGCCGATTTAATGCCACTTTGGGATTGCGGTATTATTTTTAGTATAAACGTTGGCAATTTTCACAAAAGTAACTTACACGGTTCTTTTTGCCGGTGTAACGGCACGTGATTTTCTGCGTACAAACGGGACAAGAACCTTTGTGATAAACCAACCAATGCTTTGCCAATATATATTGTTTTTTCCATCTCAGAAAATCGAAACTATAGTTGCGGGCTTCGGCTATCAATTCGTTCGTTTTTGCATCGGGCAAATTTTTCAAGAATGTATCGGGATGTACACGAATGCGGTATAATACTTCGTTTTTTATGATATTGCCTACACCCGAGAAGATATCTTGTTCCAACAGCGCATCGCAAACTTTTTCATCGGGAATTTGGGAAAGTTTTTTCTTTGCTTTCTCTGCGTTCCATTCATCACTCAACACATCAGAAGAAAAATCGTAGAGCGTATCCACCCACCCTTCAAGGAACTTCACGGAACAGTTGTAGAAGTTTATTTCGCCATCGGCGAATTTCAAATGCAACCGCACAGGCACATCTTTGCTGTCATTGACAAGACAGGAACCGAACATCATTAAATGGATTTTCAACGTAAAATCTTCGAAACAAAGCAAAAGATGCTTTCCCCACGTTTTAATGTCTATTACCGTTTTATGCAGCAAACGTTCTTTATCGGTCTTGGTATTACCACTGACTTGTATAATTTCCTTGCTCTTAAAAATTTCGGCTGATTCTTTTAAAATCAATAAAGATGGGCCTTCAGGCATAATATTGCATCAAATTTTCGTATTCTTCCTGAATCTTTACTTTTTCCGTCCCACAAACCTTACAACGGATCCCAATCCTTGGTGATAAAGTCCTTCGTTTAAGTTTGTCTCCGTCAGTCAATTCTATGATGTCGTAGTTTGAAAAATCAGATTTAATTTCATCTGTAGAAAAGAGCATATCTATGTTTTCGGCCCTCTGGCGTTATCATTTTTCCGTTGATAATCGATTTGTTTTTTACTAAAACCTTCAAAAATCACGATGCCTCCCTTACGCAAAAGCGAATCCACGGTTTTATGAATTTCCGATTTTTTATGCGACAGGAAATGGGCAAAAATCAAGGCAATGGCATCAAATTCATTGTGTTGGTAATCCAAATTCTGTAATTCGCCCACTTGGTAATCAATGGTCACATTATTTTTTTCGGCAAGCTTGCAATGCTTTTCTTTTTGCTTCCTCGCTAATATCAAAAGCGGAAACTGTCCAACCGTTTTTAGCGGCAAAAACCGCATTTCGCCCTTCACCTTCTGCAGGAAAAAGAATTTTTCCAACGGGAAATTTGAGTAATTGTTCCTGAAGATACACATTAGGAGCTTCGCCATATACAAATTCGTTTTGGCGATACCGCTCATTCCATATATCGGAAAGGGAATGTGTCATAGACTTTACTGTTTCTCTTCTTTTGCTTTATACGCCATCGCGTAAAAACGAATTTGTTTGATAACCGACAGCAAACCGTTGGCGCGCGTGGGCGAAAGATGTTCCGTGAGGCCGATCTCTTTCATAAACCGCAAATCGGTTCCGATGATCTCATCGGGGGTGCGCTCGTTGAAAACACGTAGAACGAGTGCCAGTAAACCTTTTACGATAACCGCATCGCTTTCGGCTTGGAAATACAATTTCCCGTCGCGATAATCGGTTTGCAGCCACACACGGCTCTGACATCCCTGAATGATGTTGTCGGGCGTTTTGTATTTTTCGTCCATGGATTCCAGCGCATTTCCTTGCTCAATAATGAACGCATATTTATCCATCCAGTCATCGTAGATACTGAATTCATCGATAATTTCTTGTTGTACTTCGTTGATTGTCATAATAAATCTTGATGTTTGGAGTTTGATGTTAAACAAACTATTTTTCTTTTGTAAACTACTTCCATTACCGTTTGTCCAACTGCTTTTAGCGTATTTGGATCAATGTTGCGCATATCATCGCTGTGCGTGTGCCAATGCGACGCAAATCCAGAAGGAGTATCTTTTAGGTTGATGATATTAATACTCGGCGCACGGTGATGCTGATTTACATAAAGATGATCATCGGTAATATATCCGTATTTTTTGGCGATAAAATATTTTCCGTAACCCATCTTCGACGCCGTGTTCCACACTTTTTCCACCACATTCGATGCTTTTTCCACCGAAAGGCCTTCTTTTAGAAAGGTGGCGTTGGCTGCGCCAACCATATCGAGCAAAATTCCGTAGGAAGCTTTATAATCGGGAACATGCGGATGTTCCGACCAGTATTGCGAACCGAGACACCACCATTCTCCTGCAACAAACGAATCGGCAAAATCGGGTTGTCCCCAGTCTTCCAAATCAAAAAAGATGATATCAACGCCTACATCAGTTGGTGATTGCTGCAACTGACGGGCAATTTCGAGCAGAACCCCTACTCCGCTCGCGCCGTCATCGGCACCCAGAATGGGTTGTTTTTGTTTTGCAGGGTCTTTTTCTTCATCGGAGAAAGGACGCGTGTCCCAATGTGCGAAAAGCAATATGCGTTTTTCTTTTTCGGGAAAATAACTCCCGATAATATTTCTGATCTCTATATTTTGTCCGTTGTAATGCGTTATATCCGCCTTTTGTTCGATCACTTCCGCGCCGAATTCTTTCAGCTTCGCTGTCAGATAATCACCGCAAGCCCGATGTTCGTCCGTACCGGGAACGCGTGGTCCAAAATTCACTTGTTTTTCGATGAAAAAATAAGCGCTATCGGCATTAAAGTCTGGCGACTGTTTCACATATCCCTCATCCTGCACCACCCGTGTTTGCGATTGGCTTGAACTGCTGCACGAAAAACAAAATAATATTCCTGCAGTTACAATGCAAAAAGAAAAAAATAGTAGAAAGTTTTTCATCGCATCATTCTCTTTCGTGTGGTACTGCCAAATGCTAACTATGTTTCTGATACGAGTAATTGGAGATACCTATATTCTTATATGTTTCCTTTAACGCTTCCTCATCGTCGGAAATAACCAATAATTTGTCGCCTGTGTGCAACTCTGTTTGTCCCGTGGGCACAAAAAAGTGATTCTCGCGTTTGACCATAACGGCTAAGGTTCTTTCGGGCAAAGGCATTTCCATTAAGTTTCTTCCGTGTGCCAATGTTTCATCTGTGATAAGAATCTCGGTCATAGCCGATTTTATTTCTTCAGAAAATTCCACATCGAAGTCTTCAAGTTTTTTGTATCTTTCGGGTTTCTTTGCCAATCCCAGTAACCGGGCTACCACAGGCAGCGTTGTGCCTTGCACCAATAAAGATACGATAGTGATGACAAACACGATGTTAAATATCATTCTCGAACCCGGAATATTGGCTGCCAACGGCAAGATGGCAAAAAGAATAGGAACGGCGCCACGAAGCCCTACCCATGAAATATATGCTTTATCTTTAAACGAAACATTTCTGAAAGGGATAAGACTCAGATGTACAGCAAAAGGACGAGCAACTATAATCATAAAAAAAGCAATGATCAGTGCAGGGATCATTACGTCTAACAATTCACTCGGATTCACAAGCAAGCCTAACGTGAGGAACAGCAAGATCTGACTCATCCAAGCAAAGCCGTCCATAAATTTCATAGAAGGACGTTTGTGTACAAACTTTGAATTTCCAATTACCAAGCCGGCAATATACACCGCCAAATATCCGTTTCCTTTCAAAAAATAGGTAGAGGCAAAAATAAATACTCCGAAAACGAGCAAAAGGATCGGATAAAAAGATGCGTTATCCATTCTTATCCGGTTAATAATGCGTACCGAAAGCCTACCTAAAAAGAATCCCATCAAAGCGCCAACGGATAGCTGAATTAAAACAATTAACACCACCATGAAATAGTTGGGATTACTTCCCGATTGAATGATGTTGATAAACATGATGGTAAGCAGATACGCCATCGGGTCGTTACTTCCACTTTCCAATTCGAGCATCGGACGCAGGTTATTTTTAAGCGTTAATCCTTTGGAACGCAAAATTGCAAACACAGACGCCGAATCGGTAGATGAGACCGTAGAACCAAATAGCAAAGCGGTGAGAAGCCCCATTCCGAGCGCCGGAAAAATGTTTTCCGTAAGCCACCACGTAAATACTCCGGTAACGGCTGCGGTAATTAAAACACCAATCGTAGCAAGCACAACACCCGGTCCAATCACCGGCTTAATATCAGAGAAGCGCGTATCTAATCCTCCGGAGAAGAGTATAATGGTGAGACAGATCGTTCCGATCGTTTGCGCGGTTTGTATATTTTCGAATTGTAAGCCGAATCCATCGGAACCGAAAGTCATACCCACAAGCAGGAAAAGCAACAGAACAGGCACGCCGAAACGGTGCCCGGCTTTCCCTACCAGCATACTGATGAAGAACAATACAGATCCGACGAGCAGTAATAGTTCTGTAGATATATTCATTTTTTAATTATACAAATTGTTTGAAATCAATCTGTTTTTCGGATATTGTTAAGAAGGCGATCTCTCCCATGATCATTGGAAAATTATATTTCACATGTCCAACGGGGAAATCGAAACAGATAGGAAAATTGTATTCGCTTACGCTTGCCGAAATCGATTCGTAAAGTGCAGTGTACATATCGCTATCTTCTTCATAATCGTTGAATTGTCCAACTATTAACCCGCTTATTTTGTCGAAAACCCCGGCAAGTTTTAAGTGATTGATGTATCTGTCGACTTTGTAGGGAGCTTCGCTTATATCTTCGATAAACAATATGCCGTTTTTGGGTATTTTTGCATATGGCGTACCTAAAATACTGCAAAAATTAGATAGGTTTCCACCGAACAAACGTCCGGTGGCTTTTCCGAAACGATTTAGATGTCCGTATTGCTGAACCGGAATTTTATAAAGCAATGGCTGCCCGGCAATGATGGCTTTAGTGAACCGCACGGAAACATCCTGAGCACCTTCATCGGCAAAATGTTTGGCCATAGGGCCATGAATCGAAATAATGTTGTGGCTCTGCAATGCCGCATGTAGCAAAGTAATGTCGCTAAAACCGATCACCCATTTCGGATGCTGTTGAATGCGCTTGTAATTCAATTTATCGATAAGATGCACGGTTCCGTATCCTCCGCGTGAACAGAGAATGAGCTTTACCGTTGAATCATCGAATGCATTTTGAAGGTCAGTCAACCGCTGATCGACAAAGCCGCTGAATCTTCCGGTTGCATTAAGCGCATGCTCCGATACATCCACTTTCAAGCCCCATTCACACAGAATAGCAGCAGCTCTGTGAACAGTTGTTTCTTCTATATTTCCTGCAGGCGATAGAATCACCGCTTTGTCGTCGTATTTTAAGAATGGAGGCCGAATCATTTTTTTAATTTTTAAGCATCAATATTGGCATAAGTGGCATTTTCCTCTATAAACTCCCTGCGCGGAGCAACTTCTTCGCCCATGAGCATGGAAAAAACCATATCGGCGTCAGCTGCGTTTTCGATAGTAACCTGACGGAGCGTACGGTTATCGGGGTTCATAGTCGTATCCCAAAGCTGTTCGGAATTCATTTCACCGAGGCCTTTGTATCGTTGAGTATGGATGGCATTTTCGTTTCCATCGGCATATTTATCGATAAAAGCCTGCCGTTGACGATCGTCCCAACAGTATTCTTCAGTTTTTCCTTTTTTACAAAGATAAAGCGGAGGAGTTGCGATATAAACGTAACCGTTTTCTATGAGCGGCTTCATGTAACGAAACAAGAAAGTGAGAATGAGCGTTGCAATATGGCTGCCGTCCACGTCAGCATCGGTCATGATCACTACTTTGTGGTAACGAAGTTTATCGATGTTCAACGCTTTTGAATCTTCTTCCGTGCCGATGGTTACACCCAGAGCGGTATAAATATTCCGGATCTCTTCGTTTTCGAAGACTTTGTGCGTCATTACTTTTTCCACATTCAGGATTTTACCCCTCAGGGGAAGAATTGCCTGAAACATTCTGTCGCGGCCTTGTTTAGCGGTTCCGCCGGCAGAATCTCCCTCAACGATAAAAATCTCGCAATTAACGGGGTCTTTATCGGAACAATCGGCTAATTTTCCCGGCAGCCCACCTCCCGATAACGGGGATTTACGCTGTATCATTTCACGCGCTTTGCGCGCTGCCTGACGAGCAGTAGCTGCCAAGATCACTTTCTCTACAATTATTTTCGCTTCTTTGGGATGCTCTTCCAGGTAATAACCTAAAGCTTCGCCAATAGCTTGGTCAACCGCGCCTATTACTTCGCTATTTCCGAGTTTGGTTTTTGTTTGTCCCTCAAACTGCGGCTCGGCTACTTTTACCGAAAGAACTGCTGTAAGCCCTTCGCGAAAATCGTCGCCGCTGATTTCCACTTTCACTTTTTCGAGCATTTTGGAATCTTCGGCGTATTTCTTCAACGTACGAGAGAGGCCTCTACGGAAACCCGTTAAGTGAGTTCCGCCTTCTATGGTGTTGATGTTGTTTACGTAAGAAAAAACGTTTTCGTTATACGATGAGTTGTAAGTCATCGCGATCTCTATTGGGATTCCGTTTTTTTCCGTGGTAATATGTATGGGTTCCGAAATAAGCGGCTCTTTGGCTTTGTCTATGTAGCGAACAAATTCTTCCAATCCTGTTTCCGAATAAAAACGTTCCGTTTTAAAACTACCGTCTTCTTTGGTAACCCGTTTATCGGTGAGCGTGAGCACAACGCCGGCATTCAAGAAAGCAAGTTCGCGCAAGCGGGTGGATAATATATCGTTGCGGTATTCTGTAATGATGAAAATAGAATCGTCGGGTTTGAAAGTAACGATGGTTCCGGTTTTATCTGTTTTTCCTACTACTGTTACTTCATTCTGGGGCTTCCCTTGCGAATATTCCTGCACATAAATATTTCCGTCGCGGTGAATTTCAGCTTTTAGGTATATGGAAAGCGCGTTTACGCACGATACGCCCACTCCATGCAATCCTCCGGATACTTTGTAAGTTCCTTTGTCGAATTTTCCTCCGGCATGAAGTACTGTTAAAACTACTTCGAGAGCCGATTTTTGTTCTTTTTCGTGGAAATCCACAGGAATTCCTCGTCCGTTATCTTTTACGGTAACGGAATTATCTTCGTTTATAATTACATTTATTTCTGTACAATATCCGGCAAGCGCTTCGTCGATAGAATTGTCCACAACCTCGTAAACAAGATGATGAAGCCCTTTTTCGCTCACATCGCCTATGTACATAGCCGGGCGTTTACGAACGGCTTCCAACCCTTCGAGAACTTGGATATTCTGCGCCGAATAATTTCCGTTTGCCGATTTCTTTTCTTCTTCTGTCATTTTATGTCTATATGCCTAAAAATTAATAAATTTAAAACATCAATGTTTTATTTCAAAAGTCGAACAAATATACGAAAACTTTGTCTTTTTGCCAACCGTTTTACGTTTTTTTAGCAGCCGTAAAAAATCAATTTTCAGAAATAAAAAAGCGGCAAAGCCGCTCGCTAAAAATCTAAATTTCGTAATCTATGGCTGCCCTTGCCGTTCTTACTTTCACAATAAATTCGCCCACTCTAAGGTGTGCCGGATGTTGGATATACGTGTTCAGGTCTTCAAAAGTTTCAAATTCACTATCAAGAATTATATCGTAATTATCTGCCGATGCATCCGGATGGTTTATGCGTACCTCAATTTTTACTATCTCCGGAATAATTTCGTTCAGTTCTTCGAGCCTCATTTTAAGAATTTTGGCGTTCTCGATTTTTGTGTTGCCTTCGGCCGAATCGGCCAATTTAAAGAGTACGATGTGCTTTATCATTTTTGTTGGGTTTATTGAAAATTCAAAGATAATAAAAACAAACAAAAAAGCCGAATCAAAAAATGACCCGGCTCATTGTTTTATGGTTATATTCTTTAAATTTTAGCTCAATTTGCTCACATGAGCGGCTAATTTCGATTTTAAGTTATTTGCTTTGTTTTGGTGAATAACTTTTTTCTTTGCCAACTTATCCAACATAGAGCATACTTCAGGATACATTTTTTGTGCTTCCTCTTTGTTTGTGGTAGAACGGAATTTGCGCACAAAATTTCTTGTTGTACGCGAAACGTATCTGTTGGATAAACGACGAACCTTTGTTTGTCTGATTCTTTTTTCTGCTGATTTGTGATTTGCCATTTTTATTGACTCTCTCTTTAAATTTTCGTTTGGTAGCCGATAGGGGAATCGAACCCCTCTTTCAAGAATGAAAATCTTGCGTCCTAACCGATAGACGAATCGGCCTCGTGCATCCTCGGAAATTAACAAAAACAGTTATTCCCTTAAATTGCGGGTGCAAATATAGATTGTTTTTTCGGATTGGCAAAATTTTATTGTAAGTATTTTGATAATATTTTGATAAAAATCACCCGAATGAGAATTTTTAAACCCAATAAATTGTGAATTAAAAAATAAATACCTATTTTTGCAGCCCGTTTGAATTAGCAAAATCAAAATAAACACATACAATAATGAAAAGAACATTTCAGCCTTCTCAGAGAAAGAGAAAAAACAAGCACGGTTTTCGCTCGAGAATGGCTTCCAAAAACGGAAGAAAAGTACTTGCCTCCCGTCGTGCAAAAGGGAGAGCAAAATTAAGTGTTTCGGATGAATGACAAAAACTTTTATCCACTCCCTCAAAAGCAGGAATACGCCAGCCGCATTCCTGCTTTTATTTTATAAAAACGCGCGTGTTTTTTCAATTAATGTGTTATACGTTGTTTTTTTTTTTAATTTTGTATCCGAAACAATTAATTTCATCAGCAATTGAATCTCTAATTTGCAATGAATTCAAAGAAAAATCAAAAAAGCATCTTCGGAAACAGAATATTCCTGAATATATTGATCATCATCATCGCAGGAATTGCCTTGATTGTACTCACTTTCTTGTTCCTGAACGTATATACCCGCCACGGACAAAATGTAGTGGTACCCAATCTGCAAGGTCTTCAAGTGGGCGAAGCAAACTCTTTACTTAAATCGAAAGGTTTGCATATCGAAATAATAGATTCTATTTACCGAAAAGAGGCCGTTCCGGGATCTATCATCGAACAAACTCCCAAAGCCAACAATAAAGTAAAAAAAGGCCGGGCAATTTATCTTACAATCTATTCACACAATCCGCAACAAATAGCGGTGCCGGGCTTGGTTGATTATTCGGAAAGACAAGCCGTAGCGCTACTCAACTCTCTCGGATTTAATCAAATAGCCATAGAAGAGGTGCCTGCGCAATACAGCGGCCTCGTTTTATCGGTTGAATACAGGGGAAGAAGATTGAATCCCGAAGAAAAAATACCCGCGGGTTCTCCACTAAAAATTGTAGTGGGAAGCGGCGAAGTAATAGATTCACTAACCGCGGACGATGAATATATTGTTGCGCCCGAAAATGTAAGAGTCGAGCCTCAACAAACCGAGGATACCGAAGTTGAAGAATCGAATATAGACGAATCGTTTTTCTGATCTGAAGTGTTGGAAGATAATTTCGATGATATTGATATACAAGACTTATCGGAAGATGATGACGAAGTTGTCGTCGAGGAATCCGATAAAAAGTATGAGCATTATCGATTTGTAGCAGACAAAGGACAAGGGCTGCTGCGAATCGATAAATTTTTATGCGACCGCATAGAGGGAATTTCCCGCAACCGCATTCAACAAGCGGCGGATGCCGATTGCATTCTTGTTAACGACAAGGCGGTAAAGGCAAGCTATAAAGTGAAGCCGCTGGATGTGATCTCTATCGTGATGGATCGCCCCAGAAGGGAATTGGAAATCGTACCCGAAGATATTCCGCTCAATATCGTTTACGAAGATTCAGATCTTATGGTCATTAATAAGCCGCCTTTTATGGTTGTGCATCCGGGACATGGAAATTACACCGGAACGCTCGTAAACGCTATCGCGTTTTATCTGAAATACGAACAAAGCATGAGCATGGACGACCCGCGTTTGGGATTGGTTCATCGGATCGATAAAGATACATCGGGATTATTACTCATAGCAAAAACGCCTGAAGCCAAAACAAAACTCTCGGAGCAATTTTTCAATAAAACAACAAAGCGCAAATATGTTGCACTTGTTTGGGGTAATGTTGAAAAAGACGAAGGAACAATTGTCGGGAATATCGGACGCGACCCGAAAGACCGGATGATTATGCGCGTTTTTCCGGATGGCGACCAAGGTAAACCTGCCGTGACGCATTACAAAGTTCTGGAACGATTCGGTTATGTAACACTCGTTGAGTGCCGATTGGAGACCGGACGTACCCACCAAATACGCGTTCACATGAAACACATCGGACATACGTTGTTCAACGACGAACGATACGGCGGCAACGAAATACTTCGCGGCACAAAATTCGCTCGCTATAAACAATTTATTTACAATTGCTTTGTAGCGTGTCCGCGGCAATGTTTGCACGCAAAAACACTGGGCTTTGTACATCCCGCCACAAAAAAAGAAATGCTTTTCGACAGCGAACTGCCCGAAGATATGCAAACATTGCTCACAAAATGGAGAATATATACCGCAGCACGCGAAATAAAAAATAATGACTGATAACAAATGAAAAAGAAAATAGCCGTTGTTTGGGGAGGTTATTCCTCCGAAATTGAAGTTTCCGAAAAAAGCGCACAAGGCATTTACTCTTTTTTGGACAAAGAGAAATACGATGTTTATAAAGTCAAGATCGACAAAGAATCTTGGGAAGCAGAAAGTTACGGAAAAATTTATCCTATCGACAAAAACAATTTCAGTTTTTCAGCACACGGATGGAATACCACATTCGATTTCGCATACATTACCATACATGGAACTCCCGGCGAAGACGGCGTACTGCAAGGGTATTTTGACATGCTGGGCATTCCTTACTCCAACTGCGGTGTATTGGCATCATCGTTGACGTTCAGCAAATTCACCTGCAATAATTTTTTGAAAAGTTTCGGCATTCAAGTTGCCGACTCGGTTCTTTTGCGACCGCAAGAGGGTTACGATTCCAAAAAAATTATTGAACAGTTGGGATTACCCGTTTTTGTAAAACCCAATGTAGGCGGTTCGAGCTTCGCCACCACGAAAGTGAAAGAAGAAGATCAGCTCTCCGAAGCCATTGAAGATGCTTTCGGAGAAGCGCCGGAAGTTATCATAGAAGGATTTATATCGGGCACGGAAGTTACCTGCGGTTGTTATCGAACCGAAAAAGGCATCACGCTGCTTCCTCTTACCGAAGTAGTTACCACCAACGAGTTTTTTGATTACAATGCCAAATACATGGGACAAGTGGAAGAAATAACTCCGGCAAGGATTTCGGATGAACTAACGCAGCAAATCCAACAACAAACAGAGAAAATATACCGTCTTATCGGCGCCGAAGGCATTATTCGTGCCGATTATATCATTTCCGGCAACCGACCGGTTTTGCTCGAAGTAAACACAACGCCCGGCATGACCGCCACAAGCTTCATTCCGCAGCAAGTAGCCGCCGCCGGATTGTCTATAACCGATGTGTTCTCTGAAATTATTGAATTTGAATACAATAAAAAACACAACTTATGGAAATAATTAAAAGCAAAAATTTCGATGATATTCGTCCGTTATACGATAGCGAAGTACCGAGTACCATAAAAAATTTAGTGAACGATCCGCTTTTTCGCGCGGCGGTTGAACCGATAATTCATCCTTTGGCTTGGAACGATTTTGCATCAGCCATGAATGGATGTAAAACGGTCGCCGATTTTCAACGAAACATCATTTATCCCTTTGTTCGTCAACTTATTGATAAAACAACCACTAAAATGAGAGGATTGGGATGGGATAATTTGGATAAAATCCAAAGCCATATTTATATTTCAAACCATCGCGACATTGTTTTGGATGCAGCATTTCTCAATATTTTGTTTTTTGAGACCAACATTCCTACAAGCGAGATAGCCATTGGCGATAACTTGCTTATATATCCTTGGATAAACGAACTGGTGAGATTAAACAAGAGTTTTATCGTAAGGCGTAACTTATCGGTACGCGAAACATTAGAAGCCTCGAAACATCTTTCGGAATACATTTTCGATACCGTCAGCAATCGGGAACAATCGGTTTGGATAGCTCAGCGCGAAGGAAGGGCAAAAGATTCAAATGATAAAACGCAAACCAGCTTATTGAAAATGCTCACTTTGTACAACAATTCAAATCCGGTTGAAGCGTTGGAAGAGCTAAATATTGTTCCTGTTTCTATAACTTACGAATACGATCCTTGCGATTTTCTCAAAGCAAAAGAATATCAGCTTAAAAGAGACGATCCCGAATACAAAAAAACACAAAAAGATGATCTCGAAAACATGATGACCGGAATCTTGGGATTCAAAGGAAATGTTTACTTTCACTTCGGACAACCTATCAACCACAAACTCTCCAGCGTGGGAAATGAAATAAAAAGGAACGAAATTCTTGAAAAAGCCTCCGCATTTATTGATATCGAAATTTACAAAAATTACGTTTTTTTCCCGTCAAATTATATCGCCTATGACCGTATGACCGGAACAAGTATGTTTGTGGATAAATATACCGAAGAAAATGTAAAAGAGTTTGATGAATATTTAGAAAAGCAAATTCAAAAAGTTAATATTGAAAATAAAGATACCGAATTTCTCCGTGAGAAGATCATTGAGATGTATGGAAATACCGTGAAAAATTTTCTTGCCGTTCAATAATTTTTTCAAATAAAAGTGTTAAAATCGAAAATTGATGTAACGTTTTTCGTTCGAAATTCATCTATATAAATGTGAACCCTAAAATTTTCGATGTATGAAAAAATTAATTTATTTATTTGCTGAAAAATCGGGAACACGGATTGAATCGGTGTTTATCTGCCCCATTAGGGAAATAGGTATAATTAAAAAAGCGATAATAAAAATAACGTGTTTCATTTTGTCAGATTTTTCAACAAAGATATAAGTTTTTTTGTATAAAAAACCGAAGGCATCACTCAACGCGATGCCCTCGATACATTTATTCAGACTATGATAGAAATCCTAATTTTCCTTATCTGCCGTTTCCGTAACGGATTCGTTATCTACTGCGGGAAAAGTATAGTTGGCTTCGGCCATACGTTTGTATGAACGATAACGCCACTGTGCATTTTCTTTTGCAGCTTCAAACAGCTCCTGAGCCTCGCCCGGGAACGATTTCGACAATTGCGTGTAACGCGTTTCACCTCTCAGGAAGTCCACGAATTTGCTGTAATCGGGTTCTTTGCTATCGAGCGTGAACGGATTTTTGCCTTCGTCTTCCAACGCGGGATTATAGCGCCACAAGTGCCAGTAACCGCACTCAACGGCCATTTTCTGTTCTGTTTGAGCGCCGCCCATGCCTCGTTTCAAGCCATGACTGATACAGGGCGAGTAAGCGATAATCAACGACGGACCATGATACTCTTCCGCTTCTTTCAATGCTTTCAGGAAATGCCCCTGATTAGCGCCCATAGCCACTTGTGCTACATAAACGTAACCGTAAGTAGCAGCAATCATACCCAAATCTTTCTTGCGGATTCGTTTTCCGGCAGCGGCAAATTTTGCAACTGCTGCAATCGGGGTAGATTTTGACGATTGTCCACCCGTGTTAGAATATACTTCCGTATCGAGAACGAGTACGTTAATATCTTGTCCGCTTGCCAAAACGTGATCAAGTCCGCCGAAACCGATATCATATGCCCATCCGTCACCGCCAAACACCCAAATGGATTTTTTGGTCAGGTATTTTTCGAGCGAAAGAATTTCTTTAGCAATTTCGTTATCGGTATTTTTGAGAGATTCGAGAACTTTCGCAGAAGTTTCTTTCGATTTATCGGCATCGTCTTTGGTATCGATCCATTCCTGGAACAACACTTTTTGTTCTTCGGAAAAATCGGTAGACTGACGTCCTTTCGACATCAAATCCTGAATGCGGTTGCGCATACTTGCGTGAGCAATGGCGAAACCATAACCGAATTCGGCGTTGTCTTCGAACAACGAGTTTGCCCAGGCCGGGCCTTTTCCTTCTTCGTTTTTAGTGTAAGGCGTTGCCGGAGCCGACGCGCCGTAAATTGACGAACAACCCGTTGCGTTGGCAATCATCATACGGTCGCCGTACAATTGCGTGATCAACTTAATATACGGAGTTTCACCGCAACCCGAGCATGCGCCCGAAAACTCAAACAACGGCGTAGCGAACTGCGAGTTTTTCACATTCAGTTTGGTGTCTACCAAGTGTGCTTTGCTCGACACGTTATTGATCATGTAATCCCAATCTTTTTGGTTTTCCAATTGGGTAGCAAGAGGAACCATTTCAAGCGCTTTTTCGCCTTTTTTGCCCGGGCATACATCGGCACAGTTGCCGCAACCCAAACAATCCACAAAGTCAACCTGAATACGGAAGCCCATTCCGGCAAACTGTTTTCCTTGCGCTTTCAGGATATCCACACCTTCTCCAACGCCTTTTTGCTCTTCTTCATCGAGCATAAACGGACGAATGGTAGCGTGAGGACAAACATACGCGCATTGATTACACTGAATACAATTTTCGGGTTTCCAAAGAGGGGTGAAGACAGCCACACCACGTTTTTCGTAGGTGGTTGTGCCCTGTTCCCACGTTCCGTCTTCGCGGCCAGTGAAAACCGAAACCGGAAGATCGTAACCGCGTTGAGCATTCACGGGACGAACGATTTTCTGAACGAATTCAGGCGCATCATCCACTTGCTCAGCTTCAACCTGAATATTGGCCCATTCTGCGGGAACTTCCACTTCCTCAACATCACCTCCGCGGTCAACGGCTGCGTAATTCATTCTAACGATATCCTCGCCTTTAGTTCCATAAGATTTCACAATGAATTTCTTCATTTCCTGAACAGCAAGATCGTAAGGAATTACATTGGAAATTTTAAAGAATGCCGACTGCAAGATGGTATTGGTACGGTTACCCAAACCAATTTCTTCGGCTATATCGGTAGCATTGATGATGTATAACTTAATGTTGTTTTTTGCGAAATATTTTTTTACGTGATCGGGCAAATGATCCGCCACTTCTTCCTTCGGCCACACGGAGTTGAGTAGGAACGTTCCGTTCTTTTGCAATCCGTGCGTCACATCGTAAAGATACAAATACACGGGCACGTGGCAAGCCACAAAGTTAGGCGTATTTACCAAATAGGTAGAACGAATGGGATTATTGCCGAAACGAAGGTGCGAGCAGGTAAATCCACCCGATTTCTTGGAGTCGTAAGCAAAATATGCCTGAACGTATTTATTGGTGTTATCACCGATAATTTTGATGGAGTTTTTGTTGGCGCCCACCGTTCCGTCGGAACCCAAACCGTAGAATTTGGCTTCATATGTGGTTTCGTCCATAGCTACTTCTGCTTTCACCGGAAGCGATTTGAACGTAACATCGTCCACAATACCGATGGTAAAATCGTTTTTCGGCATTTTCATCGAAAGATTGCCAAAAACAGAAATAATTTGACCCGGAGTGGTATCTTTCGACGAAAGTCCGTATATACCACCCACAATTTCAGGAGCATCATCTTTTCTGTAAAAACAGTCTTTCACGTCAAGATACAACGGTTGTCCGGTTGAACCGGGCTCTTTGGTTCGATCGAGAACGGCAATGCGTTTCGCCGTTTTCGGCACAACCGATAAAAACGCCTCTGCTTTGAACGGACGATATAAGTGCACAGCAACAACGCCCACTTTTTCGCCTTCGTCGTTCAAATAATCTACCACTTCCCGAATGGTTTCCGTAACAGAACCCATAGCAATGATCACGCGATCGGCCTCTGGATCACCGTAATAATCGAACAATCCATATTTGCGGCCGGTAACGGCAGCTAATTTGCCTAAATATTTTTCTACAATATCCGGTACTGCTTCGTAAAACGGATTCGATGCTTCGCGCGCTTGGAAATAGATATCGTCGTTTTGCGCCGTTCCCCTTGTTACGGGAGCATCAGGGCTTAGCGCTCTGTCTCTGAATCCCTTCAACGCTTCCTGATTGATAAGCGGAGCAAGGTCTTCATTCGTCAGCATTTCAATTTTCTGAATTTCGTGTGATGTGCGGAATCCGTCGAAAAAGTGCATAAACGGTACGCGGCTTTCAATAGCAGCCAAGTGAGCCACTGCCGCCAAGTCCATTACTTCTTGTACCGATCCGGTTGCAAACGATGCAAATCCGGTGGGGCGTGCAGCCATCACATCCTGATGGTCGCCAAAAATAGACAATGCGTGCGATGCCAATGCTCGCGCCGACACGTGAAATACGCCGGGCAGTAATTCGCCCGCAATTTTGTACATGTTGGGAAGCATCAACAGCAAGCCTTGCGATGCGGTAAACGTAGAAGTTAACGCACCGGCCTGCAACGATCCGTGTACAGCTCCTGCCGCACCTGCTTCCGATTGCATTTCCTGCACCAAAACGGTTTGTCCGAAAATGTTTTTTCTTCCGGCAGCCGCCCACTCGTCCACATACTCAGCCATGGTGGATGAAGGTGTAATCGGGTAAATTGCAGCCACTTCGCTAAACATATACGCAATATGCGCAGCAGCCTGATTACCGTCGCAGGTTAAATAATTTTTCTCTTTTGCCATAATTTGCAATGATAATTTATATATGATTGATTTTCAGTAAATTTATTTTGGGTAACTATCAAAACGGACTACGAAATTACTACAAAAAACTGTAAAGAACAAAAGATACTTTCTTTTTCTTACAATCCGTTTTACTCCACTATCGAATTGCAAAAAAATATTAAAAAATAATCTTTAACGGATGCATGTTGTTATATTGTTGTAAAATCAAACGCAATAGAAATGAAGATCATTATCATAGCTAACAGATTACCTGTAAAAATTGAAAGAATAAACGGAGAGTTCAGTGTTAAAAGAAGTGAGGGCGGATTGGCAACAGGGCTTGGATCGCTTGAAACGACCGCCGAAAAATATTGGATAGGTTGGCCCGGAATTCATACCGACGACAAGGACGAAAGGCAAGAAATAACACAAAAACTGCACGAATTGAATTATCATCCTGTGTTTTTATCGAATAATCAGATCGAAAATTATTACGAAGGATACAGCAACAGCACAATATGGCCTCTATGCCACTACTTTTTCTCAT
This sequence comes from Bacteroidota bacterium, assembly GCA_023424395.1. Lineage (GTDB taxonomy): Bacteria > Bacteroidota > Bacteroidia > Bacteroidales > Dysgonomonadaceae > JAFADY01. The sequence goes on along the minus strand of JAFADY010000063.1, from coordinate 281,622 downwards.
TTATACAATACAGAGCCGAATATTGGGAAGCCTATCAGCAGGTGAACGCCTTATTTTCTGAAGAGGCTTTACCGTTTATTGAAAACGACGATATCGTTTGGGTACAAGATTATCAGTTGATGCTTTTACCTAAAATGATCCGCGATAAAAGGCCGAAAACAAATATCGGATATTTTCATCACATCCCTTTTCCGTCTTACGAACTTTTCCGTGTTCTGCCCGAGCGCGAAGAAGTATTGGAAGGCCTTCTCGGCGCCGATTTGATCGGTTTTCACACGCACGATTACATGCGACATTTCATCAGTGCCATTTATCGGGTATTGGATTTGAATTGCAACCTCGACGAAATTAACCTGAGAGACCGCATTGTTCATGTTGACACATTCCCGATGGGCATTAATTACGATCAATACCACGATGCGCCCACGCTGCCCGCAGTAAAGGAAAAGGCCGAAATGTTAAAACAAAACTTGGGCAAACAGAGCATTATCCTTTCGGTGGACAGGCTCGATTATAGCAAGGGAATCCTGCATCGGCTAAATGGGTTCGCCAAGTTTCTGCACAATCATCCCGAGTATCACGAAAAAGTTTCGTTGGCGATGATCGTGGTGCCTTCACGCGATACAGTGGGTAAATATTCCGACCTGAAAATGCATATCGATCAATCCATTGGTCAAATTAACGGCCGATATTCCAAATTGGGATGGACACCCGTTTATTATTTTTATCGCGGTTTGGCTTACGAAGAGTTGATGGCCATGTACGACATTGCCGACATCGCTTTGGTTACACCTTTGCGAGACGGTATGAATTTGGTGGCAAAAGAATATTTGGCCACAAAACGCGATGAACCGGGCGTGCTCATCCTTAGCGAAATGGCGGGAGCCGCCATCGAGTTGCAGGATTCCATTATCATAAACCCAAACGACCCGGAAGAAATTGAAGCCGCCATATTGCAGGCGCTCAACATGCCCGAGGCCGAAAAACGGGAACGATTGGACAAAATGCAGAAACGAATTTCTACGCAAACCGTAAAAAAATGGGCGAACGATTTTGTGAAAGAACTACAATTAATAAAAGACCAAAACAAAGAAATCCTGCAAAAAATTGTTGGCAAAAAACAACTCACACAAATAAAAGGGTCATACGACAACGCCGTTTCGCGATTAATTATGCTTGATTACGACGGTACGCTAGCGCCGTTCGTGAAAAATCCCGAGGATGCGGTGCCCTCGCAAGAATTGCTGAACCTGATCGACAAACTGACCGCTGACATAAAAAACAAAGTAGTGATCAACAGTGGGCGCAACCACGAAATTCTTGATAAATGGTTCGTCGGAACGAATCTCGATTTCGCGGCTGAGCACGGTGCCTTCTACAAAGAAAACGGCCAATGGCATCAAAACCTACAGGAAAAAGTGGTTTGGGACGACGAGATCATCGATATTATCCAACACACGATAGAGAAAACTCCCCGCTCGCGCTTGGAACAGAAAAACGCGGCGCTTGTTTGGCATTACCGAAACGTGGACGTTTGGCTTGCCGAACTGCGCGAAAAACAATTAATCAACGCACTCATTGGGCCATGCGCCCGGCTGAACCTACAAATTGTTCCCGGGAACAAAATTGTGGAGATAAAATCGCCTGAATTCAACAAAGGCAGCGAAGTGCGCCGCCGGTTGGAACAAAAAGATTATGACTTTGTCTTAGCCATCGGCGATGACACCACAGACGAGGACATGTTTCGTGCCCTCCCACCCGATGGCATCAGCATAAAAGTGGGCAATTTCTCGCCTGCTGCGAAGTATCGCATTCCGCTGCAATCGTCGGTAATTTCGTTTTTCAACAGTTTAATATCGTAAATATTTATGAACTCAATAGAATCACTATTTAACACGGAAAATTCTTTCCGTTACGTCATTATTGCCGCAGGTTTTCTGTTACTCTTTATCGTTTTGGTCGTTTTGCTCAATTTCATCGTAAAAAAGCTGCGTATCAGAGCGAGAAAAAGCAAAAGCAGAATTGACGACTTCATAATCCGTCTTTTTCGCCTCCCCGCCATTTGGATTATCTTTGCAATTCTACTCAATATTTTCAGTTCCTTATTAAAAGGAAACGAGCTTTCCTTTTCCGCTTTTGAAACAATCAGTCAAATCCTCCTCACTCTTTCCATCGGATGGTTTATTGTTCAGTTGATCAGAGCTTTATTTCATTATTGGCAAAATAAACTCGATATAAATAACCCCAATAATCTCGAAGCGCGAAAACGACTCACGCAAATGAAAATGATCGAGCGGATCGTAGTCATATTATTGGCAGTGATCTTTGTATCGATTGCTTTAATGACAATAGATTCCGTCCGTCAGTTGGGAGTAAGTCTTCTTGCATCCGCGGGAGTTGCCGGTATCATCATCGGTTTTGCGGCACAGCGCAGCGTGGGGCAAATTTTCTCGGGAATTCAGATCGCATTCACGCAGCCCATCCGGTTGGACGACGTGGTGGTGATCGAAGGTGAATGGGGACGCGTGGAAGAGATAAACATCACGTACGCGGTTATAAAAATTTGGGACGAGCGAAGATTGGTCGTCCCGATGGATTATTTTCTGAATAATCCCGTGCAGAATTGGACACGAAGCACTTCGGATATATTAGGCTCTGTATTTTTGTATGTCTCCTATAACCTTCCGGTGGAACCGCTCAGGCAAGAATTACATCACATTGTAAAAGACAACCCCAATTGGGATGGGCGAGTACAAAACATTCAGGTAACCGAAAGCAAGCAGTGGTACAAAGAGTTGCGCGTGCTGGTAAGCAGCGCTGATTCTTCAAGCAATTGGGATTTGCGCGTGGATGTCCGCGAAAAACTCATCGATTACATCAACAAGCATTACCCGGGCTCGTTTGCGAAAATTAATGCGGATAATCCGGTAAATAAATTTGAAATCGCCTCTACGGACGAATAAATTTCGACAACTGCTTCTCTTCGCTAAAAAGCACGGCTGTATTAATGAACGCTAAGTGCGAATAGGCTTGTGGAAAATTACCAAGCTGACGCTTGGTCTCGAAATCGAGGTCTTCGCTGTACAAGCCTACGTGATTGGCATAAGCGACCATCGATTCAAAAATTTCGCGTGCTTCCTCGTGTTGACCTATCATAAATAGCGCTTCAATCAGCCAAAACGTACAAATGGTAAAAGACGATGTGGGCGCACCGAAATCGTCTTCGGCTTTGTAACGATACATCAATCCTTTGTGATACAGATTCTCTTTAATAGCGCGAACCGTTTTTACGTAACGCTCGTCGCCGGCATCGATAAAGCCGTAAATCTGCATCAGCAACAACGACGAGTCATAATCCTGATTTTCATAAGCTTGCGTGAAGCATTGCAGCTCTTCGTTCCACCCTTTCTCGTGCACTTCGTGCTTAATTAATTCGGCTTCGGCGCGCCATTGCGCGGCATACGTGTCTTTGTGCAAAAGTTCGGCAATAAGCGATGCCCTGTCAACCGCCACCCAACTCATCACTTTCGAGAAAACAAAATGCAGTTCTTTGGTACGGAATTCCCAAATACTTTGGTCGGGTTTGCGCCAAGCGGCCAACACCACACGCACCAAGTTTTTAATGATCTCCCAAATTTCTTCCAACTCATCGAGCGTGCCGGGGAAATAGAGGTAATATTTATAGATTACGTCCAACAAATAGCCTATTGAGTCGTTTTGCACCTGATAATACGCCGCATTGCCGATGCGCACGGGGCTTGAATTTTCGTAACCCGAAAGATGCGAAAGCACCTCTTCGGTCAATTCGCGCTCGCCGCGGATTCCGTACATAATTTGAATGGTATCGTGACGCGATTTCAAGATGCGTTTTACGAATCCGATAAACCGCTCGGCAGCATTCTTTTGTTTCATAAACAACAGCGTGTCAATAGACATCGACGCGTCGCGCAGCCAACAAAACCGATAATCCCAATTGCGCGTTTCGCCGATGCTTTCGGGCAAACTCGTAGTCAGAGCCGCCAATATAGCGCCCGAGTTATGATACGACAATAGCTTCAGAACCAACAAACTGCGCTTGATTTGATCGTTATACTGATAATATTCGCGCGAACGATTTATCCAATTAAGCCAATAAACTTTCGTGCGTTCATAATCCAAAAAAATTCGGTTAATATCCACGTTTACAACCTTCTGATTGTAGGATAACAAGAAAAACTGATGGTCTTTTAATTCGATCTCTTCACTGTTAAGCACTTGTTCGAAATCGAAACTTGTGTATAAGTATATTTTGTCTTCGGAATCCGATAACGAATTCGTTCTTATGTAATTGGAGAATTTTTCGTGACGAACTTTATCGCGTGCGTAATTAATTTTCGGGTCGTAAAATACACGCATTTTGGGTTTACCCTTTAACACTCGAACGTAACGATGGATTTCGGGCGGCATGTAATATTTATTCTCTTCGGTCTGATAGCGAGGCATATAATCGTAAACGATAAATGCATCATTTGTCGCTTCGTAGCGCGTAGATAAAATATTGGTGTGCCCTAAATAGGTTTGGGTAATGTTATAATCGTCTGAGACTTGAAAACCGAAACTCCCGCCAATCTCCTCATCGAGCAGTTTGGCAAAAACCGAAGGCGAATCGAAATCGGGCAAACAAAACCAATCGATGCTGCCTTCTTTCGATATAAGCGCCGCCGTGCGACAATTTCCGATAATCCCGTAATCTAAATTTTTCATCTGTTATGTATTGAAATGGATGAATGACAAAGATACGGATTTAGATTCTTAACAGATGAAAAATTACTTTATCGAATTGTTAATTCACCGCGCAGCGACTGTTGCATCAATAAATTTACCTCCTCGGCAGTTTTTCCCGAGCCGAACAAGATCATCAGTTTGGCCAAAGCGGCTTCGGTTGTGATGTCGTAACCGCTTACAACGCCTATTTTTTCGAGATTTTGTCCATTTTCGTAACGATGCATTTCCACGCTGCCGTAAATACACTGCGTTACGTTTACAATCACAATGCCGTTTCTCACGGCTTGATGCAACAAATCGATAAACCAACTATCGCCCAACGCATTGCCCGAACCATAGGTTTCCAACACAACGCCTTTCAGGCCGGGGATGGAAAGTTGAGCCTCCACCACTTCTTTTGTAATTCCGGGAAATAATTTAAGTATCACCACGTGATGATCCAACGCATAATTGAAATTTACCGGCTGCGAATAATCGGGGTGAAGAATGAATTTTTCATCGTAACGGATGTCCACACCCGCTTCGGCCAAATACGGATAATTCGGACTGTTGAACGCACTGAAGTTATCGGCATTCACTTTTGTGGTACGGTTTCCGCGCATAAGCAAGTTCTGCATGTACACGCACAATTCGGGTACGGTTGGGTATCCCGAAGCGTTTTTATCGGCGGCAATTTCGAGCGCGGTGATCAGGTTTTCCTTTCCGTCCGTCCGAAACTTGCCGATAGGCAATTGCGAACCGGTAAAAATCACCGGTTTAGTCAGGTTTTCGAACATCAGGCTCATTGCCGAAGCCGTATATGCCATTGTGTCGGTTCCGTGCAGAATGACAAAACCATCGTACAAATTGTAATGATTTTCTATCACTTTTGCCATTTCCTGCCATTTTTCGGGCGAAACATCCGATGAATCGATGGGAGGGTCGAACAAATAAGTTTCCACAGTGAAGTTGAGACGTTTAATTTCCGGCACATTCGACTTTAAATGACTGAAATTGAAGGGTTCCAACGCACCTGTATCGGCATTTTCAACCATCCCGATGGTTCCTCCGGTGTAAATAAGCAAAACTTTCGCGTTATTGTCGATCATTGCAAGATTATTTCTGCAAAAATAACATTTTGTCAAATATAAATTTACTTTTTGTCAAAAATTTTTCGGCATCGAAACGAAATCCCCCTACAAACCATCATTTTTCCGAATACCGAACTAAAGACTTTCTAGTTTGTTTACTTAAAAAATAATCAAATAAAAACATATAATTAATGGCAACACATTCTATTAAAACAGTTTGGAGGGAAAATAATATTTTCGACACAGAATTAGACGGACACACCCTTACCATCGATTTAGCAAGAGAAGCCGGGGGCGATGATGCCGGCCCACGCCCGAAAAAATTGGTATTGGCCGCGGCCACAGGATGCTCGGGATTAGATGTGGTAGAAATTCTCAAAAAAATGCGTATCGAAATAAAAAATTTCAATATGACCATCGATGCGGAACTTACGACAGAGTATCCCATCACGTATTCGTCTATGAACGTAATTTATGAGTTTGAAGGCGACAACCTTCCCAAAGAAAAACTCGAAAGAGCCTGTGCAATGTCATTCGATAAATATTGCGGTGTGATGGACTTAATAAAAAAAGCCATTCCGGTTACTTACGAGGTGATAATTAAATAAACTTTTCCATCCGGATTAAAGAAAAATTTCCATATATTTTGTACCTTTGCGTATAGGTTTATCACGAATCCTTTAGAACTTCAAACAACTAATCATATTTTAATATATCGGACTATGCAAACAATTGATTCATTTAATTTTGCTGATAAAAAAGCATTTGTGCGTGTGGATTTTAATGTGCCACTCGACGAAAAATTCAACATTACAGACGACACCCGCATTCAGGCCGCAATGCCTACGCTCAAAAAAATCCTGAAAGATGGTGGTAGCGTGATTATTGGCTCTCACCTTGGTCGTCCAAAAGGCCCGACCGATAAATATTCGCTCAAACACATCCTGCCTCACGTATCGGAACTGCTTGGCGTAGATGTTCAGTTCGCGAACGACTGCATCGGCGAAGAAGCCGAAGCGAAAGCTGCCGCACTTCGTCCCGGTGAAGCGTTGATGTTGGAAAACCTGCGTTTCTATGCCGAAGAAGAAGGCAAAGCCCGTTTAGCCGAAGACGCTTCGGAAGAAGAAACCGCGAAAGCCAAAAAAGAAGTGAAAGAATCGCAGAAAGAATTCACCAAAAAATTGGCGTCGTATGCCGATGTGTATGTAAACGATGCTTTTGGAACCGCACACCGGGCACACGCTTCAACAGCGCTCATCGCCGATTATTTTGATGAAGATCACAAAATGTTCGGTTATTTGCTGCAGAACGAAATTACAGCCGTTGAAAAAGTGATGAACGATACACAACGCCCGTTCACCGCTATCATGGGTGGTTCAAAGGTTTCTACAAAAATCGACATTATCAAAAACTTATTGGATAAAGTAGATAATTTGATCCTTGCCGGAGGCATGACTTACACTTTTGCGAAAGCGGCCGGCGGAAAAATCGGAGATTCTATTGTGGAAGACGATAAATTAACCCTTGCGCAGGAAATTGTGGATTTAGCTCAGGAAAAAGGCGTGAACCTCGTTCTCGCTAACGATGCCAAAATTGCCGATAGTTTCAGCAACGATGCAAAAACCGACTTTGCATCGGTTAAAGAAATCCCCGATGGTTGGGAAGGACTTGATATTGGCCCCGAATCGGAGAAAGCTTTCGCCGAAGTAATCAAAAACTCCAAAACCATTTTGTGGAACGGCCCTGTTGGCGTATTCGAATTCGATAATTTCGACAAAGGCTCACGCTCCGTTTCCGAAGCAATTGTAGAAGCTACTAAAAAAGGCGCCTTCTCGCTTATCGGAGGTGGCGACTCCGTAGCAGCCGTTAACAAATTCGGGCAAGCCGACGAAATGTCTTACGTTTCAACCGGTGGCGGCGCATTGCTTGAGTTTATCGAAGGAAAAGTTCTCCCGGGAATTAAAGCGATTAGAGGATATTAAAATCTTAAGCGCCTAACGCAAAAATAGTGCTCCGCGGCAATTTTTTCATCGCCGCGTGAAAAATTTAACCGTGCGAAAGAAGTTTTCGCACGGTTTTTAACTTTGTGAAATTTCACAACTTATGAAAAGAAATTTTACCAACCGCAAAACATTCGACATATACGTTTGTCCCAAATGCGGAAAAGTGGAATTTTTTACCCTTAGAAGACGAGTAACGCCTAAAACAATCTTTCTTTTTTCCTTATTCCACTGTTTTTTTGTAATTTTGAGCCGTTTTCAAAAAGAAAAATTCCGGCTGTCATTTTGAGTGAAACGAAAAATCTAAAAACAAGTTTAGATTCTTCAATACGTTCAAAATGATGCAACAACTTATATATTACAAATGAATATTTCATACAATTGGCTTAAAGAATACATTACATTCAATTTATCGCCGCAGGAAACCGCCGATGCGCTCACATCCATCGGGTTGGAAACGGGAAGTGTGGACGAAATTCAAACCATACGCGGCGGATTAGAAGGATTGTTTATCGGCGAAGTACTCACGTGCGAAAACCATCCCAACTCCGACCACTTGCACCTAACAACCGTAAACGTTGGCGATGGCGGCGAACCGCTTAAAATTGTTTGCGGCGCGCCCAACGTAGCTGCCGGACAAAAAGTGGTGGTGGCAACCGTTGGCACAAAATTGTATTCGGGTGACGACGAGTTTACCATTAAACGCTCCAAAATACGCGGCGAAGAATCCTTCGGAATGATTTGCGCCGAAGACGAAATTGGCATTGGCACCTCGCACGACGGAATCATCGTACTTCCCGCCGATGCAAAAGTAGGTACTCCCGCCAAAGAGTATTACAACGTAAAAAGCGATTTTGTGTTGGAAGTAGATATTACACCCAACCGCGTAGATGCCACTTCGCACTTTGGCGTGGCACGCGATTTGGCCGCCTATCTACAACAAGCGGGAAAGCCATATACACTTACAAAACCCTCAGTTGATGGATTTTGTATCGATAAAAAAGAAGGCGGAATTGATGTATTTGTTGAAAACACCGAAGCCTGCCCACGCTATTCAGGGTTAACCATTCGCGGCGTAACCGTGAAAGAAAGTCCCGATTGGCTAAAAAATAAACTTTTGCTTATTGGGCTACGACCGATAAACAACATTGTGGATATTACCAATTTCGTGCTTCACGAGACCGGACATCCGCTACACGCTTTTGATGCCGATTATATTAGCGGCAATAAAGTGGTCGTGCGCACATTGCCTGAAAAAACAAAATTCACAACTCTTGATGAACAAGAACGCGAACTGAACGAAAATGACCTTATGATTTGCAATTCCACAGAAGGAATGTGCATTGCCGGTGTATTCGGCGGATTGCAATCGGGCGTTACCGAGCAAACAAAAGATATTTTCTTAGAGTCGGCCTATTTCAACCCTACGTGGGTTAGAAAAACGGCTCGCAGACACGGATTAAATACCGATTCATCTTTCCGTTTCGAACGTGGTGCCGATCCCAACAACACGGTATACGTACTGAAACGCGCCGCGCTGCTCGTAAAGGAATTGGCCGGCGGCATAATTGAGGGCGATATGAAGGACATTTATCCGTCTGTGATCGAAAAACCTCGCGTAGAACTCTCTTACGAAAAAACCAATCTACTTATCGGAAAAGAAATTCCGAAGGAAACAGTAAAAAGCATTCTCAAAAGTCTCGAAATAGAAATTGAGAATGAAACCGAAAGCGGTTTAATACTCCGCATCCCCACCTATCGGGTTGATGTGCTGCGCGATGTGGACGTTATTGAAGATATTTTACGCATTTACGGATATAATAACGTGGAAATTGGCAGCACGTTACAATCGAGTCTTTCATATCAAACGCCAACCGACCGTAAGCACAAGCTGCAAACACTTGTTTCAGAGCAGCTAACCGCCAACGGATTTGGCGAAATAATGACCAACTCGCTCACCAAACGCGCGTATTACGAAAATAACGAAACATTCCCTTTAAAGAGTTGCGTGGCGTTGCTCAATCCGCTCAGCAACGATTTGGGCGTGATGCGTCAAACGCTCCTTTATGGAGGATTGGAAAGCATTGCCTACAACCGCAACCGCAAACATACCGATTTGCGTTTTTACGAATTTGGCAATTGCTATTTCTATGATGCGGAACGAAAAAACAGCGAAAAAATACTCGCGGAATATTCCGAAGAGTCGCATATCGCGATGTGGATGTGCGGAAACCGTACGCATAAAAATTGGGCGACACCCGAAGCCAAAAGCACTGTTTTTGAGTTGAAAGCACATATCGAAAATCTGGTTTCCCGACTTGGTTTTTCGAGCAATCAGCTTATTTTCGAACGCGTTTCCAACAGTTTGTTCGATGTGGCGATGAACATTCGCACACATAAAAAACAAATTGGCACGTTTGGCATTGTTTCCGCGAAAATATGCAAAGCATTTGATATTGACACCGATGTTTTTTATACGGAAATGAATTGGGATACGCTTCTGAAAGAAACGGCAAAAAAATCGGTTCAATTCTCCGAAATTTCCAAATTTCCGTCGGTGAGCCGCGATTTGGCTTTGCTCATCGACAAAAATATTACCTTTGCGCAAATTGAAGATATTGCCCGGAAATCGGAACGGAAGCTACTAAAGGAAGTGTCTCTCTTCGATGTGTATGAAGGAAAGAATCTGCCCGAAGGCAAAAAATCGTACGCGGTAAATTTCGTTTTACAAGACACTGAAAAAACGCTCAACGACAAACAAATTGATGCCGTGATGCAAAAAATTCATCATAATTTACAGAAAGAGTTAAACGCGCAATTGCGATAAAGATAATAAGTACAACTACAATAACACTAAAAGCAAACCGCTACTAGCCAACAGCCAAAAGATATGGGAAGAGCATTTGAATACAGAAAAGCGACTAAGCTGAAACGTTGGGGAAATATGGCCCGCGTGTTCACAAAATTAGGAAAACAAATAACCATTGCCGCTCGCGAAAGTGGCCCCGATCCTGATACAAACCCACGCCTACGCGTTCTCGTTCAACAAGCGAAGAAAGAGAATATGCCAAAAGAAAACGTGGAACGCGCCATTAAAAAAGCGACCGACAAAGACGTTTCGGATTACAAGGAAATGGTGTACGAAGGCTACGGTCCTTTCGGCATTGCCATTGTGGTGGAAACCGCTACCGACAACCCCACTCGCACCGTGGCAAACGTACGCAGTTACTTTAACAAACACGGAGGCTCACTCGGAACATCGGGCAGCCTGGAGTTTTTGTTTGATCATAAATGTGTATTTAAAATTGGTGAAAAAGAAGGCGTTTCGTTGGAAGATTTGGAGTTGGAGCTCATCGATTACGGCGTGGATGAAGTGGAAGAAGACGAAGGCGATATTATTCTTTACGGCGAATTTAAATCATACTCCGATATTCAATCGTATCTCGAAGGAAACGGTTTCGAAATCCATTCGGCCGAATTTGAACGCATTCCTCACGACACCAAATCATTAGATACTGAGCAACGCGCACAAATTGAAAAATTACTCGAAAAATTTGAAGAAGACGAAGACGTGCAAAATGTTTTTCATAATATGGGAGAAGGATAAAGAGATTCAAGACAAAAGAGTCAAGAACCGATACATTAACCACCCGATGTTGCTTCTTGGTTTCATTTTAACGCAATTCTGAAAATCAACAAAAGTCTAACCGTCTTATAGTCTTTTATCGTCTGTCTTTGTTCTTTGTTCTTGGCTCTGTAAATAATACTCATCCAACGCTTCCTTAGCCGCGATAAAAGAACTTTTTTTAGCCGATAATACTTCTTTTTCCAATCGATGCAACATTTTACCGATAACCGGATTATGATAAAAGTCGTTTCGCAAGCGTTCGTTGATGGTTTCGTACATCCAATAACTCGATTGCTCATTGCGTTTGCGCAAGAAAAAGCCGTTTTCTTTCACAAAATCGATATAGCGATGGATCATATCCCACACTTCGTGAATGCCGAGGGCATAGTATCCTGAATAGGTAAGCACTTCAGGCGTCCATCCCGATTCGGGAAGCGGAAATAGATGCAACGCGTTGGCAAAATGACGCTGTGCCATTTTGGCTTTTTCAATGTTATCGCCGTCGGCTTTGTTGATGACAATGCCATCCGCCATTTCCATAATTCCGCGTTTGATTCCCTGCAGCTCATCGCCTGTTCCGGCAAGCTGAATGAGCAGAAAAAAGTCCACCATGGAATGTACTGCCGTTTCCGACTGCCCCACCCCGACGGTTTCCACAAAAACGTAATCGAACCCCGCAGCTTCGCACAACACAATAATTTCCCGCGTTTTACGAGCTACACCGCCCAACGATCCCGCCGAAGGCGAAGGGCGAATGAACGCGTTTTTCTCTACGGAAAGTTTTTCCATTCGCGTTTTATCGCCCAAGATACTCCCTTTGGAGCGTTCGCTCGATGGGTCGATGGCCAAAACCGCCAATTTTTGTCCCTGCTCAAGCAAATACATTCCAAAAGCGTCTATCGACGTGCTTTTTCCCGCCCCCGGAACGCCCGTGATACCCACGCGAATGGAGTTGCCAGAATGGGGCAAACACTTTTCTATTATGGCTTGAGCCGTATCCTGATGTTCGGGTTTGGAACTTTCCACCAATGTTACCGCCTGACTTAGCATTGTAATGTTTCCCGCCAAAATACCATCCACGTATTCGTTTACCGAAAAAGAACGCCTTGTTCGTTTCTTCAGATATGGATTTACACTTGGCGGCTGCGCTACACCTTTATTTACGTTTAAACCAATGTATTGGGGGTCGTTTTCGGGATGCTGATTCATTGTTTAAAAAATAAAAAACCGAATAAAGTTCTTTCCGCAAAGATACTTTATTCGGTTTGCATTATCAATCGTAAACCGATTTTTTATTTCCTTGGCGTAACGTTTCCTTTTATTGAGAGCACGTAAACCGTATCGGGAACATTAGTGTACACCGTAATGGTTTTGTTGAAGTTTCCCGGACGGGCAATGGTTGAATACTTCACATCAATTTTTCCTTTTTTACCCGGCAAAATCGGTTCGCGCGTGTAGCTCGGCGTAGTACAACCGCACGATGCAGATACACGTTGTATAATGAGCGGACTTTTTCCGATGTTGGTAAACTCGAACTGAGTGGCAACAGAACCTATCTCTTCTTTTATGGTTCCGAAATTATGTTCTTTTTTTGTGAACTTGGCTTCGGGCTTAGATTGAGCGAAAGCAACACCGCTCAATAAAATACTGAATAGTAAGATAAAACTTAATTTTTTCATTATTATATGTTATTTGATTATTCTCTTATATTTATTTTTTTCGACACAAAATTAGTACAATAGTTTGAATCAAAACTTACATTATATTATTTTTCTCCACTACGTTGCAAAATGTTCGTTTCAAGTTCCGAAGAAATTCTAAAACCAACTGTTTTTAAACTATTAAGATACGGCTTTATTGATTCGATAATATTTTCTCTTTTAGCTTTAAAAAGAATGCCTAATGTCCCCGTAATGGCAAAACCTAATTTTTCGGCTTCTTTTCGTCCTTTCAAATCGTCAAGTATCAATAAAACATTACGTTTCTCCATTGCCAACGCAATCGCCGATGCTTCACCTATATCCAATCTTGTTGCCAATATCTGCAAGTAGTTTTTATTAGCCACTTCTTCTACGAGAATCCATCCGGGAATAATCTCGTCAAATTCTCTTGCGATTTCAGGCGTAATGAAAATATTGGAGTATAAATCCTTCAACAAATGCAACGCCTTAATATTGGCCAATGCTATCAAACAACTTGTATCTGCGATAACTATATTTTCAGGCATTGGCAATATCTTTTTCCAAATCTTTTACAGATGTGCTAAAAAGCGATACACCATAACGGCCTAACATTTCGATGAACGTACGTTTTGATAAACCAACCATCTCGGCAGCTTGTCCGGCAGACAAGATACCATCTTCATACAGTTTAGCCGCTAAATAAACCGACGGGTCAAACAGCGTTGTATCTAAAGACGATGGAAGCTTTATTGTTATAGTATTCATATTTTTGAAATTCAGCCTGTATTTAATGACACAAAAGTAACCATTTCGTTTAAAAATTGCTCCACATTTAACGTTATTTTCACGATATGAGCAAATTTTACTCATTCACTTTTACCCGAATTCCTGCCGTGTGCGATGTAAATTCCGGTGCATATAAACATTGAATGGTGGTGATTCCATTGGAATAATCGCCCGTTCGGGTAACGAAAACGCCGTATTCGAAAACGTACGTTCCACGCGGAAGCGTATCGAAATAGAAATTGGTTGATGCATCTTTCGATGTTTGATAATAAATGGTTCCGCCTTGCCATTTCGTGCCCGAAAGCTGTTCCACAGGTTCGAAAGCGGCGGCACGCATATCTTTCAGATGCACAAATTCCAAATCGCGGTCGGTACGTACGGTCAGGCGAACGATCACTTTATCACCTATTTTTAACGGACGATTTTCCGTTACCGGAACCAATTTTTTACCCGATCCATCGGTTTCTTCCACGAACAACAATTTTTCCACATCGAGCGACGCGTTGGTTTTCGTAATCTTGTCCAATTCTTCAAAATATTGCCAATATAGCGCTCCCCAAGCGGGTGCATTTCTGTTGTGCGAAACGGTTACGTTGCCCATTTCAGGGCGAATTTCGGTGCGGTTCCAAGACTCTTTGATGTAGCCTGTTCCCAATTCTGTGCTTTCGGGTTCAACGGTTTTCCCACCGAGCGTTATTTCGGTTTTTCCTTCTCCGGCGAACCAATCGCTTCCCGTGCTAAGCAATGCGTAAACCGCATCGGCTGTGGCGTGCGTGCTTTCCCACAATTGCGTCTGTTTTTGCTTTAGCAACCAACGTTTCATATTGTCCATTTCGGTTGCCGACGCGCCGCTCACGCGGAAAGCATCCATTATAAACGTATGCACCGATGTGGCCGATTGTGACATAAACACGTGCGCGCGGTTGTTCGCCCAATACATTCCCATCTCATCGGAAACGGTGGCGTGCTCACGATACGATTTCAATATATCCTGCACAATGTTCTGTTTCCCGTTTTTCTGCATCAGCACAGCGATAAGCGAACGTTCGTACAAACCGAACTGCGTCCAATTTTTCTCCATAACAGACGTGTAAAAATCCGCCATCGCTTTGGCTTCGCCACTCAACGGATATTGTGTGTATGCCGAACGGACGTACAAATATTCCAAATCGAACGACGAAATGGATTTCATATTGCGCCAATCTTTGTTGTATCGTTTCAGTTGCTCAAAACGGCGCAACGCTTCGGCATCGGCGTAAGCAACGGCTTTCTGCTGCATCGCCTGCACTTCATTAGTGAACGAAACAGCTTCTAATTCCTTCAACTGATTGAATCCATATAAAATATAATGCGTAATTCCCGCGTTCGGATAAAAGCCTTTAAACCAACTCCATCCGCCTTGCGACGTTTGTAACTCTTTGAGTTTGTCAATGGCCTGACGCGTGAGATTCTGCGACCGGTTTAAATCGAACAGCAAAGCGAGTTTTTCTTTTTGCTCCGATTCGTTTTTTGCTTCCAACACCCACGGTGTTTCTTCCAACAGAACGGTTTTCAGTTCCTGATTTTTTTCGAGATTAGAAAGCAATGTTTCTTTTGTTCCGCCTTGTTTTTTCCACGCTTCAATCATTGTCGAAACTTTGGGATACGCCTTGCCTACATGCGCGCCGAGCGTGTTGGCGTAATACGAAGCGAACCACGAAACGGCGTTGTCGTGATCGGGAGCGCTCAACACGGGCAATGCCTGCACAGCGTACCAAGCGGGATTGGACGTAAATTCCAACGTAAGCCGATAATTTTGCGCCGTAGGCGATGCGTTTTGCGCTAACCTGTCCATTGTGAACGATTTGGTTTGGTTGCCGTTCACGTCCATCCGCAACGTTTCGGTAACGAGCATTTTGTTGGGAAGCACCACGAGTGCGTGCTGTTCGCCGTCGCTAAATGATTCACTTTGCGCGATAATCCGCACACCGAGCATATCGATATTATCGGGAACAACAAAAGTCCACGAAGCATCGGAAGAGGCATTTTGCGCTAATGAAAACGGTTGTGATTGGTTTTCTATTGAAATTCCGCTCACTGTTTCTTCCGTTACCGGATTGAAAAACTCGACACGCACGTTTCCGCTCACCGCACCTTCCGAAAGGTTGGAAATTTTGGTGGAAATGCTCGTCCGGTCGCCGTGGCGAAGGAATCGCGGCATATTGGGCGTAACCATCAATTCTTTTTGCGAGGTGGTAAATGCTTCGGCTTGACCGACATTTAGGTTTTTATCGTGCGCCAAAAGGCGGAAACGCCATCGGGTATTGCTTTCGGGAACGGTGAAGGCAATTTGGGTTTCGCCTTTGTCGTTGGTACGCAATTGCGGGAAAAAGAATGCGGTTTCGGAGAAATTGCGGCGGATTTGGGGAGATTGTTGTTGTTGCAGTGAAGGGGCAGCATCTTCAAAAATGATTTCAGTTTTCTCTTCTGAAGTTACCGCTTGTGCTGCTCCTGCAATAAGTTCTTTTTTCTGCGTCCCATAACCAACTACCACAACTTCATCCAAATCAGCAGATTCATTCAAAGCAAAAACTTCAGCACGGCTATCAAGAGATTTTGCTCCCCGTATCATCATTCTACCATAATAATACAGCGAAAAATCGAACCAATTAAAACGGTCGAATTCAAACGAATTTACGTTTTTCATCGGTGAGTGAATGTAACCGTTAATCATCTGTTGATTGAACGAAAAATCTCTATTAAATCCCGTCCTTGAAAAATATCCGAGGAAAGACGGCAATTGCAGGTTCCATTTCGGTGCGGCGAAAATTTGATCTAACGAGAAATCGTACATTCCCGCCAATACTTCTGCTAATGCAGGTTTCCTTGTAGGATCGGATATCGAAATCCGCCACTCTTCATTGGTTCCGGGACGAATTTTATCGCGGAAAACATCCAACTTTACCTTTAAATCTTTTACTTCTTTATCGGGAAGAATATTAACGGTTTGTGAGTAGAATTTTTCGTTCTTCACGTGCGTAAGCATCAACGTAACACCGTCTTTATATTCCGATTTATACGGAAAAGAAAACAATCGGTTTTCATTATTCAGCGTGAGCCATTTGCGTTCCAACAGCGTGTTTTGCTGCCATAATTCGTATAGAACATTCACATTATCGGAAGTCCCGAACAATACTTCAGCAGATTTTTTATCTGAAAACGTGCCGTTTTTCACCACAAACCACTCATTGGTTTTAATGGGCGGACGTTTATCGGAATACGAAAACACGATAACATCTTTTTCGGCTTCCACCGTGTTTCCGCGGTCGTCTTTCGATTGGAGTTTAATGCGGTATTTCGCCGACGGCAAGTTTCTTAACTGCTCTTTCAGTTCTTGTTGCTCTCCGGTTGTGAAATTTCCTTGCGCCGCTTGCGTATTAATAGAATCGTTTTCGTGAAGCGAGAAAATCTGATACGTTCCCGAAGCGGGAATATCGTTCCCATCGAGATTTTTGGCGGTAACGACAATTTTTTCTTCCGAACTTTTCTCCAACTTATCCGGCATTTCAATATTCAAAATCATCGAAACATCGCCCACCGTAATACCGTAATTTCCGGTTTGTGTTTCGCCATTTACATCGGTTACAGTGGCTTCCACGGCAAAAGTGTAAATGTGCCGCCCTTGGCTGTCCGATTTTTCGGGCGTGAATTTTATTTCAAATTCCCCGTTTTCATCGGTCGTAATAACGCCTTCAGCGAAATGTTCGGGCGGCCCGCCCCATCGCCACCACCACGATTGCTGACGCGTGATGCGATAATTTACCGAAGCGTTTTGCAGTTTCACACCCGAGTAATTTTCGGCTTTGCCTTTCAGCGTGATTTCTTCGCCGAATTTATAGGTTTTCTCAATTTTATCGAACGACACTTCAAACGTGGGGCGTTTGTATTCTTCAACTTTAAAATGCGTTGTTCCCCACTTGGTGGTTATCACAAAATTTCCCGGCAATAATCCTTGCGGCAGCACAAATTCGCCCGACACGGAACCAAACTCATTGGTTCTTAATGTTTGGCTTGAAATAAGATTGGCATTGGTATCGTGTAAATTAAACTCAATGGATCTATCCGTCAGAATTTCTGACTTTTCATTGACACTAGACGTAAAAATTCCTTTGAAATAGACCGTTTGACCCGGACGATACAAGCTTCTATCGGTAAAAACAGCAATGGTTTCGCGCGTATCGGGACTTCTATCGGAATACTCGTAATATGAATATGGAAGCGAGGTCAGCGATGAACCCGAATCAGTGCCAGAAACGGCTTGATAAAATAAATCCCGATTAACGTTTCGGGCGTTATTTTCATTTATGATAACGTACACGGCAAGCCCTAAATCGTTTGTAGCAATGGTTTCCGCTAAATTAAATTTGTAATCATTCGCCGTGTAAGTCCTTTTAAAGATATTTATTTTGGCATTTTTCACGGGCACTCCGCTCACGCGGTTTACCACGAAAAATTCATACGTATTTTTTGCGGATGAGCGTGAGAAAGCGCCCAAATCGGAAACGGAAAAATAATAATCGCCCTGACGATTTTCTTCCGACGTGTTTTTGCCGGGATAATCAAATTCCAATTTATAGGCGCCGTACTCATTTATATCGATTTCCACATCGGTTTTGCCCTGCAAATACGGCGCTTTGGCGGGAAGTGGGAAAATGATGTCTTTTACGAACGTTTTTTGCTCAGGTTTGCTTCTGTAAGCACCGTATGATTTTTCTATTATTGATGTTGGCGATGATAATTTATATAATTTCGCTGTCAGGCGATTGAGATTCTTGTAAGTAACGGCAATTTTCTTTTTGCCTGACGGTGCAAATGTATTGTTGCCCGAAGCAGAAAATTCGGGGTGAGTAAGTTGTGAAAGCCGGTTTTCGATAACGGAAATGCGTTCGTATTTAGGAAATTGGCGAACGATTTTTTGTAGTAAATCGTAGAGTTTTTTGGTTTGCGTTTCTCTTTTCAGTGTGTCTTGTTCGGGAAGTTCACCGATTTTCTGCAGATAGAAATCGGCCATTTTATCGATGATTTCCACGCTGAAATCTTGATTCTCCCATTTTCTAAGCATCGTTTCAAGCGATGGTAACGCGTTCGTTTGGTGCGCGTTGTTAAGACGCGATAAATAATCCAATTTATCAAGTTCAGTCAGCACAACGGATTGATCCATTTTTCGTTCTAAAAGCGAAGCGATAAATGTGCGATATGTTTCCAACGCCCATAAATTATATTCATCGGGTTGTGGGTTAAAATTCAATTGAATAAACTCGTTTGCGGGAGCAAAAAGAGATTTTGGAGCGATGTTTTTCTTCGCCAGTGAGCGGGTCAAATCTTCGTCGGTTTCCATCTGACTAAAAAATTCGATTGCGCGACGTGCTAAAAAATCATACATTGTAGGATAAAACCGGCGCGAATCTTTGCCTAAAGTTACCACCGGAGCATATTTATCCACATTCGTGTTCAGCAGTTCGCGCTGCGGAGCAATGGAAGCATTGAGATGCTCAACCACTTTGTCGTAAAAGATATTTTTCGTCCACTCTTTCATATCCGCGGGCACGAAACCGCTCAACGCAGTACGTTGATTTATTTGCCATTGATCTTTTTGGTAATATTGCAAATACAATTCGCCCAACATTGAGTGCAGTACGGATTTTTCTACCACATCTTTGCTTTTCTCCAACATATCGTTGAGATTTCGGAAAATAAGTGTATCATTTTCTGCATCCAACGCCAAATCGTATTTCCCTTGGTGGATTAACGCTTTAATCACTTGCGGGCTGTTTTTATCGGTAATGGCTTTTTGCAAGATATTATTTACTTCTTCAGAAGCCGATTTCGGCAACGATTTTTTTTCTAAATCCGCTACTGTTTTCCATTGTTGGTCGTAATTCATAGATGATCTATTTTGTGCGTTTACTATCATGATACCCGTTAGAGCAATCACAATTAAGAATATTTTTTTCATAATGAATTTGTTTTCAGTTCTGCTTATTGGATGACAAAATCCGGAGAATTCCATAAAATTAGTCCAATTTTTTCACGATGTAGTTTAAACAAGCGGTTTATGTGTTTTGTTTTCAGCAATAAATTGAAAAAGTAGCGCAAAGAACGTAAAAATCGGCATGTAGTTCGAAAACCACATGCCGACGACTATACTTAGCTCTATTTTCAGGACTTTACGAGGCCTTTTTGGTCACTTTTATCGTAAACGTGCCTTTACGGCCATTTTTATCGGTAACCGTAACAGAAGTTTGTCCTTCTTTAACGCCCGTCACTTTTATGTCACTGCTCGTTGTTGAGGTTGCAGCGGCAGTGGCGATGGTTTTATCTGCTTCTTTTACCGTGAAAGGAGCGGTGCCGCCATTAACTTTTACGGTAACATTTTCTGTAGTTTTCACCTCTGCCGTCGTAGGAGTGAATGTTAATTTAGGAGTAGGTTCATCTTTTTCGCAAGAAACAAAAAGAACTACTGCAAGGAGTACACTCAATAAAGAACTTAGCTTTTTCATACGTTGAAACATTTTTAAATTGTGGTTTATTTGATATTTTATTTGAACAACGAAAAACAGTGGCTGCCTTATTTCGAAATTCATTTTTCGCCGTTCAAATAAAATGATGTTTCAACTGACTTAAACGTTGCAAGCGACAGTTAGTTTTAAGAATGTTTAACCAAAGAAAAATACAGAGCGATGGGTGATTTTAATTTATACACTTTGTAATTCAACAAATTACCGGTAAGATAAAAAACAGTATCCCGAATAGAATACTGTTTAAATTATTTATAAAGACAGGTGCAAACTTCTACGGCTTCATCACCACACCCATTTTCTTTTTTCCGTTTATTTTAATAACCAGCGGTTTATCGAAATGTACATGACGAATGAAATCAGTCTCGAAAACTGCAGGTTGCAAATTCAGAAACTCCTCATCAAAGGAGCCGCCTTCTTCGAGGAAAGGATTGATTGTGAAATAGCCCACGCCAAACGATGTTAAATTCTGAAAGAAATGTGTTCCCTGACTCGGTTCTATTCGATAGTTTTCCAATCCCGATTCAACGATAACGCGCGCGTTTGTAATATGCGCCCATTTTACCGGAATACCGAGCCATTGATCGGCCGAACCCCAACGCCCGGGGCCTACGAGAACATAATATTCATTCTTTTCGCTGAATTTTTTATTAATATTTTCTATCTCCCGCGCAACTTTGGGATTGTTGGAAGCGTTGAACGATGAGGTTTTCACGTAAACTACATCGAAAACATCGGTCGAAATTCCGTTCCCAAGCGCGTTTTTCGAATATAAAATGGTTTCGTTCGGATCAACTTTTTTCAGATTTTCCTGTATAACTTCCTTGCTATCCACAATGGGGCGGATTTGCAGTACATAGAGGGCTCCGTATTCCTGATCCCTGATATCTACCGCAAACTCGATTTCTACCGGCCGCCCCATCTCCTGCTGCCCTACTTTGAGCACTTTATTGAGCGTTTCGGCAAGCGGGAACATATCGTGTTGCAAGATATTCGAAAACGAAACAATTTTCCGTCCTCCTTCATAAAACCCTTCTCGGATAATCTGATCCTGAGGATCATACGTTGATGCAAGAAACCGGAGGGGACCATTTTGTTCGGCTTCTTTCAGCCTAAGTTTAACCAAATTAAAACTATCATCTGTAGTGAAATCTTTGGAAATGGAATTCATATCAAGCGCAAAAAACTGCGTTTGCGTATCTTTCAACGCGAAATCGAGCGTGCTTAACTGCAGGATATTTGATGGATGCAACGGAGAAAAACGCAAGCCCATATTGCCATCCATCACATATTTACCCAAACCCATAGACATGTTTACGATGCCGTCTTCATTTTTTTCGTTGCCGATGGGATAATAATTAATAGAGCGTGCAACACCCGAAATGGCAGGATAAAAATAGTCCCCATATTCGGCGCCGACCAATTCCTGCATTACAATGGCCATTTTTTCCTGATCTATCAGATTTTGCGTGGCGGCCATATAAGCCTTACTATCGTGATAAAAGACCGAGGCATAAACAGCCTTGATGGCATTGCTCAACAAGCGCACCATTTCGTATTTATCATTAACATACGGGATCATATACGTGGAGTAGATGCCTGCAAATGGTTGATACTGTGAATCTTCCAACAAACTCGACGAGCGCACAGCGATGGGCGAATTAATCGCATCAAAAAACACCAAAAAATCGCTCACGAGACGTTTTGGCAACTTAGAAGCCAAGAAATGTTTCAGTATATCTTCGTCGGATCGGTCGGAAAGAGCGATGGAATACAATTTGTTCGCCTCCATAAATTCATCGAAAATATCGGTACACAGAACCACGGTTTTTGGTGTTGTAACCGGAAATTTTTCGTTGTTGTTGAGCTCCAAATGCGTTTTTACGATATGCCCGATAAAAGCCAATCCGCGTCCTTTTCCACCCATAGAACCTTCACCGATACGGGCAAAATTTGAATATTGGTCGAAACGGTCTTTCTCAAAAACAGCCACCACACCCGTATTTTTCATGCGTCGGTATTGAACGATGGTTTCGTAGATTAGCTCGCGGGCTTCGTTCATATTCGCATAGTCCGTCACATCGATCTTTTTCAGCATTTCAGCCACAGGAAACATGGCGCGCGAATAGAAAAAACGCGAAAAATGGTTTCTCGACAAGTGGTGATATAGCGCGTCATCGGGAATATTATGGATATTCATCTGCAACTCTTTTAAATTCCTGATACGAAAAATTTCCTCGTTAGAATTGGGAGCTTTAATGATGAAATCGCCAAATCCGAGACGGTCTTTTATTGCTCTTCTGAGATCTTGCGGAAATGTTTTGGAGTTTTTATCGATGAAATTATTACTTCCCTCTTCGGCATATTTTCGATTTTCGGACTCCGAAGACGCATAAATGATGGGAATATATTTGTCTTGTTCACGAATCCACTCGCCCAGTTTCACACCCGCCAGTTTATCCTTATTTTTTTCGCGGTTGAAACTAATATCGGTGAGGACACCAAGCATATTGTCTCCGTATTTTTTGTAATAGTTGACTGCTTCCTCATAATTTCGGGCGAGCAAAATTTTCGGACGCCCACGCATGCGAAGCATTCGTAGGTGATCGTTCAGCGCTTCTTTCGAAAATTCTTTCGATTCCGATAACACAAATTTAAATAACATCGGCAATGCAGCCGAATAGAATCTTACCGAATCCTCCACCAACATAATTGTTTGAACACCAACGGTTTTCACATCGTGTTCTACATTCATACGGTCTTCAACCAGTTTAATAATGGCAAGCAGTAAATCGGTGTCACCCAACCAACTAAAAACATAATCGATTCCAGTAAGGTCTTCTTTTTCCAGCATTTGCGTTACCGATTTAGAGAATGGCGTGAGCAGCACAATGGGAATTGTGGAGTGTTTTTTCACTTCTTTTGCCAGTTCAAACACATCGCTGCTATCCATATTGGGCATACAAATGACAAGTTCGTAACGATTATTTTTTAGTTCGGATAGCGCCTCTTTATTGGTGGAAGCCTGCGTAAAACGCGGCGGATAACGCAAGTTAAGCGACACATACTCGTTAAATATTTGCTCATCCACTCGTCCGTCATCTTCCAAAATAAACATATCGTATGGCGATGCAACGATTAAAACGTTGTAAATTCGCTTGTTCATGAGTTTCACAAACGGTGTGTCGCGGAACTGAAGGCGGGTGATATCGTGGGCTTTAATGACCGATTTGTCTGATTCTAACTTCATGCGTATGCTGTTTTTTCGGAAAACAAATATACGTTATAATTTTTGAAAGTAAAGGAAATAAAAAGATAGAACACTCATTTTATTTCAACGAAAAATTAAAAGTGCGAAGTCCGTCGTATGTATTTACAAACAATTGAAAAGGCACTTCTGCTCCAGCCTCCAACTTCATCTGCATTAGAGAAAAAGAAGCGTATGTTTTCTTGGAGTAACCACGCGGATCGTTGTTTCTGGAATAACTTAAATAGAGTTCAATGGGTGTTTTAGATGCGTCTCGTAATAATGCCATGCTATGCGATTGGCTGTTGTATTCAACTTCAAAAATAAGATTCAGATAATTACCCGCCACCCAAATACTTTGAATATAAATCGGATCGGTATAAAGCGGCGTTAGAGGATCAAGAATTTGTATTTCGCCGGTGAAGATCTCTGTAACCCAATTTATTTTGACGGTATCGTTTCGCAAGGGGGAATAACTCATTATCACCCGTTTTCCCGCGTCAAATTTGTGTTTTTCGGGTTCATTCGGGATAAGTATTTTATTGTTGTCGAGTTGAAAAGCGGTTGTTTCAGTAACTTTAACGACTGTAGCGAACTCGACCCAGAAATCATCTACTCGTGAGATTTCTTTTTGACAAGTAGAAAACGAAAGAACCAACAAGAGTAGAAAGAAAATTATGCTTGCTTGACTTCCACAAGAATTTCTCACACTTACTGAATTTAATTTGAGCAAAAATATTATATTTGTATCAGGCAAAAATAATGATTTTTTTGTTGTAACCGTGAATATTCTTCAAACAGATATAAAATTTGTACCCGGAGTCGGGCCTAAGAGAGCCGAGATTCTGAATAAGGAAATCGATGTATTTACTTTAGGCGACTTGCTGCGCTATTATCCTTATCGATATATCGATCGCAGCCGAATGTATTATGTGCATGAGATAGATAATTCCATGCTTTACATTCAACTAAAAGGACGAATAACTGCATTCGAGACTTTTGGCGAAGGAAGAAAAAAAAGGTTGGTAGCGCACTTTACCGATGGCACAGGTTTTATAGAT
The DNA here is from genome assembly GCA_023424395.1 of Bacteroidota bacterium. Classification (GTDB taxonomy): domain Bacteria; phylum Bacteroidota; class Bacteroidia; order Bacteroidales; family Dysgonomonadaceae; genus JAFADY01. Next base: position 256,827 of record JAFADY010000063.1, on the reverse strand, counting down.
TTGGTTTGGTTTCAAGGAATAAAATTCGTTGAAAACAAATACAAATTAAATCAAGATTACATCATTTTCGGTCGGCCTTCAATGTTTAATAACCGATGGAACATTCCTCATCCCGATATTGATTTGTACGTAAATGAAGATGATCGCCCAACGGGCTTGTACGCTTATTACAATACCACGGAGAAGATGAAAAACCATTATTTGAACTCCAAAGCGATACAAAAAATAATCGAAAACGCTTGGGGAATGGTAAAGGGTGCACTGCCCGAAACAATATCGGCTGATGTTGTAAAAGCCGCTCATCTTATTTCGTTTCACGATGCCATTGAAAACATCCATTTCCCTAAAAATCCTATTTTACTTCGGAATGCCGAAACGCGGCTAAAATTTGAGGAACTATTTTATATCCAATTAAATATCGTAAAATATTCAGCCAACAGGAATGCCAAACTCAACGGATTTATTTTTAAAAAAATCGGTAAAAACCTGAATTCGTTTTACGAAAAGCACCTTCCTTTTGAACTCACCAAAGCCCAAAAACGAGTCATTAAGGAAATTCGGAAAGACACGGCTTCGGGAAAACAAATGAATAGATTGTTGCAAGGCGATGTTGGAAGCGGAAAGACACTTGTAGCGCTTATGTGCATGCTGATAGCTATCGATAACGGATTTCAAACTTGTTTGATGGCTCCCACCGAAATTCTCGCTTCACAGCACCTGGAAACTTTTTCCGGCTTGCTTTCGGATATGGACGTGAAAGTTGCCCTGCTTACCGGCTCAACCAAGAAAAAAGAACGCGAAAAAATTCACGAAGCCCTGCAACTCGGCGAAATAAATATCCTCATCGGGACACACGCGCTGATAGAAGAAACCGTCCAATTCCAAAACTTGGGTTTTGTGGTAATTGACGAACAACACCGTTTCGGTGTGGCGCAACGCGCCAAATTGTGGTCGAAGAACGAGCATCCGCCACATGTACTGGTCATGACGGCTACACCCATTCCGCGCACGCTTGCCATGACCGTTTATGGTGATTTAGACGTATCGGTAATCGATGAGTTGCCTCCCGGAAGAAAACCGATACAAACGCTGTACCGGTTCGATAAAAAGCGCGGTGCGCTTTACTCTTTCATTCGTGAGCAAATAAAAGCGGGAAGACAAGCGTACATTGTTTATCCGCTCATAGAAGAAAGTGAGACACTCGATTTAAAAAACTTGGAAGAAGGATATTTACACATAAAAGAGGCATTTCCTGAATTCAAAATCGCCAAAATGCACGGCAGGATGAAACCTGCGGAAAAAGAAACCGTGATGCATGAATTTATAACCAACAAAGCGCAAATTATGGTATCTACAACTGTTATTGAAGTGGGTGTAAATGTTCCCAACGCGTCGGTTATGGTAATCGAGAGCGCGCAGCGCTTCGGATTGTCGCAACTCCATCAGTTACGCGGACGTGTAGGGCGAGGCGCCGACCAATCGTATTGCGTGCTTATAACTCCTTATGAATTATCTGCCGATACGCGCAAACGCATGGAAATCATGACGGAAACCAATGACGGGTTTGTCATCGCGGAAGCGGATTTAAAGCTTCGTGGCCCGGGCGACTTAGAAGGAACCCAGCAAAGCGGCATTGCTTTTAACCTTAAAATATCGGATTTGGTACGCGACAGCAATATTCTTTACAAAGCCAGAGAAATTGCCGAAGAAGTTATACTAAAAGACCCGATGTTGGAACATCATGATCACTTAGTCCTGAAGCAACAATTAAGCCGCTTAGGCGGCAATAGATTTGATTGGGGAAGGATTAGTTGAGACTTGAAGAGAAAAAACAACCCGTCAAAATGCATTCGACGGGTTAAAGAGGCTAATTCTCAATAAGCGCTACATAAATGACAGGACAAAAACATTACACTTATAGGGCTGGATTATAGGGTACTAAAGAAGCATTATGAAATAGCTCCCGATTGATTGATATATCTGGCTCTCTCTCCATCAAGAATATAATTCAATGTTCCGCCGGTTAAACTTGGGATGTACATATATCTGCCACCTGTAGCCTGATTCCCCAATGTTCCGTATGATGCTCTTAATTTCAAATTGTCAACAACGGGTCTTATCGGTTTCCAAAATAACTCTTCGCTAATGCGCCATCCGGCAGAAACAGAGGGAAAGAAACCAAATCGATCGCCTCTTGGAAAACGTGATGTGCCGTCATATCGACCGTTGGTTTCGAATAAATATTTGCCTTGATAGTCATAGTTGATACGATAAAAACCACCTCTTAATGCTAGTTCGCTTTGTCCGCCTCCCATAGCCATGTCCCTGTCTTCAATGGTTACATGAATATTGAAGAGAACTACCTGCGTATCAATAGTGGATAATCCAATATATTCTTTTCGGGTTTTATAGATATCATACAACCTGTTTTTTAGTGATTTGAAGAGATAGAATTTTACGTTTGAAACATCCTGTAGTATTTTCTCATCAGCAGCAAATTTACAAAATACATCATGAATAGCATCCATAACCATCTCTTTTTCGAAACCGAGATAAATGGCATAGGTGTACAAATCGTCAACATAACGATTATATATAGATGCTATGTTTTCTATTTTTTTCATCTTGTATTATAGTACTCCCACTTAATTGGACTGTTTTCTCTTAAAGTTAAGATAGTTTTTGGATTTTATTATTTCAATTCATTTAAGCTGCTTTAGCGTAATAACACTCACCGGGGGTTTTATAGCTCAGAGAGTGATGCGGGCGTTCATGGTTGTAAAACCGAAAGTACCCGTCCAAACCTTTTCACAAAGATAAACCATCTGTGTAAACATTCAAAGAGCTTTTCTATATCTATCGGTTTTTCTTTCTTTTCAGGTTTATCGCCCGAAAACACCCGGTCAAAATTTTGTAACGCTTGGGCTTTCCATGCCGAAATCTGCGTGAGCAAAAGTTCGTACTTCTTGGCGAGACTTTCTAACGTCTCTCGCTCTTTTAACGATTCTAAACGACTTTCGTCTTGAATGCTTTGCTGAATTTTCTTCTTGTTGTGGACATAAGTTTTTTTGTTAAAGATAATGTTTTTTCTTTCGTCGCATATCTTAACTTATTGTCCAGGTTTTTGGGGGTAGCATAGTAAAAAAAATGCATTATTCTTTATGTTAGTGCAACTGTGGCTGATACATTAATTCAGGGTGAAAAAATAGATTGCGTATAATTATGGAATCACCTCAAAATTATATCCTTGCGCCAGCAACCATTCAATAGATCTCGGTAACGCGTAGCGTAAGTTTTTCTCGGCTTTGAGCGAATCGTGGAAAACAATAATGGAGCCGCTTCTGGTGTATCGTTTTACGTTCTCGAAAGTTTTTTCGGGAGAAACAAATTTGCTGTAATCTCGGGTTACAACATCCCACATAATAATTTTATATCCTGCTTTTTGTAGAAAAAAAGGTTGGGGAAAAGTCATGTGTCCGTGCGGCGGACGAAACAGACGCGAATGAATCAACTTCTCTGCTTTTCGGGTATTATTCAGAAAAAAACGAGGCGTATTTTTCCATCCTTGCAAATGGTTAAACGTGTGATTCCCTGTCTTGTGTCCTTCGGTGAGAATGTTTTGGTAAATTTCGGGATATTTTCTTACATTTTCGCCAACACAAAAGAAAGTGGCTTTCACGCCAGAGCTTTTTAAAACATCAAGCACCCAAGGCGTAACCTCCGGAATAGGGCCGTCATCGAAAGTAAGAAAAATTGTTTTACTTTCGGGTTTGATAATCCTCCAAACGGCATTGGGATAGAAAATTCGATACAAAAGAGGCGGCTGCTCTATGAACATTCCAAGATATAAAAATCACGAAGCTGTTTCAAAAGTAAGTACCACTTTCATTTTGTCATGTTGAACGAAGTGAAACATCTATAATTGTCAATCTAATTAGATTCTTCATTTCTCCGCCAGTTGGCGGATCCATTCAGAATGACAATTTGATAGCAATATTTTACTTTTGAGACAGCCTCATGGTTTTATTTAATTATTGTTGTGGGTTGTTGTACTGTTCCAACAAACGTGGACTGTATTGTTGCATCATTTGCAACGTACGTTTCATGGTGGACTCTTCTAAAGTTTGATGCGTTGTATCCTCACCCGCCATATAAAATCCGCGAATGGAACCATCGGTTATTTCTTTCAAAATTAAATCTCCGATATAAATAACTCCGTTGTTGTAGCTTGATTGAGCATAATTCATCAACTCGTCCACGTTTTTGTTGTATTTATCTCTGTCGTATTGTTGATAAACCGAAGTTGTAAGCAACATTTGGTTTATATTGGCATAAATGTCGATCATAGTCCTGCTCATTTGCTCGGGCGACAGGCGATAATACCAATCCAGGTTCTTTTTCGTTCTCGATTCAATTTCGGTCAAAAGCTCTTCCGCTTTTTGTTTTTCGTTTAATTGATAATACGATTTGGCGAATAAAACTCCGTCGTTTGTGTACGGAACCGATTTGGCCGGAAGCATAGTAGTAATTTTATCTAATGCGGCAAGCGCTTTATCGTTTTTACCTTCATCCAAAAGCGCTTCTATCATCTGATTGAAGAACATTCGGAAAGTGGAAACCATTCTGCGGCTTGTTTCATCTAAGTAAATATCGGGATTTTGATCGATACCGCCCCAGCGGAAATTGTTCATCATATTATCGTAAGCCTTTTCCGTATTTACAGCTCGATTCTGAGGGATTCCCGGCACAACCTGATAAGCCAACCCAGTGAGCGAGAAATTTTTGTCTTGCATATTCATGTATAAATCTCTCGACACAGTTGTGGCGAAATATAATGGCCTTCTCCAGCTGTTATCATTGGTGTTGGCGAGCATTTCCATCATCATGAGTTCTAACCGATTAACAGCCGATTTTTCTCCCAAACTAAGGTACATTTTATTGGCAGGCTTGGAATTCATCCCCTGCCAATCAACCTGCGTTGTATCTACATCTAAAGACAATACTCTTCCGGGAACAATTTGTAAATTTCCGGTACTGAACGGGTTTTTAGGGCTCGCGTTTTGCCCGGTGCGCAAGTTTTCCATGGTTTGCTTCAAAGAGATGGTATCGCGATAGGCATTCACGTCATAATATTGTCCGTACGACATGGGAGGAATATTGTTTTGCTGCAAGACATTCTGAATATCGTTTTTTGAAATAATATAAGCTACCGATCCTGCTTCTCCCGAATATCTCACCCGATCCCAATGGATCGGCAGCGGCTCCGATTCATAAGCCTGGCGCACCAACTGATCTACATACCATTCGGTTTGCAAGAAGCTTAAATTGGTAACGCGCACATCCGTGCGGAAACCTTCGGTTTCCTGAACATACCATAGCGGATAAGTATCATTGTCGCCGTTGGTGAAAATAATTCCCCCCGGTTCCACGGAACTCAAATAATTCATTCCGGTATCTCGCGCCAAAGTCCGCCCCGAACGGTCGTGGTCGTCCCAGGTTTGGCTTGCCATTTGTATGGGAATAAGTAAAGATGCAAGCGTGGCAGCCGATGCGACCAGCGTTTTGTTTTCAACATAATTTTTCAGGAAACGGCTTATGCCGGCAACACCCATCCCGATCCAAATGCAGAATGCATAAAAAGAGCCGGCGTAGGCGTAATCCCTTTCACGCGGTTCGTAAGGCGTTTGGTTCAGATAGAGCACGATGGCCAAACCGGTCATAAAAAAGAGCAAGAAAACAATAACAAAACTTTGTTTTCCTCTCTGTTTCAAGTTTAACTGATATATGATACCGATGATTCCGAGAATCAGCGGCAACATGTAGAATTTGTTGCGTCCTTTACTGTCGGCTACATCGGGAGCAATATTATCCTGCGGCCCGAGGCCGATGGCTTTGTCGATAAAGGGAATACCGGTAATCCAGTTTCCTTTTGTCATGCCGCCATCGCCTTGCGTATCGTTTTGCCTGCCGGAAAAATTCCACATAAAATATCTCCAGTACATATAATTTATTTGATAACCGAAGAGAAATTTGATATGCTGGAAAAAAGAGGGTTTTTGACTTCTGTCATTTACTCCACCCCAAATTTCATATCCTTGGATATGATTTCCGAAATTCGGATTCGATGGATGGGAATGCATTCTCGGAAACAGCATTGTATTGGTATATTTGTAGGTAGGTACTTTTGTCATTTCGTACCTGTCTTTTTGATCGGCGGAAGTTTTGATTACCCTGTTGTAGGTTTTTTTCTCTTTGGTTACGATTGCATTTCCTTGATTATCGCGTTCAATCTGTGAAACATAGGTGGTTCCGTGAACGAGAGGTGTTTGCCCATATTGCTCCCGATTGAGATAACTACCCAAAGAGAAAATATCTTCTGGAGAATTTAAATCGAGAGGAGGATTTGCCGCCGAACGGATGGGAATAAGCGCGTAAGCAGAAAAGCCGATAATAATAACCAGCAAATTCGACATCGTGAGATTCAAAATTTTCGGATTCAGCACCTTTCTTCCATATACCAGGTATAAGGCCACGCCTATAAGCACGATCCACATCAACACGCTGCTTCCGATAAATAAAATCCCCGATAAAGCCAAACTCAAAATAAACGCGAGTTGCGCTCTTTTTACATTACCTTTTCTCGATATATTTTCAAACAAAGCCCAGGCAACACTGCCTATCAACAAAATCATATAAACGATAACACCCGAATTGTACGACAATCCCAATGTGTTGACAAAGAAAAGCTCGAACCAGCCGCCCACTTTCGTAAATCCGGGAATAATGCCGTACATCAAAACCAGAATCAACCCGAACGACAAGAGTAATGCTAATAAACCGCCTTTCCACGATGGATTTTCCGTTTTTTTGTAATAATAAACCATTACAATGGCAGGAATGCAAAGCAATCCTAATAAGTGGACGCCGATAGACAATCCCATGATATAGGCTATAAGCACGATCCATTTGTCCGAATCGGGTTTATGAGCGTTTTCTTCCCATTTTAAGATCAACCAGAAAACCAATGCCGTAAGCATCGATGAAAAAGCATAAACCTCGCCTTCAACAGCCGAAAACCAAAATGTATCGGAAAAAGTATAAGCCAAAGCGCCTACAAGCCCGCTGCCGAGAACGGCGATCCCTTGGCCTAACGACATTTCATCGGTTTCGGATTTCAGCACGAGTTTTCTGGTCAAGTGCGTAATTGTCCAGAAAAGGAACAGGATGGTGAATGCGCTCATTATGGCCGACATGCCGTTGACCATTTTGGCCACTTGCGATGGATCGGAAGTGAATTGTGTAAATAAATTACCCACAAGCATAAAAATAGGAGCTCCGGGCGCATGCCCCACCTCGAGTTTATAGGCCGATGAGATAAATTCGCCGCAATCCCAAAAACTTGCCGTAGGCTCAATTGTAAGCAAGTAAACAACTGCCGCGACAACAAATACTGCCCAACCAGTAATTATATGAATTAATTTATACTTTCTCATTGTTTTACACTGATAATCTTTAACTTTTAAAGGAATAGTCTATTTAAACGCAAATTTTGGCAAAGGTACGCAAAACAAATTTATTACAGTTTTGTTCATTATCCATTTTTACCTACATGTTGTTAAAAAAAATAAACTATTCTGAATACCAACTTTTTATACATTTTCATTTGGTGAAAATATTTGCTAAAAAAAATCAATAAATCAAAAAATAGGGAAAATATGTTATAAAACATGTTACATTAAAAAACAATTGATTATCAAAATATTACATGTAAAAAATAATCATTTTTTTTAATTCTTCAAGTTACCTTAACAAAATAAATTGATAGATAATTTGGCAAGAAAAAAAGAAAGGGTTTACTTTGGCACCGATTAAGGAAAAAAATCATTATTAAAAAGTCTTTTTCTTTACAATTGTAATATATCAATGCAAGAAACGTTAGTAATTCTGAAACCATCGGCAATCCAACGTGGACTTATCGGAGAAGTAATTTCGAGGTTCGAAAAAAAAGGCCTTCAGATCACAGGAATGAAGATGATGAATCTAACGAATGAATTATTGGATGAACATTATTCACACTTAAAAAGTAAATCATTTTTCGGTCGAATTAAGAGTTCTATGCAGGCAAGCCCCGTAATAGTTATGGCGCTTAAGGGTGTGGATGCGATCGAAGTCGTGCGAAAAATGACTGGAGTTACCAACGGTAGAAGCGCGCAACCGGGTACAATTAGAGGAGATTACAGTGTAAGTGTGCAAGAAAACATAGTTCATACATCAGATTCTGAGGAAACGGCAGCCGCCGAACTAAAAAGGTTTTTTAGCAAAGACGAAATGTACAATTACCCGCAGTTAATGTATCCGAACATTTATGCGAACGATGAAGATTAATTGCAAGAGTTAATTGAGTAAAAAATCAGAATTTTATTTTAAATCATGAAGATTAAAAAATTGTTACAAAACACCAAGGTTATTGCAGCCATTGTTTTAATGTTTATCACTTTAAACGCTTTCTCACAAAAATCAAATTCAAATAGTCGCTCAGAAGTTGTTTACAGACAATTTCACAGCTCAAGCTTAGGCGCCGATGCCGGCTTATTTGCCGATGGTATTAAACTAAAAATGAACATGTCGGTTCTCGACGAAGCAGAAGCTGTAAGAGATTTCGACAAAAGCGAGATACCTGCGGACGACGTTTACGGCGGTGTGTGGGGAAATAATTATGTGAATGCCTACGGTAGTGTTAAAAACGCCCCCGATTCTTTTATGGTCGACCTCACTAACTTTTCAATGCCCCACGAAGGAAGAATGACTTCCAACTTCGGCAGAAGAGGAGGGCGCAGATACCATTACGGCATCGATCTAAAAGTAAATGTAGGGGACACCATTTATGCTGCTTTCGACGGTAAAATCAGGGTAAAACAATACGAAAGAGGCGGTTACGGAAAATATGTTGTGGTTCGCCACATAAACGGATTAGAAACTGTTTACGGCCATTTATCCAAATTTTTGGTGAATGAGAACGATTTCGTAATGTCTGGCCAACCCATCGGATTAGGCGGTAATACCGGCAGGTCCACGGGCCCGCACTTGCATTTCGAGACCCGTTTCTTGGGCAAGCCCATCAATCCAAATTTCATTATCGATTTCAACAACAGAGTTTGTCATCGCGACGAATACCTCGTTACCAACAGAAGTTACAACAAAACTTCCAAAAGCAGCTCTTCTATTGCATCCCGCAGCGGAAGCAATTATCAAGCGCCGAAATCGTCATCCAACAAATTCGTAGATGGAAAAGTAAAATATCATCGGGTTAAAAGCGGTGATTCTCTTACCAAAATAGCCAAAAGATACGGCGTGTCGGTTTCCAGGTTGTGCAGTTTAAACAACATTACTTCCCGCACCACGCTAAGGCCGGGAAAATCGTTAAGAGTTACATAAACATTTCATACAATACATACCAAAAAGGTGCAAATTTCACAATTTGTGCCTTTTTCTTTTTTTGTTTATCTTTGTTCTCTACATCTTCAAACAATTCCAATGAGTACAACCAATCGTCAATTCGATGAAGTAATTGCCATTTGCAAAGAACTATACATCAAAAAATTACACGACTACGGGCCGGCTTGGAGAATCATGCGCCCACCTTCCATTACCGATCAAATGCTGATCAAGGCAAAACGTATTCGCTCGCTCGAAACAAAAAAAGAGAGAAAGGTAAACGAAGGCATTTTTTCGGAATTCGTGGGAATAGTCAATTATGGAATAATGGGATTGATACAACTCGAATTGGGATTTTCGGAAAACATCGATATTTCTGTGGATAAAGCCATAGAACTTTATGAGCAGAACATAGAAAAAGCGAAAAAATTGATGTACGATAAAAATCACGATTACGATGAAGCGTGGCGCCTGATGCGCGTTAGCTCATACACCGACCTGATTCTGATGAAAATACATCGTACCAAAGAAATAGAAAGCAATAACGGAGAAACACTGGCTTCGGAAGGAATTGACGCCAATTATATGGACATGGTAAATTACGCGATATTCGGACTGATTAAATTACATTTTGGCGAATAGAAGATGGCGAGAGGGAAAAGGATAACAAAAATTTTAGTAGAAATATCCAGGCTGGTTGTTGGCGCAACCTTTCTTTTTTCGGGATTCGTAAAAGCGGTCGATCCGTTGGGATTCACTTACAAAATCCAGGATTATCTCATATCTTTTAACCTCACGGAACTTTTTCCTTTGTCGCTTCCGGCGGCCATTGTCATGGTCGTAGCCGAATTCCTTATCGGGGTTTTCGTGTTGCTCGGCATCTATCGAAAGCTTTCGGTAATTGCCGCCGCTTTATTCATGGCATTTTTCCTGCCACTCACGCTGTGGATAGCGTTGAAAAATCCGGTAAAAGACTGCGGTTGTTTTGGCGATGCGTTTATCATTTCAAATTGGGAAACTTTTTATAAAAATGTGGCCTTGAGCGCCTGCGCTGTAATTTTACTACTCTACTGGAAGCAAATAACTCCTTTATTTTCAAAAAGAACAGCTTGGATGGCTGCTGCTTTTTCCCTTCTTTTCGGTATCGTTTTTTCTGTTTATAACGTGGTAAAATTGCCGGTTATCGATTTTCGCCCTTTTAAGATCGGCGCCCATATTCCAACCAATATGTATGTTGATCCCGCCAAAGGCGATGTTTTCGAAAACATTTTCGTTTACAGTAAAAACGGTGAGTCGAAGGAATTTACTGAAGATAATTATCCCTGGGACGATTCCACATGGACTTATGTGGATATGCAGACAAGGCTGATAACGGAAGGCGAGAAACCCAAAATTGAAGATTTTGCGATTGAGGCTTTAAATACTGACAGCACGGGTGCAACTTTGGTTAGCGCAGGAGATATTACCGAACATTTGTTGTCCGATGAAAATTATAATTTTCTGATGATAGCCTACTCGTTGGAAGATATGAACCTCACGCATCTGAACGATTTCGAATCTATTTCGGAGTATGCCGCCAATCGCGGATACGGATTTTATTGTATAACCTCCACCCCATCCGGCGCCCTTTCAGATTGGAGTAAAAAACACAACGCCCGTTTTAATTTTACTCACGCCGATGAACGCGTGCTCAAAACCATGATACGTTCCAATCCGGGTTTAATGCTTATCAAAAATGGCACGGTTATCAATAAATGGGACGATGGCGGCCTTCCCGCATTGTCAGAGAACGATAATTTCGAAGAAAAAATATCACCGCGTAAAAACTTTTACACAACTTTTACGGTTATTATTCTGTTATTTTTAATTCCGCTTATTTTAATTAAGCTCACAGATTTAAAAAGACTGAACAAAACAAATGACATTCAAAGAGATAAGATTAATACAAAATAAAGTTATATGAGAAAAAAAATTGTAGCAGGCAACTGGAAAATGAATAAAAACCTGCAAGAAGGATTGGATTTAGCAAAAGAACTGAACGAAGCGCTAAAAAGCAAAAACGTTAATTGTGATGTGGTTATCGGAACGCCTTTTATTCACTTGGCAAGCGTGGCGCAGGCAGTTGATGCCAATAAAATAGGCGTAGCGGCACAAAATTGCGCCGACAAAGCGTCCGGCGCGTACACCGGAGAAGTTTCCGCCGAAATGGTTGCTTCCACCGGAGCAAAATATGTGATCTTGGGGCACAGCGAACGTCGCGCTTACTATCACGAAACACCCGAAATATTGAAAGAAAAAGTGCTGTTGGCTTTGGCGAATGACCTCACTCCAATTTTCTGTATAGGCGAAGTGTTGGAAGAACGTGAAGCAGGAAATCATTTCAACGTAGTTAAATCGCAAATAGAAGCTTCGCTTTTCGATCTTTCAGAAGCCGATTTTTCCAAGATCGTACTCGCTTACGAGCCGGTGTGGGCAATAGGTACCGGAAAAACCGCCACAGCCGATCAAGCGCAAGAAATGCACGCTTTCATCCGCAAAACCCTGGCGGAAAAATACGGCGAATCCGTTGCCGATGAAACATCCATTCTTTACGGCGGCAGTTGCAACGCTTCCAACGCAAAAGAATTATTCTCCAACGAAGATGTGGACGGCGGATTGATTGGCGGCGCATCATTGGGAGTCGATAAATTCATGCCGATCATCGAAGCGTTTTAAACATTAACAGAATTTTACCGCAGATTTATCCGTAAATCTGCGGTAATTCTTACCTTTGCACCAAATAACCAACAATTATGAAACTATTTTTTAAAGCGATCATACTTTTCTTCTTTGCCGCCGCAGGCTTAACTGCAAATGCGCAAACATCGCAAACAAGCAACAAAGCCATCCTCGATGAATTAATGAGAGATACTCCCGGTAAAGGAACCGTAAGAATTTACGAAGACGAGAACATCAAAGAAATTTTGGGCCGAAGCATGGCTCCGCCACGCACGGTTTATGCAACCCGCGACGGGTCGGTGCAGTACGTAAAAATGCGGGGATTTAAAATCCAGGCTTTTTCCGGCAACAACCAACGCACATCCAAAAACGAAGCTTATCAAAAACAAGGGCTTGTGAACACGGCGTTTCCCGAACATGAAACCATCGTAAGTTTCGATTCTCCTTTCTGGCGATTGCGCGTGGGAAATTTCAAATCCCGCGAAGATGCCAACGCCGCCTTAAGAACAATGAAAGGCGCCTTCCCTGCCTTCGGCAAAGAAATGTATATTGTTGTTGATGAAGTAAAAATTCCGGTTTCGGAACTTCAGCCAAATTAGTTGCCGATGTCTTCAGAAGAACAGGAAAAAAACCGATCCATCATATCGGGGCACATGAAAGAAGTGATCTCGTTATTGGGCGAAGATGCCGGACGTGAAGGCCTTATAAAAACGCCCGATCGCGTAGCAAAAGCCGTGCAGCACCTTACCAAAGGTTATTGGCAAGACCCCGAAGAAATTCTGCGCTCAGCCTTGTTCAAAGAAAATTACAGACAAATGGTGATTGTAAAAGACATCGATTTGTTTTCTTTGTGCGAACACCATATGCTCCCGTTTTTCGGGAAAGCGCACGTAGCTTATATCCCCGACGGGTATATTACAGGATTGAGTAAAATTGCCCGCGTGGTGGAAGTTTTTGCAAGACGGTTACAGGTTCAGGAACGATTGACTACGCAAATTAAAGAATGTATCCAAAATACGCTGAATCCGATGGGAGTGATGGTTGTTATCGAAGCGCAACACATGTGTATGCAAATGAGGGGCGTGGAAAAGCAAAACTCCATTACCACCACTTCCGATTTCACCGGTGTTTTCAGGGAACAAAAAACGCGTGAAGAATTTATCGCATTGATAAAAGGCTAAGACTTGGCTTTTGAAACGCGTTTGCGCTCGTTCTCGTCCAACAGGATTTTCCTTAAGCGCATAGATTTTGGCGTAACCTCCACGTATTCATCTTCTTTGATGTATTCCAGCGCCTCTTCCAAACTAAAAATAATGGGCGGAGCCAATTGCGCTTTATCGTCGCTTCCCGACGCGCGCACGTTGGTAAGTTTTTTCGATTTCGTTACATTTACCACCAAATCGCTTTCCTTGTTGTGTTCGCCCACTACTTGTCCGGCATACACATCGGTTTGCGGCTCAATGAAAAAACTGCCTCTATCCTGTAATTTGTCCAGTGCGTACGCGAATGCGTTACCCGATTCTCCGGCAATGATGGAACCGCTTTGACGTTTCTCTATAACTCCCTTCCATGGCTGAAATTCCAGAAACCGGTGAGCCATAATGGCTTCGCCCGCCGAAAGCGTAAGCACGATATTATTTAAGCCGATGATTCCCCGCGAAGGAATGGTAAACTCGATATGCATGCGGTCGCCTTTGCTTTCCATGCTTTGCATCTCGCCTTTGCGGCGCGTGATCACATCTATAATCTTGCTGGCATGTTCTTCAGGTAAATTCACCGTTAGTTGTTCCACAGGTTCGTGTTTTTCACCGCCTATTTCTTTCACGATCACCTGCGGCTGCCCAACCTGCAATTCGTAACCTTCGCGGCGCATGGTTTCAATCAGCACCGATAAATGCAGAACGCCGCGCCCGAAAACAGTCCACGAGTCAGAACTATCCGTTTCTTCCACACGCATGGCCAGGTTTTTATCCAGCTCACGCATCAAACGTTCGTAGATATGCCGCGATGTAACGTATTTGCCGTCTTTTCCGAAAAACGGCGAATTATTGATGGTGAAAAGCATGGACATGGTTGGCTCGTCAATAGCGATCGGATCAAGCGGTTCAGGCTTATCCAAATCGGCTATCGTATCGCCGATCTCAAAACCCTCTACACCTATCAGCGCGCAAATATCGCCCGATGAAACTTCCGTTGCTTTTGTCCTTCCGAGCCCTTCAAAAACGTTCAGTTCTTTGATGCGTATTTTATGGATTCTGCCGTCGCGCTTGCACAGCGCGTAGTCTTTGTTGGGATACAAGGTTCCCTTATGCACACGCCCCACGGCAATGCGCCCTACGTAATTGGAAAAATCCAGCGAAGTAATTAACATTTGAGGCGTACCCGTTAGCGATTTAGGCGCTGGGATATGTGTTAAAATAGCTTCGAGCAACGGCAAAATATTATCCGACGGTTTTTTCCAGTCGTCAGACATCCATCCCTGCTTGGCGGAGCCGTAAACGGTAGGGAAATCCAGTTGTTCTTCCGTAGCGTCCAGGTTAAACATCAGGTCGAAGACCTCTTCCTGCACTTCTTCGGGTCGGCAATTTGGTTTATCTACCTTATTAATCACCAGGATCGGTTTCAACCCGATCTCCAATGCCTTGTGCAACACAAATCGGGTTTGCGGCATAGGCCCTTCAAAAGCGTCCACCACCAACAGGCAGCCATCGGCCATATTCAGCACTCGCTCCACTTCGCCGCCGAAATCGGCATGGCCGGGCGTATCGATAATATTTATTTTGGTGTTTTTATATTGAATGGAAACGTTTTTAGAGAGGATGGTAATACCGCGTTCGCGCTCCAAATCGTTGTTATCGAGAATCAGGTCGTCCGTTTGCTGATTTTCCCTGAACAAGTTGCCCGCCATCAGCATTTTATCTACCAGCGTGGTTTTCCCGTGATCTACGTGTGCAATAATAGCTATATTGCGGATATTTTGCATAAACAATCTTTTTTCTGAGGCGTAAAGGTACGCTTTTTCGTTGAAAATTAAGTGGATTACAGTAGATTTGTTTGATAGTTCGCATATTTAAGTTAACAACTATAAAATAAACAAATAAAACTGTTATATATAGTTATATTCTTATTTTCTTTAGTTGGAGTTTCGATAATTTATTACATTTGTAGCAGAATCTTATTAAACACGAACAATATGAAGAAATTAACCGACAAAGAAGAAGAAGTAATGCAGTTTTTATGGGATAACGGCCCCTTGTTTGTTCGCGAAATCCTTGAGTTTTATCCTGAGCCAAAACCGCATTATAACACAGTTTCCACAGTTATTCGAGTCCTTGAAGAAAAGAAATTTGTAGATCATAAGACATACGGAAACACATACCAGTATTTTGCCGCTGTTTCGCAGGAAGAATACAAGGGGAAGGCACTTAAAAAGGTGGTTTCTCAATATTTCGACAATTCTTATACCAATATGGTTTCTACATTGATCGAAGAAGAACGGTTGTCGATCAATGAGCTGAAAAAGCTGATAAAGAAGATTGAAAAAGGTAAAAAATAATCCTTTCGAAGATGGAAAACTTTATTGTTTATTTACTTAAAGCAACAATTTGTTTAGTTGTATTCTCCGTATTCTTCCGGCTATTGCTGATGAAGGAAACTTTTTTTCGTTTCACCAGGCTCACGTTGATTTCAGGATTAATCATTTGCAGTGTATTGCCTTTTGTAAAACTGAAACTTGAAAAATCATCTGCTTTTCAGCAAACCATTTATCAACTGGAAGAAACATTGTTGCCGGAAAAACCCGTAGAAAATGAATATAAACCCGAATCGCAAAACAATGAATTAGTCGCGAATACCAATCCTGAATTCACTGCTCCACAGACAGCAAGTATAGAAAAAATCGAAAAGTCAATTTCGTGGTTTTCTATTTTGATTGGCGTTTATTGGCTGGGGGTTGCAGCAATGCTTTTGCGTTTGGGAGTTTCTTTTGTCAGTCTTTATCGTCTGTTCAGAAAGAGTAGAAAAATTGAATTGGGAGAATATCATTTGGTTATCAGTCCTGAAAATGTTGTTCCATTCAGTTTTTTCCGATACATCGTTTTATCTGAAAGAGATTATCGGGAAAATCCAAACGAAGTTATCCTGCACGAGAAAGCTCACATTCAGAAAAAGCATAATATCGATGTGGTTTTCTCGGAACTTTTTCTTGCCGTACACTGGTTTAATCCGATGGTTTGGCTGTTATGCCGCGATTTACGTGAAATCCACGAATACGAAGCCGATAATGCTGTCATCGATGCCGGTATCGAAGCTAAAAAATATCAATTATTATTAGTCAAAAAAGCTGTTGGCGAAAGGCGCTTCACTTCCGTAGTCAATAGTTTTAATCAATCAAAAATTAAAAACAGAATTACTATGATGTTAAAAACAGAATCACCGAAATGGGCACGGCTTAAAGTGCTGTTTGTTGTCCCGTTGGCTGTCGTTGCTTTGTTGGCATTTGCGCAGCCCGAAGTTATGGAAGACCGGATTATCGACTCTCAATCCCGGAAAAATGCTACGGATTATTTCCTTTCTATCCGGAAAGAACAAAAAGAAGATTATCTGGCGTATCTGTATATGAATACAAATGATCAGCTTTTTTTGATGCAGGGAAATTCGGAATATGTGTCAATGAAAGCCTTTGATTTGAAAGAAAAACCGTATTTAACCGAGACCTTTACCGATTTAGTTAGTAAGCGGATTCGCGAACCGTATCATCGCCTGTCAATTTTATAATAGGTGCCGAAAACAACACTAAAATGAGAAATGTTACAACTCTTAAAAATGCAATGAGTGAGGCATACAACAAATCCTGTGTAAGTATTTCGATAGAAAGGGAGTTTCATCGAGCAAAGTAAAAGAAGAATTTCCTTTGACCATAACTTACACTTCTGTTCAGCCGGCTGATCCTGAAAGTATAACAAAACAAGTGCAATCCAATCCGCTTTTTTACTGGGATCAGATGCAAGAGTACTTAAAGAAAAACGGAATCGATCCAAAAGAGTTGGGTCTTAACGATATTGCGGCAAATAACAGCCTCGTAATTATGCTGATCAATTCGCGGAATCAGATAATGTATAGAAATTCTGCCTCCGAATCAGGGTTTAAAACCCCCGAAGAAGCGAAAAGCGATGCCTCGGTTCAGGCGTTGAAAAAGATCATCGTGGAGGCTATGGACAAAAGTGGCGACAGTCCTGTTTATTTTAGTCTCCAAAACGATATCGCCACCTCAACCGACTTCGTTGTCCACTTTATCAATACCACACTACCGAAAGCCTATGATACCGCGCTGGGCGAAATTTCGGCGCGCGATAAGGCCTCGTTAAGTGATTTAAGAGAAACGCATCCGTTGTTGCTTTTGTATATGCGTCCTAAGGCTTTTTCTTCGTTAAAGTCACAGAATTTAACCGATCGTCAAAAGTTCTCAAAAGAATGGGTAACCAAAGGTAAATATTTTGATGCACAACCGACCTCTGATGCAGATGAAGAAACTCTTCAGTTGAGGCATTGGCAGGAATTCTTAACAACCCTGATATAAAAATCGATGTTTCTAAACAAAAGAACACAAACCCTGATAAAAAAGGCGCAACGATTGTATCGCTTGGCTTCGGATTGACAAAATCCTATCGTCATTTCTTACTTACAAAGCGCATTGAGAGCCAAAACGTATTATCTTTCCAGCTTTGACAAGATATAATTCAAATAAAATTTTGCTTTAAAACAGCAAGCGGTTGGCAGAAGGCGCTTCACCTCCGTAGCCAACCGCTTTTCGTGGAAAAATGTAAAACAGAATTACCACGATTTTTTCTATCGACAAAGCTACACAATATTTTTATATGATATAGTTAACGGTAGATATTCGTGAAAATTTATTACTTCAAATCAAACCTGTAAAGAATGCATGTTTGAATTTGTACACACAAATTCAAACATTCTTTCCTAATATTATCCAATCATATGCCTTTTTTATTATCTTTGCCCTGCAAACAAAAAACAAGGTTATTACATAAAAATGGATTTCAGAAAGTCGATAATATCGCTGTGTCTAATAGCAGCGTTCCCTTTTTTAACACCGCAACTCAACGCGGAAAATATTTTCAACGCGCAAAAGAAAAACCCGCCGCCTGCCGGCGAAAAAATAGTTTCCGATCCCGATATTCCGGCGCTTTTCACAGGCGGAACTTCCGAAATGCACCGCTTTATTTCCAATTCGCTCCGCTATCCCACCGACGCCGTAAGGCGAAATGCCCAGGGTCTGGTGGTTTATACGTTTATAGTAGAAAAAGACGGTACGCTCACAAATTTTGAACTCATCCATCGGGCGGACTCCCTACTCGATTTGGAAGCTCTCCGCATTTTGCAATCCATGCCCCCGTGGCGTCCGGCAAAGTTCAAAGAAGAGATCGTGCGTTCAAAAACCTACGTTCCCATGTACTTCCGCCTCAATCAAAATGCAGTGGCAGCCTCGCACCGAAGCAGCACAACCACCACCACAACCGCTACCCTGCCCGCGCCCCGCGCCGCTACGCAACATAACGATACCACCGTGTCCGCAACAGGGGACGCTCCGGTAGAATCCGAAGTTTTTTCCATCGTTGAAAAAATGCCGCAATATTACAACGGCGAACAAGGCTTGGCCGAATTCATCAACCACCAGCTCCGATACCCCATAGAAGCGCGCCAACAAGGCGTTGAAGGACGGATTATCTGTTCCTTTATTGTGGGAATCGACGGCGGCATTTCAAATATCGAAGTAGTGCAGGGCTTGCATCCGCAACTCGATAACGAGGCCGTCCGTGTACTGAGCCTCATGCCCAAATGGGTTCCCGGTGAAAACAACGGCCAAAAAGTAAACGTGAAATGTTTGCTTCCCATCGATTTTAATATCGACGAAGAGCCCATTCCCGCGGGATAAAAAAGTGTCCTGTTCCGAGTTTTGGCTTATATCAGCACAGTCCTCATCCCGTATTTTACGGCTAACATCTTTAATCTGATGTCTGACGTCTATTATCTAACGTCTGATATCCGGCGTCCGGCGTCTGTGTTGCAAATTAACTAAAATCTACGCCATTTATGACAATTTTACTTTTTTAAGCCCGAAAATAGAAAAGAAATGACTATATTTGGGCTTCAAAATTTCACTTTATAACAAAGTGGTCAAAAAAATTTCTTCACATTTATGGATCCCATTTTAGGCGAGGCGCTCAACCTCATGGTTATCGGCTTAATAACAGTGTTTCTTATGTTATTTTTTGTGATTCTTATCGGGAATATCCTGGTCAGAATTACCAACAAGTTCAGAGATACACCCAAAAGCGCCAAAATTTCCCGGTTACGCAAAAATATCGAGGCCAAAAAATTGGCTTCCATTGCGGCAGCGGTAGATGTTATTACAGGCGGGGAAGGCGCTATAACCGATATCCGGAAAAAGAATTAAACAAAAACAATATAATAATTATGGCAAAAGAAATAAAATTCAGTTTGTTGTACCGCGACATGTGGCAATCTTCGGGAAAGTACGTCCCTACTGTTGAACAACTCTTGGAAGTAGCTCCCGCTATTATCGATATGGGTTGCTTTGCGCGCGTGGAAACAAACGGTGGCGGTTTTGAACAGATAAATCTGTTGTTTGGCGAAAACCCCAATCAAGCAGTTCGGAAATGGACGCAACCGTTTAACGATGCCGGCATCCAAACCCATATGCTTGAGCGCGGCCTCAACGGCATTCGCATGAGTCCCGTGCCGGCCGATGTGCGCAGGCTGATGTTTCAGGTAAAGAAAAAACAGGGTACCGATATCGCCCGCTCGTTCGATGGGCTCAATGACCCGCGTAATCTGGAGCTTTCCATCAAATTCGCCAAAGAGGCGGGAATGATCTCGCAAGCGGCTTTAAGTTTAACCGTTTCGGAAGTGCATACGATAGAATACTACACGCAGTTGGCCGATACGCTTATCGAAATGGGCGCCGACGAAATTTGCGTAAAAGATATGGCCGGTATCGGCCGCCCGGCATCCGTTGGTAAGATCATCAAAAATATCAAAGATAAACATCCGCAAATTCCGGTAACTTATCACGGACACGCCGGCCCGGGTTTTCAAATGGCATCCATTTTGGAAGCAGCTTATGCCGGAGCCGATTATATCGATACAGCTATGGATCCGTTATCGTGGGGAACAGGCCACGCCGATATACTCGCCATTCAAGCCATGTTGAAAGATGCGGGCTTCCAAGTACCCGACATCAATATGAAGGCTTATATGAAGGTGCGCTCCCTGACTCAAAAATATATGGATGATTTCTTGGGATATTACATCAATCCGAAAAACCGGTTGATGAATTCTTTACTTATCGGCCCCGGTTTACCCGGTGGAATGATGGGCAGTTTGATGTCCGACCTAGCGAATAATTTGAGTTCGCTGAATAAGTTTTTAGTAAAAAACGGCAAGCACGAACTTTCTCAAGACGATCTGCTGATAAAACTTTTCGATGAAGTGGCTTACGTTTGGCCTAAAGTGGGTTATCCCCCATTGGTAACGCCTTTCAGCCAATATGTTAAAAACCTCGCGTTGATGAACGTCATGCAAATGGAAAAAGGCAAAGAGCGTTGGAGCATGATCGCCGATAACATTTGGGATATGATCTTGGGCAAAGCCGGAGAACTTCCCGGAGAACTGTCTCCCGAAATCGCAAAACTTGCCGAAGAACAAGGCCGCGAATTTTATACCGGAAATCCGCAGGATTTATATCCCGATGCGCTGGATGAATTCCGTGCCGAAATGAAGAAAAACAATTGGGACTTCGGACAAGACGATGAAGAGCTCTTTGAACTTGCCATGCACCCGCAACAATACCGGGCATACAAATCGGGAGAGGCAAAAGCCGCTTTCGAAAAAGATTTGGAAGAAAGGCGCAATGAAGCAAAAGCCGCGCAGGCTCCTATGGTTACAAACGTCTCCGATAAATCGGCTCCCAAAAAATACAGGCCTAAAAAATTGTTCATCAATGTGGACGACCAAGAGTTTGAAATAAACATTTCTTATCCCGATACACGCGAAACCGAAGCACCGGAACCTGAGGCTAAGAAACAAGAAACGGAAAACCCCAAACTCTCTAATTCCGGAGCCATCGAAGTGTTATCGCCGCTCGAAGGCAAGTTCTTTTTAACCAAAGACAGCTCTGAAACTGCGGTAAAAGCGGGCGATAAAGTTAAAAAAGGCGATTTGCTCGGCTACATCGAAGCGATGAAAACCTACAACGCCGTATCGGCTGACGAAGACGGCGAAATTACAGAAATAGCGGTTGCCAACGGCGCGTCGGTCGATGAAGACGATGTTATTATAAGAATGAAGTAAGACGAAATGAACGGTATTCTGGAAAATTTATTTGAAA
Source organism: Bacteroidota bacterium (assembly GCA_023424395.1). Lineage (GTDB taxonomy): Bacteria > Bacteroidota > Bacteroidia > Bacteroidales > Dysgonomonadaceae > JAFADY01. The sequence goes on along the minus strand of JAFADY010000063.1, from coordinate 235,244 downwards.
TGACCGGTTTTGGAATTTTAGATTACAAAACCGTCATTATGTGGATAATAGCATTTGTGCTCCTCTATTTGGGAATAAAGAAAAAATATGAGCCGCTGCTGCTGATCCCTATCGGGTTCGGCGTTTTGCTGGCCAATCTTCCAGGCGCGGGCTTGGGCGTGGTTGCTGCCGAAGACGTTTTACACCCCGATGGTTCTTCGATGCATTTGCTCGAAATTGCCAACAATTACGGAATCGTCAATTTTCTTTACTACGCACTCATAAAAACCGGATTGCTTCCTCCGCTCATATTTATGGGCGTTGGTGCTATGACCGATTTCGGGCCGATGCTGCGCAACTTGCGCTTATCGCTTTTCGGTGGAGCCGCTCAATTGGGTATTTTCTTGGTTCTTATCGGCGCCGTGGTGGCCGGATTCAGTTTGGAAGAAGCCGCTTCTTTGGGAATAATCGGCGGGGCCGACGGGCCAACAGCGATTTATACGACCATAAAACTCGCGCCGCATTTGCTGGGCCCCATCGCCATTGCGGCGTATTCGTACATGGCATTGGTTCCGGTTATAATTCCGTTGGTAGCTAAATTTTTGATGACCGAAAAAGAATTTAAGATCAATATGAAGAAAATGGATAAACTTTATCCGCCGAAAAACGAAATTAAAAACATGAAAACCGTAAAAATACTTTTCCCCATCGTTTTAGGGTTAGTTGTCGCGGTTTTCGTTCCTTCTTCAGCTCCGCTGTTGGGATTGTTGCTTTTCGGTAATCTCATCAAAGAGATCGGTTCGGATACTTCGCGGCTTGCCGATGCGGCAAGCGGCCCTATTATGAATACCGCAACCATTTTTCTTGGATTAACCGTTGGGGCGACCATGACAGGAGAACTTTTTCTCACGCTGAAAACCATCGGTATCATCGTGGGTGGATTTTTGGCTTTTGCCATCTCTGTTGCGGGAGGAATCTCGGCGGTAAAAATTTACAACATGGCCGCGAAAAAGAAAATCAATCCGCTTATCGGAGCTACGGGATTAAGCGCCGTGCCCATGGCCTCTCGGGTTGCCAACGAGATGGCTTTAAAATACGATAAATCCAACCATATTTTACAATATTGCATGGCAAGCAACATTGCCGGAGTTATAGGCTCTGCCGTAGCTGCAGGCGTGCTGATTTCCTTCTTGTCGTAAAATAGGCAACGGATAAATCAAAAACGAAGCTGTCTCAAAATTAAAATCTACTATCAAATTGTCATTCTGAATGAATCCGCCAACCGGCGGAGAAATGAAGAATCCGCTTGGCTTGACAATATAGATGTTTCACTTCGTTCAACATGACAAAATGAAACTACAGTAGTTCTTTTACTACAGCCTCGTTTTTTTGCCTAAAATTTAAACTTTTAACCACATTCTTCGTTAATATAATCCAATGATTTCAGAAACAGATGCGATACATGTTCAAGGAGCAAGGGTTCACAATCTCAAGAATATCGATGTAGAAATTCCACGCGATGCGCTCACCGTTATTACCGGATTAAGCGGAAGTGGCAAATCTTCACTTGCTTTCGATACCATCTTTGCCGAAGGGCAACGCAGGTATATCGAAACTTTCTCGGCTTACGCCCGCGGATTTTTGAGTAAATTAGAACGCCCCGATGTGGATAAGATCACCGGATTGAGCCCTGTTATTTCTATCGAACAAAAAACCACCAACAAAAATCCGCGTTCAACGGTAGGAACCACCACCGAAGTGTACGATTTTTTGCGCTTGCTCTACGCGCGTGCGGGAGAAGCTTATTCGTACATTACGGGCGAAAAAATGGTAAAATATACCGAAGAACAAATATTGCAACTCATTTTCTCGAGATACGGAGGAAAAAAAATATATATCCTCGCTCCTGTGGTTCGCAACCGAAAAGGGCACTACAAAGAACTTTTCGAAAACATCAGAAAAAAAGGTTATCTGAATGTTCGCATCGATGGAGAAATACGAGAAATTATTCCTGGAATGCGGGTTGACAGATACAAAAACCACAGCATAGAAATATTGATCGATAAACTCATTGTTTCCGAAAAATTTGCCGATCAACTGAAATCAAGCGTAAGAACAGCCATGAAACAAGGTTCGGGTTTGATTCTTATTCAGGATGTGGAGCAGGACGAAGTCCGACATTACAGCCGCGAACTCATGTGTCCCACTACCGGATTGTCTTACAGCGATCCGGCGCCGCATAATTTTTCTTTCAACTCCCCGCAAGGAGCCTGCCCAAAATGCAAAGGGATCGGATCTATTGATCAAATAGATTTGGAGAAGATAATCCCCGATCCTTCTTTAAGCATTGCCAAAGGCGGAATTGCCCCTTTGGGCAAAGAAAAAAGCAATCTGCTTTTTTGGCAAATCAAGGCTATATGCGAAAAATACGGCGTTACGCTTAAAACCCCTATCAAAGATATTCCGGAGGAAGCCATCGATGAAATTATCTACGGCACCAATGAACGGCTAAAGATCAAAAATGAATCGCTGGGAAATTCCAATTACATGGTTTCGTACGAAGGGATCGCGAAATATATTGAAATGCAGCAGGACGATGACGCTTCGGCAACGGCACAAAAATGGGCCGGACAATTTATCTCGACTTCCGTGTGTCCCGAATGTAACGGCCAACGCCTAAATAAAGAAGCATTACATTTCCGCATCAACGATAAAAATATTGCCGATTTGGCAGAAATGGACATTCATCGATTACACGAATGGATGTCTGCTATGGACAACCATGTTTCGGAGAAACAACGGTTAATAGCTGAGGAAATTAAAAAAGAGATACTTTCCCGATTGAGTTTCCTCCTCGATGTCGGGTTAGGTTATCTTTCCCTCTCCCGCGCTTCGGCATCGCTGTCGGGTGGCGAAAGCCAGCGCATTAGGCTTGCTACGCAAATAGGTTCGCAATTGGTAAATGTTTTGTATATTTTAGACGAGCCGAGTATCGGCTTACACCAACGCGACAATCACCGGCTGATAAATTCGCTCAAGAAACTTCGCGATTCGGGCAACTCGATTATCGTGGTGGAACACGATAAAGACATGATGCTGGCAGCCGATTACGTGGTGGACATGGGCCCTTTTGCCGGACAAAAAGGAGGTGAAGTTGTTTTTGAAGGAACACCATCTGACATGCTCCAAAAAAACACCTTGACATCGAATTACCTCAACGGAAAGATCGAAATAAAAATTCCCGAGAAAAGGCGCAAAGGAAACGGCAAATCCATCACTATTATAGGCGCTCAAGGAAATAATTTAAAAGATGTTACTGTAACTTTTCCTCTGGGGACTTTTATTTGCGTAACCGGGGTTTCGGGTAGCGGAAAATCTACCCTGATCAACGAAACGCTGCAACCTATCTTGAGCCAAAAATTTTACCGTTCACTCAAAGACCCGCTGCCATACGGTTCCATTCACGATATGGAGAACATCGATAAAATTGTGAGCGTTGACCAAGCTCCCATCGGCAGAACGCCGCGTTCTAACCCGGCCACTTACACCGGAGTTTTCAGCGATATTCGGAACCTGTTCACCGGAATGCCGGAGGCAAAAATCCGAGGATATAAACCCGGCAGGTTTTCGTTCAATGTAAAAGCCGGAAGATGCGAAACATGCAGCGGAAACGGTTATAAAACCGTTGAGATGAACTTCCTCCCCAATGTTATGGTTCCGTGCGAGGTTTGTTACGGAAAAAGATACAATAGGGAAACCCTGGAAGTAAGGTACAAAGGTAAATCCATTGCCGATGTATTGGATATGACCATCAATACGGCGGTGGATTTCTTCGAAAACATACCCACCATCCTGAATAAAATAAAAGTTTTGCAGGAAGTGGGATTGGGTTATATAAAATTGGGACAATCCTCCACTACCCTATCGGGTGGCGAAAGCCAACGCGTGAAACTGGCTACGGAACTTGCCCGCATCGATACCGGAAAAACTCTTTACGTGCTGGATGAACCAACTACCGGCTTGCACTTCGAAGATATTCGCGTTTTATTGGGCGTTTTAAATAAACTCGTTGATAAAGGCAATACGGTGATCATTATCGAACACAACCTGGATATTATCAAGTGCGCCGATTATATTATCGACCTTGGGCCGGAAGGCGGAGAAGAGGGAGGAAACATTTTAGCGACCGGAAAACCGGAAGATATCGTAAAGTTCAACAACAGCTATACGGCAAAATATCTCGATAAAGAAATCAACGGATAATCTTTTAAAATAAAACAAATTGCAACAAAACTAATGTTAAATATTTGTTCAAAATGAACAAATAAATAAACCCCGTGTTTATAGTTTTGAGTAACAATATAAGGTGTTATTAAGAATAATTGTAAATAAGAACTGTTTTAAATATGGCAAAAATCACATTCAAAGGAGATACCGTAAATACTTATAATAACTTACCCGAAGTCGGAGCGCAGGCTCCTGATTTTACACTTGTAAAGTCGGATCTATCAGAAATAAAACTATCGCATCTGAAAGGGAAAAATGTTATCTTAAACATATTCCCCAGTATAGATACGGGAGTTTGTGCGGCATCGGTGCGTCGATTTAATAAAGACGCCACATCAGTAAACAACACTATCGTGTTAGGTATTTCAGCAGATTTGCCATTCGCGGCACAGCGTTTTTGTGCTGCCGAAGGTATCGATAATGTAATTACTCTTTCTACTTTCAGAAATGCCGAATTCGGTAAAGAGTACGGCTTACTCATGGAAGACGGCCCGTTGAAAGGGCTTTTAGCGAGAGCGGTTATGGTTTTGGATACCGAAGGTAAAATAGTTTATAAAGAATTGGTACCTGAGATTGCACAGGAGCCAAATTATGAATCTGCAATCAACTCGATAGTGTAGTTTGTTTCATGAAGATTGTGTTAACAAGAAAAGTCTGCGAAGTGATTCGCGGGCTTTTCGCTTTTTAGTATAAACAAAAAGCTTTTTCGATTTGTTATTTATGGAAATAAACAATCTCGCATGGCACAGGTCGATTTTAAATCTATCGTAAACGTAATTAAAGTAACCATCAAGGGTTTTAACGACGATAAAATAATGAAGCTGAGCGCTTCTCTGGCTTATGCCACACTTTTTTCCCTTGTTCCTTTTCTTTCACTTATCATTTCAATCGGCACTTTCTTTAATATGGACGTGGGTTCGCAACTTTACTCCTCACTCGATATCATTTTGGGAGAAAGCGCGGTAGATAACTTACAAAATATAATTAACAACGCCTCCCTATCACGGTCAACCGGATGGGCAACCATCATAAGTTTGGGAGTAACCATATTCGGCGCCACAACTATTTTTGCCGAAATGCAAAGTTCACTCAACATGATCTGGGGCATAAAACCCAAACCGAAGAAAGGATGGTTAAAATATATCCTCAACAGGTTGCTGTCGTTTTCCATGATTATCGTTTTTGCCTTCCTTATGCTGATAACTTTTTTACTTACCGGGTTTATCAATGGAATGAGAGATCAGCTCATTATTCTTTATCCCGATATTACCGCAATTATATTTCAGATAATAGGTTTTCTGGTAAACGCATCGTTAATCACCTTCGTGTTCATGTTGATCTTCAAAATATTGCCCGATGCAAAAATAAAATTTAAAGATGTCGTGGTGGGAGCGATCGTTACTACTGTTTTATTCCTTATCGGACAGTTTGCCATTTCATTCTATCTGCAAACGCGCGATACCGACTCGGTTTATGGTGCGGCGGCATTTATTGTAATTCTTCTTACGTGGATTTATTATTCTTCAATAATTATTTATATAGGCGCGGAATTCACCGAATCGTGGGCCGATGAAATGGGCAGCAAAATTTATCCGAGTGAATTTGCTGTAACCACTAAAATAATAGAAGTACAAAAAGAAGATGAACCGGTTGAAAGCATCAACAAAGTGGAAGTTGATAAAACCGAAGGCGAACAGGTTTCCGATACCGAGGAAGCACAGGAAGAAAGATAATGGAAAACCAAAATAAAAATAATAAAACATGAAAACAGTTATTGGAATAATCCTGATAGTAGTTGCCTTTATCTTGGCCTACCTGGGAATTACCGGATTACAGGAAAGCACGGCAGCCGTTAATTTTTTCGGCATCGAAATTCGTGCCGAAGACAGTGGAGCAAAAGAAGTGGCGATCGTAGAATTAATCGGCGCGGCTATCGCTCTTATAGCTGGCATTTTCTTAATCGGTGCGAAGAAAAAATAATTGATTTAATATACACCGTTTTTTGTTTTCTGTTTTCCAAAGAAACGGGACGAAATCGTTTTTTAAAATTTGAAGAATGCCTAAACTTTAAATCTAAGTTTCTTTTTATTACTTTTGTAAAAGAAATCATCGAAATCCGATTTTTCAGCCGTTCATTCGCACAGTTTATGAAACATTCATCAATATGGCAAAAACAACAAGACGAAGAAGAAAAAAACCTACTGCGGCCTCTCGTAGAAGGAACCGAGGAGAAAACGGGTTATCCGCTTTTTTCAAAAGCGAAAGAGTACATTTTATTTTTGGTGTAATTGTGTCTTTTGCCGGTATTTTTATGCTGCTGGCCATCATCTCGTTTTTCTTCACCGGCGCTATCGATCAAAGTAAGGTTTTGAACAAATCTTTCAAAGAGGTTATCTCCGGCGAACAATTGGACGTGGCAAACTGGACCGGCGCCGGCGGCGCTTTCTTAGCCGAAACCTTGGCGAACGGATGGTTCGGCATTTTCTCGGTTATGATCCCGATTTTCATTATTTATTTGGGGTTGCGCTTGATGAAAGTTTCTAATTTTGCCTTCCACAAAGCGCTTTTTATCACAGCCTTTGCACTCGTCTGCGGTTCAATCGCAAGCGCTTTTATACTCGGGAGTTTTTTCCCTCGGAGTCACGTAAATTGGGGCGGCGCACACGGTAGCCAAATCGAACAAGTACTTGAGAGTACTATCGGATGGCCGGGAATGGTTTTGCTTATTCTTATTTTCGTACTCATTGTAATTTTATACCTGCGGAAAAGCTCCATGGGTAAAATTCAAAAAACGCTCATCAACAGTAAGCCTACTTTTCCTATGAGAGAACCGGAAAAGAAACAATCGGAAAAGTTGCCTGTCGAACAAATAGAACAAGAGCCAAAAGCAAGCATTTGGGAAAAATTGACAAATATATTTCCCAAGAAAGAAAATAAAGGACTCGAAGGATTTGAAATAAACGAAAATGAGGTTGCTCGGCCGGTTGAATTAGAGATAAAAAACACATCAACCAACCCCACACAAAAGCCGCCATCAAATCTGGATGATTTCCAAGTAATCGTCCCTAAAGACGAGATTATCAGTACGGATGTTTTCGGAGACCTGCCGGTTGAAAATAAAACGGAATTTGTTGAACCGGATATGATGGAACAACCCGAAGAACAAGAAGATTACGATCCGAAAAAAGACCTATCAACCTTCGAATTTCCTTCAATGGAACTGCTGAAAGTTTACAATACCGGCTCCAAAGAAGTGGATATGGATGAACAGAACGAGAACAAGGATAAAATCATAAATACGCTGCGGAATTACGGAATAGAAATCACCTCGATAAAAGCCACCGTGGGGCCCACCATAACGCTCTACGAAATAGTGCCGCAGGCAGGAGTCCGCATTTCCCGCATCCGAAACCTGGAGGACGATATTGCACTTAGCCTTTCGGCGTTGGGAATTCGCATTATCGCTCCCATGCCCGGAAAGGGAACTATTGGAATTGAAGTTCCCAATAAAGACCCGCAAATTGTTTCGATGCAATCGGTGATTTCTTCTAAACGATTTCAGGAATGTACTTACGATCTGCCGGTTGCGCTGGGTAAAACCATCACAAATGAAGTTTTTATTTTCGATCTCACCAAAATGCCGCACTTATTGGTTGCAGGAGCTACCGGACAAGGAAAATCGGTAGGGCTAAACGCCATCATTACATCGTTGCTTTACAAAAAGCATCCTTCGGAAATGAAAATGGTACTGATCGACCCTAAAATGGTGGAATTCAATATCTATTCTACCATCGAAAAGCATTATCTGGCAAAGCTTCCCGATGAAGAAAAAGCCATCATTACCGATGTAACCAAAGTTACCCAAACCCTCAACTCGCTCACCAAAGAAATGGACGACCGCTACGAGTTGCTTATGAAAGCGAAAGTGAGAACCATCAAAGAGTATAACGATAAGTTTGTTAAACGACGCCTCAACCCAAATAACGGACATAGATACTTGCCTTATATCGTAGTGGTTATCGACGAGTTCGGCGATTTGATAATGACCGCCGGAAAAGAAATAGAAATGCCCATTGCGCGCATCGCGCAAAAAGCCCGCGCCGTAGGTATGCACATGGTCATTGCTACACAACGCCCTACAACAAACATCATTACCGGAACAATTAAAGCCAACTTCCCGGCGCGCATGGCTTTCCGCGTAACATCACAAATAGATTCACGCACCATTCTCGACATGAACGGCGCCAACCAACTGATCGGCCGTGGCGATATGCTTTTCTCGCAAGGCAGCAACCTCATCCGTATTCAATGCGCTTTCGTAGATACGCCCGAAGTAGAGGAAATTGCTCAATACATTGGTAAACAACGTGGTTATGAGACGGCTTTCGCGTTACCCGAAGTTATTGCAGACACCAGCGACGACAAAGCCGGAGGTGTGGATTTAAACGATAAAGACGTTCTGTTTGAAGAAGCTGCAAGGCTCATCGTTGTTCACCAGCAAGGCTCAACTTCGTTGATTCAACGAAAATTCTCTATCGGATACAATCGGGCAGGCAGGCTCATGGATCAGCTTGAAGCTGCGGGCATCGTTGGTCCGGCGCAAGGAAGCAAACCGCGCGAAGTTTTCTATTCCGATGAATACTCTTTGGAGAAATTATTGGATTCGTTGAGGTAAAATATCTCGCTTTAAACCTCACGACCCGTTTTCTGTCTATCTTTTAACAAACCCATTAAAATAATAATGATGAAAAGAAATATATTCACACTTGCCGTTTTATTTATCGCTTCTGTCGCACTTGCACAAAGTTCTGCCGAAGCCAGAAAAATGCTGGACAAAGCTTATGCAGCTTATGAAAATGCAAAAGGAATAGAAATTGCATTTACCGCTACGGCTACCGAAGCCAACGGCACGGCCTATCAGCCCCAAAAAGGAGTTGCTAAGGTCAAAGGCAATAAATTTACATTGGACATGCCCGGCATGAATACTTGGTTCGATGGAAAAACCCAGTGGGTTTTGATGGAAGACCTCAACGAAGTAAACGTAAGCAACCCTACCGGTGAAGAAATAGCGTCAATAAGCCCTTTGGCATTATTGAATATGTACAAAACAGGATATACGTTAAAAGCTCCGGTTTCAAAAACAGTAAACGGAAAAAACGTTCACTTTATCAATATGGCTCCTGTTGGAAATAAGAGCGATTTCAAAGATATATCGGTTGCCCTGGATAAAGCCTCTAACAATATTGTCCAAGTTAATCTCACAATGAAAAACGGCATGAAAACAAAAATCGACATCAATAAATACAACGCCAATGCAAATTATGCCGATAGTGAGTTTATATTCAATAAATCCAATCACAAAGGTGTAGAAGTTATTGACTTAAGGTAATAGATGCGGGAGGATGGATGATTGGTGATGGATGCTTCAATCTTATGTCGTAAGTTTTAAATTTGAAAAACTAAATATCTGACAAAAAGCGATGGATTTCGGGGAAGACATCAATAATCTTGCCAAAACATTCCCCAAGGAAGAACTTTGTAACTCAATACTCAAATAAGAAGGGCTCCAGACTCCATCGCATTAAAAATATCGGAAGGGGCAATCGAACAATTCAACCCTGAATTTAAAAAATTTATTGGCTATTATTCGCTCATTGGCAGAAGTGGTATCTTGTTTATACAAAGCAAAATTACGGGGATATATTACAATTGAAAAATTCCGAAATTTATACAATGACTCTTTTCATCTTATGAATATGATGATTGCATTTAAAAAGAAATTGAAATAACATCCTACATCTGTCATCCCACCCCCAGCATTCCAATATTTTCCATCTACCATAAATAGATTTTCACTATAATTCTTTTATAATAAGCAGAATAATTGTACCTTTGAGGCAATTATTCACCATATAACCTTCTCCGTAAAAAGAGAAGGTTTTTTAAACGTTATAATAATGAGAAACAAAGTACGATGCCTCATCATCGGCTCGGGGCCTGCGGGTTACACGGCTGCAATTTACGCTTCCCGCGCCAATCTCGACCCGGTTTTATACGAAGGATTACAGCCTGGCGGACAATTAACGACAACCACAGAAGTTGAAAATTTTCCCGGATATCCCGAAGGTATAACCGGCCCGGAAATGATGGATGACTTAAAAAAACAGGCTCAGAGATATGGCGCCGAAATTTTATCGGGGAGGGCTACGGCCGTAGATTTTTCCGTTCGTCCCTTCAAAGTTACAATCGATAGCGAGCACGAAATTGAAGCCGACACGGTAATAATATCCACCGGCGCGACCGCCAAATACCTAGGTTTGCCCGATGAGACAAAATATGCGGGCCAAGGCGTTTCGGCTTGCGCAACTTGCGACGGATTTTTCTATCGGAAGAAAAAGGTTGCTGTTGTAGGGGGCGGCGACACGGCCTGCGAAGAAGCAACCTATTTGGCCGGATTGGCCGATAAAGTTTACATGATCGTTCGTAAACCTTATTTGCGTGCATCGCAAATTATGCAGGAAAGAGTGATGAACAATCCCAAAATAGAAGTTCTGTTCGAACACAATACCATCGGCCTGTTTGGAGACAATGGCGTAGAAGGCGCACATTTGGTAAAACGTATGGGCGAACCCGATGAAGAAAAAGTGGACATTGCCATCGACGGTTTTTTCTTGGCCATCGGACACAAACCCAATACCGAAATTTTCAAGGATTTCTTGAAATTGGATAACGTGGGATACGTTAAAATAGCCGACCCGAGTTCTAAAACAAACGTTGAAGGTGTTTTCGCCGCAGGCGATGTTGCCGATCCCCATTACCGTCAAGCCATTACCGCCGCCGGAATGGGTTGCCGTGCCGCCATGGATGCCGAAAGATATTTGTCGGAAAAAGGATTGTGAAATTAAGAAATTAGAATATGTGTGGGCTGCGAATTATTATTTGCAGTCCACAGTCTTTTGTCTGTTCTTTGCTCTTTTTCGTTTTAACCATTATTTCATCTTCTTATTCGCTTAATTCATCGATATTTCGTAAATTTGTCCGGCTAAAACTTATCAAAATAAATATTTCAATTATGAGCTTTTTAACAAACGAAAAATTAACAATTGTCGGCGCAGCCGGCATGATTGGATCAAACATGGCTCAAACTGCAGCCATGATGCGCCTTACTTCCAACATTTGCCTGTACGATCCTTTTGCACAAGGATTGGAAGGCGTGTGGGAAGAAATGCGCCATTGCGGTTTCGAAGGAATAGACTTTACTTTCACTACTGATGTGAAAGAAGCTTTTACCGATACAAAATACATGATCTCATCGGGAGGAGCGCCCCGGAAAGAAGGCATGACACGCGAAGACCTCTTGAAAGGCAACGCGGAAATTGCTGCGCAATTGGGTAAGGACATCAAAGCATATTGCCCCGATTTGAAACACCTGACCATTATTTTTAACCCGGCAGATATTACAGGTCTGGTTGCCTTGATCCATTCGGGTTTGAAGCCGGAAAATGTGACCACTCTGGCCGGATTAGACAGCACGCGTTTGCAAAGCGAATTGGCAAAGCATTTCGGCGTAAAACAAAGCGAAGTTACCAACACACGCACTTACGGCGGCCACGGCGAACAAATGGCTGTTTTTGCATCTACCGCGAAAGTTGACGGAAAGAAATTGACAGACTTAATTGGCACCGAAAAACTTACCAACGAAGATTGGGAAGCGTTAAAACAACGCGTAACCAAAGGCGGCGCCAACATCATTAAATTACGCGGACGCTCTTCTTTTCAAAGTCCATCGTATGTATCAGTTGAAATGATACGCGCGGCTATGGGCGGTGATTCTTTCAAATGGCCTTCGGGATGTTACGTAAATACTAACGAGTTCCCGCACATTATGATGGCAATGGAAACCGATATTACTAAAAAAGGTGTCAAGATAAAAGACACAAAAGGCACAGATAGCGAAATGGCAGCCTTAAAAGAAAGTTACAGTCATTTGGCAAAACTTCGCGACGAAGTTATCGGTATGGGAATTATTCCTGCCGTTGATCAATGGAAATCGGTTAATCCGAATCTTTAAAATTCATGATAAACAAAAAACGCGAAAACTCAAGGTTTTCGCGTTTTTTGTTTACAATTTCCCTTTTTGTTCCAACTCCAATGTTTTACTAGGTTGGTCGCAAACTTCACTCGGGCCGAAATATTGAATGGGGCCGGGATAAACGTAATCCGTTTCAGAAGCCCATTTATCTCGGTTGCTTTCGAAATATTTAAATGGAGCACCATCTAATTCAACCAACGCTTTTTGAATAACGGGTTTCATTTCGCCATGGCGACGTTCCATATTCATCATCATTGTGATGGGAATTCCACCGGCAATCCATTCGCTCGCGGGAGCGGTTGTGTTGCGAACCGATGACATATAACCGGTTTTGCCTGCAACAACCAACATCGATGCTGTGTAGCCGAGAGAATAACAATAATCAGCATCGTAGTTCGATGGCGCCGCGCAGCGGCCTTCGTAGCCGAAGAAATGCGTAATAGTAGAAAATTTTCCTTTGTATCTGCCTTCTTCTGCCCATTCTTCCAATCGGTTGGCGATCATTTGCGCAAGTAATTCTTCGGTTTGGATCATCGATACCTGAACGTTTCCGTGCGGGTCACGATCCAATGCGAGTTGTCTTGCCACTTTTTCGGGAAGCTTGGAGTAAACCCTTGAGTTTTCAGAAGATAATTTACCAATGATATAATCGCGTTGTTGTGAACGGCGCACGATACTGAAATCGTCCATGTTGGCGAGAAAATCGTTCAATTCATGAATGAGGAGTTTCATGGCAGGAATAAATTCGATCAATCCTTCGGGAATGATCACTGTGCCAAAATTCAGGCCTTTCTCTGCGCGATCGGCAATTACGCCCGCAATTTGATCGATAATATCGTCGAGAGATTGTTCTTTGGCTTCCACTTCTTCCGAAACGATGCAAACGTTAGGATGTGTTTGCAGAGCGCATTCGAGTGCGATATGCGAAGCTGAACGCCCCATCACTTTTATAAAGTGCCAATATTTACGCGCCGAGTTACAGTCGCGTTGGATGTTCCCGATCAGCTCAGAATATACTTTACAAGCAGTGTCAAAACCGAATGATGTTTCAATTTGTTCGTTTTTAAGATCACCGTCAATCGTTTTCGGACAACCGATAACCTGAACGCCTGCATCAATGGCTTTGTAATACTCAGCCAACACACAAGCATTCGTGTTTGAATCATCTCCACCGATGATCACAAGAGCTTTGATGTTTAATTCTTTCAGAATTTCCAAACCTTTATCAAATTGCTCTTTGGTTTCCAACTTCGTCCTTCCCGAACCGATAATGTCGAATCCGCCTGTATTGCGGTATTCATCAATAATATCGGCTGTGAGTTCTTTGTACTCGTGGTTGATTAAACCGGCAGGGCCGAGAATGAATCCGTATAGCTTGCTGTCTTTGTGCAACCGTTTAATCCCGTCAAAAATACCTGCGATTACGTTATGACCGCCCGGGGCTTGTCCGCCGGAAAGAATCACTCCGACGTTCACAGGTCTATCGGAACCCGGAGTACCATCGGCGTGAACGAATTTTACGATTGGCATTCCATAAGTGTTGGGAAAAAGTTGTTTGATTTCTCTTCTGTCGCGAACCGATTCTGTGGCGGCTCCTTCTTCAATGCGAACATTGCCCTTTAATCCTTCGGGCATTTTGGGCACATAACTCGCCCTTGCAATTTGTAAAGCGCTTTTACTCATTTAATTTCGTTATTTGGATTGTTTAACTTGTATGTTTGCAGAATGATAACTTTAAGTTGACAAACTTAGCATTTTTTTTTGAGATACGGAAATTTTCTGTTAAGGAGTTTATCGTGGTTTTGATATCTTAAAAATATAATATTGCCGATGAAATAGTCTATAGAATAAATAAATTGCTTTTTGAAGAAAATAAATTGGAAAAACAGAACAAATTTACCATCTTTACTGTTTCAAAACGATTAGTAAAAAATTGATTAATGAATACCCGTAATGAGTTAGGCAATATGGATATTGAAGCCATTGACGCCTTATATGAACAATACAAGGAAAACCCCGAAAACGTTGACGAAAGTTTTCGGTTTTTCTTTCAGGGTTTTGACCTCGCCGTGAAGCACTACCCTTCTAAGCCACAAGATAATAAAAGTGACCAAGGCGGTGTTTACGAAAAAGAAATTGCCGTGATGAATCTCATCACCGGATATCGGCGCAGGGGACATTTGTTCACCAAAACCAATCCGGTTCGTACACGCAGAACCTATTCTCCAACGTTAGACATCGAAAATTTCGGGCTCACCGAAAACGATTTGAACACCGAATTTGAAGCGGGTAAAGAAATTGGCATAGGACGGGCTACGTTGAAAGAAATCGTAGATCATTTGCAGGAAACATATTGCAAATCCATCGGCGTGGAATACCGATACATGACCAAACCCGAAATCGTGCAGTGGTTGCAGGGAAAAATGGAAAGTTCCAAAAATCAGGAAACACTTTCTAAAGAAGAGAAAATGCATATTTTCGATAAATTGGTGCAGGCATCGGGGTTTGAAGATTACATGCACAAAAAATTTGTCGGACAAAAACGATTCTCGCTCGAAGGTTCCGAAAACATTATTCCGGCTTTGGATGCTATCATCACGCAGGGCGGATATCACGACGTGAATAGTGTGATAATTGGAATGGCACATCGCGGAAGGCTGAATGTTTTGACAAACATCATGAAAAAACCGCACTCTTTGGTATTTCGTGAATTTACGGCTCAAAATTACAATGAAGAAATCAAGTACGGCGATGTCAAATACCATTTGGGATATAATACCACCATCGATTACGAAGGGCGAACACTTTCCATCGGTTTGGCGCCCAATCCGTCACACCTCGAAACTGTGGGGCCAATTGTGCAGGGTATCGCAAAAGCTATTGCTGAAAACGATCAAAAAGAAGAATTTGATCACGTTCTTCCTATTCTTATTCACGGCGATGCCGCAATAGCCGGACAAGGCGTGGTGTATGAGACTATACAGTTCTCAAAATTAAATGGTTACAAAACGGGAGGAACCATTCATTTCGTCATTAACAACCAAGTAGGATTCACCACCAATTACCTTCAGGCCCGCTCAAGTACGTATTGTACAGATGTGGCAAAAGTAACACAATCTCCTGTATTTCACGTGAATGGCGATGATGCGGAGGCCATGGTTTTCGTGGCAAAATTAGCGTTGGAGTTCCGACAGTTATTTAATATCGATGTTTTTATCGATATACTTTCTTATAGAAAATACGGGCATAACGAAGGCGACGAACCACGTTTTACTCAGCCTAAACTGTATGATATTATTGCGAAACATAAAAATCCGCGCGATCTGTACGCCGATGCGCTGATAAAAGCAGGGGTATTGACATCTGAGGAATCTGAATCCAAAATTTCGGAATTTTATCAGCAAATGGAAAAAGAGTACGAGATTTCTACCGAAACCTCGAAAGTAGTCCTGCCACAACTTTTTGAAAAAAAATACGAAAACATTCGTTTACCGAAAGCAGAAGATTTCGAAACCGTCGCAGACACTAAAATCGCTAAAGAAGTATTTTTAGATTTAGCGAACAGAATCACAACCCTTCCTGAAAACCTGAATTTTTACAATAAAACAGTTCGTTTATTCTCGCAGCGTGCTACCATGATCAAGCAGAACTCCTACGATTGGGCAATGGGCGAATTAATGGCTTATGCTTCGTTAGCAAAAGAAATGCACTCTGTGCGTTTGAGCGGACAAGATTCGGAGCGCGGAACGTTTTCGCACCGCCACGCGGAAATCATCACCGAAGACGGCGAAGAAAAATATTTCCCGCTCAAAAATTTAGGAGGCGAACAAGCTCCCGTTCGTGTGTACAACTCGCCGCTCAATGAATATGGCGTGTTGGGCTTCGAATATGGCTACTCGCTTGCTCATCCCGATGGGCTGACTATTTGGGAAGCTCAGTTCGGCGATTTTTACAACGTGGGACAAGTTGTTGTCGATCAATATATTTCTGCGGCTCAAGAAAAATGGGGGTTAAAATCGGGTTTGGTTATGTTTTTGCCGCACGCTTATGAAGGACAGGGAGCAGAACACTCAAGCGGCCGCATGGAGCGTTTTCTCAATTTGTGCGCCAATTACAATATGCAGGTCGTTAATTCTACAACGCCCGCCAATCATTTTCACGCTATCCGCAGGCAGTTGCACCGAGATGTCCGCGTTCCATTAATCGTTTTCACACCGAAAAGTTTGCTGCGTCATCCCGAGTGTGTTTCGACAGTTGAAGAATTTACTGAAGGACATTTCCGTGAAGTTATTGCGGACAATTCTGTAATAGATACTTCAAAGGTCACGAAAGTATTGATTTGTTCGGGAAAAATTTATTACGAATTGACTGCAGCACGAAAAGAAGAAAATGCCGATCATATCGCGATTATACGTATTGAGCAGCTTTATCCGTTCCCAGAAAAACAGATCAGAGAAATTCTTTCGCAATACGGTGAAAATACCGAAATCGTTTGGGTTCAGGAAGAACCGCTCAATATGGGCGCTGCGCTTTTTGTGAAACAGCACATGAACGAAGATTGTAAACTCAAGATCGTCAGTCGTCCCGCAAGCGGCGTTACCGCCGAGGGTTTAACGGCGATGCACAAAATAAATCAGGCTATTTTAATTAAAGAAGCAATCAAATAGAACACAGATGTCAGACCGCTATGCTCGCAGATCAACAGAAAATTATATCAAAAAGTCTGAAGTTTGATATCCGAAATCAAAAATCGTAAATCATAAATAAAATTATGGCAATCATAGAAATAAAAGTACCTACTCCGGGAGAATCCATCAATCAGGTTGAGTTGTATAAATGGCTTGTGGCAAATGGAGATGTTGTGAAGAAAAACACAGAAGTTGCCGAATTAGAATCGGATAAAGCTACGCTCACACTCGTGGCAGAACACGCAGGAAAAATCTCGTTCAATGCGAACGAAGGCGATACGCTCGAAGTCGGCTCTGTTGCGTGCACTATCGACACATCGGTTGCGCCCGATCAAACCGAAGATGTGGCAGATGAAAAAACCGCATCGGTAGAAGACGGAAAACCTGCAGAAAAAGATGAAAAAGCTCCCGTAAAAGAAGAGAAGAAAGAAGAAAAGTCAAAAGCCGATGAAAAACCGCTACCCGAAGGCTTGGACAATGTGAAGGTTACACCGTTAGCACAAAAGATGATGGAAGAAAACGATATTTCGTTGGAAGATGTGTTGAACGGTCTGCGCAGACTCAAGAAAGCCGATGTGGAAGCCATTCTCGGCGCAGTTGCGAGAGGAAGCGTGGGCGAGTTGAAAAAGACTGCAAGCCGTGAATCCAAATCGGAACGACTAAGTTCATTGCGCCGTAAGTTGAGCGAACGTTTGGTTTCTGTAAAAAACGAAACCGCCATGCTCACCACGTTTAACGAAGTAAACATGAAGCCCATTATGGATTTGCGCAAAAAACACCAAGATAAATTCGTTCAGAAACATGGAGCAAAACTCGGCTTTATGTCGTTTTTCATGAAAGCCTGTTCGGTTGCGTTGCAACAATACCCGAATGTAAACGGCATGATGGATGGTGAAAACATGGTTACGTATGATTATACCGATATTTCTGTTGCGGTAAGCACGCCCAAAGGCCTGATGGTTCCGGTTATCCGAAATGTGGAGAGTTTAGGTTTGGCAGAAATCGAAAAAGCTATCGCCGAGGTGGCTGAGAAAGCACGTCAAGGTAAACTATCAATCCCCGAAATGACAGGAGGAACGTTTACCATTACAAACGGAGGAATTTTCGGCTCCATGATGTCCACACCCATTATTAATCCGCCGCAATCGGCGATTTTGGGTATGCACAATATCATCGACCGCCCCGTGGTTATCGACGGACAGATCGTTGCCCGCCCAATGATGTACGTTGCCTTATCATACGACCATCGTGTAATAGATGGCAGCGAATCGGTAGGTTTTTTGGTAAAAGTAAAACAATTACTCGAAAATCCGTCGGATATGCTTTTTGGCGGTAACAGCACGGGCGAAAAAGAGTTGTTGGAGATATAAGTTGTTTTGTAATAAACAATATTAATTCTCTACACTTGATGGAACTCACGACAATTCAAACATTAATTTATGAAATTTGTGGTCAGAGGGTTATGCTCGACCGAGATTTGGCTGCAATATACGGTGTTGAAACGAGAGCGCTCAATCAAGCAGTGAAAAGAAATTCCGACCGATTTCCTCATGACTTTATGTTTCAATTAGATGAGGATGAATTTCAATATTGGAAATCACAAATTGTGATGTCCAATTCAGTGAATATGGGATTGCGCAGACGACCATACGCTTTCACTGAATTGGGTGTAGCCATGTTGAGTAGTGTTTTGAATTCGAAAACGGCCATTCAGATAAATATGAGTATCATGCGGGCATTTGTTGTTCTGCGTGGTGCATTAATTGAATCTCCCATTGATAAAACAAAAGAGTTGCAAATAGAGATTAAAGAATTGAAAGAGTATATTGAAAATGTATTTTCGGATTATAATGATATTAACGAAGATACACGCATGCAACTGGAGCTGATCAACCAATCGTTAGCCGAATTACAAATTGATAGAAAAGGAGGACAGCAGACGTGAAAACGAATAGGTTTTATTAGCGATGAATAAATTTTTAGTAAAACTCACCCTATTATCTTAAACCGGGCAAACTTCAACAACAATTGTTTTTTTCCTGCGGAATCGAATTCCACGAATGCACGACGGTCGCTGCCGCTCATTTCGATGGAAGTAACCACGCCGCGTCCAAAGCGCTCGTGCTCGATGATATTTCCTTCCTGCAATTCGGTGGCTTCTTTCGATAATGGTACCGACGGCGAACTTTGCTGGACCGATGTAAATTTCTTTTGCTGAATGGGATAACTTTTTTGCGATTGCGAAGCAATCCGTTGCTCGCGCAACGAACCCCAAAAGTCTTCGGCGGGAGCGGAGCGCGAAATATCGGATGCAGTGCTTCTGTCCATTTCAAGATATTTGTTGTCAATGTCTTTTAAGAAACGGCTTTCTTTCGCCGAATTAATTTGCCCGTTTTTAAAACGGCTTTTAGTATACGAAATGGTGCAGGTTTTTTTCGCGCGGGTAATAGCCACATAAAAAAGGCGGCGTTCTTCTTCCAATCCACGCATTTCGGATTTTGCCATGGACGACGGAAACAGATCTTCCTCCATTCCCACCACGAAAACATGACCGAACTCCAATCCCTTGGCGGCGTGAACCGTCATGAGCGTAACTTTTTCGTTTTCCGATTCCTTGTCCGTATCTTGGTCAGTAAGTAGCGAAACTTCCGATAAAAAATCAACTAATTTCAGATTTTCTTCGCCTTGTTCCATGCGGGTTGTAACAAATTCGCTCATGGCATTGAGCAACTCCTGAATGTTCTGCGCGCGACTCATCCCTTCGGGCGTCATATCGTCATAAGCCTCTTTGGCAATTCCCGAATTCTTGATCACCTGCTGTGCCAATTCAAACGCATTCATTAGTTCGTTTTGCGCAATAAACTCATTGATAAGTGAATAAAAATCGGCCAATTTTTTGGCAGTTCCCGAATTGATATTCAGATTGTACTCCAATGGCGAAGCCAATATCTGCCATAAACTGACATTGTGAAGTTGCGCTGCCGATGAGATTTTGCCAACCGTAACATCGCCTATTCCGCGCATGGGATAATTGATGATGCGGCGGAACGCTTCTTCATCGTTGGGATTTACGATAAGACGGAAATAACTGATAATATCCTTTATCTCTTTACGTTGATAAAACGAAAGCCCGCCGTAAATACGATACGGAATGTTCTTTTTGCGCAATGCCTCCTCAAAAATGCGCGATTGTGCGTTGGTGCGGTATAGAATGGCGAAATCGCTGTACGAATCGTGCCCTTCAAAGCGCATTCGCGCAATTTTATTGGAAACGATCAAGCCTTCCTCAAAATCCGAAAAAGCGCTTACTACTTCAATTTTTTCGCCGTCTTCGTTTTCCGAAAAAACATCTTTAAAAATCTGTTCCGTATTCTTTTTAATGAGGCTGTTGGCCGCATTCACGATGTTTTTTGTGGAACGATAATTCTGCTCCAGTTTAAAAATCTGCGTTTCGGGATAATTGGATTTGAATTTCAGGATATTATCGATATTCGCTCCACGAAACGAGTAAATGCTCTGCGCGTCGTCGCCCACCACGCACACCCGATGGTGCGCATCGCCCAATTGTTTTACGATTAAATGCTGCGCAAAATTGGTGTCCTGATACTCATCCACCAGAATATATTGAAACTGATTGCGGTATTTTTCCAAAATTTCGGGGTGGTCACGAAAAAGAATGTTGGTATAAACGAGCAAATCGTCAAAATCCATGCTGTTGGCTGCCCGCAATCGGTTTTGGTATCGTTGGTAAATTTCAAATAATTGCGGACGTTTCGCCATACGGTCGTATTGAAGAATTTCGCTGTTTTGGGCGTACATTTTTGGCGTGATCAGACTGTTTTTCGCCCGCGAAATCTGACTGTGAACCGCTCCCGGACGATACTGCTTGTCGTCCAGATTCATATCTTTAATGATCAATCTGATCAGGTTTCCCGAATCCGAAGAATCGAAAATGGTAAAATTAGACTGAAAACCGATGCTCTCGGCTTCATTGCGCAAAATACGCGAAAAAATGGCATGGAAAGTCCCCATCCACAAACGGCGAGCTCTTTTCTCACCCACCAAATCGGAAATGCGCGATTTCATTTCACGTGCCGCCTTATTGGTAAACGTAAGCGCCAAAATGTAGTACGGCGGCAACCCCTGCTTCAGCAAATAGGCGATTTTGTACGTGAGCACACGCGTTTTCCCCGAACCGGCGCCTGCGATCACGAGCGACGGCCCGTCGCAAAACTCCACGGCGGCACGTTGGGCTGAATTTAACGTATTGAGTAATTTTTCCATTATTTTTCTTGCGGAGTACAAATGTACGAAAATCGATATAAAATAAAAAACCGCTCTCATGAGGAGAACGGTTTTCTGTACTTCTATAATTACAGTCTGTTAACGGAAGGTGTAGCGCAAACTGAGTGCGAAACCCGAATACCAGTAGTCGTTGTAATCATTTGTAAAATTAAAGGATGGCTTCCAGTCAAGAGATACTGCGAACGGAGCCGTTGGAAAAGCATACTCTAATCCGGCGATCAGATCGGCTCCAACTAAGAAAGCATTTTCGTATCTGTCTCTATCTTTGTAAATGCCTCCAATGTGCGCACCAAGCCCCAAATACCAATCCAAATTAGCGGCGCCCGGAAAAGGTTGTTGGTATTCATATAAACCCGTTAACTGGAAATAACGTGGCGATGCACTTAAAATAAACTCAGCCGCGCTTGAGGGCGACATGAAGTGTTTTAACGTTAATCCGCTATCGTAGCCTAATCTTACACCAAATGCAGTGTTATAGTTTTGAGCGCTGAGTGAAGTGGTAAAAGCAGCAACCAATATGCCGACAATAAATAATTTTTTTAGTTTCATAAGTCAATGTTTTAAATTAAGTAAATAGTCGTTCTATCTCTAAAATCTCGAATGATTTTGTTTTATAACAAACTTATGTAATATTTGTTTGCTTTTTAAACTTAAAAAAATGCGTTTTGTAAGAAAATGACAGTTGCGAAAACCAAATTATTTTGAAATTTCGTATTGATAACACGTCCTGCACAACGGTTGATATTCTTGCATTTCGCCCAACATCACTTGTTTCTCGTTGGCAACAAGCCGATGCGAATAGTTTGCCAAACGGCCGCATTGCACACAGATAGCATGCACTTTGGTAACATCATCGGCAATGGCGCACAGCGCGGGCATTGGTCCGAAGGGAACGCGCTTAAAATCCATATCCAGTCCGGCAGCGATAACGCGAACGCCTTGGTCGGCCAATTTTTGACAAACTTCCGCTAATCCGGGATCGAAAAACTGCGCTTCGTCAATGCCAACCACTTCTACTTCGGAAGAAAGCAGTAAAATATTGCTCGAATGCTCCACCGGAGTAGAAAGGATGGAATTTTTATCGTGGGAAACCACTTCTGCCTGCGAATAACGTACATCAATGGAAGGCTTGAAGATTTCCACTTTTTGCTTCGCAAATTGCGCGCGACGCAAACGGCGCAACAATTCTTCGGTTTTTCCGGAGAACATGGAGCCGCAAATTACTTCTATGCGGCCTGCGCGTTGGGTTTCGTTATTTTCGGTGTACATAATGCGGTATGTGGTTTGTGATATGTGATGTGGGTTACTGAAAATCATTCCATTTGGCTTCAAACTATTGAATGTATTTATTAATTTGTGCTCCTAAAATATCGTGTTGATCGTGTAAGACTTGAAATGATTCACAGATTCAGGATATAGATCAATTATTTCGGCAAGGTGTAGTATGGTTTCGTTATTGCTTGAATGCGAAAAAACAAGAAACCTAATGTATTCCTGCTTATATCTGTTTCTTCCGTAACCTTCCACAATATTGGCAACAACAGACTCGGATGAACGTCGCAATTGAGAACCCAGCTCATAGAATTCATGTTTTGGCAACTTGAAAGATGCTCGATGCGCTCTCAGAAACAAGTCATAAGCCTCATTAAATATGTTTAACTTCTTATAGCTCATATCAAATAAATTAGTGAAATTGAATTACCTCATACCTCATACCTCATAATGTGGGCTACTTCCCTTTCACAATTTTCTTAATTTCGTTCAATTTATTCAGCGCTTCAATCGGAGTTAAGTTGTTCACATCGAGGTTGATGATTTCGTCGCGTACCTGACTTAGAATCGGGTCATCCAATTGAAAAAAACTCAATTGGTAGCCTTCACGTTTTTCAACAAAATCTTTCAGAGGTTTCTTCAATCCTCCTTTTCGATTGTTCGACTCCATTTCCGATAAAATGGTATCGGCGCGTTTGGTTATGCTTTGCGGCATTCCCGCCATTTTTGCCACGTGAATACCAAAACTGTGTTCGCTGCCGCCGGGCAGTAATTTTCGGATGAAAATAATTTTATTGTCTATTTCTTTAACAGCCACGTTGTAGTTTTTAATGCGTTTAAACGATTTTTCCATTTCGTTCAACTCGTGGTAGTGCGTAGCGAAAAGCGTTTTGGCGCGCGCTTTGGGGTGTTCGTGAATGTATTCCACAATTGCCCACGCGATGGAAATCCCGTCGTACGTGCTTGTGCCGCGCCCCAATTCATCAAAAAGCACAAAGCTTTTGGATGTAATGTTGTTGAGAATGTTGGATGCTTCGTTCATTTCCACCATAAACGTGGATTCGCCGAGCGAAATATTATCGGATGCGCCCACGCGCGTGAAAACTTTGTCCACCAACCCAATTTTTGCCGAATCGGCCGGAACAAAACAACCGATTTGCGCCATAATGGTTATGAGCGCGGTTTGGCGCAGCAATGCCGATTTTCCCGCCATGTTCGGTCCGGTTATAATGATAATTTGCTGCGAGTTATTGTCGAGATAAACATCATTGGCAATAAACGGTTCATCGGGTGGTAATTGTTTTTCGATTACCGGATGACGGCCGTTTTTTATATCGATAACGTCGGTTTCGTTAATTTCGGGACGTATGTACTTGTTTTGCGCTGCCACATTGGCAAAAGAAAGCAGACAATCCGCTCTCGCGATAATGTTCGCGTTTATCTGAATGGTGGGGATATATTCGATGAGGCTTTCTACGAGCGCAGAGTAAATTTTATTTTCGAGAGAGATGATTTTTTCTTCGGCACCTAGAATCTGCTCTTCATATTCTTTCAGCTCTTCTGTTATGTAACGCTCGGCGCTCACAAGCGTTTGTTTGCGGATCCAATCGGCGGGAACTTTGTCTTTGTGCGTATTGCGCACTTCGATGTAATAGCCGAAAACATTGTTGAAAGCCACTTTCAACGATGGAATTTCAGTTCGTTCGCTTTCGCGTTGTTGAAGTTTCATCAGGTAATCTTTTCCCGAATAGGCAATTTCCCGAAGTTGATCCAAATCAGCATTTACTTCTTTTTTAATGAAACCGCCCTTGTTAAGCAAAACGGGTGGGTCGGGAAGTATCTCTTTTTCGATTCGGTCGCGAATAATGGGACAGGGATTCAGTTTTTCACCCATTTCGCGTAAACTTGGGTTTTCGGATGCCAAAAACGCTTCGCGTATAGGTTCGATTGCCGTGAGCGCAACTTTCAATTGAAACACTTCGCGAGGAGAAATGCGTCCGACAGCTGCTTTGGAAATAATACGTTCCAAATCGCCAATCAGCGAAATCTTTTCATCAAGCAATTTTTTGAGCACAGGTTCTCGGAAAAAATCCTCTACGACATTTAACCGATCTTCGATGGGTTTCGCTTCTTTGAGAGGAAACACGATCCATCGTCGCATCAGGCGCGAGCCCATAGGCGAAATGGTTTTATCGAGAATATCGAGCAGAGTTTTTCCGCCCTCGTTCATCGTAGATACGAGTTCGAGACTGCGCACTGTGAATTTGTCGAGACGTACAAATCGTTCTTCTTCAATGCGATTCAGCGAAATAATATGCCCGATACGAGTGTGTTGTGTAATATCCAAATACTGCAACACTGCGCCGGAGGCGATAATTCCCAACGGAAGGTTTTC
Organism: Bacteroidota bacterium; assembly: GCA_023424395.1. GTDB lineage: Bacteria > Bacteroidota > Bacteroidia > Bacteroidales > Dysgonomonadaceae > JAFADY01. The sequence continues at coordinate 210,226 of JAFADY010000063.1, read as the reverse complement.
TACGCCAAAACCTTTCAGGTTCTTGGTTTGGAAGTGGGCGAGAAGGCGGTCGCGGGAGGCGTCTTCGGTAAAAATCCAATCGTCAAGTTCAAAAAGAAAATACGATGAACCGAAATTTTCTTCGAATTTCTTTTTATTACCTCTTTCAATCAGAATCTCTTTCGGAGAAAAATTCGAAAGCAATTTGTCTATATCGTCACGAGTACCTTCGGTTGTGAGAAATTCGCCTGTTGAAACGTCAAGAAAAGAAATACCAAATTGCTTAAAATTGGGCGAATGAATGGCACAAAGAAAGTTGTTTTCCTTGTGGTTTAAGATTGTATCGTTAATGGAAACACCGGGGGTTACCAACTCGGTAATTCCGCGCTTAACAAGTGTTTTAGTAAGTTTAGGGTCTTCCAGCTGATCGCAGATAGCCACGCGCTTTCCCGCCCGAACGAGTTTCGGTAAATAAGTATCGAGCGCGTGGTGCGGAAATCCGGCCAATTCCACAAACTGCGCTGCACCATTGGCGCGGCGGGTAAGTGTAATGCCTAAAATTTCGGCTGCCGCAATGGCATCATCAGAAAATGTTTCATAAAAATCGCCCACGCGAAACAATAAAATAGCATCGGGATGTTTTTCCTTAATCTCGATGTATTGCCGCATCATAGGCGTTTCTGCAATCTTTTTGGCCACAAATAATTGTTTAGTTTTTTATTGATTTTTTATTCCGGACAAAGTGCGGAATTTGAATTTTAAGTTAACAAAGGTAATTATTTTTTCGCTTTTCAACTTCTCCTTTTTGCCAAGTTATCCACACTTTTTATTGCAGAATTAACCCAGTAATAATTTCGTGAGTTCTTTCACGCCTTCAGAAGCGCCTTTTTGAATATGATGAATATCGTATCGGTTTGTACGAACATCTTTGGGGTCGATGAGGTAAACCGGAACATCTTTGCGCACGTAATTCAGCAATCCTGCAGCAGGATAAACATTCATGGATGTGCCGATAATTACGTAAATATCTGCTAGTTCCGAAATTTGAGCAGCTTCTTCAATCATTGGAACCGCTTCTCCAAACCAAACAATGTGCGGACGAAGTTGAGAGCCTTTTTCACACATGTCGCCCATTTTGATATCGCAATTATCTGCGGATAATTCATAAATGAGCGACTCATCTCGAGTGGAGCGGGCTTTCATCAGTTCACCGTGCAAATGCAGGACATGTGTGCTTCCGGCTTGCTCGTGCAGATTATCAATGTTTTGTGTAATGATGCGCACATCGAAATGTTTTTCGAGCTCCGCCAGCCCAATATGCCCTGCATTGGGTTTTACGCCAAGTAGTTCTCTTCGACGAATGTTGTAGAAATGCAATACCAGCTCAGGATTTGCAGCGAATGCTTCGGGAGTGGCTACTTGCTCCACGGGGTATTTATCCCATAATCCACATGAATCCCTGAAAGTAGAAATGCCGCTTTCGGCACTCATCCCCGCACCCGTAAGTATGACTAATTTTCTCATTTTTCTGTAAATTGATAACGTTAACCCAATGACTAATCATCGCAAATATAGTTTTTTATCCTTAAAATCAAAATTAATTCATATTAAAATTGTATTTTTGTGCTTGGTATGAAAAGGAAACAACTCATTATAAACAAGATTGTGAAGTTAGCTCAAAATAATTTTCCTAATTCGGAAATTATTTTGTATGGTTCCAGAGCCCGAAATGACGAAAGAAAAGATTCGGATTGGGATTTGCTTATATTGCTTAATTCCGCAATATTGCCTTTCAATAAAGAGCTTAAAATATTAGATGATTTCTATGAGCTAGAGTTGGAAAGCGGAGAGGTTTTCTCGCCTTTAATCTATACAAAATCTGACTGGGAAAATAAGCATGTTTTCACACCTTTATTCGAAAATATTAAAAGCGAGGGAGTTAGGATAAAGTAATGGAGGCGAAATCAGATTTGATTGGATATCGTGTTCGGCGGGCAAAAGAGACGTTTGAGGACGCTAAGATATTAGCTGAACATAAAAAATGGAATTCATGTATTAACAGACTTTATTATGCTTGCTATTATATTGTTACCGCGCTTTTACTGAAAAACGGTTTTAAACCTGTTACTCATAGTGGCGTTAAGTCTGTTTTTTCGGAAAATTATATCAAAAAAAATATCATTAAAAAAGAACTCGGGAAAATATATTCTCAGCTTTTTACATGGAGGCAAAAAGGAGATTATGATGACTTGTTTGACTTTACCGAAGAAAAAGTATTACCTTATTTTGAGCCTGCAGAAGAGTTAATATACACTATTGAAAAAGAAATCAATAAAGATTAATGTGAATTTTGTCGAGAGTTCATATTAAAATCGTATTTTTGTGCCCAAATTTAAAAAGAACAGTATAAATGGATAAATTAAGCTACGCTGTAGGTATGAGTATGGCGTCGAACCTGATGAATTCGGGATTGAGAAATATAGATGTGGACTCATTTGTGAAGGCATTTACCGAAATTATGGGTAACGCTCCGACATCCATGAGCCCGGAAGAAGCAAATCAGTTATTACAGGATTATTTCAGCAAACACCAAGAGAATATGATGACAAATAACTTAGAAGAAGGCATTGCCTTTTTAGAAGCTAATAAGAAAAAAGAAAACGTAGTGGCTCTTCCGAGCGGATTACAGTACGAAATACTTACCGAAGCCAGTGGCCCAAAGCCCAAAGCAACCGATAAAGTTCGTTGTCATTATCACGGAACGTTAATAAACGGCACAGTTTTTGATAGTTCTGTACAACGGGGACAGCCTGCCGTTTTCGGTGTAAATCAGGTAATAAAAGGTTGGGTAGAAGCTTTACAGTTGATGCCTGTTGGGTCTAAATGGAGATTATACATTCCATCGGATTTGGCTTACGGCGAACGCGGAGCGGGAAACTCCATCAAACCGAATTCAACGTTAATTTTTGATGTTGAGTTGTTGGAGATTGAGTAATACAAGTTATGAGTTATGAGTTATGAGTGACAGAGTTATGAGTTCCGATAGTCTAAATGTCTAAAAAGTCTATAAGTCTGTCTTTACTCTTTACTCTTTGCTCTTTGCTCTTGGCTCTTGGCTCTAATTTCAACACATTATTATATTATAGAATAAAAACCAATTTTTAAACAAAAGAAAAAATATGAAAAGAAAAAGTTTATTATCAATGGCCGTAATTGCTGCAAGCGCTTTCATTCTTGTTTCTTGCAACAACGGCTCGGCTCCCTCCGCATCTTTAAAAAACAATGTGGACAGCATCTCTTACGCTTATGGCGTAAATTTGGCCGATCAAGGCGGCTTGGTACAGTTTCTGGAACAATCCGGCGTAATTGTAGGCGCGTCAAATGTAGAGTATGAATATCAGATGAGAATTGCTGCCGCAACAGATTCATTGGAGAAACAGCGTCTTCAAAAAGAAATGAATACCAAGGTTGATTCTCTCAACAAAGTAAACGTCCCCAAATTGAACGATTTTATCAAAGGATTGAAAGAAGCCTTAAACGGTGGAGAAAAACAATCGGCCTACATTCAAGGCTTAAGTATCGGACAGCAAATTTCTCAGCAAATGCTTCCTCAATTCAATAACATGATCTTTGCCGGAGACACTACCAAGAAAATGAATAACAATCAGTTGCTTGCGGGACTTATCAACACCTTGAAAAAACAGGAAACCGCTATCACTAAAGAAGATGCGGGCGCTCTCATTCAACGTGAGGTAGAAAAAGCGCAAGCCAAAGAAATGGAGAAACAAGAAATTACTCTTAAAGAACAATATAAAGACAGTATCGCGGCCGGTGATGCCTTTATGGCGGAAAACGCGAAACGCGAAGGCGTTGTTACATTACCAAGCGGACTTCAATACGAAGTATTGAGAGCGGGCAACGGGCCTATCCCTAATGACACCAATACCGTTCGGGTTCATTATCACGGCACTTTGGTAAATGGAACTGTTTTCGACAGCAGTATTGAGCGCAAAGAACCTCAAACTTTTGGAGTTACCCAAGTTATCCCGGGGTGGACCGAAGCATTGAAATTAATGCCCGTCGGCTCTAAATGGAGACTGTATGTTCCTTACAATTTAGCTTACGGCTCGCAAGACCGCGGAACCATCAAACCCTTCTCCAACCTTATTTTTGATGTTGAATTGTTGGGAATAGAGAACTAAAAAAGAAATTCTTTCAAGGAATGAAAAAAGGATGCCTTATAAGCATCCTTTTTTTTGCAGTAACTATTAATATCAATTTCATGCAAACAAACGGGCTAAAGTGTTAAAAATATAAGATTTTAATTTATTATATTGCCAAATGATAAAATATATACTATTTTTGCGTTCAGAATTGTTATCGTTGTCACATCCACAAATTAATAAGTCAATTTGAAAACAGGAATCGCATTTGCTCTGGTGAGGAAAGGTAAACCGCAGAAGTAAACATTGCAGCATGAAAACATTTTGTAAAAAAAACAATAAATATGTTTTTATATTGAAAAATAGTATATATTTGCATAATAAATTAGCAAGTGTATCACGGGAAATAATAATTTAAATATGAGAGCATTAAATGTTCGTCTTTAATAATAGGGGAATGCAAAGATTAATTAAGATTTAAAAATAAAAGTGTTTAATTTAAAAGTAGAGTTTATGAAAAGAAAACTATTTTTGTTTTTGGCCCTATTCTTCGTAGGAATAGGGATTGTTACGGCTCAAACACAAGTGCAGGGAACTATAGTTGATGAAGCCGGAGTGCCCATTATTGGGGCAACAGTACAAGTAAAAGGAACTGCACAAGGAACAGTTACCGACTTGGATGGTAACCACACTTTCATCCGAACTTCCATAAAAAACACAAAAAAGTGATAAAAAATTGCCTGGTAATAAAAATTTAATTTATATTTGCAATTTCAATGATTATAAAACAACGTTAATCTATTATGAATGAAGAGAACCACAACTCTCGCATACATATCCATGTTTTACATTCAAAAAATGAAACGTTACCCATGTATAGTTGTAACGTAATTATATTATATCGAGTTAATACGGATTTGAAATAAATATTTAGTGTATAATTTAAAAGTAGAGTTTATGAAAAGAAAACTATGTATGTTTTTGACCCTGTTCTTTATCGGAATAGGGATTGTGATGGCTCAAACACAAGTGCGGGGAACCGTAGTGGATGAGGCTGGTGCTCCTATAATTGGCGCCACGATACAGGTAAAAGGAACTGCACAAGGAACGGTTACGGATCTTGACGGACGGTTTACGCTAACGGCTCCGGCAAACGGCACCCTTGTTGTTTCTTATGTAGGTTTGATTACGCAAGAAGTAGCTGTTTCTCAGACAGTAAATATAATTCTTTTACCCGATTCAGAATTATTAGATGAAATTGTAGTTACAGCATTAGGTCTGACGAGGGAAAAGAAGACACTGGGTTATGGCGTAACATCCGTTTCAGGAGATGAAATTGCCAATGCGAAAACAGTGAATCCAATTTCTGCTTTACAAGGAAAGGTGTCCGGTGTCGATATTTCAGGAGCGCCAAATCCAGGAGGAACTCAAAACGTTGCTATACGTGGTTATAGTTCTTTCGGAAATAACCAACCTTTATATGTAGTAGATGGTGTTCCAATTACTAATGCTCAGAATCGATCAGGAAATAGCTTAAATTCCCAAGCCGATTTCGGTTCAGGTATTAATGCTCTCAATCCCAACGACATTGAAAATATCACACTATTAAAGGGTTCGGCAGCTTCCGCTCTTTATGGATCACGTGCCGCTCAGGGAGTTATTATGATAACTACCAAATCCGGGAGGAATACAGATGGTAAATTTAAAATCGGATACGATGGTGGTATAACTCTCCAACAAGTTGGGCGTTTACCGACCGAACAAAAAATGTTTGGACAAGGATGGGGTGGTGATAGAGCTTTGGACGAAAACGGGAACTGGGGAGCTCCTTTTGACGGAAAGGACAGAGTATGGGGGCATATTGTGGATAATAGTCAAAAAATAAAACCCTATAATTATCTGGAAAATCGTATTCGTGATTTTTATGACTTAGGGGTGGGGTATAATAATTCGATCTCCCTTACAGGAGGTAATGATAAAACCACGTTTTATAGTTCTATTTCGCAAAATAGTGTAGATGGACCTATACCCACCAATGACGATTCATATAACCGTTATACGATATCAGCCAATGCCTCCCATCAGGCAAGCAAATTAAAAGTAAGTACTGCTTTTAACTTTAGCACGGAGAAAAACGAAGCGTCTCCCACGGGGCAAGATAACTCTGTATATCGTAACCTCAATGAAATAGCCACGGATATTTCGATTGTCGATTTAAAAGATTATACCAATAAATTTAACAATGCCGACAATTATTTTACCCCTTACGGTCTTAATCCATACTATGTTTTAAGTTTGAAAGAGGCTGTTCAGAAAAAAAATAAGTTTTTCGGTAAATTGCAATTAGACTACGATTTATTGGAAAATCTCAAACTTACCTATAGATTCGGTGGTGATTATGAGTCTTCCATTGCAGATACTCACTTCGATGCTATCTCTTTTACACCCGGGTCTTATAACTCTACTTCTCAGAATGCAAACCCCGGTCAGTATGCCCAAGTAAGGAGACAAAGGATTCAATTAAATCACGACCTTATTCTCAACTATAATAAGAGATTCGAAGATTTCTCATTGAATACCATATTAGGGGCCAATACAAACGAACAATCATATACTGGCATCGCTGGTGAAATATCATCTATTGATATACCCGGTTTTTATGATTTCACTAATTCACTTACCCCTGCTACGGCTTCACAATCTTCTAATTTATATCGTCTTTGGGGTGTTTATTTAAATGCTGATTTAGGATATAGAGATTATCTTTATCTTACGCTGACTGCCCGTAACGACCATTCTTCTACGTTACCTCTTGGTAAAAACTCATATTTTTACCCTGGAGCAATGTTAAGTTTTATACTATCTGATTACTTAAATCAAAAAGGTGTAAATACGGGCGCTATGAATTTCGCAAAATTTAGACTATCTTATGGGCGTACCGGTAAAGATGCCGGCCTATATGCAGTTTATGATAGATTTATAGCAGCCGGTATAACAAATCCTGGATACCCGAGCGTGGATAATTTGATATTCCCATTGGCAGGAGTTAATGCATACAGTGTTTCTAACACCGCGGGAAATATTAATTTGAAGCCTGAGTTAACGGATGAATTTGAAATTGGAGCCGATCTAGGATTTTTTAATAATCGGTTGGGATTTGAATTCTCTTATTACAACAAAATGACTAAAGGCCTAATTGCTTCATTGTTGCTTGATCCATCCACTGGTTATACGGCGCAAACTGCAAATTTAGGAGACGTGCGGAATAGTGGCGTTGAGCTACTGGTAAACGTAGTTCCGGTAAAAACCGATGATTTTTTATGGAACATTTCATATAATTTCACTAAAAACAATAATAAAGTAGAACGTCTAGACCTGCCTGAGGTTTATCTAGGTGGTTTTGGTGGTATGGGTATTTATGCTGTTGAAGGGCAGCCTATAGGTCAATTTAAATCGCAAAAAGCTTTAACGGTTGATTTCAATGGTGTTGAATCTACTGTTGTAGATGGAACAGGGAATCCTCAGCCAACTCCTAATGAAGAATTTTTAGGTAAGGATATCAATGAGAAATACCGAATGGGTTTAACAAATACTTTTACTTATAAAGGTATTTCCCTTTCTGGTACCTTTGATTATCGCCACGGAGGTAACATATTCAGCTATACGAAAGATTATATGCATTGGGTTGGTAGCGGACCTGAAACAGCATATAACGATAGAAACCCATTTCTTATTCCAAATTCTGTTGTTGATAATGGAGACGGAACTTATAGTGAGAATACTATACCTGTCGACCCCACAGCTTTACATACCTTTTATAGCAACGGGGGGTTCAGATATACTGACCACGCCGTAATCGATAGAAGTTACTTGAAATTGAGAAATGTTAGTTTAGCTTATCAATTACCTTCCCAATTAAGCAGAAGGCTTAAAGTAGAGAGTATCAGAGCTTCGGTAACGGCAAATAATATATTATTATGGACGCCCGCCGAAAATCAATACATTGACCCCGAAGTAACCACATTCGGAAATGATGTTGCGGCTAAGTTTGGTGAATTTGGTGTGAATCCGCCTTATCAAACCTATGTCTTTGGATTAAGTATTGCATTTTAAACATTAAAACTAAAAAAAATATGAAAAATAAATTATTAATAGTAAGTTCAATCATATTAATATTATTGACCGGTTGCAAAGACTGGCTCGATGTTAATCACGACCCGAATGCGCTGGAAGAAATACCGGAAGCAAAAGTGTTGTTGCCTGCTACCCAAATCGGAATAGCTAACAATTTAATGGGCTGGGATTTTGGTTTTGGTGGAGCCTATTGGGTGGAATACTGGACACAGAATTACACGGCATCCCAATTCAAATCACTGTGCGAGTATCTTCCTCAAGAGTTCAATACGGCTTATACTTCTTTAATGAGAGAGCCTCTTACCGACTTAAAACGAATTAAAACGATGACGGCAGAGGATGAAAATAAAGGATATTATTTTATTGCCGAAGCTTTATCCATCTTCACATGGCAAATAATTACGGATGTTTGGGGCGATATGCCATACTCAGAGGCGTTGCGTGCCGATGAAGGCATTCTGCATCCCAAGCAAGACACCGGGCAGGAAATCTATGCTGATTTAATGAAACGTATAGATGCTTTGTTGCAATTGGACTTAACCGGAGCTAATGTTGATGGTGGTTATGACTTCATTTACGAAGGCGACATGAATGAATGGGTTAAATTTGCAAACGCATTAAAACTGAAGCTTATGCTTCGTTTATCAGAAACTCAGCAATATAACAATGCTACTGTATTGAGTTTTATTCAAAGCGCCGATTTACTGACTGCAAGCGCTAAAATTCCGGGTTCTGTTTGGAACGATGCAATGGAGGGTAAACGTCATCCGATGCGCGAATTTCAGGCTAGTGGAGCCAATTATCTTTCCACAAATGTAATAGCTTCCAAAAACTTCATCGATTATCTGAGGGTGAATGAAGACCCACGCTTACCCAAATTATTTTCAGGTACCAAAGGAGCTTTTTTTGGCGACTTTGATTCAAAGGAAGATTCGGACGGTAACGGAACACCAGATGATAAAGAAACGTATGCAACAGCGGTTTTTACAGGTAATATGGATTTAATGCTCATGTCGGATTGGGAAGTAAATTTCTATATTGCCGAAGTATATGCACGTGCAGGACAAAACGATATGGCAAAAAATCATTATGATACCGCAGTAAGAGCATCTTTAACTCAACATGGAATTTCAGATACCGGAATTATAGAAGGTGATGGATATGCAGCATGGAATCCGGGTTCAACCGAAGTCCTCATAAAACAAATTGCTATGCAAAAATGGGTGGCAAATGCAAATTATCAACACATCGAATCGTTCCTTGAGAGAAACAGAACCAAATATCCTTCAGTAAATGAAATAGATATTGAGGCCGATCGTCGAGCTGCATATTTGAATTTCCCTGTAGGAGATTTAACTATTTCTGTAAAAGGGAGAGATTTGTTGAACGGAAACTTGCCGGCTTCCCCTTTATATCCCGATAGCTATATTACTCGTAATACGAATGCTCCGGCTCAAAAGCCTAATGTAGGGCAAAAAGTATGGTGGAATCTAAAAGCAGGTAAATAACTTCATTACTAATTTAAAATAATAGAATATGAAACATTATAAATATATAATAATACTGATGGTATCTTTCTTCTGCCTTTTCTCTTGTGAAAAGGAAACGGAAGGGATATCAAGGATCACGGAATATCCCACATTCGAGATGCAAGGAGGTGATTTTATATTCGTGAAAGTTAATTCAACCTTCACCGATCCCGGAGTAACCGCATACGCAGGAGAAACAGAGTTGCCCGTAGAAGTTAATGGCACAGTGGATACTTCTGTTCCAGGTATTTATTCTCTTCAGTATGCTGCGATCAATTCAGATGGTCTGCCTGCATCTACACAAAGAACTGTTGCCGTTGTTGAGGCTATGCCAACAAAAGACCTTTCAGGGGACTATCAAATTGTACATGCCACAAGGACAAATAAAATAATAGTCACCCAAAATAATGGAATACTAGGTTATTACCGTGCTTCAGACAGTTGGTGGCAGGCTTATCCAATTCCTTTGGATTTCGTGGATATGGGGGATGGTTCAATTACGATTTTGCAAGGCTCTTCTCCTTTCGGAAGACATTATGGAACCGGAACAATTTCTCCGGCTGGAGAAGTTAAATTTACAGTAACTATGCCGGATCAACGAAATTTAGTATATAATACAACATGGAAACCAGTATAATAATTAAAATACAGATATGAAAAAATATATTTTTATAATAATCACGGTAGCAATAAGTGTCATTTTTTCTTCATGCAATGAAGAACTTGAAAATTGGTATACCGAAACTTCCTCGTACGATGGAAGGTATGTAGTTTCTCAAACGGTGGAAGAAGCAAAATACAACGAAGATAACGCTACTATTGAAGATGGTAATGAAATAATGCTGTATAATACTGCTGCAAACGTTCAGAATGAGATTTGGTTAGAAACTCATATTGCTGGAGTGCATATTAAAGTGAAGACGGTGTTGACAGGGGCTTCGGCTGCATTTAACGGAACCGGAGAGATTCAAAACATTGTAAGAACGTACTTATACGGAGAAGATGAGTCAAGAAAAGGAAAAGACCTTACATCCACCTTAGCGGCTCCCACTGCAGCAGGACTAACTCATCCCGGTTACGATCTTTTCTCAAGGATAAGTGTAGGAGAAGGTAAAATTCTACCTAAAGCTGCTACTACAATTGGTGGCAACCCCTCAGATAGTTTTAATTTAAAAATGATTTTGCATACGGATAAAATTTTATTTGAAAGCTATCAAATACCTAAAGAAGAATGGGGTAATCCCGACGTGCCGGAATTTGCATGGAGAATAAGAGAATCCAGTAGGACCCCTCTTAATGATTGGGACGAGCATTGGACGCTCGAAGGTTATAGATACACCGGTTATCCCGAAGATCATTGATCAGGTCATATATTAATAAAAGGATGCTCAATAGTTGGGCATCCTTTTTCTTTTCCTGCCTTTTAGTCCTTATTTTGGCCTGAATTGCATACAATACTTGTCTCAGTGATCACCGAGCAACTTACCCATAAGAGAGCAGATGGCCAGTTCCCTTCTTAAGCAAAAATTATTTTTTACAGTAAACAGTGTCCTAATCTTGAATGGTAATATCATTGTTTCTGATTCCGGTTAATCGGCCATTGGTGCTTTATATCCTAATTTTCTATTTTCGCATCCACCCTGATTCCTTTTGTATTTGAATTTAACAATAAAGTGTCTCTTTCTATGCTATAATTCATAGACGTGGAATAAGATGTACCTAAAGTTCCTCTGTTTACAATATATTGATAGATAACGTTATCATCTGTATAAAAATAAACCTCCATTTTATCTCTTTTATACGTTATCAATTCTCCTTTGTCATTATAAATCGCTTTTGCTTGATCAACTAATCCATCTATTGTATAAATAAGAACGTACGTTTCGTTTTCTTTGTCCTAAATTCCCATTGTCCGATAAGTTGAGGGTCGCGGGGAGATTTCTGATACCTTTCTATCTCCTGTTTTTCGGCATCTGATAACTTTTCGCATCCGCTCAACATACAGATACCTATAAAAAGGGAAACTACTATAACTAAGCTACTATTTTTTTTCATGCTCATACTTATTTTGGTTTTACAATAATACGTTTTTTAATATAAGTTGGCAACAACAAAAATTAAATGATTATACCATATAATAAATAACGTTATTTTAATCTTGAATGATAATAGTATTATCTCTAATCCCTGTTGATTGCTCGTTGGAATTATATAAATAAAGAGTGTCTTTATTTATTTTATAATATCCCGATGAATTATAAGAGCCATGAAATAAATCATAATGGATAGTATAATAATTAAGCACACTATCATTCTCTGTATAAAAATATATTTCCACTTTATCCCTTTTAAAATAAGCAATTTTATTATTTTTGTCATAAACAGGAAATGCTCTTTCCACTACCGCATCCTCTCGGAAGTTGATCGCAAAAATATTTTCACTTTCTTTATTCGTATTACCTACTTTCCACTTACCTATTAAGCGAGTGTCGCGTGGCGAGTTTTTAATTCTTTCTATTATTTGTTTGTCTCTTACTATGCCGGCTTTATCGCAACTGCCCAAACAAAAAACAAAAAGCAGGAAAACAAAGGAAATAAATTGTTTGATTTTTTTCATTTTTTCAAATCATGTGGTTTATAAAAATTCATAGATAAGGTGTTTTAATACGCACAAATATAAAACACAATTTTTAAATTCCATTTATCTCCATAATAAATCACATCATCAAATGTCCTCACAGCGCGTCTGACGGATTACCCGTCTGAAGCGTTATATCTATTAACGCAACGGTTGCACCCTCTTCCACCCATTTTTCTGAATGGGACACTATGCCTTCGGCTTGTACCCTTTTTCTCACGTAGTATAAATTTAAGCATCCATCACCCATCACCCAGCATACCACACCCCACACCTCTAAACCGCACATCCGTCACCGGTCATCGGTCTTCCATCCATCTACTTTATCTCCCCCATCTCCCAGTCTCATTATCTATCCGGCTGCTTAAAAGTTAAATTATAACAATAAATCATAATTAATTTGCATATTAAAAATATTATACTATGTTTGCGTCATATTTTATAACTTTAATTCATAACTAATAAATCAAAAAATTATGACAACACAACGCAACTACTCATCAAGCGACGTGGATATGCTTACTGCTGCCATGATTATCGCGCAAAACGGAAAGGAGAACGAAGAATTTCTGAGTGCCAAACGCCCCGCATGGGCAAGCCCTTTTTTCGACGATCTCATCACACGCATCGAAAACACATCTACCGACATACTCGGAATACGCAGTGTACATCAGTTGGTGGAAGCGTCAAATACCATGCAAACCTTACGAAAAGAAGTATTGGCCGACATTGCCGAGCTCAAAGTTCAGATAAAAGTAGATTATGCCGGCAATAAACAAGAAATGGAATTGTTACTCAATAAACTCGGTATCGGCAACACCTCGCCCGATTACAAATTATCGCAGCAGGCGCTCACCCAAACGGTAGAAATGCTGCAAACCACACTCACTCCCGAGTTGATTACACAAATGCAGGAAAAAGGAATTGCCGCTCCGGCTATCGATTCCCTTATTGCCGATAGCAAAGAATACATAAAAGCAAACGTGGCCCAAGAGCAGGGTAAGCTCACGCGCTCCACACTTTCTGCTGCAAACACAAAAGAGCTGAACGATTTATATAAAACCATTATCGGTATTTCTAAAATTGCCCGTACTTTCTATAAAGGGCAACCCAAAATGCAGGCAAAATTTTCTTTCAACAAAATACTGAAGAATCTCACAGGTTCTAAATCCACAGATCAAAATCAAGAGACTGTAATTTAATCATACTCATCTCGTTTTTGTAGGTTACTGCTGAAGTGTCGGACTTAAAAGTGGGAAGTTCGACACTTCTTTTTGTTAAATTATCCGCCGTAAGTTTCTTATTGTTATAGACGCTCAACATTCCGTTATTCATGATCAATATACGGTTAAACCTAATCAGCATACGGTTCAGGTCGGTAATGTTTTCAATGAACCGTATCGAGTTACGGTTCATTCTATGCAGGATACGGTTCAACCCAAGCAGCATACGGTTCATTCACGTATAATTATAGATATTCATCGGCGCATTCCCGTTAAGAGAAATCAGCATACGGTTGCAACTGCTCACAATACGGTTAGCGAAAATTATTATACGGTTATAATTGATCACAATGCGGTTAAAGAAATATATGATACGGTTAAAACATATCATATTTCAGTTGTAGATTGCTAATATCTATGCTGTCATCCTGAACGTAGTGAAGAATCCAACAAAACTGTCAATACAGATATTTCACTTCGTTCAATATGACAAATGAAAGATTTCGCTCGCGCCGGTTTCCAAATCGGTGTGTTGCGAAGCAAGAATTTACTTCCACTATACGCATCAAGGCGGCAATCACACGCTAGCGCAAGTTTGCAACTTGTGCGATACTACCCTTCGTGTTCGTTTTCCAAAAAAAATCTTTTGTAGAAAGTTGCACTATCGGACAACATTTATTACCTTTGTATTCGATATGGAAAGCGATAAAATACGACACGTTTTTTTGTTCAAAAATTATTTCTCCGACTTTTATGAAAATCAAAAGCAGAAAGTAAAAGAAAAAATTCTTTGGACATTTAGAATAATTGAAACGATACCGCACGTTCCTAAAGAATATTTGAAACATTTCGAAGGAACCGACGGTTTATACGAAATAAGAGTACAGACAGGACGTGATATCTTCAGAATTTTCTGTTTTTTTGATGAAGGAAATTTAGTTGTATTGGCAAACGGATTTCAGAAGAAAACGCAGAAAACACCAAAACAAGAAATAGAAAAAGCATTAAAAATTAAAGAAGAATATGAATACGAAAAAAAATAAAAATTTAAAATCTCTTGACCAATTTGTTGAGGAACAATATGGCAAAAAAGGCACTAAAAAGCGAGACAACTTCGAGAAAGGCTACGAAGAGTTTAAACTCGGTTTCATTCTTCAACAAGCACGACTTGAAAAAGGAATGACACAAGAGGAACTTGCCAAAAAAGTCGGCACAAACAAAGGCTACATTTCACGAATTGAAAACAATATAAAGGACGTTCGCATTTCGACACTCCAAAGAATCATTGAAAAAGGATTTGGCGGACATTTAGAATTGGCGATAAAAATGTAATATGTGTATCCGAAACTTTACCTAAAGGCTTGAATTCTCGTCTACACGAGCGAACAAGTTCTAGCGGAAATCGGCGGAGCCAAAGCCAAATTCTAAGGGATACTCCCCAAATAAACAAACATAGCAAGTCCGCCCGCTTATGCTCCCAACCCCAGTCTAGCTATCATTCTGAACGTAGTGAAGAATCCAACAAAGTTAGGAATATAGATATTTCACTTTGTTCAATATGACAAATGAAAGACCTCGCTCCCGCCGGTTCCAAATCGGTGTGTTGCAAAGCAAGAATAAATCAGAGGAGCTAATGTCTATGCTGTCATTCTGAACGTAGTGATCCCAATAGCTATCGGGATTACTACGTTCAATACGACAAATGAAAGCAGCCTCACTCTCAGCGTCTCCAAGTCTACTTGTCTACCCATCCACTCTTAATTGAAAATTTTTTACACTTTACACTTATAATTTATAACTTATCATTGACAAATTTAACTATCTTTGTCCTGAGATTTTCCAACATCAATGCGAGTAAATTTAAGTAAGGTTCTGTGTGTAATTTTTATAATTGCCTTTTCCTGCACGCCGAAAAACGACAAAATCGATACGGCGCGCTTAGCGCATTGGGACAGTTTAATCGACAGCCGCCCGGCTAATATTTCCGACAGCTTAAAAACCATCGATCAAAAAAATCTATCGCGCGATAACCGCGCTTACTACCATTTGCTGAAAGTTATTTCGGACGATAAAACGTACGTCAATTTCAAAAACGATTCGCTCATAAACTCCGTTGTAAATTATTATAAAAATCACGACAGCAAAAGCAACAATTATATCCGCTCCCTCGCCTATCAAGGCATCGTCCGCACCCGAATGGGTATAAACGACAGCACCGTATTCGAGCCCTTAAAAGAAGCTGATAGGTTGTTTCATCAACAAAACACCCCTGATCCATCCATTGGGTACATGATCCATTATTTTCTCGGTAATATCAATTACAACAGTAGAAATTTTGATGTCGCGAATACATATTTTCATGATGCTCTAACGTTTGCGCGTCTTGAAAATGACTCGTTACATATATTTGACACTTTCTTTGCATCCTATTGGAGTCTTATGGCAAAAGAAGATTTTATAAACGGTAAATTGTATTTGGATTCTCTATCCTTTTACTATAATATCCTAACGGATAAAAGACACTTAATTCTTAATGCACAATCTACATATCATGACATTCGCGGTGAGCATGAAATTGCATTAGAGAAAGAAAAAATGAAATTACCTTTAGCTTTATCACAAAATAACACTTCTGCCTTGTCAAAAGTATATTATAATCTTTCAGATAGGTACAGTAGTTTAAATAAAATTGATAGCGCTATGCACTATGCAGTGTTAGCTATTGAATATGCTAGCGAGTTAGACGACAGTTATAATTATCTCCTGTATGAAAATGTTGCTAGTATTGCTGAAAAAACGGGTAATTTTAATGTTTCAAATAATTATAGAAAAACAGCTTCTGAATTATATCAAAAATTCTCAAAAGAAAGATTTAGCACACAAATTATAGAATTAGAAAAAAAATATGATTTAACGGAAGCGGAAAATGAAATTTTAAAAACGCGTCAGCATAATTTGACGATTATTATAACCGCACTGATAATAGGTATTATATTATCAGTTTTATTAATGATCACGTGGAGGAATAGGAAAAATACAAAGATAAAACTTCTAGAAACTGAATATAAGATGCAACAAAAAGAGTTGGAAGCGAACATATTAAATGAGGAAGCGAACAAAAGAAAATGGCTGTTGCTTCTTTACTCAAACATATCCGACAGGTTATCCGTATTGCAGGAACAGTTCGAAAAACTTACCCAAAAATACGTATCCTCCCAGCCAAAAGTATACAATTCAATGCAAAAAATTTTGCAGGAAACACAATCAGAAATAAAAGATATTCCCAAAGAACTTGTTTCGGACGAAAAAACATTTTATTATTTTACCAACGTGCATGACAACAACAATCTTTTTAATGAAAAAGAAAAGTTATTTTTAATGCTTTTATCGTGTCAGGCAAATAACAAACAAATAGCCACTTTTATGAATACTTCACTCGACAGTATCCGGGTAAGAAAATCGCAACTCAAGAAAAAATTACTGCAAAACGATATCGATCCCCAAAATTTCTTCTTATAATTCATCTTTTTACAGTCTGACAACCGTTAAATTACGCTTAAACATAATATTCATAATCAAACGATTAGCTCTTGTCCTACCGTTAAATTTTAATACTGCTCTTGTTTTGTTGGTTTTTCCTTTATTACTTTGTATCCGTAATTCATGATAAAATAAAAATCAATATGAAAAAGAATTTTTTATTTGTTTTATTGGCCATTTGTTTTGTTTCTTTATCGTCTTTTACAATTGAAAATACTAATAAGGTAAAAGATCAACAAGATAAAATAATCTTTAGCAGAGAAGGCGGAACGACCCGATCCACTACCGAGATAATTATTGACGCTACAGCCGACAGAAATAACGTAACCATCCAGGTGATGAATTACAGAGGTGGAGTATGGATGCAACTTACCGGAGGCAGAACAGCTTGGCAATCTTATTTCGAGGTTTACGATATGGGATTTGAAGTGATCAACATCTCCTCGCTGCGGGCAGGCACTTACACCATCCGGCTCATGTTCGACGGAGAAACGTATGTGGGGACTTTCACAAAACCGAATTACGGCCGATAAAAACCGCTTATTTGGAATTCCCGGTCTCTGAAAGAGCCTTTATCCAAGAAATTGGATTTGGCATGTAAAATTAAAATACGACGGTCTAAAAAAGATCGTTTAAAGATATCCTTACTTGATAACCTGTTAACACAATCTACATGGAAAACACGAACGACATTTACTTGTTGTTCAATTCAATAATATGGTCTTTTAGAACCAAAAATAAAGGGTGCCACGTGAAGTGCCACCCTTTATTATTACGACCCATCCTAAACGGATTAAGTCTCCCCTTTAGGGAGATTTAGAGGGGTTTTAACTGATCCACTTCACATAAGCAAAGTCCATGCGATGAGGCAGGTCGGGATTTTTGGGATAAATACGCAATGCGTATTGATGCGTTCCCGGGTCGTTCAACGCCTCTTGCGTCTGGAAATATAGTTTGGAACCTTCGGTTTTGATCAGGTCAAATTCGTAAGATTCAATAAAGGTGGGTTTGTTTTCAACCGAATCGTAATCCACCAAAACACACTCAAGGCCCAAATCGGCAACCATGTCTTTCTTATCGATAACCACTTCGCCGTAAATTCTATCGTGTCCGTTGTTTATATCCACGTCTTGAAACGGTTCGAAGTGAAGTTTCAACACCTCTATCTTATCCCATTTAGAGGCTGTGTCTTCTTTCCATTTCACAATTTCTTTTGCTTTCGCAAAATTATTTTCACGCAAGTGTTTAGACCTGTCTGCAAGTTTATGGTAAAAACGGTCGAAATAATCGTCCATCATACGTTTGGTAGTATAATGAGGAGCTATCTCAGCCATCGATTTCTTTACGTACTGAATCCATTGATGAGAGTAACCATTGCTGTTGCGCGCAAAATAGAGCGGAATAATTTCCGATTCGAGCATAGCATATAGTGTCGAGGCATCTAACTCGTCTTGGAAGCTTTGATTCTCGTATGTTTTCTTGGCCGTTAATGCCCATCCGGCGCCTTCAACGTAACCTTCGTACCACCAACCATCGAGAACCGATAGGTTCAACACTCCGTTCATCAATGCTTTTTCGCCCGATGTTCCCGATGCTTCCTGCAAGCGGGTAGGTGTATTCAACCAAATATCGACGCCGGATATCAAACGTTTGGCCAGGCGCATATCGTAATTTTCAAGGAAAATTATTTTGCCTAAAAATTCGGGACGACGCGAAATTTCAACAATATTTTTTATCAAAGCTTGTCCTCCGCCATCGGCAGGATGCGCTTTACCCGCAAAAATAAATTGCACCGGATGGTCGGGGTTATTCAGTATTTTTGCCAACCTGTCTAAATCGGAGAAAAGCAGGTGCGCTCTTTTATACGTTGCAAAGCGTCGGGAAAACCCGATAAGCAAAGCATTGGGATTTATCTCGTCGAGCATGGAAATAATTCTCGAAGGATCGGCTTGATTTTTTAACCAACCGTCTAAAAACTCGCTTTTGATATAATCTACCAGCTTCTCTTTCAGGTGCATACGCAAAGCCCAAATATCGTCATCGCTTAAATCGTATATTTTTCGCCAAATATCTACATTCGATTGATCGTTGTAGAAATTACCGTCGAAGTTGTTTTCGTACATTCTCTTTACCGACGAAGTAGCCCAAGTAGGCAAGTGAATGCCGTTGGTAACATATCCCACGTGAAGCTCTTCGGGAAAGTAACCTTTCCAAACCGGCTGAAACATCACTTTTGATACATCGCCGTGCAGCTTGCTTACCCCGTTGGATTCCTGCGCTGTGTTGAGGGCAAAAACACTCATCGAGAATTTTTCATGGGTGCCCGGATTATCGCGTCCCATATCCATAAACTGCTGCCATGGAATCCCGATTTTAGCGGAGAGTGGTTCCATGTATTTTTTTATCAGTTCTTCATCGAAATAATCGTGTCCTGCCGGCACAGGAGTGTGCACGGTGTATAACGATGAGGCACGAACAATTTCAAGAGCTTCGTTGAAAGAGAGATTCTCTTCTACCACATAATCCCTTAACCGGTAAGCGTTGATTAAAGCGGCATGCCCTTCGTTCATGTGATAAACATCTTTTTTGATGCCGAGCTTTTTTAATAGAAGCATTCCGCCGATACCCAGCAAGTATTCTTGTTTCATCCGATTCTCCCAATCACCGCCATAAAGTTGGTGCGTGATGGAGCGGTCGAATTCGCTGTTAAGTTCTAAATCGGTATCCATTAAATACAGGTCGATTCTTCCCACGGCTACTTTCCAAACGTTGGAGTAAACAATTCTATCGTGGAAAGGAACTTGCAAAACTACAGGCTTGTTATTTTCGTCCATAACTTGCGTGATGGGTAAACTTCCGAAATTTTGTGCTTCGTAATTGGCTATTTGTTGTCCGTCCATTGACAAACTTTGCGTGAAGTAGCCGAATCGGTAAAGAAAGCCTACAGCTGTCATTCTTACACGGCTGTCGCTTGCCTCTTTTAGATAATCACCGGCCAACACACCCAAACCGCCCGAATATATTTTCAACACGTGCGAAAGTCCGTATTCCATGCTGAAATAAGCGATGCTCGGACGATTTTCGTCCAGAGGTGTATTGATATATTCTTGATAAGATTGATAAACCCGGTCCATCCTGTTCATCAAATCTTCGTTGTTCAATATGGCTTCGGTTCTTTCCGTTCTTAAATTCTGTAAAAGAACCACGGGATTTTTACCGCCTTTTTCGTATTCTTCCAAATCCAACAATTCAAAAAGGTCTTTTGCCTCTTCGTTCCACACCCACCAAAGGTTGTGGGCAACTTCTTCCAATGGTTTTAGCCTGTCAGGCAATTTGGAGTGCACATGCACATCGCGCCATACAGGGATGTTCGAGTAACTCGCTCTGATAATCATTTTTAAAATATTAATTTATTTGTATTTTCTGTCATGAATGATAGTAATAATTGAGAAGTCGGCACAAAGCCAACTTAATAACCTAAACGTATAACAAACTTATTCAGCTTTTAGTTTATGGGGTTTGGATAATCTCACAAAAGAATTATGCAATGCTTTGCAATAAGCGTCTTGGTAATGAACGATAAAATGTTTCCAATCCGCTTTATCGGATAAGTCGGCGGCAATTTTTTTCAATACATTTACCTGATCGACGCTTTTCAATGTAAAATCGTAAATGGTGGTGGCTATTTCTTCAATAACTTCTTTACTGTTGGTGTCGTCACGAAAGATTACGTGAACGCCGTCATCTAATCCTTCAAACTCATCGCCGTTTTTTTGCGCCCAAACCCCGAATCCTGCAAGCGTTGTGGTGATGGTAGGAATGGAAAATGCCACACTTTCATGCGGCGTGTATCCCCAAGGTTCGTAATAGGAAGGGAAAACCGAAACATCAAACCCTATAAGCAGATCGTAGTACGACATGTTGAAAATACCGTCGTTCTCATTCAAGTAAGAAGGGACGAAGATAATTTTCACCCGATTGTTTTCGGCGTTGCAGAAACCGGCGCGTTCCACATGTTGAACAATATTATCGTTTTCGGGGTCATGTAATTCGTGCGTAACAAACGGACATTTTTCAGTATTTTTTTTGCCGTTCGTTTCTTTTTTTCCGTTAAGCTGTGCTTGTAATTCTTTATCTGGCCCTTTTATCCAAGCCGGGATCATCAAAAACGCGATAACATCCTTTGATAATTGCGGCATTTTATCCAGGTGGTTCATAGCATCGATAAAAACATCGATCCCTTTATTTTTATATTCGTAACGCCCGCTTATGCCCACGAGTAAAGCATCGGGATGAACGGGATAACCCAGCAGTTTCTCGCTGACCCTAAAAAGCGCTTCACGCGCTTTTATTCGCGCACGCCTATATTGCAACCCTTTGGGGATAAACCCTTTCTCGAAACCGTTTGGCGTAACTACATCGGGATGGCGTTGCAAAAACTGTGTGCATTCCTGCGCGGTTATATCGCTCACAGTCGTGAAGCAATCGGCGTTTTGCGCCGCTCTCTTTTCTATGGAATGCTTGGCAACCATATTCAGTTCGCGCGCCATTTGGTCGGCGTTATAATTTTTCAGGTTGTTGTAGAGCGGGAGATTGTTACCCGCGATAGAACGCCCCATAGAAGTGGCATGAGTAGTAAAGACCGTGGCTATTTTCGGAACGTTTTTCTTGATATACAGCACGCCCATACCCAATTGCCACTCATTGAAATGCGCTATTACCCTGTTGGCTTCCAGCCGGTGAAAACGATAAAAACTCTCTATAACCACTCCGGTTGCATACGCAAACATGCACGAATCGTGATAATCGCCATAGGCGAGCATGGAATCCACGCCGAAATCGTTCCACATTTGGGAATAGATTTCGTTTTTCCTTTCAAAAAACTTATCGAACTTGATCAGAAAAACGATCGGCTGCCCGGGAACATCCCATCTGCCTACCCGGATGTGCAAGTCTTGGTTTATTTTAGCAAAATCGCGCCATGCGGCGAATAATTTTTTATCTTCTATGAACCACGGGTTATCCGATTTTTTCAATATATCGGGGCCGACGAAAAAAACCTTGTCTTTATATAATTTCTGAAGAGATTTGGCTTTGGTAGATAAAACTGTGTAAATGCCTCCAACTTTGTTACACACTTCCCAACTTGTTTCAAATACATAATCGGGAGTATGGTCCTTGTCTATTTGCATAAAAAATAATCACTTGGTAAATAGAAAGGCAAAGATAACATTTTGCGCCGAAATAGTCCTACAAAAATTCTAAAATATCCCTAACGAACAACCATAAAAAAACGTTACCTTTGCATCCGTTAAAACAATGGCTTTAGACATTACCCAGCTACTCCATTTGGTGGAGAATCATCCCAATGTTTCGGCTGCGAACAAACTGTTGAAAGAAGTAAAAACTATTTCGGCAAGAGGTTTGCACGGGTCGTCACGTGCTCTTTTCGCCGCCTCGCTGTTTAAAAAAAATCCTCAAACCTACCTTTTCATCCTGAACGAGTTAGATTCTGCCGGGTATTTTTATCATGACATTATCCAGATATTGGGCACGCAAGATGTGTTGTTTTTTCCTTCGGCATACAAACGCGCCGCGAAATTCGGACAAATTGATGCGGCAAACGAGATTTTACGTACCGAAACCCTCACCCGCCTACAAAACCCTCATTCTCCGTTAATTATTGTTTCCTATCCCGATGCGTTAGCAGAAAAAACTATTTCAAAAGAAACCTTGATAGAAAATACGCTGAAACTCTCCATCGGCGAACAAGTAGATTCGGGATTTGTTGCGGAAATACTGCATTCATACGGTTTTCAGTATGTGGATTATGTTTACGAGCCCGGACAATATGCCGCAAGAGGCAGTATTCTGGATGTTTTCTCATTTTCTAACGAATATCCGTATCGCATCGATTTCTTTGGAGATGAAGTGGAAACAATCCGGAGTTTCGAGGTAGAAAGTCAGCTCTCCAGAGAAAATTATAACGACATTACCATTGTTCCAGAATTTGGCAAGTCGAAAACCAAAAATGCCGTACTTTTTAATTCGCTTCCGTCGGATGCCATTATCGGGATTGAAGACATCCGGTGGATCGAAAGCCGCATAGAAAGCATCAATAATACTGAGCTGAATATCGACCTAAACGATGTGGAGCTGGTAAAAGCCGATCTGATATCGAAACAGGAATTTTTATCGGCTCTTCAACCGTTCAAGCATTTACGTTTCGACACAAAACTTTTGGATACGCCCGATGCTACGTTGCAATTCAACACATCGCCGCAACCATTGTTTCACAAAAACTTCGGCCTCATTACCGATTCTCTCAAAACCTTCTTGGAACAGGGTTACACCATTTATATCCTGAGCGACAGTGAGAAACAACAAAAACGCCTTTTCCACATTTTCGAAGACCGCGGGGAGGACATCTCTTTCGCATCGGTAAATAAAACGTTGCACGAAGGTTTTTCGGATGAAACGCTAAAAATCTGCTGTTTCACCGATCATCAGATATTCGATAGATTTCATAAGTATAACCTCAAATCCGACCAAGCCCGCTCGGGCAAGATAGCACTTACGCTTAAAGAGATCAATCAGTTACAGCCCGGAGATTATGTGGTGCATTTAGACCACGGCGTGGGAAAATTTTCAGGATTGGTACGCCTGCGCATCGGAGAGACCATACAGGAAGTCATTAAACTCACTTATCTGAACAACGATGCCGTTTTCGTGTCCATCCATTCGCTGCACAAAATATCGAAATACAAAGGCAAGGAAGGTGAATCGCCTCAACTCAACAAACTCGGTTCGGGCGCTTGGGAAAGAACCAAAGAGCGCACCAAATCGAAAATCAAAGACATTGCCCGCGACCTAATAAAGCTATACGCCCAACGGCAAGACGAGAAAGGATTTGCCTTTTCCAAAGACACTTACCTGCAAACGGAATTGGAAGCTTCGTTCATGTACGAAGACACGCCCGACCAAATAAAAGCAACACGCGATGTAAAAAACGACATGCAAAACGAACGGCCAATGGACCGGCTTATCTGCGGCGACGTGGGTTTCGGCAAAACCGAAGTGGCGGTGCGCGCGGCTTTTAAAGCGGCTACCGACGGCAAACAAACCGCCGTGCTTGTGCCGACTACAGTGCTCGCCACACAGCATTACCATACTTTCAGCGATAGATTGTCCGACTTTCCGGTAAAGGTGGATTACCTGAGCCGCGCCCGCACATCGAAAGAGCAAAAACAAATTTTAGGCGACCTAAAAGAGGGAAAAATAGATATTCTTATCGGCACGCATCGCCTGGTAGGAAAAGACGTACAGTTCAAAGACCTGGGATTGCTCATCATCGACGAAGAACAAAAATTCGGCGTTTCTACCAAAGAAAAGCTCAAACAATTGAAAGTGAATGTGGACACGCTCACCATGACCGCCACGCCCATTCCGCGCACATTGCAATTTTCGCTCATGGGCTCGCGCGACCTCTCGTCCATCAACACGCCGCCGCCTAATCGATATCCGGTGCAAACCGAAGTGCATACTTTTGATATCGAGATCATTAAAGATGCTATCAACTTTGAAGTGAGCCGCAACGGACAGGTTTTTATCGTGAACAACCGCATACAAAACATACACGAGCTGGAAGCGCTCATCAAACGTGAAATTACCGATGTGTGTGTTGCCGTCGGACACGGACAAATGGACCCGAAAAAACTTGAAAAAATCATTTCCGATTTCGTGCATCACGAACAAGATGTACTTATTGCCACCACCATTATCGAGTCGGGCATCGATATGCCGAACGTGAACACGATCATCGTGCTGAACGCGCAAAATTTCGGCCTTAGCGATTTGCACCAACTCCGCGGCCGCGTGGGGCGCAGCAACCGCAAAGCGTTTTGTTACCTGCTCGCCCCCCCACTCTACACGCTCAGCGCCGATTCGCGCCGCCGGCTACAAGCCATCGAAAATTTTGCCGATCTGGGCAGCGGCATTCATATCGCCATGCAGGATTTGGACATACGCGGAGCTGGGAATTTGCTCGGTGCGGAACAAAGCGGATTTATTGCCGACTTAGGCTACGAAACGTATCAGAAAATTCTTCAAGAAGCGGTGCAAGAACTTCGCAAAGAGGAATTTACCGACCTTTACAGGGAACAACAGGAACAAAAAGCGGAACGCGACGAGTTTTTCGTGGAAGATGTGCCGGTAGAGAGCGATTTGGAACTGATGTTCCCTGTTTCTTATATCCCCAACGACGCGGAACGCGTGGCCATTTATCGTGAATTGGACAATATGGAAACCGAAACCCAAATTTTGGATTTCATAAAAAGGATGGAAGACCGTTTCGGTAAAATTCCGCAACAAGGCAAAGAATTGATCCGTATTGTGCGCTTGCGCCGTTTAGCGAAATCGCTCGGTTTCGAGAAAATTATGCTCAAAAACGGACAAATGACACTCTTTCTTATATCGTATGCCGATTCTTTTTACTACCAATCGAAACAGTTCGATCAATTATTGCAGTTCATTCAAGTCAATCCACGTAGGTGTCAGCTCAAAGAATCGGGTAAAAAACGTTCGGTGGCAATAAAAAATGTGGAAACGGTGGAAACGGCATGTGCCATTTTGGAAGAAATAAAACAAATTGACGAGTAAACTGAAACTGCGTATTTCTATATTTCGTCCGATCCCACCAAACCACATCCTGCAAGGTACATTTCCTGCAGAGCTTTTTTGTCGTCTCCCGCATTTACGTTTACGGCTTTCACCGCATCGGTAATCACATAAGTGTGAAATCCGGCGTTTACAGAATCTAAAGCAGATGCTTTCACGCAGTAATCGGTTGCCAAACCGCAAACGTACAGATTAACTATTTTATTTTCGTGCAGGAAGTCAGCCAGCAATATATTCGTAGCTTGAAAAGCAGAATAGCCGTCGTCCTTGTCTTCCGTGCCTTTCAACAAAAATTGATCGATCTTATCCGACCGAAGATCGGGATGGAGCTCTGCTCCATGCGTGCCTCGCACGCAATGCGGGGGCCATTTTTCAAAATGAACGGAATCTTCGGGATGCCAATCTTTGGAGGCAATTACCAAATCGAATTTATCGATTATGCCGTTTATCACAGGAACTACTTTGTCGCCATCCTTTACGGCAAGTGCGCCGCCGGGGCAAAAATCGTTCTGGACATCGACGATTAAAAGGGCTTTTTTCATTGTTTATCTGTTTTTTCTTATAACAATGAAAGAGCGTTTGGGTTCGAGCGGGTAAAGTGATTTCCCAATCGCTTGAGTAAAAAACCAAATCGACTTGGAAGTGGCTTCACCTAAATTAGATCACGTAAAAAAACTTGCTGCCTTAGATAAAACGCTTCGCTTTTTCGTTTCTGGTTGCAGTTTCCCCATCATTTCCAAATGACAATGCAAAAGCTCGCCGGTTTTTTCATCGCGAAGATGCAATCCGTTGCCCTGACAGTATTTATAAGACTTGCAAGTGGCACATTTTCCGGTTTTGGTCCAATTTCTGTTGCGCATCACCTGATAACGGGTATTCCAAACTGTCCAAAAATCATCTTTGTAAATGTTTCCCTGTATATAATCGCCGCGTAAACTCGGGCAGGCGCTAATATCGCCGTTAACGAGTACCGAACCGATATGTATGCCGGCCTGGCAGAAAAAAGGCGAATCTCTGACCTCCATTTCATAATCGGCCAAATATCCTTCGCATCCGTAGGATACTTTTATTTTGCCTTCTTTGCGTGTTGCCCGTATAAAATCCATCATATAAACGAATTCCTCATTCGATAATTTCAACAGAGGATTATCTTTTGCCCGGCCTTTCGGGAAAACCGTAAACAAACGCCAATGCGTTACGTCGAGAGAAATTAAAAGATTTTTAAGTTTATGCAGTTCTTCTATATTCGTTTTATTTACACAGGTAACCACATCGTAAACCAAGCCGCGAGTAGATGACACGCGCGAGATGGCATTTAAGGCTTTGAGCCACGAACCTTTTTTGCCGCGAAACCATTCATGCGATTCTTCGGTATAACCATCCAAACTGATGGTTATGGAACGTAATCCCGATTGAAGCAAAGCATCTAACCTGTTTTGCGTAAGTCCATAGCCGTTTGTAACAAAACCCCACGGATAACCCAAATCATAAATAGCTTTGCCGCACTCTTCCAGGTCTTTCCGAACCAAAGGTTCACCTCCGGTGATAACGATCATTGTTTTGTTCGGATTGACATTCGAACGAAGGCTTTCCAGTATTTTCAAAAAGTCTTCTTTCGGCATATCGGGAGCTTGCGATTCTTTCGTACAATCGCTTCCGCAATGCACACAATTAAAATTGCAACGCAAGGTGCATTCCCAGAACAAATAAGTAAGTTCATGAAATTCAGCTTGCATTTTTTTATGCTGTTGATACAACGAGAGTATAAGATCTTTTTGAAACTTCATTCGTAACAGGCTTAAAGTCAATCTACATTTTCGGTTGGCCTTACGCCGTACATAGCAATAGCTCGGTTATCGAATTTTTCTTTGATAATTTTAAAAGTATCCACTTGTTGAATCGTGTCAACTTTACTCTCCACCGGCTGCTTTTTCTTTTCGGGGTACGTTTTGCGGCAACAACCGAACAACCCCAAAACGCCCACAAGCGAGGCGAGGATTATTTTATCGTAAAAGGTAAGTAAACGTTTTCTCATTTTTGTTCCATTTCTTTAAATGCTGTACTTCTTACTCCATTTGCAGGGATTGTTTCCATAGGCACGAGTGTAAAATCGGCCTGCTTTTTCTCGAATGCGCCGTCGTACCAGCTATCTCCTTTCTTGATTTGCACGGCGTCTTTTTTATCTATCAATAAAGAATCCGATTTGAAATGCCGGTTTTGTGTGTCATCAATATCTTCAGCAATGATTTTTACAGGAAAACCGATGATCCGTTTCATTTCAACGGAATATTTTCCTTGTACATCGGTGTAAGCGGTATCGGCATTTCCATCCACGGCTTTGCCGATTACACGAATATTTTGAATTGGCTTTTTGGTATCGGAAGCGATTACGTTTCCGGAAGCTTTAAAATCGGCTGTAGGAACGCCATATTCTGCAGGAGTGCCGTACATGGCACACGTAATGTTCATTCCTAACAAAGTGAATAGGAAACCCAATATTTTACTATAAGTGCTGAGTACGACTTTTTTCATCCAATAATTTTTAAGGTATCTATTTTATATAAGATGAAAATTAACAAAAAACGCTGCATCAAATTTCAAAAAAAATCTTAAATTATAATAATGACTTTTATTGTACTTGGAAGTCTGCTTTCAAGTTCTTACATGTGCGTTTATAATAAAACGATAAAGTATTTCCCTTATTATATAAATGTCGATTAAAATCATAATATTGTACCATCATGTGCCGAAATCAGTAAAAATCACTAATTATAGTGATTGACGCATATTTTTTTATTGTTTTTCTTTGCATAAATTTTGAAAATAAATTACCCTCTTATCATATTTTATGAAAAAAATCTCAATTTTGTCTATCCTCCTTATTTGGAGCATTTTATCTTTTTCCATGCATGATAAAGAATACGATAACGTTCCTCAGGATACGGTGAAAGCCTATTATTTGGACGAAGTAGTGATTACATCATCCGTAAAAGAGACGAATGCGTTAAAAAATATGCCTACGGCAGTTTCGGTAATCTCTCCGAGACAATTGTCGAACAGCCAAATCGAATCGCTATCGGGGTTGAGCGCGATGATCCCCAACTTTTTTATCCCGTCGTACGGTTCACGTGTTTCAACACCTATTTACATTCGCGGAATTGGAACGAGATTGGGTTCGCAAACCGTGAGTATGTATGTGGACAATGTGCCGAGTTTTAATCCATCGGCATTCGATTTCGAATTTCAGGACATTCAGCGCGTGGAAGTATTACGCGGAGCACAAGGAACGCTTTACGGACGAAACGCCATTGGCGGTATCGTAAACGTGTACACTCTTTCGCCGCTAACGTATCAGGGAGCGAACGCGGTGATAAGCGGCGGAAATTACGGGCAGTTCGCCGTAAAAGGCGCTACGTACAACAAATTGAGCGATAATTTCGGCGTTTCACTTACCGGCTACTACAAAAAAGACAACGGCTATTTCATCAATAATTACACGGGTAAAATGACCGACCCCTCAGAAAACGCCGGTGGGCGTATGAAACTAGAATGGCAAATAAATTCCGCGTTCAAAGCGATGCTTTTTGCTCATTACGATTACGTTTCTCAAGGTGCTTTTCCGTACATGCATCAGGATTCAACGGCGGTAAATTTCAACGAACCCTCGTCGTACAACCGTCATCTGCTCACGAACGGATTATCGCTTCGCTATCTTGGAAACGGTTTCAGTGTGAACTCCACCACCGGATATCAATTTTTGAAAGACGATATGAAAATGGATCAGGATTACACGCCGCTTTCGGTTTTCTCCATTCGTCAACAGCAAAAAGAGCATTCCATCAGTCAGGAGATCACCGTAAAATCTGAAAATCGCCGAAAATATAACTGGGTGATTGGCGCCTTTGCTTTTGGCGACCATCGCACAATCGACACGCCTGTATCGATCAAAAAAGACGGAATGGCTGCCATGCAAGCGCAGTTGGATGCGCTTGTCCTGAATCCTAACATCCCTATTACCATTCAATATACAAATGAGCAGATCGATCTTCCGGGAGTTTACAAAAAACCTTCGAGCGGTTTTGCTTTGTTCCATCAATCTACGTTGAGCGATATTTTCGGAGTGGAAGGTTTATCGGCAACTGCGGGAATACGTTTCGATTACGAGCGTGCAAAAATTGATTACTTTACCGAAAGTCAGGGAGCCGAAGTTACTATCAGCCCTAAACAAACGCCGCCTGGAATGCCTGTACCAAAGATTCCCGTTGACGGGGACACTACCATGCAGGGAAACTTCAGTAAAAGTTATACGAAAATTCTGCCGAAATTCGCATTGAAATATCAACCTGCAGAAACGGCTTTCATTTATTTGTCTGCATCGAAAGGATATAAAACCGGTGGATATAATGAACAAGCATTCTCTAAATTGTTGCAGAATTCTTTGATGGAATCGCTGATGCGAAAATCAATGAGCGGTATGCCGCCACGCCCCGGAAGCGGTGGTGCGCCAACAATGCCGCCTGCTACTGTGCAAACGCCCACGCTTGAACAGCAATTATCGTACGATCCCGAAATTAGTTGGACGTATGAATTGGGCGGCCGCTGCGAAATGTTCGAAAGACGTTTGTCTGCAACGTTTGCGTTTTTCTACACGCACGTTGATAATATTCAGATCATTAAATTATTGGATCAGGGAACGGCCGGACGCATTGTTACCAACGCCGGGAAATCGGAAAGCAAAGGTGTTGAACTGAGCCTTCGATACAATCCTACCCGCAATTTTACGTTGTTTACCGAATACGGTTTCGCCGACGCGAAATTTAAAAACTACGGATCGGAAGACGTGGACTACTCGGGTAATTACATCCCGTTTGCGCCGCAACACACGTTGAGCATTGGCGCAACATACGTGTATAATTTCAAGTACGGTTCGTTTATCGACCGATTGATAGCGAGCGTGCAACACACCGGCGCCGGAAAAATTTACTGGACGGAAGATAATTCGGTTTACCAACCGTTTTACGGCTTGACAAACGCAATGCTGTCCCTCGAAAAAGGCGCTTTTGGAGTTGAACTTTGGAGTAAGAATATTTTCAACACGAAATACAATTCGTTCTATTTCGAAGCATCGGATATGCGCGGCAACGTAAATCCTTACGTTCAACGCGGATATCCAACTCGCCTTGGTGCAACTTTGAGATATACTTTTAGTAGGTAATCGCAAGCATCTGACGGCTTCAAGTCCGTCTGATGCGTAATATCCTTTTTTTATCCGTCAGACGGTCGCGAAGCGACTCACAACTCTATTGTTCCGTTAAGAATAAATATAACTACACTTATCGCACTCGCTGTTAAAGCGAGAATGAAAGCCCACTCCCAGCGTTTGGGCTTTTCTTTTTTCTCGTGTTTGGCTTTCAGGAAAACAAATGCCCCGATGGCATAGAAAAGGATTGATAGATAAAGATATTTCAATCCGACGGCATAAATTACGTACGTAGCGTAAATTGTTCCGATGATGGCAATTATTTTACCGAACGTGTCTCCTTTTTTGTCGGTAAAAGAAATTTTCATGGCGTAAAGCGATGAGAGCAGATAAGGTATAAGTACGAGCGTAGTGGCGATGGTAATGGCTGCCAGATAGAGATCATTTAGTGCCGACGACAAGATAGCCAGTAGAAATATCTGTGTGAATATTTGCGTGAGCAAGAGCGCGTTTACGGGCGTATCTTTTTTATTCACTTTCGCGAAAAGGCGGGGGGCAACACCGTCTCTCGCGGCGGCATATAATGTTTCCACCGAAAGAAGTATCCACGATAAACTCGCTCCCAACACCGATATCATAATGCCCACCTGCACGATAACCGATCCTGCCGCGCCGATCATTGTCTTCCCCAGTACCAACGCCAACGGTGTATCGGATGCAGCAAGTTCCGTTGCCGAAACGCTTGCCATCGAAATAAACGTAATGAGCATATAAATAGCCAGCACCGTCAGCACCGATATAACGGTGGCTTTGCGCACCGTTTGCTGACTTTTTGCCCGTCCCGAAAGCACCGACGAAGCCTCAATTCCCACAAAACACCACAGTACAACCGCCATGGCATCTTTTATTTGAAGTAAAGGAGTGGTGGCTTCGTCGGTGGATGCCAGTTTTGTTTGCCAGTCGGCAACGTTAAAAATATCGGGTTGTACGAGCGAAAAGCCCAGCAGAATAATCAGCACGATAGGAACAAGTTTCGCAATGGTCACCGCAAAATTAAGGATAGCGCCCTCGCGCACCCCCGAAAGTAACACGAAATAGAAAAACCACAAAATGGCGGAACCGATTAGGAATCCCGCCATGGGCGAGAGGGCGTGTTCTTTGCCTAACAGATCGTTCAGCGTTTTAAAAAAGAGCGCCAGATAACTGATGTTTCCCAGCCATCCTACCGACCAATATCCCCAAGCGGAGTTGAAGCCCATGTAGTCACCGAAACCGTCTTTCGCGTATGCGAAAATACCGCTCTTCAACTGCGACCTTTTGCCGGACAAATAAACGAACACCAGCGCCAGCATCAAGGCGCCGAAACCGCCCGCGATCCACGCGAGCATCGTACCTCGCGGGTTGGCAACGTGAATGAGGTCTTTGGGAGAATTAAATATCCCCGAACCGATCATTGAGCCGATCGATACAAAAACCAGCAGCCACAGGCCAAGTTGTTTTGCTTGCTTTTTCATCTAGTATACTAAAACACAAAATTAGGAAAAAAGAAAAGTATTTTTGACCACAACGCTTATTTTTCTTAATTTCGCAATCGCAAATTTAAAATGAAATTTATGTACAACTGGTTTGAATGCAAAGTGCGATACGACAAAACGTTGGATACGGGAATGATAAAAACAGTAACGGAACCCTATTTAGTGGACGCGTTGTCCTTTACCGAAGCCGAAGCGCGCATTATTAAAGAAATGACGCCCTTTATTTCGGGAGAATTTACGGTATCGGATATTAAAAGAGTGAAGTTTACCGACTCGTTTTTCAACGAAACGGGGGACAAATATTACAAAGCAAAACTATATTTTCTTACCCTTGACGAGAAAAGCGGCGCCGAGAAAAAAACGGCCGTAAATATGCTCGTTCAGGCATCGGAACTAAAAGAAGCGGTAGAAACCGTGCAAGCGGAAATGGGTAAAACGATGATCGAATACACGCTTGCCGCCATTACCGAAACAGCTATTATGGATGTGTACCCATACGCTGCCGAAGAAAAGAATAAAAACGCAGAATGAGTGTAAAAGCAAATATAGATGAATTGCGGAAAACGGTTCCCGAACACGTGAGAATCGTGGCCGTTTCCAAATTCCATCCTTCGGAAATGATCCGCGAAGCGTATGACGACGGGCAGACCATTTTCGGTGAAAGCCGCGTGCAGGAATTGCGGGAAAAACATTCCGCGCTGCCTGCCGACATCGAGTGGCATTTTATCGGGGGGGTGCAACGCAACAAGGTGAAATTCATTGCGCCTTTTGTGAGCCTTATTCACAGTATGGACAGCGAGCGGCTGATGCTCGAAATCGAAAAACAGGGCGCCGCCAATAACCGGAAAATCGCTTGTCTGCTGCAAATTCATATTGCTGAAGAAGACACCAAATCGGGGTTCTCTATCGAAGAAGGCCGCGATTTTCTTGCCGCAGGCAAATGGCGCGAATGTGCTCACGTGCAACTTGCCGGTGTGATGGGAATGGCCACTTTTACCGAAGATATGGAGCAGGTGCGGAGGGAATTTAGGTCATTAAAAACGTTTTTCGATGAAATTAAGTCACAGCACTTTGTCGAAGACGATAATTTCAAAGAACTATCGATGGGTATGTCGGGCGATTATCCCATCGCCATTGAAGAAGGAAGCACCATGATCCGCGTGGGAACGCTGATTTTCGGCGAACGGTACACCCCTCGAAATCTCCCCTAAAGAGAATACTTTGTTTTTGGCACTTCATAAATATTTTCAATAAAACTATCGGCGCTATCAATTAAAATTCTTATTTTTGTGATTATTAGAAAACCCGATAATCACAACACAGAAAATGGCTAATCTACAAACAACTTTTGCAGGGCTTACGCTTAAAAACCCATTAGTTGCCGGAAGCAGTGGTTTAACCAACTCCATTCATAAAATTAAAGAATTGGAGCAAGCCGGAATTGGAGCGATCGTGCTCAAATCACTTTTCGAAGAGCAAATCGAAAATCATTCCGAAAAACTTTCGCAGATATCCGATTATCCCGAAGCGGCCGATTATATTAATGCTTACGTGGAAATGAACCACGTGGAGAAGTATCTCGATCTGATCCGCACGGCGAAAGCCGAAAGCAGCGTTCCCGTTGTTGCGAGCATTAATTGCTACAAGCAATCGCGATGGACCGATTTTGCCAAAAGCATTCAGGATGCCGGAGCCGATGCGCTGGAACTGAACCTCTTTATACTGAACACGGGCGATTACGGAGATACCTATTTGGAAGATTCTTACGTGAATATCGTGCGGGAATTGAAGAAAAGCCTCAAAATTCCGTTGGTTGTGAAGATGGCGAAAAATGTCAGTAACCTGCCGGGACTGGTGGGAAAACTTAAAGCGCTTGGTGCGAACGGTGTTGTGCTGTTTAATCGATTTTATCAGCTGGATATCGATATCAATACAATGGAACTTTCAGCCGGGCCAACGTTCAGTCATCCGACCGATTTCAGCGATACCATGCGTTGGACAGCCGTTGTCAGCGGGCGCGTTCCTGGGTTCGATATCGCTTGTTCTTACGGCGTTCATTCGTGGGAAGACGCCGTGAAAGGTATATTGTCGGGTGCGGGGGCCATTCAGCTTTGCAGCGTTTTGTACGAGCAAGGTGTTGATACGGTGGCGAATATGCTTACCTGCATCGAAGAATGGATGGAACAGAACAATTATAATCGAATCAGTGATTTTAAAGGCAAATTGAACTACGGCAATATCAGCGATCCGTCGTTGTATGAACGTGTACAGTTTATGAAATATTTTTCAAATTATAAATAAAGCGGGTTCCGGGTTCCGAGTTTAGCGGCTAAATGGTCTTAAATAACTCGTGCCCCGCACCTCGAAACTGATTTTATGAACATTCAACAACTTGAATACATTATAGCGGTTGATAATTACCGCCATTTCTCCAAGGCAGCCGAAGCGTCGTTTGTTACTCAGCCAACGTTGAGCATGATGATTCAAAAAATGGAGGACGAATTGGGCGCGAAGATCTTCGATCGTTCGCAATTGCCCGTTCAACCAACGGAAATTGGTCGTCGGATTATCGATCAGGCGCGCGTAGCGGTGGCTCAGGTGAATCAGATAAAAGAAATTATCAACGAGGAAAAAGGTATAGTGAAAGCCACTTTCCGGTTGGGAATTATTCCCACGGTTTCGCCGTATCTCTTGCCGAAACTGATGCAGGTTCACTCCAATAACAAATACGATATCCGTATAGTTATTCAGGAACTTACTACCGATCAGATACTGAAAGCACTGACCAATGATTCACTCGATGGCGCCATTCTGGCAACTCCGTTGAAAGAAGATTTTATTGTAGAATATCCGTTGTATTACGAGAAATTCTTCGCCTATGTTTCGCCGCTCGAAAAATCGTTGTACGCCAAAACCGCTCTCGACGAAGCCGATCTTACCTCCACCAAATTGTGGATGTTGGATGAGGTTCATTGTTTCCGCACGCAAATCCTTCACTTGTGTAACCTGAAGAAAAAGCGCACCAACGTTTCTATTTTCTCTTACGAGGCGGGAAGTATTGATACGCTCATCAACATCGTGGATAAAAACGAAGGATTGACCGTGATCCCCGAAATGGCGCTCGCCAACCTGAGCGAAAAACAGATGAAAAATGTTCGCCCGTTCAAAAACTCCACTCCCGTGCGCGAGATTAGTTTAATTACCCGAAAAGATTTCCTTCGCGAACGGCTTATCGGTATTATTACGGATGAAATTAAATCGGCCGTACCAAATTCCCTGAAAGACGATGCGATGAAAAAATATATTGTGCCGCTGTAATTCTATGGATGTTCAAAAGATCATCAACAAATATTATAAAGAAGGTACAAAACTTTATGACATTTACATGTCGCACGTTACCGATGTAACCAACAAAGCGCTGTCCGTTACACAAAAACATCCCGAGTTGGCTGTGGATGTGAAGTTTATAGAGGAGGCGGGAATGTTGCACGACATCGGTATTTTTAAAACCAAAGCACCCCATATTGCGTGCGAAGGCAATATGCCGTATATTTGTCACGGCTATCTCGGGCGCGAAATTCTCACGCACGAAGGTTATCCCAAACATGGAGCCGTGTGTGAGCGACACACGGGAACGGGACTAAGCCTCGAAACCATTCTCGTGCGAAAACTTCCCATCCCGCATCGCGATATGCGCCCCAAAAGCCTCGAAGAAAAAATCATCTGTTTTGCCGATAAATTTTACTCAAAATCGCAATTAGGCAAAGAAAAATCGGTAAAAAAAATCCGCGAAAACCTCAGTCAGCACGGTTGGCATCAGGTAGAAATATTTGATGAGTGGTGCGAATTTTTCCTGTAAACCAATAACCCAATTCTTAATAAAACAACTCTCGGATAGTTTGGCAAGCTATTTGCAATAATTGTTTTTCGAAATATAGAATCTCGATAAATAATCAATCAATAGAATTATGAAAAAAAATAACGATTATATAGATCCTGAAGAACTTTATGATGATGACATGCCTCTCGGTCGTGATGATGAAGATATGGAGGAATTGCAAGCAGATATCGAAGACAATTTGTCAGAAGAGATTGATGCGATGGAAGAGATCGAGCAAAAATACAATGATCTCAACAACAATTACCTCCGTTTACATGCAGAGTTTGACAACTACAGAAAACGCACTGTTAAAGAAAAAGCCGATTTAATTAAAAGCGGCGGAGAACGGGTTTTGACGGAAATAATTTCTTTTGCCGATGATTTCGAGCGCGCGCTTTCATCGCTTCACGATACAGAAGACAAAAATGCCATGCTTGAAGGCATGGAGTTAATTTACGCCAAGTTCAAAGCCTTCTTGCAACAACACGGTGTGAAAGAGATAGAAACATTGGGACAACCTTTCGATGCAGAAAGATTTGAAGCTGTTGCGGCCGTTCCAACTCAAAACGATTCTCAAAAAGGAAATGTGATAGATTGTATTCAAAAAGGATACACATTGAACGATAAAATAATCCGTTTCCCAAAAGTAATTATAGGCGAATAAAATGGCAACAAAAAGAGATTATTACGAGGTATTGGAGGTTTCTAAATCTGCTTCGGCAGAAGAAATTAAGAAAGCTTACCGCAAAAAAGCCATTCAGTACCACCCCGATAAGAATCCGGGAGACCATACTGCTGAGGAAAAATTTAAGGAAGCGGCCGAGGCTTATGAAGTGCTGAGCGACCAAAACAAACGTGCCCGTTACGACCAGTTCGGACATGCAGGCGTTGGCGGAGCCGCCGGAGGCGGTTTCGGCGGAGGCATGTCTATGGAAGATATTTTCTCGCAGTTCGGCGATATTTTTGGAGGACATTTCGGTGGATTCGGCGGTTTTGGTGGTTTTGGAGGACAGCGCGGACGCCGCGCCAACAGAGGGTCGGATCTTCGGGTAAAAGTTAAACTCACTTTAAAAGAGATACTCAACGGAGTTGAGAAAAAGATAAAAGTAAAAAAATACGTTGCTTGCTCTCCTTGTGCAGGCAACGGCTCCGAAAACGGAGATTCGGTTTCAACATGTACAACATGTAACGGTTCGGGGGTTGTAACACGTGTTCAAAACACTATTCTCGGACAAATGCAAACTACCACTTCTTGTCCGGGATGTAACGGTGAAGGCAAGAACATTACAAAAAAATGCCCGAATTGTAACGGCGACGGCATAGTTCACGAAGAAGAAGTAATCATCATACAAATACCTGCCGGAGTTGAAGAAGGCATGCAGTTAAGCATGTCGGGGAAAGGAAACGCGGCGCGCCGAGGAGGCGTTAACGGAGATTTACTTATTCTGGTGGAGGAAGAGGAAGACCCCAATCTCATCAGAGACCACAATGATGTGATTTACAATCTTTTCATCGGATTTCATACCGCCGCTTTAGGAGGAACAGTTGAAGTTCCTACCATTGAAGGCGTGGCCAAAGTGAAGATCGATCCGGGCACACAACCCGGAAAAGTTTTACGCTTGCGTAATAAAGGATTGCCTTCTGTGAACGGTTACGGTAAAGGCGACGAACTGGTAAACGTAAACGTTTACGTTCCTGAAAATTTAACCGACACTGAAAAGAAGAAAATCGAAGAACTGGGCGATTCATCTAATTTCGCACCTTCGAAATCGGCAAAGAAAAGTGTATTCAATAAATTTAAAAAGATGTTTGATTAAATATTCTTTTTTGAGATATATATCCAAAAGCGGTCTGCTGTAAAGCAAATCGCTTTTTTCTTTTCATTTCAGAACAATTATACGTGTTATTTGTTTCAAATTAAAACTTTCGAAAGGGGAAATCCTTTAAAATAAGATTTTCTCGAAAAGTTTTTATCCTTTTTGTAGAATAAATCACAGCAGAAAACATGAGTAGTTATTCCATCAAATCCTTGGAACAATACTTCAAGGTATACAGACAATCCATCAAAAAACCGAAAAAATTTTGGGCAAAGATCGCTGAAAATAATTTTTCCTGGTTTCAGAAATGGGAAAAAGTTGTTGAATATGACATGCAAAAAGCAGAATTTGCGTGGTTCAAAAACGCGAAGTTAAATATCACCAAAAACTGTATCGACCGTCACTTGGCGAATAACGGTGAGAAAAACGCCATCATTTTTGAACCCAACAATCCTGAAGAGCCTTCCCGATATTACACCTACAATCAGCTCTATGCCGAAGTTTCCAAAATGGCGAACATGCTTCGCGACCAAGGAGTTCAAAAAGGCGATCGCGTTTGTATTTATTTGCCGATGATCCCCGAACTGGCTTTTAGCGTATTGGCATGCGCGCGTATTGGAGCGATCCACTCGGTTGTTTTCGGTGGATTTTCGGCAAACGCGTTATCGGCTCGAATAAATGACAGCACCTGCAAAGTGCTCATTACTGCCGATGGCGGATTCAGGGGCACGAAAACCATTGATCTGAAAAAAATCGCCGATGAAGCGCTGTTGAAATCTCCGAGTGTGGAAAAAGTTTTCGTGGTGAAACGCACAAATCAAGAAATAAATATGCAGGAAGGACGCGATCAGTGGCTGCAACCGCTATTGGACGCTGCTTCGCCAACAAGTCAGGCTGAAGTAATGGACGCCGAAGACCCGCTTTTCATTCTTTACACGTCCGGCTCCACCGGAAAACCCAAAGGAATGCTGCACACCACTGCCGGTTACATGGTATACACAGGTTATACTTTTAAAAATATTTTCAATTACTCCGATAACGATGTGTATTGGTGCACGGCGGATATCGGGTGGATTACGGGACATTCATACATTGTTTACGGTCCGTTATTAAATGGCGCTACTACCGTTATTTTCGAAGGAATTCCTTCATATCCGACACACAGCCGTTTTTGGGAAGTGATTGAAAAGCATAAAGTCAATCAGTTTTACACTGCGCCCACCGCCATTCGCTCGCTCGCGAAAGAGAATATCGAATACGTGCAGCCTTTTAAGTTGGATTCGTTAAAAGTGATCGGTTCCGTTGGCGAACCCATCAACGAAGAAGCGTGGCATTGGTACAACGACCATGTGGGCAGCAAAAAA
Source organism: Bacteroidota bacterium (assembly GCA_023424395.1). Taxonomy (GTDB): domain Bacteria; phylum Bacteroidota; class Bacteroidia; order Bacteroidales; family Dysgonomonadaceae; genus JAFADY01. Next base: position 170,548 of record JAFADY010000063.1, on the reverse strand, counting down.
TGCCCGCTTGTGGACACGTGGTGGCAAACCGAAACGGGCGGAATTTTGATTTCGGCCATTCCGTTTGTAACGCCAACCAAACCTACTTACGCATCACTACCGTTTCCCGGAGTTAAACCGGTGTTGATGGACGAATTGCGAAATGAAATAGTTGGAAATCAGAAAATCGGAAATCTTTGTATCGATTTTCCGTGGCCGGGAATCGCCCGAACAATTTGGGGAGATCATCAGCGATACATCGATACTTATTTTACTCGGTTTCCCGGGAAATATTTCTCCGGCGACGGCGCGCTTCGCGATGAAGTAGGTTATTACAGGATTACCGGCCGCGTGGACGATGTGATTATTGTTTCGGGTCATAATTTGGGAACGGCGCCTATAGAAGATGTCATCAACGAACACCAATTTGTTGCTGAAAGTGCTATAGTTGGTTATCCGCATGATATAAAAGGCAATGCGCTTTACGGATTTGTAGTAATCAAGGAAACGGGCGAGTGGCGTGTGAAGGAAAATATGATCCGCGAAATCAACCAACTCATTTCCGATCAAATCGGGGCAATTGCCAAATTGGATAAAATTCAGTTTGTGAGTGGATTACCGAAAACACGTTCCGGCAAAATCATGCGCCGCATTCTGCGAAAGATCGCCGAAGGCGATGATTCCGATTTTGGGGATATTACCACATTGTTAAATCCGGAGATTGTAGAGGAGATTCAGAAAGGGAAAGTGTAGAGTAGAGTAAAAAAGGCGACACAAATATGAGTTTGTGCCGACCTCAACTTCAAGGCAAAAAAGGCACTCTCTTTTTCTTGTATACTAAAAACAATACAAGAGTCAATAAAGCGTTGGCGGATCCTATTGTATAGGATATAGATTTCGGCAATGAGAAACCTTCAGGAGCAAGCATGAAATATGTGGTAATAACAGCTGTCATAAATAATGCCGGAATTAGTGTTATCAAATAAGTATTTTTCTTCTTTTCTAAAAGATATACAGTTATAGCCTATAATACGACAGTAGCTAAGGTTTGGTTTGCCCAAGCGAAATACCGCCAGATGACGTCAAAATTAATTCTTGTGAGAATGAATCCGATCGTAAACAATGGCACGGGGAATACCCAATACCAATAATGGCTTAGAGGGGAAATTTACTGATTTGAAATCAAAACTGAGAAATCATAATGAACTATCAAAGGAGCACAGAAAAGTATTTATTGATGAGTATTTTAAGGCAACTTTTCTCTGAAAAGCCTTTTATAAAAGGCTTTTCAGAGAAAAAAGCATCACTTTTGACTATTACACCGCGGCGGTGAATTTTTTGAGCATACGTTTCCTTTCGATCCGAGCGATTTCGTTCACTTCCGTAACCGTATCGGCGAAGAAGGGATTGGAAAGATATTCGCTTACAGTGTCCGCCTGCACGGGAAAGAAGTTCCTAAGCACTCCCGCTTTGTTCTCTCAGATACAACGGTACAGGAAAACAACACCACTTTTCCCACAGAAGCCAAGCTGTGCAAAAAAGTAATTGACAAATGCAATAAGATTGCGCAGCAGGAAGGAATCAAACAGCGTCAGCGTTAGACCCGTGAAAGCAAACAACTGCTTCGCGAGACTTATAACGGCAAACATCTCAAACGGGTTAAAAAAGCAAACAAAGCCAAAAGGCGTTTGAAAACGATAGCGAACGCCCTGTTGCGTGAACTTGACCGTAAAATTGAATGAAGAGCAGAAACGGCGGTACGAAAACGAATTCTCACTTTACAGGCGGGCTGCAAATCAAAAAAGAGACGACAAAGACAAAATTTACAACCTGCTCAAGCCGTTCACCCGCTGCATAGCCAAAGGCACATAAGCAGTATGAATTCGGGAACAAAGTCGGAATCATTACAACAGGCAGGAAAGGCAGAAAAATCATCACGGCGATAAAAGCGTTTTTAAAGAATCCGTACGACGGTGATACCATAGACCCTTTGCTCGGACAGATGGAAGACAATGAGCTGCAGTTACCTGGGGAACTGGCATATGACCGCACAGGAAAAGGCAGGCGGGAGATAAAAGGAGTAAAAATCATTACCCCCGAGAAACCGAAAAAATCTGATAGTGAATATCAGAAAAGGCAGAAACGCAGGAAATTTAGAACCAGAGCGGGCATTGAACCGGTCATCGGACATCTGAAAAAAGACTTCCGCATGGAACAAAATTATCTGTGGGGAGAAAAAGGGATACAGATTAATGCTTACTTGGCAGCAACTGTTTGGAATTTAAAGAAAATGATGGAAAAGATCAAAGACAATATTTTGCTATTTATTTTTCAATGGTTTTTACCAAAAGAAAAAAAACATACTTTTACTCGTTTTCATCCAATAAAATGAATTATTAAGGAGCGACTATATAATTTGTAATTTACCCCGTCTTCTGAAATAGAAAAATTTGTAACAAAGGGTAAATATATGGAAGCTATATTGTAATGCATAAATCGCGCTCCTATAGATTTAACTTCAACACTCTTACCTAAATCAATCACAACCTCCATATCCTTATTTTCAAAACCCACCCACCTTTTATCTGTATACAATTCCTCACCATATCTACCATCAGTTAGTTTACCTTCGTTGTATTTTTCTGATGGCGCAGATACATAAGTTACATTAGCAATACCCTGATGGTTGGCGTCACCCAAAAATGTTTTTCCTAATAAGCCCCACCTGCCTTCGCCATGTAACCAGTCAGTATAGTCAGTATAAAACCGATTAGCTTCACCCGGTTGTCCTATAAACATGCTGCTGCCAGGTTTATCATATATTCCTTGCACAGTGAAGCTAACCACTTCATCTACCCCGGCTTCAGTAACGACTGCCATTTGAGACAGATAACGTGGAAATGCAGCAGGAATTAAAGCAGATTTACGGGAATTGGTTTCTTTTTCCCACGTAAATGATTTCACGTTAGCCCATAAACTAATACCGCTACCATCATGAATTTAAAATCCAATTTTAACTGTAACAATTAATAATAAGGTTTTACACGTCAAGTGTAAAACCTTTATTATCGTTAGTGAAACAATTGTGGTGAGTTAAGATCTCATTTCTTTGAGAAATTTTGCCTTATATGAAGTGAAAGAAAAAATCTACTAGAGATTAAAGAACAACTATTTTTTTAGAATTAATTTTTCCATCCATATATACGTTTAGCAAATAAACTCCTTTGTTTACCGAAATATTTGCGTGGTTTGTAAATGAATTGAAAATAAGTGAACCTGAAATATTATAAAGATTTATTTCTGCATTATTTGGTGTCGTTACTTCTACAAGGTTACTACTCATTTTCACAGATATTTCTTCTGAAAATTTATTTTCATTTACAGATGTAGCCGTGTTTACTAATTCCATCTTTTGTACTTTTAGGTTAGAATCTGTTGCAGAATTTTTTAGAACAACCATGTAGTAGCCTGCCGGTACATCAGAAATATCTATCTGACCAAGATTTACTTTACTCATTGTAGCGTTGGCTGAATAAGCCAATACAGGTAAAGTTTTTACAGTTGTATTAGTTTTCATACTTACAAATGAAACTGTTACTTGTCCTTGTGCTGTACTCTGATAAGTTAAGTCTAAATTATATTTACCCGGAGTAGTCAAGTTTGCGGCCCAACTTGCCCAATGACTTGGTCCGGACTGATCAATATTTTCAACCCCGAGTTGGTAGTTATCGGCGGGATCATGGCACAGGCAGGTGATTATTTATTTCTTCCCCTACAAAGTTCCATTAAAAAATACTCTTTAAATTTAGTTAGCAGCGATACCTCTTTGAAAATGTCAAAATTAGGAGAGAAAGCAGGAATTATTGGAGCCTGCATGCTGGCGCGAAGCAAAACCATCGGCCTGATCACTACGTAAAAAATTTCTCTGCCTCTCTTATCGAATCAATCTTTCCTACATCTATAATTTTCAGGTCATTAGGAATAAATGCCCAAATGTTCTCTCTGTCGCAAACCGACAAATAAAAATCGATAACCGAGAACTTATCGGGAAAGTTTTTCATGTAGGAAAAAATAACCGGATCTAAAACTTGAATTCCCGAAAACGCAAGTTTGTTGTATTTTTCCGGTTGAAAATTTTCAATCGGTGATTTTATTTCTCCCGATTGTGTGTTTGTCCAACCTTTCAGATTCAGATTTTCATCGAAAAGTAAATATCGAGAAGTTTCTCTTTCGCTCACAACAAGCGTGGCTAATGGATTATTGTTTAGGTGATCATCGTAAAGTACTTTTAAGTCTACATTGGATATAATATCCACATTATGAACGAGAAACGGTTGACCATTGAAAAACCAAGCTGCTTTTTTAATACCACCTCCGGTGTCGAGCAACATGTCTCGCTCATCGGAGAATTCAATACGAATATCGAAGTTATTGTTGCTTTTCACATAATCGATTATCTGATCGGCAAAATGATGTACGTTGATGATGATTTCGTCAAAACCTGCTGTTTTCAACTTTTGAATGGTGTGCCACAACAGCGGTTTTCCTGAAATTTTAACCAAGGCTTTTGGCATTTTATCGGTAATAGGCTTGAGTCGAGTACCGAGCCCGGCGGCGAAGATCATTGCTTTCAAGCCTCTCCCTGAATCCTCACCCCGCGGAGAGTGACTTGGCGAAACTGAGTTTATGGGGCTTTGCGTAGCTTTCATTATATATCACACTTCTATTCTTCCCCCTTTGGGAGAGTTAGAGGGGGCTATCTGCTTTTAAATTCTTGCTCAATATTTTGCTCGCGATGAACGAGAGAAACTTTCACCCCAAATTTTTTCGAAATATGCTCCGCTACTTTTTGTGCTGCATAAACCGAACGGTGCTGCCCTCCGGTGCAACCGAACGAAATCATCAAATTGGTAAAATTTCTTTCCATATATCTTTTCACGTGATTATCGACCAAAGGAAAAATATTATCTAAATAATTGACCATTTCCCCGTCATCTTCCAAAAATTTAATTACCGTTTCATCCAATCCGTTATATTGATTGTACCGCTCGTATTTTCCGGGATTATTGATTGCCCGGCAATCGAAAACATATCCTCCGCCGTTTCCCGATGTATCATTCGGAATGCCTTTCTTGTAAGCAAAACTGAAAACCCTAACCTCAAGCTCCCTCTTTTGCGAATCGGCGAATTGCTTGAGAGCGGTCATTTCCAATAACATTTTACTCAAATAAGGATATTCGTCAAACCCGTCCTTGAGCAATTCTTTTAAGTTGTTCAACGCGAACGGAATACTCTGGATAAAATGCGGTTTTTTCTCAAAATATCCCCTAAAACCATAAGCGCCCAACACCTGTAAAGTGCGGAAAAGCACGAAAAGTCTCAACTTCTTTAAAAAAGTCGCCTGGTCTACTTCGGTGTGTTTCTTGTAGGATTCAATGTAGCTTAAAATTAATTCATCGCGCAAATCGTGCGGATAATTGGCCTTTGCTTGCCAAAGAAATGAAGCCACATCGTAATAAACAGGGCCTTTACGTCCCCCTTGATAGTCGATGAAATACGGTTCACCATCCACAAGCATCACATTTCTCGATTGAAAATCGCGATACATAAACGTTTCACAACAATCTTGCAGCAAGTCTCGCTCCAATTTCTCGAAATCGTTTTCAAGTAAATCTTCCTGAAATTCCATTTCGGTAGTTTTCAGAAAATTGTATTTAAAGTAATTCAAATCCCATTTTACGGAGCGGCTATTAAATTCGGGTTGCGGATAACAAACATCGAAGTTAAGTCCGTCTGCTCCTTTCACCTGGAAATCGGCGAGTGCGGTAATGGTTTTCTTTAATAAATTTTTCTCTTCAGGGCTAAAAACGCCACTCAACCTGCCAGCCTTTATGGCATCGAACAAAACACTATCCCCGAGGTCTTGTTGAATATAAAACATCTCATCGTCTGATGCGGCGAAAACTTCAGGTATATTGAGATTTTGTTTTTTAAAATGCTTGGACAATTCGATAAAGGCATGATTTTCGTCTCTCGATTGTCCGTGAACACCAATGACTGACACGTCGTCTTTTCTTAATCGATAATATCTTCTGTTTGAGCCCGAAGAAGGCAAAACTTCTAATTCAGGATTCGATTTCCCTGTATATTCTTTAAATAATTTAATGAGTTCTTGCATAATTTGAACGTGATGTTTGCGTATTTTTTTCCCTACTGCACATAGCCAATAGGTCTTCGAATTTTGTGAATATCGTCTTTTTGTATTTGTAGTTCTGCTAATGATTGATTTATCAGTTCGAGTTGTATTCGCGAATCTTCATTTATATCATTATAATTCGAAAAAACATCTTCAATGTATTCTTTTAATTCTTTTATTTCTTTTTGAAGATTGGAAACTTTACCGACAGAGGTATTGGCCAGAATATTTCGGGCAATAACAAATGCCCGCATTATACTTATGTTTGCGGCAATAGCAACATCGCTGTTAAGAAGTCCTGAGAGCATGGCAACTCCTTGCTCTGTGAAGGCATACGGTAGCTTGCGTACACCACCCCAACTTGATGTCGCAATTTGTGATGTCAAGTTTTGAAATTCGACCTCTCCCCAGCCCTCTCCACAAGAGAGGGAGGGTACTTCGATTAATATAGTGGAAGATAATTCTTCTTGCTTTATAAACATCTTAACATCAAATCCTTAGAGTCTATGTGTCTATTAATCTGTCTTGGCTCTGGCTCTTTAATCTTTGTTCTTCCCATCAATTACACGCCCAACTCAAAACTCATAACTACCCAATATCATCCAACCAAACTTTCACCACAGCATCACTTGGCATACGCCAATCTCCTCGCGGAGAAAGATTAATAGAACCCACTTTTGGGCCATCGGGCATGCAAGATCGCTTGAATTGTTGTGAGAAAAAGCGCTTGTAAAAAACTTTCAACCATTTCAAAACTTCCGCTCCCGAATAAGTTTCTTCAAAAGCTTTTTGAGCCAAAAAGAGAATTCGTTTGGGAGTATCGTTATAGCGAAGCATTCTGTATAAAAAGAAATCGTGCAACTCGTAAGGGCCAACATAATTTTCGGTTATTTGGGCTATCTTTCCTTCTTTGTTGGCGGGAAGAAGTTCCGGGCTAAACGGCGTATCCAATACATCATGTAATATTTTCTTCGGATTTTCTTCCATTTGCGAATCGGCGATCCAACGAACCAATGATTTGACCAACGTTTTGGGCACACTTGAATTTACTCCGTACATCGACATATGATCGCCGTTATAAGTTGCCCACCCAAGCGCGAGTTCCGATAAATTGCCTGTGCCTACCACCAATCCGTTAATTTTATTGGCATAGTCCATCAGAATTTGCGTTCGCTCGCGCGCTTGAGAATTTTCATACGTTACGTTATGTTCATCGGCATCATGTTCAATATCTTTAAAATGTTGGTTAACAGCATCAGAAATGGGAATTTCTTTTACCGTAACACCCAACGATTTCATGAGTTCCATTGCATTATTGTAGGTTCTGCCGGTGGTTCCAAAGCCAGGCATGGTAATTCCGTAAATATTTTCACGTGGCAGTTTCAGTAAATCGAAAGTTTTCACCGCAACCAATAAAGCCAACGTAGAATCCAACCCTCCCGAAACGCCAATAGTTATGTGGGTTATTCCGGTATGTTTCAATCTTTTAGCCAATCCATGTGTTTGAATTTGAAACACTTCGTTTAAACTTGAATCTGCAAGTTCCTTGGCAGGAATAAACGGATGAGGATTCAGCGTTCGGTATAATTTTGAATCCTTAATCGGCTCTAAGTCACAATATATCTCTGAATAAAAAACCGTTTCCTTAAAAAGGTAATTTGTGTTTTTCACCCGATCGTTCCTGAGCGCGAGAATATCCACGTCTGCAATTATCACCTCATTTTCTTGCGAAAATCGCTTGCCTTCGGCAAGCATCGATGCATTTTCGGCAATAAAAGTCGCACCGGAAAAAACGAGATCGGTAGTGGATTCTCCAACTCCACTCGATGCGTACACATAAGCGGCATTGCATCTCCCCGCTTGTTGCAATACCAACGATTTGCGATAATTATGTTTCCCGACCAATTCGTTGCTTGCCGAAAGATTGAAAATTATCTCTGCACCTTGCACGGCAAGTTGCGAAGAGGGGGGCTCGGGCATCCACAGATCTTCGCAAATTTCAATTCCAAAAGAAGCAAAACGCGTTTTAAAAACAGCGTTTTCCGCAAAAACAGGAATATTTTCACCTTGAATTTCTACGAAACAATTCTCTAAAGTGTCGCTGCCCGCAAACCATCTTTTTTCATAGAACTCGTTGTTATTCGGGATGTTTTTTTTGGGCACAAAGCCAAGAATTCCTTCGTGAGAAACAACGGCGGCTGTGTTATATAAGCTCGAACCGATTTGTATGGGCAGCCCCACGATGACAATAATTGACGCCGTTTTTTTCATAAATTCGCCCAACTCCTGCAAAGAATCCAACGCTTTTTGCAACAAAACAGATTGAAAAAAAAGATCTCCACACGTATAGGCGGTCAAGCAAAGCTCGGGGAAGCAAATCACCTGCACCTTTTGCGTTTCGGCTTGTTCGATCATTTTTTTTATTTCAGACAAATTGTAGTCGCAATCAGCCACCTTGTTTTTTGGAGAAGCGGCTGCCACACGGAAAAATCCATAATCGTTGATGTCCATATTTTGCGATTTTGCTGTTGTATTTTCCACAAATTTATAAATTTTCGTGTAATGCTGAAAGAAATCGTACGGTAGTTTTTAAGATATAAGAAATCGCTAATTCAAATAAGTTACTTCCATATCGTAATCCCATTGGTCGAAATAAAGATTCCAATGCTCCGATTCTACTTCGCCTCGCTGAAAATCGACGGTTTCGCTGCGCGGATATTTTTTCGCGGGAAAAAACTCTCCCGAATAATCGGAATTTACGTACAAGCGGTAAGAATCGATACCTGACATGAAAAATTCCCGCCCGATAGGATGATTCAGCTCCCCGCCGCGAGCAAACGAAACATCGATGGGAACCCAGCCTACGCCTTCGAAATACACTTCCGCCCAATCGTGCAAATTCACTTCGCCCGGATGCACCATCCATCCGCTCTGCCATCTTGTGGGGATGCCTTTGTACCGAAGCATCGTGATGAGCAGCAGCGCAACTTGTCCGCAGTCGCCCTTGCGATTTTCGATGACGTATTCAGGAATGTTAGCAATCGTGGAGTATTCCAACGCGCTTGCCCACGGGTAGTTGCCCGCGATGTATCGGTAAATGGCTTGCAGATTTTCGAGAGAAGATTGCGCGTTTCTCGTAACGCTGTCGGTAAGTGATCTCAGTTGGTTAGTAAACTGAATATGAGGCGCGCGCTCCGATGTGTATTTTTTATATTCGGAAGAATTGGTGTTGTAGGATTGAATATCCGACTTTGTGAGATCGAAATATTCTCCTTGCGAAGCAAATTCGTATTCAATCTGAAACACAGTAGGTTTATCTTGTTCGGCACGTTTTTCCATATAAACGGAAGTGTGTTCGGTTTTGTCTTCCGAAAAGGTAAAATCGGGTTGCGATGCGCGAATGAATTTAATATCGGACTGTCTTGGAACATCCGCACGCGGGTAAGGCAGCCAAACCTTCAGCAATTCGCCTGCCGGAACGACGTTAGCATCCACTGTGAGTGTATAAACAACGTGCATGCGTTTCTTCGGCAACAAAGATTTTCCGGCAATATCTGTTGACGTCGTGTTGTTGAGCGCGTCTATGAGGAGGAAATCGCGTGGCGTATCGGTTGTTGGAGCTACTTTCGTCAATGCCCGCGCCTTTGAATCGATGCGGAAAATGTTGGGAGCAGCGTTACGAAAATAACGCTTTTCTCCATCAATAATTCTATATTCCAATGCTTTGGATGATTCCCATTCAGAGAGTTGTTCTTCTGTTGGCGTAAAGCCGTGTCGTTCCTCGACCCATTTTACGATGTCTTCTCGCGTTCTGTTAAAATCGATCGAAACACGATGCAACGAATCCTGAGTAAACATCAACGAACGGCGTTCACTCTCAGTCAGATTTTCATCATTCAGCAACGAATCAATTGTTTGCGAAGCGGCGGTAAATTCGCCTTCGACGATTGATTTAGACAGGCTGTCGCCTTTCGGTTGCGAAACGCAACCGATGAAAATAACGGTAAGCATCAGCAGGAAATTTTTCATTGTTATATGGTTAAAGTGTGAATAATATCAAGGATTTCGGAAAATTTATTTTGTAATTCAGACATCGATTTTAACACTATATTTGCTCCGGCTGTTTTCAAAACATCATCCGATAAAGGCCCGGTGTTCACGGCAATCACAAAAATTCCCGCTTTGTGCGCCGATTCCGTTCCCAAAGGCGCGTTCTCGATTACAATTGCCTCGTTTGATTTCAAATTTCCGCCTTTTTTTAAACCCATTAAAAATGGCTCGGGGTGTGGTTTCCCAATTTCAACATCGAAAGCGGTTACCATGGTTTCGGGCGTAAAAATATAGGGGAAGTGTGTATCAAGCTTATCAAGCAACGAGGGTTGTCCCGAACCCGTTACGAGTACGGGTTTCAAACCAACGGATTTAGCCATTTCCAAAACTTCCTTTGCTCCGGAAATGATGTCACCGGAATTATACTTGTAAAAAAGTTCGGTTTTGCGTTCGTAAATCTTTTTAATTTCTCCCTTCGTGGCTTTCCGCCCAAGTTCACGTTCGAAAATAATATCAATGGTAGAATTTCCTGTTCGCCCTTCGTGTAGATAAAATTCTGAGAGCTCGGTGTTTTTAAAACCAAATTCTTCCATGGTTTGCTGCCACGATTTCGCGTGCGCGGGCATCGAGTCGTAGAGTACGCCGTCCATATCGAAAAGTATGGCTTTCAAGTCAAAGCGCTTATGGCCGTTTTTTTTCAGATATTCTTCAAATATTTCCGTCATTAAGCATAAAACCACAAGACCGCCGTTAAGCGGTCATGTGGTTATATATTTTATTAAATTACAATCTTGCTTTTATTGCTTTCGTTGCCTCTTCGTAACCGGGTTTTTCCAACAAAGCGAACATGTTCTTTTTGTAAGCTTCTACACCGGGTTGATCAAACGGATTGACACCGAGAATATAACCACTTATACCACAGGCTTTTTCGAAGAAATAGATCAGTTGTCCGATATAATATTCCGAAAGTTTCGGTATCTCAATAACAATGTTAGGCACTCCTCCATCTACATGCGCGATGCGCGTGCCGAGTTCTGCCATTTTATTGACTTCGTCCACTCGTTTCCCCTCTAAAAAGTTCAATCCGTCTAAATCCCTTTCATCATGAGGGATTTCCATTTTCTCATTGGTTTCTTTTACGGATAAAACAGTTTCGAAAATGGTTCTTTCGCCTTCTTGAATCCATTGTCCCATGGAGTGAAGGTCTGTTGTAAAATCTACTGCTGCAGGAAAAATACCTTTACCTTCCTTGCCCTCACTCTCACCGAAAAGCTGTTTCCACCACTCGGCAAAATAATGCAATTTGGGATTGTAATTCACCAATATTTCAATCTTTTTGCCTTTTCTGTATAGTTGATTCCTCACAGCCGCATATACGGCGGGCAGGTTCAATTCGTATGGCGTTTTCTTTCCTGTTGCTTCCTCAATATCGTTTGCGCCTTTCAACAGTTTGCGAATATTCAGCCCTGCAACCGCGATAGGCAAAAGTCCCACCGGAGTAAGTACGGAGTATCGTCCACCTACGTTATCGGGAATTACAAAAGTTTTGTAACCTTCCGTATCAGCCAGCGTGCGCAAAGCGCCTTTTGCTGCATCGGTAATGGCGACGATCCTTTTTTTTGATTCCTCTTCTCCGACCTTTTTGATCAATAAATCTTTTAAGATTCTGAAAGCGATGGCAGGTTCCGTCGTCGTTCCCGATTTGGATATGTTGATAATGCCGAATTGCTTCTCTTCGAGATATTCGTGCAATTCGTGCAGATAATCTTCTCCAATATTGTTGCCGGCGTATAAAATAACCGGATCTTTTCTTTTTTCCTCGAGCCAATTAAAAGAGTTCGATAATGCATCTATAACTGCCCTTGCGCCTAAGTAACTGCCTCCTATTCCAACAACAACAACAACCTCGCAATTCGTCCGGAGCACCACCGATGCATCCTCAATGTCTCTAATAAATTCTTCGGTGTAAGAAGATGGAAGATTTACCCAACCCAAAAACTCGTTTCCAAGCAATGTGCCATCGTGTAAAGCTTGATTGCTCACAGTTGCACTTTCAGACCATGCAAGTATTTCCTGTTCCGAAACGAAATCATAAACATCATTAATTCTTAACTTAATTGCATCCATATCTGTAAATTTTCATTTTCTAAACTTTAAAAAAACTCTATTAACTTTCTGATAGCTGCATTGGGATTCAGTTTTTCATAAAGAACCTGATAAGCGGTTTCGATAATGGGTATGTTTACTTTCAGCTTCTCATTCATTTCGTAAATACATTTTGCGCCGTAATAACCTTCGGCGATCATTTCCATTTCCAGCTGCGCTGTTTTTACAGAATATCCTTTTCCGATCATCGTTCCCAGTGTGCGGTTACGGCTGAATTGCGAATAACCGGTTACGAGCATGTCGCCCAAATAATGTTGTTCACAAACATTTCTATCAAACGGAGCCGCTTTTTTTAGGAAACGATCCATTTCTTTGGCGCAATTTGTCATCAAAACAGCCTGAAAATTATCGCCGTAATTCAATCCCGAACATATTCCCGAGACAATGGCATAAATATTTTTTAAAACGGCAGCCAACTCAATACCTACAACATCCTGCGAAACAGAAGTTTTCAAGATTCGCGAAGTGATGCCTTTCGCAAGAAGTTCCGTTTTTTGCTCATCCTTACATGCCGCCGTAAGGAAAGACATTCTTTCCAGAGCCACTTCTTCGGCATGACACGGACCGGAAAGCACACCGATATTTTCTCTCGGAACATTAAAGTTTTTCGAAAAATATTCGCTGATCACGATATTATCGTTAGGCACCAAGCCTTTTAATGCGGAAATAATAAATTTATCCCTGAATGTCCGGTTCCAAACCCTTCTAAAATACTGTTTTACGTATGGAGAGGGAATAGCGATAATAATTGTATCAGAATCTTTGATGGCCTTTTCAATGTTGGAGTAAAAAGAAATCTGTGCGAGATTAAATTTTACGTTTGTGAGGTAATTGGGATTACGTCCCAATTTATAAAACCCGTCAATTTGATCATCGCGACGGATGTACCAATTGATGTGTTTGTGGTTCATTAACACGATCTTGGCAAGAGCAGTGCCCCACGTTCCGCCGCCCAAAATACAAATTTTCCCGAGTGAATCCATTTGGAGTCTATTATTTAAGGTAGTAATTTCAATGACGTTCTGCTGCCTTCGCTACCCATGTTTTAACCTCGTCGGGGGTAGGATTGTTCAGTTCCATTTTAAATTTCTTGTTCAAACCACAAATTTCCTGATGCAATTTGTTCGGATTAATTTCTTTTAGATGCTTCACCTCAGTATAACCCGCTTTTTGAACTACAGGAACCCACGCTTCCGGAATTCCGAGCGCGATGTAAGCAGCGGTTGAATCTTTTTTCGCCGATTTTTCAGGACGCATTTGCGGGAAAAGCAACACTTCCTGAATAGTTGTTTGGCCGGTCAAAAGCATAGTTAATCTGTCCATCCCGATTCCCATTCCCGATGTAGGCGGCATTCCGTATTCCAAGGCGCGAAGGAAGTCCTGATCAATAAACATGGCTTCGTCGTCGCCTTTTTCCGACAAGCGAAGTTGTTCTTCAAAGCGTTCGCGCTGATCGATAGGGTCGTTCAGTTCGGAATAAGCGTTTGCCAATTCTTTTCCGTTTACCATTAACTCAAAGCGCTCCGTCAGCTCGGGGTTTTCGCGATGACGTTTGCAAAGTGGCGACATTTCGATGGGATAATCGATGATAAATGTAGGCTGAATATAATGTCCTTCGCATTTTTCGCCGAAAATTTCGTCGATGAGCTTACCTTTTCCCATGGTTTCATCTGCTTCGATATTGAGCTTTTTGCATACTTCGCGTAATTGCGTTTCGTTCATTCCGGTAATGTCGATTCCGGTGTGCTCTTTTATGGCATCCAGCATTGTAATGCGGCGGTAGGGAGCTTTAAAATCTATTTCGTGGTCGCCGACTTTTGTTTTTGTGGTTCCGAGAACTTGCATAGCCGTATGTTCAAGCATTTGCTCGGTGAATTCCATCATCCATTTGTAATCTTTGTACGCCACGTAAATTTCCATAACCGTAAATTCGGGATTGTGGGTTCTATCCATTCCCTCGTTGCGAAAGTCGCGCGAAAATTCATACACACCTTCAAAACCACCCACAATAAGGCGTTTGAGATAGAGTTCGTTGGCGATACGAAGATATAGGTCGATATCCAATGCATTATGATGCGTGATAAACGGACGTGCGGCGGCGCCGCCGGGAATGCTTTGCAGCACCGGAGTATCCACTTCGAGATAACCATGAGCGTTGAAAAATTCGCGCATGGCATTGAATATTTTGGTGCGTTTAATGAAAATGTCTTTCACTTCTTCGTTCACGATCAAATCCACGTAACGTTGGCGGTAGCGAAGTTCGGGATCGCTGAATTTATCGTATGCAACGCCGTCTTTCATTTTCACTATGGGGAGTGGCTTAAGCGATTTCGCCAGCACAGTAAGCGACTCGGCATGCACCGAAATTTCGCCCATTTGCGTACGGAAAACAAAACCGGTTATTCCGATAAAATCGCCGATATCGAGCAGTTTTTTGAAAACCGTGTTGTAAAGTTCTTTGTCTTCACTCGGACAAATATCATCGCGGGTAATGTAAACTTGAATTCTTCCTTTCGAGTCCTGAAGCTCCAAAAACGATGCTTTACCCATAATGCGACGGCTCATAATGCGTCCGGCAATACTCACCTGACGGCGCTCCGCTTCATCTATGAATTCGTTTTTTATGTCGGTGGAGTAAGCATTTACTTCATATAAATGAGCAGGATAAGGTTCTATTCCGATGCTTCTTAATTCATTCAAACTCTCTCTGCGAATAATCTCCTGTTCGCTTAGTTCCAGCGTGTGCATTTATTTTCTGATTTTTATTGACGTTGACATTCTAATTTTGCGCAAATTTACAAAATATATTGATAAGAAATAAGTTTTGGGCAGTTTCATTTGCCAAAGTCAGAAGTCGGTTCACTGAAATTTTAGTAAATTTCGTAGAATTGTTCCAAATAAAATTATCACGTGAATAAATTACAGAATTTTTTCTGTAATTATCGGGAAAACCGTATATTTGCGAAGCAAAAAATTCTTATTAGCATCGCGATGTTAATTTACTCGCAAACCATGATTCTCTGATTTTTAAATAAAAATCTACTTATATGGAAACACTTACAAATTCTCTGGTTTCCGAAGATGTTCTCGATGAAATTATCGAAAAACACCGTGGAAAACCCGGTATGTTGCTTACTACGTTGGAAGAAACACAAGAAAAAAATCCCTTGAAGTATCTTCCGGGCGAAACGTTGGCCGAAATCTCAAGAAAGCTGAAAGTTCCTTACACACAGGTGTACAGCGTGGCCACGTTTTATTCATTTTTTAATTTGAAACCACAGGGCAAGCATTCCATTGTTGTTTGCCGGGGAACGGCCTGCCACACCAAAGGTTCGAAGGCGTTGCTCGATGACATCGGTACCATTTTGGGCATAAGGCGCGATGATGAAGATACCGAATCGTCCTACACCACTCCCGATAATATGTTCACCATCCGCACGGTAGCTTGTTTCGGGCAGTGTGCGCAATCGCCCGTGGTTGCCGTGGATGATGTGATCTACAGCAACGTAAATTCTCAGAAATTGTTGAAGATTCTCAACAAGGTAAAAGATGAAAAACCATCGAAAAAGAATAAGAAATAACTTAAATCTCAACACGATGAAACCATCCGAAATTAAATTACTCAAAGAGCAGCATATAAACCGGATACTTCCGGAAACTCCCATGATTTTGGTGGGAATGGGTACCTGCGGTATCGGAAACGGGGCTGATACGGTTTACAATCAGTTCCAAAAGCAGATATCAGAAAACAAACTCGATTATAAGCTCAAAAAAACCGGCTGCTTCGGTTTCTGTGCCGAAGAACCGATGATAACGCTTTATCAGCCCGAAAAACCAATGCTGGTGTATAGCAAAGTGGACGAAAAAGATACCAAACGCATCATCGACAACCTGCAAAAGGGAAAACTCTACAAAAACAAACTTTTGTACCGGATTGACAAATGGGATTTCCTGACATCGGAAGTGGAATTTGGAAAAGGTTACGACGAAATTCCGCATTGGGATGAAATCCCTTTCTTTCAGGGACAGAAAAAGTTGGTGCTGCGCCACGCCGGGCTTATCGACCCCGAAGAAATTCTCGATTACATCGCCGTGGGCGGATACAACGCCCTTGCAAAAACGCTCACAGCCATGGAACCTGCCGAAGTGGTAACCGAAGTGAAGGAATCCAAACTACGTGGCCGCGGCGGAGCGGGTTTCCCTACGGGAATTAAATGGGAGATCATGCTCAAGCAGGAAGCCGACCAAAAATACATTATCTGCAACGCCGACGAAGGCGACCCCGGCGCGTATATGAACCGCAACGAAATCGAAAGCGATCCGCACATGCTGCTCGAAGGCATGCTCATCGGCGCTTACGCGATGGGAGCAAGTGAAGGCATCGCATACGTGAGAGCCGAATATCCGCTTGCCGTAAAACGGCTTAAATTAGCCATCGAACAAGCTGAAGAGCTCGGTTTGCTGGGCGAAAATATTTTGGGAAGCGGATTCAATTTCAAGATGGATATCGTGGAAGGCGCCGGCGCTTTTGTTTGCGGTGAAGAAACGGCGCTGATCGCTTCCATCGAAGGAAAAGCCGGACGTCCGCTGCCGCGTCCGCCATACCCCGCAAGCCGCGGATTATACGGAAAACCCACCAACATCAACAATGTGGAAACGTGGTGCAACGTGCCGGTTATCATAGAGAAAGGCGTCGATTGGTTTACATCCATCGGCACCGAAAAAAGTTCGGGAACAAAAGTATTTTCATTGGTGGGAAAAGTGAAAAATACGGGACTGGTGGAACTTCCGTTGGGTTCCCGATTAGAGCAATTCGTGTTCAACATCGGCGAAGGTACAGGCACGTCCAAACGGGTGAAAGCCGTGCAGACCGGCGGCCCGTCGGGCGGCTGCATTCCGTTGGAATATTTTTCCACGCCGGTTGATTACGAGTCGCTGGCAAGCATCGGCGCCATTATGGGTTCGGGCGGTATGGTAGTGATGGATCAGGACAACTGTATGGTGGACGTGGCTCGCTATTTTCTGGAATTCAACGCCGGAGAAACGTGCGGGAAATGCACGCCGTGCCGCGAAGGTTCGGCACAGGCGCTAGCCATTCTCACCCGCATCACCAAAGGACAGGGGGCGTTTGAAGATTTAGCCGTACTGGAACTGCTGAGCGGCGTTATGAAAGACTCATCGCTTTGCGCGCTCGGGCAGACCGCGCCCAACCCTATCCTCACCACGCTGAAATACTTCCGTCACGAGTACGAAGAACACATTCGTGAAAAACGGTGCCACGCCGGAACGTGCGAATCGTTGTTTATGGCCTTGTGCGAGAACAGTTGTCCGCTGCATATGAACATTCCCGGATACATCGAACTGATAAAAGAAGACCGCATCGAAGACGCCTTCGAACTCACGCTGCGCGATAATCCGCTGCCGGGAACCATCGGGCGTATCTGCCACTTCCACTGCCAAATGCGATGCCGCCGCGAAATGCTCGACCAACCGGTTTCGCAAGGCGAAATCCATCGTTATCTGGCCGATACGATGTATCAACTTGGAAAAGAAAATGAGATTTACAATAAACTGATTAAGGAAAAACAGCCATCCACCGGCAAAAAAATCGCGATTGTCGGGGCAGGGCCTGCCGGACTCACGGCCGCGTTTTATCTGGTTCGCCTGGGACATGCGATTACCGTTTACGACGCGTTGCCCGAAGCGGGCGGCGTTGTGCGCTTCGGGATTCCGCAATACAGGCTTCCGCGCGAAGTGTTGCAGAAAGAAGTGAAATTAATCAGGCGATTGGGCGTGAAATTCAAGTTCAACCAACGCTTGGGCGATAATTTGTCGTTGAACGCATTAAAAAAGGAGTTCGATATTGTTTATCTGGCTATCGGCGCGTGGAAGGATATCGATTTGAATATTCCGGGCGAAAACGCAAAAGGTGTTTTTGCCGGAACAGATGTGCTGAAAGAAATGGCGTTGGACAAGATGCCGCAGTTGGGTGAGCACGTTGTTATCATCGGCGCCGGAAATGTGGCTATCGATGCGGCTCGCAGCATTTTGCGGCTGGGAAAAGAGATTACCATTGTTTATCGTCGCGAAAAAGGCGATATGCCCGCCAATGCCGTCGAAATTTCGGAATCGGAAGAAGAAAAAATAAACTATCGTTTTCTGGCTTCGCCATATGAAATTCTGACTGACGAAGCAGGGCGTGTGAAAGCGCTGCGCATAGAAAGAATGGCGCGCGGAAGTATCGACCGTTCCGGACGGAAAAAACCGGTTGCTACGGGAATTTTTGAAGAAATTCCGTGCGATTCCATCATTCTGGCCATCGGCGAAAGGGTGGATTCTGAAAAACTGGCCGCACACAAGCTGGAATTCTCCAAAGACGGGCGAATTGTGATAGACCCGTTCACTTACCAAACGTCCGACCCGAAAATCTACGCCGGCGGCGATGCCGTAACCGGCCCTTCTACCGCCGCCGAAGCAATGGGAATGGCAAAGAAAGCCGCCGCTTCCATTGATAAGGCATTGATGAACGAAAACCGTTTCTACTTGTTGTCACGCGAGTTCGGCTACCGAAACGCGGTTCCCGCAAATCCGAAAGCAAGCCCGCGAAACGTATCGCGAAGGCTTTCGGTAAGAGACCGCGTGAACAATTTCAATGAGATTTCTTACGGATTTACCGGTGAACAAGCCCGTAATGAGGTGGAAAGATGTTTGAGATGCGATGTAAAATGCTAATAGAAAAATCTGTAACGTTATGAAAATCAAAATAAATAATCAACTCGTTGATGTAACCGAAGGGATAACCATTATGGAAGCGTGCCGCTCGGTGGGCATTCACGTTCCGTCGTTGTGTTACCTGAAAGATGTTTCACACAACGCGTCGTGCGGCGTTTGCGTGGTGGAAGTAAAAGGCGCGAAATCGCTGTTGCGCTCGTGCATCACGCAAGTGGCCGAAGGAATGGACATTTCTACCGTCAGCGAGCGGGCTATGCAAGCGCGCAAGCTGAACGTGGAATTGCTGCTGGCCAACCATCCGCAGGATTGCCTGATTTGCGACCGCAACGGGAATTGCGAATTGCAGCAAATCACGCATTTTCTGGGAATCAATTCAAAACGGTTTGTGCGCACGCGCAAAGAATATTATCCGAAGGATGAGTCGTCGTTGTCGTTGGTGCGTGATGCCGAAAAATGTATCCTTTGTGGTAGATGTGTAGCTGTTTGCAGTCAGATACAGAATGTGCACGCCATCGATTTCGCCGGACGCGGATTGAAAAGCAAAATCGCCACGTTTCTGAACGAAGGAATGGGATTTGTGGCCTGCACCAATTGCGGACAGTGTGCATTGGTTTGCCCCACCGGAGCCATCACCGAGAGAAGTTCGGTAAAAGAAGTCTGGGCTGCTCTGCACGACCCGAAAAAGGTGGTACTGGTGCAAACGGCTCCCGCCGTGCGTGTGGGAATTGGCGAAGCCATGGGTATGCCGTACGGCAGCTTGGTTACGGGGCAAATGGTTACCGGATTGCGGCGGCTTGGCTTCTCGAAAGTGTTCGATACGAATTTCACGGCCGACCTTACCATTATCGAAGAAGGAAACGAGTTGCTTCACCGCATTAAAAACGGCGGCACGTTGCCGATGATCACTTCCTGCTCTCCGGGATGGATTAAATTTATCGAAGATTTCTATCCGGGTCTGCTGAAACATTTGTCCACCTGCAAATCGCCGCAACAGATGTTCGGCGCCGTAGCAAAAACTTATTACGCCGAAAAAACGGGCATCGATCCGCGGGATATCGTGGTGGTTTCCATTATGCCGTGCACGGCGAAAAAATACGAAGCCAAACGCCCCGAAATGGATGGTGCCTTTCACTACTGGAAAGAAAAACTGGAACTGAAGGAAGAAGAACATTTCTTCGATGTGGATTTTTCGCTCACCACGCGCGAACTGGCGCGTATGTTCCGGGAATCAGGCATTGAGTTCGCGCAATTGCCCGAAGAGCAATTCGACAGCCCGCTAGGCGAATCCACCGGCGCAGCCGTTATTTTCGGCGCCACCGGCGGAGTTATGGAAGCAGCGTTGAGAACGGCTTACGAAGTGTACACCGGAAAAACGCTGAACAATATCAATTTTAATTCCGTTCGCGGATTGCAGGGAATTAAGGAAGCCGACATCGATTTAAACGGAACCGTCATTAAAGTGGCCGTTGCCAACACGCTAAAAAATGCAGGAATCCTGCTGGATCAGATCAAGAACGGCACGTCGCCCTACGTGTTCGTTGAAGTGATGACCTGCCCGGGCGGTTGCCTTGGCGGCGGCGGACAGCCTATTCCTACCAACGCAGAAATCCGCGAAAAACGCGCCGCATCCATTTATTACGAAGACGATCATAAAACGATCCGAAAATCGCACGAAAACCCGGAAATCGTGAAAATTTATGCCGATTTCCTTGAAAAACCGCTGGGGAAAAAGTCGCACCGGTTGTTGCATACGCATTACGTGGAACGAGAATATTAAAACAGCAGCAAAATTTCGTAAAATCATATGAGTCAGATAAGTAGAAAAACGGGATTATTCCCGTTTTTTCATTTGATTTTACAACGAAAAAATGGTTAAAAAATTATTTCAATTTCATTATTGAAAAATTTCTTTAATCAGAATAAAATGATTTACTTTGTATCGCAAATCTGATAAACAGACTTAATATACTAATATTCAGTTTATTAAAAAGATATTTTTAGTTATATATTATAATTTTTGTCAAGCTTTTCCGATTGAAATTATCTTTTTACAAGGCTAATAATTATAAATTGATAGTGTTTCGGGACAAAAAGACAGTTGCTCTGTGGATGAATGGAGGTAAAGATGAATTTAATAAAGGTAAGTGAATTGGTTAACGGTACAATTCAATTGGGTTGCGATGTGCAGCACGATTTTACCACTGCTTTTTCATCGGATTTAATGAGCGATGTATTGCGTTTTCCGATGGAAAAAACGATACTGATTACCGGTTTGTCGAACATTCAAACCATCCGTACTGCAGAAATGTCTAATATACAATGCATTATCTTCGTGCGGAACAAAAAAGTTTCTGATGATATGATTGAGCTTGCCGAAGAAAACAATATTTCGCTTATTACTACTTCGCTTACGCTTTTCGAAGTATCGGGCAAGTTGTACGGCAACGGAATAAAACCCGTTTATTGACATGCAATTTTCTTATGATATACAGGGCGGTGATTTCAGTTCGGCCGGAAAAGCAAGTTCCGAAGTAAAAAAAACGCTGAAACAATTCAATATCGAGCCGCGATTGGTGAGACAAATCGCTATCGCATCGTACGAAGCGGAAGTAAACGTTGTGGCTCATGCCTACCGTGGAGTAATGAGTGTTGACCTGACCCCGGAACGTATAAAAATTATTTTAGAAGATGAAGGGCCGGGCATTCCCAACATCGAAAAAGCGATGGAAGAAGGCTTTTCCACCGCATCGGATGAAGTGCGGCAAATGGGTTTCGGCGCAGGGATGGGTTTACCGAACATCAAACGTAATACCGATGAAATGATGCTTACATCAACAATCGGAGTTGGTACAACGTTGGTAATGACTGTTAATTTTAACCGATAGAAAAGTCCCCTCTTAAGGGGAACTTTAGTGGGATTTATGAAAGACAAAAACTATACACATTCCATTCAGATCGATACGGTAAAATGTATTGGCTGTTCGCATTGCATGCGGGTTTGCTCCACACAGGCAATACGAATTGTCGATGGCCATGCTGCTATCATGCCTGAGCGTTGTATAGATTGCGGTGAGTGTTTTCGCGTTTGCCCCGTTAACGCCATTTATGCTCAAGACGATAGCTATGTGGCTGTCCGCACCGAAGGATATCACATTGCGTTGGTGCCGTCGGTGTTTATCGGACAGTTTTCATCGGATTATACCGCTTCCGAAGTGATGGAAGCTGTGAAGGAAACCGGATTCGATAAGGTGTTTGAAGTGGAGCACGCTGTGGATTTGCTCAAAGAGGAATACGAAAAGCAAGCCCAAACCGTTGATCCGATGTTGAAACCCATCATCAGTTCGTTTTGTCCGGCGGTTGTCCGCTTAATTCAAGTTCAGTATCCGTCACTCACCGAAAATATTTTACCTATAAAAGCGCCACACGATATTGCCGCGCTTTATCTGCGCAAATTTCACGAAGATAAAGGACTCAACCCCGAAGAAATTTTTATTTACTACGTAACGCCGTGTGCGGCGAAAATAGTGGCGGCGAAAGCGCCTGTAGGCGAAAAAATATCGCCCATCGATGCTGCCATCAATATGAAAGATGTGTACAATAAGGTGGCAAAAATTCTGTTGGACAAAAAAGAACTCAAACTTTCGAAGCAACTCGCCAATATGTCGCCCGATTCAGTGAAATGGTCGCTTTCGGGAACCGAAGGCGATTATTTTCAAGGACGTAGTCTTGCTATTGATGGCATCGAAAATGTAATCGAATTTTTGGAGCGACTGGAAATGGGGCGCGTGAAAAATGTGGATTTTCTGGAAATGCGCGCTTGTGACCAAGGTTGCGCCGGAGGAATCCTTTGTCCCGGAAACCGTTTCCTCACCGTTGAACGATTGGGTCAGCGACAAAAAAAACTGTCTTTTCTCGTGGAAATGAATAATTCGTATCACAATCCGCTAATGGAGTGTGCTGATAAGCTTAGAAGCGAACTGAGTGTTGATCCGGTTTATCCCCGCGATGGATTGCTGCTGGACGAAAATATGGAAAAGGCGCTCATGAAAATGGATCGCATCAAACGGCTGAACAGTTATTTACCCGGATTCGATTGCGGAGCCTGCGGCGCGCCAAGCTGCAAAAGCCTGGCCGAAGACATCGTGAAAAGCAAAGCAAGTATTTCGCATTGTGTTTTCGTACAGCGCGTGATGGAAAAAAATTACAAACTCAGCCCCGAACAAGCTTTTCAGGTAATCGAAAAAGTGTGGGGCAAAAATAGGTTAAACAAATACAATAACACCGATGGAACAGCAAACACTTGAGCAATTGACCAAAGAACTTGGCTTTGAATGCTCAACCGACAATATTCAGCCGAATAGTTTAGTAACCGGCGCGTATGCGTCCGATCTTTTGAGCGATGTTATGGGCAAAGCGCAAGCCGGTTCGCTGTGGATAACCTCGCAAGTGCACAAAAATATAGTGGCGGTGGCATCGCTTAAAGAGTTGAGCGCTATAGTTATAGCCAATGAACGAAGTGTGCCGGGCGAACTTCGGCAGCACGCTTCGGATGAAGATGTGGTTATTCTATCATCAAATCTGCCGCTTTTTGAAACGTGTGGTAAAATCTTTAACTATCTGAATGCTTAGATTCAAAGCCGATCTTCACATACACACCTGTCTTTCTCCTTGCGGTGATTTGGAGATGAGTCCGCGGAATATTTTGCGCGTTGCCGGTGAAAAAGGGTTGAATATGATCGCGATAACCGATCATAATACTACCCGGAACGTGAAAGTCTGTGTTGAGTTAGGCAAAAAAGCGGGAATTTTCGTCATTCCCGGATGCGAAGTGAACACGCAGGAAGAGGTGCATTGTCTCTCGTATTTCCCCGATTTGGAAACGCTCGAGGAGTTTCAGCGCTATCTCGACGAAAAAATGCCTGTCGTTAAAAATGACCCCTATGCTTTCGGGTTTCAGGTGGCGGTTGACGAAAACGACGTGATCGTGTACGAAGAAGAGCGTTCGCTCTACATGGGCTTGGAAGATAATATTGAAACGGTGGCAAAAAAAGTGCACGCGCTGGGCGGAATTTTCGTTCCCGCGCACATCGACCGGCCGCGAAACAGCGTTTTTAGCCAATTGGGCTTCATGCCGTTCGATCTGGGGTACGATGCTTTGGAAATTTCGTGGCGCACCACGCCTGAGGATTTCCTGCAAGCGCATGCGGAATTAACTGGAAAGCCCGTTTTACGAAATTCCGACGCGCATTATCCCGAAGATATCGGCAAAGCCTACAATTGGCTTGAAATGGAAGAGGCGAATTGGGAAAACTTCAAAGCAATTTTCTCAATCCCAAATCCCAAATCCCAAATCCGAAATCGTTATGATTGACTTGGCAATGCACTTAATGGACATCGCGCAAAACTCTGTTCGGGCGCAGGCGCAAAACGTGGAAATGTCGTTCGTGGAAGAAGGCAACTCGCTGCTGTTTAGCGTAAAAGATGACGGGTGCGGAATGACAGAAGAGCAAGTGAAAAAACTATCCGATCCGTTCTTTACCACACGCACCACCCGAAAAGTGGGCTTGGGCGTTCCTTTTCTGAAAATGACCGCCGAACAAACAGGCGGTTCATTAAACATTGCTTCGCAAGAAGGTAAGGGAACACTCATCGAAGCAGAATACCGAACTGATCATCCCGATTGCTTGCCGTTGGGTGATTTGGCCGGTTACGTCACGTTGCTCATCCGTTCCAATCCCCAAATCGGGTTTCGGTTCACTTATCGATTGGGAAAAGAGGAATTTACACTCGATTCCGAAGAATTGAAACAACAAAACATCGATTTGCAACCGGCAGAAATGACATCGGCAGTGAAAGAGTATATCAACGAAAATCTGAAAGATATTTTTCGACACAGAGCTGCGACAAGTTTTCTTTGCTAAAACAGAAAAATAGAAATAAAAACTATTATAAAAAACAGTAAACAATTAATTATTAACGAAATGGCTGGAATCAGAACACTCGAAGACCTGAAAAAGAAACAGGCAGAAGTAAAATCCCACATTAACCTAAGGGACAAGGCCGAAAATCCTGAATCGCTGGTTCAGATAAAAGTGGCTATGGCAACCTGCGGCATTGCCTCGGGAGCGAAAGATGTAATGGAGTTTTTTGTGCAAGAGCTCGACAAACGAAAAATAGATGCGGTGGTAACACAAACCGGCTGTATGGGATATTGCTTTGCCGAGCCCACCGTTGAGATTACCGTTCCGGGAAAAAGCCCGATGGTTTTCGGATACGTCGATACAAAAAAAGCGGATGAAATCATTGAGCGCTACATCAAAGAGGGCGAATTGGTAGATGGCATCATCCCGCAAAATTACGATACCATTGAAAAATAACCCAAACAAAGGAGGAAAAATTGTATGAGCCAATATAAAATGCACATGCTCGTTTGCGCGGGAACCGGTTGTCAGTCCTCGCAAAGCGTATTGATCTACGAAATGTTGCAGGACGAACTACTCCGCAAAGGATTGAAAGACGATGTTCAGGTAATCCGCACCGGCTGTTTCGGTTTCTGCGAAAAAGGGCCTATCGTAAAAGTATTGCCCGACAATACTTTTTACACGCAGGTAAAGCCCGAGGATGCCAAGGAAATCATCGACGAACATATCATCAAAGGCCGAAGGGTAAATCGGTTGCTTTATTTAGATCCCGAAAACGAAGAGCATATCGAAGATTCCAAACACATGGGATTCTACAAAAAGCAGTTGCGTGTTGCATTGCGTAATTGTGGAATTATCGATCCCGAAAATATCGACGAATCTATCGCCCGCGATGCCTATCAGGCGCTTGGAAAATGCCTTACCGAATATTCGCCACAAGAAACCATCGATATTATTAAAAAATCGGGACTTCGCGGCCGCGGTGGTGCCGGATTTCCTACGGGATTGAAGTGGCAAATCGCGAGCAATAACGATGCCGACCAAAAATATGTGGTATGCAACGCCGACGAAGGTGACCCCGGAGCGTTTATGGATCGATCCATTTTGGAAGGCGACCCGCACACCATCCTCGAAGCGATGGCCATTTGCGGGTATTGCATTGGTGCAACAAAAGGATTGATTTACATTCGTGCGGAATATCCGCTCGCCATTAAACGTCTGAAAATAGCCATCAAACAAGCCAAAGAATACGGTTTGTTGGGCGATAGTATATTCGGAACCGATTTCAGTTTCGATGTCTCGCTCCGTTACGGAGCCGGCGCTTTTGTGTGCGGCGAAGAAACATCGCTCATTCACTCCATGGAAGGCAAGCGCGGCGAGCCGTCCAACAAACCGCCGTTCCCCGCACAAAAAGGATATTTGGGCAAACCCACCAACGTAAACAACGTGGAAACGCTTGCCAATGTGCCGGTTATTATCCTCAAAGGCGCCGATTGGTTTTCGTCTATCGGAACCGAAAAATCCAAAGGCACCAAAGTATTTGCCCTCGCCGGAAAGATCAACAACGTAGGACTAATTGAAGTGCCGATGGGAATTACGCTCCGCGAAATTATTTACGAAATTGGCGGCGGGATCAAAGGCGGAAAAAAATTCAAAGCCGTGCAAACCGGGGGCCCATCGGGAGGCTGCTTAACGGAAAAACACCTGGATACGCCCATTGATTACGAAAGCCTTACAGCCGCAGGCTCAATGATGGGGTCGGGCGGCATGATTGTGCTCGATGAGGACGATTGCATGGTTTCCGTGGCGAAGTTCTATCTGGATTTCATCGTGGAGGAATCTTGTGGAAAATGCGCTCCGTGCCGCATCGGCAATAAGCGCCTTTATGAGGTGCTCCAAAGAATTACCGAAGGTAAAGGCACTCAGGAAGACCTCGAAAAACTGAGAAATCTCGGCAACGTTATCAAAGATACATCGCTCTGCGGTTTGGGACAAACATCGCCCAATCCCGTACTTTCTACGCTCGATAATTTCGCTGACGAGTATCGCGAACACGTTCACGATAAGAAATGTCGCTCGGGACAATGTAAACAATTGCTGTATTATGTTATCGACGATGAAGACTGCGTTGGCTGTATGGCCTGTGTGCGCGTTTGTCCCGTGAATGCAATTACGGGAGCCAAAAAGCAAACGCATTACATTCATCAGGATAAATGCATCAAGTGTGGCGCGTGCATGGATAAATGCCAATTCGATGCCATCGATCTGATCAATGATTACAAAAAAATGGCTGTGCCAGCAGAAGCGTGAAAAATCCTTGTTTCCCCCTTGGCGAAGGGGGAGTAAGGGGGATTGAGATAGAAAAATATGTAAAATGCAAGAGAAAAAATCATTCTATAATAAATCTCTAAAACAACTCTCAAGAAATTTGAGAGCTGAATCCACGCTGGGAGAAATTTTGCTTTGGGATAAATTCTTAAAAGTAAAAGCAACCGGTTATCAATTTAATCGTCAGTATCCTATGGCGTTGGATGGGGCAAACATTATTGTTGACTTTATATGCAGAAAATTAAAATTGATTATTGAAGTTGACGGTTACTCGCACAATTTCAAATACGAAGAAGACAAGATTCGCGATGAAAAATTGAGAACCAAGGGTTATTCTGTTTTAAGATTTTCAGAGTCGAGGATCAGGTACGATATTGATAACGTAATCGCCGAAATTGAAGTGAAAATCGAAGAATTACAAACAAGATAATCAATCCCCCAACCCCCTTTTCTAAAGGGGAGATGGGTGCAAAATTTTTCTATATCGGGTAAGTTTTAAAAAACAATGAAACATAAACAAACAAAAAATATGATCACACTAACAATAGATAAAAAGAAAGTAGAAGTTCCAAGAGGAACAAGTATTTTACAAGCCGCACGACAAGTGGGCGTAGATATTCCCACGCTTTGCCATTTCGAGATGCCCGGCATGGGCATTGAAAACAAGCCCGGAGGATGCCGCATTTGCGTGGTGGAAGTGGAAGGACGCCGCAATTTAGCGCCGTCGTGTATGACTGAAGCACAAGACGGAATGGTAATTAACACGCATAACGTAAGGGTGTTGAATGCACGTAAAACCGTGCTGAAACTAATCATTTCCGACCATCCGTTCGATTGTTTGGTTTGCGCCAAATCGGGCAATTGCGAGTTACAAAGCCTTGCTACGCAATTCGGAATTCGAAGCCTGCCTTACGCGGGCGAACAATCACATTACCGCAAAGACACGTCGCCGTCCATTATTCGCGATGTGGATAAATGTATCATGTGCCGCCGTTGCGAAATGGTTTGTAACGAGGTGCAAACCGTTGGCGCGCTTTCGGCTGTGAACCGTGGATTCATGTCGGTAGTGGCGCCTGCGTTCGAAATGAATTTGGAAGATTCGCCCTGTACCTATTGCGGGCAGTGCGTTTCGGTGTGCCCCACGGGTGCGCTTACCGAAGTTGACCACACCAACGATGTGCTTCGCGCGTTGGGCGATCCTTCAAAAACCGTGGTCGTTCAAACCGCTCCGGCCGTGCGTGCCGCATTGGGCGAGGAGTTCGGACTGGAGCCGGGCACGCTCGTAACCGGAAAAATGGTGGCCGCACTTCGCGAATTAGGATTCGATTATGTTTTCGATACCGATTTCAGCGCCGACCTTACCATTATGGAAGAGGGAACCGAGTTGCTGAACCGCATCAAAGGACACTTGGCGGGCGATGAATCGGTTCGTTTACCGATACTGACATCGTGCTGCCCGGGTTGGGTGAATTTCTTCGAACACAACTTTCCCGATCTGTTGGACGTTCCGTCCACGGCAAAATCTCCGCAGCAAATGTTCGGCGCGATCGCCAAATCGTATTTTGCCGATAAAATCGGGGTGAACCGCAAAGATCTGATCGTGGTTTCCATTATGCCGTGCTTGGCGAAAAAATATGAATGTCAGCGCGATGAGTTTAAAGTGGACGGCAATCCCGATGTGGATTTCTCCATTTCCACGCGCGAGCTGGCGGCCTTCATCAAGCAATCGAACATCGATTTCCTGAATCTTCCCGATGAAGATTTCGATGATCCGCTCGGCGAATCCACCGGTGCAGGCGTTATTTTCGGAAACACCGGAGGTGTTATTGAAGCCGCCTGCCGCACGGCGTACGAATTGTACACCGGAAAATCTTTAGATAAAGTGGAATTTCACGAACTGCGCGGAATGGAAGGAATCCGTTCTGCTACGGTAGATTTCGACGGGCTTCCGCTCAATATCGGTATCGCTCACGGATTGGGAAATGCCCGCAAGTTGTTGGATGAAGTGCGCGAAGGAAAATCCAATTATCATGCCATCGAAATTATGGCTTGTCCCGGAGGCTGCATCAGCGGCGGCGGACAGCCTTACACGCACATGCAGGAAGAGGTACTTCACAAACGCGCCGCGGCCATTTATTCGGAAGACGAGCGGAAAACCATCCGAAAATCGCACGAAAATCCGTCCATTATCAGTCTGTACAAAGATTATCTGGGCTCACCCGGAAGTCTCATGGCGCATAAACTGCTGCATACGGAGTATTTCCCGAAGAGTAACGAAGTTACCATGAATATTCACTAATTTGTTAAACGTTCAGGGTTGAAGGTTCAGCGGTTCAAAACCTCGTAACTCGCAACTCGAAACCCGTAACCAAAGAATAAAAATATGAGTCAGAATTTAACGATAGCGCCCGAAGTGTTCACCTTTATGGAAAAGGTAATGGGAACCGATGGGCTGGAAGTGAAAGTGAATCTTCCGAAAGAAAAGGTCGAAAAAATAAACGATATCTGTAATTCGTTCGATAACGATCCGCAGGAGCTTATCAACGTGCTGCACGAAACACAGCACGAATTCGGCTACCTGCCTGCCGAAGTGCAGGACGTAATCGCGCACAACCTGCACCTCTCAGTTGCGCACGTGTATGGCGTGGTAACGTTTTATTCGTTCTTTTCGATGATCCCCAAAGGCGAACATCCAATTTCCATTTGCACCGGCACGGCTTGCTACGTGCGCGGCGCCGAAAATGTGTTGGACGAATTTAAAAAGGAACTAAACCTGAAAGTGGGAGAAACCACGTCCGACGGCAAGTTCTCCATCAACTGCCTGCGATGCGTGGGAGCTTGCGGATTAGCGCCGGTAGTGCTCGTTGGCGAGAAAGTGTACGGCCGCGTTTCACCCGATGGGGTGAAAGCCATTTTGGATGAATATGCGTGAAAATAACACACAACCCGTCAGGCCGCTTCAATCGGTCTGACGGGTTGTAATGTATATTGTAGAGACGTAGCGCGCTACGTCTTTATTATTTTTATGTTCATATAGAATTCAATGAACAAAGGGATTGTGCGAGTCCTAGTTAACGGTCGTTTATTATCTTATCAATTTCTTTAAACAATGTACTATTTATTCTTTTATTAGTAATTAAGTAATTACAGCTCTCAGTAATCAACTTAGATAAATTATCAGAATATGAATCATCCTCGAATATTTCAACAACAGAATGAAAACTAGTATCAACTGTTGGTTGATTGAAGTAGTTTTGAATTGCTCTGAGAACTTCGTCAATGGGTTGATTATTATGGAAATTTTCAGAAAATTCTTCCAAAGCAATATCCTCCTTGTTTTTTCTTTAGTTTCGTAAGCTTTTGACCTAATTCCCAATTCGTAATATTACCTTTGTTAAAAAAAGCTGAAAGTGTATCAATAAAACCCACTGATTCATTTGAAAGACTAAAGTTGGTTTCTGCCAAACTTATTATATCATAATTTAAGCACGTGGTATTTAATTTTAAATTCATTACGGATAATCTATTGGCAAATTTCATAGGAGTATAAATATACCAATAACTAAAATCTTTGTATTTATTCGTAAAGAATTTTCTCATATTATAGAAAGAGGAATCCCATGTAATAAAAAATGGTTCATCAAATAGTCCGGTATCTTCATTTATATGAAAATCACTAGTTGATAAGACAGTAAACATTTTAAATCATTTTCTCGTGCTCTTTTTGTTTTTCTGGTCATTACCTGTATAACTAAGTTCAATCTCATAATCTTTTTTGTAAGTCGGAAATTTTTCAAAAAATGGGACTTCATGGATTTCAATACCAATATTCTCTAAACTCTCGTGAATATCCTCATAAATTTCATTTACGAAATCAGTATTACTAATTGTATTTAGTTCAATATTGAATAACCTCTCTACAAATTCATCGAAGTCTTCAAATATTTCATTACCTTCTCGGAGATAATTGTAATAATTAAAAAAACATTCTTCGATGGGGCCCAAGAATTCAACGAAGGGTAATTCCAGTAAACGTTTGATTTTATTGGCTTCCCATAAATGACCAGCGACTTCCTCAACGTAATCAGAGGTTGTATGGAATTTAACTTGGCCATTTAAAAATTCCTTTTGCTGACTGAGGTATTTAGCTGAGCTGTAAAGATTATCCTTATATTCCGTATCCTTAAATTCGTAACAAATTATTTGAAGTAGAACTTGAGTGTCGAGAAAAATATTTCTGTTAAATTGGTCTAAGTATTCATCAAGCTTATTAGACTTGAATAAACTGGTAAATAGATTTGAGATTGAAATCTTATTTAAATATTCACTTTGTCCACAAATAGCTAAAATATCTTTAACTAAGCTATTTGCGTCATTTTTTTGAACGCCTTTACTTTTTACAAATTTAACTAATTCCTGATAGATCTTTCGTTCCTTTGGTTCAAAAGAATCGACATTTGAATTTAATTCATCAATTTCAGCTTCATAATGGGCGTTATATAAGTAATATATTTTTGTAATGATTTCTTTCGTAATAGTATCAAAACTGTATTTTTTTAAACATTGTCTGACATTGTTAATTAAAAGATTCTCTTGATTAGGCGATAAATTCTGAATTTCAGAAATCATTGCTTTAGTTTTTTCTGTCAAATCATATATCGAATTCCCTCTGTTATCAATGAGCCCTTGCTTTTGTTGTTTTGCAAGTTGTGTTGAATAAACTTTTTCATGAAGAGTCGTATTTAAAGAATTATTAACGTGCTCTATTATTTCATCTTTTGAAGCCTGACCATTATCATAAAGAAATAGTTGAATATGAGAATTTATAAAATCATATTTAATGTCTGCTACACCTCCTCCAGTACTGAATACATCAAAAAGAACTTTTGATTTTCTATCTACATTCAAAGAAGTATTTAAAGTATTGCTAGCATATATTTCATGTAAAAGGTATTTAACTCTATTAAAATTATTGGTGTCATCTCCAAGCTTGCCCGAATCATAAATAGTTAATAATATACCGTAATCAACTTCGGAAGTTTGGCATAACTGATTTTTCTTTGACTTTGATATAGGTTTTGATATAAAAAAATCCAATTTATTTTGATAACCAAACTTGGCTGCATTTTTTTTTGATTTCTTTATATCTCTAATAACTTGTTTTCATAATTGTCTTGAACTGTAATTTGAATACTTCTTTTGATTTCTTCCCCATTTTTTATTATGACAACATCAATTCCACTATCCCAAGGTCCGTCTGTGATATTAACCTCATCTGTATTCCAATAATCCATGAGGTAATTTTTTACAAAAAACTTAAAATTATCTTCAGATAACGCAGTTATAAGATTTTAATATTCATCAGTAAGATTTTTCATTGCATTTAATTTTATGGTACCTTTTAGTTGAGATTGCAAATTAACAAAAAAATCCATAACAAATATCATTTCCAGTGAAAAAATTTCAGTAAGTCCGCGCCCGAAATCCCAGCCGTTTGAGCCAAAAGGTACGGGGGGTACCCACCCCTATAGGTGGGTCTTTCGAGCTTTTACCTTCGGCAGCGAAGCTTTTTGCTTCAACTACCCCACCTAGTTACCTTCAACCACCCACCCTGTGAGGTGACCTACCTCAAAGCTACGCGCACGGAGCCTAAGGGGTACCCCTCCCCACCTTTTGGCGGTTTTGCGAAGGTTTTTCGTTGAACGTTGAATAAAAAAAGGAAATTTGCACGGTTAAAACTAAAGTTTTTCCATCAGCACCGCGCGGCTGATAAAGATTTTCGGGCGTTGGCACAATGCGTAACCCTGCGCAGAGCGCGATGCGGGTGATTTCTTCAAAATCTTTTCGGATCACGTGCCCTTTCTGTTCCGCGATAAGTATCCGGTCACCGGGTTTGAGCAATGAAGCCAATTCCTGCAGCACGCGTTCTTTATCGGGGACTTCGTGAATAGCGTAAAACGCCAAAATAAATCGGTCTGTTCATGCAACCCAATGCGATTCGGCGGACAGTGATGGAGCGTTATCCGGCTTTCGAACGGCGTGTTCAGTATTCTGTTGCACCAGTTCAAGCATGCCTTTCTGTACATCCACTGCGATCACTTGCCCCGATTTTCCCGCCAATTTTGCCGATTCCATCGTAAAAAATCCCAGTCCGCACCTGAAATCGACCACCGTCATTCCTTCGCGGATGAACTTTTTGAGTATGGTTCGCGGGTTCTGAAAGATTCGTCGGAAAGCGCCTTCCAGTTGATGGGCGTCTTCTACGCTGTGAATGGAGTGGGGGGCTTTGTTGCTCATTTTGTTCCAGGAAGTTAAATTTATTTTGGCGTAATTGTCTATCAATGACGTGATTGCAAGGGAACGGCCTGTAATCAATCTTTTTCAACTTCATCCCGGTATCCGCCAAGTCAATCCCGCGCTCACAAAATTACTCACCGCGTGTTTGTTTAGCCCTATTCCGCCCGAAAGATCGAGTTGCAGGTTCGGGAGCAGCAAAAACGTAAAACCGGCATCCATCAGATGTTCCGAAATGCTGTTTTCGTGGAACATCCCGAAGTTTTCTATAAAAACTCCAACCTTTTCGGTCAAACTTGTTCCCAATGCCACGGAATAATAATATCCGGAACGGGCGGAAAATCCGTCCCATTCTGCTCCGAGATTATATCCCAGCGAAAACCTGTCGGACAACGTATGCGCAAATGCAAAGCGGAGGCTCGCGGCAGTATAAGCCGGTTTAAAATCGTTTCCTGCGGTAAAAGGAAAAACAAGCCCGCCCAAAAAAGCGGTTTCGGGTTTCCATCCGTCTTCTTCCCGCACTTTCACTTTGAAGCCTGCGTATAACGGCGCCAAACCCGATATTTTCACAGGAGTCGTTTTTTTCCCCAAATAATCTAAACCGAGCCGCAATTCCAGATTTTCAAGCAATCCGTATCGCAACAACGTGGTGTTATAGGCCAATGAGCGAATTTTGGTATCGTTATCGGAGCCGTTTTCCAACAAAAATCCGGTTTCGATTTGCAGCGAACGGAGCGGCACGATCGACGCCGATTCGGTTTGGTCGGGACGGTCGGTAACCAGTTCGGGAAAATGTTGCTGCGCAATGCTGTAAAACGGAAAGAAAATAACGATGAAGATGAGTAAAAGAATTCGCATAATATCAAAATTGATTCGGCGGCAAGATACGGAATTTTTCGTTATTTTCGGGAATAATGCAGCGAATTCCCCTGCCGGAAATATCCAATCTTGTGCCCGATAGCTTGCAATTGCTGTTCTAAAAACTTCAAATCATCCTCGTCGCTTTGCTGCGAAACGGGTTTGTTTTCGTAGAGAAAGTAATCGTCGCGGTAGCGTTTGGGCGTGATGTTGGGCATCAGCACGTTGGCGCCAATTTGGATGGCTTGTTCTCGTCCGTTTTTCTCGATGGTTTGCAGGGCAGTGGTGGCGGCGATGTTGATGTCGGGCATCAGGATGCGCAACAGGGCTACCATTTTTAGGCTCAATTTAAATCGTTCGTGGAGTGGGAGGAGTTGCGACTTATGCTCGTAGAGTGGCGTTTGCGCGTGCTCGATGTACGGCCCCATACCGCACATGTCGATATCGAATTGTTTCATAAACAGCAGGTCGTTTGCCAAATGTTCCACGGTTTGAAACGGCAACCCGATCATCACGCCCGTACCCACCTGATACCCGCATTTTTTCAGTCTTTCCAAAGCGTTTATTCTATTTGTGTAGTTGTGCAGTTCGTCATTCGAATGCATTTTTTCGTATAATTCGGGCGTGGATGATTCAATGCGAAGCAGGTATCGCTGCGCGCCGCTTTCGAACCAACGACGATACACCTCTTCCGACTGTTCGCCGCACGAAAGTGTAATGCCGATTTCGTCGTTGGTGATGCGCATCGCTTCTTTCAGAATGAAATCGATCTTTCGGGTAAACGCGTCCGATGATAACTCGCCACTTTGGATAGCAATAGAACCGAATCCGTTTTCGTGGGCGAAGCGTACGGCGTCCAACGTTTCGTTTTCGGTGAGGCAATAGCGACGCGTATCGGTGTTTTCGCGACGGATGCCGCAATAGTAACAATTTTTCTCGCAAATGTTGGAAAACTCGATCAATCCGCGCAGGTAAACGGCGTTGCCCACGTGTTGTTGTTTTGTGTCGGCAGCATAACTAAAAAGTGCCTTTTCATCGTCGCCTCCCGCGTTGAGGAGAGCAACGATATTCTCTTTCGAGACAGCGTTTCCCTGCAAAACCGACAAAACACTCATTGCGTAACGGGCTTAGGTTCAATATTCAGCAGCCGCCACGCAGATTCGAGCAACGTCTCGGGCGAATCGGCAATTTCGTTAGGCTTCGCCGTTTCCAGCGAAGCACGGCTGCTAAAACCCCACGGCACAGAGATCACGGGAATTTCGGCTTTTTTGGAGGCTTCCACATCGCGCGTTTCGTCGCCCACATAAATTACGTTATCGGGCGAAATGGCTTCCTTCTTGAGCATACTGCGAATGACTTTATCTTTCCCGAAAAGGCTTTTCCCGCTGTAAACGAAATCGATAATGGGCGACAAGTTGTATTTGTCCAGCACTTTTCGCACGTTCACTACGGAGTTTGAAGTGAGGATGCCGATGCGCAATCCGGCGTTTTTGATGTCGTGCAACGCCTGTTCCATTCCCGCAATAAGCTGAACTTCGTCGATGTGCTGTGTAAATTCTTTCCGCAGCCGGAGTAGCAGGGTGATGACTTTGAGGTGGCTGATGCCGTATTTTTTAAGAAGCTCCTGCGGGTGTTTCGTAACGATCTCTTTTTTGATCTCTTCATCGATTTGCTGCAGTTTGTATTCCGGTGCAATGCGGTTGAAGATGCGGAAACCGAGGTCGATGCTGTCGGCGATGGTTCCGTCGAAATCGAAAACGATATACGGGTTTGCGTTCATTTATATTGTTTTTGTTGTGTTGAAAATTTCAATATTTTTAGATGTCTTTTTCATAGATTACATTTTCTACTTCTTGTATTAATTTTTCTTTCTCGGGTAAAATAGTTATATATTTTGATGCAAATACGTTATTTTCAAATCCGCCAAGAATGTATTCTGCGGTAATTTCATCCTTTTCGGCACAAAGAATAATTCCAACAGGCGGATTGTCATCTTTATCATTTACTTCTGTTTTGTAATAATTGAGATACGTATTTAATTGTCCTCCGTCCGAAATATTTAACTTGGTTGTTTTTAATTCAATGAGTATATAGGATTTCAGAATTTTGTTGTAGAAAACCAATTCCACGTAATAATGCGTGTTATTTATGGTTATTCGTTGTGGAGAACCCACAAACATAAAACCTCTGCCAAGTTCTAAGAGAAAATCTTCTATGTGCCTGATTAACTTAGATTCTAAATCTTTCTCCAACAAAGGCTTGTTTTCGGGTATTCCTAAAAACTCAAACACATACGGATTTTTAAGTATATCATCGGCTTTGGTTATTTCTTGTCCCTTTTGTGCTAATCTTAAGAGCTTTTCTTTGTTTGTTTTACCTTGAGAAAGTATAAGTCTCTCGTACAACGAGCTATCAATTTGCCTTTTTAATTCTCTT
Organism: Bacteroidota bacterium; assembly: GCA_023424395.1. Classification (GTDB taxonomy): domain Bacteria; phylum Bacteroidota; class Bacteroidia; order Bacteroidales; family Dysgonomonadaceae; genus JAFADY01. The sequence continues at coordinate 133,588 of JAFADY010000063.1, read as the reverse complement.
ATAGACCACGCCGAATTGATGGCCTCTTTTTCATAAAAGTTACGTTTATTTGTATCTTCTATTATTAACAATTCACAAATATGAGTCCACGAAAGTTGTCCAGTCACTGATTGGACACTTGGGTATTCCAAGTAAAATTTTCTCATATTGAAGAGGTTTGAACGAGAAAACCCTCTGCCGATTTCAGATGTCAATAATTTTGAAAGATTTAATATAATTTGTCTCGATGTTTGGTTATCGATATTATTTTTCTTTTCCGTATCTACTATCTCTTTTCCGATTTGCCAATACGTTAAAACCAATTCTTGGTTAACTTTTTGATAGACATTTTTTCGAGCCGCAAAAATAATTTTTTTTATGTTTTCGGATAAATTTTTGTCTATTTTGCTCAATTGATTTTGTATTTCCATAAGAATCGGATAATAAATTTTCAGAAAATCATCGTTTAAAAATTTGTGTAGCGCGCTCAAAAATACCGTTCAGATACGCCAGCGTCATTCCGTAATTGGTAACGGGAATATCGTTTTCTGTAAATTGCGTCAGACGGTTCGTCAGTTGCTTGCGCGTTACCATACAACCGCCACATTGTATTACGAGCGCGTAAGTCCCCCCTTGGGGGGATTTAGGGGGGCCAATTTCCGATAATCCGCTTACGAACGTAAAGGAAAGTTTTTTTCCTGTAAATTTTTGTAGCAGATTCGGGATTTTTACTCGTCCGATGTCATCGCAGCTACTTTGGTGCGTGCAACTTTCCAAGATAAGAATGTGGTCGCCATCCTTCAGGTGCGAAATATGGGGTGTGCCTTTTAGATATGCATCGAAATCGCCTTTCAATCGGGCAAAAATGATACTGAAACTCGTGAGCGGAATATCTTGCGGAATGCGCTCCGATACGTAGCCGAAGGCTTGACTGTCGGTAATAGCTAATGCCGGGCGGATACCGAGTTTAAGAAAATCATCCAGTTCGGTCTCTTTTACGACTATTGTGATGCAATCATTGTCCAGCACATCGCGGATGGTTTGGTTTTGTGGCAAGATTAATCGTCCTTCGGGCGCTTCGCTGTCTATGGGTGTGATGAGCAGCACCACGTCTTTGGGCTTTACCAAATCGCCGATGAGCGAAGTTTTTTGATAGACGGAAGCGGGAATTGTTTGCTTGAGCTCATCGATAAGAATATAGATATTTTCAGGATGCTTTGTACTAAAATCGATAATCTTTGCCTGTGTATATTGACTGATAAACGATTTTGTATGAGGAGATATTTTGTCTATATCGCTTTTGTTATGGACAATGAGAAAAGGTGTACCCAATGTATTGAGTTGCCTAATCAATTCGAGTTCAAATTCTCCAAACTGATTTCCGAAAATAAGCAGAATGGCACAATCTACTTTTTTTATGGCTTGCAGCGATTTATTGATACGCTTTTTTCCCAATTCGCCCGAATCATCAATCCCCGCGGTATCAATAATTACGGCAGGACCGATACCAAAAATCTCTACCGATTTTTTCACGGGGTCTGTCGTGGTGCCGGGCGTATCGGATACAATGGCTACGTTTTGTCCCGTAAGTAGGTTGATCAATGTGCTTTTACCGGAGTTACGACGTCCGAAGATACCTATGTGGGGTTTTGAGTTGTTCATTTAAATTTTTGAAATTTTCCGATTTATTTTATCTGTCGTCTAAAATGGCTTTTACTTGTTTTTGAAGTTCTATTTTATCAGGTAAATGCAACTGATACTTTGATACAAATATCTTGTTAGATAGTCCTCCGGTAGCATATTCTACTAAAATCTCGTCTTTCTCGGCAGACAAAATTATGCCTATTGGCTCATTGTCATCTTCCACATTTTCCTCCTTTTTAAAATAGTTCAGATATAAATTCATTTGTCCAATATCTCCGTGATCGACTTTTCTTATTTTTAAATCAACCAAAATAAAGCATTTCAAAATTCTGTGGTAGAATACTAAATCTATGTAAAAGTGTTTGTTGCGAAGTGAGATTTTATATTGGCGCGCAATAAAAGCGAATCCTTTACCCAGTTCCAATAGAAAAAGTTGAAGATTGTCAATGATTTTTTGTTCAAGCTGTTTTTCCGTAACACGATAACTTTGAGGAATTCTAAGAAAATCTAAAACATATGGGTCTTTGATGACTTCATTAGGTTTTGATATAATATGACCTTTTTCTGACAATTCTAAAACACCTTTTTTGTCCTTACTCAAAGCAAGTCGCTCAAATAGTGCAGCGTCTATTTGTCTCTCAAGTTCTCTATATCCCCAATTATCAATAACAGCTTGTTTCTCATAGAATTTTCGAGCGGTTTCATCCGTAACCCCAAGGAGTGTTACAAAATGTGTCCAACTTAATTTGGCAGGCACTGCCTGCCAAATTGGGTAAGCGATGTAAAATCTTCGCATGTCCAGTATATTGCGCCTGCCAAATCCTTTGCCGAATTTCTGTCTTAAGTCTTTTGAAAGCCTTGATAATAAGTCGCTCCCGTATTCCGCTCTTTCTTGCCCGCCTTGTTCATACTCCACAATATGCCTGCCAATTTCCCAGTTTGCTTTCACCAATTGGGTATTTACGGTTTTTATAGCATTTTTTCTTGCATGTTCAATGGTTGAGCCTATATCATCAAGAAGTTTGGAGTATTTCGTATTATCTAAATTCATTCCTTGTTATTTTTAATCCATTGCGTCATTTCTTCCTCCCATTTTTCGGAATTAGGATAGATGTTTGTACACGGAAATTCTCTTTGTCTGTTATAATCTTTTCTTATCCGATTTTTGGTTATCCATCCAAACCATTTTAATAATTTGACATTTTTGATGTTGCCGTTTGCTGTTTCGTAAATCATTGTTCGTCTAACTAATTCATTGGTTTACTTCGAGTTGAGCGCAAACGGAAAGCCGATTTTCGCTGTATGATTGTAGTAAGGTTCATAGAAAATAAATCCGTCAAAAACGTCTTCCCATTTCAATCCATTTCTGTAAGCATAGTCATATTCATCTTTTCCGAATGGCGAATTTTCTAAATCAAATTCTACCGGAGTGGCGTTTGCGAGTTCAAATGCTGCATCCCACTTTCCGTTCGCAGAGAGTCTGTTTGTTTTGTCGGGTAAAACTCCCGAATGCCAATTCCGTGGCAGCCATTTGTACCAATTTAGTGCAACTGTTTTAACGTTATCGCCATACTTATCTTTGATGTATCCGGCTTGTCGTCTTGTCTCTTTATTCAAATAGTTGAAAGTTTGTTTTCCTGCGTATTCTCTGCTTGTAATTATCAGTGCTTTCTTCGCTCCGTTTCTGCACGGTTGTTGGGAATAGAATGCTGAAAAATTATCTGCCATAATTTTTTCTCTCGTGGTAAACTCTTTGTTCATCTCCACTGACGTGAAATGCTTATATTTTTCAGGTGTCATATCATCCCAACTAAATTCCATATCAATTAATCCTAATGTAATTTGCTTATCTTGAGCTAAATTACGATTAATCTTATTCAAGCCATAAAGCAATTGGTAACTGTTGTGATTGAGCCAAGGTTGTGGATTCCAAACTTGATTCATTTGAAATTCCGTAAATTTTGTATTAAAATCGGATTGATTATTGAATTTACCTTTGATTAAAGCGTGGGCTTTTTTTGTTGCGTTGATAACGCCCACTTCTAAATAAAGATACCCTACATTTTCAATAAATCGCTTGTCCGACAAAATATCAAGAATCAAATTATACTGAGTGGTATCTCTATGGTCTCTCTCGCCAAGAATGATGATGTCCGATTCTTGCCAAAGGTTGGAAATATATTCTTTAGGAGTTGGTTGTCTTTGGAGAAAACTAACATAGGACTGCAACTCATTTTGACTGAAAGCAAAATAAGATATAAGAAAAAAAATAGATGTAAATATCAGCGACTTCATAAATTATATAGTCTTTCATAATGCTTATCCGTCAGAATGTAAATCGGTTACACGAAGTAGTTTAAAAATACAAATCCCTTTCCCCTTCTTTTACTTTTCCGATTCTTTCGCGTACTTTCCATTGCATTTTTTCGTCTAATTCTGCCAGGTTTTTCTCAATCACGTTCCAACCTTTTTCCGATGTATGTTCCGGTGCATAATCTACCAAATATTCGGCAAGAGTGAGGATGGCGTTGGGTGTGCAAAACCGTTTGATGAAACCGGGAACGGAAAACTCCATAAAATGTTCGCCCGTGCGCCCCATCCGGTAGCACGAAGTGCAAAACGATGGCAACATATTCTGACCGAGCAATTCATCGATGATTTCGTTGAGATGACGATCGTCGTTGATGCGGAATTGTCCTTTGTTGAGGTCGTGATTTTCCTCTTTTTCGGCATAACTGCCCAACTCGATTTTTGTTCCGCCATCAATTTGCGATACGCCAAACTGAATCAATTCGTTGCGAAGTGCGGCAGGTTCGCGCGCGGTAAGAATCATCCCCGTGTAAGGAACGGCTAATCGAAGAATGGCTACCAGACGAGCAAAATCTTCATCCGATACGAAATATTTATCGCCCAATTGCAACATCGAGGCATCTTTGATGCGGGGAAACGAAATGGTGTGCGGACCTACGTTGTAGCACGCTTCTAAGTGATTGGTGTGGCGCACCAAGCCCATTACTTCGAAACGCCAATCGTACAGTCCGAAAAGTGCGCCAATACCTACATCGTCTAATCCGGATTCCTGTGCGCGATCGAGGGATGTGAGGCGATAATCAAAATCTGCTTTTTTGCCCCGTAAATGGTACGTTTTATAAGCTTCGCGATGATAGGTTTCCTGAAATACCTGAAATGTCCCGATTCCTGCTTCTTTTACGGTGCGGAAACCCTCAATATCGAGCGGTGCGGCATTGATGTTTACGCGGCGGATTTCGCCGTTTCCTTTTTTTACACTGTAAGCAATTTTTACGGTTTCGGCAATATATTCGGGACTGTATTGGGCGTGTTCGCCATACACGAGAATCAATCGTTTTTGTCCGTTGTCTTCCAGCGCCTCAATCTCTTTTACCAACTCCTCGCCCGAAAGCGTTTTGCGGACAGCATCTTTGTTAGAAGCCTTAAACCCGCAGTAGGTGCAGTTGTTGGAGCATTTATTGCCCACGTAAAGTGGCGCAAAAAGCACGATGCGGTTTCCGTAAATTCGTTGCTTGAGTTCCCTTGCTCCGTTTTTTATCGCTTCCACCGACTCCGTGTCCACAGCATTTATCAGCACGGCAACTTCTTCCAGATTCAATCGGTTTTTTGCCAGCGATTTCGCGATTACTTCTTTTACTCTCTCGGGGGTGGAGATGGTGTTGTTGATGTAATCCCATATTTCGTCTGTGTCGATAAACGATTGCATGGGGACATCGGGTATTTTGTATGTTTCGGGCGTAAATTTCATAACGTTAGTATCAAAAAGAACAGAGACACAAAGATATAAATTTATTCTCTGTGTCTCTGTTAGTAGTACGCTAAATTTATGAACCTAAATTAAAGGGGGGATTGTTTGTTCTTACAATTTCGGTTCCCAACCCGGTTCGTAATCCCGGCTCCAGAGTTTCATCGCATCGCGGTCGTACATTCGGCCGGTTTTGTTATCGATATCAAATCCTTTGCCAATGCGGCAAGCAATGTTGGAATAGTGAACCATTGCCATACTAACGTTCGCATCGTCGATGGGTGCAGCAAGTTTTGCTTTCCCCCTGATCGCATCAAAGAAATTGATCACATGCCCGGTAGTCGTATCTCCGCCTCCACCCAAGGCAGTACCGGCCTCATTGGACGATGATTTAAACTCTTTTACTACCGCTCCTTTCCGATCGTAGAGAATATATTGCTCGCGGTCCACAAAAACAGATCCTTCAGTTCCATAAATAATCGTTCCACGGCCCTTGCCGAATGTATTGTAGCCGTTACGGCTTTTTCCATCCCATTTAATGATTTTATCACCAGGGAAAAAGAATGTGGCATCCATTGTGTCGTACATTTCCCACCCGTCGTTAATAAAGTGGCGCTTGGCAGCTTCCACATCCACGCGAAGCGGATAATCTACCTGCAATGCCCAGCGCGCGATATCGAGTTCGTGCGTGGCGTTGTTTCCGGCTTCGGCAGTTCCATAATCCCAGCCGTACCAGTGCCAGTTGTAATCCCAAGTTTCCTGTGTATAATCACGACGAGGGGCAGGGCCTTGAAATAAATCCCAATGCAATCCGGCGGGTACGGTGGCTTTTTTTTGCAGAGGAACTTCACCTCGGTTATTGGTGTAAAACGCTATTGCTTCATAAGGCTTGCCTATTACACCGTTGTGTATTTCTTTTATTATTTCGATGGTGTGCGGAGATGAGCGTTGCTGATTTCCCATTTGCACCACTTTATTCAATTTTTGTGCTGCTTCTACCAGCAATTCGTTCTCGAACATATTGTGGCTGCTCGGTTTCTCAACATATACGTGTTGCCCACTTTTCATGCTCATAAGGGCTCCGGGCGTATGCCAATGGTCCGGTGTTGCATGAATAACGGCATTTACTTTATTATCTTCGCAAATTTTACGTAAATCGATTTCCGGTTTGGGCCTATAATCGATATGTTTGGAAAAATTTTGCATCGCCGATGTCCGTTGTTTCTCCATCACATCGCACAAATACATTAACTGAACGTTTGATTTTTTTAATGCTATCGGTTCAAAAAAAGCGCTTAGCCTACGTCCTAAACCTATAATAGCCACGCCAATTCTTTCATTGGCTCCTATTATTCTGGAATAGCTTTTTGCCGACATATTCATGTTGCTTCCTAAAGTAATGCCGGCCATACCAAGAGCAGATTTTTTAATAAAATTTCTTCTTGTTTCCATTGTATTGTAAAATATTCATTAAAGAAATTATGTGTACGTACACAAAGATAAATAAAAAATATATTATTTGAACCTAAACGATATAAATTTTAATCTGAAGGTAATTCAATTTTACTATACATTTTATATAGCGCAAGCACTATAGTTCCGAACAGAACGGCCATAATAATTAAAATATGACTTGCCAAACCTTCTACATTAAACGAGAGCTTTATCAAAGTAGTTGAGACAATGAAACCGGAGTTTCTCATCACTTTGTGAAATTCATCGGTAATGGCAAATGAGAAAAGAAGAACGAGAACATCGTTCAAAATAAGAATCATAAAAAACGACGAAAAGAAATCTTTGGTAGCAGGTTTTGAATTCTGCACAAATTCAACGATCGTATGGTTGTTCCAGAGCCAATCGGTAAGATTAAAAAGAGCAAGCCCCAAAAAAACAATTCCGACAATTAAGGCTAAGGCTCTTTTCGCATAAATATAATTTTTGCTTTTATCGGGCAGATGAGTGGGCAATCCATCCAGATTATTGTCCACCCTGATACTTTTTTGATTCAATCTGTAGAAAAAATAAATAAGTAAAAACAAAAGAAGAATGGTCAACATTGTATAGATAAAACCGGGATTACCGTACATTTGACTCACGTCTGGAGACAATGTCAGGTTTCCCATTTCGTCGAAAATGCCTCTTATCGTTATAAGCGTTATTATCTCGAACTGTTTACCGATATAAATGGTAATGGATTTCGGCAAATAGTAAATAAGACAATAAACTTCGTAAAAAAGAATGATAGAGAACGGCGTATAAATGGCATCGATAGGAGTTTGCAAACCTTTAAGGGATCCCGCCACATCCAATCTGCCGAAATAAACCAAAGCAATGGCCAAAAGGTGTATAAAAAACCCGATCATGGCAGCTATGAAAACAATTTTCTCCAAACGATTCTTCGCTTCCGGAGATAAAATTTTATCGTATATGTTCGAAACGATTTCTTTTATTTTCATAATTTATTGTGAGTTGTAAAGATAGCTGTTTTTACGGAAATTTTATTGCTCATTTGCAGAAATACACAAAAAATTGGTTTTTATATGTAGTCATTGCCTCGATTTTAAAAAATATGTACCTTTGTATTCAAAACATTTTGCGCCAAAATTATTCTTTAACGGAATAAACTGCAAGCAAAAAAACGTATTTCATGTCAAAAATAAATTTAAAGGGACTGGGCGTAGCTCTGATAACACCTTTTCAACCTGATGATTCCGTAGATTTCGATTCACTCGGAAAAATTATCGATTATCAGTTAAATGCAGGAACGGATTACATAGTGGCTCTCGGCACCACTGCAGAAACTCCCACGCTGAGCGACCAAGAAAAAAAAGAGATTGTACAATATTTAGTCAACCGGGTAAACGGAAAAGTCCCTGTTATAATGGGTGTGGGCGGAAACAATACTACCGAACTGCTAAAGGACTTAAAATCATACGATTTTAAAGGCATAAGCGCCATTTTATCGGTAACGCCATACTATAATAAACCCTCTCAAGAAGGATTGTTTCAGCATTATTGCGCGTTGTCCGAAGCGTCGCCATTACCGATAATATTGTACAACGTTCCCGGCAGAACAGGCGTAAATATGACTGCAGAAACCACGATCAGGCTTGCCGAAAAATGCCGGAATATAATTGGCATAAAAGAAGCCTGCGGAGATATAGAACAAATAAAAGCCATTGTTAAAGATGCACCCGAAGGTTTCAGTGTTATTTCGGGTGACGATGCCATTACAAGCGCTGTGATCCAATGCGGGGGGATTGGCGTAATATCGGTTTTTGCGAATGCTTTTCCGAAACAAATGTCGTGGCTCGTGAGAAGCGCTTTTGCGGGAGACGCTGAAAATGCAAGGATAAAAATGGAAGAAGATTTCAATGAATTATTTCATTTGATGTTTGTAGATGGAAATCCTTCCGGCGTGAAATGCCTGTTGAGTTTAAAAGGCTTGGTGAGCAACAAAGTGCGGTTGCCTTTAGTTCCGGTTTGCGATGAAACTCAAAAACGAATAATAGAAGAATTGAAAAAAATAAGTGAATGATACGGTATTTCCTCTACATACTATTGCTGTTTATTTTCGGTTCGTGTGTTACTACGAAGGAAATAAAAGAAGATTTCAGGACGGAAACCTATAAAAACCGGACGGCTTATTTCGCCGAAAACCCATTAAAGGCGAGACAAATAATTTTCTTCGGAAACAGCATTACGCAAGCAGGCGATTGGCAGAGTTATTTTCCCGAAGCGGACGTTGTCAACCGAGGAATTTCGGGCGATAATACCGAAGGAATGCTTGCAAGGATCAACGAAATAACTGCTGCAAAACCGAAGATATTCTTCATTATGGCGGGCATTAACGATATTTCCCTTTCCCGCTCAAACACTACGATTATCCGTAATTACGCCGCAATTATCGACCAAATCAAAGAAAATACTCCCGACACCAAGATTTATATTCAGAGCGTTTTGCCCATCAATAACGATTTTGAACGCTATAAACGCCTGTCGGGAAAGGAAAAACAAATAACCGAACTCAACGCGCTTCTTCGCGCTTTGGCGGAATCAAAAAACGCAACGTACGTCCATCTTTTTCCGTTTTTTGCGGATGCAGAGGGCAAGCTCAAAAAAGAATTTACGGGCGACGGCCTCCATCTTACGCCCGAGGCGTATTGGTTATGGGTAAACCTGATACACCGGTTTATCGAATAATTTCGTACATTTGCAATCCAATCAACTCAATATAATACAATATGTTTTCAGGAATTGTGGAAGAAGCGGCAACGGTTGTTGCCCTCAATAAAGAAAAAGGAAATTTACACCTCACCCTCAAATGTTCGTTCACCAACGAGCTAAAGATCGACCAAAGTGTTTCTCATAACGGCGTTTGCCTTACGGTGGTTTCCATCGATGGCGACACATACACGGTTACGGCCATTCAGGAAACATTAGACAAATCCAACCTCGGCTTGCTTGAAGTCGGCAGTAAAGTGAACCTCGAACGCAGTATGTTGATGAACGGGCGTTTAGATGGGCACATTGTGCAAGGGCACGTTGATCAAACTGCTGTTTGCACCGATGTTACCGAAACCGACGGCAGTTGGTATTATACGTTTGAATATGTGTTCGATAAAGAAATGGCAAAAAAAGGCTATATGACCGTGGACAAAGGGTCGGTAACGGTGAACGGCGTGAGCCTGACGGTGGTGGAACCCACGGAGCATACCTTTAAAGTAGCCATTATTCCCTATACGTATGAATTTACCAATTTCCACCAAATTCAACAGGGAACGGTGGTTAATTTAGAGTTCGATATTATCGGCAAATACATCAGCCGCATATTGGCGCTGAACAACTGATATGGATTTTCTTGAATTTGTTTCCACGCGGCAAAGCGACCGCGCTTTCGACCCCGAACGGCCGGTAGAGAAAGAAAAAATAGAACGCATCCTTCAAGCCGCGAGGCTTGCGCCTTCGGCGTGCAACGCGCAGCCGTGGCATTTTATTGTGGTGGACGATGCCGATTTGAAGAACAAGGTGGCCGATGCCACATCGGCACGCGCATTGGGGATGAACCATTTTACCAAACAGGCTTCCGTGCATATTTTGCTCGTAGAGGAAAAAGTGAACCTCACTTCCGGAATCGGTGGGTGGGTGAAACAAAAAGATTACGCGCAAATGGATTTGGGCATTGCCGCTGCGCACATTGCGTTGGCCGCGCACGCCGAAGGCTTAGGCTCGTGTATTGTGGGTTGGTTCAACGAGCCCAAAATGCGGGAGCTGCTGAATATTCCGAATTACAAACGCGTTTGGTTGGATATTGTCATCGGCTACAGCGCGCAGCCGGTACGGCAAAAAAAGAGAAAACCGATGGAGGAAGTGGTTACTTATAACAAATACAAATAAACGCGGTTGCGGGAAACGTAAGTTTAAATTTAAATGATTATCCGCAATGCGTCCTAAAAGGTTTTTCGGGCTGAAAGCCCATCTTATTTCAGCCCAATGGCAACGCCTTGGGTAATTGGCAAATACATATATCCAAACTGCGCCCTGAAAGGGCAAGTTAACCGGCCCTTTCAGGGCGCAGATAATAAATTGTAATTATCCCCAACGCGTCGCTTCGCGACGCGTTGGGCTGAAATAAACTGCCACTGCGTGGTGTTAGGAAGTAATACGGATAATCATATTTTTTTCAAATCTTCAATTTAATCCCTATTTTTTCCAATACGCCCGTAATTCCTATTACGAGGAGGGAAAAAAGAACACATTTGAGAAGCCCCAACAATCCTTCCGACATAAAACTTATCCCCCTGAAATTCACCAAAATAAATAAACTGTAAAGGATGGTGGGAATAAGGTAACACGTGAGCGTGGAAGTACCGGCAGGTTTGATAATATTGAATAAATGCGCCTTATTCTTCATATCGCAAAGCCAATAAAACAGCAGGTAAAAGAGAATGGAGATGCCCGTGCAATAAAACAGCCACGGCGGGGTTTCCTGCAATTTGGAGATAATCCAAATTTTATTAGATACCCAACCCAACGCGATAAATGCAATGGCCGCAACTGCAGCGTACATTATTTTTTTGTTTATCTCCAACTTGCCCGAAGACCGATTAAAAACCAACGATAACAGTACTCCCGACATCGTAAACGCGTGAAAACATCCGTTTCCGGGAAGAATACCCGAAAAACGTCCTAACCATTCGTTGCTGTCTGCAATACACAGCAATGTGAAAAAAATGTTCCAAAGAACCAAATAACCCCAATTGCGTCCGAAGAACAAATAAATGAGGGCGCAGATGAAGTACGTCCAACCGATCAGTCCCAAAATTCCCCACCAACGGGTTTGAAAATATCCGCCCGAAGGATCGCGATACAGAAAGGCGAAAACCAAAAGGGTTGCCCAAGCAATCACTTTCATTGCAGTTATGAGAATTTGTTGGTTGCGGTTTACGGTTTTTGGATAATTGTTCCAGATAATAAAAAAACAAATCACCATTACCAACGAAAATATAGGCCTGCTGATACCTACTGTTTCCGAAATGCCGCTTCCGATATTCACGGAAAACAATCCCATAACCAGTAAGGCGATGGAACGGAGGAAGATGTGCTTTATTATGTTGTGTTTTGGTTCGTTTTTAGCCAATCTTCCTCCTATTGCCAAAGGGATTGACATCCCTAAGATAAAAAGAAAAGCAGGAAATACAATATCGCTCAATCCAAGCATATCTTCGTCGAAGGCTGCGTGTCCCATCCAATGAGGAACGCCTTTCACGCTCCACAAATCGTTGACAAAGATCATCAGGAACATAATGAACGCCCTAAAAACATCGATAGAGGCAATTCGCCCGTACGTCTTTGCTTTAAAAGGTAATTGAGAATGTTGTATTTCCATTATTCTTTAAAGTAGTTTGAAAAATTATTTTTTCATTGTCGCTTCCCACAGGGCACGCGATAATGTATTGCTCGCGTCATCGCCGTCATTATCCCAACACATCATTCCTTTCAAACCTTTAGCGAGTAACCACTCGCCCTTAATTGCAATACTTTTTTCGTTGTCGTACCCGCAATAATATTTTCCGTTATGTGTAACATAGGGTACCGAGGCCGCTTCATCCCAATTGTCAATTTTGTATTGTTGTCTGTCGAGCTTAATAATATCTTTGTAATTGATAGCGCCCGGAGTAGCTGTAAAAGACATTCTACCGTAGAACGGAATACCAAGAACCAACTTATTGGCCGGCATACCGGCATCCAAATAAACTTGAACTGCACGCGAACAATCAGAAAAAGCGGTAGGATCTACAAGCGCTGATTGATGGCGAGGAGCCGCATCCAGATCGTAAGTCATAATATTAACGAAATCAACATACGGAGCAACCCCGGCTATATCGATGTAACGACTTCCACCCGCTACGGGTTCTTCGTCTTTACAATAGCCCGCGTAAGTAAGCAGGTAATTGCTGCCAAGCGCTTCGCGCAAATCCCTCATTAACAACACGTGATTGGCTACATCTACCTTCACATCATAGGCATTGGCATCGCCCGACCACGAAAGTCCGGGAAATTCCCAATCCATATCCACTCCGTCGATACCCCATTGTTGTACGAAATTTCTGCAATCGCGCGCAAACTGTTTTCTGTAAGTTTCCGATTTTGCAAGCTGAGAAAAACCGCCTCCCCTTGGATTATCGGCATTGGCGATGGTATTTGCAAATGCAATTGAAATTTTCAGATGAGGGTGCTTTTTCTTTAAATCTACAATTTGCTGAAAACGCGCTTCATTTCCTTGTAATTTAAATCCTTTATACACACCATTTTCCATATAAAGTTCCGCAAAAGAATAATTAAGGTGTGTAAAAAGATTCGGATTCGGAATTGTATTACCGTAATAAGTAACATACGCCAAAGCTACACGGCCTTCGACCCTTTCCGCCAAATTTTCATTGATATCGGGTGGCCTTTGGCCTGTTATATAATCATCTTTATCGCAAGTGATAAATAAAAAAAGTGCGAATATAAAAAAAAGTATTTTTTTCATTATAAATTTAATTTTTCAGGTTTTTCATAAATTTCCAAAACTGTAATGCCAGTCATTTTATATGACCGGCATTACAGGAAACAATTATTCTGCCGGTACAAGATAATAATACATAGCATGATAATCCCAATCGAATTTACCTGCAGGCAGGCCGTAAACCTGCGGAAAAACAAGTACTAATTTGTCTTCACTGATACTATAGATCCAATAGGGAGTTTCCGTTTGTTTCCAAACGTTCCAGCTTTTATCGGTTCCCATTATTGGAATAGTCGTAATCAATTCTCCTTGTATACCCTCAGGCTCTTCGTGAGTATATGACCATTTTCCGGTCTTTGAAACAGCTCCCGAAGCCAAATGCGTTGTCATTACGTTTCCTTCAAACTGAAAGGTAACTGTTTTTTCAGTTACTGTTTCTGTATTGACTGTTCCCCAAGAATTTTGTCCGGGAGTGGGATCGTAATATTTCCAGTTACCGTACATTCCATTATACAGAGCTCCTGAAACCGGCATGAATTTCCAAGTTTTCTTAGCGGTTTTATCTGCCTTATCCACTGCTCCGGTCAAGAAAAAGACATATTCATCAAAAACATTCGTTACATTAACCGTGAACTTTTTTGAGTTTATGAATTGATTTCCGGATACGGCAGTATAGTATATCTCAAATTCTCCGTTTGAATCATAAATAACGGTATCGTTATCGGATCCGACAATTTTTTCGCCGGTGCTCCATTGCAAATGCCATACACCGCCTATATCAGGACGGTTGTTCTTTAGCACCACATATTGGTCGCCTTCTACCTTATCGTCGGTGTTAGGAATAGGCTGAGTTACCGACAATGCAGCATCCAATTCGGCTTGAGAGATCGGGGTCCCGGGATTTTCAAATTTCTCCCGCAACGTAGTGTCCTCAATCGGGTCACATCCGTAAGCCACTAAGATGCATAGTAATAATATTTTAATTATAGTTTTCATATACAATAAGTTTTATAGTGATTATAATCTATTCCAGCTCGAAAACAAAGCGTTGGAATCCCATCCGGGGTTTTGCTCAAACAACCCACCCGATAGATCGATTTCGATTTGTGGGATAGGCCAATAGCCTTGTGTTTGTTTCAAACGCGCTTTATAATCGAAGTTTACCATCGGAACCTCTATACCTGCATTGAGCAGGGTAAAACCTTGTTGTTTATTTAACGCGTCTCCTGCCTCATCCAAAGAAGGGCCCGACCATCTTAATAAATCCCACCAACGGATGGACTCAAAAGCCAATTCCCACCGACGTTCGTTCTTAATAGCTTGCAGTGAGTACCCCACAGGAGCCAAGTTTGAGCGGGCGCGAACACGATTTAGACCTGTTGCATCTTCTTTCAACTCAGATTGCATCAACAATACATCAGCAAAACGAATGTGAATTAAATCGGCAATGTTGTTCAACGATTGACTCACTACATCGGCAGTAATTTCGGGGTAGAGTTGCAATCCGAACGAACGGATACCGTACACGGGAGCTTTGCTAGGATCGTTCGCATTAATGTTCTGATAAGATACCACATTGATGTATTTCTTCTGATGATAACCGGTTTGTTCATAATAACGATACGAAACGGTGTAATCCGGCTCTTCAGGAGTCAGTCTTCTGTCGAACAATACGTTGCCTGTGTTATTAGGGTCCATTGCACGATAAGACCATACGGAACCCGTCAGGCGTGGGTCTTCAGTAGCTCCGTTCAAATAGGCTTGTTGTGCCGACCAAGCTTTCCAATCGTTAATCATTCCGGGGGAAACTGGTCCTGCACCCCATCCTCTACCGAAAGGATATCCTTCACCTTCTTCCACTTTAGAATTATCTGCCGAAGGAGAGTAAAACTGCGCTAAGGTATTGCTGAACCAGGTATAGGTCCAATTGTTCCCTTTCAGTTTATGCTTGTTGGCAAACAGCGTTTCAATAGAACTCAAACCTTCCCACTCTAAATCGTTGTTAAGCACATACCTGTATTTGTAAGTTGCGTGATCGTTGGTTTGCGACGCCTTGTTGGTGTAAGACCAAAGATTACGTTGATCAGAAACCAAATCGTGTCCCGAATTATTAACACAATCATCAATCCATGTAATTACCTGTGATTTTGTAATTCCACCCGGCAATTCGTTTTTGGCGTACCGTCCGGTATAAAACAGGAACACGCGCGCCATTAATGCTTCTGCGGCGTATTTGGTAGCGTGCCCAGCCATTGGTGAACCGTCCAAATAAATGCGGTTTGGCATCAGTTCTATGGCATTTTTTAGGTCGGAGGCAATTTGAGCATATACTTCGTCCACGGAAGCGCGAGGTAATTTTTCCGAATTTCGGCTGTCTATTCTTAACGGAACTCCACCGAAAACCTGCACCAATTCATTAAATGCAAAGGCACGTAGAAAATAAGTTTCTCCTATTAACCGGTTGTGCTCTTCTTCACTTGACCAATTAGCTACGTTATCCAATGTCTCGAGAGCAACATTCGCGCGGTTAATTAACCTATAACACCGCGAATACAAGGAGTGCTGCATATTCAAGTTTGTGTACATTAGGAAGTTGGTTGCGCAATTGTTGGATGCTTCCAAATTTCCGCCCAAACAGTCGTCACTCGCTAATTGTGCCGTATATAAATAAGACGACGTTTCAGGATCTTCAAATAGTAGGTTTGCATAAATGCCTGTTATCAATTCATTTGCTTCGGCTTCGGTAAAAGGAAAGTTCTCAGTTGATTTGGAGGTCAGACTGTGTGTGTCTAAATAATCACTGCAACTTGTGATGAAGCCGGCAATTAGTAAAATAAATAGAATGTATTTTTTCATTATTTCTTCGGTTTAAAATTTTATACTTGTACCAATCATATATACCCGTGAACTCGGATAGAATCCTAAATCGATACCTTGGGCATACGAATAGCTTGTGCCTGCTCCATAACCGATTTCGGGGTCCATACCGCTGTAACCTGTAAAAGTAAACAAGTTTTGCGCGTTTACATATATTCTCAACTGAGTTAATGGGAGATTTTTAAAAGCTCTTTTAAGATCATAACCCAACGATACATTTTTTATTTTGAAATAATCTGCATTTTCAATATAAATATCTGATACACGGTTCCAATTGGAGCTAACCGAGCTCGATACGCGTGGAAACCTGTTGGAGGTACCTTCGCCGTGCCAACGCTCGAAAATTTCGGTGGTATAGTTCGACATAGGCGACGCTACAAAATCGCGGTAGCTTTTCAGTATTTGGTGGCCGAAAGCTCCGTAGGTGTTCACGTTCAAATCAATTCCTTTGTAATTGACACTGAACGAAAAACCTAAGGTGTAATCGGGATGCGGATTTCCGATTTCGGTACGGTCGTCGTCGTTGATGGTTCCGTTGCCGTCCACATCGCGCCAAATAACATCGCCCGGTTGGGTGTTGTTGCCCAACAGTTTGGCGCCTGTGTAATTGTCTATTTCACTTTGATTTTGAAAGATGCCGTCGCTTTTATATCCATAAAAGTAAGCGAAAGGTTTTCCCTCGGTTGATTGAAAAACAACATCTGAACCTTGCCACAAAACGTTTAGTGGGCCTCGAATAATTTTTTCGGCATTGTCAATTTTCAGGACCTTGTTTTTGTTGTAGCTTAAAGATAAATTCGTATCGAAATAAAAATCTTGGTTCACCTGTTCGTTCCAACCCACTATGAGTTCGTATCCGGTGTTTTGAACATCTCCACCGTTTACGGAAGCCGGAGAAACACCGAAATCGGCCGGTTGAGGCGGCGTAACCAACCAATCTCTTGTAATACGGTTGTACCAATCAAGCTCCACTCTCATCCGGCTTCTGAACAAACGGGCATCGGCTCCTACGTTGAGCATTGTTTGGGATTCCCATTTCAAGCCGGGATTAACACCACGGTACGCATAAGAACCAGTAGCCGCGTCGCCCATATTATTCCCAAATGGGTAACCGCCGTAATTGTTGTTGGAGGTAATTAACCCGATGTATTGAAAAGCTGAGATGCGGTCGTTACCGTTTGATCCGTATGAAGCCCTTAATTTAAGGAAGTCCACTACATTCGGATTCCAAAAACTTTCATTGCTGATCACCCAACCCGCAGAGACGGATGGGAAAAATCCCCATCGATGGCCGGGCGCCAAAACCGATGATCCGTCGCCGCGTAAAATAAACGAAGCCATATATGTTTCGTTGTAATTATAATTCACGCGCCCGAATGCGGAAAGATTACCGCTTGACAGTGTGGGCGTGCCGGTTAAGGACTGTATCGTATTCAAATTCGGGACATTGCTCAGCCACGCGTGTTCAAAATCGTAGAATATGGAACCTTGGTTTGAGCCACTCATCGATTCACTCAATAATTGACGTGTCATTCCTTGTCCCAACAGAACATCTATATTATGTAGTCCGATTTGGGAAATGTAATTAACGGTATTGTCCCAAGTTAAATACTGAGATTGAGCCATAGACTGGGTAACCCTGTCTTGTACTTGCTGTAATGTAGCCGTTAATTTTCCATAGGAAGGTACATATGCTCTATAACTTGATGCGGACAACATATAACCAAATTGCGAGCGAAAAGTCAAGTTTTTTATGGGTTTCAGTTCGGCATATAAACTCGATTGCAAGCTATGAGATTTACTAAGGTTTTGGTTCATCATATAGTCCATATATGCGATTGGATTTTTGTTTGCATTGTTGGCTGCATCCCAATTGTAACCGTCGGCCACCTGATCGTCAAACATATAGTAATCTCCTTGGCTGTTGTACGCGTACATCAATGGACTCATTTTTAGGGTATTATTTATTACATTCCAATAAATGTCATCACGTGCTACTTGTCCTTGAGAACGATTAAAACGATAATTTAACGTTTCTCCTATTTTTAATACGTCCAAATCTCCCTTTTTTATTATAGTCGATTCTGTATTTATACGTGCATTGAACCGATTTAAAACTGGAACTTTATCTGGTACACCCATCGTAGCTTCCTGTTGATAAAATGTGAAGCCTAATGATGAAACCGAGCGTTCCGTTCCGCTATTAATGCCAATGCTGTGCGATTGCATTGGGGCATTTTTATTCAGAATCTCCTTGAGCCAATTGGTTCCTGTCCAAGAACCATTGTTTATATTTGCTAAATCCCTTGCAGGAATTAAATTGCTCCAATTATACAGGGGCAACCCGTCCATAACACGGCTTTCGTTTTGAATATACATAAATTCCTGAGCATTTAAAAGAGTTGGGATTTTATAGATATTCTGTATGCCGTAATAACCATCGTACGTAATTTCGTGTCTTCCGGCCCGTCCGGTTTTTGTTGTTACAAGAATTACGCCGTTTGCAGCGCGTGCTCCGTATATAGCGGCAGTGGCAGCGTCTTTTAGTACATCGATACTTTCAATATCGTTGGGGCTTAGGCCATCTATGCTGCCGCCAACTACACCGTCTATAACATATAAGGGGGTGGACACACCATTGGTTCCAATACCGCGGATATTTACTTTAAAACCGTCGCCGATGAATCCACTGACTTGGGTAATGTTCACACCGGGCGCCTGACTTTGCAAAGCGCCTAACACGTTTGGGGTATTCAATCGGGCAATGTCGTCTCCTTTTACCTGCACCGTGGAACCGGTTACGAGTTTCTTTTTCTGAACGCCGTACCCTACAACCACAAGCTCTTCTAAGCCGATGTTGTCTTCATTCATCGTGATGTTCATTTGATCGGTTGCAGCTAATTCCTGTGTTTGATAACCGATATATGAAACCACAAGCGTAGCTCCTTGCTGTACATCGAGTGTGAAATTTCCGTCGTAATCGGTAACCGTACCATTCGATGTAAATTTTTCCTGAACGGTTGCCCCTATAACGGGAACTCCGTCAGCATCTACGATGGTTCCCCGAACTGTTCTTCTTTGTTGGGAAACTTCATCGGCCGCAATTCCTTTCATATTGTCAGCGAAAATTACGCTGCCAAAAGGAATAAGTAGAAATAATAATAGCAATAATTTTTTGTTCATAATAATAAATTTTCAGTGTTTGTGTCTCATTTATTTTTCAATTCTATGAGTATTTATCACAAGTAGATCAATTACTTGTTTATAAAATATCAAAACTTAAGTTTACATAGGCTAATAATTTTAGATATGGTTATATTTAATACTG
Organism: Bacteroidota bacterium; assembly: GCA_023424395.1. Lineage (GTDB taxonomy): Bacteria > Bacteroidota > Bacteroidia > Bacteroidales > Dysgonomonadaceae > JAFADY01. The sequence continues at coordinate 113,974 of JAFADY010000063.1, read as the reverse complement.
TAAAGATTTATTTTTCCCCATTTTCTCCATTGTGGAAAGGTAGAAGCTTAAACTTGCGGTTCCATCCATCGTAGGTTCATTGGAAGAATAATCTCCCGGATCGTCGTGGTAAACCGCAGCGCCCGATTGGAATGGAGCGTACGGGTCGTCATAATGTAAAGTTACTCCGAGTAAAGTCTCGAATCGAACGCGGTCGATAGGCCCGTCCACAAGGCCGCCATACGTCAGGTCATTTAAAATTTCCGTTACAAAAGAATGCGTGCGAGTAGGAGAATCGCCATCGGCGGGCAGGCCGCTGATCATTGATGTACCCCACGGATTACAACCGAATAACCAATCGCGTAGCGCCGCTTCCATTTCATTATACGTATCGTCTTTGGAAACCTGATTATACAGGCGGGCTTGCGTAATGGCTGCCACTACAAGGTTGTTTGAACACCAAAGAAACGGAATGCCGTTCATAAAAGGATCATCGTATTCACGAGCCCTTTTTGCGATACTTTCAAGCCCGTCTTTCATAAAGTTCGTATATTTTTCGCTGACGGCTTTATCCGATGATTTCGCCAAATAGTAATGTCCGAGGTTCACGAAAGGATAAAACTGATAATGGCGTCCTCTGCCGAGCTCCATCCAGGGCGTTATTTCCTCTAACTGTCCCCAATAATCGGCTTCTTTCCTCCACGAGTCAGATCCCGAAAGATTATATTTTGTGGCGGCGGCTAACTCCATGTCATCCACCCAATTATCCTCTTCATAAAAATAAGGAGAAACGGTAGATGCGGTTTGGTTATTGCCCGGATATTTTTTCCCGTAGCGATAAGCGGGGCCTGCTTTTTCTTTCAAAATAGCACTGAAATCTTTATCAATATCTTTCAGAATTTCGCTTCCAAGAGCAAAGGCCGACGCATATTTAGCCGCGCTAGAAGATACTCCGGTCGATCTGTTTTTATATTGTCTCAATCCCTGCGGCTTCCCGGTAATCGGATACACAGGACGTCCTGTTCCGGGGCCGTAACCGTAATCTACCTGATCGTTTTGAGGTAGGCGCATACCGGCGTGGTCGCGGTCATCGGCAATTTGATTGAACATCAATGTAGAATCCGGATACATACGTAACATCCATTCCAAGCCCCAACGCGCTTCGTCTAAAATGTCGGGTATGTTGTTACTCCCTTTTCTTCCTGTAGCATCAAATTCGTCTTTGAAAATGCTTTTATCGGGCGTTTGTTGCCAAGCGAAAAGCATTTGAAAAGTAGCGTTGGCAGATGTAGTTAAATATTGCAGACAATCGGAGGCATCGTGCCATCCGCCGCGTACGTCTATTTTTTGGCCTTCAAGTTCGGGATGGTCTACGATGAATCCATCGTATTGATGGCATGAGGCGTTTAGGTAAGGGTTATCGCCACAACGTTGTTGACGCATATATTTCAAAATAAAATCGGCGGTACCGTTATAAATATCCGTATTCACCTTAATCAAAGGAGACTTGGCTTGATTGCATTCGATGAAATACTCGCCTTTTTTGTTTAATTGTGAGAAATTGAGGCGGTAAGCCTTTTTCATTCCCCATCGTTCGGCGTTCGAGACAGTGCCTTTTCCTTCGAGTACGATTTTATTGGTTTTGGCATCTCTTACTTTAAAATTCGGCACGAAATCTTTATCGGAAGTTGAAATATATACCGCAACTTTAATGCTTTCGGGAAAGTATCCCAATTGATTGATGCGGATCCAAGAATCTGCTTCCACCGCATTTGCATAGGTAAAGGTTAGGGCTGTTAAGAAAAATAGCAATAATCGTTTTTTCATTTTTAAATTTTTAAGTAATTAATAATATGCGTATTTAGAAAATCAATACACATTCTCGTTCACAAGTTCACTGAAAAGCTTCGCTATTTTATCCGTTACAACTTCTGCATATATAGCGCCTTTTTCAGCGGTCGCTTTTTGTGGATTCCCCACTCCGGTATCATCGGATGTTTTTGCCCAATTTCGGGGAATCCATCCCACTTTTTTATTGAATGATTCTATGTTGAACGGCCTGCTTTCACCGCTTCCTGCAACTTCCAAGTTTACCAATTCCTTGTGATAATGCAACATAACGGAAGTTTCCATTTCTCCGGCGTGATCATCAAAACTTTCTTCGAAATAATTTTTCCTCGGCTCTACGGCAAACCATTCACAAATAACAACCAACATTTCGGGATAATCCACCGAAAGGTCACGAACCATCGGTTTGAAGCTATTTCCTCCGTGCCCGCTCATAATAACGAGAGTTTTGATACCCTGAAAGTTAAGCGATTCCACAATGTCGGACAGCACATGTTTTTGTGTTTCATACCGCACGTGAATACAAAACGGAAGTTCTCTTTGCCCAGGATTTTGAGAGCCCAAAGGAATGACAGGCAATACCATTCCCTGTACTCCGTATTTGTCCCACGCTTTTTCTACGGCATTCACCGCAATATCGTGAGCCAAATAACAATCAGTGAGATACGGCAAATGGTAGTTATGCGGCTCTGTTGATCCCCACGGCAAAACAGCAAAGTAATAGGGCTTTCCTTTAATGTTGCCGAAGGTTTCAACCGATAAATCTATGGGTTTATGACTGCTTTCCATTTTGACTATTAAATTTTAGAAACACGTCTTTTATACTCAAAAAGACATTCGTCGAGTCTTTCGTGAGCCGTTGTGTCGCCGGGCACATTGTGCGAAGGGTGGATGTAAAGTTTTACACCCCTGTCTGCCAAGATTTCGGCAACAGTGGTAATGGTCATCCATACCAATGTTACGAAAGAAAGTGTGGATACCGGCCCAATCTTATCTTGATGATTCTTTAACGTTACGGACGCATCAACCACCGGAACGCATGAATCAACCACTATATCGGCAATCTCAAAAATCGTTTTTCCGCTTGGGTGGCGGGTGGTTTTGCCTTTTGCTTCGGCTGCAGAGCCGTACACGATTACTTTCATCCCCAATTCTTTTGCGCGCAGCGCAACATCGATGTTCACATTGTTGATGCCGGTATGGGAAAATATCCACATACAATCTTTTTCGTTGAAGTTATAGGCTTTCATAATCGCGTTGCCGTATCCTTCGGCCCTTTCGAGGAACAAGAATTGATGGATACCCATTTGTCCGGTTATTCCCGTGAAAAACGTCATCGGCAGTTCCACCATCGGGTGAAAACCTACAAATCCGCCGATACGGGGATACATTTCTTCAATAGGGATCGTGGCGTGTCCACATCCAAAGGTGTGAACCCAATTATTGGATTCAATACTGTCTGCCATTACCAAAGCAGCTTTTTTAATATTTTCCAATTGAGTGTCTTCAATTTTTTGCATAATGCCGCGTGCATTTGCCAACCATTCTAATGCTAACATAATTTCAAGGATTCTTTTTTATAGTTTTTAAATTTGTAAATATGATAATTGCTTGTAATACCAATAGGATTAAAATAAATATAGGGAAAACCGAAATTTCAAATCTTTCGGCAATGTGTCCCATCGCGTAATTTATGATCGTATTGCCGGTCAGGGCAATAAAAAGAGCGATGCCGATAGCGGTTCCGGTGGTTTCTTTGTAAAAAGTTCCGATTATGCTTATTATTATCGGGAATCCGGCAGCAAGTCCAAATCCGGTGAGAAAGAGAGCCGTTGATGCTATAAGGAAGCTCGAAGCGCTATTCAAAAGAATAATTCCTAAAGCTGTTATCAGCATTCCTCCCACAAGGACGTACGTGTTTTTGGCCACACGCAGCAGATAACTAAGCAACAACCGCGCAATAGTCATTCCCAAAACAAAAAAGGTAAGGCTGAAAATAACGTCACTTTTGGCAATAGCCGTGGTCCCTTCCAAGTAAGTAGTAGTCCAATTGTTGAATAGGCCTTCAATCGCGCTTTGGAAGAAAAGGAAAAAGCTCATTATCAAAAGCAAGGGTTCTTTTATCATCCCAAAAACCTTTTTGATGGGAAAACCCTGCTTTAACTTAGGCTCGGGAAAGCTAATAATAACGAGGTACACAACACATAAAAGCAAAACAAGCCCCGTTCTTTGCAATATTACCTGATAAGAATACATTTTGGATAGCGTTCCCAACAACAAGGGCATACCCAACGCGCCGATCCCGTAGAATACGCCTAAAATACTTAATTTCGATCCTCTTTCCTTGTCATCCGAAATATCGGAAACCAACGCATTGGTAGCGCCGTTAAGCATACCGCCTCCAAGCCCGATAAGGAATATACAGAACCGTAAAAGGTTTAAATTGTCGAAAAACGACAAGCCTTGAAGCCCCAACAAAACGGCGAGTGTGCTCCCGATAAGGAGGATTTTATATCCGAACCGGTCCACCACAGGCCCGAATATTAACGAACCCAATAGAACCCCAACCGGAAGAAAAGTTACCAAAGACGAAGCTCCAATGGAGTCGAGAGCATAGTCGGCGGTCAATGACGGCAATACGGTGCCCATTATAATGAAAGCGATCCCGAAAAAAGCCATTCCTATACAGGCCGCGATGAATACCAACGTCTTATTATATTTCATTTTCATTTTGTCCATATCAACCTCCCAACAATTTAAAGGGTAAGTATCCGGCGCCGTAAAGTCCTGCATTGCCTTGCAATACCGATTTTTCGAATGTTACTTGTTGTATGGCAATGGGCTGAGCCCATTTCGAAGCCTCTTTATAAATTTCCGGTAATAATTTTCCTGCAGGCCCGAAAACGCCTCCGCCCCAAATAATTTTTTGTGGGTTCAACAAGCTGACGATGTTAGCAGAGGCCATTCCCCACATTTCTACCGCTTTGTCTATCACGCTTTGCGCCATTGGGTCGCCTTCTTCTAAAGCGGCAAACACATCGTGTGAAGTAATTCTTACAATGGTTTTTTGTCTTAGTTTGCCTCTGTAATCTTTGTCCGCCCTGATTTTGTCTTTTACCCTGTCGCTGATTCCATTTCCGGAAGCATAATATTCAAAACACCCGCATTTATCGTATTCTTCTAAATAAGGAGGCTGTAATGCCATCCATCCCGATGCGCCAATGATATCTCCCGCGCCGTGCATCAGCCTATTATCGATCATAATGCCCATACCGATGCCTGTGCCAACGGCAACAAAAACCGCACTGTGGCAATCCTTAGCGGCGCCTTGCCAAACTTCTCCGTATAAATAACACGTCCGGTCTGATTCAATAACGATGGGAATGGATGGGTCGCCCAAGTTTGATTTAATCACTTCAAGTAATGGGTATCTTTGCCATCCGGGGATGTTTGGAGCCCAAACGCGGCCTTCGTTAGGATAAACGATTCCCGGCACACAAATCCCGATTCCTTCAATGGTTATTTGTTTTCTAGCGGCAATGGCTAAGACCTTATTCAGTAACTTAACGATTAATTCGGCAACATCGTTGCCCTCTCGCCCTTTCAGTAGATTTCTGTAGGAATGCGTCATTCTTCCGTCAGATTCAAATATAGCACAAGCTATTTTAGTGCCTCCTATATCTATTCCAATAGCTGCCATAATAATAGATTTTGTTCGTTATGGTTCAAAATTACGCCTATTCACACATTTTCCAAAGAAATATAGCCGACAATATTAGTTAATATTAGATGCTAAACATTAATTTATGTTACTTTATATAATTTGCATAAAAGTTAAATTCGTCTGATACTTACATATATAAAGATGATATGTGATATTTTAATCACATTTTTTAATTCTTATACTATGCCCGTCTATTCGTTTTAATGTATCTTCACATTTGATGCAAAAACACAAAATTCCATTGATAAATATGAGTATAAATGAGAGTTTGATATAATTGATTTTTCATAATAAATTATTGCGTTCATTTTGTAATTTTGAACTCATAAATGATATTTCTTTTAAGTTTCAATCGTTTATAAATATTAAACTTTAATCTTTTTAACACGAAGTTTGAACTTATTTGTTGGTGGCATCGCAAAAAAATATCATCTTTGTAGCCTTAAATAAATTTATGAAACAGATCAACCGTTTGTTGTTGATTTTAGCGAGACAAAATGAATATAGCGAAAAAACGTTTTCTCCTGTTGGGAATGCTGCTCGGAATTGGCTTTTTAACCATGGCGCAGCAAGTTGGTTCTAATTCTCCGTACGGGAGGTACGGTTACGGACTTCTATCGAGTCCATCCATGGGAGCATCCGAGGCTATGGGAGGAATAAGTTACGGTATCAGGCGCAGCCAACAAGTAAACCCGATGAATCCGGCATCGTATTCGAAGCTCGATTCTCTTACTTTTATCTTCGATTTCGGAATATCGGGACAAATGGCTAGATTTGGCGATGGTAATCAAAAACACGATTATTACAACGGTAATCTGGATTATGCGGCCATACAATTTCCTTTGTTCAGGAAAATGGGAGCAAGCATTGGCCTTCTGCCTTTTTCTAAAGTAGGATACAATTATGGGCGTACGCGTTCATTATCGGATATAATTTACCAGGAAGCTTATCGGGGAAGTGGCGGATTGAACCAAATTTATGCCGGATTGGCTTATGAACCCGTTAAATATTTATCTGTTGGAGCCAACGTATCTTATCTTTTCGGAAATTTCTATTACAGTAATGTAATAACTCCGCTCACTTCAAGCGGCGCTCTAATTGGAGAGGAAAGAAGCAATTATTCTATTCGCGATATAAAATACGATTTCGGCGCGCAATTCATTTACCCTGTCGATAAGGAAAGCCAAATGGTAGTTGGCGCGGTTTATTCGCCAAAAATTTCTGCGAAATCCGATTTGGCTATCAGCAATAAATTATACACTACCGACCCCAATTCGGTAAACCAACCCGAGAGATATTTGGCGCAGGTTTTAAGAGACGACACTTTAAGTTCGCAATCTTTTGAACTTCCCCACACCTTCGGTTTAGGTTTTACTTACAGTAACCGGAATTTTCTTTTAGGGCTCGACGGAACGCTGCAACAATGGAAAGGGATTGCCTATTCATCGGAATTAGATGGTTTGAACGACGATACCCGATTCAACAACACCTATAAAATAAGCGCCGGTGGCGAATATGTAATTGATCCTTACAGCCGCGATTTTTGGAGTCGATTAAGAATGAGGGCAGGCGTTTCTTACGCCAATTCATATACAAACATAAACGTTCAAGATGCGCAGCCTAACAGCCCCGCAGGATTCAACGAATACAGTTTCAATTTGGGTTTCGGTATCCCTTTCAGGGATAACGTATCGGGAAAACAGTCTATGCTGAATGTCGGTTTCGGCTATATCATGCAACGCCCCGAAAGGGAAAACATGATCAAACAAGATCTCTTTAAAATATCCGTCAATATGAATGTGAATGAGCTATGGTTCTTCAAAAGACAATTTAACTAACGTTTAATTGAATAAATTGAAAGCGATTAAACTTTTGTTTTAACAATTTGTCTGAATAAAGAAACAAGTAGGAACAGAATAAAAAAAACAATTTAAAACTATAACAAGATGAAAAAATTATTATTATCAGGATTAGTTGCTATAGCTACAATTCTTGGCGTAAGCGCTCAAAAAGCAGGATATGACCCCGTGAATGCTCCTTTCGGACATGGAGAGGACAGCCTCAAATGCCTAAGAGACTTAAGCTTGGTACAAACATCCGCAAAAGCTGATGACTACAAAGGCGCTTTACAACCCTGGTTGGCAGTTTACGAAAATTGTCCAGCTGCAAGTAAAAACACTTTCATTTACGGACCCAGAATCTACAAAGCCTTGTTAAAAGACGAAACAAATCCTACCAAAAGAAAAGAGATGATTGATAAAGTAATGGAAATGTACGATGCACGTATGAAATACTTTAAAGATGAATCTGACGGAAGCGTTTTGGTTTACAAAGCTTATGACTATATGGAACTGATGGGTGAAAATGCAGACCCTGATGTTATGTATAAATGGTTAGGCCAAGCTGTAAATGAAATGAAAGGTGAATTATATCCACAAGACGCTTATTCTTATTATATGGCTTATTCACTTACAGAGTTTTTAAAAGATAATTCCCGTAAAGACTCGTACATAAAGGATTACTTCTCAACTGTAGGTTACGTTGACGAAGCCATCGCGAAAGCTCAAGCAGCCAACGATCAAACAAGCGCTGATTACCTTGAAGTTGTAAAAGAAGGAATCGTAAAAGCCTTTATCAGCAGCGGGGCCGGTGATTGCAATACAATGACCAGCTACTACAGCGATAAAGTAGAGCCTAACAAAACAGACAAAGCTTTCTTGAACGAAGTTATCGGTGCGTTGGCATCAGTGGGATGCTCTGAGTCTGAACTCTACTCCACTGTTTCGGAACACCTTTACAGGTTAGAACCGACTGCCGGAGCAGCTATCGGCTTGGCAAACAAAGCCTTGAGAGAAAGAGATTACGATACTGCCATCAAATATTACACCGATGCTGCCAGAATGGAACCGAGCAAAACAAAATCGTCTGACTACATGATGCAATTGGCAGGAATATTCTCCAACCAACGTAACTATTCAAGAGCAAGACAAGCCGCTTACGATGCATTGGAATACAATCCTAACAACGGCGAGGCATATATCCTTATCGCACAACTTTACGCAGCTTCCGCAGGAAGTATTTTCTCAGAGCCGGCAAAAGCGGGTTTGGTGTACGGCGCTGCCGTAGACAAATTACAACGCGCAAAATCGGTTGACCCAAGCGTAGCTGGAAAAGCGAATAGCTTAATCGGCAGATATTCTGCAGCTTACATGGATACCGAAACAGCATTTATGATGGGTATCAAAGCGGGTGAATCCGTATTTATTCCAGGATGGATCGGTGAAACCACTACTGTTAGATTGAAATAAGAAACTTAGATAAGTGTTGGTAAAACAACCTGAAAAATATATTTTTAGAAACACGGCAGCCGCGATTTTCGCGGTTGTTGTGTTTGTTTTTTTTGCTTCCTGCAATAAAGCCAACCACGAAATCGTGAATATGAAGTTCGATCCGGAAACCATGCCCTCCATGGTAACGGATACAACAACCACGCTTATCTCGGATTCGGGAATAACCCGATACAAGCTAACCACAGATCTATGGCAAGTTTTCGATAAAGCCAAAGAACCTTTCTGGTTTTTTCCCGAAGGAATCTATCTGGAGAGATTTAATCCCGATTTCACCATTGAAGCCATTGTGGAAGCCGATACGGCATGGAATTATACAGCCAAAAAATTGTGGAAATTAAGAGGAAATGTTTTCGTGCGTAACACGCTGGGCGATCAGTTCAGAAGTGAAGAGCTTTTTTGGGATCAGGCCAACAAAAAAGTTTATTCCGATAAATACATCGAAATAAAAAGCGGTTTCACGGAAGTAAAAGGTTACGGGTTCGAATCGAATCAGGAAATGACCGATTACAGGATCTTCCGCCCTCACGATGGAAAAATTCCTTTTCAGGAAGAAGAAGGCGGATCACCGCCCTCTCTCTTGGAAATGGACAACAACGATACCATTCAATTACAATAAACCCAATGATACACTCAACTCACTTTGTTTGGTGGATAACGTTACTTATTTTATCGGCGTTTTTTTCCGGTATGGAAGTTTCTTTCGTTTCTTCCGATAAAATGCGCTTCGCGCTCATTAAAAAGAATAAAGGCTTTTTCAATTACATGATAAACAGCATTTACAGCCACCCGAGGCAGTTTTTGTCAACACTTTCGCTGGGCAATTTAATTGTGCTCGTGGTTTTTGTTTATCTCACCATTGTTATCGCTTATCCTTTTATCGACAGGAGCACGAACACGTCCACCCTTATCGGGTACATCATCATTGTTTTTGTAGCTACTTTTATCATCCTCTTCACCGGAGAGTTTTTACCGCGCGCTATCATGGCAAAAAAACCCAATTTTTGGGTAAACGTGCTTATTTTACCATCGTATTTATTTTACGTTTTGCTTTATCCTATCGCGAAAATCTTCGTTACAATTTCACAAGGTGTCTTAAGCATTTTCGGCGTAAAAACCATCAGATCGGATCAGGATGTGCTTGGCAGGCTCGATTTGGATTCATACGTGAGGAAAGGAATAGAAGATATGCCCGATGAAGCGGAAGTAGATTCGGAAGTGAAGATTTTCCGCAATGCATTGGATTTTTCGTCTATGCGGCTACGCGATTGTATGGTTCCCAGAGCGGAAATTGTGGCTGTGAACGAAGATACCGATATAGATAAGCTCAAGGAGTTGTTTATCGAAACGGGAATTTCCCGAATTTTGGTTTACCGTAAAGATATTGACGATATTATCGGCTACATCCACATGTGGGAAATTCTCGACAATCCTGCGGATTGGACTAAAAGCGTAGCTTCCATCGCTTTCGTGCCGGAAAGCATGCAAGCCAACAAGTTAATGAACGACCTGATGCAACAACACAAAAGCATAGCCGTAGTAATTGACGAATTCGGCGGCACATCGGGAGTGGTTACGATGGAAGATCTGGTGGAAGAAATTTTCGGCGATATTGAAGATGAATACGATAGCAAATCGCGTTTCGTGAAACAAGAAGCCGACAATGAATTCGTTTTATCGGGACGCGTGGAAATTGATACCTTCAACGAGGAATATAATCAAGCATTGCCCGAATCAGAAGAATATTCTACCGTTGCGGGGCTTTTGCTTCATTACACACAGCGTTTCCCGAAAACATATGAAACAATTATCATTGGCGAATTCACTTTCAAAGTACTGAAGGTTACGGCAAGAAAAATAGAAGTTATCAGATTGAGTGTAAACAATGGAGAAAATGAAGAGTAGCCATTTTTATGTTCAAAAACTTTTTACTTTTCATTAAAAAACAACTTCATCTCTTTATTTTTTATTAACTTTGCAGTCTTGTTTAAAAAACAGACAAAAAATACACGTATTTATTATTAATTTAAGTTTAGTAAATGGCTACACTTCAAAAGATTAGAAATAAAGGCGGACTTTTGGTCGCCATAATCGGTTTTGCACTATTAGCATTCGTTTTAGGAGATTTGTTTTCATCGGGGAATACCCTTTTTATGAGAACAAAGGATAAAGCATTCGTAGTAAACGGCGAAATAATTTCCACGCAGGAATATGCCGACCGCATAGCAGAATGGGAGAATTTCCAGAAAATGGTCAGCGGGCAAACCTCACTCGACGAAAACACGACCCAACAAATAAGGGAAGCAGTTTATCAGCAAATGGTTCGCGAGAGATTACTCGACAACCAGGCATCCAAACTCGGCCTCGCCGTTTCCAAAGCAGAAATCAACGACCTGGTACATGGGCAAAATATTTCTCCTTTGTTACAACAACTTCCTTTCTTCCTCGATCCACAAACAGGAATTTTCGACAGGGAAGGATTGGTTCAGTTTCTCAACACAATTAACTCACCCGTAGAATCGCTTCAACCGGAAGAAAGAGCAGTAGTTGAACAATATAAATCGATTTGGTTGTTCATCGAGAACATGATAAAATATCAGCGTCTCGAAGAAAAATACACTTCTTTATTGTCAAGCGCCGTTATGGTTAACGATGCGGAAGCTAAAACAGCTTTCGACCTATCGCAACAAAACGCCGATATGACTTACGTATTGCAAAATTACTTCACAATCCCTGACTCCGTAGTAAATGTAACGGATCAAGAAATTAAAGCTTTTTACGACAAAAATAAAAGCTCGTTTAAAATGGATGTCCCAATGGCAAAGATCACTTATTTTACCAAAGAGATCATTCCAAGCGATGCCGATTTTGCCGACATTGAAGCGCAAGCGCAAGAAGCTTATCAAAAATTGGCTACGGCTACAAATGTGGCTCCAATAGTGGCAGACTATTCCGATATGCCTTATCGTGATGTATTTGTTTCTTCATCCGCCTTAACCGGCGAACAACAAACTTTTGTTGAAACAGCAGCTGTTTCAGAAATAAAAGGCCCGCTTCGCGAAGGCGATGCTTTTAATATTTACAAGCTTCTCGATAAAAAAGTAGCTCCGGATTCGGTTCACCTGCGTATGATGGCCATCCCCGATGCCTCCATGATGGGGCAAGACAGCCTCGTAACCAAATTTGTAGATAGCGTTTACAATGAAATCCAAACCGGAAAAAGCTTTGCTGAAGTGGCAAATAGCCTCAATCCGCAATCAAACGGCGGCGATGTGGGCTGGGCACGCGAAATCGACCTTGTTTCGGCAGGGATCGATGTTGTGAAGGCTATTTTTGAAGCCCCTGTCGGACAATTGCAAAAGATAAAAGTTCCCGGCCAGCAGATTATTTTTCAAGTAGAAGAAAAATCTACACCTGTTCAAAAATATAAATTGGCAACCATCAACATGCCGGTGATCGTGAGCGAAAAAACATCGAACAATGTCGATAACGAATTAAATCAATTTGTATCGGATCCCAATGTGAGCAAGAACTTCAATGAACTTGCCACCCAAAAAGGATATCTTGTAAATCCCGACTCAAGGGTTACAGCCAACGATTTCACTTTAATGCAAATTCCCGGATCGCGTCAAATCGTTACATGGGCTGTGAACGAGAAAAAAATGGGAACGGTTAAGAAATTCGATATGACGAATATGCGTGTGGTGGCCAGAGTAGATGAAGTTTATCCTGCCGGAACCACTCCGTTGGTTGAAGCTACATCTGCCATTCGTTCGAGATTGGCTAACGATAAAAAAGCCGAAAAAATAATATCGGACTTGAAAACCAAAAACCTGACCAGCCTGGATACTTACGCTACTGCCATGCAATCGAATATCGATACGGTAAAATTCGTGAATTTCGAAACACAAAACATTTCCGGAATAGGATTCGAGCCTGTATTAAACGCATTTTCCGCTTTCGCGCCCGTTAATAGCTTGGCCGGGCCCGCTAAAGGCAATATGGGTGTATACGTGGTAAATGTCCTCAACAGAAGCCAAGGCACAGAAACTTACAATGCCGATTCACAAAAAATGATGATGCAAGGCAACAAGGCATATCGTTTACAAATGCAATCGATGGATATTCTAAAAGATAAACTCAAGGTTGAGGACAACCGTTACGTGTTTTTCTAATATTTTCTCAGCAAAATAAAAACCGGACAAGCTATGCACACTTGTCCGGTTTTTTTATTTATTTTATCATTTGCTTCAAATAATCGTAAATGGCGTGTTGGGCACGGATGGGCGTATTATCGTCGTGTTTGAAAACGTTTTTCATGTTCTCGTCCACCCAAACAGCGCTTTGATTGTCTGCCAATTGAATTTTTAATATATCGATAATTTCCTGTTTAAGCGGCGCAGATAATACCGGAAAAGCGGCTTCTATACGGCGATGCAGGTTTCGTTCCATCCAATCGGCGGAAGTGAGATACACATTTTCCTCGCCTTCGTTATAGAAATACCAAACGCGGGCGTGCTCCAAATAGGCATCCACAATACGCGTTACCGTAATATTTTGGCTGTAAGGTTGATTAGGCACCAAACAGCAGATACCGCGAATGATAAGATCAATCTTCACTCCTGCTTCGCTTGCCCGATACAGCGCGTTAACCATTCCTTTATCTTCCAAACTATTCATTTTAAGAATAATGTATCCTGCTCCACCGTTTTTCACGTTCTCGATCTCACGTTCTATCATTTTGTGAATTTCGGGAACCATATTGAACTGCGCAATCAGCAAATGCTTGAAATCGCGCATGTGGGGCTTACCTTCCAATACGCGGAAAACTTCGTCGATATCTTCAATAAACTCTTTGTTAGATGTAAGTAATCCTTTGTCGGAATAAATGCGTGCGGTTTTCTCGTTAAAATTACCGGTACCCAAATAGGCATACCCTTTGATCGGGTTTTCGGGATCGTTACTTCGTTTGCGCACATACGCCAACTTAGCGTGCACCTTGAGCCCGGGCAAACTATAAATGATTTTTACACCTGCCTGTTGCATCAACTCCGATGATAAATAGTTGTTCTCTTCATCAAACCTCGCTTTCAGTTCTACGAAAACGGTCACTTTTTTACCGTTTTTCGCTGCACTGATCAAACTGTTGATCACTGCCGAGTTTTCCGCAACGCGGTATTGTGTCACCTTTATTTCTAACACCTTGGGATCGAAAGCCGCCTGCAACAAAAATCGCAATACGTAATCGAACGACTGATACGGAAAATGCAACAGCACATCCTGCTTGCGCAACACACGCAAAATGGAGGTATTTTCCTCCAATTCGGGAACGCGAAGCGGTTGCGGGAGTTGCTGTTTCAGGCTGTTTCCCACAGGATTAGGCAACTTCATCAGATCCGATAGGTTCAGGTATTTCCCCGATGGCAATAATTCCTCCTCTTCTATCTCGTATGATTCGCACAAATATTTCAGGAAATAGTCGGGCATATCTTTATCGTATTGAAATCGGGTAACCGCGCCTATCTTACGCTTACGTACTTTCCGCAAAATGCGTTCGGCTATATCTTTTTGGTCTTCGTTTTCGAGAGAAAAGTCCGCATCGCGTGAAATTTTGATGCTGTAACAATCCACAATATCATATCCCGGGAAAACGCTCTTCAAATTGGCTTTGATCACATCATCGATAAACATAATGTAATTCTTTCCGCCCAACGACGGCAGCTCGATAAAGCGCGGAATTTTCGTGAACGGAATCTTCATGATGGCATACGTATAACTCAACTTTTCCCCGTTTTTCTTTTTCTTGCTTTTCAGCAAGCTGATCGCCTGATAGATGCGTCCATCCTGAATAAACGAATGAATGTGGTCTTTTTGAATGACCATCGGTTGCAAGTACGGGAAAACCTCTTCGTTAAAGTATTTTTCCACATAATTACGATGAAAAGGCTCCACCAAATCGGTTTGGTACAAAATAATATTATTTCGCTCCAACTCGGGCAGAATCATATCATTAAAAATATGTGTATATTCTTTTTCATGCTCGGTTACCGTGTTGTTTATCTCTACTAACGTCTGCAATGCTTCTTCCTCACTTTCATCGCGTTTAATGCTATTCAGTAACGAACTGTGATAACCCGAAACACGTACTTTATAATACTCTTCGAGGTTGGATGAGTAAATGGATAAAAACTTGATGCGCTCATACACAGGCAGACTTTCATCTTTTGCTTCGAGAAGCACACGGTGATTGAACGAAAGCCAACTGATATCGCGCTTAAAATATTTGTAAGGCATAAGTGTAAAGATAATCTGTAAATAAATTTAACAGTAAAATTAGTAACTTTGTTCCGATAAAGATCAATTTTAATCCAAATGTCTTTATTCTTGGCTCTAATAGTCCTATTAAATGAAAAAAATCGGTTTATTATCGGATACGCATAATTGTTGGGATGAGAAATATGAAGAATATTTCGCTTCGTGCGATGAAGTGTGGCATGCAGGAGATATCGGTTCGCTCGAATTGGCGAATAAATTTGTAAACTTCAAACCTTTTAGAGCAGTTTTCGGTAATATTGATGATTTCTCGACCCGCAAAACTTTTCCCGAAACATTGAGATTCACACTCGAAAATGTGGAAGTACTAATAACGCATATCGGAGGATATCCCGGGAAATACGATTTTAAGATTCGCGCACAACTTTACGACAAGCCGCCAAAACTGTTCATTTGCGGACACTCGCACATCTTGAAGGTGATGTACGATAAAAACTTGGAATGCCTGCACATGAATCCCGGCGCGGCAGGTAAATACGGCTTCCACAAGGTGCGAACTTTACTTCGTTTCGTACTCGATGAAGGTAATATTAGGGATTTGGAAGTGATAGAAATCGGAAAACACGGTTAAAACAACAAAGTAGTTAGGCCTACAAAGCCGATGATCATAAGAATGGAACCGACAATCCGGTTCATAACGATCAATCCCTTACGATTGAAATGTTTTCGTAGACTCGAAACAAAGCCCGTCATAAAAAACCACCACAATAAGCCACCCGAAAATATGGAAAGCATGGCGGTCAAAACCGCGCTTTTGCCTTCGGCAACGGGATCGAATTGAGAATGAGCATACAGCGTAATAAAAATAAACAGCACCCCAATGTTCACAATGGCCAAACCAAAGGCCGATAAATATTCCAAATGAAACTTGGTTTGCTCTGCCTGTGTTTGGGGTGTCCATCCTTTCAGCGGATTGGTGCGGTACAGAAAAAAACCGAGTATAATGATAATACTGCTTCCAACAAGCTGAAAGATATGTTCTTCATTAGTCAGAAAAGAAGAAAAGGCATTTACTCCCAACATAGCGATAAACGCATAAATTATGTCGGAACTCAATACCCCAAGTCCGGTAAAAAAACCGTGCCACCGCCCTTTAGTAAGCGTTCGCTGAATGGTAAACATTCCCATCGGCCCGACGGGAGCCGACACCAAAATACCAATTATAAACCCTTTAACGATTATATCAAGCATACTTGCTTATTTGCAGTAAGAATATTTTTTACAGTCGGCAAAGATACATTCATTCTCGAAACCGACAAAATAAGATTTTATTCCCTACCTTTTTACATCGGTTTTGATTAACTTTGCACATCAATAAGTATAGGGCGAAGGAAAAGGCTGAAGACTGCTTCCACAACCCAAAATTCAAACCCCATACCGCAAATTATGATCTCATTTTTCAGAACACCCTCTCAGAGCGTAATCGCCGTTGAAACTGCCTCGGGACTTTCGCAGGAAACAGTACAAAAACTCAATTGGCTTTTTGGAGAATCACAAATGATCCAAACAGAAGATGTGCAACAACCCTTTGTTGGCCCGCGCCGCGAAATGATTACGCCGTGGAGCACATGCGCCGTGGAAATTACCCAAAATATGGGAATTGAAGGAATCTCACGCATCGAAGAATATTTTCCGATTCCTACAGCTCCCCTCTCTCATGGAGAGGGGTCGGGGGAGAGGATTGACCCGATGTTGCAGCGCGTTTATGAAAAACTCGACCAACATATTCTTACCATCAACAATCAACCCGAATCCATCATACTTATCGATGACATTACCGCCTACAACCAACAGGAAGGCTTGGCGCTAAGCGAAGACGAGATCGATTACCTGAATTCGGTGAGCGAAAAAATGAACCGCAAACTTACCGACAGTGAGGTGTTTGGTTTCTCGCAGGTTAACTCGGAACACTGCCGCCACAAAATCTTTAACGGAAAGTTCGTAATCGATGGCGAAGAAAAGGAAAGTTCGCTCTTTCAACTCATCAAAAAAACGTCCAAAGTAAATCCCAATTCCCTTATTTCGGCATACAAAGACAACGTGGCTTTCTTTCAAGGTCCCGTTATTGAACAATTTGCACCTGCGAGCGGCGACAAACCCGATTTTTTCCAAACAAAAGAAATAGAAAGCGTTCTGTCGCTCAAAGCCGAAACGCACAACTTTCCCACAACCGTTGAGCCTTTTAACGGTGCATCTACCGGAACAGGTGGCGAGATTCGCGATAGATTGGCGGGCGGAAAAGGCGCATTGCCCGTAGCCGGAACAGCCATTTACATGACGTCGTATCCCCGATTGGAAGAAGGCCGCGATTGGGAGGCAACGCTTCCTCCCCGAAAATGGCTGTACCAAACGCCGCAACAAATTCTCACGAAAGCCTCCAACGGAGCGTCCGATTTCGGAAATAAATTCGGGCAGCCGCTCATCTGCGGCTCGCTACTCACGTTTGAACATACCGAAAACTACAAAAAATTTGGCTACGATAAAGTAATCATGCTCGCCGGTGGCGTTGGCTTCGCCAACAAGCGAGACGCGCTAAAAGGCAATCCCAAAAGCGGCGAAAAAATAGTCGTTCTTGGTGGGGATAATTACCGCATCGGGATGGGCGGCGGCGCCGTTTCGTCGGTTAATACAGGCGAATATTCATCGGGGATTGAGCTGAACGCCGTGCAGCGCGCCAATCCCGAAATGCAGAAACGCGTGGCAAATGTTATTCGAACGCTCGCCGAATCGGACGAGAACCCCATCGTGTCCATCCACGACCACGGCGCAGGCGGGCACCTCAACTGCCTTTCGGAACTCGTTGAACAAACCGGCGGCATTATCGATATAGACAAACTTCCGATCGGCGACCCCACTCTTTCGGCAAAAGAAATTATAGGCAACGAAAGTCAGGAACGTATGGGTTTGCTTGTGGAAGAACAAGATATTGAACACATAGAACGCATTTCCGAACGCGAACGCGCGCCGATGTACACGGTGGGCGAAACCACCGACGATATGAGGTTCACTTTCAGTAAACCTGATGAAACGTGCCCTATTGATATGGAATTACAAGACTTCTTCGGCAAGCCGCCCGTTACCATTATGAACGATGCAACGGTGGAAGAAGAGTTTACCGCGCCTGAATATCAGCTTGAAAATCTCGAAACTTATGTTGAAAACGTACTTAAGTTAGAAGCCGTGGCGTGCAAAGATTGGCTTACGAACAAGGTTGACCGTTCGGTTACCGGAAAAGTGGCCCGTCAACAGTGCCAAGGTGAAATTCAGTTGCCGCTCAGTGATTTGGGCGCTATTGCATTGGATTACAAAGGATACGCCGGAATGGCTACCTCACTCGGGCACGCACCACAGGCGGCAATGATAGACCCGGCTGCCGGTTCGATGTTGGCTATTGCCGAATCGTTGACCAACATCGTTTTCGCGCCGCTCGCAAATGGACTGCAAAGCATTTCGCTGAGTGCCAATTGGATGTGGCCGTGCCGCAACGAGGGCGAAGATGCCCGCCTGTACAAAGCAGTGGAAGCGTGCTCCGATTTCGCTTGCGATTTGGGCATCAACATCCCCACCGGAAAAGATTCGCTTTCCATGACGCAGAAATATGGCGACGACAAAGTGCTTTCGCCCGGAACGGTGATTATTTCCGCCGCAGGCGAAGTGAAAAATATCCGCAAAATTGTGTCGCCTACATTGGCATATATTAAAGGAACGTATTTGTATTACATTGATTTTTCGTTTGATACGCTCAAATTAGGCGGTTCGGCTTTCGCGCAAACGTTGAGTAAGATCGGAGATGAAGCGCCCACTGTAACCGATACCGAATATTTCAAAAATACGTTTGCTGCAGTGCAGGAGCTCGTGAATCGTGGCCTGATCATTGCCGGACATGATATTTCGGCAGGCGGAATGATTACCGCTATGCTCGAAATGTGTTTCGCAAACCCGCAAGGCGGACTCGAAGCACGTTTGGATAAGATACGTCACGAAGACCTGATAAAGATACTCTTCGCTGAAAATCCCGGAATTTTGGTGCAGGTAAAACATCATCACTTGGTTGAGAAGATACTGAACGATTTCGAAGTAGGTTTTGCCATCGTGGCGCGCCCCATTGAAGAGCGCAAGCTCGTTATTGAAAAAGGCGAATTCCGTCGGGAATTGGATATAGATAAGTTACGCGACACATGGTACCGTACCTCGTACCTGCTTGACCGCGAGCAGAGCGGAGAAACCTGCGCCAAAGCGCGTTTCGATAATTATAAAAACCAACCGCTGCAGTTCCAATTCAACCCCTCATTCACCGGAAAGTTCGAAGATTTGGGACTCAACCCGAACCGTAAAGAACGTTCGGGACTTACTGCGGCAATTATTCGCGACAAAGGCACCAACGGCGAGCGCGAAATGGCATATTCGTTGTGGTTAGCGGGGTTCGATGTGAAAGACGTGCACATGACCGACCTTACATCGGGACGCGAAACACTGGAAGATGTGCAGTTCGCAGTTTTCTGCGGTGGCTTCTCCAATTCCGACGTTCTTGGCTCTGCCAAAGGTTGGGCGGGAGGAATCCGATACAACGAAAAGGCGAAAAAAGCCCTCGAAAACTTTTACGCTCGTAAAGACACATTGAGTTTAGGCGTTTGCAACGGTTGTCAGTTGCTGATGGAATTAGGGTTGATGTATCCCGAAATGGGCGAAGCCCATCCGAAAATGCAGCACAATAAATCCCACAAGTTTGAATCGGGGTTTGTGAGCGTGGAAATTCCGCAGAACGAATCGGTGATGTTCAAATCGCTTGCCGGAACCAAACTCGGCATTTGGGTGGCACACGGCGAAGGACGTTTCGAGTTGCCCGAAGAATCATCGAAATACAACATCTCGGCCAAATACGTTTATGACCAATATCCCGGCAATCCTAACGATTCGGATTACGCCACCGCTGCCGTTTGTTCTGCCGACGGCCGCCACTTGGCGATGATGCCGCACTTGGAGCGCACCATTTTCCCGTGGCAAAACGCTTATTATCCACACGAATATCGAAAACACGATGTTACGCCGTGGATGGAAGCGTTCGTGAATGCGAGAGAATGGCTGAAGAAGAGATAAGGAGACTGAGAGGCTAAGTGACTTGGTGATAGCATCTGACCGATTTGTGGTCTGACGAGTGGAAGAGCAAAATATGTTTTATAAAACTATGGGTAAAATGAATACTATTTTCGAATATAAACTCAAAGTACGCGACTACGAATGCGATGTGCAAGGACACGTAAACAACGCCAATTATCAGCACTATTTCGAGGTTACTCGTCACGAATTTCTTGAAAAAGTGGGGTTAAATTTCTATCAGTTGCATCAGCAAGGAATTGATGCCGTGGTAGCGCGTGTGGATATTCGGTACAAAATTCCGCTCATCGGGATGGATGAATTTATTTGCACCGTAAAGCAGATTGAACGGCAAAACGTGAAATACATTTTCCATCAGGAAATTTACCGATTATCGGACAATGCGCTATGTGCCAAAGCGAAAATTGAAGTCGTGAACTTGATAAACGGAAAACTCGCCAAACCCGAAGTGTTCGATGAAGCATTTGCAGAATATATTTAGAGCAAAGAATAAGGAATAAGGAATAAAGAAAAAAAGACTTGGACTCATGGATTATTAGACAACAAGATTTCCCATTTACTCCCCAATCCAAAATCCCAATTCCCAAATTCGATGATTTCCAACAAAACCCTCTACCAAATCGCTCTCACGCAAATAAACGGCGTTGGAGTGATGCACGCCCGCAACCTTGTGCAGGCGGTAGGCGATGTAGAAAGTGTTTTTACGGAAAGTGCACGAAAATTAGAGCTAATTCCACGCATCTCGAAACGGTTGATTGCGGAAATTCGTCATCCCGAAGTGATGCGTCGTGCCGAAAAGGAGTTGGAGTTCATCACCAAAAACAACATTCAACCACTATTTTTCACCGATGAAGATTATCCGCAACGCCTTACCAACTGCATCGACTCTCCGGTTTTGCTATATGCCAAAGGCAATGTGGATTTCAACCGTCAAAAAGTTATCAGCATTGTTGGTACGCGCAACGCCACCAAATACGGGCAAGAGTTTTGTCACAAGTTCCTTAAAGAATTATCGGAACGCTTCCCCGGTCTGCTCGTTATCAGTGGACTTGCCTACGGCATTGATATTTACGCACATCGCGCAGCTATGCAAAACATTTTATCCACTGTTGCCGTTTTGGGGCACGGATTAGACCGGATTTATCCTTACGCGCATCGCCACACCGCCATAGAAATGTTGCAAAACGGGGCGTTGCTCACAGAATTCCCGAGCGAAAGTAATCCCGACCGTCATAATTTTGTGCGCCGCAACCGCATTGTTGCCGGAATGGCCGATGCCGTTGTGGTAGTAGAATCGGGCGAAAAAGGCGGATCGCTCATCACTGCCGAGGTCGCCAATTCGTATTATCGCGAAGTATTCGCCGTTCCCGGCAGGGTTTCGGATAACGCTTCCGCCGGCTGTAACAGGCTGATATCGGATAATAAAGCAGTACTGCTACAACAGACCGAAGATTTTATCGCTCATTTGGGTTGGGATACCGGAAAGAAATCAACCGTACCCAAACAGAAAGAGTTATTCCTGAACCTTACCGAAGACGAAGAAAAAATCTTCAACGCCCTCAACACTACAGAATCTATGCAGGTAAACCAATTAGCCATAGAACTCGACACGCCCGTATCGGAACTATTTTTTACCCTGCTCGAATTGGAAATGAAAAATATTGTACAGGCTCTGCCCGGCGGGGTGTATAAATTACTGTGAAAAACATCTCATCGTTTTTTTATATTGCTTCTGATTATTTTGCTATCTTTGAATGTTGAAATATAATTATTTTTAATCGACTATGGCATTATCAATTGGAGACAAAATCCCCGAAATTTTAGGAGTAGATCAGAACGGAAACACAGTAAAAGCAAGCGACCTCGCAGGTAAAAAGCTCGCGTTGTACTTCTACCCAAAAGACAATACGCCCGGCTGTACGGCACAAGCTTGTAGTTTGCGCGACGGTTACACAAAATTACTTCAGTCGGGATACGAAATCGTTGGCGTGAGTGTGGACAGCGCTTTATCGCATCAAAAATTCATCGAAAAGTTTTCGCTTCCTTTTCCTTTAATTGCCGATACCGACAAAAAATTGGTCGAGGAATTCGGTGTTTGGAAAGAAAAAACGATGGCGGGCAGAAAATACATGGGAACCGTCCGCACCACTTTTTTGGTGGATGAGAAAAGTGTTATAACACACATCATTGAGGGGCGAAGCGTGGACACAAAAAATCATTCGGAGCAGATACTTGGTATAAAATAAATAATCAAACAAAAATATTATGGCAGAAGAAAAAAACAACAACAGCGAAAAACTCAAAGCGCTACGCGCTGCGATGGACAAGATAGAGAAAACCTACGGTAAAGGCTCCATTATGAAAATGGGCGACGAAAAGATCGAAAACGTTCCGGTTATTTCAACGGGCTCCATCGGTTTAAATGCAGCGTTGGGCGTTGGCGGATATCCCCGTGGTCGCGTAATTGAAATATACGGGCCCGAATCGTCGGGAAAAACCACACTCGCTATTCACGCTATTGCCGAAGCACAAAAAGCGGGCGGCGTAGCAGCAATTATCGATGCCGAACACGCTTTTGATCGGTTTTACGCAGAAAAATTAGGCGTAAACACCGATGAATTACTCATCTCGCAACCGAGCAGCGGCGAAGAAGCATTAGAAATTGCTGAACAACTTATTCGCTCATCCGCAGTAGATATCGTAGTGGTAGATTCCGTAGCCGCACTTACGCCCAAAAAAGAAATAGAAGGCGATATGGGCGATTCCAATGTGGGCCTGCAGGCACGACTGATGTCGCAAGCGCTTCGGAAACTTACGGCCGCCATCAGCAAGACCAATACCACTTGTATCTTTATCAATCAATTGCGCGAAAAGATAGGTGTGATGTTCGGAAATCCCGAAACTACTACCGGTGGCAACGCATTGAAGTTTTACGCATCTGTTCGCCTCGATATCCGCCGTATCGGCGCGCTGAAAGAAGGCGACGAAGCTACCGGAAACCAAACACGCGTAAAAGTCGTGAAGAACAAAGTAGCGCCCCCCTTCCGCAAAGCCGAATTCGATATTATGTACGGTGAGGGAATTTCTAAAATCGGCGAGATCATCGATTTGGGCGCCGAACTTGAGATCATTAAAAAAAGCGGTTCGTGGTACAGCTATAACGACACAAGATTAGCTCAAGGTCGCGAAGCCGCGAAGCAAGCCGTTAAAGACAACCCCGAATTAGCAGAAGAATTGGAAAAACTCATATTTGATGCCTTAAAAGAGAAACAATAACAAGCGTTTTTCTTACAAAAAACCAAAAACAAAGCAGCGTTTATCAAAAATGCTGCTTTTTATGTTAAAACGTGAACAAAACGCAATAACAAAACGTTTAGTTTGTCAGATTAACTCCATGTTTATCTCTATCCAAAAAAAATGAATAAGAACAGAATATTTACGTGTTGTTGCTGTTGTTGATTGTCGATTTTTCAACAAACAAACCTTTTCAGTAAACAACCGATCATTATTCATTTTAAACCCTTTATACGTATGACACCTAAAACTTTTGAACTCATCAGGCAGTTCAATCCCGAGCCGATTTACATCCCGATAGACAAGTGTGAATTGGAGGAAGTTATCGAAACATTTTTCGCGATCATGTTCCCCATTTGCGATTGCCCCAACTCCATTGATGTGCACGCAGAATTGCAAAGAACAGCGCTGAAGCTTCACGAAAACATCGTTAAGCTCAAAAACAGAGAGTTTGCCGATGAAGTAACGGAAGCGTTTTTCGGCAAGTTCGATGCCATTCAACAGCAGCTGCATGAAGATTCGCAGTGTTACGTTCAAAACGATCCTGCAGCTAAATCTGTCGAAGAGATTGTCCTCAGTTATCCAGGATTTTTCGCGTTATCTGTTCATCGCATTGCTCACGAATTACATCTGCTTGGTGTTCCGCTTATTCCACGTCTATTTTCGGAATACGCTCACGCGAAAGTGGGTATCGATATTCATCCGGCAGCAAAAATCGGACAAAACCTGTTTATGGATCACGGAACGGGCATCGTTATCGGCGAAACTTCGGAAATCGGCAACAACGTAAAGATATATCAAGGCGTTACGCTGGGCGCGCTTTATGTGGAGAAAAAACTATCCAACGTTAAGCGTCATCCCACCGTAGAAGACAACGTGGTAATTTATGCAAACGCCACCATTTTGGGCGGCGAAACCGTTATCGGACACAATTCTACCATTGGGGGCGGAGCGTGGCTTACGCAAAGCGTTATTCCTTTTTCGCTGGTTTACAATTCGGTTGACATAAAAATACGAACCGTGAAAGAGTTTGTTCAGCCGCACGATTTCGTCATTTAAAACTCATTCATAACATTTTAAGATCATAACAATGAAATTTAACAACGTATTAGAAACAATCGGGAACACGCCTCACGTACGGTTGAAAAAACTGTTCCCAAACCACGAAGTGTGGATTAAATTAGAAAAACAAAACCCAGCAGGGAGCATTAAAGACCGCATTGCGTTAGCGATGATAGACGATGCCGAAAAACAAGGCATACTAAAGCCCGGAAGCACCATTATTGAACCCACATCGGGGAATACCGGCGTTGGATTATCGTTTGCGGGAGCGTATAAAGGCTACAAAGTGGTTATCGTGATGCCGGAGTCGATGTCGGTTGAGCGACGAAAATTGATAGCGCTCTACGGCGCCGAACTTGTGCTCACGCCTCGCGAAAAAGGAATGAAAGGCGCTATTGCTAAAGCCGAAGAGCTTCAAGCCGAAACACCCGATTCATGGATCCCTCAACAATTCAAAAATCCTGCAAACATTGCTATTCATGCGTCCATGACAGCTAAAGAAGTGATTTCTGATTTCCCCGAAGGATTGGATTATTTAATCACCGGAATTGGCACAGGAGGGCATATTACCGGAGTTGGAAGAGAATTGAAGAAAAAATTCCCTTCTATTCAGGTCATAGGGGTTGAGCCGATTGACTCTCCCGTGATTTCGGGCGGCAATCCGGGGCCGCACGCCATTCAGGGAATTGGCGCAGGTTTCATACCCGACACATTGGACGTAACCGTTCTCAATAGTGTGATAAAAGTTACCAACGACGAAGCCTTTGAAGCCGCACGCGAACTGGCTCGAAAAGAAAGCATCTTAGGTGGAATTTCCACCGGCGCTTCCATTGCTGCCGTGAAAAAGAAAGTGGCGGAGTTGGAATCCAACAAACGTATTCTTACGTTTAATTACGATACGGGAGAAAGGTATTTGTCGATTGAGGGATTGTATTAAACTCTAAAATATGGGAATGTATCAAAAGTACAATCTTCTATCAAATTGTCATACTGAATGAAGCTTTAGCGGAATGAAGTATCTAAAACTTTTGGAAAAATAGATTCTTCACTGCGTTCAGAATGACAAAATGAAAATGCAGTGGTACTTTTGATACACCCCCATACAGTAAAAACCGATGCTCATTGCTGAGACATCGGTTTTTGCTATTGAGAGAATGAAAATTACTTTTTAATCGGGACTATCCATAATTTCTCCCCCTCGCTTCCGCCGATTTTTCGTCAAAACGAGCGAACAAGTTCGAGCGGTAATTGGTGTGTGCCGCAGGCAAGTATTTATTTACTTTGTAACGCACGAATTGCAAATTCGCACGAGCAAGGGTAAACCCTTCCGAATATTTAATTGAGGTTGTAGCGATTACTTCTGCAAGAATCGCTATCATCAGATAAATCCATTTCATGTAATTTTACCGTTTTTCTATTATTATTTGTTTTTACAAATGTAACCGAAATGACTTTAAGTGATTCCTTTATTAGCAATTCGTTTTTTAATCTAATTTATCAAATAATCTGGTTTTCATACTTCCTGCTAATACAGAATAAGGATAATCTAATGAATTTAGATTATAACCGATAATCAAATAACCTTTTACGTTTTCTTGTTCTTCAATTCGGTCTACAATATCATTTATTATTCCGTTTCTTGTTTCTTTATCTGTATCCTTATATGGATAGCCAACAAGTATATATTTTCTTCTTTCTGGTCCAAAGTGCATAAACAAATAATTGTGCTTTTCTTTGCACTCATCATTGATAACCATTCTCATTAATTGTTTTAATTTTTTCTCATATTCAGCTTGGTCTTCAATTGGTAGATTTAATAGTATAAAAGAAGAAACTAACCAATTTTTTGAACTTGACTCAATTTTCATTAAGAGGTCAGACCAATATTCTGTTTTTTGTAAAGTTGGTTTCTTTACCTCAACATTTCTGTATTTCCCCATAAAATAAGGGTCTAGTTCTTTTGATTTTAAAGTCAAATTTATGTGAAAGACCTCTTCAAACTCAGTTTCTCCTATATTAAAGCCATTATCTAAATAAAAACCGAATAAATCCATTTCATCACCTTGAAAATCAACATGTGCCTCAAACTCCCTTCTTCTAGATAGATAATGTATCTTTTCAGCTTGTGTAGTCAAAATTTCAAAAATTATTTCCAAGTCTGTAAAGCTTATCGATGGAGCAAGTTCACTTAATTTATTAAATATAATGTTAGCTGATATCAATTTCTTTAAATTACATCCTATAGAACCTAAATAAGAAAGAGTAATACCTAAGGGCACATAAAATTTAATTATTGAACTGTCGATATTATTCACTGTTCCTGATTTAGTTTTTAGTTTATGAAGTTTCGGATTTTCTTTTAAGAAATTCTGGAAACGAATTGCTTGCTCGGAAGGCTCAACAACCAATTCCTTCATAGTTTTAAAAAGACGATCGGGGGCACCTCTCTTAGCTGGAGGAGATATTGTTCCAGACTTACACTCGATAATTATAGCAAATTCTTCAATTAACACAATTAAATCATTTTCATACAATTTATCATCATCTTCTGATTTCCATAAGCTCCCCTTATAAATTTGAGCTTTTGGGAAAGATTTTCTCATTAAACTTTCGACCTTTTCTTCCAAATATTTGCCTTTAACTAAGAGATAATGCTTCTTTAGTCGTGAATCTTGTGCTATGAATGATTCAAGAATATCCAACGCAATATGACTAAACATGTGTGGAATCACAGAAAAATATTTTTCTTCCCAAAGATTAAGAAATGGTTCTATCTTAATAAATGGTTTTAAATGAATAGGGTTATCTAAAAATATAAAATCTCTGTTTAACTCTGTTAACTCTCCAATCTTGTAACTCATCTTGTCTAAGATGTTTTTTATTTCGATTTTAGATATTTCATCTGATAAATAATTTGATATTTCTGCTACACTATGAGAATATATATCTTTCAAAAAAAGATCAGAGTGTTCTAAAAACATTCCTTTAAGATTTTTGATATTCTTTCCAGCAATAGACCAAATCTTTTCTCTTTGAGAGGCATTTGTTTTATTAACATGCGGAAATACCTCTTCGTATTTCGTGAAAACATCATTGTATTTTTTAGGCATTACAAAACTCCGTGTCTTTCTAAGATGATCATTTAATTTGTTTTCATTTAGTTCTATAATCCTTGATAATAAGTCTAAAAGATGACAAGGAGAGAAACCAAAAGCATTTTTAAATTCACTCTCTACTAGATTAGCTAATTCCAAGTTAATTTCATCCATCTGATGAACATAAGCCCAGTTTCTAACTGCTAAAGTATGTACCATCATTTCTATTCTAAGTAATAAAGCATTAATATCTTCTTGGTTCTTAGCTTTCTCTACTAACTTAAAATAGCTTGTCGATTGAGCGCTATTTAGATTCTTTATAGTTGCTTGGAAATCGGATATATTTTCATGTATTGGTTTTGCAGATATAGCTTGCTGTTTCATCACTGCCACACACTGTAATATTTCTAAATAAAAAGAAGGAAATTCAAGATAACCATCTATTGCTTCTCTATCAATACCTTCTTCATTATTCCCAAAATAATACGCGCAGAATGAACAAAGATATAACGAGTCATATTCTTTGAAATAACTGATTAATTTATCATACTCTTTTTCGTATTCCTCTCTCGATTTATTTCCTATTTCAATAATTATTTCCAATCTCTTTTCAAAGGGTATATCTTCAGGAAAAGGGTTTTTAAATTGTACGAAATCATGCTTTACAACTTCATATGGCTTGTAGGTTTTCTTTTTAACCTTCGTATTTTTCGTGTTCTTCTTCTTTTTATTTCTTTTCCTACTAACAGGCATGTTAAGTTTATTTAATGGTTATGATCAATCCTACTAATCACCTATATTTATAATAGTGGACATTCTATGAATCCGCTAACTCCTCGCTCGCACCGATTTCTCGTCGAAACGAGCGAACAAGTTCGAGCGGTAATCGGTGTGTGGCGCAGTCTTCGTGACGCACGAATTACAAATTCGTGCGAGCGGAGGTTAATTAACCAATATTTTTTTGGTTTCCCATTTACCGGAAACGAAATTTAGCCTGATCAAATATACTCCTTTCTCCCATCCCATGGTTGAAATGAGATCAATATGCTGCGGCGAATAAAAAATTTGTCTTCCAACCATATTAAAAACCGAAATAGAAGAAATTGCCGCATCGGAGTTAATGTGTATGTAATTATCGGGCGCCCAGTAAACTTGAAGATTAGAGTTGATTTCGGGCGTACTCGAAAAAAAGTCGTTATAATAATACAAAGTAGTTTCTTTCTCTTCCCAGTTCGATGAATTCCACACGTATTCCGTACTTTGTTGCAGATAGTCTTCGAATCCCAATTTCTGATATTGATGGGAGTTTTTGGTGTAGCCTTTGGGAGTTTCGTTATCGTTGTCGATAAACTTCTCTTCGGATTCCAAACCGTTGTTGTCGTTGAAAATCTTTGCTTCTTTCGTTGACCTTTTCCAACCGCCTTTTTCCCAATAAAAAAACTCTTTAGATATAAGGTTGGCCCGGCCGTCAAAACGAGAGATCGATTTGGTGATACCTATCCATTTGTTTTCTTGATCTTTATATTTTTTCTCAATTTCTAAAAGCGTGTTGCCCTTATTCTTTAAAAAAGATGTTTGAAAATTATTGTCCCAAACCTCCAACTTATCGTTGTATGAATAATGGTTTATCAGCATGTTTCCATCTTGGTCATAAATATATTCATACATACACGCATTGTTCCACTCGTTTTTATTTTTGTCGAAAATTGATTGGATGTAAGAAGTTATTCTATTGCTGTTATAAGAAAAAATCGTTTTTAGATGGCCGATATAATTCAAATGCCCGTTATCTGCAACGGAATAAACTTCTTCCTTTACATGATCGCCTTCGTAAACATTTTCAATTTTGGAATATTTAACCCAAGCATTTTCGGCACCTACGAAATTTTCCTGAGCGATTATTTTCCCCGCTGAATTGTAACTCGTTATTGTCTTTTGATCATTTATCCATTTATTATTTATAAAATAATGGCTTTCCGATAAAACCTGCCTCCCTTGTGTGTCGAACTCATACAGGTACTTTTCTTTATTTTTCCAAAAGTTTTTAATCGTGTCCCAATCAGAAATAATCAATTCTTTGATATTTCCCAAATCATCGGTTATCCTACTTATTTTTAGATCTCCCGACAGAGTATTATCTGTTTCATTCTTTGAATAGTATTCTTCGCCTATCAAATTTTCACCTGAATCGTATTGAAAAATCGATTCGTAAACTTTTAAGGGAGAACCGCCAATAGGATACAAGGTGAGAATTTCGCCGATCATCAACGATCTATTATCGTAAGTAAAATCAGTAACGGCAGTTAAAACCCAATTTTTGCCATCCGGAGTTCTTTCGTAATCCGAAATGGATTCGATTTTATAGTTGGAGTTGTATGCGAAATTTGTTTTTCTGAGTTTGGAATTGGCGGAGGAAACTGTTACAGTGCTATCAAGAGGAATATTCCTCATATAAGGAATTTCATTCGGTTTTGACGAAAAAACAGGAAAATAATCTTTCAGGAACGACTCGGGCTGAAACGACGACTGAGCCAATCCTTCAGAAACAATAAGAAATAGAAAAAAGAGACAAAAGATAAAATTGTTCTTGACCACGAAAAAAAAATTGACTTTTTACTTGATAATAAAACTATAACGAAGAAAATTCAATTTTCTTATTGGGTACTACCCCTATTCCGGGAAGATCGGCCGCGATTATTTTGCCGTTCTCCAATTTGGCGCCGTCAAAGCAGTCGTTGCCGATAAGCAGAGCGCCGTCCAGATCGGCAAAATCCAATCCTGCGGATAGCTGCGAAGCAGCCGAAATGGCACATGATGTTTCGGTCATGCAGCCGATCATCACTTTCATGCCGAGCGCCTCAGCGAAATTGCGCATTTTCCATGCTTCGCGCATGCCGGTGCATTTCATCAGCTTGATGTTGATGCCCGAAAAAACGCCTTTCAGCCGCTCCACATCGTGTAACCGCTGCACCGATTCATCGGCAAAAACAGGCAAGGGGCTTTCTTCCGTGAGCCAGGCAATATCGTCGAGGGCGTATTTGGACATCGGCTGCTCCACCATAACAATACCTTTTTCCTTGAGCCAGTGGATCATATCAAGCGCGAAGCGCTTATCTTTCCATCCCTGATTGGCATCCACCGCCAAGGGTAAGTCGGTTACGGAACGGATGGCTTCCATCATGCGTTTGTCGTCGGGGCCACCCACTTTCACTTTCAAGATATTGAAACGTCCCAACGCTTCGCGTGTTTTCTCGCGGACGACTTCGTCGGTATCGATCCCGATAGTAAAAGTTGTTTCGGGCGACTTATATTTGTCCAATCCATACATTTTGTACCAAGGCGCGCCGATCATTTTCCCGACTAAATCGTGCAGGGCAATATCAACAGCCGCTTTGGCGGCGGTATTGTTTTGCGCGATACCGTCCACGTAGTCCAAAATCTCTTCGAGATTACCGGGATTTGAGAAACGGGACAAGTCCACTTTTTTCAGAAACTCGATAACCGACGCCTGTGTTTCGCCCAAGTAAGGCGGCAGCGATGCTTCGCCGTAACCTTCCAATCCGTCGTACTCGATTTTTGTGAGAACAACCGGCGTGGTCTTGCGTGAAAAACCCGAAATGGTGAATGTATGATTGAGTTGAAGGTCGTATGGAGTCCAAGAAAGTTTCATTTTGCCGGATGTTGGGATGTTTTTTAATAGCGTCTTGCCGAAAGAATTTACAACGGGAATAGCCGTTGAAGCAGCTAATAAGGCCGAAGTTTTTATAAATTGTCTTCTGTTATGTTTCATTGATAAAGCGTGTTTTTTCTTATTTCCTCAGTACCCGGCGTATTTACCTCCCCGATAATTCTTTTTGTGCGCAGATAACGGTTGGCATTGTATTCATCGTAAAATTCGTCGGTTGGGTCGAAACTGCCGATTTGAATATAATCGGAAGCGTGGATAAAACGCTTGTTTCCGATATAAATTCCCACATGCACCACGCGTTCTCTCGGATTTTCTTCGGTAGCTTTTGAGCCGAAAAACATCAGGTCACCCAACTGCATCTTACTGAAATCTGCCTTTTCATCAACAAGTTTTCCTGAATTCACTTGTTGCGAGGCATCGCGTTGAAGGATCAGGCCGTGCAGCAAATAAACGGTTTTCGTAAACCCACTGCAATCGAGCCCTTTAGAAGACGTGCCTCCCCAAACATAGGGAATTCCGGCAAATTGCTTCGCAGTTTCTACGATACTTTCTCCCGACAAGACGATCGATCTTTCCCAATCTTCCACCTTTTTTGCATCGGTTTTGGGCACAAATGCCTCTCTACCATCGGGGTACGACGCGATATAAAACTTGCCTTTCGTTCCTTTCAACGCCAACTGATTGCCGATCGTTAAATCCGAAACGCGTTGCGTTTTGGTATTCGGTTCAGTATAAGAAGACGTAAATAAATTTGTAATGATTATTTTCGGTTTTTGATTGTATTGTCGCAATTGGCTTTCCGTCATCGTTTCCACCGCGCCCGAAATCCATCCGATATACCCTTCGGGTGTTTGAATCCTTCTCCATCCGCCTTTTTTGTCTAAAATTCTCACAGGCATTCCCAATAACACTTCCGAAACAATTTCACTGCCGTAACCGTTTCGGGCATGTACTTTTTCCACCGAATTATAGATAACGCCGTAGTTTTTTTCGCCTACCACGTTATCCGGCAAAACCCGAATGCTGTCTTTTAAGGCCAAAGAATGTTTCTTAACCTCCGATAAAATCCGTTCATGGGCTTCCAGGCTCGAGGTTTCGCCTTTCAGAACCAAAGTATCTTTTCTTTCTGAAACTTTCACATCGTAAATTACCGTACGTTTATCGGGCGCGAAGCGCGCTTCGATGTGGTTTATAATTTCCTGAACTTCTTTTTTCTGAGCCATTGATGATGGTATTGCAACAATTACAAAAACAATCAGTAATAAAATCTTATTCATTTTAACACGATCCATAAAATTGGCCGAAAGTTACGCAATTTTTGATAAATAATTGATATTTACAACAGAATAAAAGAACTTAAAAAGAAAAACACGTTGATCACGAACGTGTTTTTCCCCATTGTTAACCTTTAAAAAATCATGCCCACTACAACAAAGCAATCAAGCCTCCGCTACCGAGCCGGAAGTACCCACGTCTTTGAATCTTGTGATTTGCGACTGCCCAAATGCACCACTTTGCGTGCATTTCTGTAAAAAAGAGTACCCTGAAATGAAAGCTAAAAAATTCACAATCATTTAATATTAACATTTTTTCCTTTGAATTAATCAAAATTTAAATATATCTTTGACAAATTTCAATTTGTTTAATTGAGTTTAGCGATCTACATGTGAATGATAACCATCAAGGCATTGGACACTTCATTTATTACAAGGGTGCATTCCATTATTGTTAATTTACAACCAAATATTTAAGTCTTGAATATATGAAATCGATTATCATCTTATCTGTTATATTGGCCTTTGGCGTCAACTTCATTATGTCGCAACCTGTAAATCATGAGAATGGGGGAGAGTATTTAAAAACAATTGAATATAATGTACTTCACCCGGGTATCACGGAGGATGGAAATAGGTATAATTTGAAACATAAATCGGTAATTGACCGGTTGTTTTTTGGGACTAAAAACTCTTTTGTAGAATTTGTATTCGAAGATACTCCCGAGGGAAGTAACGAAGCCTCCGCGTTCCGCATTATTAAAAATCCAAACGAACGCTCTTATGAACTTGAAGTTATGCGTTTGCAAAATCTGCTTGATGTGTATTATAAGAAGCTAAAGGTATGTAGTGTCAGGTAAGACGACACCGATCTTTACTCCTTTTTGGTTGTCCAAAACATTCTCTTATGAAACAAAAAACAACATAAGCGAGCATCACAAACAAGCAAACATTCTCAAATATAGTGATGAATTGTATAAACCTTATCGCCCGGAACCCTTAAAATTTCAGGTTAGTAGAGATTTAGCCGAAAAATTACACAAAAAAACTTCCATGATGATTGAAAATTTCAAAGGAATAGGAATACCACTGAATATTTACGATGGTTTCCAAGTTACATTCCGTTGTGTGGTGGAAGATGAGCTATGGACTTTATCAATTCATTATCCTCAAGGAAAAGCGCTCCGGTTTTCCGATCTTTTCAGGCAGATAATAGCAGATAGCTTTGATATGGAATAGACGAAGCTAAATATTTGAAGTTACTTGATGAAATATAAATGATCGTTGATTGGAATTATAATTCCAATATAATGGCTTATAATTACTATTACGATTTCTTATCTGTTTTACATCACGAGAATCATCATTTTTTAGCTGCTTCATCAGAAATGACGGATGATCTCCTCGTTGGTGCGGATTTTTAATCCGCACCTTATTTTGTTAAAACCATCCCTTGCGCTGCCGGGCAAACCACACGATGAAAACTTCCAGATAATATTATCTTGTAGATATAAAATGACGAGAAAAATCGCTCTAATGCAGAGTTGGAATAATAAAATACAGACTCAGATCGATATAATGAAGTGTCAGCAGCATACAATGTACTGTGAGATCGATAAAATGAGGCGACAGAAGAGTACAATGCGATGACAGATTGATGCAATAAGCAATCAGAGGCGTACAATGAGGTGTCAGAACAGTGCAATGAAGCGACAGGGACGTACAATGAGGTGCCGGAGCGGTGCAATTATGTGAAAGTACCATCCAATGACTGTTCAGAACGGTACAATAAGGGCGTCAGAGTGGTGCAATGAGCGCACAGCGGGATAAAATGCGCTTCCGGAGCGGCGCAATGGGCTGCCACAACGATGCAACGCTTTTCCGGCGCGCGGGAAAAGCGATAAAAATGCACTAATTATCTAAACCATATCAATCCGTAATTGTTAATTAATACTAAAAAATATAATAATAATAGTATTATGTATTGCATAGTACATTGTTTCAACATATATTTGCATCGGTTATTAAAAAACATCAAATAAAAAAGCATTTTTTTGTAACCAAAGTCCACATGGTAAAGTCAAACATATAAAAACAATTCAAAATGAAAACAAACTTCACACTATCGCTTATTGTAATGCTTATTGCATTCAACCAATTGTCTCACGCACAGACCCGAATCGCGCACGACAAATTCGACGTCGGAAATTTTCACACCATCAAAGCTTCTACGGTTGCCAATATCAGCATCAAGCAATCCAACACAACGGAAGTTACCGCCGAAGGCAACGAAGAGCTTCTGAATGCCCTCGATGTTCAATTAAGGAACGGAATACTGATACTTGATATGAACGACAAAATATTGAGGAAATACAAAAAAAGAAATGATAGGCTGAAAATAAATATCAGCGTGCCCTCGCTCAAAGAAATTGAACACGAAGGCGTAGGCGGCATAACTATCAGAAATAAATTCTCTGTCCCTGAATTGATCATCAATTCCGAAGGCGTTGGAAATATAACAGCCGAAAACCTGGACTGTGATTTTGTGAAGGTCGATTTGGAAGGCGTTGGCAATATTTCATTAGCGGGAGTTGCAAACCGAGTGGAAATTGATTCGGAAGGTATGGGAAATATATCTGCCGTCAAACTCAAAGCGAATGAAGCCATCGTCAGTTCCGAAGGCGTGGGCAACGTCAGTTGCTACGCATCCGATTTTCTGAAAGTACGTTCCGAAGGTATCGGCAGCGTTGACTATTACGGAAATCCTGCCCGTAAAGACCTCGGGAAAAAAGGAATCGGAAGAATAAACGCCCGAAGAAATTAATCATTTATAATATACTGATATTCAATCATTAGCGCTTCTATAAAAAATGAAGCGGAACCCTTACTATGTCCAAAAAGACCGACTATACACATACAATAATCAATTAGAACCCAATGATACATTCAATAAAATTTTTTATCCCGATACTTTTTTTTCAGTCACTTATCGCCTTACAAGCACAAAACGTACGCATCAGCGGAAACTTAACCAACGCAACCGATCAACAACCGATGGAGTTTGCCACCATTGTGCTGCAAACTACCGACTCAGTTTTCATAAACGGCACAACAAGCGCGCAAAACGGAAATTTCTCCATTGAAAATATATCGCCGGGCGATTTCCGGTTAATAATAACAAGCGTCGGCTTCGATACGGTGCAAGTGGAATTGTTGGGGCTGAACAAATCCATCGATGTCGGAATTATTCCGATGAACGAAAGTTCCACCCAATTGGCCGAAGTTACGGTAGAAGGCGCGTCCATCCTCAATAAATCCGACCGAAAAATGTATTTCGTAAATGAAACGCAGCGTTCAGGCGCATCCAACGGGCTGAATCTTGTGAACCGGATGAATATTCCGCGCCTTGTTTTCAACCCGTTGCAAAACTCCATAACGTCGGTAGATAATAAAAATATCGATTTCAGGATCAACGATATTCCGGCGCAAAGAGACGATATTCTCGCCCTGCAACCAAAAGATATTGTGCGTATTGAATATATTGATAATCCGGGGTTGAAATATGGAGTGGATGCCGGTTATGTGCTCAATTACATCGTACAGAAACGCCAATCGGGCGGTTCGGCGGGCGTGGATTTAAACCATTCCGTAAACCGCCATTTCCACACGCCGAGCGCCTTCGCGAAAGTGCACAGCGGAAAATCGGAAGTTTCGGCAAGTTACTTTTTCAAATCGTTGCACGCGGGCGGATTGATGCGCACCAATAAAGAAACATTTCGTTTTGCCGACGGTACGGAGTGGATTCGAGAAGAAATCGGTATTCCGTCTGTTATGAGCGAAATACAACATAATGGCCGCCTCGCTTATAATTACACCGACCCGGACAAGCGGGCATTCAACGCCACGTTGCGTTACTATGGCAGCGCCAATCCCAATATGGATTTCATCAGCCAATCGTTTTGGAATCACAACCCGATGCAAAAGATCGATATGAAAGATTTTAACAGCAGCGATACCAAAATGCCGTCGGTGGATGTGTATTATCAGGAAAAACTGAAAAACGAGCAAACCTTAACCCTCAACCTCGTGTATTTTAAACGTTTGAGCGATATTGGCAGAACTTACACCGAAACATTGGGCAGCACATCGTTCACCGATATTGTCACCAAAGTGAAAGGCGACCGTGACGCCTATATCGGCGAAATATTGTACGAAAAAGGTTTTAAGTTGGGTAAACTCACCACCGGGTTAAAGCATCAACAATCGTACACCAAAAACACGTATTCGGGCGACGTAAACACCGCAACCAATATGGTTCAAGCCGACAGCTATTTATACTCCGAGCTTTCAGGAAAAATAAAAGATAAAACCGATTACACGGCGGGAATCGGGCTCACGCGTGTGCAAGTGGATCAGGAAAACGTGGAACCGTTGAAGAATTATTTTTTTCAGCCCCGTGTTCGCGTACGTTATCATTTTAACGAAGCATCGTATTTGGGCGTTGAAAGCCGTTTAAACAATCGCACGCCATCACTTTCGCAATTGAGTGCGGTATACCAACCCATCGATTCGCTGCAACAACAATGCGGTAATCCCAATCTCAAATCGTGGCTCAACTTACTCAGCGCACTGGAATATTCGTACAATGCCAAAAAGTTCAATCTGAATGCGAAAGCAGAATATCAATATATGCACAAACCGGTAATGGGCGAAAAAAACCGTGAAAACGGAACGTTTGTGCACACCTACAACAATCAGAAATCGTGGCAACGTGCGGGTGCGGAGTTATCGGTGGGCTATCGTCCGTTTGGCAACTACATTGTGCTGAACGTAACGGGCGGTTACTCGCATTTTGTGAGCAACGGCAACAGCTATCGTCACACGTTCAATGATTTTTACCACTCCGAAATGATTGCTCTTAATTACAATCGTTTCACGTTCACATTTATGAATCAGCGTGGGCAAAATTGGTTTTTCGGCGAAGAATACAATGCCAACGAAACCATCCATTTGGTTGATCTAACCTACACGCACCCAAAGTTTTCAACCGGAATTACTGTTCTCAACCCGTTCACTAAAACGTATAAAAGAGACGGCGAAAATTTCTCGGAACTTGCGCCGCGCCAACATACTTGGTACAGCAATAACATACAAGGATTGGTGATGCTGAAATTTTCGTACAATCTGCGTTGGGGCGAAGAATATAAATCGGCACGCCGTAAAATAAACAATACCGATTCGGAAAGCGGAATTATGTCGGGAGGGAAGTAATTTGATATTTGGGATTTTCGATTTAGGAAGTTGGAGTTACGCCCATCACCCATCACCCATCACCCATCACCCATCACCCATCTTCCATCACCCATCTTCCAGCATCCAACACCCAACACCCAACACCCAACACCCAACACCCAACAAAAATATAACACTCTACTTTTAAATTACTCAATTTACAAAAAAACGGAGGCTTGTGAAAGTCTCCGTTTTCATTCTGTATCAAATCGTTATTTCACCATTTTAATATCGCGCAACCATGCGAGCACCCGATATGGCCATTCGTTCACCGTGTGCCCAGTATTGCGCAAACCGTAACCGTGCCCGCCCGAGGGATATAAATGCATAGCAACCGGCACTTTGGCTTCTTTCAGCGCGTAATAATAGAAAATACTGCTGTTGAGCAGGCGTTCGTCGTCTTGCGTTTGCACCAAAAAGGTGGGAGGCGTGTTTTTATCCACTTTCAGTTCAGGAGCGATGGAAAAATTCTCGCCATCCAAATAAGCCGGATAAATGAGTATGCAGAAATCGAGACGAAGACTCACGTTATCCGATGTATCCACTTTGGGATAAGTGTGTTCGGCGTAAGCCGTACTTGCCATTGCCGCCAAATGCGCTCCTGCCGAAAAGCCCATTACGCCTATCTTGTTGGGATCGATATTCCACTCATCGGCATGCGAACGCGTGTAAGCGATGGCGCGTTGCACATCCTGCAGCGGCGCTTCATGCTTTTCCAACCCTTCTCGGCGCGGAACGCGATATTTCACCAATACACAATTGATGCCATGGCTGTTAAATCGCTTGCAAATTTCGGTTCCTTCCATGTTATACGCTAAAATGTTGTATCCCCCACCGGGATTTACAATAATCGTCGCACCCGAATTATTATCGGCCGGAGCCGGGTAAAACGTAAGCGTTGGTTCGCTCACATCGCTGATGCGGAGTACAGGGCACCCGGCCACTTTATCTCCGCTCAAGTCGTCAATTTGTTTTAGTTTTTTGGTTTCGCCCGGCGCGCCGTCAGGAAAAAGCAAGACCGGATTTTGTTGTGCCATAGCCATTGTGCAAATTAGGAAAAATGCGAGGAAAAGATTTGTTTTCATCTGTTTATAATTTTAAAACCAAGAACCAAGATGTTAGAACCAAGATTTAGACAATAGACTGCTGGACTTTTGTGTTGAATTGCTCCACGCCGGACTCTTTAATGTCAACGGTTTGTTATCATTATTCCCTTGTGTGTGCTAACTCTTTATTTGGTCATGAGTGTTTCATAAACTATGTAATTTTCTGAATACAAACTTAGGAAAAATCTTTGAGAATGAATGTGTGAAAACAAAGAATAAAAGTTTCGTTAATTTTATATACATTTGCAGAAAAAGTAAATGATACAACAAGAAATTCGAGATAAAAGAACTTTTCTGATCGAAAAACTCAAAAAAGAGAATGTTTTTTGGCCGTACGAATCAGGATCGGTAAAAAATGACGATTTATCGGATGACTTTCTGATTGAGAAAACACTGATACATCTTGATATTTCCGAAATAAATATACTGTTCGCCATTTTACCTAAAAAGGAAATCCGCCGTGTATGGGAAGAAAAAATGTTACCGCAGGGTGAATATCTTTTTAACCTGAATAAATTTTTAGCATGGTTTTATTTCGATATACATAACGACGATGAATATGTCAGAGAAAATGCATATAAAAGGCTTGCATAAACATGCTTCAAAGATTTTCGATGAGATAACGAAGCTCGATATAATCCGTAAGTTTACGCTTGTAGGCGGAACAGCTTTAGCCATGCAGTTAAATTATCGTAAAAGCGAAGATTTCGACTTCATGCTTTGCGCAGTTACAAAAACGAACAAATGAGTGTTGAATCGGATAAAATAGTAAGCGCTTTTGAAACATTAGGAAAAGTAGAAAACTTAAATGTGTTGGGATTTGACCATGTTACATTCAGTATAAAAAATGTAAAATTTTCATTTTATGCTTCTCCAAGGCGTTCCCCATTGAAAAAAAGAATACACGTTCAAGAAAATTTGTATATCGCCGATATCGAATCCATAGCAATAATGAAAATGGAACTATTAACGAGACGCGCTGCATTTCGAGATTACTACGATATTTATTGCATTTTTAATGCACTAAAAAACTCATCAATAAAACAATTGTTGGATGACACATTAAAGCACTCCGAGCATGGAATCTCTTCGAAAACCTTGTACTCTTTTCTCGGAAATTCAGAAAGGGTGGCAGAGGATAAAAACTTTCATCTTTTGGAGCCGAAACACCAAGTAACTCCAAAACAGATCGAAATTTACTTAAAGCAACAAATTAAAGACACCCTATAAGTACTTTCAATGAGCCAAACAAAATATCTCCTCGGTATGACGCTTGCCGAAATTACCGAAAGTTTACAGGAACTGAATCTGCCGAAATTTACCGCCAAACAAATCGCCGATTGGGTATATGTTAAGCGGGTGAAAAGTATTGACGAAATGACCAATATTTCCATACGTAATCGCGATGTATTAAAAAAACATTTTGAAATCGGGCGTTCAGAACCGCTTAACGTGCAAACATCCATCGACGGTACTCAAAAAATGCTTTTTAGAACACTGAGCGGAAAATTGACTGAAACCGTTACCATTCCCGAAGACGACCGATTGACCATCTGCGTTTCTTCGCAAGTGGGCTGCAGCATGAACTGCTCGTTTTGCATGACCGGAAAAATGGGATTTCACGAAAGCCTTTCAGCTACCGAAATTCTTAACCAAGTGTATTCCGTTCCCGATTCCGAGAACATTACCAACTTGGTTTTCATGGGAATGGGCGAACCGTTAGACAACTACAAAAACGTAAAAAAAACGTCGGAACTGCTCATGGCCGATTACGGTTTGGCGTGGAGCCCCAAAAGAATAACGCTTTCGACCATCGGATTAAAATCCAATTTAAAACGATTCCTTGATGACAGCAAATGCCACCTCGCCGTTAGCTTGCACAGCCCGATACCTGCACAACGCCTCGCGTTAATGCCCATCGAAAAAACCATGCCTGCGGCAGAAGTAATTGAAGTATTGCGCGATTACGACTGGAGTCATCAACGGCGGCTATCCTTCGAATATATCATGTTCAGCGGCTTGAATGATTCGCTCGTGTACGCCCGTGAATTGGCTAAATTGCTATCGGGATTGGATTGCCGCATCAACCTCATCCGCTTTCACAAAATCCCGAACAGCACACTTTCGCCTTCGGACGAAGCTACTATGGTAAGATTCCGCGATTTTCTGACGGCTAAAGGATTTATCTGCACCATTCGCGCTTCGCGCGGCGAAGATATTTCGGCCGCTTGCGGCATGTTGTCAACCGAAAAGACAACTAAGAATCAAGCAAGAGTTTCTACGAAAAAATCATAAATAATTATAAATAGGAGCAAATTATTTCGTTTCGTCGCAATTTATTGTATTTTTGTTAAACGAAACAATTCCTAAATAAAATATTATGAAACTTTTAAACGTATTCCTATCAATAAGTTGTGCCGCAATTTTATTCATTTCCTGCGACGGAGGCGGTTTTTTATCGGCATCTTCAACGGCAAACGAAGTGTTGGTAATTATGGATGAAAACGCATGGGAAGGCTCCGCTGGAAGAGCGCTTTTCGATGTATTGAATTCGCCCGCGAAAGGCTTGCCGCAGATAGAACCGAATTTCAAAATTTTACAGATCACTCCCAATAATTTCACGAGCACATTTAAAATGGCGCGAAATATAATTGTGCCCGAAATCTCCAATTTATATTCCGCACCGAAAATTTCATCGGAAATCGATAAATATGCTATGGGACAAGTGATCATGACGATAAAAGCGCCCGACAGCGCCTCTTTTTCTAATTTTGTTACCCAAAACAGCGACGCCATCATAAATTACATCCTTAACAAAGAGTTGGAGCGCACCGCCGATTGGTTGATCAAATCTTCCGGAACGCCGCAAACCCGCATTCAACAAGTTTTCGGCATCAACATGCATTATCCGAAAGGCATTTCAAATATCGAGGAAGAAAACAACTTTTACTGGGCTACGAACAACGCTCCGCAAAGCCGCCGCGATATAGTTATTTATCAGTTTCCTTACACCTCAGAAAAAGTTTTTGAAAAAGATTCACTCATCGCCATACGCGACAGCGTATTGGGTAAATACATCACAGGTTCAAACAATTCCGTGATGAAAACCGCCATGGTTCCTTATCAACCCGAATACAAAAAAATGGATTTGAACGGATTGTTTCGTGCCGAATTACGCGGATTGTGGGAAATGACCAACGACATGATGGGAGGCCCTTTCGTGATGCACGCTTTCGTGAATGAGCAAACAAATATGGTTATTATAGCCGAAGTTTTCGTTTACGCTCCCGAAACCAACAAGCGAAACCTGATACGCAACATGGAAGCATCGCTGTACACCATCAATATCCCCGAAAAAAAATCAGAAAACAACTAAGTTATATATGTCAGAACAAATAAAAGTAGGCATCACGCATGGAGACATCAACGGCGTGAGCTACGAAATATTGCTGAAAGCCTTTTCAGATGAGCGTTTACAGGAAATGTTCAATCCTATCATTTACGGATCGTCAAAATCGGCTTCTTATCACAGAAAAGTATTGGATAACAAAACTGTTAATTTTAATATTGTCAATCATATAGACCAGTGCCATGAAGGAAAGATCAACCTCATCAATTGTGTAAAGGAAGAAACAAAAATTGATTTGGGAATGCCGACCGATCAGGCTGGAGACTCTGCTTTTGTTGCCCTGGATAATGCCGCAAACGATTTAAATAACGGCAAAATAGATGTTTTGGTTACATTGCCAATTAATAAGGATACCATTCAAAACCAACAGTTTAATTTCCCCGGCCATACCGAGTTTTTACAAGAACGTTTCGCAGGCAATGGAGAAAAAGCGTTAATGATCCTCGCTGCCGATAACTTACGCGTGGCGCTGGTAACTGCTCATGTTCCCATCTCCGAAGTTTCGGCGAAAATTTCGAAAGAGTTGATCTCGGAGAAATTAAAAACGCTCGACCTATCGTTAAGACGCGATTTTCGGGTGGAAAACCCACGCATCGCGGTGTTGGGATTGAATCCTCATGCCGGAGAAAACGGATTATTGGGGAAAGAGGAGCTCCAAATTATCGCTCCTGCCGTGAAAGCTGCGCAGGAAGCGGGCATACTATGCGCCGGCCCTTTCGCTGCCGACGGCTTTTTCGGAACCGGAAGATACAACGAATTCGATGCTGTACTGGCCATGTATCACGATCAGGGATTGATCCCGTTTAAAACCATCGCGATGGAATCGGGTGTAAATTATACCGCCGGACTTTCCGTAGTGCGCACATCGCCCGACCATGGCACGGCTTACGACATTGCCGGAAAGGGCGAAGCTTCGGAAGAATCTTTTCGTCAAGCCATTTACATGGCTATCGACATATTCAACAATCGCAAAGCCTTCGATGAAGCGCGTCGAAACCCGCTCCGCAAAATGTTTTTCGACCGAGGAAAGGACGACGAGAAACTGGATTTAACGAAAGAAGAGTAAAACCCGCCGTTTTAAGCGGAAAATACTGTTATAGCTGTCGGAATTTGCTACGTCGGGAGAGAAAATAGCACTGGCGGGAAAGAAAATGTCGATTTAGAAATTAATACCGCCGGAAAAGAAATGTTTCCATCGACTTTTTTCTTCAGAACATTCCGCCAATCTTCCTGATAATCCACAAAATAAGGCTGATAGCCACGCTCAACAAAATCATGGTAGTGATCGGGAAATAAAAACGTACGTTCTCTTTTTCCACCCGAATATCGCCGGGCAACCTGCCCAGGAACGGCAATTTATCACCGTAAAGCCACAACACAATTCCGGCAACTATTAGTATTATCCCAATTAAAATAACTATTTTTCCTGTATTTTGCATCAAGCAAAAGTAACAAAAAAACGGAGACGAAATGCTCGATAACATCATCCCCGAATAAATTTCACGTTTTTTCCATAAAAAATCGATTTCAGAATATTATCGTTTAATAAATTACAAACTAAAACTATTTAACTTTATTTTCATCCGGTTTAAAAATATTTCTTAACTTTGCGGATCAACTGCTAAAAATAGTGAACTTTTAAAACCCAATTAACATGAAACATGCGAAAGAAAAATTTATCTTATGGCTTGTCTGTTTTGTCATGAGTATAGGCTTTGCCCGGGCTCAAACTTCCACAATTGCCGGTAGAGTAATTTCGGCGGAAGACAATCAACCTGTTGTTGGAGCCACAGTGTTGGTTAAAGGAACATCTTTAGGAAGTGTAACCGACGTTGAGGGGCGCTTCTCTATAGCAAACGTGCCGAATACTGCCCGAACACTCCAAATTTCCTATGTGGGCATGCAAACTACAGAGGTAACTATAGCGCCGAATGTTACGATCGCGTTGCAAACCGATTCGGAAATGCTGGACGAGGTAATGG
Organism: Bacteroidota bacterium; assembly: GCA_023424395.1. Taxonomy (GTDB): domain Bacteria; phylum Bacteroidota; class Bacteroidia; order Bacteroidales; family Dysgonomonadaceae; genus JAFADY01. The sequence continues at coordinate 69,426 of JAFADY010000063.1, read as the reverse complement.
TTGTTGCCTATGGAACTGCGCGAAGAAGTAGTTTCACAGGCTCCGCTTCGGTTGTGAGAGCAGACGCAATTAAAGATCTACCTACCACCAGTTTCGAAAACGCCCTGAACGGTAAAATTGCAGGGGTGCAAATCACAACCTCAACAGGCCAAGCAGGTTCTGCTCCAAACATTCGCATTCGAGGCAACGGCTCGATGAACGCCAGCAACGAGCCGCTTTATGTAATAGACGGTGTGCCGGTTGTTTCGGGAAGCGTTGGACAAATGGGGGATTACACATACACGACCAATAACGTGATGAATTCTCTCAATCCCGAAGATATCGAATCAATTTCCGTTCTTAAAGACGCAGCGGCTTCATCATTATACGGCTCCCGCGCTGCCAACGGCGTTATTTTGATCACCACCAAAAAAGGAAAAGAAGGAAAACCTGTTGTCAGCCTGAAATCATCGGTTGGATTTACCCCCGGCTGGGCAACAGACAATTATGAACCCGCCGGAACTCAGGAGCAAGTGAATATGCTATATATGGTTTTTCACGATTATCGTACCTCCAACGGTCGTACCATTGAGGAAGCCAACACTTACGCTCTTTCACAATTAAACCGAAGGTTTAACAAGCACGGTTACTCGTTTGCAACCAGCGGAGCAGGATTGTACGAAAATGTAAATATTACCGAGTACGACGATTCGGGACGCGGAGGAACTTTCTTCGATTGGGAAAACGCCTATTTCCGCACGGCAGTATATCAAACACACGATCTGTCGGTTAGCGGCGCTACACCAACCACTAATTACTACACGTCCCTCTCTTATACAAAAGACGAAGGGCGGCTTCGTAAAAATAATTTCGACCGTGTTTCGGGTCGTGTAAACCTCACACAAAAAGTAGGCAGTTTTTTTGAAATTGGCACCAACGTAAGTTTGTCACGCACTACCAACGAAGGTTTCAACGATACACGAAACACCGGCTCAAATTATTTCATGCAAACCCGAAATTTGCTTTGGAGACTGTACTGGCCTACCGATTACAAAACAGATGAACCTTTGAAAACTCGTTACGGAAGCTACGCTTACAACGGTATTTATTATGACGAACAGTGGGAAAACAAATCCGCCAACAATCGCCTTTCGGCAACGCAAACCGCCGTACTGCATATTTTGCCTCAACTGAATGTACGTTCCATTTTCTCTTACGATAATACGACGGTTAAGGATCACATTTATTTCAGCGCAAACCATTTCTCGGGCGCTGCTACAAACGGAGCAGTCCATGAAATGCGTACCGTTTACGAAAAAATGGTTTCTTCTACAACAGCCAATTACAATGAAACATTTGAGGATCATTCTGTGGGCACGCTGATCGGCTTCGAAGCGGAGAAAAACACGACTGATTTTGTCCGTGCAACAGGAAATAACCTGCCAACCAGCACGTTGCATACCGTGGCGACTGCCGGAACACAAACTTCATCTGCATACAGTTGGGGAAATTCAATGGTTTCGGTGCTGTCAAAAATCGATTATAATTACGCCCAACGATATTATGCGTCGACATCATTCAGACGCGACGGTTCCTCCCGGCTCGACCCCGAACACAGATGGGGTAATTTCTGGTCTGTTGCCGGCTCGTGGAGAATAGCTGGTGAAAAATTTATGCAAGACAATCCTGTAATCAGCGACCTTCGCATCCGGGCCTCATACGGCGTAAACGGAACATTGCCTGCAAGCAACTACGGATACATGAGTTTGATGGGATTCACGGCAAAATACATGAATAATCCCGGAGGAACGCTAAATACCGTTGGCAACAACGATCTATCTTGGGAAACGAGTTACACAAACAACATCGGCCTCGATTTCGGATTATTCAGCCAGCGATTGAGAGGAACAGTAGAGTATTTCAACCGCGACTCGAAAGACTTGTTGCAAGACGTACCCATTTCTACCGTTACCGGATTTAGTTCGGCTCTGAAAAATATCGGACAAATCAACAACAAAGGTATTGAAATTGAATTATCCGGCGATATCCTCAACAATAAGAACGGATGGAATTGGTTTGCAGGGATCAACGCGGCATTTATCAAATCGAAGGTTACCAAACTTTATAACGGCGCGGATATTATCTGGTACGATCCAACCGGTTCCGACTCCCGCGCACAATATATCTATCGCGAAGGCGAATCAACTTTGGCGCTTTACGGATACGAATGGGCCGGAGTTGATAAGACTAATGGCAGAAGCGTATATTACGTAAATGATGAAAATGATCCGGCGGCCGGTGACTTTCAACACAACGGGCGCGGTGCAACGTATGATTATCGCCAGGCAAATTATGTTATTTTGGGGGATGTGATGCCGAAAGTGAGCGGTGGTTTCAATACAAATGTTTCGTATAAAGAAATCACTCTCGGCTTGAATTTCATATATAAAATCGGCGGTAAATTATATGACGGAGCCTACAAAGACGTTGCAGACGACGGCTACTACTGGGAACGAATCCGTGCAAAAAGCTACTACGAAAATATGTGGACGGAAAGCAATCCTGACGGCACTCAGCCTCGCCTCGACGGAAACGACCTGACCGATGCGATGCAATACAGTTCCCGCCATATGCACGATGCAAGTTTTGTACGTTTAAAAAATATTTCACTTAGTTATTCTTTGCCGAAACCGTATTTAATAAAAACATTTGTAAACGATGCACGCATATTTTTTAACGCAAGCAACATCTGGACAGCCTCAAAATATAAAGAAGCGGATCCCGAAGTGAACGAATACGGCACACGCGGTTGGGAAACACCCATTGGAAAAACATTTGTATTTGGTATCGATTTGAAATTTTAATCTGAAGGAGGACAAAAAATGAAACATATAACTTATTCAATATTCATTCTATTTTTTACAATATTCGCACTCCCGTCGTGTGATGATTTCCTCAATATGCAACCAACAAACTCGGGCAACGCCGAAGGCGCCATCGCAACTCCTGCCGATGCCAAAGTAGCCATTAACGGAATAATGAGCTCAATGACTTCGTCATCGTATTACGGACGCAACTTTTTTATGTACGGCGATGCAAAAGGCGGCGATCTTACCATTTATTCCGCCGGACGTGGCTTAGACGGACTTTACTCGTTTAACCATACCGCCACAAGCGGTACTTATTCGGGATTTTGGACGGTTGGATATTATTGTATCATGCAGATAAACAATTTATTGGAAAACATCGATCGGTTAAAAAAAGACGGTGGAACAGAATATGATGATTACGAAGGGCAAGCATTCACTTTACGTGCGCTGATTTATTTCGATTTGGTTCGCTTGTACGGACTGCCCTACAATCATAACAAATCATCGTTGGGAGTTCCAAAAGCAATTACGACATTAGGAAGCGATGCCCAATTGCAGCGAGCTACCGTAGAAGAAATTTACACTCAAATACTGGCAGACCTATCGGCAGGAAAAGCGTTACTCGAAGCCAACAAAACCGCTCAAAACGGCTATATTGGTTATTACGGTAATCTTGCCGTTGAGGCACGCGTAAAACTGTATATGGAAGATTTTAAAGGAGCACTTTCAGCAGCCAAAGAAATTATCGACAGCAAAAAATATGAACTCTACAAACCAGCAGAATGGGTAGATTCTTGGAGCAAACAATTTGCTCCGGAATCCATTTTCGAAATAGGTATCGTTCCCAATGAATCCGATTTGCGTTCAACTTCCCTCGGCTATTATCTGATGAGATACAGTCAGAAAACGGGAGCTTCCGGATATTTTTTGGCGAGCGATTATTTCCTCAATCGATTGGGCGAAGATCCCGACGATGTTCGCTGGGGCATAATGGATAATGACGAATATTGGCACGACACAAAAACTCTCCGAAAGGGCTCTTGTTACAAATATATGGGAGGCGTTATTCGTCAGGACGGTTCATTTCCCGGCGATGGGAAAGAAACGGAAACTGCTGTGAATATTAAAGTTATCCGACTCTCTGAAATTTATCTCATAGCCGCAGAAGCGGCACTGCGTGCAAGCACGCCCGATAGAGGATTAGCAGTAGGATATTTGAACGAGATCCGTAAACGCGCTCCTACTCTTCCTACTGCAACCGCAGCAACAATAACGGAAGATATGATCCTTGATGAGCGCAGCAAGGAACTGTTTTGTGAAGGACATCGCTTTTTCGACATGATCCGTCTAAATAAAACAATTGAGTTTAACGATGATTTTCAGGATGTTCCAATAAGCACACGTCCAAAAACAATTGACCGTACTTTTGGGAAGATCGTTTTACCGATTTTTCAGGACGAAATTAATGCCAATCCGGCTTTGGAAGATGAACAAAACCCGGCTTATAAATAATAAATATAGGTAGAGACGCAGTATGCTACGTCTCTACCAACAGCATCACAACATCTCCGCAATCTGTTTCTCCAGTTTAATTAAATCTTTGGTAAAGTTGCGAATGCCTTCGGCCAGTTTTTCGGTTGCCATAGCGTCTTCGTTCATCATCCAACGGAAAGTTTTTTCGTCCATCGGGATTTTTTCGATATCCATTGATTTAGCTTTTTCAGCATCCAATTTTTTCTCCAACGTACCTTCTGTTTGCTCCAACTCTTGTAATAACTTGGGAGAAATAGTCAACAGGTCGCTTCCGGCCAATTCGCAAATTTCACCAATATTGCGGAAACTCGCGCCCATTACCTGCGTGGAATAACCGAACTTTTTGTAATAGTTGAAAATGTTGGTTACCGAAATTACACCCGGATCTTCCGCTGCCGGAATGTCCGCTACACCGCGGTCTTTTTTATGCCAATCCAAAATTCGTCCCACAAAAGGAGAAATGAGGCGCACGTCTGCTTCGGCACACGCAATGGCTTGCGCTTGAGAGAAAAGCAATGTTAAATTGCAATGAATACCTTCTTTTTCTACAATTTCGGCCGCTTTAATGCCTTCCCATGTGGAGGCGATTTTGATTAAAATGCGTTCACGCGAAATACCGTTTTCTTCGTAAAGAGCGATAATTTCGCGGGCTTTTTTCACCGTGGCTTCCGTATCAAAAGATAAACGGGCATCCACCTCGGTAGAAGCGCGTCCGGGAACGATTTTAAGAATTTCCAATCCGAAATTTACCGCCAATTTATCCATCGCTTTCGATAATTGTTCGGTTTTGTCCGACGATGATTTTCCGGCAAAATCAATGGCATCATCAATTAAATGTTTGTACTTTTCGTCTTGTGACGCGGCATAAATTAGCGAGGGGTTAGTGGTGGCGTCCACCGGTTTGTACGCTTCAATGGAAGCAAAATCACCGGTATCGGCAACTACTTGTGTGTAATTTTTTAGTTGTTGGAGTAGATTCATTTTTATTTTAGGGTTTAGATTTGATAGCAGTCCAAAGGTAGGAAAGAATTGGTGAAAATGCAAAAAAAAGAGACGCGGCATTTACCACGTCTCTATATTGGTCATCACACAAACATCAATTATTTTCCGGTCGCAATTTTCTAACCACCGCACCCGTTTGCCACATTTCGCTTTCGCGCAAGGCTTTAAGTTCAGCGTCCAATCCTTCTCGATAATCGGGTTTGGAGTTGGTATCAATGGAGCGCTGGGCTTCGTTACCGCTTGCCACTTCTTTGTACAGTTTTTCGAAAACAGGTTTGGTAGCATCGTGGAACGGTGTCATCCAATCCAACGCGCCGCGTTGCGCAGTTGTGGAACAATTGGCGTACATCCAATCCATTCCGTTTTCGGCGAAAAGCGGCATCAACGATTGGGTTAATTCTTCCACCGTTTCGTTAAACGCTTCCGATGGAGTGTGTCCGTTTTCGCGAAGCACTTCATATTGCGCGAGCAACAAACCCTGAATGGCGCCCATGAGCGTTCCACGTTCACCGGTAAGGTCGGAATATACTTCGCGTTTAAAATCGGTTTCGAATAAATATCCCGAACCAACGCCGATACCCAACGCCACAACGCGTTCAAATGCACGACCGGTAGCGTCTTGGAAAATGGCGTATGAAGAGTTCAAACCACGGCCTTCCAAAAACATTCTACGCAACGAAGTTCCCGAACCTTTAGGCGCAACCAAAATCACGTCCACATCCGCAGGCGGAATAATTCCGGTGCGTTCTTTATAGGTAATCCCGAATCCGTGCGAGAAATACAACGCTTTTCCGGCGGTTAAATAAGGTTTAATGCGAGGCCAAACTTCAATTTGTGCTGCATCCGAAAGCAGGTATTGTATAATAGTTGCCCGTTCGCACGCCTCTTCTATCTCGAAAAGCGTTTCGCCCGGTACCCAACCGTCGGCAACGGCTTTGTCCCACGTTTTACCGCCTTTGCGCTGTCCAACAATGACGTTAAAACCGTTGTCGCGCAAGTTTAATGACTGTCCCGGTCCCTGTACGCCATAACCGATCACAGCGATTGTTTCATTTTTTAATACTTCCTGAGCTTTGCTCAACGGAAATTCTTCGCGGGTTACTACGTTTTCTTCAACCCCGCCAAAATTCATTTTTGCCATATTTTAGATTGTTATAACCAAAAGCTAAGAATCAAGACGGTTAAAGCCAAAAAATTCTGCGTTTGGTTGTATGATTAGTAATTCGTAATTATTAATTGGTAATTTCAGTTTTCTGTTCTTCTCTTTTCGCCAACATATCACTTAAACGTTCAACAGGAGATTTGGTAATAGCGATTCTTCCCGAACGAATGAATTGCAGTACACCGATTTTCTCGGCCAATTCATCAAAAAGTGCCTGCGTTTCGTCATAATGCCCGGCTTTGAGAAACACTACGTTATCTTTGGTAATCTCCAACACGCGAATGTTGTATTTCCGAATCAGATACTCCACTCCACCGTGCTCCAAAACCTTTTCGGTAGCCAATTTATACAGTGCTAACTCCTGATGCACAAGTTCTTCGTTGGTGTTGTAATACGATTTTAGTATATCTACCCTTTTATCGATTTGCCGCACCAATTTTTTCACCGCTTCTTCGGAATTTGAATAAGCCGTAATGGTGAATTTATGAATGCCTTTTATAGCTGACGGTGAAACCGATAACGTTTCAATATTCAACTGCCTGCGCGTAAAAATTGCAGTGATTTGATTGAGCACGCCCACCGTGTTTTCTGAGAAAACGGTGATGGTATATAATGTATTTTCTTCCATAATTTTATTGAATTTACAGTTTATTGTTCTTAGGTTGCCCGTTTAAAAACGGATTTCTGCGAACTACTATGTACAACTATTATATTTTGTTTCCGTTTCCAAGCAAAATATCCGTTACACAGCCACCCGATGGAACCATCGGATAAACCATTCCTTTGGTTTCTACTTGCACTTCAAGCAAATAAGCGCCGTCGTGATTAAGCATTTCGGCAATGGCCGCGTCTAAATTCTTGCGTTCGGTAACTTTTTGCCCTTGAATTCCGTACGCATCGGCGATTTTAATGAAATCGGGGTTTTTGAGATGTGTTTCCGAATAACGTTCATCGAAAAACAATTCCTGCCATTGACGCACCATTCCCAAAAAATTATTGTTCAGGAGGATGATCTTCACATCGATTCCATACTCCATAATGGTTCCAAGTTCCTGAATGGTCATTTGAAAACCACCGTCACCTACAAAAATACACACCGTACGGTCGGGGGCACCGTATTTGGCTCCGATTCCGGCAGGAAGCCCGAATCCCATCGTTCCCAAACCACCCGACGTAACCATACTACGCGATTGCGTGTATTTGAAATAACGTGTAGCCATCATTTGATGTTGCCCCACGTCGGTAACGCAAATTGCTTTGTTTTCGGTGGCTTCGGTTACTTTATTCACTACTTCTCCCATTTTTATTTCACCGCCATTTTTAGGAAATAATTCGTTGTTTATGACGCACTCAAACTCTTTCTCTTCGTATGGCTTGAATTCATCGTTCCACGCGTTATCCGATTTCTTTTCGATTAATTCTTTCACTAAAGGAAGTGTTTTTTTTGCGTCGCCAAGCACTTTTACGGTGGTTGTTACATTTTTATCCATTTCAGCCTGATCGATATCAAAATGGATCACCTTTGCCTGCTTGGCATAGGTTTTTAAATCGCCGGTAACACGGTCGTCAAACCGCATTCCGATAGCTATAAGCACATCGCACTCGTTGGTTTTCATATTCGGCGATACATTTCCGTGCATTCCCAACATTCCGTGATTGAGCGGATGATTGGTGGGGACGGCGGACAAGCCTAAAATAGTGGATCCGAACGGAATATTGCCTTTCTCCAAGAAGTCTATCAATTCCTTCTCCGCATTACCCAGAATAACGCCCTGCCCAACCAACGCAAATGGCTTTTTGGCATCGTTGATGATGGCCGCAGCCATTTTTATTTTATCGTCTTCTATATCAGGTTGAGGCTGATAACTACGCAAAAAATCAACTTTCTGATACGAATATTCGCATTTATTGATTTGTGCATCTTTGGCGATATCGAGTACCACCGGCCCCGGACGGCCGCTCTTGGCGATATAAAACGCCCGCGAAACCGCCCACGGTATTTCTTCGGCTTTGCGCACCTGATACGCCCATTTGGTTATGGGTTGCGTTACGCCAATCACATCGGCTTCCTGAAAAGCATCCGATCCGAGAAGGCTCGATGCAACTTGACCCGAAATTACGACCAAGGGTGTGCTATCCATCATCGCATCGGTTATTCCGGTAATGGCATTTGTAGCTCCGGGACCCGAAGTTACCAGCGCGACGCCGACTTTTTTTGAAACGCGGGCGTAACCCTGAGCAGCGTGAACGGCACCTTGTTCGTGACGAACAAGAATGTGGCGTATATCTTCTTTATGGTCGTAGAGCGCGTCGAAAACGGGCATAATAGCGCCACCCGGATAACCAAACATTGTATCTACGCCTTCGGCAAGCAGCGACTTTATGAGCGCTTCGCTGCCGGAAATAACAGATTTGTTTTGTTCTTCTTTCATCTTATGATAGATTTTGGAACAAAGAGCAAGGAAACTTCAGACCTTGAACTTTGAACTTAAAACTTTAAATAATTCTCACTGCACCCAAATCGGCAGAACTTGCAAATTTCGCGTAAACCTGTAACGCTTTCGATACTTTTCTTTCGCGATTGGGTGTAAACGCGTTTTTACCTTTTGATTCTTCTGTTTTTCTTCTTTCCGATAATTCAGAATCCGAAATTTTCAAATTGATACTTCTGTTTGGAATATCGATTTCAATAATGTCACCGTCTTTTACCAAACCGATTGCACCTCCGGCAGCGGCTTCGGGCGAAATATGCCCGATGGAAAGCCCCGATGTGCCACCCGAGAATCGCCCGTCGGTAATCAACGCACACTCTTTTCCAAGATGGCGGGCTTTGATGTACGATGTTGGGTAAAGCATTTCTTGCATTCCCGGTCCGCCTTTCGGCCCTTCGTAAACGATAACGACCACATCTCCCGACTCTACTTTTCCTTCTAAAATTCCTTCGCAAGCCTCATCCTGCGAATGAAAAACTTTCGCCATTCCCGAAAATTTCCAAATGCTTTCGTCCACTCCGGCGGTTTTTACCACACAGCCATTTTCAGCGATATTTCCTTTCAGGATGGCGAGTCCGCCGTCTTTGGTATAAGCGTTTTCAACGTTGCGGATGCAGCCTTCGGCTCTGTCAGTGTCCAATTCTTTGTACTGCGCATTTTGCGATCCCATTACAATGTTATAACGATTTCCGGGAGCTGAGGAGTAAATTATTTTCGCTTCTTCGCCTATGTTTTGTGCAGTAATATCGTATTTCTCAATGGCTTGTTTCAATGTTAATCCGTCGGCGCGATGAACCGTTGTATCTATTAATCCTCCTTTCGCCAATTCACCCATAATTCCCATAATTCCTCCTGCGCGATTTACATCCTGAATGTGGTATTTTTTGGTATTGGGCGCCACTTTACAAATGCACGGAACTTTGCGCGAAAGCGCATCGATGTCGTCCATCGTAAAATCTACTTCGGCTTCGTGAGCAATGGCGAGCAAGTGCAAAATGGTATTTGTGGAGCCGCCCATCGCGATATCGAGCGTCATCGCGTTGTGAAAAGCAGTTTTTGTGGCGATATTTCGTGGCAACACACTTTCGTCGCCATCAAAATAATATCGGTTGGCGTTTTCCACAATCTGTTGGGCTGCTTTTATAAACAGCCCTTTGCGATTTGCGTGCGTGGCAACCACTGTACCATTCCCTGTCAACGCCAATCCGATGGCTTCGTTGAGGCAGTTCATCGAGTTGGCGGTAAACATTCCCGAGCAAGATCCGCAGGTTGGACACGCCAATTGTTCGAGTTGCGCTACGCGTTCGTCGGAAACCGATTCGTCGGCCGACTCAATCATCGCGTCAACCAGATCTACCTGCTCATCGCCGATTTTTCCGGCCTCCATCGGGCCTCCTGACACAAAAATAGCGGGAATATTCAATCGCATGGCCGCCATTAACATTCCCGGCGTTATTTTATCGCAATTGCTGATGCAAACCATTGCGTCTGCTTTGTGCGCGTTGATCATATATTCCACGCTGTCGGCAATTAAATCGCGCGAGGGAAGCGAATACAACATTCCGTCGTGTCCCATCGCGATACCGTCGTCCACGGCAATGGTATTGAATTCGGCGGCAAAGCAGCCCAGTTTTTCTATTTCGGCTTTCACCATTTGTCCAATTTGGTGCAAATGGGTATGCCCCGGCACAAATTGCGTAAACGAATTAACTATCGCGATAATGGGCTTTCCCATTTGTTTACGCGTCATTCCATTGGCACGCCATAAGGCGCGGGCACCGGCCATTCGGCGGCCTTGGGTAGAAGTGGCGCTGCGTAATATCTTTTTATTATCCATAATTCTGTTTCGTAACCCCTTATTGTAAGGGGAGTCCCACAAAGTGGGGAGGGGTTAAAAGTCTTTGTTCTTTAATCTTGATTCTTAATCCATTTCACAATCCACTCTCCCACTTCACTTGTGGAATACGCTTTTCCGCCATCGGCAATATCTTCGGTAACAATTCCGGCATCCATACTTGCCGCAACGGCACGGCGAATTAATGCGCCTTCTTCCATTAAATTGAAACCGTACTCGAACATCAGCGCGGCGGAAAGAATTGTTGCCAACGGATTGGCGATATTTTTGCCGGCAGCTTGCGGATATGATCCGTGAATGGGTTCAAAAACCGATGTATGCAAACCGATAGATGCCGAGGGCAACATTCCAAGCGAACCGGTTATAACGGATGCCTCATCGGTAAGGATGTCGCCGAAAAGGTTTTCGGTAACGAGCACATCGAAACTCTTCGGCCATTGAATAATGCGCATAGCGGCATTATCAACAAACATATATTCGGTTTCGATATCGGGATATTGCGGTGCGATTTCTTGTGCAATTTGTCGCCACAGACGCGATGTTGCAATAACGTTCGCTTTGTCCACAACGGTTACTTTTTTGCGGCGTTGTCCGGCAAATTTGTAGGCCAAGTGTAAAATACGTTCCACTTCTTCGCGTGTGTAAACGCACGTATCGTAAGCGGTGTTTCCGTCTTCGCTTCTGCCTTGCGGACGGCCGAAATACATTCCTCCTGTAAGTTCGCGAATGCAGACAAAATCGGCTCCTTCCACCAAATCGGCACGGAGAGGTGATTTGTGAATCAGCGATGGAAACGTCATCACCGGGCGAATATTTCCATACAACCCCAACTGTTTGCGCATACGAAGTAGTCCTTGCTCGGGACGGACTTTAGCGTTGGGATCGTTATCGAAACGCGGATGGCCGATAGCACCGAAAAGAACAGCATCGGATTGCATACATAATTCGTGCGTTTCGGGTGGATACGGATCACCAACCTTATCGATGGCGCACGCGCCTACAATGGCTTCTTTGTACGCTAACGTATGTCCAAACTTTTCGCATATGGCTTCCGTAACATTCAAAGCCTGTTTGGTAATTTCGGGACCGATTCCGTCTCCGGGAAGAACTGCAATTTTTATGTTCATATTCTAATTTCTATTTTGAAAAGAATCAAGAGCCAAGAAGCAAGATAGACGATATAAAACTATCAGACTATCAAACAAAAGGGCACTACTTTATTCTAACTTCTAATTTCTGACTTCTAATTTCTTATTTTACGGTAAATTCAAATTATTCAATACCGGAATATTCCCTTTCTCAATCATATTCAGCATTTTCATTGTCGCTTTAATGGCCGCCACGGTTTGGTCTACATCCAACGCGCGGGTTTTAAACACTTTACCGTCGAATTTCCACGTAATGATGCTCTGCACGTAAGCATTCGTTTTGCCTCCGGGCGGGATTACCACCACGTAATCGAGTAATTCGGGCGTGGGTTTATTTAGTTTTCTGTAAATCTTATACATCGCTTTGGAAAACGCGTGGTATTGGCCTTCGCCCGCTGCCGATTCCTGATGTACTTCACCGTGAATGGATATTTTCACCGTTGCGGTGGGGCGCATTCCGTCGGTAAGGTTGAGCGAGTAATTAAGTATTTGAATATCTTGATTGTCGATTCCGTTTTTCAACACATCGGAAACGATGTACGGCAATTCATCGAGGCTTACGATCTCTTTTTTGTCGCCTAATTCGATAACGCGCTGCGTTACTTTTCGGGTAGATTCGTCGTCGAGTTGAATACCTAACGCCTCCAAATTTTTGATGATGTTGGAACGCCCCGCATTTTTGCTGAGCGCGTACTCGCGAAAACGGCCGAAACGCTCCGGCATTAACTCATTAAAATAGAGGTTTTTCTTTTTATCTCCATCGGCGTGAACGCCCGCCACTTGGGTAAACACATTGTCGCCGATAACGGGTTTGTTGTTTGGGATGCGTACGCCCGAATAGCTCTCCACCACTTTGCTCACGTTGTAGAGTTTGGATTCATCGATGTTGGTTTCGAGCTTCATATGGTCGTGAAACAGGGCAATAACGCTTGTGAGAGGCGCATTTCCGGCGCGTTCTCCCAATCCGTTTACGGTAACGTGTACGCCTTTTACGCCGGCTTTTACGGCTTCGAAAACATTGGCAACCGCCAAATCGTAATCGTTGTGCGCGTGAAAATCGAAGTGTAAACCGGGATAACGAGAAATCATTTCGGAACAAAACTGCGCCGTGAGGTTAGGATTCAACACGCCCAATGTATCGGGAAGCATAAACCGCATCACGGGTTGCTCTTTCAAACCGTCCATCATCTCGAATACGTATTCTTTGGAATCGCGCATCCCGTTAGACCAATCTTCCAAATAAACGTTCACGTTGATGCCCATTTCCTGCGCCATTGCAATGGTATCGCGGATATCTTGCAAATGTTCCTGAACGGTTTTCCGAAGCTGATACTTACAATGTTTCAATGAGCCTTTGCAGAGAAGGTTGATAACGCGGCAACCGGCATTTGAAATCCATTGCAGTGATGCGCCGCCATCAACAAACCCCAACACCTCCAATTTATCCACGTGCCCGTATTCCTGCGCCCACTTTGCCACTTTTTGAACCGATTTAAACTCGCCTTCGGAAACGCGCGCCGAAGCAATTTCCACGCGGTCAACGTTGAGGTCTTCGATGAGCAAACGCGCCACGCTCACTTTCTCCTGCGCGGCAAATGATACGCCGGAGGTTTGTTCGCCGTCGCGCAACGTGGTGTCCATTATTTCTATTTTTCGCTTTTCCATTTGTGATAACCTACATTAGAGCGTTAATAAACAAAGGGACGATTCTGTTCGTATTCTTCAATTTTATCTTTGTTCGACAAAAGAAAATCGATATCGTCCAAACCTTTCAGCAAGCATTCTTTTTTGTACGGATTTATTTCGAACGATTCCGTTTTCCCGTTTTCGTTGTTCGTTATTGTCTGCTTCTCAAGGTTTACGGTAAGCGTAGCTTTGGGATTTGTCTGAACATTATTGAAGAGTTCCGCTAAAAACGATTCGCTGACAACTACGGGCAATAATCCGTTGTTGAGCGCATTGTTCTTGAAAATATCGGCAAAAAAGCTCGATACCACCACTTTAAAACCATATCCCTCTATTGCCCAAGCTGCGTGCTCGCGGCTGCTTCCGCTACCGAAATTTTTTCCGGCGACCAATATTTCGCCGCCGTAAACGGGATTATTTAATACGAAATCGGTTTTAGGACTGCCGTCTTTATTGTATCGCCAATCGGCGAATAGATTATTACCGAAACCGTCGCGCGTGGTGGCTTTCAGGAATCGGGCCGGAATTATTTGGTCTGTGTCCACATTCTCAATGGGAAGCGGAACGTAAGTACTAACTATTGTTGAAAATTTCTCCATTATAAGCCCCCTTTTATTCCCCCAAAGGGAGAAAACCGTGAGGGAAACGGTTATTTGTTCGTGTAATTTTAATTAGTTTAAGACCGTTAAAGTCCCCCTTCGGGGGATTTAGGGGGCCGTTATTTTTCCGTTTATCGCCGCCGCTGCCGCCACCAACGGGCTTGCCAAAATAGTGCGGGCTCCGGGGCCTTGTCTTCCTTCAAAATTTCGGTTGGAAGTGGAAACTGCATATTTTCCTGCCGGAACTTTGTCGTCATTCATCGCCAAACAGGCCGAGCATCCGGGTTGGCGCAACTCGAAACCGGCCTCTTCTAAAATCTTATCCAAGCCTTCGGCTTCAATTTGTTTGCGAACCTGCCAACTTCCGGGAACGAGCCAAGCCGTTACGTTATCGGCTTTCTTTTTTCCTTTTACGTAGTTGGAAAATACACGAAAATCTTCGATACGGCCGTTGGTACAACTGCCCAAAAAAACATAATCGATGGATTTTCCTTCCAATTTTTCGCCGGGCGCAAAGTCCATATATTTTAATGATTTTTCGAACGATATTTTTCCGGCTTCGTCAATATCATTCAACTCAGGAATAGCTCCGTCAATAGGCATTCCCATTCCGGGGTTGGTTCCGTAAGTAACCATCGGTTTTATTTCCGATGCGTCGAAAGTAACTTCTTTGTCGAAAACTGCTCCATCATCGGTTTTCAACGTTTTCCAATAAGCCAACGCTTCGTCCCATTTTTCGTCTTTCGGCGCGAATTCACGACCTTTGAGGTAATTGAACGTGGTTTCGTCGGGGGCGATCAAGCCGCCACGGGCACCCATTTCAATACTCAGATTACACAACGTCATTCGTTCTTCCATTGTGAGGTTACGCACGGCTTCACCCGCGTATTCCACAAAATAACCGGTGGCTCCTCCGGTGGTCAATTGCCAAATCATATATAACGCCATATCTTTGGCGCTCACGCCGTGGGCGAGTTTTCCTTCAAAATTGATGCGCATTGTTTTGGGGCGCGTTTGCAAAATACTTTGCGAAGACAACACCATTTCCACTTCGCTCGTTCCAATGCCGAAGGCAATGGCTCCGAAAGCGCCGTGTGTGGAAGTGTGGCTGTCGCCGCAAACAATGGTCATTCCCGGTTGTGTGAAACCGTTTTCGGGCCCGATAACGTGAACGATACCGTTTTTTGAATTTCCCAAACCGTAATACGTTAAACCGAAATCTTTGGCGTTTTTGGCTAACGTATCCACCTGGAAGCGCGAAATTTCATCGCGAATAGGCTTATCTTGTTCAATTGTAGGAATGTTGTGGTCGGCAGTAAGCAACGTTTGTTCGGGACGAAAAACTTTCAATCCTCTTGCCCGTAAGCCCGAAAAGGCTTGAGGACTTGTTACTTCGTGGCACAGATGCCTGTCGATGTATAATTGTGTTGGGCCGTCTTTTACGGTGGTTACCACGTGGGCGTCCCAAATTTTATCGAATAAAGCCCCCCTTTGTCCCCCCGAAGGGGGGAAGTTTGAGGGCTCTTGGTTATTTTGATGTGTTACTTTATTTGACATTTTATATAGTTATTTTTTTATTATTTCCGTAATAAGCCTCCCTTAAGGGAAGGATTGGGCGGCTAAGTTCCCTTTGGGGGATTTAGGGGGCGTCTACGAACTTATTCACCGCATCAATAAACGCTTCCACCGATGCCGAAACAATGTCGGTATTGGCCGAGAATCCGTAATACAACATTCCGTTGTGTTCCACCTGCATATGCACTTTGCCCACATCGTCGCTACCGCGATTGATGGCTTGAATGAGAAATTCCTGAATCACGGTTTCGCGGCTAATGATCTTTTTCACCGCTTTTATGGCTGCATCCACGGGACCGTTTCCGGTGGCCGATGCTTCAAAATGTTCTCCGGCAATATTTAATCCGATGCTTGCCGCATTGCGCAAACCGATTCCACACGTAACTTGCAGGTAATCTATTTTTATGCGTTTTAATTTCGATTCTTTTCCCACCAATGCCAACACATCGTTGTCTTTGATGTCTTTTTTCTTATCGGCAAGCGCGAGGAATTTTTGGTATACTTCATCTAATTGTCCGTTATCGAGATCAACACCCAACAAACTTAAGCGGTTTTTCAATGCCGCGCGGCCGCTTCGGGCTGTGAGCACGATGGCGTTTTCGTCAATTCCCACATCTTTCGGGTCGATAATTTCATACGTTTCCACGTTTTTCAGCACGCCATCCTGATGGATTCCCGATGAATGCGCGAACGCGTTACGTCCAACGATAGCTTTATTGGGCTGCACGGGCATATTCATCAAGGCAGATACCATCCGGCTTGCCGCGAATATTTTGGTGGTATTGATATTGGTATCGAATCCGAGGTCTTTATGACTTTTGAGCGCCATTACCACCTCTTCGAGCGACGTGTTTCCGGCACGCTCTCCGATGCCGTTTATGGTAACTTCCACCTGCCGAGCACCGTTGAGAACGCCCGAAAGCGTGTTGGCGGTTGCCATTCCCAAATCTTGATGGCAGTGAGTGGAGAGAATGGCGTTTTTCATATCCACGTTGTCCACGAGGTATTTTATTTTGGCGCCATATTGGTGCGGGAAGCAGTAACCGGTTGTGTCGGGGATATTTACCACCGTGGCGCCGGCATTTACCACTACTTGCACTACGCGGGCAAGGTACTCATTATCGGTACGGCCGGCGTCTTCGGCGTAAAATTCCACGTCGTCCACAAAACGACGGGCATATTTCACCGCTTTCACGGCGCGTTCGATAATTTCTTCGCGGTTGGAGTTGAATTTGTGTTTGATATGCGAGTCCGACGTACCAATACCCGTGTGAATACGTTTACGCTTCGCGTATTTGAGCGATTCGGCCGCCACTTCAATGTCTTTCTCCACGGCGCGCGTTAGCGCGCAAATAACGGGCCACGTAACGGCTTTTGAAATTTCCACCACGGAATTAAAATCGCCCGGGCTTGAAATCGGGAAACCCGCTTCGATAACGTCAACGCCCAACAGTTCCAACATTTTGGCAACCTCAATTTTCTCGATGGTGTTCAGCTGACAACCGGGAACCTGTTCCCCGTCGCGCAAGGTGGTGTCGAAGACATACACTTTTTCCATTATAACCTAAAATTTCTGCGTTTTTACAAGAAAAAACCTTTCCCACACGGTGAGAAAGGTCATTTTTCTTATTTTATTCTTGTTCATATTGATATGCCAATCTCACCCACCATAGTTTCCTAAGAGTAGAATAGAAATGACTAGAATATCAATATTGTTGTAATTCATTTTGAATCTGATTTTCTTTTAATGCTTGCAAAGTAAAAGCAAAAAAACGTAACGGCAAAATATTTTCCACTTTTTATTGAAAAAAGTTTACAATTTGAAGCTCGTTATGGGAAAATTGTGTGATTAAGAAAGTCTTAGAGATTGTTTTTATGGAGTGGTTTAATGTAAATTCAAAGTCTAATGTATGCAGATTCAAAATTAAGTGTATGTATTTTCAAAATTAAGTGTATGTATTTTCAAAATAAAGTTTATGTAAATTCAAAGTTTACTCAATAGATATCACTACTTTTACCGATAATATACTCCCTGAATGAAAGAAAACAACAAAGCTCTTTTGTTTACCGCCGTGGCCGTGGCAAGTTGGTCAACGGTGGCTTCGGCGTTTAAGATTGGTTTGCGGCACTACACCTATTTTGAGCTCATTTTGGTGTCGGCCGTAACGGCAACGCTCATTTTTGCCATTGTGCTCACTTTTCAGAAGAAATGGCATTTAGTAAAGAACCTGAGCAAAAAAGAAGCGGTCAGTTATACGCTTATCGGGCTGCTGAACCCCGCGGCGTATTATTTGATTCTTTTCAAATCATACGATCTCCTTCCGGCTCAAATTGCACAGCCCATCAACTATTTTTGGCCGATATTACTTGCTGTTTTATTGGCGGTAATTACCAAAGAACGCATTCCCAAGTTTAAATTCATCGGGATGGCCATTTCGTTTGCCGGCGTCATTATAATTTCCGTAGGAACGGAAAGCATTGCGGGGGTAGCTCTGTCAAAGCAGGGAATATTATTTGCGTTTCTCAGCGCGTTTTTATGGGCTACGTTTTGGATCGTCGGCAGGAAGAATAAAAACGTAGATGGCACTGTGGGACAGTTTTTGAGTTTTTTGTCCGGTTCGGTATTTTTATTGATAGCCGCGCTATTTGTTCCGGTAAACTTAGATTCGTTGCAGGGATTATTGTCGAGCCTTTATGTGGGGATGTTCGAAATGGGTGTTCCATTTATATTTTTCGGGTTGGCGTTGAAGAAAACCCAAAATCCCGCGCTTATAAACCAATTGTGCTACCTTTCGCCCTTTTTTTCGCATTCATCGGCACATTCAACGCAAATTTGGGCGCACAGGCAACACATTTCTTTTGCTTTGTTGCTTCCAAGACTCATCAGCTGGGCGGCGGCATAGCAGGCGGCGGCGCATTCCATATCGGTTTGGATGCATTTCACCATCATTTTCACATCTTCTTCCTTGGTGCACGAAGATGCGCAATGGTTACACGCCGTTGCACACGCCAAACAAGTGTCGATACACGCTTTTAGCTCTTGATACGTTTTCATAATTCATTGATTTTTAATGTATTAAATAGGATTACACATTTATAACGTGTCATCGGCGTGTATTTTTAGTTATACAAGTGTAAAAATGAAAAACCTTTGTCAAAATTCCAAAACTTTGACAAAGTTAATAACTTACGGATGGCATACTTGCGGCACCCTCTTTTGCATTTCCATAAAGCAATTCGCCCATTGCTTAACAGATAAATGGATGATTGATTTTTCTAATTCGATAGAATATTTTTCAGCGAATAACCGGACTTGCCTTTTTCTGAACACCTTTTTTAGTGCAGTAAGCGTGTTTATGTCCGGTTTTTTCAACAAATAAAAAAGAAACCGAAGATAAGCAGCAATAAATTCAATAGGAACGATGTGCTGTCTCCGCTTTTGAATATGTATCAACGCAGATTTCACCGTTGGAGGCGGATTAAAACTTGTAGCATGTACCTGCTTTACCAGCGAGATCTCGTAAAATGTTTTGTAACAGATTGAATAGGGGTTGTAGCTACTTTGGGATATCATTTTCAGAGCAGGTTCCAGTTGTGTAATGATGCTGCCGCCTTGGAAATTACTCACGTTGGTGTACATCAGCTTCCTGAGAATGTGCGACGTGAGCGAATAAGGGATATTTGACACCACTTTAAAAGGTGCATCAGGAAATGTATATTTCAGCATGTCGGTGTGAATAACTTTCAGTCCCTGTGCCGATTGATATTTTTGTTGAAGGTGCTTGGCTAGTGCATCGTCTTTTTCTATAACCGTTATATGACGCGTCTTTTGCGATAACTGATCGGTAATGTGTCCTTTCCCTCCGCCTAAGTCGAAAACCAAATCACCGGGTTGAATTTCCGCCAGTTCTATTATGTATTTTATAAGTGCGGCATCCGTAGTGAAATGTTGTCCCGTAAACCTTACGGGAAGTTTATTATGTTTCATAATCTTCAGATAATTTGTTGTTGATTTGATTCAATTGAAAATCAACAGAACAACTTATCTGAAAAATGGCACAATTTTATCTGCCGCAGTTTTTTTGCGGCGATAACTCTTGTTTGATGTCTAATAAAGGGATGCTATTCCTTGGAAAAAAGAAATAGGGAGATTGTTAAGATAAGCAGTCCTGTCAGGCTGATCTTAACCCGTAATTAATTACGAAGATGCTAAAACACTTCATCTTTTGTAGTTTTTAATAAGAAATGCAAAGGTAATGGTTTGGATTGGATTAACAAAAAAACTTTGTCAAAGTTCCGAAACTTTGACAAAGTTAATCTACGGCGAGGAAGAATCTTTCAAAAAAAATGAATTTGAGATAACATCTTGGAGAAAATATTTTTATGTAGATTCAGAATAAAGTTTACGCAAATTCATAATTTACTCAATAGATATCCCAGATTTCCATATTTGACGATGAGATAGTTCTAAACTTTACACATTTTAGGTATAATATTCAAAATACATTCTCTCGAAATAAAATAATCACTACTTTTACCGATAATATTTCCACTCCCTGAATGAAAGAAAACAACAAAGCTCTTTTGTTTACCGACGTGGTCGTGGCAAGTTGGTCAACGGTGTCTTCGGCGTTTAAGATTGGTCCAACGGAAGGCAATCCACGGCAAGCCATTCAATTAAATGATACTTACGTTATCGAGGGAAACATTGATAACAATGGAAAGTTTGACAGAATAAAACTTGCTTTGGCACTGTTTGATTTTTGAAGATGAACTAATATACAGATGAAGTAACCACGACCGCATAACAAGGTATTGCCAAAAGCAGGGTTGAACAGTTTCGAATTGGGCATTTGTATAAGGTTCAATGTTCGTTCTTCGATAGAAATTTTGTGCAAAAAATCCCGCATTCGGCAATACCTAAACCGCTAAACTCAAAAAAGGCAATCCGCTCTTCAACCCTCAGTAAATTTTTAACTTTTAAATTATAAAACTATTTGGTATGAATTTGTCACATCCTTACTACCTTATCCACAACCGTTTCAAAATCTCTCAAATGCGTAGCCATTAAAATAGCCATTTCGGGAAAATGTTGGCGGATAGTTTGGAAAATTTCGATGGCGTTTTCGGTGCTGATGCCCGCCGTGGGTTCATCAATGACAAGCAGTTGCGGATTTTTCAGCAATGCTTGCGCAAGCAACAATTTCTTGCGTTGTCCGCCGCTTAATGTTTCGCCGTTTTCGCCAATCCACGTGTTTAGACCATCGGGGAGCGAAGCGCGCCAACCCGATAGATCCACAAGGTGCAACACCCGTTCAATGTCTTCGTCGGCGTACTCTTGGAAATTTTCGCGTAACGTTCCCGTCAGCAAATACGCTTTTTGCGTAACATACACGCATTCGGGAACGGGCAGGCGAGAAATTTCTTCTACATTGTTCCATTTCAGCGTTCCGCTGTTGCGATATTCGGGATAAAAAAGGCCGTTCAAGAACGTGGTTTTACCTTTTCCCGTTTCTCCGAAAAGCGCCACCCATTCTCCTTTATTTATTTCAAACGTTGCTTCGCTCGTACGGACAGGCGATTCGGGAATTTGGGCGCTGAAACGCTCAATGCTTAACCGTTGCAAACGGGTGTTCACACCAACATCTTCAACAAGTTCTGCACCCTGATGAATAATACCATCAATATCTTTAATTTGCTGCGCAACAGAACTTCGTTCCGATTTCCCCGAAAAGAGCATTTCCGCCAACTCGGCTTGCGCCATAATTCCGAAAAAAATCCCGATGGCCGGTTGCGCATTGATTCCGAAAGCATTTGACTGCCAAAGCACAAACGTTGCCAAAAAACTAAATCCGAGGCCGCCGGCCATTTGCAGGTAAAAAGAGTTTATCTGCAGGCGTTTTTCGGTCTTTTCCAACCGCGACAATCGTTGGTTAAATTGACCAATTGCCTTTTCTTCGAGATTGTATTTAGAAATTTCTATCCGTCCGCGAAAACTTTCAATCAACGATTGGTTGTTTTCTTCGCGAAGCAATTTCAGTTCTTCGTAAAGTATCCGGTTTTTTCTGAAAAAAAGTTGGGGAACAATAAACAACAGCACGGCAGACGAAATCAGAAATTCCACCGCAATGGCCTGCGAGAAAACACCCACAAAAACACCATACATTATAACTGACAAAAGCAATGCCGCAAATGGCAATAACCACAGTAAAACGTGGTTGAGAATAAGATCTACGCCATGCGTGCTGTTTTCCAACAACGTGGAATTGTTGTTTACCTGCTTTTTGAAATAAGGGAATTTCGCTACCGAACGGAAAATTTTCATCTGCAAACTTTGCTGTACGTCCAATGTTGTTTTGTGGTTTTCGAGTCGTTCGAAATAACGCGTTGCCGTGCGCAGTAAGGCGAGCAACCGAATAATTGCCGAAGGAACAAGGTATGAAAACGCGGTATTCGCCGTTATAAAAACCACGCTACACATTGCCAAAAACCACCCCGAAATGGCGGGAAGAGCAATAAACGCCACCGTCCAAAGGAGCAACAACAACATTCCCCGAATCCATTTTCCGGCGAAGGGCTGAATAATATGTTTGGAAATAAATTTATTCATATCTTAAAAACTCGGTTTTCCATAACCCGCAAATGAAACTAAAAACTCAGAACTCAGAACTCAAAACTCAAAACTATTCCTCCTGTTGTCCCCAATTCAAATTCACGACCTTATCGGCTATCTCTTCCATCATTTTTTCGTGCGATGCCACAATCACAAGCTTGTCCTGCGCCAATTTAACAATTTCGGGCAAAATAACCCCGATGGTGTCCGCGTCTAAATTTGCGGTTGGTTCGTCCAAAATTGCTATCGGTTTGGGATGGAGCATCAATCGCGCAAGCGTAACCAATTGGCGTTCGCCGCCCGAAAGTTGCTTTCCGTTATGGGTTAATTGGGTTTGCCAACCGTCTTCTTTTTTCGATAAGATTTTATCTAAAAAATGGGGATAATCGCTTCTTTCGGATTCTTTTTCTAAAAAAACATTGTATTGCAACGTTCCATCAAAAAGAAACGGATATTGGTTCATATACGATGTGTTTTGGTTGAGCCATTGCCGCGACCACTCATTGTCTTTCCCGTTTAACGAAACCTTTCCCTTCTGTGGCGATAAACTTCCCGAGCAGATTTTCAACAGTGTGGATTTTCCCGAACCTGAAATCCCTTTTATCAAAACCAAGCCTTTGGTAGGAAAAGAAACAGCAATATCGTGCAGCACTTTCACCGGCGAATCGGAGTAAGCAAAGCTCAACGCGTTTATTTCAAATCCATAAAGCGCTTGGTTTACATCGGCAAAATGCTCAAATGGTTTTTCATTGAGAATAGGCATCAACAATTTTGCCGATGCCAACGCTCGGTTTCTGTCGTGGTAAGCGCTGACAAATTTGCGCAAATAAAAGAAAAAATAGGGCGAAATAGTTAACAAAAACAACGCGATGCGAAAGTCGTAACCCTTGCCGTAATTGGGGCCGGGCATAATACCGAGTAGCGACATTCCCAAATAAATGGCGATAGCCGCAATACTGAGCGTAACAAAAAGTTCCAACACTGCAGACGATAAAATAGCCACCCGCATCACATTGGTGGTAGCTTTATTAAGAGCGTGGCTTTTATCAGAAAGAAAACGATATTGCGGCTTAAAATTGTCGAGATTAACAATTTCGGCAACGGTTTGAAGGCGGTTATAAAACACGGCCGAATATTTCAGGAACAAGTTAATATGTTTTTTATGAAGCGTTTCCGCACCAATCCCAATTACAATCATTTGCATCGGGATAACAAGAAATGCAATCAACAAAACTATACCAACCCATTTTTCCACCCAAAAAGCCACCAACAGAAGCGAGGTGCTAACCAAAGCCGAAGCAATGGCATAAGGAATAAAAAACGCGAAATAGGGCTTTAAATCATCGCTTATCTTTGTAACGTATAACACGGAAGAAGTAGAATCCAACTTGCTGTTGTTGAGTAATAAGGGGTAAATCTGTTTTTTGATTTTCGACACAATTTTGTCTCCGGCGTTGTAATTGAGCACCGATGCGAAATGAGCAAAGACATATCTGCCCGTTAAAAAAAGAAGAGAAATCAATAATTGGTTTGTCAAAATCAATCCGTCAATCAACCATCTCGCCGCAAAATCCGATAAATACCAACAAAAAACGACAAAACACGCCGCGCTTATTACGGTTAACAGCGATGCAAAAATATACGTGTTTCTTGCTTCGGCAATCTTTTTATTTAACCAACGGGTGGCGGTTTCTTGTTGCGCACTCATTCCTAAGGAGGAAAACGATCTGTGATTCTAATAAAGTGTTGTGCAAAGATAGAAAAATTGTGCTTCCCAAACGGGTTTTTACGTGAGATTATTTGCAAAGGTTGAAGTGAAACCACACAATTGTCTTACTTTTGTGATATGTTTTTTAAGTGTAGCGATATTAAAACAAAAATGGACGAAGCGGGAAATGCGAAAATTCCGTTTCTTTTTGGCGTTGATTTTGAAATGAACGAAGGTTTTTTCGTGGAAAATCCGTTGCAGCAAAGCGATGTGCTTTTCGATATAAACGGAATCGGGAACGTGGAGAAAACCATCGCTGTGGCTCCCTCGTTTCGTTTTGAACGCTATCCTGAAAGTTTTGAAACTTACGAAAAACGTTTTTCCCGTGTGATGAACGGATTGCAGCGCGGCGATTCTTATCTGACGAACCTGACCATTAAAACACCCATTGAAACATCGCTTTCTTTGCAAGAAATTTTCACGTACAGCCGGGCGATGTATCGTTTCTGTATTGCGAGAAAGTTCGTTTGTTTTTCGCCCGAACGGTTCGTGCAGATAAAGAACGGAAAAATCTTTTCGCACCCAATGAAAGGCACCATCGACGCCAACGTGCCGAATGCTGCCGAAACCTTGTTGAACGATTACAAGGAAACAGCGGAGCACAACACCATTGTAGATCTCATTCGTAACGATTTGAGTTGCGTGGCAACCCGTGTGAAAGTAAATCGTTTCCGTTATATAGACACACTGAAAACCAATAACGGAAATATTTTGCAGGCGAGTTCCGAGATTGAAGGCACGCTCCCTGCCGGTTATTTACAAAACATCGGCTCGTTATTTTTTGAGTTGCTCCCCGCCGGTTCGGTTTCGGGCGCGCCAAAAGATGCCACGCTCTCCATTATCCGCGAAGCTGAACAACAACCACGCGGTTTTTATACGGGAGTAGCGGGATATTTTGACGGCAAAAATCTTGATTCGGGGGTTTTGATCCGTTTCATCGAACAAGGAAACTCAAAATTATATTTCCGGAGCGGCGGCGGCATCACCATAAACAGCAAATGTGAGAGCGAATACCGCGAAGCCATTCAAAAAGTATATTTACCTTTTTAGTAGACTGAGAATGTTTTTAGAAACCGTTTGTATAAAAAACAACGTTCCCCAACACATCAATGCGCATTTGCAAAGAATGCGGGAAACAGCGCGCCATTACGGATTTCAAGCCCCTGAATTGCCCGATTTAACCGCACATATACCTATGGAATTGCGGGATAAAAAAGTGAAGTGCAGCATTACGTATCGGGAAGAAATACTTCAAATAACCTTTACCGACTATGTAGCAAAAAAAATCAATTCCTTAAAACTTGTTGATTCCGATGTGCAATATGCATTTAAATTCTCCGACAGGTCGGTGCTAAATGATTTGTTGCAAAAAAAAGGTATCTGCGACGAGATTTTAATCGTTCAGGATAACTGCATTACCGACACCACCATTTCCAACGTGGTTTTTAAAAAAGGAACCGATTTTTTCACTTCCGACACCTTCTTATTGAACGGTGTGAAACGCCGCAGGCTGCTACAGGAAAACAAAATTAAAGAAATGCGCATAACCACGGATATTTTATACAACTTTGAATCTGTTTTTTTCATCAATGCGATGCTTGATATAGAAAATCAACGGGGAGTACCCATAGGCAACATATTGTAGTGGAATGAAGCGTCTGTTTAGATAAATTAACAATCCATTTTCTACAAAACTCAAAATCTATCACCATATTTGCAACTGAAAATAGACACAAAGCCAATATGAGCCGGAAAGAAAAACTCATAAAACGTTTTTTATCGCAGCCAAAAGATTTTACGTATCAAGAGATGGTAACAATGCTATCCTTTCTTGGCTACGAAGAACAAACTAAAGGTAAAACGTCAGGATCTCGTGTAAGGTTTCACAACTATGACAAAAAAAGTATTATCGATATCCATCGACCCCATCCGGCAAATGTTATTAAATCTGCTACAATGAAAGACGTATTTGAAAAACTCGTTACAGCAAAGATCATTACATTTTAAAACTAACTTTCATATGGATAATCTAGAATATAAAGGATATACAGGCACGGTTGAGTATAGCAAAGAAGACAATTGTCTTGTAGGTAAAACCCTTGGTATGAGTATTGATAGCATAACATACGAAGGAAGCACCTTGGAGGAATTACAAGCCGATTTCAGAACCGGTATCGACAGCTATTTAACAGGCTGCCGTGAAATGGGCAAACAGCCGCAAAAGCCCTACAGCGGAACCCTCAATGTGAGGCTTACGCCTCAAATTCACGCGCGCATTGCCGCTCTTGCGGAACAGGCGGGGGTTTCGTTGAATGCTTTTATTAAAGAAACGCTCACGAAAGCGATTATGTAAATCTAAAAGCGAGTCGGAACCCGCTTTTCCCAAAAACAAAACGGCAACTACTTTTCAGTAAATTGCCGTTTTTTTATTTGAGTTTGTTTCGGAATTATCCGAAATCGTCGAACATAATCATTTCGGGCGGAACGCCGAGACTGTCGAGCATACGTGTTACGGCATTTGCCATCGGGCCGGGACCGCACATATAGTATTCGATATCTTCGGGCGCTTCGTGGTCTTTCAGATAGGTATCGTGAATAACCTGATGCACAAATCCTGCCGTGTAATTTACGCCTGCGGCATCGGCTTCGGGATCGGGTTTGTCGAGCGCCAAATGGAAAGTGAAATTCGGGAACTCGCGTTCCAATTCATAGAAGTCTTCCAAATAAAATGCTTCCATCAAAGCGCGTGCGCCGTAGAAATACGACATTTTTCGGTCGGTAGTTTTCAGCGTTTTTGTCATATGCATTATTTGTGCGCGCAACGGAGCCATACCGGCGCCACCGCCCACCCAAAGCATTTCGCGTTTACTGTCGTAAATGGGATGGAAATCGCCGTAGGGCCCCGACATAATCACTTTATCACCCGGCTTCAGGTTGAAAATGTATGACGAAACAATACCCGGCTTTACATTCATCCACGTATTTTTAGCTCTGTCGAATGGCGGAGTTGCCACGCGGACGTTCAATTTAATAATGTTATCGCCTTCGGCAGGATAATTGGCCATTGAGTAGGCACGAATGGTTTCTTCATCGTTTTTCACCGACAAATCCCACATATTAAATCTGTCCCACTCGGGTTTATATTTATCCTCAATATCAAATTCAGAATATTTTAATTCGTATTTCGGCACTTTAATTTGACTGTAGGAACCGGGGATAAAATCGAGATGTTCACCATCAGGAAGCCTCACAACAAACTCTTTTATATAGGATGCAACATTGTGATTTGAAACCACTTCGCACTCCCACTCTTTCACACCAAAAACTTCTTCGGGAACGATGATTGACATATCTTCTTTCACCTTAACCTGACAACTAAGGCGCCAATCATTCATCTGTTCTTTACGGCTGAAATGGCCTTTTTCGGTAGGAAGAATTTCGCCTCCGCCTTCAATAACACGGCAGCGGCATTGGGCGCACGTCCCTCCTCCACCACAAGCCGAAGAAAGATAAATATTTTGCGATTGAAGTGTGTTCAATAGAGTACTGCCCATCGGAACGCTCAATTCTTTTTCTTTATTTACGGTAATTTTCACATTCCCCGACGGCATCAATTTTGCTTTAGCTACCAGAATAATAACCACCAAAATGAGGATAACCAATAAAAAGACTACCACACTCATCAAGATAGTTAATCCACTCGCATTCAACAATACACTCATAATATATAGTATAATTTATGTTTTAACTTTGTTAGTTTTACTCTTAAATATTGATCCCCGAAAAACTCATAAAACCAATTGCCATAAGAGCAGTTACAATGAACGTGATACCTAGCCCCTTCAGCGGTTTCGGAACGTGAGAGTATTCCAGCTTTTCTCTGATGGCCGCCATTCCCACAATGGCCAACAACCAACCAATTCCGGAGCCGAAACCGTATGCAATAGCCATTCCCACGTTGGAAATATCTTCGGGATTGCTGCGCTGTTGCATAAAGAGTGAACCACCTAAAATGGCACAGTTTACGGCGATTAACGGAAGAAAAATACCCAACGAACTATATAGCGACGGACTGAATTTTTCTACGATCATCTCCACCAATTGCACAAATGATGCGATAACAGCTATGAAAATAAGCAAGCTGAATACGCTTAAATCCATATCGGCAAATTGCGGCCCTAACCACGCCAAAGCGCCGGCTTTCAGCACATAGTTTTCGAGCATATAATTGATAGGCAGGGTAAGCACAAGCACAAATGTTACGGCAATACCCAATCCCAATGCTGTTTTTACGTTTTTCGATACTGCCAGGTATGAACACATACCAAGAAAGTATGCAAAAATCATATTGTCCACAAATATCGACCGTACAATCAAACTTATAGCATCCATATCGTAATATTATTTTATTCTATTTGTTTTATTTAGTTGAGTAAGCGTTAATTTGTCTCCTCCTGCAAATCCTTGTTTCGTGCTCGGTGTATCCAAATGATCACCGCAACCAAGATCAACGCCATTGGGGCAAGCATCATTAAGCCGTTATTTTCGTAGCCGATGTTGTAAAATGCTTCGGGAATTACTTGGTAACCCATCAGCGTGCCCGACCCCAACAACTCGCGGAAGAAGCCCACAGCCACCAAAATCCATCCGTAGCCCAATCCGTTTCCAATGCCGTCGAGGAACGAAGGCCACGGGCCGTTGCCAAGTGCAAAGGCTTCAAGGCGCCCCATCAGGATACAGTTGGTAACAATAAGGCCTACGAAAACCGATAACTGCTTGTTAACATCATATGCAAAAGCTTTCAACACTTCACTTACAAGCGTAACGAGAGATGCCACAACAACCAACTGAACAATGATACGAATGCGGTTGGGAATTGTTTTACGAAGCAATGAGATGACAACGTTAGCCAAAGCAGTTACAATTACTACTGCAATAGCCATTACTAATGAAGGCTCTAACTTTGATGTTACAGCCAATGCCGAACAGATACCAAGTACCTGAACAATGACGGGATTATTTTTATTGAGCGGCCCTAAGAGCGCCTCTTTGGTTTTACCGGTTAAAAATGCCATTTTTCTTCTGTTTTATAGTATTTCCGTATCATTGCCGGATTGTAAATTCTTTAAAAAATTCTGATATTCGCCTACACTGTTCAGCAACATTGCATCAACGCCTTTGCTTGTGATGGTTCCGCCCGAAATACCGTCTACATAATCTCTGTTGGAGACAGATTGCCCGGGTTTGACTACAGCAATAGACCGGAATTCTCCGTCTTTGAAAAGTTCTTTGCCTTTGAACTGATTCCGAAAAGAAAGATTAACGATTTCAGCGCCCAATCCCGGAGTTTCTCCTTGGTGACCGAATTCTGAACCGTAAATGGTGCTTCCGTTTCCTTCAATAGCCAAATATCCCCAAACCGGGCCCCACAAACCGGCGCCCCTCATCGGGATGATATATTTGGTTGAACCGTCAACTTCAGCTTCATATACCGGAATACCTTTGTCGGCTTCCTCACCCGAGAATGCAGGATCATTGGGAGTAATTCCTTCCGTTCCTTCCACTTTTTGTCCGTCGGGCGTGATGAGGTAAGCATTTTTAATAAGCTCATTGTATCTTGTGTCAGCTTCGGCGGCCTCTGCGTCGACATTGAGCGAACGTAAGATCTGTTGCATTTTATCCACGTTCACGTTTCGGGTTTGCCTATCGATCAATGTTTGATGCGTAAAAGCTAACCCCAGCGCAACAATAATTACCATTATCGATGCGTATATGATGGTGTATCCACTATTATCTCTGTTCATAGCTAACTCCTTTTTTTATTGTTTTACAGCTTTTGGCACTGCCGAACGTTTCAATCTGCGTTTAATATTGGCATCCACCACATAGAAATCGATGAGCGGAGCAAACGCGTTCATAAACAGGATGGCAAGCATCATTCCTTCGGGATATCCCGGGTTGAAAACACGGATGGTTACCGCGATCAATCCGATGAAAAATCCGAAAATCCATTGTCCTTTCCTTGTTCGTGCCGATGTAACGGGATCTGTTGCCATAAATACAGCTCCGAAAGCAAATCCGCCTAACAAAAAGTGGTAATAAACAGGCATTTCCATTACGGGATTTTGCGCGAAAACATTTACCAATAACGCAGCTACTGCACCACCGATAAATACCGACAACATCGTTCTCCAACTTCCCACGCCTGTGGCGATAAGAATGAGGGCTCCCAGTAAAATGGCAATGGTGGAAACTTCACCTATCGAACCGGGAATGAATCCCAAAAACATATCGCTGATGGACAGCGGCTGTCCCAATGTGTTTGTAAATGTAAATTCTCCGAAACTTCCCGCATCGGTAACGGCAATCTGTCCGAGCGGAGTAGCGCCCGAATAACCGTCAACAACCGTTCCGCCGCCCATTCCGAATGTATCTCTTGTGCGTACCCAAACTTGGTCGCCCGACATTTTGCTCGGATAAGAAAAGAACAGGAACGCTCTCGCTATTAAAGCAGGGTTGAATATGTTGTATCCTGTGCCGCCGAAAACTTCTTTGGCAAACACAACGGCAAAAGCTGTTGATACAGCAATCATCCACAACGGCGTATCGATGGGCATAATCATCGGAATAAGCAATCCCGAAACCAAAAAGCCTTCGGCCACTTCTTCTTTTTTCACTTGCGCCATAGCAAATTCAATGCTGAGCCCAACACCATACGATACCACAATTTGCGGCAGCAAAGCTATTAAACCGTAAAGGAATTTGGTGATGAATGTGGTTTCTTGGCCAACGGCCATATAATGTTGTAAACCCACATTATACATACCAACGAGCAAGGCAGGTATGAGCGCAATGATAACGAGGATCATCGTGCGTTTTGAATCCCGCGCATCGTGAATATGTACTCCCGATTTCGATGTTGTGTTAGGCACGAATAGAAACGTTTCAATGGCATCGTATGTGGAATACAGCCAATGCAGTTTACCGCCTTCTTCGAAATTCGGTTTTATCTTATCCAGATAGTTTCTTAACGCTTTCAAAGTTCTATATTTTTTTTGTTTATGTTCTGTTAATTTTGGCTTAGAGCAAAAAAACCGCGGCGCATTATTCCATTTCCTTACGAAGCAAATCCAATCCGGTGCGAACGATGCGCTGCAGTTCCAATTTCGATGTATCCACAAATTCGCAAAGCGCAAAATCTTCGGGAGCTACTTCGTAAATTCCCAACTGCTCCATTTTATCGATGTTGAAGGCGATAATGGATTTGATGAGTTGTTCGGGGAAAATATCCATTGGAAAAACTTTATCGTATTCGTTAGAAACGAATATAGCTCTTGGTCCACCCAGCATACGGGCATCCAAACGATAGGCTTTTTTGAGTTGCAAGTAAGTTTTACCTGCACTATACCTTTTAGGCGAGAAAGATGCCCAGCCAAAGGCTTCGTGCACATCGTCACCTTCAGGAATTACGGTGATTTGCGAATCGAAAGCGCGAAGCACGCCGTCGGCATCTATTTTGCGCCCGGTAAGCGGGTTTCCGCTGATGTATCTGATAGAAATACCTTCGGTAACGTTGTTCGCGAAAATAGATTTCAACTCCGTTCCGATAAGCATTTTGTAGTAACCTGTTTGTTTTACTTCGGAACCGGTCAGCGCAACAATTCTTGTAAGATCGGCTACGCCTTTATTTAAAAGACGTCCAATGATCGCTGCATCCGTAGCTCTCAATGTCCACACTGTTTCGCCACGATTCACGGGTTTTATATGGTTGATTTGCACGCCCACGTTCCCTGCGGGGTGCGGCCCCTCAAACTCAGTGATTACCACGTTTTTCGCTTCGCGTAAACCTTTATTCGTAGTTTTTGGACTGATGGAAAGATATACTTTTCCGGTGGTAAGTTTCGCCAAGGCGTCCAATCCGGCTTGCAAGTCGGCTTCCTGTCCGTTTAAAATAAAATCGAAAGAAGGAGCTAATGGTGCCGTATCGAAACCGGTAACGAAAATATCGCGCGGCTGCCTTTCGGGATTTGGCACCACATCATAAGGACGCTGTTTTATAAACGCCCACATTCCCGAAGCAAGCAACAGATTTTTCAAATCTTCTGCAGATAAAGAACTTACAGTTTTCTTGCCGAAATCTTCGTATTGAATTTCTTTATCGGCTTTTACCGTAATGTTCAAAATGCGGCGTTTTTCTCCACGGTCAACGGCAGTAACAACACCGCTCACGGGCGAAACGAATTTCATATCGGGATTATTTTTATCGAAAAACAGGGCGCTTCCTGCTTTCACAACATCGTCCACCTTAACGGCTAATTTAGGTGTGATTCCGTGAAAATCTTCCGGACATATTTTCACAAATTCACTCGTTACCGTGCCCCGAAGTGTTTCTTCGGGTTTTCCCAGCAACGGAATTTGCAACCCTTTCTTAATTTTAATTCGATTAGCCATATCTTTGTTATAAAAAACTTTATGCTATTTTCAATAGGATAACGCACTACTAATTAAAGGATTCTGAAACCTAACGCTGTGAGTAATTAATCGTGATTTTCCTTTTGAACCGCAAAGATAAGATTTTTTAAATTGATACAACAGAAAATAATGAAATTTTTCTTTATTAAAAAATGGGTTTTAGCATCCAATATTTTTCATATTTTTGAGTTATTTATAAACCACCAATTCAGTTGTAAATGAAACTATGTAAGGTTATAATTTTATTGATTTTTGTACAAACTTCCGTTGCACAAAAAATTTACAGGACACAACCTGTTTCTCACGATATAAAAACCGTAAAAATAGTAGTAAACGGAGATGCGTTTGCGCCTCCCGTCATTCAAATAAATTCAGACGAACAAATTACACTAAAATTCGATAAATTGTCGATAGAAGAACCTCGTTTGAGATATCGAATCATTCATTGCAATGCCGATTGGACAGCTTCCGATATATCCGAAATTGAATATCTCAACGGCTTCAACGATCAACTCATCGAGGATTATCGTTTTTCTGAAAACACGACGGTTAATTACATACATTATCAATTAAACTTCCCCAATAGCGCAACGCAACTGAAACTGCCGGGCAACTATGCGGTAATTGTATCAGATGACAGCAATCCTGATAATATTTTGTTAACGGCTTGTTTTTCTGTTTTAGACCCGAAACTTCGTATCAGTGCGGCGATATCGGGAAATACGGATATCGATATTAACAGAGAGCATCAACAGCTTGCTTTTGAAATTAACCATACAGCGCTGCCGCTTCGCGATCCGATGAACGAACTGTTTGTTACAGTGCAGCAAAACAATAGAATGGACAACAAACGAAGTAATTTGAAACCAACTTATATCCACCCAAATAGATTGGTTTTTGAGCACAATCCCCTGTTGATCTTTGAAGCCGGGAACGAATACCGTCGTTTCGAAACCGTGAGCCGACAATACAACGGACTGAATATTTATGAAACTTTCTTCGATACTCCTTTTATTCACTCTTTGGTTTATAAAGATGATTTCAGATCGAGAAAAGCGCGGCAGTACGATGAAGATCAAAACGGACGTTTTTTCGTCCGCAATGCCGATGCTTACGATTCCGACGTGGAAGCAGATTATTTTATGGTACATTTTACACTTTCCGGACAAGCTTCATGGGAAGAGATATTTTTGAATGGCGAGTTTACTTATAATACATTTTCAGATAACAACAAAATGATATTCAATCAGGAAACCAACGAATACAATGGAGCTT
Source organism: Bacteroidota bacterium (assembly GCA_023424395.1). Lineage (GTDB taxonomy): Bacteria > Bacteroidota > Bacteroidia > Bacteroidales > Dysgonomonadaceae > JAFADY01. Next base: position 35,397 of record JAFADY010000063.1, on the reverse strand, counting down.
TACTCTTGAAGCAAGGAGCTTACAATTATCAATATTTGGCGCCCGCACTAAAAGGCTTTTCCACTTCGTCAGTCGAAGGAAATTATTACGATACGGAAAACGAATATTTGATTTTAGTTTATCATCGAGCTCCCGGTAGAAGATTTGACAGGCTGGTGGGAATGTTGCAAATTAAATAAAAAAAAACGCTTTTTCATGTAATCAAAACCTTACTGTTTGCGTCTATATTATAAACTATTGTGTATTTTTACACTTCAAAACTGAAAAAACTATCCAAAAAACCATTTTATGGACAGACGAAAATTTATTAAATCAGGCAGTATAGCCGTACTCGGTTCATTGGCAGCGCCATCCATTGTAGGCTTGTCTGCAAATAATGCAACAAATAAATCGGCTGTAGCAGCAGCGATGAATCATTTTGGCGTGAGCAATGCCGATTTGCAAAAAGTGCTCGCGGCCGCATTGGAAAAAGGAGGCGATTATGCCGACCTCTTTTTCGAACACACCTTTAACAATAACGTTGTGCTGCAAGACGGCAACGTGAATCGCTGCAACTCAAACATCGATTTCGGCATGGGTGTGCGTGTGCTTTCAGGCGACCAAACAGGTTATGCCTACGTGGAAAACATCACGGTCGACGAAATGCAAAAAGCAGCACGTACAGCAGCACGCATCGCATCGAGCAGCAAAAAATCGAATCCTGTCGCACTAACCGAAAAACGGTTGACTCACAATTATTATCCGGTAACCTCATCGTGGGAAAAGGTGGTTTTGAAAGACAAAATTCCCTATCTGCAGAAGCTGAACGACAAAGTTTTTGCGCTCGATAAACGAGTTCAAAAAGTATCGGCATCACTCAACGACGCCACGTCCCACATTCTGTTTTGCAGCTCCGATGGAGTGCAATACTATGATTATCGCCCCATGGTTTCGCTTACGGCTCTGTGCATCATGGAAGAAAACGGAAAAATCGAAAACAGTTATTCGACGCGTGCTTATCGCAAAGGCTTTGAGTTTCTGACGAACGAAGTAATTGACACCATCGCGCGCGAAGCAGTAGAAAATACTGCCGTTTTGTTTAAAGCCATTAAGCCCAAAGGCGGTGAAATGCCGGTAGTAATGGGTTCGGGCGGCTCGGGCATTTTGCTGCACGAAGCTATCGGCCACGCTTTTGAAGCGGATTTTAATCGAAAAAACATTTCCATTTTCTCCGACCAATTGAACAAAAAAATCTGCAACGACCACATCAGCGTTGTGGACGACGGCACTATTCCGTTCAATCGTGGCTCCGTAAACATCGACGATGAAGGTGTTGACGGGCAAAAAACGTATATCGTGAAAAACGGCGTACTCACAAGTTATCTGCACGACCGCATTAGTGCCAAGCATTACGGCATTCCGTCCACCGGAAACGGAAGGCGCGAATCGTTCCGCAATATGCCGATGCCGCGCATGCGGGCAACATACATGGAAAGCGGCAATATAAAAGAATCAGACATTATCGCATCCGTGAAAAGCGGAATTTTCGTGGATAAATTCACCAACGGACAAGTACAGATCGGCGCAGGCGATTTCACGTTTTTCGTAAAATCGGGGTATCTGATCGAAAACGGAGAACTCACACAGCCCATCAAAGACATCAATATCATCGGAAACGGTCCCAAAGCACTTGCCGATATCACGATGGTTGCCGATAACGACCAAATCGACAACGGCACATGGACTTGCGGAAAAAACGGACAGTCGTGTCCCGTTACCTGCGGTATGCCTTCGGCATTGGTGAGTAAATTAACCGTTGGCGGAGAAAGTTGAGACTTGGAGAGGGGGCTTGAGAACTTGGAGATTTCGAGATGATTTTCACTTTCTCAAAACTCAGAACTATTAACTCAAAACTATTTAAAAACATGATTTCAAACGAACATAAAAAATTAGCGCAATGGGCATTGGATTACGCGCTGAAAAACGGATGCCGCCAAGCGAGAGTGAATCTCTATTCGGGTTCAAACTCGTCTTTTGAGTTACGCGATGCAAAAATGGATAAACTCCAACAGGCATCGGAAGGTGGAATGAGTCTGCAATTGTTTGTGGATGGTCGCTACGGCACCTACTCAACAAACCGATTGGACAAAAAAGAGTTGGAATCGTTCATCAAAAACGGAATTGAAGCCACCCGTTATTTGGCTCCCGACGAAGCGCGCGCATTGCCCGAGCCATCTCGCTACTACAAAGGCGGAAAACCCGACTTGCAACTGTTTGATCCGAAATTCGACGCTACCGACCCCGACAAAAAAGTGGCAATGGCAAAAGCCGTGGCCGAAGAAGCCATGGGAAAAGACCCACGAATTATCTCCGTGGAATCGTCGTATGCCGATGGTAACGGTTTCAGTTATCAACTCACGAGCAACGGCTTTGAAGGTGAAACGAAAAACTCGTGGTATTCGCTTTCTGCGAGTGTTTCGGTGAGAGGCGACGGCGAAGCTCGTCCATCATCTTATTGGTACGAATCGGCATTGTTTATGGACAAACTCGAAAAAGGCGATATAGGCGCGAAAGCCCTGCAACGCACGTTGCAAAAAATCGGCCAGCAAAAAGTAAGATCGGGGAAATACACCATGGTGCTCGACCCGATGAATTCCGGACAAATGCTTCGCCCTATGTTGTCGGCGCTTTACGGTTCAGCATTGCAACAAAAAAACTCATTTTTACTGGACAAAATCGGCCAAAAAGTCGGAAGCGACAAATTCACACTCATCGATGAACCACATCTCATCGGCGCCTCCGGCGCACGATATTTCGACAGCGAAGGTGTGGCAACCAAACGTCGCACGATTTTTGATAAAGGCGTGCTCAAAACCTATTACATTGATACTTACAACGCTCTGAAAATGAACGTGGAACCCACCATTGCCAATCCATCTATTTTAGTACTTCAAACCGGAAATAAAAATCTCGACGGGCTGGTTGCCGGCATAGACAACGGAATTCTCGTAACAGGCTTCAACGGTGGAAACAGCAACAGTTCCACAGGCGATTTTTCCTACGGAATTGAGGGTTTTCTTATCGAAAACGGCAAATTGACCACACCCGTTTCCGAAATGAACGTTACAGGAAACATGATCTCGCTGTGGAACTCGCTCGCCGAAACCGGAAACGACCCCTTGCTTAACCGTTCGTGGCGTATTCCGTCGTTGGTGTTTGAAGGAGTGGATTTTAGCGGATTGTAGTTTTTAAAAGCATGTATAAACTTACCACCATAAAAACCTTTACATATCCTCACGAAGCCTACGTGATTCGCGCCCGGTTAGAATCGGAAGGAATTGAAACCTTCCTGCAGGACGAAATGACCGTACAAGTACATAATTTTTACTCCAACGCCATCGGTGGCGTGAAACTGCAAGTTCGGGAAAAAGACGTCGCACAAGCGATGAAAATTTTGCAATTTGAACCCGAAACGAACCGCGATGTGCTTATAGTAAAAAAATCGGAAATCGCCGACGAAAATACTTGTCCGTTTTGCAATTCCGACAATATTGCCAAAGGCAAAAAGGCTAACTTAATTACTTTTATTCCATACCTGATTTTGGGATTTTGTTTTCCCGCATACAAAAAATTATTTACTTGTTTTGATTGTGAGAAACAATGGATATTGAGATAACAGAATCTTGAGAGTGTCATTTCAAATGGCGCTCTCAATTCTTTAAAATTATTTTTAATACTTCTTCTTTCTTGAATTCAATGCTTTTGCTTACTTTTGCCTGTAAATTCATAACAAACTCGATAAATTTGGATTTTCAAAACAAACTATGAGTAAAAAAATTAATAATCAGGATAAAAACAAAAAGTCTCAAAAAAGCTCCGACAGAAAATATAACTTCGTTAAGTGGCTTTGGATACTTTTCGGCATCTTTGTAGTGGGAAATATCATCGCGTTCCTGCTAATCTCCACCGGAGCAATCGGTTACCTGCCTCAAATCAATGAACTTGAAAACCCGATAGACAAATATGCTTCGCAAGTTATTTCCTCCGATGACGAGCTTTTATTTACTTTCTCTGAAAGTGACGATAACCGTATTTTTGTAGACTACACCGATCTGTCTCCACATCTTATCGATGCACTTGTTGCAACGGAAGATATCCGATATTATTCCCATTCGGGAATTGATCCAATCGGTTTGGGAAGAGCTGTTTTTAAAACCGTTTTGCTGCAAGATGAAAGCAGTGGCGGTGGAAGTACCATATCGCAACAGTTGGCCAAATTATTATATTCGCCCAGGGCAAATAACAAAATGCAGCGTTTCGTGCAAAAGCCTATTGAATGGGTTATTGCCACAAAACTTGAACGTTTTTACACCAAAGACGAAATCATCAATTTATATCTCAATAAATACGACTTCAACTACAACGCCGTAGGCATTGAATCTGCAGCGCGCACTTATTTTAACAAAAGGCCCATAGACCTCAACATAGAAGAATCGGCCATGTTGGTAGGTATGTTGAAAAACTCCTCGTTATACAACCCACTCAGAAGGCCTGAAGTTACAACAAGCAGGCGCAACGTTGTTTTGGCCCAAATGCAAAAGTCGGGACACCTGACTGCTCGCGAAAAGGATTCGTTGCAACAACTTCCGTTGGAACTCGACTTCAACCGTGCTTCGCACGTGGATATCCCGGCTCCGTATTACAGACAGCATTTAGCAAAAGTAATGATGGCCGCCAAACCCGATAAAAAGAACTATCCTTCGTGGCAAATACAACAATTTGTGGAGGATTCCATTTCTTGGGAAAACGATCCGCTTTACGGATGGTGCAACAAAAACCAAAAAGCCGACGGATCTAATTATAATATTTATACCGACGGACTTAAGATATACTCCACCATAGACACCCGCATTCAGAAACATGCCGAAGAAGCAGTTAAAGAACATTTGGGAGGATATTTGCAAAAGCAATTCACCGCAGAAAAAAGAGGCAAAAGATATGCTCCGTATGCAAGTCGCGTTTCCGATCAGATAGAAACGCTGATGGTAACTTCGCTTAAACAAACAGACCGATACAGAGCGCTGAAAAAATCCGGCATGAGCGATGAAAAGATAATTACCGAATTTAAAGATAAACCGGTGGAAATGAAGGTTTTTTCGTGGAAAGGCGAAATAGATACCTTAATGACGCCTTGGGATTCTATTCGTTACCATAAAAGCTACTTACGCACAGGATTTATGGCCATGAGCCCTATTACCGGACAAGTAAAAGCCTATGTAGGCGGCCCCGATTTCAAATTCTTTAAATACGATATGGTGAGCACCGGAAAACGTCAAATCGGCTCTACCATCAAACCCTATCTTTACACGCTCGCCATGGAAGAAGGAATGACGCCTTGCGACGGCATGAGCCACGTTCCGCAAACGCTTATTGCCGAATCGGGCGAAGCTTGGACGCCGAAAAACCCGGGCGCAAGAAGCGTGGGAGCTTACGTTACCATCAAATGGGGATTGGCTAATTCCAGTAACTGGGTTACCGCTTATCTGATGAAACTTTTTTCGCCATACGCTTTTACCAGATTGCTCAAATCTTTCGGATTGAAAAGCAAAATAGACCCAGTTGTTTCGCTGGCTTTGGGCCCTAACGATGCATCGGTTTACGAAATGGTGGGAGCGTACACATCCTTTGTGAATAAAGGAATTCGAGTAGATCCCATCATGGTTACCCGAATCGAGGATTCTTTCGGGAATGTAGTCGGCAACTTTGTTCCTAAAATGCAGGAGATATTTAGCGAAAGTACTTCATACAAGATGCTGGATATGCTGAAAGAAGTTACTCAAAGCGGTACCGGAAGTAGATTACGCAGAGTTTACAACTTAAAGGGCGAAATGGGAGGAAAAACCGGAACAACCAACGACAACTCCGATGCCTGGTTCATGTCGTTTACTCCTGAATTGGTTGCCGGATGTTGGGTCGGCGGTGAAGAGCCATCCATTCACTTCGACAGAATGGCTTTCGGACAAGGAGCAAGCGCCGCCTTGCCCATTCACGGACTATTCTACCAAAAGATATATGCCGACTCTAATTTGCCTTTTAAAGACGATGGCGTATTCGAAATTCCGGAAGAATACAAAAACCCTTGTGCAACCAACAGAAATTATTCCGCAGGTTATTATTATAAAGAAGAACCTATACAGGAAAGTGAAGGAATTGACGATATGTTCAATTGATATTCATTTACGGATTAAGTCCGCTAAAAATCAAAAAATTTGATAACTATGCGAACATTTTTTGCCGTAATTACTGCTGTTGTGTTGGTTACTTTAAGTTGCTCAAGCGCCAACAGCCAATCATCAGCCGAATCCGAAGGCACAATATCCGATCATCGGGTAGAAATTATTCGTTTCGATAAAGATTTATTGGAATACATAACCTCTCCATCCGATGCAAAAGCTCTTGCGTTGGAAACCGAATATAAAAATCTGCTTCCCTACTTCAGCCGAGTGGCTGTCGGAAATAACAAAATTGATTTGAATCAATTACAAAAATATTTCTCTCATCCGCAGCTTTATAAACTTTACTCAGAGACAATAACAAAGTTTTCGGATCTATCGGATGTAGAGGATGAATTGACTACGGCATCAATAAGAGCTAAGGATATTTTAGATAAAAAACTGCCGGCTTTCTACGTTCACGTATCGGGATTAAAACAAAATGTAATTGTTGCGGATTCTCTTATCTCATTGTCATTGGACAAATATCTGGGACGCGATTATGGGTTGTATGCCGCTTTTTTTGAGCCTTACCAACTCACAACCATGTCGCCTGAATATATTTCGAGAGATTACCTTAAAGCGTGGATATTATCGGAGTTTGTTCCGGAAAATAAGCCGAAAGACTTATTACAAACCATGATTAACGAAGGTAAAATATTATATCTGTTAGACGCCTTATTACCCGAAAAAAAACCGGAAATCTTGCTGGGTTATACCTCCAATCAAATGCAATGGAGCACACAAAACGAAAGACAAATATGGCACGCCATTATTGAGAAAAAACATCTTTACAGCACCGACCCTTATCTTGCCGCCCGATACATAACAGACGCCCCTTACACAACTACGTTGTCGCCCGAATCCGCACCACGCGCCGGACAATTTATTGGATGGCGCATGGTTGACCAATACATGAAAAACACAAAAAAAACACCGCGTGAATTGCTTCAGGAAACGGCAGAAGAAATATTAAGGATCTCAAAATATAATCCTTAATTTATTCGCTTATTTCTTCCCTTTCATAAACTGTTCCTTCTTAAGTTCATCTATCCGCGTAGCGGCTATTTTATAAAAATCTTCGGCAGAACGAAGTTGAGTTAAATCGCTAAAATCTATCTCTTTGTCCAAATCAATATGATCGGGTTTGGATTTAACAAATTGCTCATAATAGCTGATGGCGTTTTTGTAGTCTTTCATCGAATCGTACGCGTACGCGATGTTATAGAACAAGTGATATTTGTCGGGTTGTCTGTTGTAAGCCGACTTAAAATATTGTACCGCTTTATTGTAGTCGGAAGAGCGTAAATGCGCATTGGCAAGCGAGAAGTCGAAGTCGTACATCATCTCGTTCATTTCCTCAATAATGGAAACTCCCTCTAAAAGTATTTTAATGCCTTTTTGTCGTTCCGAAGTATGAGCAAGAGCCGTACCGTAATAATAAAGCAAGTTAATATCTGAGTTAAAATTATAAGCTTTTCCCAACCACGTAGCGGCATTTGAATAAGATCTCATGGCATAAAAAGTCATGCCCAGATAATAGTTCGTTGTATAAGAACTATCGCCAAGTATAATATTCTCCATCAATCTGTTGAGAGCTTTTTGATTATTTCCTGCCGAATAATTCGCCATGCCGTTAAGCTGGCCAATGGCTTTGTGCTTGTTATTTATTCGCGATAAATATTTATTGGTTAACTCGATGGTTGAGTCATAAAATTTTGCGCTGTGATAAACATTTCCTAATTTTAAAACAGCTACGTGGTCTGCCGGATTTTTTTCGATAGCTTTGTTGTAATACCAAATGGCGGAATCGCCGTTTGCGGAATAAAGATAGGCGTCGCCCATCATGCGCAATAACATGGGAATAGAATCTGTGCGAAAAATATGATTAGCAGACTCAATAGTCCCTTTCCAATCGCTGGCCCGATAATGCGCCATGGTTTTTTTGGTCTTCAGGAAAAGGTTATCGGGCGAAAGATCATTGGCCAATCGCCAATATTTCAAAGATGCATCGGCATCGCCGGCTTGATATTGGCATTCCGCCATGGCGATATAAGACGGCAAAAAATCGGGATCGGCTGCGATGGCTTTTTCGTAATAGGCAATGGCCGAGGTGTAATCATACAGTTGTTGGTAACTTTCTGCTTTCAGCAGCAAGTTGTCTCTGCTTTCGGGTAAATTCTCTAAAAGTTTCAAGGCATCCGAATACCGAAAGTCATTCATAGCGGCCCGTACATCCTCATTTTGTGCCGAAACTTCCATAAACGACGAAATTAAAAAAGCAAAAATTAACGGTATAGTTTTCATTTACATCAATTATATTCATCTAAAAGTTAATCAGGCAGATCATTTATGGCATTTTAAAATTTATGGGCAGAGCGTATCTTACTGCAACCTTTTTGCCTTTGTCTTCACCGGGAATCCAATTAGGCATTGATTTTACTATTCGTTCCGCTTCTTTTGCCAACACCAAAGAAGTGGTAGGGCATTGTTCGTTAAAACGGCATCGGACTACGCCAAATACATCAGAAATACTCCCGTTTGCATCTATTATGAATTGTACTACAGCCGGGTAACTTCCGGCATAAATACTAAAATTATTCAAAGAGCCATCTTGTTCTACTACAAAGTGTATGATAACGCTATTATCACTCCTATTTAATTTTATTTCTGAAGGGAAGCGTACATTATCGTTGACATACTGCCATACATCTCTCCTGTTGGATATTCGGGTAAAGTTCCGCCTTCTCTCAAAATGTGTACATCTTTTACAAGTTTTTGCTCTTGTGCCGAAACATCATCGCTATAAACGGCTAAAACTAATAAAAGAATGATTGTGCTTTTTATATTTAATTTTCTCATATTTTTAGAAACATAATTATTTTAATTTCGATTATGCAAAAAACAAATTAGCGAGTAACTTTTTTTGGCCTGTAACCCGCCACCACTACGGCATTTTCGGGTATTCTTGTTTCGGTTACAGCTAAAGTTTCACCCTCTTCTTGTAGACGAAAGAAGAAGGAAATGCCGGTAGTTGTACTTGTTGCCTCTCCATTGTATTTAGCCGGAGCCCATTTGGGCATCAATCCAATAATACGCCGAACTTCTTTATCTAAAGATGGATCAACGCTCCTTTCCATTCTCACAAAAGTGGTTTCACCTTGAGAATTTATCGAAAAAAGCGCCGACACCAATCCTTCAATTCCGTTTTCCTGAGCGATGACCGGATATTTTGCATTTTTGGTGAGAAAATCCAAGTAAGCGCTTTCTCCGCCGGGGAATTTAGGCGCTTGCATACGGTCGGAAGTTGTCTGCGAAGGCTGTGCGTTTTGTTCGATGGGTTTTGTGTTTTCTTTTAATCTGAAAACGATAGGCAGCGTAAACCGCACATTTACCGGTTGTCCCCGTTGTTTTCCGGGTTTCCACATCGGCATGGATTCCAACACGCGAACGGCTTCCGCATCGAGCAGCGAATCAACGCCGCGCATGATATTTACATCGGAAATGCTGCCGTCTTTCATTATAACGAAATTCGCGATTACCCGACCTTGGATTCCTTTTTCGTGCGCTTCTTTCGGATAACGGACATTTTCACCAAGAAATGCCATCAAAGCCGGTGTTCCACCGGGAAATTCGGGTTGATCTTCCACCACCACAAAAACCTCATCTGTGCCTTCCAAAACTTTACTTACTATCGCTTCTAACGTTTCATTATCTTTCACTTTTTGCTCTGTCTGTACGCTTTTCTGCTCGGATTGGGCATAACTTACAACCACAACTTCTTCCAACAATTTTCCCCTCTCTGTTTCTCTCACGCCGAATCCTACGGATTGATTTTGCGAACTAACGCCACTTTCTCCTTGCAGCCTGAAAACGATAGGCAACGTGAATCGGAACCTTACTTTTTGGCCTCGCTGTTCGGCAGGGTTCCATCTCGGCATTCCCCGAATGATTCTTTCGGCTTCGGCATCGATCGATGCGGCAACGCCTTGGGTTACTTTTATATCGAATATACTTCCGTCTTTCTCGATCACAAAGTTGGTAATTACCCTGCCTTGCTCGTTGTTTTCCTGCGCCTTTACCGGATATTTAACACTTTCGGCAAGGTATTTCATCAAAGCCGGTTGTCCACCGGGAAATTCGGGATTTTTTTCCGCTTCGATGAAAATTTCTCCATTTCGATCCTTATCTTGCGCATAAACGCTGTTTGCGGTTATCAGCAATAACAATACGGGAAAAATAGTTATGTATTTGGTTATTTTTTGTGCGGGCGATTTTGTTCTGTTCATCATCATAATCCGTTGTTTTAATTGTGACACATTGAAATTATTTACTAACGGCAAAACAGTTTCTTGATACGTTAGCCGAAGCAAACAATATTGATAATCTTTGGAGTTTATGCCGTGTTGTAACACATTGCTGTCGGCCAAATATTCGAGGTTCATCGTTGACTCACGCTTTAGAAGCCATACGATGGGATTCCACCAAAAGATGACACTCAGCAGTTCCAACAAAACCACATCTGCAGAATGCCATTGTTGGGCGTGAGTTTGTTCGTGTAGTAGTATTTGACTCAATTCTTTATCGTTGTGCGACTGGGTATTGACAAAAATCCATTTAAAAAAAGAAAACGGCGTTATTTCTTCCGATAAATGATACACATTTATTCCAAAAACGTTGCGTTTTTCACTTTTTGCTTTAATATGCAAAATAGAAATCAACTGCCATAAAAAACGAAGTGCAAAAACAACGGTTATTGTTACGAATAAAACAATAAATATTTGCTCCCAGGGTATGGTAAATATTGGTTTGGCCGTCTCTTCCATAACTACGGCCATGGAAGGTTCGCCTACAATAATCGTTGTTTGCACTTCTTCTTTTGGCGTTATTTCCCGGACGGGAAAAATATTTCCCGGCACATCAATGGAAAAGAACGGATAAATGTACGAAAAGATAATGGCTGAAAGAAAGTACCATCGTTTTAGTCTTAGAAAAGTATCATTTTTAAGTACAGATACGTAAAGTAGATAAAAGATCAGCAAAGCCGCATTTACTTTTAATGCATATATAAATATAGTTTCCATTGTAAAAAATGATTAAAAATAAAATCCTTTTAAAGGAATTTATTTCTGGTTTTTCTCAATCAATCTTACAATTTCTTGCAGTTCTTCCGAAGAGATTTTTTGCTCTTTGGCAAAGAACGAAACCAATTCTTTGTAAGAATTGTCGAAATAGCTTTTCACTACTCCCGAAAGAAAATGCCTTTTGTAAGCGGCTTCCGTTATTTTCGGGTTAAAAACTTTCACATTGCCGAAACGGCGTTTATTGAGGTAGCCTTTGTTTTCCAGATTATTGAAAATAGAAGCTACTGTTGTGTACGGCGGTTTTGGCTCCGATAGTTTTTCGTGCACGTCTTTAATAGCACACTCTCCTATTTGCCAAACCTGCAACATCACACTTTCTTCTTGAGGGGTTAATCTTTCCATATTTTTTCGTATTTAAATTATCTTCGCCAAATATACGATGTTTTCGTAACAAACAAGTTTTTTCGTATTTTTTTCACGTTAATAATCTGTAAATTTCTAAGCCTTGGAAAAAACTTCTGTATAAAAAATAGTTTTTGCAGCAACTATTAAAAATTAATCGTATATTTGTTGCGATTTTTAATTTATTAATAATTATTCAATGAAAACATCAATTAAATTCCTATGCGCATTCTTGTTCTGTTCTGTTTTATTTTCAACGAACAGTTATTCTCAAGAATTTAGAAATGTGATTAAAACCAATCCTGTTGGTTTGGCGTTCGGTAATTTTAATGTAACTTACGAAAAAGTCTTAGACACAAAGTCTTCTTTGTTGTTCGATGCACAGTACATGTATCAACTTTTCGGGACTGACATTAAAGCGGGAGGACTCGGCTTAGCCTACAGATACTATTTTACACACGCAAAAAGAGAAGTGCCGACCGGTTTTTATGTAAATCCGCAATTGTCTTATTCTTTTGGTAATTTAGAAGACAGCAACGCACAAAAACAAAGTTTCGGCATATTCGGGATTGGTGCGGAAATAGGTTATCAATGGGCGTGGGACAGTGGTTTTACGCTGGATTTGGGTATCGGCCCCAACTATAGTATTATAACCGGCGATGTGGGAGACTCATTCGACAAAACAAGCGGCATTCTGCCATCGGCAACCGTTGCCGTAGGTTTTGCATTCTAAAACCGGGGCTCACACCAAAAAAACATACAACAAAGGCGGACTTAAAATCCGCCTTTGTTTTTTCCGATTATTGGTGTTTTAATTTACTCTGTTGGTTTCGTCGCCGCTTTTAAAAAATGCAACAATTTGTCTGGCGGCAGCCAATCCCGCGTTTACATTGGCTTCGCCGGTTTGGGCCCCACATTTTTTGGCGGAAGCCAGATAACGTTTCCCGAATTTCTCAACTATTTCCAGGTGATTTCCAAGTTTAATATCGGTTCCGTATCTGAATTTAGGACGTTCGTCCAGTAGGCGTACGATATCCGCTTCGTTCATCACTTCCTGCCGGGCGGTATTTATAAGAATACCGTTTTGAGGTAAACGTTTCAACAAATCGTAGTTGATCATTTCTTTCGTTTGCGCATTTTTTGGCATATGGAGTGAAACGATATCGCATTTGTCGTACAATTCTTCAGGAGTTTGAACAACAGTAACGTTGTGCTCTTTTCCTCTTTCAGGGTTACGCGCAAGCGACGGAGAATAGGCAAAAACTTCCATGTCGAATCCGTTTGCTATCCTTGCTACAATTTTTCCGATATTTCCGAAGGCGTGTAACCCCAGTTTTTTGCCTTTTAACTCGGTTCCGCTGGTTCCGTCGAATCCGTTGCGGATAAGATACAATAACATTCCGAATACCATTTCTGCTACGGCATTGGAGTTTTGCCCGGGCGTGTTCATTACACAAACGCCGTTTGCCGTTGCAGTTTCAACATCAACATTATCGTAACCGGCCCCTGCCCGAACTACGACTTTCAGGTTTTTAGCAGCGTTTAAAACTTCTTTGTCTATGACATCGCTGCGGACAATCATAGCATCAACATGTTGAACGGCGTTTAGCAAATCGTTTTTGTCGGTATATTTCTCCAGTAAAACAAGCTCGTGGCCTGCATCTTCAACAATTTCCCTGATTTGTGTAACCGCATTGGGTGCAAAGGGTTTTTCGGTTGCAATTAAAAATTTCATAATAATAGTGTGTGATTTAAAATTAAGTATACAAAAACCTTTGTCAAGGTTACGGCACCTTGACAAAGGTAGAATTGACTAAAGATTAATGATTTTTCTCAAATTCTTTCATGCAATTAACGAGGGCTTGCACGCCGTCTTTCGGCATGGCGTTGTAAATGGAGGCGCGGAAACCGCCGATAGAACGGTGCCCTTTTATGCCCGACATGCCCCTTTCTGTAGCAAATTTCTGAAATTCGGGTTCCAGGTCTTTGTATTCATCTTTCATCACAAAACAAACGTTCATGAGAGAACGATCTTCCTCTTTAGCGGTTCCGGTAAATATTTTACTGTTATCGATAGCGTCATACAAAAGCGATGCTTTATCGATATTTATTTTTTCCATAGCCGACAAACCGCCAAGTCCTTTTAACCAGCGCAGCGTTTGCAAAGCCGAATAGATGGGCACTACGGGCGGCGTATTAAACATGGAACCTTCTTTGATGTGTGTGCGATAATCGAGCATAGTGGGTATCGGACGCGATACTTTTCCCAACACGTCTTCTTTCACAATAACAAAAGCCACACCTGCCGGCGCCAGGTTTTTTTGTGCCCCGCCGTAAATCAGCGCATATTTCGACACATCCATCGGACGCGAAAAAATATCCGACGACATATCGGCTACCAACGGTATCGGGCAGTCCAAATCTTTGCGTATCTCCGTGCCGTAAATAGTGTTGTTGGTGGTGATGTGAAAATAATCGGCATCGGTGGGGATGGTGTAATCCTTGGGAATGTAATTGAAAATGGACTCTTTGGAAGATGCAACTTCATCCACTTCGCCAAACAATTTAGCCTCTTTGAGCGCTTTGCTCGCCCAAGTACCGGTGTTGAGGTAGGCTGCCTTCTTTTCCATCAAATTATACGGAACCATGCAGAACTGCAAACTCGCGCCTCCGCCAAGAAACAAAACCGAGTAACCATCCGGTATTTCCAACAGTTCTTTAAACAAAGCCACCGCTTCGTCCATTACCGCTTGAAAATCTTTCGATCTGTGGCTGATTTCCATGATAGAAAGGCCGATCCCGTTAAAGTTTTTTACTGCTTCCGCCGTTTTGTCTATTGTTACTTGGGGTAAAATAGAAGGGCCGGCGCTAAAATTGTAAATCTTCATAAAAAAATAATTTTTAAAAGTTGCTATAAAATGGTAAGGTCAATCGTTGTTTGAACAAAATGTCATTATCGACAACAAAACTACAAATTTATTTGCAATAAAAGTAGAAGAAAGTAAAAATTATAGAGCATTTTTTCCGGTTTGCGCAATAAACCGATTGTTGTTATCTTTGCACTTCAATTTTTATTACCGAATGAGTTCTCAATATCCTTCTGTTTTATTGGAAAATGCGGTTAATGAATTCGCGAAACTGCCCGGAATAGGTAGAAAAACAGCGCTTAGGCTTGTTTTACACCTGTTGCGGCAAGATACTTCGCGCGTGGCCGATTTTTCCGACGCCTTATTAACATTAAAACAGGAAGTAAAATACTGCAGTTGTTGTCATAATATTTCGGATACCGAAATTTGCAGCATTTGTTCCGATAAAAATCGGGACGAATCGGTTATTTGTGTAGTGGAGAACATACGCGAAGTAATGGCTATTGAAAATACCGTACAGTTTAAGGGATTATATCACGTGCTCGGCGGCATCATTTCGCCCATCGAAGGGATCGGCCCGTCGGATTTGCAGATAGCAAGCCTTGAAGAACGTGTAAAATTGGGGCGGATAAAGGAAGTGATACTGGCGCTGAGCGCAACGATGGAAGGCGACACCACCAACTTCTACATTTTCAGAAAACTACAGCCTTGCAACGTGAAAGTGAGCATTATTGCAAGAGGTGTCTCCGTAGGAGATGAAATAGAATATGCGGATGAGATCACCTTGGGGCGTTCCATTTTAAACCGCACGCCTTTTGACGAAACGTACAAATTATTGTCGAGATAATGCGGAGCATAGAAGAAAAAACCATCCACCAATTAAAGGCTCATTTCTACATCTATGTAGCAATGGTCGCCGTTTTTTTTCTGTTGGCGCTTTTTGACGTCTTTCCGTTCACGCAAAATCCGCAGTTAAACAATCTTGCTGTGCAGCAATACGCCATCATATTAACCCTTATCGCTATTCCCGCTGCCCTGAAATTATTTGCCGTCAAATTCAAAAAGATCGATAAAACCGATAAGATTTTTGCCATACAAGAATACAAAAAAATTTATTTTTTACGTTTATATATCATAGGGTTTGCCACCTTGGCAAATATTGTGCTTTTTGCACTTACCCGAAACAATAATTTCATGTGGTTGGCAGTTATATCATTGGTGATATATGCTTTCTGCAAACCATCCGCCGACGAGATTTATTCACTCGCCGAAACAGACACAAAACAAACAGAACAAGAACAAATATGATCATCGCAGTAGATTTCGACGGAACCATCGTCGAACACGAATATCCGAAAATAGGGAGGCCCATTCCTTTTGCAATTGAAACGCTTTTACAAATACAAAAAGACCAACATAAACTTATTTTGTGGACCGTGCGCGAAGGCCGCCTTTTGGAAGAGGCGTTATCTTATTGCGCGCAGCAAGGGCTTTATTTTTATGCGGCCAACGAAAACTATCCTGGCGAAGACAGAACCAAAGCCGGACGAAAATTAGGCGTAGACCTTTTCATCGACGACCGCAACTTGGGCGGGCTGCCCGATTGGGGCGTTATTTACAAAGCCATTAAAGCAACGGAAAGCGGCGGAAGCGCCTATCAGGTCATCATGTCTGCCGAAGGCTACAGCGAGCCTAAAAAAGAAAAAAGAGGATTTTTCTCTCGAAAAAGATAACATCCGTATCATGTGCAAATTATCGATAGTCATTGTTAACTACAATGTAAAGTACTTTTTGGAGCAATGCCTGCTATCGATTAAAATGTCGGTTCTGCCTTTTCCTACGGAAATATTTGTAGTGGACAACGCCTCTTCCGACGATTCCGTTTCTTATCTGAAACCCAAATTTCCCGATGTGAAATTTATAGAAAACGCCACCAACGCGGGGTTTTCTACTGCCAACAACATGGCTGTCAAACAAGCGTCGGGCGATTATATTTTATTGCTCAACCCCGATACGGTTTTGGGCGAATACGTGCTGCAAAACGTTTTTCGCGTCATGGAAGCCAATCCCGACATCGGCGCCTGCGGCGTAAAAATGATCAACGGGCGAGGCGAATTCCTTCCCGAATCCAAACGGGGGTTTCCCACGCCGTGGGCATCTTTTTGCAAAATTTTCGGATTATCGAAACTGTTTCCGCGCACAAAGAATTTCGATAAATACAACCTCGGCTATTTAAACGACAACGAAGCCCACTACATCGATATTCTTTCAGGAGCCTTTATGTTTATCCGCAAATTGGCCCTCGATAAAACAGGATTGTTGGACGAAACGTTTTTCATGTACGGCGAAGACATCGATCTCTCGTACCGTATTACCAAAGCCGGTTTCAAAAATTATTACCTTCCCGAAACCATTATCCACTACAAAGGCGAAAGTACCGACAAGAGCGGCATCCGTTACGTGAAAACTTTTTACGAAGCCATGTCCATCTTCTATAAAAAACACTTCGGAAGCCACAATAAACCATACAGTTTCGCAGTTAATAAAGCAATAGTGCTTCGAACGTTTTTTTCGAGGTTACAGCAAAAATCTACCCGTGAAGCAGCCAATTCTTTCAAACCGCAAGAAATTGTTTTAAGTAGGGAGGAACTCACTTTCGGGCAAATTATCAAGAAAATGAAGGCAAGCGCGGGCAAAGCCGAATTTTTAATTTTTTCTCCTGAATCGGGAATGATCGTGGGAAGCAAAACAAGCAGAAAAGGATAAAATGAGCGTGTTTTTTCAAAATAAAGATATTTATCTTCGCGCCCTCGAGCCCGAAGATTTGGATGCTCTCTACACATGGGAAAACGATACACGGCTGTGGAAAAACGGCGCGGCCATTCATCCTTTTTCCAAATTTGCCATCCGCCAATACCTGGCCGATTCTTTGCAGGGTATTTATCAAACCAAGCAATTGCGACTGATGATCGTGGAAAAAGGATCGGACATTCCCGCAGGCACGATCGACCTCTACGACTTCGACCCGCTTCACCGTCGCGCCGGAATCGGCATACTCGTCGATGAACGTTTCCGGGAAAAGGGCTATGCCCTGCAAGCGCTTGCCTGTATGGAAGAATATGCCTTCGAGCGCCTGAAACTTCATCAGCTTTACGCGTTCGTCCCCGAACAAAACGCGGCAAGCGTGGCGTTATTTGCCAAAGCCTTGTACGAAAAAACCGGACAGTTAAAAAACTGGCTTTCCGCTCAAAACGGATTTCAAGATGTGGCGGTCATGCAAAAGATCCATCAAGAGAAATAAAATGCCATGCAGGAAGATATAAAAAAAGCGTGTGATGTTTTACGTAACGGCGGAGTTATTCTTTATCCCACCGATACCATTTGGGGAATAGGTTGCGATGCCACCAACGAAGAAGCGGTGAAACGCGTTTACGAAATAAAGCGGCGCGACGATACCAAATCGATGTTGGTTTTGCTGGACAATCCGGCAAAATTGCAAACTTACCTGAACGAAGTCCCCGAAATTGCCTGGGATTTGATTGAGCTTTCGGAAAAACCGTTGACCATTATTTACGACGGCGCAAAAAACCTGGCGCCGAACCTCATTGCCGACGACGGCTCCATCGGCATCCGCATTACCGACGAGCAGTTCTCGCGCGAGTTGTGCAAACAATTTCGCAAACCCATTGTTTCCACTTCGGCAAACATAAGCGGCGAAGCCGCTCCCGATTTTTTTAAGAAAATAAGCCCCGAAATAAAAAAATCAGTCGATTACGTGGCGGCATACAGGCAAAAAGAAACCGTCAAAGCGCAAGCGTCAAGCATAGTCAAACTATCCAAAAACGGAACGATCCATATTATCAGAAAGTGAACAAAACAAAAGCCATACTGCTGTTTTTACTTGGCGATCTGGTATTCACCGCCATCGCTTGGTCTTTGTTCAGCCTTTTCCGGTACGAAACGGTACCGCTTTTCAACCAGGCTTTCCCTTCGGTTGCCCAATTTTTTCAGCATCCGCGCACATTGCAGGTGCTGCTTATAGTTCCTTTTATCTGGCTTGCCATCTATTTCTTTTCCGGATTTTACAATAAACCGCTCCGCAAAGCGCAGGTCGATATTTTTTTAAACACCTTTGTTTCCACCGCGATCGGGTCGGTGATTATTTTCATGATCGTGCTTATCGACGACGACAACATCAATAACTTAGCTCAATATCGATTGATTTTTTTTCTGTTTATATTCACGGGAGCTTGCGTAATTTTTATCCGGCTCATAATTGCTTCGTATCTAAAAGGGCTTATTGCATCAGGGAAAATGCAATTCAAAGCAATATTTGTGGGAACCGGAAAAAACGACCTCCATTTCTACAACCAGATCAAAGAAAGCCGATTCGGCTACGATATTAAAGGATACGTTAACCATTCCGAAAGAAGGATAAAGAAAGAAATTCCTTCAAACATTATTGTAGATGAATCTCAATTGAAAGAATTTATAGAAGAGAATGATATTGACGAAATTCTTATCAACGGATTTAATATCAATGAATCTAACCTCAACGAATTTTATTATTTCTATCAATATTATTTGCCCGTAAAGGTACAAAAAGGCTCATTAAGCCCTTCTTTCGGAAAAAATTATTACCAGTCGAAAAGCCGCTCGGAACTTATCGACCTGTATGCGGTAAAAACTTCTGAGGCCGAAAAAAATATCAAGATGTTTTTCGAGACAGCATTTTCGCTCTTCTTCCTTCTTATCTTATCCCCGCTGCTGTTGCTTATCGCCCTCCTCATCAAGTCCGATTCCAGGGGGCCGGTGATCTATACCCAAGAGCGCTTAGGGCTAAACGGAAAAACATTCAAAGCCTACAAGTTCAGATCCATGCAGGATGATGCCGAGTCAGGCGGCCCTGCCCTTTCGCACCCCAACGACAACCGAGTTACCAAATTGGGAAAAATACTGCGGATGTACCGATTAGACGAACTGCCGCAATTTTGGAACGTGGTAAAAGGCGATATGTCCATTATCGGCCCGCGCCCCGAAAGGGAATATTACATCGAAAAGATTGCCGCCTATACGCCCCTGATCTACCTGTTGCAGTTGGTTCGCCCAGGCATCACATCGCAAGCCGCGGTAGAGAACGGCTACACCAAAAATGTGCGTGAAATGATCGTCCGTACTGAAATCGATATACAATACCTCCAAAACGCCTCGCTCTACTCCGATGTTAAAGTGCTGCTGCAAACCATTTACGTGATGTTAAAAGGAAGAGGGGTGTAATGAAAAACACCTTTGTCAAAGTTTTGAACTTTGAAAAAGGTGTCCGACGCTCGTTCGTCATTTCCGTCGGCATTTGCCACGTTATCCCAATCCGTCTGGCCGCTTCCGCCAGTAGTCGGACAAGTAGAGCGGTCTGACGGGTGGAAAAACTATCCCGCCGCTGCGGGATAATTGTTTATTTTATCGCAGTTGAAAACTGCTGTTGTTTTGGACACAAGTTAAAAACTTGCGCCAATTGGAGGGCAAACTATCGGTTACAGGATAATCGTATAAAACAACACAATGCTTCAAATTAGTAGAGTCGAACATAACAATATAACTATCACCTTTTTCCACTCTTTTTGTATAAGGACCCACAATACCTCCTTCATAATATTATCTTTGTATTGATAAGAAATTGCAATTGTGCCAACTTGCCGTAATGTTCCTGAGGAAAATAGAGTAACTTTACACATTCCAAATTCTCCGTCCTTTTCTATTCCATTTTTTGTTTTAATATATTTGTTCTGATCATGTAGTTTTATAAATAAAATTACGAAAACATTCAGTAAAACAATAATAATAATTGTCCAATTCACTTTTTTTTCATTATTTTTTTGCCATTTTCTGTTTTTCTTCTCTATGTA
Source organism: Bacteroidota bacterium (assembly GCA_023424395.1). Classification (GTDB taxonomy): domain Bacteria; phylum Bacteroidota; class Bacteroidia; order Bacteroidales; family Dysgonomonadaceae; genus JAFADY01. The sequence goes on along the minus strand of JAFADY010000063.1, from coordinate 14,890 downwards.
AAAACCTTCACCATAAAAAATAATTCATAGTAGATTATATTTCCCCCGCTGCCGCGCGAATCTTTCACGTGGCATCCGCGCAGATGTTACATTCCGCCTTTACGGAAGCCCCGAAAATATTTGTAGTTCGTCACGCAAATATAAAAATAAAAGTAAAATGTATAATATATCCCAATCCGTCTGACCGCTTCCGCCAGTGGGCGGACAAGTAGAGCGGTCTGACGGGTGGAAAAACTACCCCGCCTCTGCGGGATAATTGTTTATTTTATCGCAGTTGAAAACTGCTGTTGTTTTGGACACAAGTTAGAAACTTGCGCCAATGAGGGAATTGTTCTTGAAGTTTTAAATCCAATATCCTTTATTTCACCTTTATACTTTATTACTCTTTCAATCATGTTACTATTTGCTTTTTTATAAATTGAGTCTCCAATCAATAAATCATCAGTGCGATTACTTAGTAAAATAAACCAATCTTCTCCGATTTTATACCAAATGTATTGTCTTAGTTGACATGAATCTTTAATCTCTCCAATAATTGCTGCTTCATAAAAGTATTTATTTGTTTTACTATCAGAAAAAATTGTCCCAATGATCAAAAATAAAGAAATGATTCCCATAATGATGAAGACAGGTGCGATTTTTTTGAATGGGATAATCTTTTCAATCTCATATAATATTTTTGATGGATTCATATTAATATCCTACTAAATTATTAAACTGCCAAAAATGAAAGAATTTCTTTCCATATGTTACGGAACCTATATTTGCCGACCCACCACCACCTGCTCCAATTCCCCGCTGCCGCGCGAATCTTTCGCGTGGCATCCCCGCTAAAATTATCACTACTATAAATATTATCAGCACGTTGTTCCTTCGAGGGGCAGATGTTACATTCCGTCTTGACGGAAGCCAAAGAGACAATTACATTATAGAAACCTATAATCAAAGTCTCGAAAGAGGCAATTACGTTATCGAAACCCATAATCAAACTATTGAAGCCCGCAATCAAACTATCGAAACCCGTAATTAAAGTATTGAAAGAGATAATCATAAGTTAGAAACCCATCCCTACAAAGAAGAAAAAACCCACTTATTGCTAACCCATACCAAGATACCGATAATATCATCCCCTTTCTCCGTCTTTTTTTATACTTTTGTAGCAGCTAATTTAGGCAACGATTTTTTTCCGATGAGTTTTCAAAAAATATACGATAATTTCCTGCTTTGGAGAAGCGCTCACATAAAGGAGCGCCCTTTTTTGTTGTTCGTGTGCCTGATTGTGGGCGTGCTTACAGCCTTAGCGGCTTTTGTGCTGAAACACGCCATCCATTTTATCCAGACTTTCCTCACCGATAACTTCCAGCAAACCGGAGCCAACTATCTCTATTTACTTTACCCCATTATCGGAATTCTACTGGCCGGCTTGTACGTAAGATATTTTGTGAAAGATAATATCAGCCATGGCGTAACAAGAATACTTCATGCCATTTCGCAACGAAAAAGCCGCATCAAACCTCACAATATGTATACTTCGCTTGTTGCAAGCTCCGTCACCATCGGCTTTGGAGGTTCCGTAGGCGCGGAGGCGCCTATTGTGTTGACGGGTTCGGCCATCGGCTCAAACGTTGGACGATTTTTTAAACTCGACCAGCGCAGTTTGATGTTGTTAGTAGGCTGCGGGGCGGCAGGCGCCATCGCCGGAATTTTCAAAGCGCCCATTGCCGGAATTTTGTTCGTAATAGAGGTTCTTTTGCTCGATCTTACCATGTCGTCCATTTTGCCGCTCTTGGTAACTTCCGTTACCGCCACAACCATTTCGTATATGCTTACCGGGCCAAGCGCCATGTTTGCTTATTCGCAAGTGGAACCATTTACCTTGCAACGTATTCCTTACGTAATTTTGCTGGGCATCGTTTGCGGTTTATTATCGCTCTACGTTACCCGGTCTATGAGTTGGAGCGAAGGCATTTACGCTAAACTCGCCTATTGGAAGCGATTTATTTTGGGAGGAATTACCTTGAGCGTGCTTATTTTCTTTTTGCCTCCCCTCTTCGGCGAAGGTTACAACTCCATAGAAATACTCCTTGCCGGAGGCGTAAGATATAAAGAGCTAATGAACGAAAGTTTCTTTTTTAACTTGAATGGAAGATGGGGGATTGTGGTTTTTCTGGCATTCGTGCTTGTTTTCAAAATATTCGCCACCACGGCCACCAACGGCGGAGGCGGAACGGGCGGAGTTTTTGCGCCGACGCTGTTTTTAGGATGTGTTTTGGGATTTGTTTTTTCCTACATCATCAATCAAGTGGGATTTCCATCGTATCTTCCGCAGGAAAATTTCGCGTTGATGGGTATGGCGGGCGTAATGGCCGGCGTGATGCACGCGCCGCTCACCGGAACATTCCTTATTGCAGAATTAACCGGAGGTTACGAACTCTTTTTGCCGTTGATGATCGTTTCCATTTGCTCCTACGCCACCATCGTAATTTTCGAGAGACACAATATTTACGCCATGCGATTGGCCAAAAGCGGTGAACTTATCACTCACCACAAAGACAAAGCAGTGCTTACTTTCCTGAAAGTGGAAGAACTGCTTGAAACGGATATCCCGGTTGTAAATCCACAGATGACTTTGGGCGATGTGGTGAAAATTATTTCTACCAGTAACAGAAATATATTCCCGGTTGTTAAAGAAAACGGCGTGTTCCAAGGCCTTGTTTTGGTGAATGATATCCGCAACATCATGTTCCGTCCCGAATTGTACGACCGGTTTAAAGTAGAACGGTTTATGGTGGGCGCGCCTGTTAAAATAAATATAAACACGCCGATGGAAAAAGTAATGAATACTTTTGAAGATACCAAAGCATGGAATTTGCCGGTGGTGGACGATAACGGTGTGTACAAAGGCATTTTGTCGCAGTCTTCTGTGTTCAACTCCTATCGGGAAGTACTGGTTGAAAATTACTCCGAAGAATTTGAATAAAAATGAAAAAAGAAGATTTGCGCATTGTATTTATGGGGACGCCCGAATTCGCAGTGGAATCGTTAAAAGCGTTGGTAGAAAACAATTACAATGTTGTGGGCATAATTACTTCTCCCGATAAACCCGCCGGCAGAGGCATGCAATTTCAGTCGTCGGCAGTTAAAAAATACGCGCTTTCACAAAATCTTCTCGTGCTTCAACCGGAAAAACTTAAAAACGAAGTTTTTCTGAGCGAATTGGAAAAACTGCAAGCCGATATTCAGATCGTGGTGGCTTTCAGGATGTTACCCGAAGTTGTTTGGGATATGCCGCCGAAAGGCACTTTCAACCTGCACGCATCGTTACTGCCGCAATATCGGGGCTCGGCGCCCATCAATTGGTCAATTATCAACGGCGAAAAACAAACCGGCGTTACCACTTTTTTTCTGACGCACGAAATAGATACTGGCGAAATTATTTTTCAAGAGAAAATAGAAATTCTCGATACCGACAATGCCGAAACGGTTCATGATAAATTAATGTTTTTGGGAGCTGATTTGGTTTTAAAAACCATCGATGCCGTTATTGACGGCGCGATAAAATCGCGGCCGCAAAGCGGATTTATTTCTAATGAAAATGAATTGAAACCTGCGCCCAAACTTTTCAAAGAAAATTGCAAGATCGATTGGGAAAAATCGGGAGAAGAAATCCGAAACTTTGTTCGGGGGCTTTCGCCTTATCCGGCGGCCTGGACTGAATTTGAAGTGAACGGAGAATTATTGAACTTCAAGGTCTTTGAAACAAAATTCATTCCCGAAACACACAATTTCCCTATCGGCGAATTTACCACATACAACAAAACCACCTTACGCGTGAGCGTGAAAGATGGTTTTATTGAAATCACCGATATTCAGTTATCGGGGAAAAAGAGGATGAAAATAAAAGATTTCCTCAACGGTTTTTCTTTCCGATAAACGTTGGGGTTACTTTTACCATTTGTAATTAAGCCCGAAACTCAACATTTGGTTAATCTGCAAATACTTGAATCGCGGGTCGGGCGGAACGCCGTCGTCGTAGCGCAAGTTCACATAAATAATTGTTGAGAAAGCGTTCGTCAACGCCATATTCAACGTATTTTCAAATTCCGATTCCACTTTATGATAGCTGGTAAAATATTTCAACCGCGAAGTCCAGGTAATGTATTTGTTGAAATCGTATATAAGTTCTCCGGTAATGGTGGAACCGATATCGAAACTCGATCTTTTTCCTTCGTCGATACCGAATCGGGTAACATCCACATTTTCGTTGGCTACATACTTGTAGTTAACGGAAATAGGCGCTAAATGCAGATTGATCCTCGTGCGGCGATGCCTTACTTTTTCCGATTTCTTATCCAGCGTGTAACGCAAACCGATACCGGCATTTACGTATAATGGCGAAAGAAATGCCGAACGAAGTTCGTTTGAATTGGGCGCGTAATTGTTGAATAATTGCGACCGGACATCTAAATTGGCAGAGTACGACCAGTTTTTGATAAAAGCATCGATACCGAAATCGCCGAAATAGCGGATGAGATCCTGTCCTATTCTATATTTCCTGATGCTGTCTTCCGGCGCATTATAAACCGATAATCGCCACTCGATGGTGTTGTTGAATTTAACTTTATCTTTCTTATAATTCAGCCTCAATACATGGTAATTATTGATATTCAGATTACTGGTTCCGCCCTTGTGCCAATTATCGGAAAAATAGTTTTGCGAGAATTGCAAAGAATGTTCACCCGAAAAAATCCAGTACTTTCTTCGTATCTCAACTCCCTCCACCTGTGGCGCTTCTAAAGAATAATTAGTTTCTGTGGAAATAAGCTCTTTGAACGGATTGAAATTTTCTGTAACATCTTCGCGCGTAATAGCCGCAGGAATAGTATCGAAATGAGCGACGGAATATTTTACCATGTCGGGATGGGTTAAATAATAGTTTCTGCGGACGGCGTTTACAAAATCGGCGCTTCTTAAGCGAGGCGCGAATGTTTGCTCCTGCGGAATCAGAACTCCCAAACTCGAAGAGTCTTGCGTTGAGTAAAAATTTAAATCCCTGGGCAACATATTCCCGGTGTAAATTACAGGTAAATACAAGGGGCTGTAAAACATGGTGTCGCGAAAGCCCAGTCCGCGCAATGTATTTTGGTTATAAAGATCATCGGGAAGTTGCAGCGTTCCGCTCGGCGACCGCCGGTACATCGAATCCAACGGAACGGTTTTCGTATCTTGATTCAACGGCCGGACTATTTGCTGAGAATAGCCATCGGAAAGCGCGAGCAAAAAAATGATAAACAAAGTAACTTGTTTCATAATTGTGTTATTTGACATTTTCTTTTGTTTTCGAAATGCAAATTTACATGATTTTCCATTAAAAACCTCACAAACCGACACAATAAGCGGTAAAATGAAGCACAGTTTCCACATTTTTAAACACTTCTCGCCTGAAAGACGATATTTCTCCCGATAGCAATCGGGACGTATGCAAGCGAGGAACGCGCACAGCCTACGGTAACGGATACTCCTTAAAAATTCTGCCTGAAAGGCAGTACTTTGTAGAAGTTCGACCACTTCGGGTCGAGGTCTTGGATGTATTTACACCGTAAGCTGCGCTACGCTTGCATACGGTTATGTAAATTTGGCTCTTCGAGCCCTATAACTCTGAATATCTGCTGAAATTGTTTCTGATAAATCATTTCAGAACAAAATGAAGAATTTTTATCGGGACAATGGTGAAAAAGAATTTGCTGTTGAAAAGAAATCATCAATTTTTTCTGCAAAAAATGTGTATATTTGTTCGGTGTAATCACTTGTAAAACCAATCGTGCTAACGCGCATTAACAACATTGTCTCATGGGTAAACGCAGAAAACCAATAGATTTCACCGGCAAGCGTTTGTATTACTCCATACAAGAAGTTGCCGAACATTTTGCAGTAAACGTGTCTTTACTGCGTTTTTGGGAAAAAGAATTCGACAACATCAATCCGAAAAAAACCGCCGGCGGAACGCGCCAGTACACCAAAGAAGATATACAACAACTGGAAGTTGTTTTTCATTTGGTGAAAGAAAAAGGAATGACGCTCGACGGCGCGCGCCAATCGCTTAAATCAAAAAAAGACGACGAGGTAAAACGGGTGGAAGCATTGGAAAAACTGAAAGATATTAAAAAAGAGTTGCAATCGCTCGAAGAAGAGTTCGACAGATTACACCAACAGCAAAAATACAGTAAAACAGAAATTGAATAAAAGATGAAGAAACTATTTTTTGTAGCCGTACTATTTTTGGCTGCCACCATTTTCTCCCAAGCACAGCCCGTGAAAATGGGCGCCGAAATAACCGATAAATACTTTCCGTTGCTCAAAGGCAAACGGGTTGCCGTAATGGCCAACCAAACCAGTATGCTCGGGAAAGAACATTTGGTAGATCATTTGCACGGCAAAAAATTCAATATAGTAGGAATTTTCTCTCCCGAACACGGATTCCGCGGCACCGCCGATGCCGGCGAACACGTCTCGAGCTCTGTGGATGAGAAAACAGGCATTCCCATTTGGTCGTTGTACGGAAGCGGAAGCGGAAAACCCACTGCAGAACAGATGAAAAAGTTCGATATATTGGTTTTCGACTTGCAAGACGTAGGCTTGCGTTTCTATACTTACTATGCAAGCATGGCGCGACTGATGGACGCTTGCGCCGAGCACAAAAAGAAAATGATCGTTTTGGATCGTCCCAATCCGAACGGATTTTATGTGGACGGCCCCATCTTGGATATGAAACACAAATCGGGAGTGGGTTGGTTGCCGGTTCCGGTAGTTCACGGCATGACTCTCGGAGAATTGGCGCTGATGATAAACGGCGAAAAATGGTTGCCGCAAGGCAGAACTTGCGATGTAACCGTTATTCCTTGCGAAAACTATACACACCAAACCCGGTATGAATTGCCCATCGCTCCGTCGCCGAACCTGCCGAATATCCAGTCCATTTATTTATACCCTTCAACCTGCCTTTTCGAAGGAACCGTGATGAGCCTCGGGCGCGGAACTTCTTTTCCTTTTCAGGCTTACGGACACCCGAAATTTAAAGGTTCAAACTTCTCTTTTACGCCCCGAAGTGTTCCCGGAGCAAAAAATCCGCCTTTGATTAATCAAAAATGTTACGGGGTTGACCTTCGCAACGTTTCTCACGAATACATTTGGGAAAACGGTTTTGACCTTTCTTACGTCATCGACGGATACAAAAATCTGGGTATGGGAAATAAATTCTTTACCGCATTTTTCGAAAAACTCGTGGGAGTGGATTATATCCGTCAGGATATCATCGCCGGAAAATCGGCAAAAGAAATTAAAGACAAATGGTTTTGCGATGTAGTTAAATTCAAACAGCAGCGTAAACCGTATCTTTTGTATGCAGAATAATTGACGGGGAGAGAAAGGTGTTTCTTTTTTCGTGTCGTTCACATTTTTTATATACTTTTGCATTACTAAATAAATAATTATGGTTGACAAACTCTCCGACCCAATTGGCCGGTTAATGGGCTTGCGTTACAAATCGCATCCTTGGCATGGAATCTCCATCGGTAAAAATGCTCCCAACGAAGTTACGGCTTTTATAGAAGTGGTTCCTACCGATACGGTTAAATACGAGATAGACAAAGCAAGCGGCTATTTGCGTGTAGACAGGCCGCAAAAATTTTCGAATGTGGTTCCGGCGCTTTACGGATTTATTCCGCAAACGTATTGCGGAACGCACGTGGGAGAATTTTGCAACCAGAAAACCGGACGAACCGATATCGTAGGAGACGGAGACCCTATGGATATTTGCGTGCTTACGGAGAAAGACCTTTCGCACGGCGACTTATTGGTAGCCGCCATTCCCATTGGCGGGTTCAGGATGATAGACGGAAATCAGGCCGACGATAAAATAATTGCCGTATTAAAGAATGATACCGTGTATGGCCATTTCGAAAATATAGAAGATGTTCCCAAAATAGTTATTCAACGATTGGAACATTATTTTCTCACATATAAGGATATGCCCGGAGAAGACCGAAATACAGAAATCCCCCATGTTTACGGCCGCGCGGAAGCACACGAAGTGATAAAACACTCCATAAGAGACTACAACGAGCGATTCGAAAATATCGGGTTGATACTTTCCTGAAACTTCTCTGAAAATTTACAAGGCTACAACCACTTTCTCTTCTTAAAATAGAGCAAAATCCCCAAAACGGAAACTACCATTAACGCAATGGCGAATCCGTAACCCCATCTTTTGTCTAACTCAGGCATAAAGGTAAAGTTCATTCCGTAAATGCTCGCAATGAGCGTTGGAGGCATGAAAATTACCGAAACAATGGTAAATATTTTAATGATGTTGTTTTGTTCAATGTTCACATATCCGAGGAAGGTATCCTGTAAATAATCCAGTCTGTCGAAACTGAATTTACAGTGCTCTACCAGCGAATTGATGTCTTTGATAATCATCGACAACTTGGGCTGTAAATCTCTGGGTATGAATTCACTTCTCAACATACTGGAAACGGTGCGTTGTTTATCGATGATATTCTCACGCAACATCATGGTTTTTTCCTGCAAGTTCTTAATTTCGCCCAGCAAATCTCTGTCGGCTTCCTGTAAACTTAAGCTGTTACTTAATTGGGTGATTTTCTGAGTCATGTCCTCAATCATGTCCGCATCAAATTCAACGCGCGTTTCCAGCAAGGCAACCATCACATCGGCTCCGGTTTTATATCCTTTGGGATTGGCCGATATTTTTTTCACTGTTTCGTGAAACGAAATAAGTTCCTGGCTGCGTACGGTTACAAGAATATTGTTTTTAAGGATGAACGAAACCGGGTCCATCTCGAAATTCGACAAAAGGAAATTCGAGTTCACTACAAGCGTATCCTGTGTTTCGATGTAACGCGACGACATCTCGATCTCTATCATCTCTTCCTCTTCCTGAATATATATCTTCAAGAAATCTTCGAGTTCGTTTTCTACTTCTTCGTCCACATCGTTAAGGTCTATCCAGAGGAAGCTCTGAATAGGGTTTGATTTCAGGAAATCAAGGCTGCGGCTCAGTCTTACTATGCCATCTTTGTGATAAAAGAGTTTTACTTCCGCCATGACGTCTTTTTTTTAATCGATGAATAAAATCAGTTCTTTTTCTCTACGTGGAAAGCGTTTATCAAAGGCTCCAAGAGGTTCGTCAGTTTTTCGAATTGCTCTATGGATATTTGCTCGGGGCGCTGGTTAAGCATCGGGTCGTCCGGCAAAGGACTTTCACGCGGCAGTAGCGATTTCAGGGAATTTCGCAACATTTTTCGTCGCTGATTGAATCCTGTTTTCACTACCGACTTGAACAGTTTTTCATTGCAGTTGAGTTTCTGACGCTTGTTCCTTGTCAGGCGCACAACTGCCGATTTGACCTTGGGCGGAGGAATGAATGCTTGTTCGCTTACCGTGAACAGGTACTCAATATCGTACCACGTTTGCAACAAAACGCTTAAAATGCCGTACGTTTTGCTGCCCGGAGAAGCTGCCATGCGCTCTGCCACCTCCTTTTGTATCATACCGGAACAACAAGGGATAAAAGCCTTGTTATCCAGTATTTTGAAGAAAATTTGCGAAGATATGTTGTAAGGATAGTTACCGATAACACAAAACGGGCTTGTGTAATATCGGGAGAAATCCATTTTCAGAAAATCCTGTTGTAAAATATTTCCGTTTAACTCGGGGAAATGGTTTTGCAGGTAAGCAATGGATTCGCGATCTATTTCCACAACCGTAAGGTTTCTGTTTTTTTCGAGTAAAAACCGAGTAAGCACACCTGTTCCCGGCCCTACTTCCAAAATGGGAAGCGGGGCAAAGTCATCGAGTGTAGCGGCAATGCGCTGAGCAATTTCCATATCTTTCAGAAAATGCTGCCCGAGATTTTTCTTTGGTTTTACCGATAACATTGCTTTAATTGGCTATAATTCTCTATCTTTACGGTCGCAAAGGTAACTAAATTATTATAAAAAAGCCGATAATTGCCCTTAAAATAAGGCAATTCAGTAACGTGGACAGGAAAAAAACAGTTATAATTAAGAAATTTGTTACCCCCTAAAAACATCTGAAAAAGAACTCTTTATAGTTACAATGAAGTCTAAGTTTTTTAAAGACCTGCTCAAAACGGTGGTTTCTCTTGGTTTGGGTATAGCCATTATTTGGCTGCTTTATAGAAATACCAACATTACTGAACTGTGGGAAATTGCAAAAACTGCCAATTTCGGCATCATTTTTCTTTCTTTGCTCTTTGGTTTACTGGGCAATTATATCCGCGGATTGCGTTGGGAACTGTTTCTTAAATCACTCGGTTACAACCCGAAACGTTCAAGTATTGTTTACGCCACTTTCGGCAATTACGCCGTTAATTTTTTATTACCTCGCGCAGGCGACTTTTGGCGATGCGCAGTGGTTTCTAAATACGATCAAATTCCTTTTTCGAAAACGTTCGAAACCTTTGTCATAGACAAAATCCTCGATTTAGCAGCATCTGTAATCATAGTTCTTATAAGTGTTTTTCTTTCCGTTGATTTCTTCATTTCTTATTTCAACGAAAATCCGGAGTTCGCACAAAATATAACCAACCTTTTTTCATCCTTCTGGATATATGCAGGAGGGATAATGATCATTCTTTCCGTGATTCTTATCTTTAAAATCTGGAAAGAGCATCCGGTCATAAAAAGAATAAGTAATTTTGGAAAGACCATAAAACACGATTTAAAGTTAATAGCTCGGATGAAAGAAAAAAAGCTGTTAATATTATACACAATTGGTGTTTGGTTGTGTTTTTATTTGTATTTTTACATTTGTTTTTATGCTTTCGATTTCACAAAACACCTCGGGTTCATCGCGGGTTGGATCGTTTTTGCCATGAGTAACGTCGGCGTAGCCGTTCCAGTGCAGGGAGGCATCGGTGCATGGCATTTCATGGTCATATCATCCCTCGTAATTTTAGGTGTTTCTTACGAACAAGCGAGCGCTTTTGCCGGCGCCGTTTTCGCCGTTCAGTCGGTTTGGATAATTTTAATAGGAGTTTTCGGCGTGTTAGCCTTACCCTATGTGAAACGTGAAAAAGAAAATTTAGGTTTGCAATGGAAGGAAAATCAACATATAATTAAATCATAAATTTATATACAATGGCCACATCAGAAATTTTAAGTTTAAGCCCAAGCAGCGTTTGGAAACATTTTAACGATCTAACTCAAATTCCCCGTCCTACAGGACAAATGGAAGAAGTTACCAAATTCATTATGGACTTCGGAAAATCCTTGCATCTCGAAGTAGAGCAAGATAAAATCGGAAATGTCTTAATAAAAAAACCTGCCTCCACCGGATACGAAGGCGCAAAAACGGTTATCCTCCAATCGCACTTGGATATGGTGCCTCAAAAAAATTCTGACGTTACGCATGATTTTTCCAAAGACCCCATTCAAACTTATATTGACGGCGATTGGGTAAAAGCCAACTCTACAACTCTGGGTGCGGACAACGGAATTGGCTGCGCCATGATGATGGCCGTGCTCGAAGACAAAACATTGCAGCATCCGGCTATCGAAGCGCTTTTCACGGTGGATGAGGAAGTGGGCATGGACGGCGCTTTCGGCCTTAAACCCGGATTTTTAAACGGAACCATGATGCTGAACCTGGATACCGAAGAAGACGGCGACCTTTGCGTAGGCTGTGCAGGCGGCGCCGATGCAAACATATTGTTCCAATTTAAACCCGACGAAGATATAGACAAAGGCGACGCAGCATACAAAATAAGCCTCACCGGGCTGAAAGGCGGCCACTCGGGCACGCAGATACATTTAGGCCATGCCAATGCCAACAAACTCATGAATCGTTTTTTGAAAGATGTGGTTCGTAATTACGAAGCTCGCTTAGCCAGCATAAACGGAGGTTCGTTGCGCAACGCCATTCCGCGCGAATCTTTTGCGGTGATCACCATCCCCGAACAGCTTGCAGATGATTTGGTGGATTTGGTTCATGAGTACGAATCGCTTTTCCGCGAAGAATTTTCGGGGATAGAAAACGCCATCTCTTTCAAAGCCGAAAAAACCGATATGCCTGCTTCGCTTATTCCGGTTGAAGTACAAGACGACCTTATCAATGCAGTCGAAGGTTGCGTGAACGGAGTTATCAGCATGTTGGCTGAATTCCCGGGCGTGGTGGAAAGCTCTTTGAATTTGGCTTTGGTTCAATCGGATGAAGGAAAGATCGAAGTAAAACTTCTTATCCGCAGTTCATCCGAAAGCCGCAAAGAATGGGTTTGTTCGGCAGTAGAAAGCATCTTCGTTCTTGCGGGAGCCAAAGTTGAATTCAGCGGCATGTATCCGGGTTGGCAACCCGATGCAAGTTCGGAATTGCTGAACGTGATGACGAAAATTTACGTTGAAAAATACGGCGACCGACCCAATGTAAACGTAATTCATGCCGGTTTGGAATGCGGTATAATCCAATCCAATGCCGGGCATAAACTGGATATTGTTTCATTCGGCCCAACCATTACAGGAGCGCATTCGCCGGATGAAGCCGTTCATATAGATGCCGTGGGAAAATCATACGATTATCTGCTGGCAATTCTCGAGAACATCAAATAACACACAAACAATCTTCATGGACAATCATAACACCCTTATCGTGTTTGCCTCAAAACACGGTAATACCGAAAAATGTGCACGCGAGCTTTTTCATCTTTTGGATGGAAAAGTGGATTTTTGCAACCTAACCGAGCGCACAACATATCCGGATATTTCCACATACAGTACCATCATCGCAGGAGGGCCTATCTACAATGGAAAGATAGAGGAAACCATATCTTCGTTTTGTTACCAAAACGAAGAAGATTTGAAAAACAAAAGGCTTGGCTTGTTCATTTGTTGTTTATACTCGGGCGATAGGGCCGAACGTGAACTATCGGAATCGTTTCCGGAAACTTTGCTGCAGGCGGCCATCGTAACCGACTACTTTGGAGGGGAAATGCCAAAATCGAACTTAACTTTTTTAGAAAAAATTGTTTTGAATCAGATGATAGATTCCAATGAACAATTTTTGAATAATTCTTTAGAGAAAATTCATAGATTTGCCCAAAAAATGAATGCGAACGATGTCTCTGAAGAATAAAAAATATATTGTTCTGCCTTTTGCTCTCGGCATTTATTCGCTTGTGATGGCCTATATCGGATATCCCCATTTTCAAGAGAACGACAATATGAATGAATTCTGGATTATTTTTACCATTTGTATTGCATTGCCTGTTTTACTGTATTTTATTTTGAAAAAGAGAGAGAAAAATCGTCAACGATTTCAATAAACCACAAAATTTATTCTACCGTCCCTTCTAGCAGAGGCACGAAAATAAAATCGCCGTGCTCCGATTCAATGAACTTATCCTTCGAAACTCTTTTAATCACCATCATCTTCTGTCCTCTTCTTTCACCTAAAGGCAAAACCATCCATCCACCTATTTTCAATTGAGAAAGTAGTTTTTCGGGAACTTTTTCCGCTGCGGCTGTAATTAAAATTTTGTCAAAAGGTGCATATTCGGGTAACCCTTCAAAGCCATCGCCGAAAAATAAATTGGGATGGTAGCCCAATTTATTCAGTGTTTCTTTTGCCGATAAATGCAGCTCTTGAAACCTTTCGATACTATATACTCTTGCTTCCATTTCGCAAAGCACCGCAGCCTGATATCCGCTACCCGTACCAATTTCCAAAACTTTTTCGCCGGGTTTTAATTGCAAAAGTTCAGTCTGGAAGGCCACCGTGTAAGGCTGCGAAATGGTTTGTTCTTTATCGATCGGGAGGGCATGGTCGCGATAAGCGTACTCCGCAAGGCTATCCGCTATAAACAAATGCCGCGGGATGCTGCCGATCGCGTTTAAAATGCGCTCATCTTTAATTCCTTTTCTTCTCAATTCTTTGACTAATTTCATGGCTTCGGTATTGGGTTTTTGGTTAATACTTAAAGTTCGGGTCTCGTTGTTATTTTGTCGATTTATATTGTTGCCTGAAGCACAGGAAATTATTACTGCGCAAAAAACAACGATAAACAGTAAAGGACGTTTTTTATTCGTTTTCATCATATTCATTCGGTTTTCTGTGGTAAAATTCAAAGATAGTGAATTTCTGCATTTTATCTTATTTTTTATGTGTTTCGTTTCTTCAATGAAATAAAAATTGTAATTTCGCTCACTTAAGTTGAAAAAGATTCAAGCACATCAGCCACATGCAAATCAAGCGTTTTATCAACATTGCCTTTTTTCTGGCTTTCGTATTTTCCGTTTCTGCACAGGAAACATTGCATTATAAATTTCGTGTTTATTTGAAAGATAAAGGAGCGATAAATTATTCGGTAAACAGACCCGAAGAATTTTTATCGAAAGAATCCATTGAGCGAAAAAAACGGCAAAATGCCGGAATAGACACTTCGGATTTTCCCATTTCACCCGATTACTTTACGTTGATGCAAAAAGCCGGAGGCAATGTGGTTTCTTACAGTAAATGGTTAAAAACCATTGTTGTGCAAGTCCCCGACAGTGCGGAAATTTCAAAGATAGCGAAACTTCCGTTTGTGGATTCGGTAAAATATGTGTGGAGAGGAGCCAATCGGAATTATGTGAATCCCGTGCGTCCGCGTTTAGAAAAAACCGATTGCGAAGAAGCCGTCCTTTTTGAAAATTCACTCGGCATCACGCAATTGCAATTCGGTTTGCACAACGCTCATGAAATGGCAAAAGCAGGATTCAGGGGAAAAGGCATTCGCGTGGGAGTGATCGATGCGGGCTTCACCAATTTCGATGTAATCCCTTTTTTTGAAGGGATTAATTTTCGCGGATTCAAAAAC
>JAFADY010000028.1 GCA_023424395.1 Bacteroidota bacterium | reverse complement strand
TGCGTAATTATTATAGCAAGCGCAGAGAACTCGTGGGTGATCGTTCCACATTGATCGATTTTGCAAATGGAGAAAAATATTACGGCTTTCACCGGACAAAAAATGGTTGGGTATATCGCGAATGGGCTCCGCACGCCGATGCACTCTATCTTGTCGGTGATTTTAACGACTGGACGCCCCATTCCCATCCCTTGGAGCGAAAAGAAAACGGTGACTGGGAAATTCAATTGGAAGGAAGGGATGCGCTTGCGCATGAGCAGCGGATAAAAGTCATCGTAAACTATGATAATGAGGATCATTATAAAATTCCGCTCTATTGCCACCGCGTCGTGCAGGAGGTTCATGCCGACGGCTCCATTGATTGGATAGGGATTCTGTGGGCACCTGAAGAGGAATATGTCTGGCATGATCAGAATTTCCGTTTGAAAAAGAATCTCTCTCCTCTGATTTACGAGGCACATGTCGGAATTGCACAAGAGGAAGGGCGCATAAGCTCATTCCGTCAATTTGTGGAATATACTCTTCCCAAAATTAAAGAGGACGGATATAACTGCATTCAGCTCATGGCGATCATGCAACATCCCTATTACGGATCCTTCGGATATCACGTTTCCAACTTCTTTGCAGTTTCCAGCTGGTTCGGTACGCCGGATGATTTTAAGTATCTGGTGGACAAGGCTCATGAAATGGGGCTGGCCGTCCTGATGGATCTCGTACATTCCCATGCAGTGAAAAACACGATGGAAGGCATCAATCAATTCGACGGCACGCAAGAACAGTTTTTCTATCCGGGCTCACGCGGCATTCATCCTGCGTGGGATTCCATGTGCTTTCACTATGGAAAAAACGAGGTGCTCCATTTTCTGCTTTCCAATCTGAAATACTGGATTGAAGAATTTCATCTGGACGGCTTTCGTTTTGACGGAATCACCTCCATGCTCTTCTGGGATCATGGCTTGGGAACGGCATTTGATAATTATGATAAATATTTCTCTATGAATACCAACACGGATGCTGTAACCTATCTTATGCTTGCATCTGAGCTTGTTCATGATCTCAAAAAAAATTTCATTATGATCGCTGAGGATATGAGCGGCATGCCCGGTCTGTGCTTGCCGATTGCACGCGCAGGCATCGGCTTTGATTACCGTTTGGCTTTGGGCATTCCCGATCTTTGGATTCGCACCGTCAAAAAGGATGATCATGATTGGAATATGCACGAAATATACTATGAGCTCACCACACGGCGTCCGGAGGAAAAAAAGATCGCCTATGCAGAAAGCCATGATCAATCGCTTGTCGGTGATAAGACCTTGTTTTTCTGGCTTGCCGATCAGGAAATCTATTGGCATATGTCCAAGGATGACGAAAACATCCTCATTGATCGTGCAATTGCTCTTCATAAGATGATTCGTTTTATCACCTTAACGACGGGATCCGATGGATATCTCAACTTTATCGGAAACGAATTCGGGCATCCGGAATGGATCGATTTTCCTCGTGAGGGCAACGGATGGAGCTATCACTATGCACGCAGGCAGTGGCATCTTGTACAGGATGAAAATCTGAAATACAGCTATCTTGGAAAATTTGACCGGGATATGCTGGCATTCGCAAGAAACGCCGAGCTCATGAGCTCACGCGGTCTCCAATATATCCGAATCTATGAGGATCGAAAAATCATCGTCTATCGCAATAAGAAATATATTTTTGTATACAATTTTCATCCGACAGATTCCTATGAAAGCCTGCAGTTTCCCGTCCATGCCGCCGGAAAATACCGGGTCGTATTTTCCTCCGATCGTACGGAATATGGCGGTTTCTCTCGGATTCCGGAATACATCACCTATGAAACAGCCCCCATCGATGATATTGACTGGGAAAACGGCTTGACTCTGTATATCCCGTCAAGAACGGTGCTTGTGCTGAAAAAACTGGATGAAAAGGATCCGGGCCACATGGCTTAAAATGGACGGCTGAGCTTCCACAGAAAATGCCGAAGCTCAGCCGTCTTTTCCGTTTCCGAATTGGACAGTGTGGAAAGTGTAAAAGCCTATATTACAAAGGATATGCTCCGCATATGATAGACGCCGGAAACCGAAGTCTGACATATGCGGAGCATTGTCATGTCCAAATAGAAGTACGCAGCAAAATGAAAGCTTAAGGTATTGAAAGGACATGAGAAGCAGGAGTCTCCTTCCGGAGATCAGAAAAGACTGATCATGACTGCGTAAGAATAGCGTATCGCATCCTGCTCAATTCAGCGATTCCGTAAAGATTGAAAATACCTGTCTGCCTCCCTCTTCTTTCAGATGGCTTCATAGTAAGGCCTATGGTAAAAAAACGAGGATGATTGACAAAAAAGAGACAAAAAAATGGTCAAGTTTATTGTTCCATTCGCATTCGCAATAGTATAATCATTAAGCAACATATTGGAAGGATATATAAAGATTGGAAAAATAAGATGAAGATCATTATTTCACATGATGTAGACCATTTATACAGAAGTGATCATTATAAAGATTTGATTATCCCGAAGCTTTTTGTAAGAGAGAGCATCGCCCTGGCTAAGCGTAGACTCGATTTTACGCAATGGCATAGAAGGATTTCCGGGATTTTAAGCAAAAACATAAATCATATTGAAGCTCTTGCAGAATTTGATAAAAAGAAAAGCGTAAGATCCTCGTTCTTTTTCGGAATGGCCAATGGGCTTGGTATGTCCTATAACAAATTCAAAGCTGCGAAGTTTATAGACCTCGTCAGACGGTATGGATTTGAAGCCGGCGTACACGGAATCGAATATAAGGATGAACAGGCCATGAAAGCGGAGTTTAACGATTTTAGGGATATCTCTGCGACAGAGGCCAAGGGAATCCGCATGCATTATGTTCGATTCGACAGCCTGACCTTTCAAAAACTTTCGGCGTGCGGATATATTTATGACTCTACAGAATTTGATAAGCAAGCCGGTTGTTGTATCAAGGCTCCCTATAAGGTCAATACCATGTGGGAATTCCCGCTATGCGTAATGGATTGTTATCTTCCGAACTCTCTTCAGAACAAGAAGAAAATGACAATTCAGCTTTTAGACAGAGCAGAAAAACAAGGCCTGCCGTATTTCACAATGCTTTTGCATGACTTTTACTATTGTGATGCCTATGTGGATTTCAAGTCCTGGTACGAATGGTCGGTAGACTATTTCATTGAACATGGATACCCGTTCATTTCCTATTTAGATGCGGTCCGGGAGCTGGAGACAAAGAGGGGCGGCAATGTCTGTGCAGAATAATAAAACGGAATACGCAAACTCGGTATTTGAACAGCCATGGTTTTTGGATACGGTATGCGATGGCCAATGGAAGGAAATGAAGATAGAAGACAACGGCAAAATCGTTGCTCGGTGGGCCGTCGCCTATAATGGAAAAAAGATATTCATGCCCGAGATGACCCAGACACTCGGCTTTTGGATAGACCCTGAACTCAAGGAAAGCAGGAGACGTTCCATCATTTTGGAATTGATCCAAAAGCTTCCGAATCACCGGTCATTCTGTGTCATGCTGCATCCGGAGAATGATGATTTTTTGCCTTTTATTTGGAACGGATACCACGTAAAGCCGAGGGTCACCTACCGATTTGACGATTTGACAGATCCGGAGGCGATTGAAAAAGGCTATAGCAGAGGTCTGAAA
>JAFADY010000016.1 GCA_023424395.1 Bacteroidota bacterium | reverse complement strand
TTTCTATATTGTTTAAAACGGCTATTAACCCATCTAAAAAATTCCCAATCTAAATTCCAAGTCTCATCATCAGACCAACCTCTAGTTCTTCTTTGAAACCAATATTTTATATCTCTTTTTATTGTTCTAATTGACATATTAATCCTCCTTTGCCTTTCTGTTTATATTGTATCATATCCACCGTATGATGTCAATAGTAAAAGCGTAAAAAAAAGAGGATTATTCATCCTCTATACATAAAGTTTTGTAGGTTCTTCACACGTCTGAATAAGTCTTATAAAGATTTACTCCGTCATTTAAACTATTTCCCAACCACTAGGATGTTGTTCTGGCGTCCATACATTGTTATCTAATAATGATTTATACAAGGTATCTTCCCACCAACCTAATTCATCTTTACTAAATGCGGTACCTACTGTAATAGTTTGTGGTATTATTCTATAACCTTCTTTATACTCGATATCTTCCCATAATGTAGGTGCATTATCTGGATTGTTTTCTAAAGTATCATATAAATCTACACTAGCTCTTTTTAATACTCCATTCCAATTAATTCTAGTACCTACTTTTATCAATTCCCCATTTTGATTTAATCTAGCAAATAATTCTGGCGTTTCACTTGCAACTTTATCTTCTAAACTAGCAGAACTAACAATTATGTTCTTTCTTAACATTCTTGCTCTTTCTAATATATTCATTATTCCACCTCACCAACTAAAATATTATAGGCTTGTGCTTTTTGCTCTACTTCTGATATTTCTTCTGTTTCTATTTTTTTAGTTGTTTCTTCATATTCAAAAGACGTATTTTCAACATCTATTGCTTCACTATAATATTCTTCTGTATTTAATTTATGTATTATATAACCTTCATTTGAATAAATCTTATAAAGATTTATTCCGTCATTTCTTGTTTTATAAAATTCTTTTACTATACTCATTATGCGCTTGCCCCCATTTCGCTTATTGCTTTTATTTGGTCTGCATATGTGCTCCAGTTAGTTGCAGATTTAAAACTTTCTACTAAATCATCTGGTACATATATATACCCTGTTCCACTTGCTATTGGAGTATTGTGGAAAGCATCAGTTGAACTCAAAGTTGGAACGCTTGTTATATTTGGTAAGGCAAACTTTGATAATTTTGTACAGTACGTAAAAGCACCAGCTTCAATAGTAGTTATATTGCCTAAGCAAGTCATTTCTGTTAATGATGTACAACCATTAAAAACTCTAGGTTTTATACTAGTTACTCCACTAGGTAATTCTGTTAATGCTAAATTTGTACAACCATTAAAAGCATCATTTACTATACTAGTTATTCCACTAGGTAATTCTGTTAATGCTAAATTTGTACAACCATTAAAAGTACCAGTTTCAATACTAGTTATTCCACTAGGTAATTCTGTTAATGCTAAATTTGTACAACCATAAAAAGTAAAAACCCCAATACTAGTTATTCCTGCTGGTAATTCTGTTAATGCTAAATTTGTACAATATTGAAAAGCACCAATTCCAATACTAGTTGTTCCTGCTGGTAATTGTATATTTTTCACATATTTATTTAAAGCATTTCTATTGGTATTATCATTATCTGCGGCAAAATAATAACTAGGTATAGAAGTCATTCCTACTACGGATACATCAGTAGCATATCCATTCTCATCACATTCATTAATTATTATTCCCTTTGTTACTGTTGGACTTCCACCTGTTTCAATGCTATCAATTTCGGTATCAAAGTTACTTGCTAAGATTGTACCAGTAGTTCCTTTTTTATTTCTTATTGCTGTTGCAACATCTGTTAGGAAGTTACCTAGAGTATCCGTTCTAGCCATTAGTAGCTCCCCTCCAGACTTGTAGTGATTGCTGTTGTTATAGTATCATCTACATACTTTTTAGTTGCTGGGTTGTAATCACTTGTTGGTGTATATGATGATGTATTTGTTTTAGTTAAAACACTACTAGTAAACGCTAATGTTCCATAACCTCTCCATTTATTATTTATATTCGTACACGTGAATATGTCATTTTCCCATGTTCCTCTAATAAAAGTTTGCACGAAATCTACTATCGCACTTAATCCATCTAATATTTTATATCCATAAAAAATGTAATTATCATATTGCTGAGATGTATCAGTAATACCACTAGAATATATAGAACTATCACCATTAAATAATATTCCTATTCTTGCATAGCCTTTTTCATAAGCATCTTGAATTATTTTTTCAGCATTTTTTAAAGAAGTACCATCATATATATTTTCTGGGGAAGTACCATCAAAACCAATTGTATCGCAAGTATAAAAACTTGTTACATTTCCACTGCTAGCACTTACTACACCATTTTCATCAATAGTAAGATTTTCACCTATTTTAATTCCACCTAATGTATCAGCACTTGCTACTGGTAATGTATAAGAGCTACCACCAGAAGCATTTGCTGCCATCGCTCTTGCAACTAAATCTGTCGTTAATCCTCTTTTAGTAAGAGCTTTAACA
>JAFADY010000002.1 GCA_023424395.1 Bacteroidota bacterium | reverse complement strand
CACAAAAGCCGATAGCGCAAAGTTGAAGAAAAGAATTACCGACTCATTTCCGAAAAAAGATTTCATTGTGCGGGTTTACGAGGCATTGTGCAATTATTTTCAAATAGCCGTAGGCTTTGGATTGGATGACGTTTACGATTTCGGGTTACATGAATTTTGCAATAATTTTAAACTACCCTACCTGCAAACCCATCATGCGTTAAAAATACTTGAACTTTCCGGATATATTGAATATACCGATGAAATAGACGCTCGTTCTCGGGTGAGTTTTTTGGTTTATCGGGATGAATTGTATTCTTTGAACCTCGATAAAGCATTCGATGAAATTATACACGCTATTTTGAGAAATTACACCGGCGTATTTTCCGATGAAGTGTACATCGATGAATCATTCTTGGCAACAAGAACGGGAAACACGAGGCAAGAAATCTATGATATGCTGGTGAGTTTATCAAAAAGCCGATACATCCGTTACGTGCCTCAAAAACAAACTCCGTTTATTTCATTTACGTATCCTCGCGAAGAAAAAAAATTTCTTCGTATACCAAAATCGGCATATGAAGAACGTAAGCGGCGATTTGAAAAACGGGTCCGTTCCATGTTGGATTATGTCGAAACCCAACAGGTTTGCCGCAGCAGAATGCTTTTGATATACTTTGATGAAAGGGATCCGAAGGATTGCGGAAAATGCGATTATTGTTTAAAGAAAAACGAAACAGGATTATCGAATTACGAATTTAAAGCCATTGAAGAACAAATAAAAGCTTCGCTTCACGAAAATTCTCCAAAAAGGTTGAATGATTTGGTAGAATCGGTTCCGGCATTTAAAAACGAAAAAGTTATTTCCGTTACCCGATTTTTAATAGATCAGGGGCAACTTTTGTTGAAAGACGATGAAATAGAACTCATAAAATAAAAAACCCGCCAAGAGCGGGTTTTTAGGTGACTCCGACAGGATTCAAACCTGTAACCTTCTGATCCGTAGTCAGATGCTCTATTCAGTTGAGCCACGGAGCCATTTTGTGCCTGCAAAGATAATTTATTTTTGATTAATACACAAAAATAAATTACGCCAACCAGATAAATTTCAGACAAATCATTGCAATAACAGAAAAATTTTATCTTTGTAATAAATTGCTCTGTATGAAGAAAAAAATTTCATTGATCATATTTGCTGTGCTTGTATCCTTTAACGGCATTGGCCAAAACAAACTTGCTTTAAACTTGGGTTATGATTATATGCAAAAACACTCCGGCTTTGTTGGAGTAGATTACAGGATAGACGGCAATGAAGGAGAAAACAAACACGGGCCTCTCAATATCGGATTAGGAACATACTTGTACGGAGAAAACGGAAAATTCGCACTTTCTCCCGAAGCACATTTAACAAAAACATGGAAACATTTTCTGCTTACCGAAATATCGGTATCTACTAAAAACGTAAAACCAAGTGTTGGACTCACTTTCTTTAATTTGGCGCATTTAAAATTCGGATACAGTTTTCCCTTTAGAGGTTCAGATTTTAAAGGATTCAGTTTGGGATTTCACATCCTTATCGGCAGAGCGCCTTTTTATGATGAAATAAAAGTTTTTTAATTTCGCATTTTCCTATGTATCAAAAACGAATGATTATGAAACACATTATTGTTACAGGCGGAGCACAAGGAATAGGGCTCATCGTGTCTTATGCATTGATGAAAGCTGGATATCAAATATCTATTTTCGACATCGATAACGAAGCCATGGAAGAAATAAAACCTCATTTCGACAAAAAACGCAGTGCTTTTTTCGTTACCGACGTTTCAAGCGAGGTGAGCGTTCGCTCATCGGTCAGGGCGTCGTTAAAGAAATTCAATTCTATTTACGGACTTGTTAACAACGCAGCCATCGGTATTTTTAAACCAATGGCGGAACTTACGTTAGAAGAATGGAACAGGGCTATCGGAACCAACCTGACAGGGACATTTTTATGTTCTAAATTTTGTGCCCCTCATCTGAAAGAGACCAACGGAAGTATTGTGAATATGTGCTCCACAAGGGCATTTCAATCTGAGCCCGACACGGAATCCTATTCAGCCAGCAAAGGAGGTATTTACTCACTCACTCATGCCATGGCCATGAGTTTATCTCCCCATGTGCGCGTAAACAGCATAAGCCCGGGATGGATAGATGTTTCTGCCATAAGAAAAAGAAAAGAAGCACAACAAGAAAAATTATCGAAAGCCGACCATGACCAACACCCTGCAGGAAGGGTGGGAAATGCGAACGATATTGCTCAAATGGTAATTTTTCTGATGGATGAATCAAACAGTTTTATAACCGGACAAAACTTTACCGTTGATGGCGGAATGACCAAGAAAATGATATATGTTTGATGAAGAAGGCGCGAGGAAGATAAGAACTTAAGATTTTCGTGCCCCTACCTGTATTAATCCCAATCCGAATAATGTCCAAAAGAGTTCACGAATCCGAATACATAAACTTACATAAACCGCATTGGCAACCGGTAAGGATAAAATTCCGAAAACTAAGATAAATCCTCCTTCGCGTGCACCTAATTGCATCGGCATAAAAAAGAATAAGTTTCCTACCATTGACGTAACGGACTCTACTATGATGCTTTGTGCATAAGTAACGGATTTTCCGATCGCGTGCATCATAAAAATAATTTCTATGCAGAGGAAAAATCTGGCAAATAACTCCAGCGAAAGCGATGCGATAAAATCCCTTTTCCTGTTTTTATACAGATCTGCAATAAGGTCATCCATCTGAAGTATTTTTTCCATATTCTTTTGCTTGTATTTTTTCACCTTTTTTCCCATTAAAGGAACTTTTGCCGCTATTGACAATGCTTTGCTGACAAATCCCTTTGAGTAAACCGTAAAAGACCAATAGAGCAATAACAATGAAGCTATAGCCGCAACGGCCAAAATAATCCTTACAGAAACCGATACATTGGAAACAATGAGAAAAAGCAAGGGAATAGACACCATCCAGAAGATAAAATGAGACACAAAATGCATCATCATATACAAAAGAACCGTTGAAGTAGCTTTTTGAAAACCCAACACTTTCTGAAGTTCTATAATTTTATAGGGCTCACCGCCCATTAAACCAAAAGGCGTAACAAGGTTTATGGCATAGCCGCTGATGGTGAGTTTAAAAGTTTTCAGAAAACCTATAGACTCTGCTTCCTGACTGCCGTCTCTTATAATTATGTGAAACGAAAGAGCATTGATGAAATATACAACCGCCCAAATTCCGATAATGCCTATAAACCACCATCCGGTAAGTTTGATGTTGTTCCAGATTACATCTATTCCGGTTTTATAGATCATGAAACCCAAAATAATCAATCCGAGCAGAAAAAATAAATTGGTGGCAATTTTGGCTTTGCTCATTTTATATTCAAACGTGGTTTATTCCGCAAAAGTAATAACAATTTAAATACTTTGTCTTTTTATTAATAAAAAAGAAGCTGTATCAAAAGTACGGTAAATACCACTGTAGTTTCATATTGTCATTGCCTAAGGGCGATTCTTCGAATTCTGAACGAAGTGATCCCGATAGTTATCGGGAAACAATTTAATACCAGATTTTACTTTTGCGACAGCCTCTTGGATTTTTGCAGTTTTTATTTTCTGAAAGGTAACTTAATAACCTCTGCAGGAAGGTTTTTGTTGCGAATTTTGATAAAAATCTCTGTTCCCGCTCTCGCATATTCGGGTTGAACATAGCCGAGGCCGACTCCCGATTTTAACACAGGCGACATAGTGCCTGATGTTACGGTTCCAATAATTTCATTATTGGCATTCACTATTTCGTATCCCTGACGCGGAATGCCTCTTTCCTTTAATGTAAAGCCACATAATTTGCGGGGCACGCCCAATGCTTTTTCCTCTTCGAGGACGGCTCTGCCGACAAATGGTTTGTTATCGACAAATTTCGTAATCCAACCCAATCCGGCTTGCAGGGGCGTGGTTTTCTCATCGAGTTCATGGCCGTAAAGGCAGAATCCCATTTCGAGGCGAAGTGTGTCGCGCGCACCCAAACCGATTGGTTTAATGCCGAACTCTTCACCGGCTTCAAATATTGCGTCCCAAATCTGCATTCCATGTTCGGGATAAAAATACAGTTCAAAGCCTCCCGCTCCGGTATAACCCGTGTTTGAAATAATTACATTGTCAACGCCGGCAATCTTTCCGGTAACGAAAGTGTAATAAGGAACTGCTGATAAATCTATTTCTGTCAATTTCTGAAGCGTAGCTTGCGCTTTCGGGCCTTGTACGGCCAACTGAGCTGTATGGTCGGAAGCATTTTCGAGCGTTGCATCCATCGTGTTTTGCTTTTGGCACCAAGCCCAATCTTTTTCGATATTGGCTGCATTCACAACCATCAGATATTTATCTTCTTCGAAATGATAAAGCAGGTAATCATCAAGTATTCCGCCACTTTCATTGGTAAAACAAGTGTATTGTATTTTCCCGACAGGAATAGCAGCAGCATCGTTGGTGCCCACCTTTTGAACAAATTCGAGCGCTTTTGGGCCTTTCACCCAAAATTCGCCCATGTGTGAAACATCGAAAACACCTACGCCGTTAACAACGGTCAAGTGTTCATCGGTGATGCCGGAGTATTCTATGGGCATATTATAACCGGCGAATTCATGCATTTTTGCTCCTAATGTGATATGTTTATCGGTAAAAGGTGTCTTTTTCATAATATAAATATGTTGTGTTACGATTCTTTCTCTACTAACTCGGCAATTTTCACAATTACTTCCGTAGCTTTTTCCATGGCTTTTATCGGCAGAAACTCGTAGCGGCCGTGAAAATTCATGCCTCCGGCAAAAATATTGGGACAAGGCAGCCCCATAAATGATAATCGGGCGCCGTCGGTTCCTCCGCGAATAGGTTTAACGATTGGTGTAACGCCTACTTCCTCCATTGCTTTGTAAGCAAAATCTATAACATGTTTCACAGGTTCCACTTTCTCGCGCATGTTGTAATATTGGTCTTTCATGTCGAGTTTCAGTCTGTCGCCGTAACGAGCATTGAGGAAATTCACCACCTGTTCCATTTGTTTTTTACGGTTTTCGAAAATATCCCTGTCATGATCCCTGATAATAAAAGAAACCGACGCTTCATCAACCGTGCCGTTTACAGCTATCAAATGAAAAAAACCTTCGTATTTTTCGGTGTATTCCGGCCTTTCACTTACCGGCAACATCTGTATTAATTCGCTTGCCACGTGAAGAGCATTTATCATTTTATTTTTTGCGTATCCCGGATGCACGTTTCTGCCTTGAATAAATATTTTTGCCGATGCTGCATTGAAGTTTTCATATTCCAACTCCCCTATCTCGCTTCCGTCCATTGTATAAGCCCAATCCGCACCAAACTTCGCAACATCAAATTTATCCGCGCCGCGCCCGATTTCTTCATCGGGTGTAAACCCGATACGGATTTTTCCGTGTTTTATTTCGGGATGATCTATGAGGTATTGCATAGCGGCCATTATCTCGGCTATTCCGGCTTTATCGTCTGCGCCGAGCAAAGTTGTTCCGTCGGTAACAATGATATCATCTCCCACGAACCTCAATAATTCCGGAAAATCGTTTGGCGATGAAATAATATTTTGCGCTTCATTCAATACAATGTCTTTTCCATCATATTCTTTTACAATGCGCGGATTTACCTTCTCTCCACTCATATCAGGGCTTGTGTCGAAGTGTGCAATGAAACCGATAGTCGGGACTGTTTTCTCAGTATTCGCAGGTAAAGTTGCCATCAAGTAGCAGTTGTTATCGAGGGAAATATCTACGAGTCCCATTTCGTACATTTCGCGCTCCACTTCTTTTGCCAGATTAAATTGTTTTGCGGTACTGGGAGTTTGGGTACTGTTTTCGTCAGACTGTGTGTCTATTTTAGCGTATTTAATAAATCTTTCGATAAGGTTCATAGTTCCGATTTTTTCTTGAAATTAGTATCCACAAAGATAAGAAAAGCGTTTTATATGAGAAAATATAATTCCATTTTGCAACTAAATAAAAAAGCCGTATCTTTGTGGCCGGGTAAGTCCTATACGGCCAGCTCCCATTGAATCCCCCAGGTCTTGATCGAAGCAAGGGTATTTGGTTGTAGCGGCGCGATATAGTAAGCTTACCCTCTTTTTATATAACAAAGCCCTTTTTCAAAAATCGAAAAAGGGCTTTGTTTATTATGATGCTTTTTTATGCTATCCTCGGCAAAAATTTAGCGTCCAACGAATATTTACCCGGGCCTATTAAGATCGACGATGCAAAAACGATAAGTAAATCGAGTGCGTGCCCATACTTCAGGAAATCGTCGCCTTGAGCAAAGTGAACGATAAGCGCTACGATCATTGTTCCCATCAACAAAAAAGCCGCCGGCCTAAAAAACAATCCCAAAGCAAATAAAATACCACCGATGGATTCAGCGAAGGCTGCCATAAATCCCCAGAAAGTCGGCGCGAAATTTATTCCCAATAAAGACATTGAACCTCCTAATTGTGTCCATGTTTCAGGGCCTCGCATAATTTTAGGTAATCCGTGGAAAAAAATAGAAATCCCTATCCCAATTCTCAAAATTAACCAACCTACATGTAATAAATTTTCTTTTCTTGTCATAAATGTTCATTTAAATGTTAATTGTTTACGCTATAACTCAATACCGATGCTAATTGTTTATCTTTGTTTTATAAATAAAATTGATATGTCAACATTTGCTCCTTTTGCAAAACCATTATATGTGATGCTGAAGCCTGCCGGATCGCTTTGCAATTTGACATGCGATTATTGTTACTATTTAGAAAAAGCAGGGCTTTATAACGAAAACAAAAATCATATCATGAGCGATGAATTACTCGAAAGATTTACCAAAGAGTATTTAGAATCGCAAACCATGCCTCAAGTCATGTTTACTTGGCACGGCGGCGAAACGCTGATGCGTCCGATCGGTTTTTACAAAAAAGCTGTCGAATTGCAAAAAAAATATGCCCGCGGGCGGCAAGTAGATAATTCCATACAAACCAACGGCACGTTACTCACCGATGAATGGTGCAAATTTTTCAAAGAAAATAATTTTCTGGTCGGAATCTCTATTGACGGGCCGCAGGAATTTCACGATGAATACAGGCGAGACAAAATGGATCGTCCATCGTTTCAGCGGGTGATGAAAGGAATTGAATTATTAAAAAAACACGAAGTTGATTTTAACTGCATGGCTGTGGTAAACGATTACAACGTGGATTTTCCTTTGGACTTTTATCGATTTTTCAAAAAAATAGGCGCTCAGTTTATCCAATTTACTCCTATCGTGGAGCGAATAAGAAAAAAGACCTCCCCTTTGAAACTTGCAACAGCGAAAGAGTCGAACCAGGAATTAGAACTTGCGTCTTTTACCGTTTCTCCCGAAAAATGGGGCGATTTTCTGTGTGCCGTCTTCAATGAGTGGATAAAAGAAGATGTAGGTAAAATATTTGTGCAGATTTTTGACGCCACATTGGCAAATTGGGTTGGAGAACAGCCCGGCGTTTGCACCATGGCGAAAACTTGCGGCCATGCAGGCGTCATGGAATTCAACGGGGATGTTTACTCTTGCGATCATTTCGTTTTTCCCGAATACCGGTTGGGAAATATTTATACTAAACCGCTTGCCTCGATGATGTACTCCTCCGAACAGCTGAAATTCGGAAACGATAAGTTTGACAAACTTCCTCTACAATGTCGCGAATGCGATGTGCTTTTCGCCTGCAATGGAGAATGTCCCAAAAACCGTTTCACTAAAGACAAATATGGAAACGAAGGATTGAATTATTTGTGTAAAGGTTATTATAAATTTTTTAATCATGTTGCCCCGTATATGGATTTTATGAAACGTGAACTTCTGAGCGAACGCGCCCCTGCCAATGTGATGGAATGGGTGAAACAAGGAAATCCAAAATAATGGCACAAAAAAACCCGAAGCGGATTGCTTCGGGTTTTTTGTCTATCTGCAAAATTATTTTACAATTACAGGAAGAGAAAGCTCTTCGTTTTTATAATTAATTTTCAAAATATACGTCCCTTTAGCCAAATCGACAACGGACATATGGTCAACATTGGTTTCCCTTACCAATTGTCCGTTTAAGCTGTACAACGTCAAACGCTGAACTTCGGCCTCAAAAGGAAGTTTTACATAAATAACATCGCTCGAAGGATTCGGATAAACAACAACTCCTTTGTTCGCTTCTGTGGATGGGATACCTGTAGGCGTTGATGTGTAAAGCAACATATTATCTACGAAGAAATTTCCTACATTAGAAATCGGAGCGTTTGTTTGTTTAACTTTGAATCCAACAAACTGATAATCTGTTTCAGCAATTAAGTCGCTTAGAGGCGCTTCAACAAACTTCCAGCCGCCATAATGCAAACTGTCTAATTTCACTTCTTTTGTATCGTTAGCCGATTGAAGCATTAAATACAATTCGTTGCCCGAAAGGTCTCCATAAACGTGCAAACCTATAGTGGAATCGCTTCTTACAGTAAGCGTTGGCTCAGCAACCCGATATACCACTTCTCCGCCTTGTTTACCCGAAAAGTTATATTTGAAATTGTAACTGTAACTTCCAAAAAGCTTCGGAGTAGTAGGCCTCAAAACAGAAGCTGATGTTAATTGCAAACTTTCTGAAGTTGAAACTGTAATTTTGCTTGCCACTTCAAAATTCTCGATGACCGTTTTATCGATAACCCTTTCATCCGAAGCAGTGAACGGTATTTCCAACGTATCGGGTAAGAACAATCCATCCACGTCTTTGATACCTCTGGCTAATTTCACTACATATTGCTCGCCGGGCACAAGGTCTTGTCCCACAGTAAACGAAGTGGATCCATAAGGAGCGGCAACTGTATTGTGCCTTAAAGAACGCATATTCTTAACCAACTGGTTTCCGTTTTTGTCATAAACTTGAATACCCTGTATCAATTCGGTAGTTACTAATTCTCTGTCGAAAATAAACGTAAATACAGGAGCTTTGTAATCAATATTTGTTTCGTTCGATAACGGATAAGAAGCTATGATCTTCAATTCGTTGCGGTTAGTAGTTCTAAACTGGAACGTGAAATCTTCCTCCATATTTAATCCGTCTTGATGACGCAACGTTGTATCCAACGTAACCGTGTACAGAGTAGATTTATCCAATGGTTTGCTTGGAACAAATTCCATAACATAGTTAGCTTCTTTGAAAACGAAAGTCCCTTCGACAGCCGGATCGATACTGAACGCTTGCTGCGCGCTTGCAGGATCAATATCCCAATTAAATCTGAATCTGATGACCGAGCCATTTAATACGCTATCTGTTAACGCTACGTTCGGCGAATATTCGACCACTTGAGGTGGCGTATTTCTGATCTTATTGATCTGCACGTTGTTATAACTTACAGTGTTTGCCGAAACCGTTACCTGAGCCGTATCGGGATGATAAAGCGGATGTTCGGTAATTACGGTGTAATTGCCCGGTTCCAAATCTTTGAAAAGATAAAAACCGTTGTTTAAATTATCGGTGGTGTATGTTACATTGTTGGGCAAAAGAGTAACCGTAGCTCCTTCAATGGAAACAAACTCGTCTTTTGTGCCGGGGATTTTATTGTACGCACGTTCATCTTTCAAAAACTTATCCTTAACAACACCTGCAATATTCCCGGTGGAAATAGTAGCCGATTTAAAATACGTGGCGAAAGATTTCAAGAAATGCCATGCTTCCAGCCATTTGTATTCCAAATTCATTAACCGATAAGTTTCGGGTAAATAATCGTGGTGAGACCCTTCGGAAATTACTCCGGGAACGGTTAAACCGCGAAGAACTCCATAACCGTCAGACCATCCCATAGCCACTCGCGCAAATGTTTTATCACCTTGAACCGAATAACTCGATGACCAGGAAGTAGCTTGGTTAGAGTATAAGTTTATAGCAATCTCTGTACTGATTAGCCTACTCTCTTCGGAGTAAGGAGTGGGGGTAGGATAAACTTGGGTATCGCCGGGAGAAACGCCGGCATACAGCATGAGCACGGCGCTTCGCGCAGTATTTCCGGCATTGCTGTGAATGGACAACATGAAATCGGAATTAAATTCGTTGGCCATACGCACGATGGTTGACAGCGGCAAATCATCTTCCGTTCTGTTTTGCGTTCGCGACATCATTGTTGTGGCGTTCCTTGTCGATAACATTTCATTGAGGTAAGTTCCTTTGTCGAGATTGGATTGGGACTCCCAAAAACCGTTACGATCGCCTTGAGTAAAAGGCGGTATTACCACGTTTCTATCGTCCGAATCATAACCTCCATGTCCGGGATTTATAAAAATCCGGACATCCGTCATGTCTTGGGCCGAAAGGTTCAATCCTATAAATAATACGATAAAAAACAATATGAATTTTGCTGTTTTCATTATTTTTCTAATTTAATGGTTAATAAATACATATCACCGTTTAGCGTATTATAAGCAATTTTGTTTGCTTCGGCAGAAGCTGACGGATACATGGCAATTTCATCGACGCCGGTTAAAAACTGCTTGCCTTTTCCATTGCTATCGGCAATTAGAATACGTGAAGCTACATAAGTATTTTCATCGCTTTTAGAATCCATTGCTACCACGTAATTATCGCCATACCAAACAGGAGCCTGCATTTCGCCCAAGTGAGCAAGTATGTTTCCTTTCAAGTCTGAAACATAAACACCTTTGGTTACCGCATAAAATAAAATTTTATTTTTATCCGGAGATAAAGACGCCCAAATATAGCTGTTCACGTTTTGATTTTTCAATGGATACAATTTGCTCTCTTTACCATTTTGATTGATAATAATGGATTGCGCATCGCTGTAAACCATAATATCGTTTGCCGAAGAGCTTCTTACTGCCGATGTTCTTCCGATCATTGACGGTTGAACCGTTGTTTTAAGATTACGCGTGCTTGCCACAACCTCTTTTTGGCCGGTGGTGATAGCATCGTAAACTTTAACCGATTGATATTTTCGTCCATTTACAAAATTGGATTCTCTAAAAGCCACTTTATTCCCGTTTTCTATAAAAGAAGGGTCGAAACCGGCTCCTTCATGGGATGAAATTATAGTAGTTTTTTTAGTTTTTAAATCCATCATTTTAAGTCCCTTAAAATCAGGGCTTGTATAAAGCAACTTGTCTCCTGATTTGCTTAAGACCGGATAAAATGCGTTTGCAGGGACAGCCACTTTTTGTTTTCCTTGTATAGTGGCTATCTGGCTAAAACCATTTAATGAACAAGCGCTTATTAAAAATATAAGTATTAAATTCTTTTTAAACATATCTTGATATTTATTGAATAATAATTTTTACTGTTTCTGTTTTATTTCCATAATTTACTTTTACGAAGTAAACCCCCGAATTTAAACCTCCTAACGGCAATTCTATCTCATTGGATGTTACATTTCCGTAAGTCTCAACTTTGTATAATTGTCCGCCTAAGCCGTAAACCTCTACCTTTACTGCTTCCGATTTATCAACACCCAAAGCAATACGTGCACGTCCATTTGTTACCGGATTCGGGTAAACCCTGAGACGCGAGAGTTGCTCTACATCTTCTATGCTGACGGTTACATCTTTATAGATCAAATCAAACTGTTTGATGTCGATCGTATATTCTTGACCGGCAACCATTCCGGTAGGATTCAATACGAATTGCATGAAATTAAACCACAAAGGATAAGCGCCTCTATCTTCAGGATTATCCATTAACTGATCTAAAGGTAACGACAAAACATTATCCGAGTTGA
>JAFADY010000065.1 GCA_023424395.1 Bacteroidota bacterium | reverse complement strand
AGTGGATGGAAGAAAAAAGAATTGTTATTATTCATAAAAAGCTCCCTCTGTTAGGAAAAAAAGAATTTAAAATCTATATTTCAGTATTATATGATGTGTGTGAAATTTGGGCAAAATATCCCGATGTCTTAGAGTTTCAGGTTTTTTTTCCTTTTGAAAGCAAAAGTATTATTCAAGAAATTCTGAGAAATATAAATTCTCGTTTTTGATGCTTAATAGATAACTTAACATTAACCACTCTCATCGCTCGCGCTAATTTTTTTAGTGCGTTGCAAAGCAGAATAGAAATTGTTTTAAACAAGGCACAAGTTTGGAGGTTGCGCCAGCGGGGGAGGTTGCTTAGTAACACACACTACAAAAGCGCGCGAGCGGGAGAAAAGAAATTTATTATGATTTTTCAAATAATAATATTTTATGAATAAAAATCACACAAACATTTTTATCTTAAGTTTTATATTGATTTTGATACCAATTGGCCTCTGGTTACGTTCGATTAATGAAAATCAAAAAAAAAATATCGAATTAAATGGAATAGAAGGGATTGGTTGTGTAGAAAATAAATCATACACCAAAGGTCGCTCTATAACTTATTCTTTAACTTTTGACTTTATATATGAAGATAAAATGATTACGGCTGTCAATTCAATAATAACAACTAGGGAGGACTTTAATAATGCAATTATTGGAATGAAATATAAAATAAAATTTTTACCGGATTCTCCCCATAAAAATGCAATCATTTATATTGATAAACCAATACAAAACGAATATCAAAATATAACGAAAGAAAGGGAAAGGATTATGAACACATACAAAATAAACAGAAAAAAAATAGAACGTTTTGATAAATAGGCAATGATACCCGCCCGCGTTAATTTGTAATTAGTGCGTTGCGAAGCAAAATAGAAATTGTTTGAAATGAGGCCCAAGTCCGGAGACTTGCGCCAGTGAGGGAATAACCAATCAATTCAATACACTGCTTTTAAGTTACCTAATTGAGTTATTAATGTGGGTAAAATACATGGTGTAAAATAATTAATATATTTTCATGCATAATTTACAATTAAAAAGATCTCCTACTTGTGTGGAAGAAAGACTTCTACAATTTCTTGTAGAGAATTCTCTCTTTGATGTATCTGTAGATTTGAAAGACTTATTAGTCTGTCCAATGAATGACGGAATGATGGGTAGTTTATATTTAATTCCTAAAGGTGTGGATGTAACTGAAAGAAAATTCGGTAAAGAAATTAGCAGTTTTCAGTTTACAGATGTAGATGGCGTAGAAGTTCTTGTTTCGTTGAATGTAGATAGAGAAGGGCATTTATTTGAACTTGACATCTGGAAGACTAATTTTCAAAAACTTATAAAATTACCTATGATGTAGGATTTTGAAATTTTATAAATGAATTGTATGATATGTGCAATAAACTTAATCTTTGAATGAAAGAAAAACTACCGCTCCCGCTAATTTGTTATTAGTGCGTTTGCCAAGCAAAATAGAAATAGTTTTAAACAAGGCACAAGTTGCAAACTTGCGCCGGCGGGGGATGGCAAAATAGTTTTTTTGAGATGCTTGTAAAATCCTATCTTTAAAATAAATTTAATATGAACAAAATCTTCTTATTTATTCGAAAATATTATGTGGTTTTTATTCTGTTAATGTTTGTATTTGCTTTTTTTCATACCGGGTATATTGAAAATAAAATTAAAAACATGAAAGTTGAAGCTACTGCAACTATTTTTTACTGTGGTAAAGAACTTTCTCGTTCAGCACGAGTCTGGAGGTCTAGAGGAGTATATTATGTTAATGGTAAGGGTTACACATTCACAATAGAGGCTGTAATTCCAATAGGCACGAAGTTTAAAGTATATTATTTACCTTCCAATCCTCGAAAGGCTGTATTAGCTAATCCTCATCAGTTTGATAATTACCCGGATTGGAAATATGATGAATGATTTAGTGCCCCTCCACTCGCGCTAATTTGCAATTAGTGCGTTTGCGAAGCAAAATAGAAAGTGTTTTAAATAAGGCACAAGTCTGGAGACTTGCGCCGGCGAAAGGGTTTATACAATGTATAAAAATATGGATTAAAATTTAAATACTAAACTGTATGAATATACGAATTAAATTTTTTATATTTTTATTTATGGTGTCAAGTTGTATATTTTCAAAGCCTCGTATAATAGACATCGCTAAAGAGTTAAGAAGTTCTCGTTTTATAGGATTAGTTGAAATTCAAGAATATTATGGTGAGAAGGATTTTATTTTGTGTGATGAGAAAGTAGATTCTTTAAAATACATCCATAAAATTAAACTAAAAACTATAATAAGCGATAGTACATTTTACACAACAACTTATAAAAGTGAATATTTATATCCTTTATATGGATATATGATCAATTTTGGAAATGACACTTATACGGGTTATTGGCCAAAACAGAAAGATACTGTCCTTGCAATTGTTGATAGTTTGAATAATATATCTCTATTTGGATATATTATTGACGATACATTCCTTATATGGTCTCCTTATTTAACAGAAAGTTTAGCATCTTTTAGACTTCAAGAATCAACAGAATTCACATGTTATAATTGTGAAGATTGTTCTGATATACCTATGGGAGGTAAGAGCTGTCGGGATAAGTGTCTAATACCTTTGGATGCAATTCCTGATAAATTTTTAAGATTTGTTAGAGAAAATTCGATCCCTGCCCGCACTAATTTGTAATGACTGCGTTTGCGAAGCAAAATAGAAATTGTTTTAAATAAGGCACAAGTCCGGAGACTTGCGCCAGCGAGGGGAGCTATGCAAAATGAAAGGAGATATGAAAAACTTAAAGTTTTTTTGAAATGGTAGCAAAAAAAAAATTAAAATGGGTTGGAGCTTTTTTATTAATAAGCATTTTTTCTGGGTGCTTCCATACCTTGAAAATTAATGATAAAAGATGTTCTCTTCTGTCTCGTGAAAATGTTGAGATTGAAGTTACAGCTAAATATGATATGCGCTTTTTTTATGTGTTAATAATTGAATCGAAGAGAGGAAGTATAGAAGTCCATCCCAAAGAACTGAGACTAATAAGTATTCCAACTGCTGATACAATTAGAATAAATGGATTTTATTTTGAGAAGAAGGCAATGAAACAATCTTTTATATTGAATCAAGGAGAAACAGTTGAATGTAAGTTTACTCTTCTTCCGGATATACAAAAAGGGGTTATTATAGATGAAATACAAATTTTACCCTGTGATTTTATTACACATCAAGGGATTCCTTTAATAAATGATACGATAAGCATCATTAGGTAATGATACAAATCAGAGTTATTAAACAACAAAGAAATAATCATCCCGCTCTCGCTAATTTGCAATTAGTGCGTTTGCAAAGCAAAATAAATAGTTTTTTAAGGCACAAGTCTCTAAACTTGCGCCAGCGAGGGGAGGATTAT
Source organism: Bacteroidota bacterium (assembly GCA_023424395.1). Lineage (GTDB taxonomy): Bacteria > Bacteroidota > Bacteroidia > Bacteroidales > Dysgonomonadaceae > JAFADY01. The sequence goes on along the minus strand of JAFADY010000065.1, from coordinate 86,838 downwards.
GTATTGGGGCCCTACAATTGTAATTCCAGGAATAATTAATACATTCAATATAAAACAATAAATATGAAAAAAATAAGTAAAATAACTATCATTTTGATGACTTTATCCTTTGCTTTTTTGGCAAACAATTGTGAAAGGGAAGATGAAAATCATCATAAAACGATAGAAGTAATCAATAATTCCGATAAGGCTGTTTATACCTATCTTAGTACTTCGTATCCTGACACCTTGGATATGTACGGAGTTCCTTCATCACCATATCCTTCAATTTACAAAATAGAGCCTTATGAAAGAAATAAGAGTGCTCTATCGCTTAGAGAATTTTATGAGGTAATCTTTAGGGATGGGGGACAAATACCGTCCGATACACTGATGGTCTTTTTTATGGATGCAGAAAAGTTAGAGTCGGAAACAACTCATGTACATAATTCTATTATTCAGCGTTATGATTTGAGTTTGCAAGATTTACAACAAGTTAACTGGATGCTTACATATCCACCATCTTCGGAAATGAAGAATATTAAAATGTATCCACCTTATCAAGGAAAATAGAAATTTATCTGCTATCCCGCAGTGGCGGGGTAGCTTTTCACCATCTAAATTAATTTACAATTAGTGCGTTGCGAAGCAAATAGAAATTATTTTAAATAAGGCACAAGTTGCAAATTGTCCTCAACAAAGGGAAATAGAATGATGAAAATAGTATTATTGAATAAACAATCACACGCTTTGCAAAAGCGCGTGAAACCAATGGTATTTCATTTATATTGAGCGGTGGAACTTAACTTTTCGCACCCATTTATAACGGTTGAACCGAAAAACCATATGGTACATCCATAATTTGGCAATATTATTAGCAGTAATGAGGATTAATGTGTGTGGATAGGGTTATTTCTCCTCTTTTACCAAATGTTTCAAATTATCATCGTTCTTAATCCTCTTCATTTCTGACAAAACAATATTCTCCACATCCGCTTTAATCTGTTTATAATTTTTTTCAATATCCTGAAGCATTGTATCATTGCCGTTTTCATCGGTAAATGAAACTATTTCCGGTATCTTTTGGTAGGCTTTCGTTTCTGCGGCTACACGAGCATTATCCACCACGATTTCACAATGAAAAATCTTTTGTTCGATGCGTTCGTCGAAATTATCAGAAACCGCGCCCACAAACATCCCTTGTGTAAGATTACTGATTTTGGATGCCGGAATAAGACTGTCCATCTGCGTACTGATGGAAGTCGATTTATCCTGCCGGTTGATGGTCATACTCTGACGTTTTTGCAGTACTTTCCCGAAACGTTCCGAAAGTGTTTTAGCCGTCTCCCCTACTACCTGGCCGCTAAAAATGTTCCCAACGGTATTTTGAATAACCTTGCTTTCTTTGTCCCCGTAATCGCGCGTAAGCTGACTATAATCCTGAAATCCCAGACAAACGGCAACTTTATTGCTTCGAGCTGTGGCAATCAGGTTATCCAGTCCCCGAAAATAAATGGTCGGTAATTCGTCAATGATTACTGACGATTTGAGCTGCCCTTTCTTGTTTATCAGTTTCACGATACGGCTGTTGTACAATCCTAAAGCCGCCGAATAGATATTCTGCCTATCCGGATTATTGCCCACACACAGAATTTTCGGTTCTTTCGGATTGTTAATATCCAAACTGAAATCATCGCCTGTCATTACCCAATAAAGCGCGGGCGAAATCATCCTTGAAAGCGGTATTTTTGCAGATGCGATTTGTCCCTGCAATTGGTCCTGCGCCCCGCCTTCCCACGCGTCCATAAAGGGCGATAAATAGTTTTCCAATTCCGGATAACTTGTGAGAATGGTAAAGGTATCGGCGTATTTCTTATTCAAAAACTCAATTGCGTGGGGAAAGGTACAGTACCTTCCGTTGTCGTATATTTTCAAATACCAGATAATAGCAGCCAACAAGATAATCGGACTTTCCACGAAAAAATCTCCCTGTTTCTGTATCCACGTTTTGTTTAGATTGAGCATAATGGTATAAGCGCTTTCATACGCATCCGATATATCCGTCATAAAAGCCGGATTTATCGGGTTACAGCGATGGCTTTTTCGGGGATTATCGAAGTTAATCACATAAAATTTCGGAGGAACTTTATATTTATCGGTGTGTTTCAGCAAATGGTTGTAAGCAATGGTCGAAAGGTCATCAAACTTAAAGTCGTAAATATACATTGCGAAACCTTTCTCAATCTGCTGTTTGATGTAGTTATTGACAACGGCATAAGACTTCCCGGAACCGGGCGTACCCAGCACGATTGAAGCCCGAAACGGATTGACAATATTGATCCAGCCGTTGTTCCATTTCTTCTTATAGTAAAATCGTGTGGGTAAATTCACGGAATACTCATTTTCCATCAATCGGGTTTCCTGCATAAAACTCTCGTTCTCGTTATTGAATACATCGTCCATCAGGTTGTTTTTGAGCAGCCGGCTTATCCACAGGCCAGCCATCAGCAAACAGATATACCCCACGGAAACAGTAAAAATATACCATACGGCAATACCCGTTATAGCAATAGGTAGAGTAAGAATCCAGAAGTTCAGAAAAAACAGCATTATCCCGAAACCCAGCGCGATAAAAATCTTTGTCCAGGTGATTTTTTCATTTTTCACACCTTTCGTCCCCAGACAGGATAAAGCCAAAAAAACAACCGACAAAAGTTTAGTAATCAGCGGATACTTATACAGCCCTGCCGTGCGATGAAAATTCATCAGGATTTTGTCCAACACGCCAATCGTTACATTCCATTCCCGTAACGCTTCGTAGCAGTACCAATAGCAGTGTATCAGCACAAACAAAATACTTACTGCCCGCATAAACTCCATTGTCTTTGCAAGGCCTCTTAAATCGTCTTCTTGTTGCATAATCTTATCTTTTTCGTTTAATTTTCAATTTTCCGTGTTTATTCCTTAGTTTCCGTTGGAATGCCAGCTCCTGGTAATCAATTCCGTGGACAGTTACCGGCAAATCTGTACTCTCCGAAAATTCTTCATAGAATATTTCTTCTTCAATTTCAGGTTTTAATGGTAGTTCTTCAGCCACTGTGTGTTGTAGCATTAAATTCATTGGATGGGTCGTATAATCCAAAAACGGATTTTTTCCGCTTGATAAATACTCATTAAACACATTGGCCGAATAGCCTTTGCCCAGACGAGAGCCGTTCGCGATAACGCCCAGTTCATCCGAAATAAACGTGATACCGTAAATTCGTCCTTGTTCGTTCTGACGGAGAACTACCTCTATATTATGGGCTTTCATTTCCGCCAAGAAACGTTCTAAATCTGGCGATAACCGCATTACCCCGATAATGGCATTGCGTAGTAACGGGGCTTTCTCTTTAATAACTGCTTTGGACTTTTCAAAGTGGCGTGAAACAGCACTAAATCCTGTCCCCTTCCCTATTTTGTTTGCGTGCAGCGGCGAGGTTAGCTTATTCCCTTCCTCGTCCGTAATGGCATATACCAACCCGTCGTATTGTTTTCCTTTGTATTCCTTACGCACTTCTTCAACAACTATATTATAGCGTGAAAGGAGTAAATTCATTTCTCCCAACGATTGAAAAGCGTATCGTTTTAATACTGCCCGGACCACACCGGCAATCTGCTTACGCACATCGCCACGGTTTATATCTGCTGCTTTTATCTGTTGGATAGGAGAATCTTCTTTTGATGATTTGCGCGTTCCGCTTGGTATTAATCCGTATTTAATTTCCAGCTCGTTTGTGATTTGCTTACTTCGTCTTCCTTCAAAAGCGTGTGGCAGCTTCTTTCCATGGCTGTCCACCCGAAGTGACACGATATGTATATGTCCGCGGGCAATGTCGTTGTGCCTAAAAACAATGTACGGCTGTTTGCCATACCCCATCCGTTCCATATACTCTTCAGCTATGTTTCTTAATTGTTCATCACTTAACTTGTCGTCCGGATGCGGATTGATGGAACAGTGGAATACCGGTTTTTTGGTACGGATTCCTGAAGGAATGCGGTTTTGCATATCTTCTAACGCCCGAAGCAGCGAGGTTTCGCCGTTTTCATCTACGCTCAGTTTGGAAGTGAGTATTACAGAACCTTTTCCGTCAGTTACTTTACGGAAGTTATACCCCAACACTTTTCCCAAGCTTATCGGGGCGGTTATTTCGGCAACCATTTCGTGTTAAATTCATTGGTTAAACGAATGCTTTCTTCCAAAAGCAGCACGATATTTTCTTGGTAAACTTCCATTTTCGAGAGCAAAGCGTGGGCGGTTTTTACCGAATGATAAACATTTATTGAGCGTACTGCCTGGTTATAGAGTACGCCTATTTTACGGATTTGTGCGTTGAGATGCGTCAATCTCACATAATAATCTACGGCGGAAGCATCGTGGGAAATTACCCGGAAAGGTGTTTGAAAAAGCCTGTTTCTGATAAAATCCGACTTGTTTTTTGCGCCCGATCGTTCGTATAAATTGAGGAAACGGGCATTGTCTTTCTCACCCAGCCGCAGGTAATAACGATAGGACGGAGTGGCCGCAGGCAGTTCTTGTTTTTTCATTGTTCTTTAGATTTAAGGTTTTAGGTTACGACTTCGGAGTAAACTTATCCCCCGCACCGGGGCAAGGACTTTTGTCGGCTGAGCGAAGCGTTGTCGGACAAAAGTACACCTTGCCGGGTTAAACATTGGAAGATGCTATACTGCCTGAAGGTATTTTCGTACAAACAGGCTGATTTTTCATCTCTGAGGGAATATTCTTGTTTATCCGCTGCAAAGTTACGTCGCTATTTTATAGAAAACAGCAGGCTGTTTTCCATCCAAAGAAAGCCTGAGGAAGCGTTGTCAATCGAAGGCTTGTTTTTTGTGCGTTTGCGCTTTTCTTTGTGTAAGAATAAAGAAAAGAATAAGAGAATGAACAAACAAAAGAATAAAAGAATACGTGCAATATTTTCTTTGTGCAGTTGTGCAATATTTTCTTTGTGCAGTTGTGCAATTATGCAAGCATAAAAAATTAAAAATAGCAATGCATCAAACAGCAAAAGAGTACACAAAATATTAAAAGCAGAAAACAATGCAAGAACAAGAGAATAAACAAAAGAATGAACAAGAACACAAACCCGTTTTTGTAGGTTTCGGATCGCTCAAAGGCGGTGTCGGTAAAAGCAGCATTGGCGAGATAATGGCAAGTTATCTCTTCTACGAAAAGAAAAAGAACTTGTTTGTGGTGGATTGTGACTTTTCTCAATATAGTTTTTATACGATGCGGGAAAGAGAAAAGGATACCATTGAAAACGGCAGCAGTGGACTTCTTGCAAGAATGAAAAAGCATCTGGAAGCGTTGGGTAAACCCACCTACCGTATTCTGAAAAGTACTTCCGAAAAAGCGCTGAATGATGCGGAAAACTTTTTAACGGAACATAAAAATCAAAAATTCGATTATGTCTTTTTCGATTTGCCCGGAAGGGCCGATGACACATTGCTACTGGGTCTTACGGTTGATCTGGATTATGTTATATCTCCTATAGAACCCGACGCCCAATCGTTGATTGCCTGTATGTCGTATGCGTTATCTGTCCGCGATTTGGGCGTGTCCCTTACGAGCAGTAAAATCCGACAGATTTATTTGCTCTGGAACAAGATTGACAAACGGGTCAATCCTGCTGTGATTGACTTTTACGATAAAGAAATTGCCCGCCATGGGCTGGGCATCCTCGAAAGCAGGTTACCCCGCTCATCCCGCTTTAAAAAAGAGATGACAATCGATAATAAAGATATGTTCCGCTCTACGTATCTGCCACCCGATAAAAAGCTTTTGCCCGGTAGCGGCATCGAAGAACTTGCCGAAGAATTAATATCTAAATTAACCCTCTAATTTAAAAATCAATATGCCGACCATCGAAGAGCAACGCAACAAAGCGATTGCCGAACAAATCCGCAAAATGGCGGGAATGGGCCCGGAGGAGGATGATACTCCTTCGCAGCCTGTTTCAGAAAAACGGCGCGAGAAAAAGCAGGAAACCCAACCGGCGACGTCACCACAAACGGATTACGAAAGTTACCAAAAATTATTTCTCAATCCCTGTACCATTGAGAACAGGGTGTCTTTTTCCCTGAACAGGGATACAATCGACCTTTTACGAAACATCCTGCACGATTTGCGCGGTAAATCCACGTTGTCTGCTTATGTCGAAAATATTCTGCGGGATCATCTCTCCAACCACAAAGAGAGTATCGAAAAAGGGATCGAAAAGAACAGGCGTAAACCAATTATCCTTTAAATCTTTATACTATGAATGCAATACCACTGCTGCTAATTATTATTGTGCTGCTTTTGATTTACATTGTTTTGTTTCCCCATAGCAGCCATACCGCTAAAAACGAACAAAAAGATACTGCTCCGGGCAGTGTTAAACCTGTTTCTATCATCGGTACAACCAAAACGAGTTTTCCATCCGAAGGAACGCAAGGGAAGCCTGAGGAAGCCGATAAAAATTCAAAAGCAAATTCACCTACATTTGCACCGGAAAGCCGATCCGATAATGCGGACACTCATCAAAAGGAAGAGGAGGAGAACGAATTTAATCCGATGCCTCCCGAAAACGAAGTAGATGAGGATGAAGTCGCAAAAGAGGATTTGTCAATTCTTCTGGATGAGGAGATAGAAAGTTCCGATGAAAGCCTTATGGCAAGGGAAATCCGCATGATGCAACAGTCTGTTGAAAACTACGCGGTAACGGATAAAGAGAAAAAGGCTTTGCAAAAAACGGTGATAAAGCTGCGGGGAAGCGATTTTCTGGAAAAACTGCAAAAGCACGAACAGATTCAAAGAAGGATTCATGCAGATTTTATGCGGTTAATTGCCGGAGAACAGGAATCAACTCCTGAAACGGATATACGTGCAGGCCTGCCACAGGAAGACTGGACTTCGTTCCTTTAAATAGTTAAACAACCGGATCTCTATTAAAAACCTTAACCTGATCTGTGAAAATCTGAGGCGGGGCAACCCGAAAAAATCACAACCTTAAATCTAAGGGTTGCTTCCGTCCTCTTTTTATTGAATGTTACCTTAACCTTAAATATAAATACTATGACGAAAAAGAAAATCTTTCTAACGGCAACTCTCGTTGCTATGGCTGCCGCTAACCTTCTCGCTCAGGGCAACGGCTCCGCCGGTATCAATGAAGCTACCCAGATGGTAACGAGTTATTTTGATCCGGCTACCAAACTTATTTACGCCATCGGCGCGGTGGTGGGTTTGATTGGCGGGGTTAAAGTGTACGGCAAATTCTCTGCCGGAGACCCCGATACCAGTAAAACGGCTGCTTCGTGGTTTGGTGCTTGTGTGTTTTTGATTGTGGCCGCTACCATCTTACGCTCTTTCTTTTTGTAATATGGCATCCTGGGAAATTAATAAAGGCATCGGCAGGACGGCGGAGTTCAAAGGACTGAAAGCTCAGTATCTGTTCATCTTTGCAGGGGGGCTTCTGGCTACCTTTATCCTTGTGGTTATCCTCTATATGTTTGGCGTAAGCCAGCTGTTATGTTTGGTTATAGGCGTATCGGGTGCTACCGCTTTGGTGTGGCAAACGTTCGCGATGAACCGAAAATACGGGGAACACGGGTTAATGAAACGACGGGCAGTGGGCAACCATCCCCGATACCTGATCTGCCGCCGTTCCGTCCGGCGCCTTTTACATTCATCCACATACAGGAAAGGAAACATGTAATGAGAAACATGAGCAAAAAAAGCGAACTGGCGCGCAAGTTCCCGCTTCTGGCGATAGAGGGCGGATGCATCGTGTCGAAAGATGCCGATATAACAGCTGCCTTCTCCCTGGAGCTGCCTGAACTGTTCACCGTTACCACGCCTGAATATGAAATGATGCACGCCGCGTGGAACAAGGCGGTTAAAGTACTGCCCGAATACAGTATCATCCACAAACAGGATTGGTTTATCCGGGAGATCTATGAGGCTGAAACGGCAAGAAACAACCTTTCGTTCCTGAGCCGGTCGTATGAAAAACATTTCAACGAACGCCCGTATTTAAACCACTCTGTTTATCTTTTCTTGACAAAGACCACCAAACAGCGGATGGCACAGCAAAGCGATTTCACTACGCTTTGCAGGGGGACTATCTTGCCCAAAGAGGTCAAAGACAAAGAAACAATCATTCGTTTTTTGGAAGCGGTTGACCAGTTTGAACGGATTATCAACGACAGCGGGTTTATGAAACTTAAACGCCTTTCCGCTGATGATATTTGCGGTACGAAAAAGAAAAGAGGCTTGTTGGACCGGTACTTCACACTAAGCGAAGCGCAGCAGGCGTCCCTGCAGGATATCAAACTCGGCGCCGGTGAAGTGAAAATAGGCGACAACTACCTTTGTCTGCATACGCTGAGCGATACGGAGGATTTACCGACCCGCGTAAGTACGGACAGCCGTTATGAAAAGCTGTCTACCGACCGCTCGGATTGCAGGTTGTCGTTCGCCGCTCCGGTGGGGCTGCTGCTTTCCTGTAATCACATTTACAACCAGTACCTCTTTATCGATGACAGCGATGAGAACCTGAAACGATTTGAAAAACAGGCTCGCAATATGCTTTCGCTGGCCAAATATTCGCGTTCCAACCAGATTAACCGGGAATGGATTGAAGAATACCTCAATGTGGCGCATTCGCAAGGGCTGACTTCGATACGGGCGCACTTCAACGTATTGGCGTGGAGCGATGACAGGGATGAACTCAAACAGGTAAAAAACGATGTCGGCTCGGCGCTGGCTCTGATGGAGTGCCGTCCAAGGCACAATACCGTGGATGCGGGAACGCTTTATTGGGCGGGTATGCCGGGAAATGCAGGGGATTTTCCCTCTGAAGAGAGTTTTTACACGTTTATCGAACCGGCACTCTGCTTCTTTACCGAAGAAACGAATTATAAAAGTTCGCTTTCTCCTTTCGGTATCAAGATGGCTGACCGCTTGAGCGGAAAGCCGTTGCATCTGGATATCTCCGACCTGCCCATGAGAAAAGGGATCATCACCAACCGCAACAAGTTTATATTGGGGCCGTCGGGAAGCGGAAAGTCTTTTTTTACCAACCATATGGTGCGCCAGTACTACGAACAGGGCGCGCACGTGTTGCTCGTGGATACGGGAAATTCCTATCAGGGGCTTTGCTCGCTGATAAACCGCAAAACCAAAGGTAAAGACGGGATTTATTATACCTATACCGATGAAAATCCGATTTCTTTTAACCCTTTCTATACCGATGATTATGTCTATGACGTGGAGAAAAGGGAAAGTATTTCTACCCTCTTGCTCACTTTGTGGAAAAGCGAGGACGAAAAGATTTCCAAAACGGAAGCGGGCGAACTGGGTTCGGCGGTAAACGCGTACATCGAGCTTATCCGCAGGAAACGAAAAATCGTTCCGGGATTTAATTCGTTCTACGAGTTCCTGCGGGATGTCTACCGCAATGAGCTGGAAAATCGCGATATCAAAGTGACCCGTGAGGATTTTAATATCGATAACCTGCTGACTACACTTAAACAGTATTACAGGGGTGGACGGTACGATTTTCTGCTGAACTCGGACAAGAATATCGATTTGCTGAAAAAACGGTTTATCGTGTTCGAAATCGATGCCGTAAAAGATAACAAAGACCTGTTTCCGGTTGTGACGATTATTATCATGGAGGTTTTTATCAACAAAATGCGCCGTTTGAAAGGTATCCGCAAAATGATTCTCATTGAGGAGGCCTGGAAAGCCATCGCTTCGGCGAATATGGCGGATTACATCAAGTATCTGTATAAAACAGTCCGTAAGTATTTTGGAGAAGCGATTGTGGTAACGCAGGAGGTGGATGACATCATCCAAAGCCCCATTGTCAAGGAGAGTATCATCAATAACTCGGACTGTAAAATCTTGCTCGATCAGCGCAAATATGCCAATAAGTTCAACAGTATATAGGATTTACTGGGGCTGACCGATAAGGAGAAATCGCAGATCCTTTCCATCAATATGAACAACGATGCCGGACGGCTCTATAAGGAGGTGTGGATCGGCCTGGGGGGAACGCAGTCCGCCGTGTATGCCACGGAGGTTTCGACGGAAGAATACCTGACGTACACTACGGAAGAAACGGAAAAAATGGAAGTGCTTGCTCTGGCTCATAAACTTGACGGTAATATCGAGCAGGCTATAAAACAACTTGCGGAAGAGGCAAGAGAAAAGAAATCTAAAAATAAATAACGATGATTGAAAATCAAGAAATCAAAGAACGTGTCTGTCGGTTGTTAGACAACCTGATTATCATTACGGATTTGTTCACTGAAAAAATAAACGAACAAATGGAGTTATCAAGGAAAGAAACCGAAGAACAGAATACGTTCTTTCCTTTACAGAACAAGCAGGACCTGTTTTTACTTCAAGGCGAATGGATTCATCCGTTGAAAAACGGCGAAGAACTTATCAGGATAAAATTATTTGAAACTCGAAGAAGATTCCATTTCCAACATCATACGATGTATAATGATGGAAAGCACATCAGGCATTTATCACACTCTATAGTGGATGAAGGGGATGAACAATTTTTACCTTCTTCGATAAAAGCACGTTTTATCTTTGCCAATAATTTGTCGTTGGAATTCAATAAAACACATTCTAAAATACGCTTCTGTGGTAAAATTTTTACCCGTGAAAAGGATTAAATTCATCTGAATAACCTATTTATCAATTTAAAAATCAACAACTATGAAAACAAAACTTTCCCTTATTTTAATGGCTTTTGTACTGTTCTTCAGTACGGCCAATGCTCAGTTTGTAGTTACCGATCCGGGCAACTTCGCGGGCAATATCGCCAACTCGATCAAAGAGATTACCACGGCGACCAAAACAGTGAAAAATACCTTAGACAGTTTTAAGGAGGTGGAGAAACTTTACAACGACACGAAAAAGTATTACGACGCGCTTAAAAAAGTGAATAACCTAATCGGCGATGCGTACAAGGTGAAAGAAACGCTGGTTATGGTGGGCGATATCACGGGTATATACGTGGATGCCTACAAACGGATGCTTTCCGATACCAATTTCCGGCCCACCGAACTGACTGCTATGGCTTCGGGGTATGCCCGGCTCTTGGAATTGAGCGGTGTAACGGTCAGTGAACTGAAAAGAATCGTTCAAAACGGCTCTTTTTCCATGAATGACAAGGAGCGGATGGATATGATTGACCGTATCTACGAACAGGTGAAGGAGTACAAGGCTATTACCATGTACTACACCCGCAAAAATATTTCGGTGAGTTTTATACGTGCCAAGGAGAAAGACGATACCTACCGTGTACAACAACTCTATGGGATGGATGAATACAGATTCTGGTAATCTTTTAATTACAGCTTCCTATGGATTTTAACAGCTTACACGAGTTGCTGCGGTCAACCTACAACGAGATGATGCCTCTTTCCGCGCATATGGCGGGTATTGCCAAAGGCATCGCCGGACTGGGCGCGCTATTTTACATCGCCATGCGTATATGGGCATCACTGGCACGCGCCGAACCGATTGATGTGTTCCCGCTGCTTCGTCCTTTTGTTCTGGGTTTTTGCATTATGTTTTTCCCGACTATCGTGCTGGGAACCATTAACGGGGTATTAAGCCCGGTGGTGCGCGGTACGGAACAAATGGTCAGCCAGCAGTCGGGCGATTTGCAGGCTTTGACGCAAAAACGTGATCAACTGGAGTATGAATCGCTGATGCGCAATCCCGAAACGGCTTATCTGGCGGATCAGGCGAAATGGGATGAAAAAATTGAGGAAATGGGTATCATCGGGGTTTCCGATGCTGTGGTCATCGCGGGAATGTATGCGGAACGTGCCGCTTATAACAGCAAAAAATGGTTTATGGATAAGATTTACCAACTGTTGGAGCTGATGTATCAGGCGGCTTCTTTAATCATTGATACCTTGCGTACTTTTTTTCTGATTGTCCTCTCCATATTGGGGCCTATCGTCTTTGCCATCGGCATGTGGGATGGTTTGGGCGGTTCGATAACGGCGTGGTTCAGCCGCTATATTTCCGTATACCTGTGGCTGCCCGTAAGCAGTATCCTCACTGCCCTGCTCTCAAAGATTCAGGTGTTGATGCTTCAAAAAGATATTGCCCTGCTGGAAGACCCTTCGTTTATTTCCGACGGAAGCAACTGGTATTATATCATCTTCTTCCTGATCGGTATCGTGGGGTATTTTACCGTTCCTACCGTGGCGGGATGGATTATCGAAGCCGGTGGCGGGATGGGCAATTACAGCAAAAACGTGAACGAACAGACGAAGAATGTCGGGGGTAAAGCCGTAACCGGCGGAAAAGCGGCGGCTGCCGCAGGCGGCGCTGCCGTGGGTAATGTCGCGGGACGTATCAGGGGTATGCTCAAAAAGCAGTAATTCAAAAACAAGTTTACAAGTAAACAAGCATTAAAATGGAATTTAAATCTCTCAAAAATATCGAAACTTCTTTTAAACAGATACGCATCTATGCTATGCTGTTTGTCGTACTCTGCCTGTGTGTCTGCGGATACGCGCTTTACAAATCATACTCCTTTGCCGAAAAACAACGGGAAAAGATCTATGTACTGGATAACGGGAAATCGTTGATGCTGGCTCTCTCACAGGATGCGGCAAACAACCGCCCGGTTGAAGTAAGGGAACACGTGAAACGTTTTCACGAACTTTTCTTTACCGTGGCTCCCGATAAGGATGCCATCGAAAGCAATATGAGAAGGGCTTTTATGCTTTCCGACAAATCTGCGTATGATTATTACAAGGACTTGATGGAAAAAGGTTATTTCACGCGTATCATCTCGGGAAATATCAACCAGCGCCTGGAAATCGATTCGATGCAGTGCAACTTTGATGATTATCCTTACGAGGTCAGGACTTTCGCCCGCCAATACATTATCCGGCAAAGCAATATCACAGAGCGTTCCCTTGTTACCAGTTGCCGGGTGGTTAACTCGGTACGTTCGGACAACAACCCGCAGGGATTTACCCTTGAACGGTTCGTGGTGCTGCAGAATCAGGATATTCAAACAGTGAGACGATGATACGCCCTTACCTGAAACTGCATCTCTGGCTCAAAGCTAAATGCGACCGCCTGACCCTGCGTCAACGGCGTATTTTCCTGTATAGCGTGAGCGCGGTCTATTTCTTTTGCTCTGTATCGTTGATCATTTTGGCTTTTATCCCAAAAGAACCGGATAAAGCAGGAAGAAACAAAGAAACAAAGATTATTGATCGGGTTGACGGGATTGAACGGGAAGCTCCCGAACTGTATGACACGCCACTTGAGTTCGACAGCTTGTATCAAAAAGAATTAACTCAACAACCTATTACCTAAAATCTATAACTATGAACGATGAACAAGAACAAAACCAACAATTCGCTCCGGAGGAACAAACCGCTTATCCGCAGGAAAGAAAAGCGGAAAAAAAGGATAACCTTGAAGAACGAACCCATGAAGGAGGACTGTCGCTCCAACAACGCGAAAAACTGAAAAAAATGATCATATTCACCATACTGGGAATCGTTTTCGTTTTGTCTCTCTGGTGGATATTTACTCCTTCTGCCGAAGAGAAAAAAGAAGCGGAACAGCAAATAGGCCTGAACGATGCCGTTCCACAGGCTTCCAATCCCGACTTGCCGGATGATAAGCTGAAGGCTTACAACCTGGGTACGGATGAAGAAAAGGAGTCCCAACAACAGGGAAAATTGGGCAGCCTGTACGATTATTTTGATCGTGAAAGCGAAAAACAACGTGTGTTGGCGGAGGCCGGAACGGTTAACGATGACCCTGTGGCCGAATCGGTCAACCAATATCAGCAAACCACGCGTATGCTGCAATCGTTTAACGAACCGCCTGCCTACGATCCTGAAAAGGAGGAGATGTGGAATGAAATTGATAGGCTGCATGCTCAATTGGCGGAAATGGAAGAAGCTAAAGACAGTGAGGCCGACCATCTTGAGTTGATGGAAAAATCTTACCAGTTGGCGGCAAAGTATTTACCGCAGTCTCAGGAAACAAAAGCCAATCCATTTGAAACCGCGATTGAAAGAGATATGGATGAACCGGTAAACGCGCACGAAACCGCTCAACCCAAAGAGAAGACCTTAACCGTCTATCCCGAAGTAGATATCGTTGCGACATCCTTGTATCAGGAAGTTTCCGACAGCGTGTTTCTTGCCGAACAAATGCAGGAAAGGAACCGTTCGTTCCTCTCTGCGACGGATGCTGCCGATTACATTCCCGACAAGAATACGCTGAAAGCAGCGGTATATGAAACCGTTACCGTCAAAGACGGTGAAACGGTGCGCCTGCGCTTACTCGAATCGGCACGGGTTGCCAATATGGTTATACCGAAAAACAACCTGTTGACGGCTGTCGCTAAGATACAGGGTAACCGCCTTACGCTGACCGTAACAAATATCGAATACAAGGAACGTATCCTTGCCGTCAATCTGTCGGCTTACGATACGGACGGGCAGCTTGGTGTTTTCGTACCTAATTCGGAAGAGATGAATGCGGTAAAAGAAGTGGTAGCCGGAATGGGACAATCCACCGGAACGAGCTTTACCTTCAACTCATCGGCAGGACAGCAACTGGCCGCCGATGCGGGAAAAGGAATTATGCAGGGTGCTTCTCAATACCTGAATAAAAAAATGCGGGAAGTGAAAGTTACCCTTAAAAGCGGGCATAAACTCTTTTTGATGCAAAACAAGTAATACAATTTATAAACCCATAAAATCAAAAAAATGAAATTAAAACAACTATTCCTGGCAGCCGTACTGTTAACGGCAGCCTTTTCCCTGAATGCCCAATCGGGTGATCTCTTTGACGGTATGAGCCGGAACATCCCCGCCGGAAGGGTGGTATTGCCTTACGGCCTGGATGTAACCTATGATAAGACGGTCCATTTGATCTTTCCTTCACAGATCCGCTACGTGGATTTGGGAAGCAGTAATATCATCGCAGGAAAAGCGGAAGACGCGGATAACGTGCTGCGGGTAAAAGCAGCGGTACGGGATTTTGAAACCGAAACCAACCTTTCGGTTATCTGTAATGACGGTAGTTTTTATGCTTTTAACGTAAAATACGCTGATGAACCGGAACGCCTTAACATCGAAATGCAGGATTTCCTGCATTCGGGAATGAATAACCTGCCATCCAATAAAGCGGATATTTACTTTAAGGAACTCGGCAATGAATCTCCGGTATTGGTCAAGCTGATTATGAAAACGATTTGGCAGAACAACAAACGGGAAATCAACCATATCGGCAGCAAAAAGTTTGGTTTGCAATTCCTCTTACGAGGGTTATATACCCACAACGGGCTTTTGTACTTTCATCTGATGACGAAAAACCAAAGCCAAATGCCCTTTAACATTGATTTTATCACCTTTAAAGTGGTTGATAAGAAACTGGCCAAAAGAACCGCTATTCAGGAACAGGTATTGCAGCCGCTTCGCGCGTATAACGATGTAATGCGTATAAGCGGTCATCAAACGCAAAGGTCTATATTCGCCTTAGAACAATTTACAATGCCTGAAGACAAAGTATTGGAAGTAACACTTTTTGAGCAAAACGGCGGTCGGCACCAGACTTTTACCGTGGAGAATGAAGACATCATCCGGGCAAAGAATATCAATAACCTGAAATTGAAATTCTAATGAAAAAGTTTGTTTTTTTATTGGTGTGTTTTGCAGCGATAGCTGTAAGCACACACGCCCAACGATTGATACCCGGACAGCGGGGTTTGCAACTCTCCATAGGTGTCCCTGTAACCGAAAATAACCTGTTTTCCGACGGCAACATTACCGCAGAAATCGCGATGACCATTAACCACAAACGGGCCAATCATTGGCTGTTTGGATTGGAGTACAGCAAGAAGAACTTTGCCTACCGTTCGGAATTAATCCCTGCCGAAACGGTTTCATTTGAGGGAGGTTATATGTTGAACCTATTTTCGGATAGAAGCAAAACGGTATTGCTCAATACGGGATTAACTGGAGTGGCAGGATATGAAACTATCAACCGGAACGAGAAGCTGCTATATGACGGCGCTACGTTGCTCGAAGAAGACAACTTCGTTTATGGCGGAGCGTATCATTTGGCATTGGATATTTACCCGATGGATAACTTAGTTCTCTTTGTCAAAGGCAAATGCAAGGTACTTTGGGGAAGCGATGTGGAAATGTTCCGACCATCGGTACAATCAGGAATCAGAATAATCTTTTAAAACTATCAAACAATGAAAATAAATCGAAAAATAATACTCAATAATCTTTGGGCAGTGGGAATGCTGATTATAGCCGGGTTTTGTCTATCTGCTTGTAATAGTGAGCTGGATATTCAGCAGCGGTATGAATTTGATATCCACACGATGCCGGTTCCATCCGATATCAAACAAGGAGAAACCGTTGAAATCAGATGCACGTTGATTGAGAACGGCAGTTTTGCCGATAACCGTTACATTATCCGCTATTTTCAAAGTGAAGGTGATGGCGAACTGCGTTTAGGGAAAGAGGGTGAATCTTTTTTGCCCAATGACCGCTATCCGCTTCCGGAAAAAGAGTTTCGGCTGAATTATACTTCCCGCTCTGATGAAAGCCAGACGTTTGAAGTGGTGATTGAGGATAGTTTCGGGAATGATGTGAAGTTGGAATTTGAATTTAATAATGAGCAAGAAGATAATATGTAGTAAGTAGTTTAGTGTCTTTTATTGTTATGAAATCCCTTGCACGTGATGTGTAGGGGATTTAATCTTTCGTGGACTTTTTTTCCTTGACTGTAATTTCAAAAATTTGTTTTATGGAAAGTTTTATGGAAAATATTAAATATATTTAACGGTTTCTATGCAACATTTAAACCGCTTTTCCATCTTATTAATGAATAGAGGGAAATTTTTTCAAATAAATAAAATTATATATCTTTATATAATTCTATTTTCGAGTAAATAATATTTTTTTTGAGCCTTAGCATTTTGTTATTTAGTTGCAATTCTGATAATATGAATTTAACTATTTAGCCAGACGTTTCGAAACAATGGAATTATAGAACCGGCGTTTTGAGCTAAAGGTACATGTTTCAAACTTGAGTCAGCAAGTAGCTGATTTTAAATAACTTTTATTAATTATTAAATAATAGATTAAACAATGAAAACAATTAATTATTTTATTTTTATCATGGCTTTA
The DNA here is from genome assembly GCA_023424395.1 of Bacteroidota bacterium. Taxonomy (GTDB): domain Bacteria; phylum Bacteroidota; class Bacteroidia; order Bacteroidales; family Dysgonomonadaceae; genus JAFADY01. Next base: position 69,597 of record JAFADY010000065.1, on the reverse strand, counting down.
TTAGCTATTTTTGTAGCTTGTGAAGAGAATGAATTGGATTTGAATAATCCGATTCCTAATGAAATACAAAAAGAAACAGATATCCTGTCATTTGCAGACGAAGCTGAATTTCTGGCGTTGGTGACAAACATCCGTAATGGTGAAGCTAATCCTTCTTCAAAACTGCGTTCAGCAACGAGTAACCAATCACTATCATTTACATCACTATTCGATGAATACGAACAAGCAATGAAAGAAGCCGATGATTATTACCAACGCGAAGGAGGATATGAGGAATTTAAACAGAAATTCCCAAATCTGTACTATCCTGAATACAAGGATGATTACACAGCATATCTTCCGGTAAGCGACGAAACTATAGCTAAGTTGTTGAATAAAGAAGGAAAAGTGATTATATCAGGTGTTGAGAGAGATATGAGAGATATTAATTCTTATCAGCAGCTATCGGAACTTGGTATTGGAATACCTGATATAGATGATCAGGAAGAGGAAAATTTTGTTACAACGCGCAGTGGCATGCCTTGGGTAGTTTTAACTACATCAAAACAAAAAATTAATAGCAAAAGGAAAGCATGGCTAACATTAAGAAGTGGAATAAAAGATGGTAAAACCGATAAAAATCTGGGGCGTGTAGATTTGTGTTTCAGAAAAAAAGGAATTTTAGGATGGTACAACGGGGAAGTATCATCATACGGGTATTTAATAAAAGATGAGACGACTGTAACTTTGGATCATAAAGTAGATGAATATTCTCCACACAAATTCATTGTATTTTCAGCCGATGATGATGAACTGAACATATTAAAAAACAATAAGTTTGATCCTGTTGAATTTCGAGTGGTATTTGATTATACTGGATATGGATTTGTTGGAACCTATGACTTAGATATGCAATCATTAGCTAAACTAGAAAACGGATTAGGATTTATTGAAAATTGGCGTAATTGGTACGTTACACAAGTAGCGGTTGATGTTTTGGTTACAGTGGCCGGAACAGCTTTAGTTGTAGGAATATTAGCGCTTGGGGTTATTTTGGGTTTGTGATTATATTATACTATAAAGATTATTAGCGCTGATATTCAATTATCATACCGTATAGTTTTTAAGAAATTTTTTACATTACTAATTACAGTGCATAATTGATGAAATACATTTTTTTTACTTTCATACTATTTTTCTTGCATTTGGAGATTATTCAAGCACAAACTCGTAAAGTGGGGTTTAATTTAGAATGTGGAATATTGGCGAAAGAAGTAACTTCTTCTGGTTTTATGCCGGGAATGCTATCTTTTACTTCGTTTTATAATCTGAATCAGGGAATATCGATTGGAGGAGGATTAGGTTATGTTATTTTTGAGTCGGTTATTGATAAAAACAACATTCGTGGCATTCCAGTTTTTGCATATGGAAGGTGGAACTTTCTTCCAACGAATAAATTCTCACCGTTTGTGGCCGCCCGGGTTGGATATGGTATTATTTCACAAAACGTATCATACACCCTGCCAACGTTTGATAAGAGCTTAAATTTATCTACTCTTCGGGTGGACGAATCTTATTCAGGAGGTTCTTTCAATTCTATTTCTGCCGGTACGCTCTATCATTTGTTTAAAGACAAATATCTTATTTTATCTTTATCTGCTAACCATCAATATATGAAAGGAAGAGATAATGTAGCGGCGAAAGTTAAAACTTTTCATACTATTGGTTTATCTGTTGATTTAGGAATTTCATTTTGAAAGATTCTGGAGTAAAGATAAAAGTATAAGAAGTTATACATACAATGTCAGAAGTGAAACCATCCTTTAAAAACACGGATATTTACATAATAGAAAAACAACTTTCATGTTTAATGTTGGATATAAGCTCAATAAATTTCGTTAGTTGATAATTCTCTTATTTGGTTGTATTTAAAATAAACATAACTAAACTATTTCCTCTGTCATTTCCGACAAAGCGTTCATGTTAATCCACTTTACAGGATGGGCTTTTAGTTTTTCGGTAATCATTTTTTGTATTTCTTTCGTGGTAAGCCCTGCCACTTCTTCCCGAAGTAATAAAACCTCATTCCGGTTGGTTGAGCTGTAGCTGTTAGCTTGTTCCATTTCAGCAAATGTTTCATCGGTTTCACCGTAACGGATTCCGTTAATAATTCCTTCTCCGGGGTTAGTAGCCTTGCGCCAGGAGAATAATATACAGCCCTCTAAATTATCTGCAATCATTTTGGTAAAATATATGGAGTTACATAATTTTCACTTGCATTATGTCCTGCAATTTAGTTGTATATTCTGGTGATAAATGCTCTTGCCGCATTATGAAACGTTGCTCATCCATAGAGCCTAATCGTACAACATTAGAACCGTATTTGCGGTTCATCTTGTCCATAACTTCCATCAATGCCTGATGTTTTGGGTTAGAACGGAAGAAAAAGGATTCTTGCAATTCGTTCGCATTCTCAAAGTGGTGGAGCGTTATCCCTGCTCTTTTATATTGCAATCCCGGACGGAATATTTGATTGAGCGCCTGATCTGAAAAATCAACCAATTCGAGAGTAGAGGATGTGGGATAAGGAAGTTTGACTTTTATGCTGCGGGAATATTGTGGTATATTTTTGAATTGATTCGTCTGCAAAACCAAAGTCATTCGCTTACTTACTAAGTTTTCGCTTCGTAATTTTTCGGCAGCAAGAGCAGTAAAAGTGGTTATACGTTCTTTCACCTCGTCATAAGTTGAGTAATCTGTTTTAAAAGTGCGTGAAACGGAAATGGATTTACTGGCTTCCTCTTCTTCCATTTGAATACTCGGAATCCCCTGCAAGTCTTTTAGCAGCCTTAAACCAACGATTGTCATATTTTTGAGCACCCAACTTTCTGGTAATTGCGTGAAATCATAGGCAGTTTTAACTCCCAAAAATTTTAACCGCTTTGCCCACTTTCTACCGATACCCCAAACATCGTCTACCGGAAGCCATTTTAATGCTTTTATGCGTAATTCTTCCGTATCGATAATATGGCAGCCTTTTGAATGTTCGGGGAATTTTTTAGCTATGCGATTGGCAGCTTTGGCCAGTGATTTAGTAGGTGCTGTTCCGACACAAACAGGAATGCCCGTCCATTTCCCAACGTGTGCTTTCATCGCTAATCCGTATTCTTTTAAGTCAACCTGCATTCCGGATACATCTAAAAAACATTCATCAATGCTGTATATTTCCTGTACGGGACTGTAAGTACTTAATATATTCATTACCCTCTTGCTCATGTCGCCATATAGCGGGAAATTTGCAGAAAAGACAACCACGAAGTATCTTCTGACAATTTCCTGTATTTGAAAGAAAGGAACACCCATTTTTATTCCCAATTTCTTTGCTTCCTCTGAACGGGCTATCACGCAGCCGTCGTTATTGGAAAGTACTACAATGGGAATACCGCGCAGTCTTGAATTAAAAACTCTCTGACAAGAAGCGTAAAAGTTATTGCAATCTATGAGAGAATAATATGTACGGTATTTTTGAATCAATTTTACAACGTATTATCTAAAATGAAATAATAATCAAATCACTAAAGTCGTAATTGTCTCGCAGGCGTTGGACGAACGATAAGTATAACAATGGCAATAACATATAATCGTTCTTCTTTGGAAATGGTTATTATCGGAAATTCGGGATTAAGAGGCAATAACAATGCCCTGTCTTTTTCAATTTTTACGGTTTTCAAGGTGTTCTCCCCATTGATCTGACATACGGCAATATCATCGTCTCTCATATTGAGAGAACGGTCCATATAGATATAATCGCCGTCTTGCAATATACTATTCATTGATATACCTGATACTCTTCCTAAAAAGATGGCATCGGGGTTTTTCATATATTTTTCGAGGATATTAACCGGTTCTATATTATAATCTTTAGAAGGAGCCGGAAACCCTGCCGGAATAGAGCCTACATAGGGGAACTCTTTCATCTTGTTAGCTTCCGACAAGGGGAATATTTCAACTTTATTATCGTATTTCACGTCTTGCATACTTTTTCTGTTTGATGCAAATATACAAAAAAGATGCTATGAAGATAAAATCATTTTATTTGACTTATCAACAGAAATACCCTTTCAGACTACTATGTCATAATTTATAATTGGACTAATCATAGGGTTGAGCAATGCAAATGGGAAATGTGGAGTTTTATAGCTATCTTAATTTTTGAGTCTTCGTATTTTTTATTTAATTTGCGTTCTGAATGTGATAATATGAAACGACCTTTTTTCAATAACAATTTCATTTGCTTGTTCACCATGATTCTTGCGGCATTTTCAGCGTGCATCAATCCTCAATTCGAAGCCGAAACTTTATTAATGCAAGCTGAACAGTTAATGGAGAACCAACCCGATAGCGCGTTATTGCTTATTGATTCCATTTTTTACCCCGAAGAAAGCTTAAAGAAAGCAGACTACATGCAATATTTGGTGGCGCGTGTGCGGGCAAATTACAAAAACTATCGCTCCATTGCAGAAGATACCCTTGTTTTTGCTGCCCGGGACTACTTTACCAACCATAACCGCAATGGAGAGCGGACTTCGCTTGCGTGGTTTTACAGCGGGTGTGTCTATCGCGAACAGGGGAATCTGAAAGATGCTATGCAACACTACAAAGAAGCCGAAAAATATGCCGGACAAACTAACAATATGGACTTAAATGGCTTAGTGCAATACAATATAGGTGATTTGTTAACTGAGCTAGGATTGTACACACAAGCATTGGAAGCATATAAAAAAGCGGAAAACTTTTACCGTCAATTGCCCGAAAATTCAGAAGGGAGACAAGCCCGTGGCTTGGCTGCTATGGGTCGCATGTATTTATTAAAAGGAAATGAAGACAGTGCTTTTTTATCATTCCACAAAGGATTGGATTTAGCTATATTGGCTAGAGATAGCGGTTTTCAAAGCGTATTGGCGCAAAACCTAAGTGTGGCATACAAAGAAACTGGAGCGTATGATAAGGCGGAGGAATATTTGAGACAAGCGTTTGCATTAGAAAGTAATACAACGGAGTCTTACCATATTTATTTGAATTTTGCGAAACTCTATTCACAAACAGACCAAGAAGATTCCGTAAAAGTATATGTAGATAAATTGAAAAAAGTAATTACTTCTTCCGAAGATTTATATTTTAAGGCAAGCGCTTACGCATATTTGGCAGAAGTGGAAAAAGAAAATAGAAACCACAACGAAGCATTTGATTACCTACAAAAACGAAATTCGACGGTGGAGAAGATTATGGAAAAACGTTCAGAACAATCCGTACTCGAAATACAGCAAAAATACGATTATGAAATCGTAAGAAATCGGTATATGCAAATGACAAATCAATATCAACGATGGGGTATTTTGCTCTTAGCTATACTACTTACCAGTGGAACTATTGCTACGCTTCATATTATCCGACAGAAAAATATTTTACTGAAAACGCGTGAAAACATCGATACTCTCCGTCAGATGGCAGCGGGGTTAGTAAAATCACACGAAACTGAGATAAGTCAAAAGGAAAGTGATTTTCGCAAGTTGTTGTTGTGGAAATTTGATGTCATCAAAAAATCAGCATTGCTAAGCACCGGAGAAGATGACCATAACAATAACTCGCATTTGGTAAAGAAATTTCAAGCCATAGTTTATAATAAAAATGCAACCGACCAATGGGAAAATATAGAATCCGTTTTCAATCAGGTAAATCAAAATATATCACAAAACATCAAACACCGGTTTCCTCAACTCAACGAAACAGAATATCGGATATGCCTCCTTTCGTATGCAAAAATGAGTGTAAAAGAAATTGCCGTTATTTTACAGATTAGCCCTAATACCGTACAAACCTACCGCACCGGCTTGCGAAAGAAATTAGGTATTACTAATCCTGCGACTGATATTCCGCTTTTCTTGAGAACCATTGTGGATGAATAACTATGGCCCAATTAAATACGGTAAATCTTAAAAGTTGCACATAAGGACCTATACTCTCTTTTTGCTATAAATCTTATAGTCTGAACATTAGGATAAATAAATTGTTAAATAGCCTATATTCAGCCTATATTCAGCCTATATTCTATTGACAGCTATAACACAATGTTTTAGCTTTGCATTATCCATTTATCAAAAAAAAATAATGCAAAATGAAAAAAACACTTTTATTATGTATAACTTTCGGGATTTTTTTTATTCCTTATACATGGACAAAATCTTATTTACCCAAAAGTAATTATGAAGTAAATCTCACTAAACAAAATGATCACGTTGATTTACATGGAGATTTACAGAGGAGCGGTGGTACACGTTCCGGCACTGATCCAATTGTAGCCGAATTGCAAGCAACCATGCTATTTGTTCACTTCCAAAAAGACGTAGGTACATTGCAGGTAAACATTACAGGCCCACAAGGGCAGGTTTACGCCACGGCGGTAGATACACAAACACCATCGGAATTAGTTATTCCGCTTATGGGGCTATCTATAGGTAATTACACCATTACGTTTAGCGGAGAGAGGGGTATGATGTGGGGTAGTTTCTACATCAATTAAAGAAGAGCAAAGCTAAAACTTTTGTATTTAACCGGAGGAACTCTAAACCTTTAATTCGCTTGCAGGGAAATACGATAGCCATATACACACGAATGATTATAATACTTTCGGGCTTTTCTAAATTAATAACTTAACAAACACATTAAAATTTAAACACAATGAAAAAATTAAATTATCTAATTATCATGCTGGCATTTCTGATTCTAATTATATCATGTGTAGAAAATGAAATTGAACAAGCTATTAAAAAAGAAGAGGTTTCGACAGATACTTACAAAATGGACAAGATTGAGGCTCAGAAAGAGTTTGCAAGGCTTTTATCAAAAGCTGTATTCGAAAGCCAGGCATTAAGAGCTTTAATAAAAAATGAAGCACTAAAACAATTTGATAAAGATTATGACGTATTTTACCCCTTTATCAAAAATAAGGAAGTTGAAAACGGGAAAACAGTAAGAGATTTATTATTATCTTATTGCGATGATAAACAGAAATTGAGTCACATAGAGCAAATGTTACCACTATTGAATATTTATGTTCCCGACTTTTCTTTATTCCATGATTTTACTGCGGAAAATTGGGATGTGGAGGACAGCGAAATTGCCGTAACTCCTTTAACTGAAAACTTCGAAAAAATATTTTATGGGAACGGTGACTCATTATTTACATTAGAAGCACAGGAGATTCCTGGTTTTCCTTGTTTGGTTGTAAAAGACAACGATAGATTAAAGGTCATAAATAACTATAAAACAAGAAGCACATCAAATTTGACCGAATATGTGTTTATTGACGCGGAATTTGATGGTAGTATAAAGTCAAGTATTGAATCGCCCAATTCTTCGAGGTCTTCTCCGTATGATGCAGATGCCTATGACGAAATTGTTAATCCCAGTTCTATTGTAAGAGACGCGTTTCTACATTTTGGGACAGATCCAGTTTATTGGCAAAGAGACCACATTTATTTTGGTATGACAAAAAATAATCCTAAAAACGGACAATTTAATCCCCAGATACGAGAATATATACATAAAATCAAGATTCATCCTAGTGTGTTATCCACTATATCCGATCAAAATGATCCCAATCATACTACTGTTGAAATTAAAAGCAATAACAGTGATCCTTTGACTTGGACTCAAATTGTAGATAAAATATGGACAGACGGTAATTTTGAATTCAAATTTTATGTATACACTGGAAGAAGAGATGGAACTTTACCACTTGAACCTAATGTAAGAATGTATAACGTTTCACCAAAAGAATTATTTAGAATAAATAAAGTCAAACACAGAATACAGGGAAGATTTCTACGCAAAGATAAGCATACATATTGGATAGAATCAATGAATGATGTTGAAGGAGTTTGGCATCCTTTGCGTAACGGTGGTCTCCAACTTGAACAATGGGATATAGTAAATTCATCAATGTCTATGACAATTCGTATAGAGGAAAATGATCCTAGTCAGACAGTTGAGAAAGAAACGACAATAGGTACCAAATATACTAATTCAAATAATTTTAAGGTTGATGTAGGTCTTGGAGGCATAATAGAAAAAATTGTTAAATTGGATCTATCGTATGGATATACGGGACAAAATGAATTTAATAAATCAGAGAGAACAAAATGGATAACAACACTTACTAGTGACCCCATGGGAACTGTTACATTCTACTTTTCAGATCCTGTATTAAAAGGTTACCAATATTATCCAGGTTTTGATATTTATAATGGCTATAGTGTAGGCACTGGTTATATTGATGTCATGTTATTACCTCGACCAATTTAATATAAACTATGTCAAGGAGAATAATCAATGAAAAATAAAATTATCTTGCTTCTGTTGTGCTTTATTAGTGTATTGCTATTTGCCTGTTCCAAGGAAGAATCATCCAACCCTCTGGAGGTAGAACCCGGAAGTTTTAAAGGGTATATTGGACGGCATGGGTATGATTTGGTAAACGATAAATTTAATGAAAGAGTAAGTATAACGCATTTTGACGGTAAAAATATACAATTTCAGTTTAAATCGGACTCTTCACCAAGCATTATTGATGGTAGTATTTTTGAAATGAATCAATTAGTAACAGTGAATCTGGTAAACCCTTTAAAAACTTCATCATTCCTTTTCTTCAACTCTTATATAGAGTCAAAAAACTATATCAAGAACTGGATAACTGTTGATTGGTTTGAACAATTGGGCGAGCAGAAAACTAAAAAATTTTACACTACAGTTAAAGATAAACAATCCGTTGAAGCGGAAATATTATCTGTTAAGTACAAGGAATTGAGAATACCATCCTTTGAGGTGAAAATTAGGGGATATTTATATAACATTGAGAATAAAAAAGACAGCACTTTAATTGATGCTACATTCATTACACAAGCATCGCATTAATGATTAAACGATTGATATTGCGAAAAGTATAATTCAATCCCTATGCTGCCGCAAGAATTCTTTCGTGTGCCATAGAGAAATCACGTGAAAGGATTCGCGCGGGAGCAAGGGCAAAGTGTCAGCAAGGGTTGGGGAGAATTTGAAATGTAAGACACATCAATTATTTACTATTATGGGATTGTAATATTTATAATTAAAAAAATATGAGAATATTCAATTTTAGATTGAAAACATACAGATAAACTCGTAGTGCACAATATGAGAGAATGGAAAATTAAGAATAGTTTACAACCGAACGAACTTAAATATACAAAACTGGGAATAATTAATTTAATAGATAAAAAATAGATACTATAATACAACCGATGCTTAATAACCACACAAAAAATATATTACTTAAAAAAAAAGAATAATCTATTTATTATTAAAAACATTTTTTAAACGTCAAGTTATGAAAGAAAAAATTAATCTTACCAAAAATGTAATTGCCATTTTGTTTATTACATTATTTATTACGTCTTGTAATAATGAAGAAATTACTCCTGAAGTGTTCAATCCCAATCTAACGGAGATTAAGGATAATATGAGCACTAAAACATTTGAATCATTGCATGAAGATTTCGCAACAGCCTTAGCTAAAGTATTTAATAACAGTAAAGAAGTTAGAGAATTGATTAAAGCTGAAGCTTTAAAAATGATAGATGATGACTATGATGTTTTATATATGTTAGTGAAAGATATTAAACTAAAAGATAATAGTACATTAGAAAGCAGTCTTTCAAAATATATGCCAATAAAAGATATATCTAAATTAATTCAAGAAATTCCAACTTTAACTATTTTTGTTCCTGAATTGATAGATGATGCATTTTCAGCTGAAAAATGGGATACTGATTTAGACATCCCCAAAGTTGCATTTATTGACAAAGAAAATAAAGTTCATTATATTGATTCTTTCGGTGATAAAAAAACCTTTGACCATAATGAAATTCCTTTATTTCCAATAGTTGTTATAAAGAAATCTGAAAGAATTGTTCTAAAGTCGTCAAGACTAAGATCTTCCATTCAGGATAACTTTACAGTGTTAAAAGCCAATACCGGAATAGAATTTGTATTTGATGATGAAATTTTTGATAATGTAAAACCAAAACAAATAACAACAAGACTAGGGTCGAATACCGACATTCCATCAAATATGAATAAAATGTTTGATGCCAAAAGGTTCAAGGATCAGGCCAACATTTGGCAAAGAGATTATATCTACTATGATATAAATTCTGTAACGGGTAGAGGTGCTTTTAATGAGAATTTTGGTGAACATCTTTATTCATTTCAACTATTGGGTGATCCTAATGGCGCATATAATGGAATTTCGGATCAAACCGGTGACCCACGTTACAATTCATCTTTTGTAAACGGTCCAAGAATCTGGACTCCAAAGTGGACAGATGGAGAATTCGAATTTTGGGTAAATATAAAACTTGCATCTAAAACTGGAGTCGGTGACGGTATTAGAAAAAAATTTAAGGCTAAAGGAGAACAATTATTTGATTTAGATTTATATTACCCTCCGCGTAATTCTGGTACTGTATTTGTAAGGGGTATTAGTAAAACTAAAAAGTTTTTTCTAACACAACCTATGTATTTATTTAGTTGGGATTTGGAAAAATTTAGTGAAACAGTGAAAATAACTATCGAGGAACAAGATGATCCGGAGACAATTACTAATTCAGAAAAAACAACTTCAACTTTTGCAACTAATTTTGAATTTAACGTTTCTATTGGAGAAAAAGAGAAAGTTGGAGCAAAATTTGGGGCTACCTCTACTGAATCACAAGAAGTTTTTTATTCAATTGTTACAACTAAAAATGCCGATCCCTTAGGAGACGTCTACATTACTTTTGGACAAGATGTCATAATCTCAGAACAATTAATTGATATTAATTTAAGAACTCCATCCGAGGGAATACGACGCCAACCAACACATTTATCCTAACTATCAGCCAGCGTTTAATCCATCATATGTTTCAGGTGATTCTTATAAAATTGAGATTGCAACTTTACAATTATATTAATTATCTTTGTATAAAAGAACGTTTGTTCTGCATTTTTTCAATAAAAACCTTAATTTAGCTGATCATTTGATTTAAAACTAAATACTTAGAAATATGAAAACATTATTTCAAATAATTATTACTCTTTCGTTTGTTATTATTGCATTTATCGGATGCGAAAAAGATGATCCTTTCATTAACGCCGAGGAGGAAATTCCTAATATAAAAGTGTCAGTTCATTATGTTTTAAATGAAAAAGAGATTCCAGACGTAAATTCTGTTGTTTATGTATTCTTTGAGAAAAAGCATGAAGACTTTACTAATTTGGATTATATCGGAGAAGGTGTTTTTTCTAATGAAAAAGGATTTATCTCACCCAATAAAAGTTTGAAAGTTGATAGTGACGGAGTGGTAATATTTGAATTAAATGACGAAGAAATAAAAAAAGATTTTATTATTTTAGTTGAAAGCAATTATACAAAAATTAATTCGTTAACTTATTTTGACAAATATGAGAAAGGAGTCTGTTTAAAAGCTATTTTCCGATAATTTATAAAATCTATATTTGAAATGTTCGTACAATTTTATTATATTTACTAAGTAAAAAAACATTATCTTATGGTAAACAAAACAGTGTTCTTTTATATATTATTCTTTCTTATAGTTAGTAGTTCATGTAATAAGGAGACTATCCTTTAAGAGATGAAGTTTATAGAAGTGGTATCAACAAGGATTGGGGTATTTTACTTAATTCTACAACTGGAAGTTTATATATCGAGGAATTTTCTCAAGATGATGCGATTCCCAGTAAACCACCATATTATTATCCTAAATTTGATCATAATTTTATGGTATATATTCCTTGGAATGAACATTCATATCCAGACTATTCTCCTCCTGAAAGAATCGATTTGAGAAGAAAACCCACATGGCATGGTGATTTTAGATTAGAGCCTCAATATGTAATGAAAGTAACTGTTACTATGCAAACCAATATAAATAATAAACAGAATACGGTAATTTCTACTAAAACATATCTACCTAGAATTACTTGGCAATAATCCATTTGTTTTAAAATAATTTCATTCGAGTTATTATACCATACTATAAAAGTGAATATAAAAAGGTTAAAGTAAAGACTTTAACCTTTTTATATATCGCACTTAAATAGGTAAAAGACTTAATAGCAATTATAGATAGATAGGAATTCTTCTGCGTACAGGGCAAATTTCTTTTGCTTCTTTTCTTTGTTTGCCTTTTCTGTCAAAGAAAAGAAGTCCCCGAAATTTTGACTTCGGGGACAATCAAACAGTCAGAAAAATGAAACATCAGCCGACTTTCAACGGCTGTGTGCGAAAATCTTTCAGGTTCAGGAAAAATCCTCTTGTATCCGTCATTCCGTTGCGAAACAAGTTCCAAAGCAAGGAGCATCCCATCTGCGCCAACGTGGAATTTATGAACAAATCCTGCTTTTCGAGGGCATCGGCAAGCGAACAACTCGGCGTATCGTCCGACTGCTCCGATTGGGTAAGCAGGTCGCCGTATTCTTCAGTCACAAAAGGCAGATTACCGACGGGGATAAACTTTTCCGATTGGGGTTGATGCAGCTCTCCGACGGTTGAGAGAATTACCTGCCCGCTGTTCCGGCTGTTGCCGAAATCGAGCCAATAGACCGGACGGTTTTGGGAATACCGTCCGTTTTCTTTTATTTCTGTCAGTATCTCGGATATGGCAAATCGTGTTTTCACGTTGTCCACACACGATAAGGTTATCGTGGCACTTGCGCCGTTGGGTATATCTCCATCTTGGTCTTTTTCATACTTCCGGCTCTCGGCTTTCCAATTTGTGCCGAAAAAGCGGTTTACACGATTGATTAAAGCAACAGATTTGTACATTCCCAATTCGCATTCGGCAAACAATTGACGTCCCAAATTAGCTTCCGAAACGGTATCATCGTCCCATAGCCTTACGTCTAATCCTGCGTGGTCAAGTTCATTCAAGGCGTAATTCATCCGTGCCAAAGCAGTCAGCACCTGTGAGCCTGTCCCGCCTGCCCCTATAAGATTAACGGTTATGGGATTGGTGGCTTGTATCAGTTGGCTGCTCGTAAAGTGGATGTGCTGTTTTTGTATGGTTTGTTCGTTTGTGTTCATTTTATGAGGTTTTTGAGTGTTAAGCGATTTGTCTTTAATACTTCTTTCGGAAAAGGTTTATCCGTTCCGATTAACTTTTTCCACAGCGTTACAATGTTTCCTTTTACCGGATTGTGTTCTCCCAACAAATGGCTGAAATAGCTGTTGAAATAGTATTCTTCCCACAACTGCATAAATTCTTCGAGCGAGGCTGACCTTTTTATGTTTACGTCTACCGTTCCCATACATACGCTGTTATCCTCGTACATGTTGAAAAACGGCGCATAATACAAAGGAGTGTTCTCGGTGGGGCGTTTAGTCGTGGTAAGGGCGTAAACGGATAGTTTGTACCGGTTTGCTTTCCACAGCATCGGCGGTACATTGGCTGAACCGTTCGGGATGCCCAGACTTTCAATAAAAAAGAGTTTCCGTTTCTGCGCTTTGGCAAACCATATCACGCTTCCGTTTTCACTCGGGTCTATATGCAGTACTCGGGTGGGTATAATCCCTTTGGGCTTCAAAAACGCTTTTCCGGTTTCTTTGTCGCTGTTTAAGGCTTTTGCCAAGGCTTGTCCCTCTTTTACGGTCAACGGATGGGCGTTAATGAGGTTTCCTTTCTCGTCCATATCAAAACTCTCGATATACGTTTCGGGGCTGTGCGTACCGTTTTGATAAACGATAAGCGCCGATTTGGGAAAATACAGTTCTCCGAAACTGCGGGTTATGTCGTTCATATTTTCATTCATAGTTTGTTCGTTTTATTGCTGTTATACAGATTTAGTAAGTAATTCAATTCACCTATCAGGGGAAAAAAGCGGTTTTCAAATGCCAATAAGTCTTTTTCCGTGGGTGTGCCGTCAAAATGATGGGTAACGGTCGGTTCTTCTATCTCGCTGTATTGGGAAAACTCCTGATTGACGGTTTCGCAAAGATGGTCATTCAACCAACCTTTATCGTCTGCGATAAAACCGATGTATTTGTCCATTGTGATGCGTATTTCATCATCGTTGTAAAAACTATAGCCTTCATCCCAAAGAGTGTTCACGTGCCGGAATACTGTCCGGTTGGGATATTGTTGGTAGAGTTGGAAAAACTTGGCTGTCAGCAGAAAAATTTCGCTGTCAAAAGGGTCGTTGGCTTGGTAGGATTGCATCCGCTCTTTCCAATGGGAAAGGTTGTTTTCGGCTGTTATCTTCCAATTCATCCTATCGCCCAACAGTTTGGCTTTTTGCAGTTCCCATATTAATTGTTTATTATCCTCGCTCTCGTCGTCCTGCGATGTCCAATCTTCTATCATCTCATACTGCCAATAAAGGAATGTATTGTTATTTCGGTAATAGGGCATCCCTACAATCCTTTTGAGGTAGCAGAAAACGGATTGGAGAAGATGGGCGGTGTATCTCCTTTTACGGTCTTTCAGCATCTTAAAAAGCGGGATAACGGGTACAAAGTAAAAATTCATTCCGGTATTATAGCGTTCGGTAACGGAAAGAAAAAGATGTTTTGTTTCGTTGTTTTCATACAGTAGTAAATTATCGTAATTTTTGCCTTTTGGAGATTGGCGGATTTGTTCTTCCGCATCCCAAAGGGCAAGGGTTAGGTTATATGGATAAGGGTAGCATCTTGTTTCCATTGGAGTAAACGAATAATGCCCTGCAAGTTGGGAAAGGGACCGGTAGAAGTCCCTTTCCCGTTGCTCTTGCTGCTTGTCGGTCAGCTTTGCCAAATCGTGATTGACTGCCAACTTGGGCAGAAAACGGCTTTTCAGAAAACCATCGGCAAGAGGTTCTGCGGGGCGGACTGCCTTTTGTCCCTGCGGATTTCGCTGTGGTCTTTGGGGTATTGCAAACGGTCGGCAAAATAACCGATTTCCAAATGTAAATCTGTTTGTTTGTGTCGGGATGGAACGGTTATCATTCCGTGTATAAGTGTTGGGTGCATAATTCATCTTTGTTACGTTTTGTTGGTTTAATTCATTTTGGTTCAATCTCGTTCACATTGAATGGGTATGAACGAGATTGAATTACTTCTTGTGTATTATCCTTTCGTTCCCATCACGCTCTCGAAACGGTACTGTACGGTATCTTCCCGAATGGCGGGTGCGGATATTTTTGCCGTTGTGAGTATGGGATAGGTGTTAGCGTAAAAGTTTAACACGCTTTCGGGCGACCAACGTGGTTCGGGGTCTGTAAGGCGGATTTCCTGCCCTTTATCGTTGAGTATAAACACTCTTTCTAATTGTGTTGCTAATAACATAATTTTCTGTTTTAGATGTTAAACATTCGGTTAAGCATGGAAGAGGCTTGGGGCAAACTGCTTTGCCAATTCGTCTTTGCGTTTGCGGATTTCTTCGGAAAAATCGGGAAACTGTTTCACGTCGGGAACGGCTGTAAAGGCTTCTCTATACTTTTCTTCGGCTTCGAGTTCATCTGCCTTTTTCATTGCTTCGTTGAATTTCTTCTCTTTGGCTTCCCGCTCTTTCTTTTCCTTCTCGGCTTTCTCTTTTTCCATCGCCGATTGTTTCTTGGCTTCTTCCTGCGCTTTCAGGTAGCTTTCCATATTGACCATAAGGGATGATGTTTGCTCGATGGGCGTCGCGATACTTGGGAAAAATCCGTTGTCGAGTTCTTCCGCCGTCCCTTTGAGATTGAGGGGCGGGATAAGGTGTTTGGCTTTGTCGCCACATTGTTCGTTCTGTAACAGCACGGATACTAACCAAGTCCCTGCGGTGGTTTCCGTAATGGTTAGCTGTAAACTGCCCTCGATATTGAGTTGGGCGATTTGGGTAAAAAAGTTTGCGTTCATTGTTCTGTCTGTTTTTTGAGTTATTGTTGATTTGATTTAGCTTTTAAAGCGGTCAGTTTGTCGTACATATCCGTCCAATAAGCGGATAGGCGGTTATCCATTCGTGCATAATTACGGTCTTCATGGCGATAGCCTTTCATCAGTTGGGCTTGTTCTATGGCTTTGTCCAAGTCTTCAACGGTAATTTTACTGCCGTTCAGGTCGGTAACAAAGAGTTCGTTCAGGGTTTTCAGCCACGCATCCCTTTTCTTCCTGCATTCTTCCAACGTGGGTGCGACGGTGGAAAAGAGTTCGCCGTTGGTATGGCGGTAGTCGTATTGGATAAACTGTTTTCCTTTCCTGTGTGCAGGGGTAAATCGTCCGTACCGTTCTTCGCCGTTGGCGCATGCCGATACGCCGTTATTGTTCAACTGTGTCATATTCCTTATTACTATCGGTTCATGTTGTCAATATCCTGCATGGTAAGTGCAGTCGGAAAAAGGTATGTGCCTGGCATAACGATAAGTCCGGTATCTTTCACTTGGAAAAAATCAACGTTCTTGTTGCCTTTCCTGCCGTACAGTATCTCGTATTCTTCTTCCATCGGCTGCGCCCAATCGGGGGTGTAAAAGGTATAGTTGAGATACTTTATCAACTCATCATAGGTATGAGCCGTTTTGGTAGGTAGAGCTTGCAGGTCGCCGATGGTTACCTTCAATTCGTGCGGTAACGTATGTTCCGCATTTTTGTTCTTTTGCAATGTGTATGTTTTCATCTTTCTGATTGTTTGGGTGATTAGTATAGTTGTACAATTTGTATGGTCTGTTGATGGTAGTTGAGTATATCCGGTACGGAAAACTCGGTTGTGAAAAATTCATCGCCCGAATGCTTGCCGTATGCCGTATAGATAGCCGTGCCGTATTGATAAAGGGACAAACGGTAACAGTCTAAACGGCTTTCGGGGACTAAAAAGGTGTCTTGCTCATTCTCTTCCAATTCCACAAATGCCCAATCTTTCCCGCCTAATAAGGCTTGTATATCGGGTTGTTCATTTTCATCAATTCGATAAAAATCAACCGATGTGTCGTAAAATTTGAGCGATACAAATCCCATTTCACTCTCTACGGTTTGAAGTGCGTTCAGGCGTTGCTGCATCCGTTCCCGCCATTCTTTTGTGCAATGGATAACGGCAAAGTGGCAGGTATCAAAATCGCTGTTGGTATCGGCTTTTAGCAATACGTAATCTGTGATGTAAGTTGCTGTTTTCATATTCTGTCTGTTTTTTAATGTTAGGTGTTGGATGATGGATGTTGGATGTTTTTTTTACTAAATAAGGGATGCGAAAAGTAACCCGATTACGGCGATAATGACTGCCCATTTAACCACGTTGAAAACGATGCTAATCGTTGTTCGGATAATGAATTTCAACACGGCAAAAGCCGCTAAAATCAGTATCAGGGTTATCGTTTCATGGGTGAGGATAAACGAAACGGCGTAAACCGTTCCGATTATCAGGATAATGGCTGTTATCAGCCGTAAAGGGATTGTCTTCATTGCGTTGTTATTTTGATAGTGATATAAAATTCCGTTCGATGATGCGTTCAAAATCCGTATCGTCGTTGTATTCATCCTGCGTTATGTCAATACTTCGTGCGGGTCTGTCGTGCTGTTCCCACTCGATGAAGTTGCGCAGGGTAAAGAGCTTCACATAGCCGTTTCCTTTCAGATAGGCGGTAATAAAGGCGTGTCTGTGTCCGATTTGGCACATCAGATACTCGGTTTGTTCGCTCGGCTTGCTTCCTTTAACGGTAGCCATTAGCTGTACTTTCACCTTTTCGGTATTTCTTGTTTTAGTTTCCATTTTGGGTTGATTTGATTGTTATTACGTCTTTAATTTCCTGCCAATCCATCCACATACGGACGAATTTTGATAATCGGTTTCCGCTGTAATTCTTGGCTTGCAATATGCGAAACTCACGGAAAGTACGTGCTTGCGTGATGATAGCTCGGTGTGATAATTCAATAAGTATCATACGGCTTCGCTCTTAAGTTCTTCATACAAGGCTTCTCCGTTGGAGAAACTACCGATTTTGCGTAATTCGGTGTATCCGTAATCCGTTTTGATTTGGTCAAGAATTTTGTCGGCTTCGACTTTTTCTAACTCGAAAAGGTAGTCAAACAGTTGGTCAAACGGCGAATAATCCCGCAAAGGAGCGTTATTGGCTTGCTTTACAAGTTTGTTCAACTTTTGTCTGTTTGGCGTATATGCTTTAAAGTCGTCCCAAATATCTTCTGCAATGTTTTCAAAGTCCCGCTCATACGCAAAGAAGTCGTTCAGGTAGGTGTAATTCTTCACATAATCAATGCACCCACCCGAATAGTATCCTGAAGTGATAACTATATCAAGCGTGTAGAAGCGGTTTCTGTATTCATCCAAATAGTAACTCGGATAATTGCGGTTGCTGTTTTGCACGTATTCCTTATGAGCAGGAACATTACTAAAGTCGTAGTCGTCATTCTCCACAACTATACAGCGGTTTTCAAAGGCGAAATTATTGGTACTCACGGCGCAATATTTTTAGGCGTTCGACACATTCTTTCACTATCTCCCCCACTGCCACGAAATCTGAACCCGATTTGATGCGGTAATGAGAGGAGGTGTTATTTTTGTTTCCAAAAACCATTTTGTTATTTACTTTTTCTTGTTTCATAATTTCTGACATTTTTTTTTGATGCGTCCAAAGAGCCGGAGTATGTTGATTTCTGTTTCGAGGGCTGCAAAAAGGTAGTGCGGCAACCAAGGCAAGGTTTTTTGGAAAAATACTACCCGAAAAATGAGGTGTGGAGATTTTTTCAAAAACAGGATGCCCTGACCTTGCCGATGTTTGACACACAAATTACCTTTGCCCTCGGACAGAATCACATACACGAGCGATGTGCGTAAAATTATCCGGGAAGAAGATTATGAAAAGAAAATTACGGAAGTGGAATGATGCAAAACAGAACAATTGTAATTAAAAAAGGATAGATTTACTGGTAAAAAAAAGAAAGGGTGCAGTACCTCAAACGCTTGTTCGTTTGAGGATGCTGCACTTTTTCGCATCTATCGTTTTCGGCGAGGCTTACCGGAGAAATTTTTGAACCTGAGCGGAACGATAGCTGTAGCGAACGGCTTCGGAAATTTGGACGGTGTGCCGCAGACGCATTTATAAAAAACATCGAGAGCATGCTGATGTAAATTATTAAATATGAATAATCATTGCATATTCTAGTAGTTATTTAGAAAGTTCATTAGATTGGAATAAAAAAAGGATAATCTCTTTTAGAAATTATCCTCTTCTTCGATAAAAATTTACAAGCTATAAGTCTATATTCTTCAAAAGATTATTGTTTTCAATAACAATTTGTATTGCTCCTGTAAGTTCTGTGTAAAGCAACTCATATTCCGGTTTTTCATCGAAAGAATCACCCGGATTATACCTGGCAATTGTTTCTTTGATAGTATCATTTTTCAGTATCATATCTGCTAAATTAGCTGTTAGTTCAGCAGGAACTTCGTCTGAAAATTCATTGTCAAGGATTTGTTCAATAAAAAAATATTCCGAAAAATGTAGTCCCTGAAACAATACTTCCAAAGCTTGTTGGTCAGCTTCATCCGTATTTGCTCCAGCAAGAAAATTTTCTTCATACGTTTTGGCCGCAGCTTCCGCACGTTCAACAATAAATGTTTCTTCCGACAAACGGTGAGGATGATAATCTTTCAGGTAAGTTTCTAATCTTAGACGGTAATAGGACAATTCTTTTTTTGTTGTTTTCATAAGGCTTGTTTTATGGGTTAGTATTCATTAAATTTGAAAATTTTTCTAATTTAGAAGATAAAGTCAACATATCGGCTTCTAATTTTTTATTTGTTATTTTTGCATATATTTGGGTTGTCTGTATCTTATTGTGTCCTAACATTCTCGAGACAGTTTCTATTGGAACGCCCTTGCTCAAGCTCATTGTAGCGAATGTATGACGTGCAAGATGCGTAGTTAGCGGTCTTTTAATTCCACATAAATCACCGATTTCCTTCAGGTAAGCATTCATTTTTTGGTTTGATAATATAGGTAGCAATTTACCATCTTTCCTAGTGTGGGTGTATTTATTAATTATCTTTTGCGGAATATCTAAAAGAATGATATTCGTTGAAATTCCTGTTTTTTGTCGTTTGGTCATTATCCATTTTTTACCTTCTAATTCAACAATATTTTCTTCAGTAAGATTAGACACGTCAATATAGGCCAATCCCGTGAAGCAGGAGAAAATGAAAATATCGCGCACCAAATCTAAACGTGATATTTCAAATTTCTTTTCCATTATCTTTTTTATTTCCTCATCTGTAAGAAAACCTCTGCTCGACTTATCCCATTTAAAACGTTTGTTGATAAACGGATCCTGTTGAATTAATCCTAATTTCTGCCCAAAAATGACAATTGTTTTAAGTAGTTTTAGGTTTTTGGTACACGTATTTGATTGAAATTTAGCAACAGTAATTAGATAAATCTCAAAGTTGTGTATGATTGTTGGCGTAAGTTCCGACAGGTTCAAATCAGTTCTACCATATTTAAATTTAAGGAAAGCGAGAAAATGTCTTTTTCCATTTTCATATTTTTGAAAAGTGTCAAGGGTTATTTTTGTACCTACTTGAATTTCTGTCTCTTCTTTATGCTTGTTGAAAAGTTGGATAATGGTGCTTACTGTATCGGTTTTCCCTATATATTCAGCTTTAATCCTTTCTAAGGATAGGTCTTCGAGGGTTGCTTCCAATCTTTTGTAAATGAGTTGAATATCCGCTCTAATACAATCAATTCTCTGATTAATATTATGAGCTTGTGCTGTATGACCTTTTACTTTTTCTTTATTGGAAATCCACAATTCTGCTTCAATTGCGAGTCCCGTGGAACCAAGAGAAATTCGGTCTCTGTTTAAATATATTCTAATAAGAATTGGTGTTTTACCTTCTTTGTTCACGTAATTACTACGCAAATAAAAAAATACTCTAAAAATACTTCTCATATTGTTTCAATTTTTATTGTAACCAAAGGCTACAAAGTTCGACATATTAAATTGAAACAGAGTAATTTGTTGTTCGTCTTAGTATCGTCTGAAGGTCGTCTGTGGTTACAATTTTTTTTGCAAAATTAATTTGTAACCTAATTGTAACCAATAACAGCATATTTATAGAATGTGCGCTTAACCTAATTGTCGTCTAAACACAAGGTTATTTAAAAGAAAAATCGCCTTAACTCATTGAAGTTAAAGCGATTTTAAATTTTTTGTTTTCTTTTTTTAGGCTATCTTCAGCCTATCTAAAAACACTTTTCGCGGTATGGACGGGACTCGAACCCGCGACCCCCTGCGTGACAGGCAGGTATTCTAACCAACTGAACTACCACACCAAAGTGCTATTTGTTGATAGCGAGTGCAAAGGTAAGCATATTTTCATAATTGCAAAATATTTACGAGGTTTTTTTCGCTATTTATTTCAGCTTTGCACTCGCTATCGAAATAACAGATTCATCCGATTCTCATTTCAACCACTCGTCAAACCATCGGAAAAATTCGCGTTGGAAAAGGATTCCGTTTTGCGGTTTAGAGATCCAGTGATTTTCATCGGGAAAAATGAGCATACGCGACGGGATATCACGTAATTGAGCAGCATTAAAAGCCATCATTCCTTGCGATGCAAGAATACGATAATCCAATTCGCCGTGCGTTATCATGATAGGTGTATCCCATTTATCTACAAAACGATGCGGAGAAATTGTATATGTTTTTTGCGCTATCGCGTTTGATAAGTCCCAGTAAGGGCCGCCCATATCCCAATTGGCAAACCACATTTCTTCGGTTTCGAGATATTGCGCTTCCAAATTAAAAATGCCCGCGTGCGACAAAAACGCTTTAAAGCGTTTATTGTGATTTCCGGCCAGCCAATAAACCGAAAATCCGCCATAACTCGCTCCTGTACAACCTAATCGGTTTTCGTCGATATAAGGTTCTTTAGCCAATTCGTCAATTGCAGACAAATAATCCAGCATATTTTGTCCACCATAATCGCCACTAATTTGCTCGTTCCATTCCTGTCCGAATCCCGGCAAGCCACGACGATTGGGCGCTACCACAATGTATCCGTTGGCCGCCATCATCTGTAAATTCCACCGGTACGACCAAAATTGGCTCACAGCACTCTGCGGCCCTCCCTGACAATATAACAACGCCGGATAAGTTTTGGTAGAATCGAAATCGGGTGGATAAACAACCCACGTAAGCATTTGTTTTCCGTCGGTTGTAGGTATCCATCGTTCTTCCACTTCGCCCATTTTCAGTTGATCGAGAATATGTTGGTTTTCAAAGGAAAGTTCGGTGGCTTCGCCAGTCGATAAATTTACCGAATAAATCTCTTCGGGCATTGACATCGAACGACGTTTGGCAATTAGTTTTCCATTGCCAAGGGCGAGCGTTGTGTAATCGTGTTTACCTTTGGTCAAAGCATTTATTGTTTTAGAGTCTGTATCTGCCGAAAATAATTGTGTTTTGGCTTCAACCGTAGCCACCAAATAAATGGTTTTATTATCGGTATTCCATGTGAAAGCATCGGTATTATAATCGAAATTTTCTGTAACGTAATTTTTTTCGTTGGTTCTTAAATCCATTACGAACAATCTATTTTTATCGGCCTCGTAACCATCGCGCTCCATACTTTGCCAGGCAAGTTTTGTTCCATCGGGAGAGAACTGCGGATTCACATCGTATCCCATCATCCCTTCGGTTACATTTTTTGTTTCGCCGGTTTCCACATTGTAAAAATAAATGTCTGAATTGGTGGAAACAGCATATTCTTTTCCCGTTTTTTTTCGGGATGTGTAAGCAATTGTTCTGCCATCGGGACTCCAAGCTAATTGTTCAATTCCCCCGAAAGGTGCAAGCGGCGCCTCGTAAGGTTCACCGGCCATGATATCCTTAATATTCGATATTTTATTGTTTTCGAAATCTGCTACAAACGGGTGTGGAACATCTCCTACCCAATGATCCCAATGTTTGTACATTAAATCGCCGACAATTCTGCCGGATGCTTCAGGCAAATCAGCATAACGATCTTGCGTTGTTTCATTAACTTTCACGTTTTTCACAAAAAGTATTTTCTTTTCATCGGGCGAGAAAATAAACGCATCAATACCTCCTTCAATTTCCGAAATTTTACTCATGCCTCCCCCGTCGGGATTTATTGTCCAAATTTGTGAAGAACCGCTTTCATTACTCAAAAAAGCAATTTTTTTCCCGCCATTGATCCACTGAGGATTGCTTTCGCGGGCAGTTGTTACCGTCAGTTGTTTTTTCCCCGATCCATCTGAATTCATTACAAAAAGTTCAGCGTTGGTTTTATTTTGTTGAATTCCCACGTAAGTTACCTGATACAAAATTTTAGATTTATCGGGAGACACCACTACATTTCCAATTCTGCCGAAACTGTATAGGATTTCGGGAGTCATGATACCGTTTTCTATTTTGGGATTCGATTTTCCGATGGCTTCTCCTAAATCTTTGCCCGATACAGGCGCAGCTCCTTGAGGCCGCGGTTCGTTTTTGCAAGAAGAAATCGCTCCGAGTATTGCAAGAGTCATAAAAATTGTTTTTAACTTCATAAAATACTTGTTTATATTGATTATGATGATCAAGCGAAACTATTTTCAACGATGAATCCATCTTTCATGTGAATGGTTCTGTCGGTTATAGAAGCCAATTGTTCATCGTGGGTAACTATGATGAATGTCTGATTTAATTTATCGCGCAACTCAAAGAATAAGTTGTGAAGTTCTTCCTTGTTGTCCGTGTCCAAACTACCCGAAGGCTCATCGGCAAAAACAACAAGAGGGTCGTTAATAAGGGCACGAGCTACTGCCACACGCTGTTTCTCACCTCCCGATAATTCAGCCGGTTTGTGCTCTATCCTATCTGCTAAACCCATCAAATCCAACAATTCTTTGGCTTTTTTTTCGGCTTCGGCATGTTTTCTGTTTCCTATAAGAGCAGGGATCATTACGTTTTCCAACGCAGTAAATTCAGGCAAAAGTTGATGAAATTGAAAAACAAAACCTATATTTTTATTTCTGAAATCCGATAGTTTTTTTTCGCTCAGCGTGTTTAAATCATTATTATCGATAAATATTTTTCCCGAATCCGCCTTATCCAAAGTGCCCATTATCATTAATAAAGTAGTTTTTCCCGCGCCGCTTGGCCCTACTATCGACACAATTTCTCCTTTCCTCACTTCGAGGTCTATTCCCTTCAGCACCCGAAGTGGGCCGAAGCTTTTATAAATTTGTTCAACCCTAATCATCTCAACTGTTTTAATTTTGCGAAGATACAAAATTACATTATTTTATATCTTTAATCCCCGTAAGTCGTTGATCAATTAATTTTTATTAACTAAATATTTTGCACTACCATCCTTTGCTATGGCGTATATTTGCAGCCAACAGTTTATTTATGAGACTAAATTAAATTCGATGGAAGATTTACCAAAATTCAGGGAAGAGTATTCAAAAGGACATTTGGCCGAGAGAGATATGCTTAGCGATCCGATGCAGCAGTTTACTTCGTGGCTGCAATTCGCTATCGATTCTCAATTGACGGAATCCAATGCCATGATTTTGGCAACGAGCACTTCCAAAGGAATTCCTTCGGCACGCGTTGTTTTGCTCAAGGGAATCAACGAATCTGGATTTATTTTCTTTACCAATTATCTAAGCCGCAAAGGCCGTGAATTGTTGGAAAATCCATTTGCTTCGCTTGTTTTCGATTGGCATGAAATTGAAAGACAAGTACGAATTGAAGGACGTGTACAAAAAATTTCCGATACGGAATCCGACGCTTATTTCCAATCCCGTCCCAAAAATGCAAAAATAGGTGCATGGGCTTCTCCACAGAGTAAAATTATTGAGAACCGTAACCAGTTGGAGGCCATGCAACAAAGTTTTGAGAAAAAATGGCAGGAAAATAGCATTCCCCGTCCTTCGCATTGGGGCGGTTTTATTGTTCTGCCTACAACTATTGAATTTTGGCAAGGCCGTCTTAATCGCCTACATGACAGAATAGCGTATTACAAAACAGAAGAGGGATGGTCGTTGCACAGACTCGCACCGTGAGAGTTGGTGTTTTTGAGATTAGGAACAAACAAAAATCTGTAATTTTTATTTGAACGCTTGCATTAGTAAAAAAATGAACTTATCTTTGCAGTCGCAAATTTGAAAAGCAATGGTGCCATAGCTCAGTTGGTAGAGCAACGGACTGAAAATCCGTGTGTCCCTAGTTCGATTCTTGGTGGCACCACTTAATAAAATCACAAATCCCTGTAATCGTTCAAATTACAGGGATTTGTGATTTATGTTAAAGAACATGCAGTTTTTTTCTAAACGAAATGAAAAAAAATATATTTTTACAGTTTTATCACGAAATCAGTTACACTAATTCCTAACATTTCCAATGCATGAAAAAAATTTATTTAATTAATATCTTTGTTATCTGTGTAGTTATACAAAGTATTGGGCAAACAATAGAACGAATTGAACCAGGAGTTTATACTCTTTATATTAAACACAGTAATAAAACACTGGATAATGCAGGCTATCCCTCCACAACAAATAAAGATGTCTATCAATGGGGCTCAAACGGGCTCGATTTTCAAAAATGGAAGATTGACTCGGTTGGTGGCGGTTATTACAAACTTGTTTGTCTGTCGGGAGGCCTAGCCGTTGACGTGAATGATTGTGGCACAGAGGATGGGGCAGACATCCGACAATGGGATTGGTTAGATAATGATTGTCAAAAGTGGAGATTTGAAAAATTAGATGATGGTTTTTATAGAGTTGTCAATAAGAATTCAGGAAAAGTAATGGATGTAAAATATTCTGAAACTCAAGACGGTGCAAACGTTTGGCAATGGGGATGGCTTGGTGGTGACTGTCAGAGATGGCGTTTGGAAAAAAAACCTTCTTTAACCATAGCACCCGGAATCTATAGAATAGCTGTAAAACATAGCAATAATTACCTTGATAATACCGCTTATACCGGTAGTGGAGAATACGGAAACGTAGTGCAATGGGGACGCAACTTTTCAAATTTCCAGAATTGGAGAATTGATCCGGTAGGAAATGGATTTTATAAAATAACGAGCATTGTAAGCAACAAAGTGCTGGAATCGACTGATTGTGGAAATAACAATGGTTCGTTAGTTCGTCAGGCATCTTGGTTAAATAAAGATTGTCAGAAGTGGAGTTTTGAAGAATTAGGCGATGGCTTCCTGATGATAGTAAATAAGCTCTCAGGAAAAGTGATAGAAGTAAACGCTGGAGGAATAAACTCTGATGCTGCTATACAAATGTATGACTGGAACTCAAAAGATTGGCAACGATGGAGACTTGAGAAAGTTATGACTCCTGTAAATGATTTTGTTTATGAACATCGTTCAACAAAAAAAATAAATCAACTAGTTGGAGACTGGGATTTTCAAAGAAATCAGCCCACATTATCTCGCTCTTACGAAAGATACAGACTACCAAATACCGATTTAGGCGTTCCTTTTGCACATAACGGCCAAACATATTTGCTATTCGGCGATCAGTTTCATACCACCTATTATCAACAACGAGGCGCTCAAGATCCTATCGGAATAATGAGTAATAATACTAATTTGGATTGGGGAGCTAAACTCGATTTTGTTAAATATTTAGATGGAAGATATCGAGAAATCGTTGTAAGCGGAGTTAACATGGGGCCTTTCGGTGTGGGAGTAGAAGGTGTAAGTTGGAATAACAATATGTATATATACGTAAGCAACAGTGGAAGTGACGGAAATGGAGGAACTACCATGACATTTAGTGCGCTTGCAAAATCTACCAACAACGGATATTCTTTCACTCGATTATATAATATGCCGGCATCAAAATTCATTAATGTTAGTGTAGTAAAAACCAAATCCGATATTAATTATCCTGAACCTATCGGGAGCGATATACAAGTTATGGTAGGTTCAGGGCCGTATCGCAGGAGTCAAATATTTCTTGCTTATCAGCGTGGTGATCAAATAGAAAATTTGAATAGTATTCGGTATTTTATGGGAGTAAGCGGCGATGGTAAACCTAGGTGGTCACCGCGTGTAGAAGATGCAATACCTTTATTCGAACAAGGAAATGTCGGGGAACTTTCATTATCATACAATAATTTCATTAAGAAATGGATACTTACATACTATGGAACAACTTTTCGATTAGCAGATAATCCATGGGGTGCGTGGTCTGACGATATGAGTTTGTTCGATGCTTGGGAAGATGGTGGCTATTGTCACTTTATGTACTATCCCGATTGTACCGAAGGTGAAAATCCGGATGATAATACTACTATACCACAAAACGGACCAGGTGGTCCTTACGGTCCATACCAGTTTGAAGATTTCGCAAGAGGTGACACCGATCACACTACTGTTTTCTGGACGCTATCGACCTGGAATCCTTACACATCCTTACTTATGAAAAGCAATATAGTAAGAAAAAAGACTCTCAATACGCCCATTGAAGCAGGTGTGTATATGTTTTTTATCAATAAATCGGGTGAATTAATGATGGATAATGGAGGCAACGGTGGTGCAGACGTCATACAATGGGGCAGAAATGATATGGTATTTCAAAGATGGAGGATAGACCCGGTTGAGCCGGGATATTACAAAATAACAAGTGTTCAGTCAGGTGAAGTGATACAGCCAAAAGACAACAGTTATGAAAACGGGGCATCCATAAGTCAAGAGTCATGGATCAATGCAGATATTCAAAAATGGTATTTCAATCCAATTCAGGGAGGACAATTTTATGAAATAAGAAACAAAGCAACAAACAAAGTTTTGGAAATGCATGCCGATAAAGCGAAACAATGGGATGCTAATGGTGCTAATTGGCAACAATGGAGGATAGAAAAATGCGATTTGAAAGCAGGAGTGTATAAAATTGTTGCTAAACACAGTTACCAAGTTTTAGATAATCATGGATTCAACGGAACGGGCGACCGAAATCTTGTTCAATATACGTGGCATGGAGGAAATGCTCAAAAGTGGTTAATCGAGCCTACAAATGATGGTTATTACAAGTTCACTTCACTCCTTAGTGGAGAAGTAATGGATTTAACAAATTGTAAAAACGAGAATGGTGCAGACATAGGTCAATGGCAATGGTTAAATAATGATTGTCAAAAATGGAGTATTTCTCCGGTTTCGGGCGGCTATATGAAAATCATCAATAAGTCTTCCGGTAAAGTGGTGGAAATAGATGGAGCTCACAACTTGGCACAAATACAAACTTGGGATTGGAACACACGTGATTTTGAACAAGATTGGCAATTATGGCGTTTTGATTATCTGTCTGAATCACCTTTAAACACACGCGATGCAAATATATCTTTCACGGAAGAAGAGTTAATTTTGCAAACGCAAACCAACTACGTAAAAATATATCCGAATCCTGTAGAAGATGCATTAAACATAGAATTTCTTTCTCCTGAATCAGACTTAGCAACGATTGAAATCTACGATCCTTTGGGCAGAAAAATTGTTTCCGAACAGTTTAACACGATAAAAGGTCTAAATTATAAACAACTAAATGCTTCACATTGGCATAAAGGACTGCATTTGGTGAGAATTAAACTTTCAGGATCGAATATTATAACCGATAAAAAAATAAGTAAGTAAAGCCAATAAATTAAAATAAATCTCTATCTGACAGTTGTTAAGGGTAAAACTCGTTTTGTTTATGCAATTGCAAATTTAAGTTTTTTGCCCTTGACTGTCAGATTAAATTCAACTTATAAAACAATGAAGGCTGTCTCATTTTGAGACAGCCTCCTCTAACTAAATAGAAAAATACCCGCTTCCGTTTTACAGTTTCCGTGCGCCGTTGCTTATCACAACGTCATAGACCTTAGGTTCGTGTCCGTATTTTTCCTTAAATTGTTTTTTTGCATCTTCTATAAATGAATCGTACAATTCGTTTCTGACTAAATTTATCGTACAACCACCAAAACCACCACCCATTACCCGAGAACCTGTAACGCCATGCTCTTTGGCCACATCGTTCAGAAAATCGAGTTCTTCACAACTTACTTCGTAAAGTTTACTCATTCCATGATGTGTTTCATACATTTTTACTCCAACAGTTTCATAATCGTCTTTTTGAAGGGCATCGCTCACGTCTCTCACGCGCTGAGTTTCTTCTATAACATATTCCGCACGCATATAATCTTCTTCCGAAATCTTATCTTTCACTTCTTTAAGCATGTCCATACTCGCATCGCGAAGAAACTCCACTTGCGGGTGATTTTTAGCGATTTCGGCAGCGGCGCGTTCGCAAGACTCACGCCGCTTGTTGTATGCCGATGAAGCCAATTCGTGCTTTACGACCGTGTCCAGTAATACAAGTTTATAACCGTGCGGTTCAGGATCGAACGGGAAATACTCGAATTCCATTGTTTTGGTATCCAAACGCATCAAATGGCCTTCTTTCCCAAATAGTGACGCAAATTGATCCATGATGCCGCATTTTACGCCTACGTAATTATGTTCGGTTGATTGCCCGATTCTTGCCAACTCAAATTTATCGATGTTCAGGTGAAGCATATCGTTCAACGCGAAAGCGTAAGTACTTTCTAATGCCGCAGAAGATGACATTCCTGCACCCAGTGGCACATCGCCGGAAAAAACCGTATCAAAGCCTTCAACTTTGCCGCCTCTTTTAATAATTTCGCGGCATACGCCGAAAATATATTTTGCCCAACCTTCTTTAGGTAAGTCTTCTTCATTTAATCCGAACTCTGAACTTTCGTTTAAGTCAATAGCGAAAGCTTTTACCTTATCGGTT
Organism: Bacteroidota bacterium; assembly: GCA_023424395.1. Taxonomy (GTDB): domain Bacteria; phylum Bacteroidota; class Bacteroidia; order Bacteroidales; family Dysgonomonadaceae; genus JAFADY01. Next base: position 39,735 of record JAFADY010000065.1, on the reverse strand, counting down.
CCATTTAAACGAATGGCAGCGATCATCCCTTTATCTATAGCACCCGGAAAAACAAAACTTCCGTTGTAATCTGTGTGCTCCCCAATGAGGTTTATGCGTCCGGGAGATGCATAAACTTCGGGTGTTTCATTACCGTATTTTTCTTTAAATATTTTTAGAATCTCTTCTTTTCTCATTTTATCCTTTTATTTTATTATTGCATTTGTTCCTCTGTTGGTAAACTTTCTGAGGCAAGAACCACGGGAACATCTTCATCGGCTACTGAAATATGGGTATTTACATTTTTTGAGCCTGCCAAAGCGTAGAATAGCAAGTATATAAGTCCCGCAATCACTAGCCAATAACTATTCAAGAAGCCTGCATTATCGGCAATAGCGCCTTGTATCCAAGGCAAGATACCTCCACCACAAACCATTACCATGAAAATTCCTGAAGCCATTTCGGTGTATTTACCCAATCCTTCAACGGCAAGATTAAATATACTGCCCCACATAATGGAAGTACACAATCCGGCCAATACCAGGAAGAAAACTTTAATAGGAACAACTGCTCCAAATAAAGTAATCGAAGGTCCGGCAGGGATAAAAATAACCATCAATATTAATAGAATACCTAACAGAGAAGTAAAAGTGAGCATGGATTTACTGGAAACCTTCGCTCCGATGGAGGCTCCGACTAAACGTCCGACAAGCATCAGCAACCAATATAACCCGACAATTGAACCTGCAACACCGGCAGCAATACCTAATCCGCCTCCAGTAGCATCGGTAGTCATATATAAATTAGCAATGTTTGGAATTCCAACTTCAACGCCTACATAAATAAAAATAGCTACTATACCCAACACAAAGTGACGGAAGGACATCGCACTATGATTGTCTTTTACTTTCTTTTTCGCTTTTACAATTGCCAAACGAGGCTCCGGGATTTTAACTACTAAAATCACAATGAAAGCAAAGGCAAAAATACCCATAGCAAGATACAATGCCGGATTTGCATCGCTTATAGCCGCCTGTGCCACATCGCCCATAAGATAACCAACGAGTACAGGAACTATTGTAGCTCCAATTGAATTAATAGCTCCACCAAACTGGATCAATTGGTTTCCTTTGTTGCCTCCACCGCCAAGTGTGTTCAACATAGGATTGACAACCGTATTCAACATACACATAGAAAAACCCGATATGAACGCTCCTGCCAAATAAACGCCGAAACTGGAAACTTGTCCCGACATAAAGGTTATCAAAACACCAATAAATCCAATGGCTACAGCCATTAAAGATGTGAATTTATAACCTTTTCTCTCCAGAATAATTCCTGCCGGAATTCCCATAAATGCATAAGCAATGAAATTGGCCAAATTTCCCAATTGTGACATGGCATTGCTGGCGCCAAATTGGTTTTTAACAATTACACCCATCGGATTTTGCAATCCGGTAACGAACGAGATCATAAAAAACAACATAAACATCACCGCAATGGGCAATGCGTAGTTTTTCTTTTGAGTTGCTGTATTCATACTTTTTTAAATTATTAGTTAATTAGTTCTATAATGAAAAATCGATATTTATACTGAAAATTTGTACGTTGTTCTGGATTCAAAAACTTTATCCGGATTAAGAATTACCGAAGGATATTCGGGTTTGTTGATGCTATCGGGGAAATGTTGTGTTTCGAAACAAACACCCGACCTCTCTGTATATTCATGGGCATTTTTTGCTAAATATTCAGTGGTGATCCAGTTTCCGGTGTACACTTGCACTCCGGGTTCTGTGGTAAACATTTTCATTTTAATTCCGGTTTTAGGAGATTCACAAACTCCCACATACGAGTATTCATTCTCTCTGTTTTTATTCAATACAAAAGTATGATCATAACCTTTGCCATAATGTATTTGCTGAAAATCATCGTTAATTCTTTCGCCAATTTCATGCGGCGCAGTAAAATCCATAGGAGTATTGTGTACCGGTTCGGCATCTCCGTAAGGAATCGCTGTGGCATCAGTAGGCAAATATGTATCAGCATTTAAAGTTAAAATATGATCGAGTACGGAACCGTTGCCTTCGCCCGACAAATTAAAATATGTGTGATTGGTTAGGTTTATAATGGTGGTTTTATCCGTAGTTGCTTGATAATAAATTTCAAGGGCATTGTCGTCAGATAATATATATTTAACTTTTGAATCAAGATTTCCGGGATAACCCTCTTCTCCATCGAGAGAAATGTATTGTAATTCGATGCTGTTTTCTTTGACATCCAAAACATTCCACACTTTACGACTGAATCCCTTCTCTCCTCCATGAAGCGAATTGGGGCCATTGTTTATGGCAAGTTTATAATCTTTGCCATCGAGGCTGAATCTGCCTTGGGCAATTCTATTTGCGGTTCTTCCGCAAACAGCGCCAAAATGTGGCTCATCGGGTTTTAAATACTCATCTATTGAAGGGTAACCTAATACAACATCTACCAGATTGCCGTTCCGGTCGGGGACTATGAGAGAAACTATACGCGCACCGTAATTGGTTACGGTGAGCTCACTTCCGATTTTATTAGTAAGAACGTATAATCCGGTTTGCTTTCCATCAACGATTTTTTCAAATGATTCGACCAGCAAACCGGATTTGCTATACATTTTATTCATGTTCTTTGTAGGTTTAAAAGTAAGATGTGATGAAGACTGGAGTATCTTTCTTAAAATTCGTGTAAAAATAACATATTTTTCGTTGTGCAATAACGGAAAAACAAATGTTATAAAACATGTTTTAAAGGATCAGCGTGTATTTCAACATTTTCTGAATATTTTTTGTCTTCAAATTTCATCAATCTTATGTTAACTTTTAAATCTTCAAAAAAATTACTTCATCGAATGAATCCCCACAGTATTCCCTTCTGTATCTTCCATAAGCGACATAAATCCGTGCTCGCCGATGCTCATTTTTGGTTGCAACACCTTGCCTCCGGCAGCTTCTACCCTGCTCTCTTCCACAGAACAATCCAACGAACTGAAATAAATAATGGTGCTGTTTCCGCCACTCGGCATTCCTTCCTGCCACACGAGCGTTCCACTTGCTCCGGGCAAATCTTCCATCGAGAACGGAAATGCCATCATTTTCATCGATAGATCTGTGGGATCGGCCAAGTTTACCAACTCTGTTTGAAACACTTCTTCGTAAAAACTTTGGGCTCTGTCCATGTCTTCCACATAGATTTCGAACCAACCTACCGGATTGTACTTTTTTTCTTCCATTTTATTATAAATTTTCTTGATTAAAATTCACCATCCAATACACACCGAATTTGTCTTTCAAACTGCCGAAGTAATCGCCCCAGAACTGATCTTCCATCGGCATTTCCACTTCTCCGTCCTCGGATAAGGCGGCGAATAAACGATCGGCTTCTTCGCGGCTTTCAGGAAAAATGCTGATGTAATTGTTGTTACCCATCGTAAAGGGCCGTCCGGGCATCACATCGGAACCCATCAACATATCTTCGCCAATGGGAAGGCCAACGTGCATAACCAGTTCTTTTGCTTCTTCGGGAATTTCCATGCCCTGCATGTCTTTCATTTTGTACACACCGCCGAGAAATTCGCCGCCAAAAACGGATTTATAGAAGTTGAATGCTTCTTCACAAGTACCGTCAAAGTTGAGGTACGAATTTAATTTTGCCATGATTTTTAATTTTAAAATTGTTATTGAACGAATATATACTGATAAAAAAATAATAGATTTCAACATTCCGACATCGGACATCCGACACCAAACACTTACCACGCGATACCGTAATCTTCGCCATGATTACTGCTTCCGCCTCGCATTGTTTTATTTTTCATTTTCGAGATAATCCTTCAATCCTTGCAAAATATCGTTCCACCCGGCCGTGTAGCTTTCTTCGGTGAAATACTTGCTGCCTTCGTCGAGAAAACTCTCTGCGCCTTCGTGCGTAAGCACAACGTTGGTCGATTCTTCTTCGGGAGTGAGTTCCCACGTGAGGATTGATGTGCCAGTGCTGTGCCTAGGATGCTCCCAAGTGTGTCGGAGTTTTTCGTACGGAATTACTTCGAGGATGTTGAACAGATGGCGGAAGTTGTGCTCGCCGTCTTCATCGCTGAACGAGACAACGAAGTCGAAAATTTCTCCTTCCCTTGCTTCGAAATTTGAAATGTCGAAATACCAGTTTCGCATTTCTTCGGGCTGAGTAAGCGCTTTCCACACCCTTTCAACAGGTTGATTTATTGAGATTTCTTTTTGCAACATAAAATTTTATTTTTTATAAATATTCGATAGAAATCGCAACTCATCGCAATTGAATATCGCGTAGCGAATAACTATTGAATCACTAACCTTAGTACGCTCCTTCCTGTACGATACCTACTACGGCTCCCGATGGATCTTCGAGTAAAGCGAAGAACAATTCTCCATCATCGTTTTTGGTTTCTTTTAGCACTTTTCCTCCCATGTTGTTACAGGTTTCGATACTTTTTTGCACATTTTCTACGGTAAAATATACGATCCATTGCGATGGCAAATTGCTATTCATACCGCGTTTATGACAAACGCCGCCCACTCCTTCACCGTTTTTATCGACCATAGCATAATCGGCATATTTACCATTTTCGTCTTCCATCGGCACTTCCTGCACCGTCCAACCGAATACTTCAGAATAAAAATCCTTTAATTCATCGGCATTTTTCACAGCAATATCTGTCCACATAATTGATTTTATTTTTTTGATGATTTTGCAACTTTATTGTATTCCAGACATAAGTCCACCCAGTATTTTAAGTCTTTTTCTGACGTTGTTCCTTCCGGATTTACATCGCAGTATCCGCTCATTTCGCGGCCTTTCATAATTGTAGGTTCGTATCCTTTTTTTGCCGCCAATTCCTTTTTTAACAAAGGATCGAATCGGCACATCAGATTATCTCCACCCACGTTGATGCACATTTTATCGTTGACAAGAAAAGCCAATCCGCCGAACATTCTTTTTTCGGTTACGTTCGGTTCATCCTTTAAAAGTTCGCGCACTCTGCCTGCCAGTTCATCATTGAATGCCATATTGTATTGTTTAATTAACTGATTCCGAAGCTTCTTTCAACTTATTTATATCGAGTTTTCTCATTTTCAGCACTTCGTCCATTACTTTTGGCGATTTGTCCATCAGTTCGTCCAGCATCGAGGGTACAATTTGCCAACTTACGCCAAACTTATCCTTCAGCCATCCGCATTGGCTTTCTTCGCCACCGTTGGATGTGAGTATGTTCCAGTAATTGTCTATTTCTTCCTGATAATCGCATTCCACCACCAGCGAAACACCTTCCGTGAAGGAAAATTTGTGGTCGATGGAACTGTCCATCATCATCAGCAGATAGTCGTTGATGAGAAACTCGCCGTGTTGCACACTTGTTTCGGGCTCCCCGCTTTCGGCGGAATAATGCATAATTCCGCGTATTGTCGAGTTGGGGAAAAGCGATGTATAAAACTGTGCGGCCTCCGTCGCCCGGCCGTTTTGAGTGCCGGTGAACATCAACGTAGGAACCAATTTTTGCAAAATATGACTTTCGTCGCGCGCGGTATATAGTTGCCACGAAACACCGTATTTATCCTGCACCCAACCGTATTTCGGACTGAAAGGATAGGCATCGATCGGCATCATCGGTTCGCCTTCGGCGATGAGTTTATTCCATATAGCTTCTACTTCGTTTTCAGACATTGTTAAAAACATCAGCGAAATAGACGCATTGGGTTTGAATATATCGCCACCGTTGAGCAACATAAGTTTTTGTCCGCTCATTTCGAGCATCAGCACATCCGGATTTTCATCCAAAATTTTTGTATCGGGAAACGTGTCACAATAAAAATCGGCCATTTCTTTGGCGTTATTATTGCACCAGATGCAGGGGTAAATGGAGTTACTATTTTTCATTTTCTTCCGCCAGTTTTTTCACAATTTCAAGACCTTCAATAAATGCTTTTTCCATAAAATCGCGGTATTCTTCCGATGTATCTACCGATACGTTTAGTTTTGTTGTACCGTCCGTTTCAAGTAAAAAATATTTCTCAAAACTGCCGACATACAATCGTACTTTTTCACTTGTAGTATCTTCTAGGCCGTTGTTCACTTCGCCCAGTTGTCTAAAAACAAGCTCATGGGGCTCATGTATTGAGTCGATGGTTGTTACCATTCCGTTGCCGTCCGCATCCAAAAAATAGGTTTTTCCTCCCACTTTCCAATCAGTTTCCATTCTCGAAACAGGATTGAAAGGCAATGTCCATTGTCCGTACGTATCCTTGTTCCACAACACATTCCACACTTTTTGCGCAGATGCATTTATTTGCTTTTCAAATATCAATGTAGCCATAAACCTGATTTTTAAAATGTTATCTCAAACACTTAAGTTGAGCTAAATTCACTCTTCGTAATACTTTTAACAAAATACATTTCAAAAAAGTTTATGAACGGATTTTTTCTTGTCATAAGACAAGTTTACTAAGATTTATTGTCTAGTTGTTTTCAACCCTATCTTTAAGCGCGACATTCATTGCCTTGAATCCTTGTCGAGTACTATTGAAATTAAAAAAAGGCACCAAAGCACCTTTGAACTTCTCGCCGTGAATAAAAGTAGTTGTACCGTTGCCGTTATCTATTAATTGAAAGAAATGTTCACCATCGAAAATACCTTTCATAATGAAAGCGCCCAACCAACGAAACTCGTTGTTTGGCTCAAGTGTAATTACAGTAGGAGTAAACTTCATGGCGTTGTCGCCGGGTGGCTGAATGGAAACCGTTATCTCTTTGCCCACGGCGATATTTCCGTGAATAGATGTTATGAAAGGATTCCACGACGGATAGGTGTGGAATTGAGAAAAAACTTTCCAAACATTTTCAGGTGACTCATTTATAATGATTTCGGTTTTTATTTCTTTGGGTTTACTAAAAATGCTCAGTAATAAAACAGCCAGAAACAGAAACACAAAGATTAAAACGATTACTTTTAAGAATTTCATATAAATACTAACTTTTAAATACAATTTCTTTACGAATGCGACTAAGCGATGCATCGGTGATACCTAAATACGCGGCTATATACTTCAACGGTGCCTGACGGATAACGTGCGGTTTTTCCCCGATGAGTTTTAAATAACGTGCGGCAATTAACAGCAATAATAAAAATCCGAATAGTGTCATTTTTATGTTTCTTAATTTTTAAATAATTTGTACCATTCCTCTATTTCTTTGTCAGAAAAAGCATGGGTAAACTCGAAAAATGCTTTGGCAAATTCCAATGCTCCTGTTCCGGAGGCAGTAATAATGTTTCCAGCTGTTACAGCCAATTTATTACGATAATAGACATCGCCGTTGTAATCGGGCGCCATTTGTTTGAGATAATCAAGTCCGTTGCTCGTATGCGGAATTTCATTCAGATAACCCAGCTGAGCCAAGTAAGTGGTGGCGGCACAAATGGCGCCGATAGCTTTTCCTTCATCGGAAAAAGCCTTTACGATGCTTTCTATTCCTGAAATTTCTTTTCGTTCCCACGGATATCCTCCGGGAAGAATAAGTATAGCATTCTTATCGATTTTCACGTCTTCCACAGAAATATCGGGGCGGACATGGAGATTTCCGGACGAAGTGACCTCCTCTCCGTTCATGGAGAACGTTACTATTTTAGCATTTCCTGAATGTATCAATCCAGGCATCAAATACGCCACTTCCCATTCTACAAATTCATTGAACAGAAATACGTAAAATATTGGTTTCATAGGACTTAAATGTTATTATTGGCTTTCGGCATACTGTTTAAAATTATTCAATATGTTTTGCCAGCCTTGTTGTTGCATTTCGAGGGGAATTTTGGCGTCGGCGTGGAAAGTCTCGGTTATCAGTGTTCCGTCGGAATTTTCGTCAAAAGTTACGGTTACTTTCCTACCGTCGTCTAATGTATAACGAAGTTCTTTCCCCAATACTACTTCATCGTAAGTTCCCGCGAAATCAAATCCCACGCTGCCGTCTTTGGCTTCCATACGATACGTAAATTTTCCGTCTTTACGTAAATCATTTTCGGCTCTTGGACAACGCCACTCGGGAGTAGCAAAATACCATCCGGTAATGTGTTCGGGAAGCGTGAAATATTCCCACACCGATTCTTTCGGCACGTTCACAAATGTACTTACCTTAATTGTTTCAGCCATGATTTTAATTGGATATTGGGTTTAATAATATTTATCCATTCCACCGTGCCCGATAATCTTTTTGTTCTTCTTTGTCATTTTCAACAGATTGGCAAGCCTTTTTTCAAAAAAATCGGGACGGCTGCGCGCATCGTGGACAAATGCAATACGTATCCGTTTATACGATTCGGAGAATTGTTGAAAGTTATGCCACGTATCTTCATCGGATTTTAATGCTGTGATAATATCTTCAGGATAAACAAATTCTTCCGATAAAATGTTTGTTACGTTTTTGTGAATTTTTGGGTGAATCAATTTATTCTCAGCCAACCACTTCAATCGTTCCTTGTTTGGTTGGGAATAAGAGCTTTTGGGGTTTCGAGGCGTGAAACGTTGTGCGGAGTGCGTTGCGTCGTATTTTTTCATCGTGCTGTCGATCCATCCAAAACACAATGCCTCCTCCACGACATCGTTGTACAGAATACACGGCTTTCCGGTGGATTTGTTGGGATAGATAAGCCAAATCTCTTTTTCCGACTCAAAATTTTCCGATAACCATTGGCGCCAATCATTCCGATTATCAAAATAGACGGCTTTTGTGATTTCCATTTTTACAATAAACTCCAATTATTACGTCTGTTTTCAATCCCAATGGATTGAACATGAATAGCCGTATGTAAAACATACGGTTGAATATGAAGCAAGAACATCCCAACCCTGCATAGGGTTGAATTTATAATAAATATTTTTCATCAAAATCAATGCCGTTTTCTTCTAATAGACGACGGAATTCCTCCTTAAAATTTTCCGTTCTATGATGTTCTTTTTGATTACGTATATAATTTATGATCATTTCTTTTTCACGTATCGAATAAGTAAAGGCGCCATAACCACTTTGCCAAGCCTCGAAGTCCGAAAATTTTCCGCTGTCTTTCATCCACAAATTGCTTGCTATTTTAATGTCTTTTACAAAATCGCTTAAACAAACAGTCGGATGCAGGTCAGAAAAAATATGTAAATGATCGGGCATTCCATTAATTCGATACAACACGCATTTCTTGTTTTTGATAACACCCCAAATGTATTTGTACAAATCGGTTTCGTATTTTTCGGTAATCGCCGGAACTCTATTTTTTGTACTGAAAACGATTTGATAAAAAATTTGACGGAAATTGCTCATTTTTTGGTTGTTTTGTTCAACCCTTTGGGTTGATGAATTTATATTTCACCATCCACAGGTGACATTTGCGGCTATTTTTAGTTAAACCCATTCGGGTAAGCAGTTACGCTATAATATTCATAAACTCGCTTTACTACTCAACGCGATTATTTTAGATAGCGTATTGAAATTGCGGGTGGTAGCGTCTATTTTTAATTTTCTTTCGAGAAAATTATTGTTGAGTTTGGTTTTCGCGAACGATCCGGGAACGAAAAGATAAACGGCGTGTGGAGTGATAACGAACTTGTCTTCGCCGAAATCCTGTTTTTCCAATGCTTCCACAAGTTCAGGATCGGGAACATCGTTGAAAAGCGTGAAGAAAACACGCGAAATATCAAATCCTTTTCCAAAAGGATTTTTTTTGAGAACTTTTTTTATTTCGGCCGGGGTTTTTACAATAATTTTCAGGTCGGCGCCAATTTCTTCTTTAATGATACCTTTGATCTTTTCTGCCAATTTCTTAGCCGATAATTCAGCATCGAGAACAACGTTTCCACTCTGAATCCATGTTTGCACGTTTTCAAAACCGTTGTCGATAAGCGCCTGACGCAGTTGTGCCATCGGCACGCGATTTTTTCCGGTCGGGGTTACGCCTCGCAGCAACACGATCTGTCTTTTCATCTCTTTTTTCTTTTTTTGGCCTTCTTTTCCTTTTCTTTAATCGCTTTCAGCGAAGCTTTTATTGCTTTTTCGGCAGTATCGTAAAGAAATTCATAACCTGCATCCTGAATTTTTTCGGCAGAAATACGATTTCCCCTCAAAACCATCACAGCAGCTTCACCCATCATTAAACGCAACAAGAAAGAAGGAACGTTGGGCATAAAAAACGGCCGTTTCATAACCTTTGCCAATTTATACATAAAATCGGCATTTGTGATAAATTCCGGCGAAACTGCATTATAAATTCCTTGCATCTCCGCATCTTCTATCGCTTTCAAATAAATGCGGCAAAGATCTTCTATGTGAATCCAACTCAGAAACTGAGTTCCTTTTCCAATGGGGGCTCCCAATCCAAGACGCGTCGGGATAATCATTTTCTTAAATGCTTCGCTATTTTTTGAAACCACAAAACCGGTGCGTAGCGCCACCGTACGAACATTCAATTCTTCCTGAAATTTAAATGCAGCACGTTCCCATTTTCGACAAGTACGGCTTAAAAAATCGCTTTCTTTCGAAATATCTTCCTCGGTAAATATTTTATCGGTAGATTTAATTCCGTAATATCCTATGGCAGATGCCGATATAAAAGCGTCAAGTTTTTTATTAAGGGATTTTACCGTGTCCAACAGCAAGCGAGCAGTTTGAACACGACTTTCCACAATGTACTGTTTTTTAAGCCTTGTCCAAGAATCTTCGCCTAAGTTGGAGCCGGCTAAATGAACAATTATATCTGCTTGCTCAACAGCTTCAACGTCGATTTCTTTTTTCTGATAGTCCCATCTGTAACGAGGAATCTCAGCTTTGACGAATCTTTCGCGGCTTAGCCAAATAACATTATACCCTTTTTCGATCAGTAACTTCGATAATTTTCTTCCAACCAACCCCGAACCGCCTGTTATCAATATTGTTTTCATAGTGAAGTAAATAGTTTAATTATAAACAAATAAAGACGGCGATTGGTTGCCGTCTTTATCGATAATTAATAAATGTGCCTTGTAAATGTTGTTTATCTCGATAATTCCATCGGAACATCCATCAACAATATTTCGGAATCCTCAAGCGCCTCAAGCGTGAAGTTGGCTGTCTCCCAAACGCCAAAGCCATCGCGTTCATTTAAAGTCTGTTCTCCAATTTTTGCTTTTCCTTTAATGACGAAAATATAAACTCCGTTTCCATTTTTCTTTATTTCGTACTGCTTGGCAACACCTTTATCGAATTTTGCGATATGAAACCACGCATCTTGATGAATCCAGACGCCGTCTTCATTTTGGTTGGGCGATACGATTTGCTGAAAATCGTTGGGTTTGGCAAAATCGGCAATATGAATTTGGTCGTAACGCGGTGTAACACCTTTTTCTCGGGGAAAAACCCAAATTTGCAGAAACTTCACGGGCTTATCCTGATTGGCATTAAACTCGCTGTGCGTAATTCCCGTTCCGGCAGACATTACCTGCACATCGCCATGACGAATGATGCTGCCATTGCCCATACTATCGCGATGTTCCAAATCGCCTTCAAGCGGTATCGATATTATTTCCATATCGTTATGCGGATGTGTTCCGAAACCTTCGCCCCCTTCCACATAATCATCGTTGATAACGCGCAAAACGCCAAAGTGCATTCTATCGCGATTGTAATAATTGGCAAAACTAAATGTGTGATTGCTTTTCAACCATCCGTGGTTGGCATAACCGCGGCTAACGGCTGCGTGATAAATTGTTTTCATATTTTTTCTATTGTTTTTTGTTTAAAAAGAATCAGAATGTATAAAACAACACAAGGCGCGGAAAGTTTTCCACGCCTTGTATCCTATATTATAACTTATTGATAAACAGCTTATCTTCTGCTTCCGCTCATCGCGATCATTATGTAATAAAATAACGTAGCTAATGAACTAAGCGCCGCAACTACATACGTGTAACCGGCCCAACGCAACGCGTCGGTAGCTTGAGTATGGTTGCTCACATCGGTAACTCCGGCGCTGCTTAGCCAAGCAAGCGCGCGATTGGTGGCATTTTTCTCTACCGGAAGCGTTACAAAACTAAACAAAGTTGTTAGCGCGAACATTCCGATACCAATCCACAACAATGCGGGAAAAGTTTGAATCATAATAATTCCGAGAAGCAATACCCACATTATCCACTTAGAGGTAGCGGAAATAACCGGAACCAATGCCGAACGCATTTTCAACGGGCCGTAACCCACAGCGTGTTGTATGGCGTGGCCGGTTTCGTGAGCCGCTACCGCAGCGGCGGCAACGCTGTTGCTGCTAAAAACGGGTTCGCTCAAATTAATCGTTTTTTTCAGCGGGTTGTAGTGGTCGGTAAGCTGTCCTTTCACCGATATAATTTGCACGTCGTGTATGCCGTTATCGTGAAGCATTTTCTCCGCTACATCCCTACCGCTCATCCCGTTGCGAAGCGGAATACGCGAATATTTTTTAAATCGGCTCTGCAATTGCGCCTGAACCATCCAACCGGCAAGTGCAATAACTCCGAAAAGAATCCAAATTGGTGCCATAATAATTTAATTTTCTGATTTTAGTTTTATAGATAACGTAAAATAGACAAAAAATGTTTTGTTTGGTTTACCGAATAATTGTCTGTGCTCTGTCAGGCCCAACCGAAACAATGGCGATGGGCACTCCCAATTCTTCTTCTAAGAATGAGAGATAGTTATTGAACTCTTCGGGAAATTCGTCTTCCGACTGCATTTTCGTCATATCGGTTTGCCAACCCGGCAAATCCAACCAAACAGGTTCGATTCCTTCTGAAATATCGTATGGCAAATCTTCAGTTTCTTCGCCGTTAATTTTGTAGGATACACAAGCTTTGATGGTTTCAAATGCGTCGAGCACATCGCTTTTCATCATCACCAGTTTGGTAACCCCATTAATCATCACAGTGTAGCGCAATGCCACCAGATCAATCCATCCGCAACGACGAGGGCGTCCGGTAACAGAACCGTATTCATGTCCGGCATCGCGCAATTCCTGACCGGTTTCATCGAATAATTCCGTTGGGAATGGGCCGCTGCCCACACGCGTACAATATGCTTTGAAAATGCCATACACCTCGCCGATTGTATGAGGCGATACGCCCAACCCGGTACAAGCGCCCGCACAAACGGTGTTCGACGAAGTTACGAACGGATACGAACCGAAATCGATATCGAGCATGGAACCCTGTGCCCCTTCGGCAAGTACTTTTTTGCCTTCGGCAAGTTGTTTATTGATGTAATGTTCGCTATCGATAATGTTATAGGTTTTCAGTTTTTCTATACCATCAAACCATTGCGCTTCCAATTCCTCCAAATTGTATTCGAAATTGTATTGCGACAACATTTCGATATGACGCGATGTGGCTTTTCTGTATTTCTCCTCAAAATTGTGAAATAAATCCCCTACCCTCAATCCGTTACGGCTGATTTTATCGGTATATGCCGGGCCTATTCCGCGCCCCGTAGTTCCAATTTTCGAGTCGCCTTTCGCCTGTTCCGATGCAGTATCAAGTAATCTGTGTGTCGGCAGAATCAGGTGTGCTTTTTTCGAGATATACAGCCTGTCCGTTAAATTATGTCCCGATGCTTCGAGGTTTTCCACTTCTTGTTTGAACAAAGCGGGATCGAGTACCACGCCGTTGCCCACAATATTAATCTTTCCTTCCTGAAAAATTCCCGAAGGAATGGATTTCAGTATGTATTTTTGCCCTTCGAACTCCAGCGTGTGGCCTGCGTTAGGGCCTCCCTGAAACCGTGCTACCGTGTTGTATTCCGGCGTGAGCACATCCACAATTTTACCCTTGCCTTCGTCTCCCCACTGAAGGCCTAATATTACATCTACTTTCATTTTTTTCTTGCTATTTTTCTTTTGAACTTGCGTTTTGCGCCAGTTTTCGTAATTGCATTTTTCTCGCGTGGCTGCATTTGCTGCAAATTCCGTAAATATACATGCTGTAATAGTTTACAGTAAATTTTTTAATTTTCTTTTGTTGCGCAGACGTGAAAAGATTACCGTTTTTGGTTTCCCACACTTCGCCGCAGCTCGTGCAAATTAAATGATCGTGATTTTCATTTCCGTAAGCGCGTTCATATTTTGCCACGTTCGCTCCGAACTGATGTTTTACCACCAATCCGCAGTCGAGCAACAATTCAATTGTATTGTACAACGTGGCGCGGCTGACGCGAAAATTCACATCGATCATGGATTTATACAACGAATCCATATCAAAATGTCCTTTTATGGAATAAATATGGTCGAGAATAGCAAATCGTTCGGGTGTTTTCCTATGTTTATGCAAGGTCAAATAGTCCATAAACTCGTCTTTTACTTGCTTTCTCAATTTCTGATTGCTGTCCATAAGTGCAAAAATATTTCTTTTTAATGACTTTTCCTAACTATTGATATCGATTTTTCTGTTTTTTACGGTAACTGATATTGACCTGATTAACAGAGTTTTACTTGATTGTATCGGAATGATAGAAAAATGCGGGTATGGATATAGGACTTTCGTTGTGATACGAGTCTGAAACTGTTATAAAGTAATAATATGCTTTCTCTTTTTCCTGCGGCAGATATTCAAATTTCGGTTCCCAAAGTCCCACAGCAAGAATATTTTCCGATTTATTGAGAGCAAAATCGTCCGTTTCGGTACGATAAACATTATATGTAACACGGGCATTCTTTTTGTTAGTTTTCCAATTGAGCGATAACATTCCGTTCGGAAGTTTTTCGGCAGTGAGATCGAGCGGCTGTGCCGGAATCGAATCGGAAAGCCATGTCATCGGAGGTAATTTCGCGGGATGTTTATAATATTGTTTTATCGAATTCAGAATTCCTTTCGTGTTCGATAACACGTTTTCGGTCCGAAAATAAGCTTGACCTAATACTTCATTTCTTCGTGTGTAATCGATTTGATTGGTGATATCGTTTCTGCTCCAACCGAGTTCGATCATTTGATAAGCCCCCAAACCCGGAACTACAATGCGTTTATTGCCGTTTGCGATCCAATCGTCAACAAACGGATAAAATAAGTGCTCCTTGTAATACATCATCGGGTAAAGCGCATCGTGTTTACCCATTTTCATCCATTTCCCCGCATCCTGAAAAACGGTTTCAAAAGCTGTCCATCCGCCTCCGCGTCCATTCAATGTGCGATATCGGCCAAGGGGCGCGCTGCTTACCTGCACCCAAGGTTTAGTACTTTTCACCCAATCATAGGCCTTCGTAACAAAACGCGTTATGTTGTCTCTGCGCCAGTCTTGCAACGATTTTCCTTTACCATGTAATCGATACATTCCTGCATCGGGAAATTTTCCGGTGTTATCCGGATAACGAATATAATCGAAATGGATACCGTCCACATCGTAATTCGTAACGATTTCCCGAACGATGGACATTAAATAATCATCGGTTTTCGGATTTCCCGGGTCTAAAAACCATTCGCCTTTATATTTTTTTGCGATGGACGGATTTTTTTTTGTGACGGATTTCGCTCCTAAACTTCTCACGTGCCTGTCGCCACCCAATGGATAAGTTACCAGCCAGGCGTGGCACTCCATACCGCGCTTGTGGCTTTCCTCAATAGCGAACTGCAATGGATCGAACTTTTGTTTACCGTAACCCGAAGGAACGATAATGGATGCCATGGGTTCAATTTTAGAACCGTAAAAAACCTCTCCCCGCGCCCGCACCTGAAAAAGGACTGTATTGAAATTATTTTTTTGCAAATTATCAAGAAGGTCAATAAGTTCTCGTTTCTGTGCTTCGTTGCTCGTTTTATTTCGGGGCCAATCGAGCCCATAATTGGTTGTTAGCCAAACCGCTCTTACTTCGGTAGCCGGTGGTTCGGATGAAAAAATTCTCACCGCAGCGCATAAGAACACGATGAGAAAAAGGTATGTTTTATTCATTTAATTATAATCGTTCTAAATTCTCAAATACAAATTTAGAATAAAAGAAGTTGGCTTACTATCGTTTTTGAAACGTTTAAAAAAGATTAACAGTTAAATTACTTCAGTTCTTTTATCAAATGAATGTAAACAGGAAAGTGGTCGCTGTAACCTCCTTGATATTGGCCGCCTACAATGGTCCTGAGTGGATAACCTTTGAACGGCCCTTCTTGCTGTAGCAAAAAAGGACGATTGAAAACAAAAGCATTGTTTTTTGTTCTGGGATCGGTATATATTCTAAACTGACTTAAGTCGTTGCCGAATAAATTGCCGTTTACGACGATTATATCAAATAAATTCCAAACATCCCGATAAGCAAGCGTGCCAATACCTTCGCGGTAAAGTTTGAGCATGGGTGTGAACAGGTCGTCGTATTTTAAATTGTTTGCATCCCTTTTTATATTTAAACCTTCACGAATGCTTTTACTTACGGGATCATCATTAAAGTCGCCCATCAAAATAACTTTCGCCGATTGGTCAATAGCGAGCAACGAATCGGTAACCCTACGCATTACGTCGGCTGCAGCCATACGTTTATGCATTGAAGCGGCTTCGCCGCCCGATCGGGATGGCCAGTGGCCAACGAGAAAATGAAACTTTTCACCGTCGATGAATCCCGAAACTTGTAGAATATCGCGTGTAAAGTCATTTTCGAGAGCGATAAAATGCGCTTTTACATCAGTCAAATCAAACACATCTTTCATATAAAGCAACCCCACATCCACACCGCGTTCATCGGGTGAATCGATGTGCGCAATATCATAATTTTTATCTTTCAACAAAGGCATATTGATCAAATCCTGCAAAACACATCTATTTTCTATTTCGGAAACACCGAGAATAGCTGGCCCGTTTCCACCGACCTGTGAAATAACGGTAGAAAGATTTTCGAGTTTTCGATTGTATTTTTGACTGTCCCATCTGTTTAAGCCGAGAGGGGTAAATTCTTCGTCGTGAATATCCGGGCTAACAATGGTATCGTAAAGATTTTCAAGGTTGTAAAATCCAACAGTTAGTCTAACATACTGTTTTTGAGCGTTTGAAACGAAAAACAGAAAAAAGAAAAACACAAAGAGGAGTAATGATGTTTTTTTCATAATGCAAAATAGTATAAATCTTTATATATTAAAGCCATAGCTTTTTATGGTTATTTTTCATTCAGCAAATATAAGATAATTTAGCTGAAAAATGGTTTAATTTAATCGATTTTTATTATCTTCGTGGCATAAAACTTAACTAACTAAATTTTAACGAAAAAACCGTATTAACTTTTTGTCGTATCTCCAATACACTCACCAAAATTAATTTTTATATGTGTAAAATATCACGCGCTACATGCAGTTTTTTGATATGGGCATTGAGCTTGCTGCCTGTTTTGGCACAAGAATTATCCGTACAGGGAACTGTTTATGACCAAAGCACTCGGAATCCTTTATCGCAAGTAACCGTAAACGTTACAAATTCACCACAGACATTTGTAACCGAACAAGACGGTAAATTTGTGATTACAGGATTATCTACGGGTAATTACTCCTTAGAGTTCAATACAGCAGGCTACGATGTTAAAATCGTTGAAGTTGTGCTGGAAGACAGAAATCTCGATGTAGGAATTGTTGAATTGTTTCCCCGACAACGACAAGCCTTGTCGGAATTAGTGGTTTCCGATTTGGAACTCGATATGGAAACCGATATTCAAGACATAGCCCCGCTATTGACTTCGTCACAAGATGTTTTCAACGATGTTGCCGCTTACAACCTTAGTTCCGTCAGGTTCAGGCAAAGAGGGTACGAAGGAAAATATTCCGACGTTTACCTCAACGGCCTTCAAATGAACGACATGAATACCGGAAACGTCATTTGGGCAGTTTGGGGCGGACTGAACGATGCCGTTAGAAACCAGGAAAATTATCTCGGTCTCGAAACCGGAAATTATGCCTTCGGCAATATCGGCGGCGTACAAAATATAATTACAAGAGCTTCCGCTTATCGCCCACAAACGCGATTAACTTACTCATACAGCAACCGTACTTATGCCAACAGAGCCATGTTTACCTATGCAACCGGCATGCAATCGAACGGATGGGCTTTTACTGTTTCCGGTTCAAGAAGATGGGGCGATCGCGGCTATGTGAAAGGTACTTTTTACGATGCTTGGTCATATTTTCTCGCCATTGAAAAGAAGATCAACGACAGCCACTCGTTGGCGCTTACCACTCTGGGCGCTCCCACCGAAAGAGGCGTAACCAACGGCTCCACACAGGAGGTGTATGACCTTGTAGGCCACAATTATTATAATTCAAATGTAGGAGTTTATAACGGAAAGTGGCGTAACGCACGTGTGCGTGATAATCATGAGCCGGTAATTCTATTGAATCATTATTGGAACGTAACCGATGCCACCCGTTTAACCACATCTGTTGGTTACAGATTCGGATACAACGGTTATTCGGCATTGAACTGGTACGATGCCGATGACCCTCGTCCTGATTACTATAGATATTTACCCAGTTTTTATGACAATGATGGAAAATTAGACCAAGGAAACGAAATACGCGAGATGTGGTATTCCGATCCCTCTACACGGTATATTAATTGGGCAGAATTATATAACGTTAACTACAAAAGTGATAACTACAAGTACACCATTAACGGCCAAAATGTTCCAGGAAAACGCTCCAAATACATTATCGAAGACCGGCGCAACGATCAAAAGCAACTTTCAGCTGCAATCCTCTTGAATACGAAACTTTCAAGCACAGTGAACCTAAATGGAGGTCTTAATTTCAGAAATAATAAAACAGCCTATTTTAAAACCGTAAAAGATTTATTAGGAGGTGATTATTGGTATGATATAGACCAGTTTGCAGAAAGGGATTTTACTGATCCTATTTTGGTGCAGAGTGATTTAAATAATCCTTATCGCATTGTTAAAGAAGGAGATACCTTCGGCTATAATTATGATGCCAATATCAATGAAATAAAGCTATGGGCAACATCAGATGCCCATTTTTATAAATTTGATATCTACGGGGGATTTGAAGTAGGAAACTCTTCTTTTTACAGGAACGGAAATTATAAAAAAGGACTGTATCCTGAAAATTCCTACGGAGATTCAGAGAAAAAATCTTTCTTGGAATTTGGGTTAAAAGGCGGAGCAACCTACAAACTCTCAGGCAGGCACTATTTCACTGCTAATGCGGCCTATTTCCAAAATGCGCCTTATTTCAACGAATCGTTTATTTCTCCGCGTACACGCAATACGATTATTGCAAATATGGAAACGGAAAAAATATTAAGTGGAGACCTTAATTATTATATTCGCACTCCGCTTGTTAAAGGACGTTTCACAGCATACTATACACAGATTAATGACCAAACATCCATTCTAAACTTCTACGATGATGTATATAGGTCATTCGGAAACTATATGATGACGGGCATTGATCGCGAACACATGGGTATTGAAACGGGCATTGAAGTAAAACTTACACCCACAATAACTGCTGAAGGAATGTTTGGATATGGGCAACACAAATATGTTTCAAACCCCGATTACGTACAAACCGTTGATAATACAGAAGCATTTTTGGATGCTGATAAAGTTTATTGGGAAAACTTTAACGTTGAAGGATCACCCATGACTGTGGGAAGCATTGGCCTCTCTTATAATTCACCTAATTATTGGTGGATCGGATTATCGGGGAACTATTTCGATAGGGCTTATATCGATATGAATCCTTCACGCCGTACGGACAGGGCCAGAGCTGAATTGTCCGAAGAATACATTAAACAGGAGAAATTTGATGCAGGATTTACCCTAGATGCCTTCGCCGGAATTTCATATCGTATAAATTATAAGTATTTTTTGGGAGTAAGCCTAAGCGCTAGTAACTTGCTTAACAAACGAGATATCAGAAGCGGCGGTTACGAACAGCTTCGTGTAAATATAGACAGGGATACCGGCAGGATGCTTAGGCCATTCGATTCAAGGTATTTCTATATGTACGGAACCAATTTCTTCTTAAATGTAAATTTCAGATTCTAAACTACGCAACAATTATGAAAAGAAAAATTATATATTTAATAGGTTTTATAATCGCGGGACTCGGACTTTTTTCTTGCAATTACAACGAAATAGAGAATCCGGCGGAGTTTGAACCCGTAGTAATGACACCCACGCATACCATTGCACAGTTAAAAAATATGTATGCTTCTCCCGGAACAATGATAACAGATGATATTATCATTGGGGGCAAGCTAATTTCGAGCGATAGGGAAGGCAATATATCGCGAGCTTTAATGATTCAAGACGAAACAGGCGGCATAGAAGTAAAAATTCAATCTTATTCTCTATATAATTATTATATTCCAGGCATGATTGTGTATGTAAAATGCAAAGGCCTAGCATTGGGCGCTTACGGCGGTAATATTAGTATTGGCATGGAGGCCGTGGATGAACAATATGAAAACGACTTTATTCCAATAAAATTAAAAGATAATTATTTGTTCAGGGGAATTATTGAAGCCCCAATTGAACCGCGATTACTAACAATTCCAACATTAAACAAAAAATACTCCAACACATTGATTAAATTAGAAAATGTACAATTTCTGGAATCAGAATTAGTATTGACCTATGCTGATCCGGTAAATAAAATTACTCAAAACAGAACCTTGACCGATATGAATAACAACAGGGTTATTGTAAGGACAAGCGGATATGCGCGTTTTGCGGGAAATCAGCTCGCGCAAGGATCGGGCGATATAGTGGGAATACTCACTTATTTCAACAATACAGCACAAATTACCATCATCAGCATCAACGATGTTAAATTAGACAGATCAAGATTTTAACCAAACCATTTCACTACAGAATATAAAAATGAATGTTATGATAAATAAAAAACAAAAATCCATCAAAAGCATTTACCTTTTTGCGATTGCATTATTTGCAACCACAATGCTTTTCACCAATTGTAGAGGCGATGAGGATGTATATTCGGAACCGGAAGTAACTATTTCGCCTGAGGATGACATTAATTTCGGCGCCGGAGTTGAGACCAAAACCATCACCATTGAAACCAATCGCCCTTGGCGAATTGTGAAAGAATCCAATTCGGATTGGATCGATGTTACACCGATGGAAGGTTCCGAAGGAACTTCTACCATCACGGTTACGGTAAAAAGTAATCCCGAATCGGCACGAGAGAATTTTTTCACCATCGTATCGTCCATTGTGAAAAATTCCATCAACGTAACACAAGCCGGAGCCGACGGTTCAATCATCGAGTATCTTACGATAAAAGACATCCGCGATAAATACGCTGCCAGCGGTCAAGCTTCATGGACTATTACCGAAGCATATAAACTTAAAGCTGTTGTAACATCCGACAGGGCGAATGGAAACAGCGCATCGCTTAGAAATGGATTTATTCAAGACGAATCAGGCTATGGGGTAGCAATTAGGACTACCGATGCCAATCATACCTTTAATTTAGGAAATGAATTGAATATCAACCTAAAAGGCGCGGTAATATCAAAATACAGCGATGCAGTACAAATACAATTTGCCACATCGGCCACAAAAGTAATGGGCGAAGGCGAACTTCCCGCCCCCAAAGAACTTACCATAGAAGAAGCGCAAAACGAAATGTACGATGCTGTATTGGTAAAATTAATGAATGTTCAGTTCAATCCCTATCAAGGATTAAATTATCAGGAAGGACAATATGCGACCAACCGGACACTGGAAAACTGCCAGAGCGCGAGTTTGATTGTAAGAACCACACAATACGCTTCGTTTAAAGATGATCCGCTTCCGGCAGGAAACGGTAATTTGGTGGGTATTTTATCGTGGTTTAAAGGAAACACAGGCGATGGTATGTGGCAGCTTTTTGTACGAAACAACGACGATGCTCAAGAAATGAGCAACGATGAAACTACACGTTGCATCCCTACTACGCCTCCGGTATCGGGAACAAAAATATCTGTTGCCGACCTAAGGGCCGGATTAAAAGAAGGGCAAGCCTACGCCCAAGACCATTATATTGAAGGTGAAGTAATCCTGAACGCCCATGCAAAAAACGTAGCCGATTTTGTTGTTTACGTAGCGGACGCAACGGCCGGTATTGCCCTCACATTCTCCGATACGGAAAATGTGTTGACCAAATTGCCGTTGGGCGCAAAAGTTAGGGTAAACATAAAAGATACCAAATATAGTGTTTACAATGGGCTTATTCAATTAGGCTCCGACCGCACCTTAAGCACCGTCAAAGTGGAAATTGTGGAAGCAAAATCATCCACACCGCTTACCCCGAGGGTTGTAACCATCAAAGATATTTTAGACGGCAAATATCAGGCGGAATTGGTACAAGTGAACAGTGTACAATTCCAAAACGCGGCGGCGACATACAGCGGCGACCAAAAAATTGAAAACCAAACCGGAGAAACCGCATCGGTTTACACGCGCTCACAGGCAGACTTTGCATCCGAGCAAGTGAAATCGGGTAACGGCGCTTTCATCGGAGTGGTATCCATCTTCACTACTCCGCAGTTATTGGTCCGCGCTACTGACGATTTGAACGGTATGACAGGCGCAAGGTTTACCGCTCCGGAATTATCTGTGGATAAATCATCGCTTTCGTTTGCAAAAGAAGCCGGCAGCCAAACCGTAACTATCACATCGAATGTGAATTGGACAGCTACATCCGATCAGTCTTGGGCAACCGTTTCTCCTGCAAGTGGTTCCAACAACGGTACTTTAACCGTAAATGTTACTGCCAATACAGGCGAAAATCAACGTCAGGCAACCATTACATTAGCTTCGGGCACCATTAATCGGACTATCTCCGTCGTACAACAAGGAACCGTAGCCTCTGCAACGGCAACCGAATTGTTTATTTCCGAATATGTAGAAGGAGCAAGTTACAACAAAGCTATCGAAATATACAATGGAACGGGCGCCGCCATAGATTTGAGCGC
The DNA here is from genome assembly GCA_023424395.1 of Bacteroidota bacterium. Lineage (GTDB taxonomy): Bacteria > Bacteroidota > Bacteroidia > Bacteroidales > Dysgonomonadaceae > JAFADY01. The sequence continues at coordinate 16,755 of JAFADY010000065.1, read as the reverse complement.
TTACGTGCTGAAGAAACAAACAAATGGCGTAGGAGATTATATAAATGAAACAGCTCTTACGGGAACTTTAGCCAGCGGAAGTACGTATGTTGTAGCTCATCCGCAAGCAAGCGCAGCCATACTGGCAATCGCGAATATAACATCCACTGCTGCTCCGAACTTTAACGGCAACGATGCTGTTGCACTTTTTAAAAACGGCACAAAAATTGATGAAGTTGGCGTTTTCAATAGTGTAGATATGTGGGGTGACAATAAAACACTGCGAAGAAAATCAACGGTGCGCTCACCCAAAGCAACTTACGACCCCTATGAATGGGATACAATGGCTCAAGATGATATTTCCGATTTAGGTAAGCATACAATGAATTAATAATTAATTTCTCAAAAAGGGAGTAAGTTTACTCCCTTTATTTTTCTTATAAAAATGAACAAACTTTTATTCAAAGCATTACTTATATCCATCGTAGGATTTGTAACCCTATCGTGTGGTGGCGGAGATAATCCCGCAGATCTTTTTAAAGTTACTTTTGAAGCGGAAAATCAGAAAGTAAATTATTTGAAAAAAGAATTCTTTCTGAAAATTGAAACTGCCGGCACTTGGGAAATTCGCAAAAACGACAACGCCGACTGGTATTCTTTCAACAAAACTTCGGGACAAGGCACCGGTACGGTGGTAGTTACCGTCAATAGAAACGAAGGCGCGGAAAGGTCATCTTCGTTTGAAGTAATATCCGGAAACAACAGACAGGTTTTCAACCTTATCCAAGAAAAATTCGACTTAAACGCTCTGTTGCATCCCAACAAAGAATCGTACCGGATTGAGGTACCACGTTTATCCAACGATATTATCGAAAATAAATCGCAATTCGTGGTACACTATGCAACCAATCTTTTAAATTACAGCATGGAGTATAATTACGAAAAGCGACACAGCCGTTGGGTTGCCTTTGTCTTTGATAATGCTACTGCATATAATTCGGGAGTTGGACGAACGGATGCATGGAACGGAGATCCGCAAATTCCGGTTCAATATTGGACGTACAGTTCAGATTATGCTGGCAGCACTTACGACAGGGGACATTTGGTTGCTTCGGCCGATAGACAGTACTCTTATGAAGCAAACGCACAAACTTTCTATTACTCAAATATTAGCCCTCAAATGGGAAATTTTAATACGGGAATTTGGGCCGAATTAGAAAATAAGGTAAGAGACTGGGGCGTATCTTCCACTATCCGCGATACGCTGTATGTTGTGAAAGGCGGTACAATAAACGAAGGAAATTACACGCCCTTAAACAACACCGTTGTACCAAAGTATTATTTTATGGCTGTGTTGGCTAAGAAAGGCAATAATTATAATGCCATCGGCTTCTACTTCGAACATAAAGCCTATTACAAAGAAGGCGGTTCGTATTATTTGGAAAACTACACGTGTACGATCGATGAACTGGAAACGAGAACCGGAATAAATTTCTTCCACAATTTACCCGATCCCATCGAAAACAGTGTGGAAAGCGTAAAAGATAACCTGAAGTGGCCCGGACTGTAACAAAAGAGACGTTGCGCGCAACGTCTCTACAATTTTATCTGCCGTAAATAGGTATATATTTCTTTTTTAACCTTTTGCCCAGGACGTTGGTGTTTTGGGCTTTTTTATTGAGTTTTTCGAGTGATTTCGCCCGATCTCTCCCTGCCTCAAACTCCGAAGAAAGTAGGGTTACGTGGATAGTTTCTTCATCGGTGTCCGATAATCTGAACACCACGTCTTGTCCCTCGATAACATTGTTTTCGGCCATTTTTACCAGATAATCTTTTCGTTGTTTCACGGGAGTGAAAATATCGTTATAACCCAGCGCCGAAACTCTAATACCGGTTATTTTAGTGTTGTAAGGTACTTCCGCCTTGCCGTTGTTGTCGGTAACCAATGCTTTTTCGGTTTTGCTTTTACCGTTCAAAAACTCCACCAAAACACTTTGAATAGGATAATTCTCGAAGGCGATCACCTTTATCGTCAGCGTATCTTTTTTGGAAGCATCGAGTTCGGTAGTAGTGGATTTTCTTCCCGAATAATCGGTCGTTTTCACAATCAGATAATCATCTACTTGCTCGTAACTCCCCTCTCCCACTATACGCGAAGTTAGCGCGCCGAAACCGCTTACGCTGAAAATAACTTTTCCGCCCGAAAACGACAAGGAATCGCTGCCTTCTTTAAAAGTCCCGTCGAGTTCTTGCGAAAAAACGGAAAAAATACACGATAGAAATAATATAATTGAAACGGTTCTCATGCTATAATTGTTTTTCACAAAAATAAGGAAAAATGATTATAATGCATGTAAAAACGGAGAATATTGTAACAACTTCGGCGAGTTGCAATGGTTTCGGCTAATAGCACTTGTAGTTTTTACTAAAACTACAAGTGGTTTTTAGATTTCACAAAATATCTTTTATTTCGTGTAACGATTTCACCGTGTACGTAGGTTCAAAACCTTGCGGTTGCGCATGGGTGGGATTAAACCAGATTTGGTGTAAACGGCTGTTGTGCGCTCCCACAATATCGGCGTCCCAGCTATCGCCGATCATGATGGTTTGGTTTCGACGGGAATTGGTGTTTTTGAGTGCGTAAGTAAAAATATCGGGATGCGGTTTGTTGATACCGGCATCTTCCGATAAAATAATTTTATCGAAATAAGGCATCAATCCCGAATTTTCTATTTTTTGGTATTGCACTTCCCTGAATCCGTTGGATAAAATGTGCATACGGTATTTGGGCTCTAAATAGTCCAACAAATCCATTGTACCGGGAATGAGGCGGGTTTTGTGTGTAGTCCGCTCCAAAAAATCGTCGCTCAAAGCTTTGGCGTATGCGGGGTCGTTAATGCCGAATTGGCGAACGGGAACGAGAAACCGTTCCACAATAAGTTCGTCTTTCTTTATCGATCCCTGCCGGTACAAGCTCCACAAATGAAAATTCGACGGCATATAAACCGCGTAATAATCTTCGAAAGTGGGATAAAATTTATTGTAATCGTAATCGACGTAGATTTCTTCCAAACATTCTTTTCCGTTTTGGTGAATGTCCCAAAGCGTATCGTCGAGGTCGATGAAAAGATTTTTATATGTCATAGGCAAAAAACAAATGGCCGGTAAAGTTACACTTTATCGGCCATTTTTATACATTATTTTGGTTTATAACTGAACCTCAATGATCAAATACTTCGTTAAGCTCCAAAAACGTTGCGTATCTGTTATGTGAAACGTAAGCTGGTTGTTGGCGCCTTTCAAAAACTCGTAAGTTCCGTCGGGGTGCGTTGACCACAATTTGGCTTTCGGCGCATATAACGGAATTTCTGTTACGTTGCGGATGTCGATCTGCAAGAAATAGTCTTTGTTGAAGGTATCCTGCATTACTTTGGTTGATTGCAGAAAGCCTCCCGAGAGTATCTTTTGCTCTTTTAGTTCGCTTGCCGTTCCGAAAACGTAATAAGCCGTGTTCAACGACCTGTCTTGTTGACGGATGGTAGCCGATTGTTCTTCGGTTACTTGGGCAAGATCGCTAACGTCGGACGATAATTGCGCGATGGTTGCATCGCGGCTTGATAATTCGTTTTGTAACTGAACGATGCGCGCAGAACTTTCTTGCATTTCCTTGTTCAGCCGGTCGATGGTATTTTGCAAAGAAGCCACCTGCTTGTTGCTGCCCGCGTATTTTTTATTCAATTCGGCAAGTTGCGCTTTGTTCTTTTGCAAAATCTCCTGAATCATGCGGAAGTTATCGTTTACACGTTGTTTGGTGCTCTGACTCATTTCTCCGCCTTGCGCCGATTGGGTGGAAATATATCTTTCCGCTTCTCTTATTCTATCGAAGTTTGCTTCCACTTCACTAATCACCGCCATCATTTCTTCGGCTTCGGCATCCGATGTTCTGGAAAGATTCAACAACGAGTCACGCTCTGCTTGCAATCTTTGGTATTCGTCAGATTCCGTAACTTTCTTTCCTGTGTTGGTGCAGGAGAATAACACTCCCAAACCTAAAAATAGAATCAATACTTTTTTCATACTCTATATTCTTTATGTTATTTTAAAACATTCGTGATAATAAATAGTTTTTATATACTGTTAATTTACTCTTAAAAAAACAAATAACTTTAAAACAAGCAGTTCGATCAATTTCTCTAATCTCTGCCGGCAACCACGATTACAAACTCGCCTTTGGGTTCTTTTTCTTTAAAACGCCCGATCAGTTCTTCTATTGTTCCATTGATGGTTTCCGCATATAGTTTGGATATTTCGCGCGATACGGAAGCCTGCCGTTCATTTCCTAAAAATTCGCCGAGTTGTGTGAGCGTTTTCACTACCCTGAAAGGCGATTCGTAAAAAACCATACTGCGGGTTTCTTCCGATAATTCTTTTAAACGAGTGAGCCGGCCTTTTTTTTGCGGAAGAAATCCTTCGAAACAGAACCTGTCGTTGGGCAAACCCGACATTACCAAAGCCGGAACGAACGCCGTAGCTCCTGGCAAACACTCCACTTCTACCCCACCTTGCACGCAAGCCCTGACGAGTAAAAAACCCGGATCGGAAATGGCGGGCGTGCCGGCATCGGAGATCAAAGCTATATTTTCACCCGATTGTAGCCGCTGCACCACTTGCTCCGTTGTTTTGTGCTCGTTGAACTTGTGGTGCGACTGCATGCGCGTTTCGATGTTGTAATGCTTCAACAAAAATCCACTTGTGCGTGTATCTTCGGCCAAAATTAAATCGCAACTTTTAAGCACGTTGATCGCTCTCAACGTAATATCTTCCAAATTTCCTATCGGGGTTGGAACCACAAACAATTTTCCCATGCCGTAGGCAATTTCTAATTAAATCCTTCCTTTAATACGGCTAAAAAGTCCTTAACTATCTTTTCTTCGAAATTCCATGACGTATGTTCCCGTAAATATCTTTCGGTGTCTTCGTAGTTATCGAATGCGTTTAATTTCAGCATCATGGAATTCATTTCGTGCCTGTCGTTGTTGAAAAGCTCGCGCTGATACAAAAACCGGTCGTTTAAGCTCAGGCTTCTTTTCAGCTCTAAAGACGCCGGAGGCGGATTAATTATATCGTTAACGGAACGGATTACCGGCTTTTCGGTGCCATTTGCAGATTCGGGCGTAACTTTTACTTCGTTGGCACGCGGATTGGTATAGCCGGGCAGCGTAACGCCTTCGGCGTAGATATTTCTTTTCGGTTCGGTTGGTGTAGAAGGCAATTCTTCAGATACAGCTTTTTCTTCGGGATAATTAATATCCGGTTCAACCGGTTCAACGGGAGGCAAATCGGGTTCCTCCGTCATAATATACGGTTGGTTGGTGACCGGCTTTTCTTTCGATCTCTCGTTTTCCGACAAAAACAAGACCAATTTTTCCATTTGCTTTTTCATATCTTCTATATGCAGAATTTCCAATTCGTGCAACGCACGCATAATTTCCTGCGTTTTGTTGAAAGAATCGCGGAAAAAAGTAAATGAGAATGAATCGGATGCCTTGATGCCGGATATTTTGCCCTCCAATATTTTCAGGTCGGAAAGCAGTTTGTCAATGTATTCGCTTTTTGTTTCCATACTTGTGTTGTTGTTATACACATATTGTCGTGGGTTTCAAAAGAAACCGATACAATTGAGGCTACAAATGTAATAATTATTTGGGAAGTGCGACAAAGTCGTTGGGCAAATTCACAAGATATAACATTTCGGAACTTCTTGTTAATGAAGTGTACAGCCAGCGATAGAAGTTTTGGCCCATGTACGACCTATCCACGTAACCCAAATCCAAGAATACGTTTTTCCATTCTCCGCCTTGTGCCTTGTGGCACGTTACGGCGTAGCCGTATTTTACCTGAAGCGCATTGAAATACGGGTTTTCCTTCACTTTTTTATACTTCGCGCGTTTTTGTTTGATGTGGCTGTAATCTTCGAGAACGGCGGCAAAAAGCGCATCGTTTTGTGCTCGGGTAAGTCCCGGGACTTCGGTATGAAGGCTGTCTAAATTAATTTTCGCTTCAAAATCCACCTCATAATCGTTGTGCTTGAGCAGCGCAGTACAGAAACGAAAACCATACATTTCTTCCTGTTTTCTAACCCTGATTACCTGCACGAACTCGCCATTGGCGAGAAAATCGGTGTTTTCGAAATTATCCGTCCAGAAATAATTGTTCTTTGTGATCATCAGTAAATCGCCCGGCGATAGCTCTTCTTCCCGATACAACACCCGGTTTCTGATGCCGTTATTGTAAGCGTTCACCCTTTTGTTCGATCGGGATATAACAATGGTATCTTCAATCCCGGAATGGGAATAAGCGGATGAAATCTCGTCTATCAGATCTACTCCCGAGATACGTTTCATATCTTTGAATGAATGTATATCGAGTTTCGGGAAATTATCGGTATCGTTGTTTCTCAACGCATTTCGGAGCATGGTGGCATTATTTAAAATACCCGATTCTTCGGCTTGCCGAACAATTTCCGTTAATGTGCTCTCCAAAACTTCAAAAAAAAACGATTGAAAAGTTCCGGCCTGCAAAGCAGGACTCGAATCCTGTTTCACGGGAGGCAACTGCGCCGTATCTCCGATGAGGAGGAGTTTATTGCCTTCGCCCGCGTACACGTACTCCATTAAATCATCCAATAACCGGCCTGAACCGAAAACCGAAAAATCTCCGGCTTCGTTGCTTATCATAGAAGCTTCATCTACAATAAAAAGGGTGAATGTATGTTTGTTCTCGGCCAAAGAAAAGCGGCCGGGGCCTTCGGTAAACTTTTCCATCCGGTATATTTTCTTGTGGATGGTAAACGCAGCCTGATCGGCATAAGCAGAAAAAACTTTAGCCGCACGGCCTGTCGGAGCCAATAAAACGGCTTTCTGATTAAATTCATTCATGGTTTTCACCAAACTTCCGATAAGGGAAGATTTTCCGGTGCCGGCATAACCTTTCAGCAGAAATATTTGATTATTGCTTCGAGAAAAGATAAATTCCACTATCTTTGCAAGAGCAGTTTTTTGATCGTGGGTAAATGAATGGGAAAAATTATCTTCGATTTTATCAACAAAATAGCTATTTACCATTTTTTAGAGCAAATTTTGGCGTAAAAGTAGCACAATTATCATTCTTTTTCTAAATTTGTAGTCTAAAATCAAAAATATAATAATCAAAGAACAATAAATTAAAAAATTCAACATCCATGAAAGTTGTAATAAGAGTACTTTTAATAGCTGCAATTCTTCTTTTGGGTTTCCTTTGCTGGAAAAGTGTTCAAGGGCCTATCGATTTCAATAACGAAGTTGATAAGCGAGACAATGCAGTGAAACAACGCCTTGTCGATATTCGTACCGCGCAAGTAGCTTATCGTTCTGAAAACGGCGCTTATACGGATAATTTCGATGAGTTGGTAAACTTTGTAAAAAATGGTAGAATTGCCTCGCTCAGAAGATCGGGCGATCTTACCGAAGCGCAGTTGGAGGCCGGAATGACCGAAGCAAGCGCTATGCGTATTATCCGCTCGGGAAATCAATCGGCCATTAGAGCTGCCGGATTGTGGGACGATGCAACAAACTCACCACAACTGGTGCGTGATTCTATTTTTGCTCCCGCAACGGAAGTACTTTATCCCAACCGCAGGTTTTCCCCCGACTCGCTGAGTTTCGTACCCTATGGAAAAGGAACTAAATTTGAAATGGCTACCGATTCGCTTACTACGGCATCGGGTTATCCGGTACAAGTTTTTGAAGCAAAAACTCCATACACCGCTTACTTGAGCGATTTAGACCAAAAACTTTTGAGACAAAAGATTCAAGAAGTTCTTGACCGCCCGGGCGACAGATACCCAGGTATGATGGTAGGTTCGCTTGAAACAGCTAACAACAACGCCGGAAACTGGGAATAATTAGCAGCAAAACTGCAAAACATACTATGTTTTTACCGGAAAACATCGATTTAGCTCAATCAGAAAAATATAATTTATCCATTCGGTTAATGCCGAATGGATTTTCTTTTTGTATTTATTCGTTTTTGGATAAGTCTGTATTCCATTATCACAAAGTTAATTTCAGCAAAAATCTTTCTTACGAGGAAAATTTAAAAAAGATTTTTTTCGAGGTAAACTTTTTCACGCAACCTTTCCGAAAAACCACTGTTATCAGTGTTTCTCCGCATTACACACTGATTCCCGATGCCTATTTCAATAAGAAAAAGGCAAAAGATATTTTTGAGTTCAATATCCATAAAAATACCGGAGAAATTTTATGTGACTATATGGAAGAACACGATATTCATATTATACACGATATGGATAACAACGTACATTCATTTTTGAGCCGGACTTTGTGGAATCCTTCTTTTGAGAGTTTTGTAAAGAGCTTGATGGTGTTTTTCAATAAACACCAAGCGGAAACAACGTCTAAAAGACTTTTCGTTGATTTTCACGACAATTTTATTTCCGTATTCTCTTACTTAAAACATAATTTGCTTTCTGCCAATACTTTCAAAAACACGCACAGTGTTGATGCGGTTTATTACATTGCGAGCGTTGCCGAAAAAATCTCTATGGATCAGAACAACGACTGGCTCTTTCTTTCGGGTAATTTAACTGAAAACAAAGAGTCGATAGACATATTGAAATCGCTCATCAAAAATACTGCCGATATTGAAATTGACTCACAATTAAACGTTCCCGAAGGATTGAAAAATGAAATCCCCGGCGATATATTGATTTCGTTATGCGAATTATAAGCGGCAAATACAAATCACGCAGAATACAAGTTCCCACTAATTTGAAAGCGCGTCCCACTACGGATTTTGCACGGGAAAGCCTATTCAATGTACTGAACAACATGATAGATTGGGAAGAAACATCGGCACTGGATTTGTTTTCCGGAACGGGAAGCATTGCTTTGGAGTTTGTATCGCGCGGCTGTCGGCACGTTGTATGTGTGGAAGAAAACAGCCTCCATTATAATTTCATTTGCAAAGCGAAGGAAATGCTAAACGCCGAAGAACTAATTCCGTTGAAAGCGGATGTTTTCAAGTATTTACAATCGAATAACCAACAATTCGACCTTATATTTGCCGATCCTCCTTACGATTTGCGGGAGGCAAACTCTATTCCGAAACTGATCATTGAAAAGGATCTTCTTAAACCCGAAGGTATTTTCATCATGGAACATTCAAGAAATCATAATTTTGCCGACCTGCCTTATTTTACAAAAGAAAGAAAGTACGGTAACGTTCATTTCTCGTTTTTTGTAAAAGAAGATTAGCTTTTGCGAGAGGCTGATTTAAAGCGCAAATATTTTAGGAACCCGTTTGTTTAATTCAAAAAGTTATACTATTTTTGCACCTCGAATTTAGAAACATTTTCGAATAATGTTGGCGAGATAGCTCAGTTGGTTAGAGCGCATGATTCATAATCATGAGGTCGGGGGATCATGCCCCCCTCTCGCTACAATGCAAAAAATAAGGCAGCTAGAAGATTATCTGGTTGCTTTTTTTAATGTTTTATCTTATAATAATTTCTCCTCCAACGCCATTCTCACCAACACAGCCGTATTTTTTGCACCCAATTTAAGCAGCAGGTTTTTACGGTAACTGTTGATGGTTTCTACACCGAGACACATTTTATCGGCAATTTCGTGGTTGGTGTTTCCTTGTACGATCAGTTTCAATAGTTCCTTTTCACGCGGCGTGAGCCAAACGGGATTCAGCGAGCGTTTGTGCATCAGCATATCGATCTCATCCGATAGAAATTGCTCACCTTCCATTACCATTTCAATGCTCAGAAGGATTTCATCGGGCATCGCGTTTTTCAGTAAATATCCGTTGGCTCCGTTTTCGAGCATCTGACGGACAAGTGCATACTCTCCAAAGCTGGTTAGTGCAATTATTTTAATTTCAGGCTTATGTGATTTTATTTCTTTGCACATATCTATCCCGTTTGCATCCGGTAAGTTTATATCGAGAAATATCACATCGGGAGTTTCATGACGAAGGTAGTTCATGCAATCCTTTCCGGTAAGCGCCGTGTGGCAAACTTCGGCGAAGCCGGAGTCGTTGATCAGTTTCTTCAACCCGTCGGCTAAGATGATATGGTCGTCAACAATAAGAACCTGTATCATAATCGGTCAGATTTTAAAATCCACGTTTATTTCTGTTCCTTCGTTTTCTTTGGAACAGACATTCATTGTTCCGTTGAAGGATGTTACCCTGTTTTGGATGTTCTTTAACCCCATTCCCCGGGTTTCGATTTCTGTGTTAAATCCTTTTCCGTTATCCTGTACCGTAACCGAAGTGCGGGAAGGTTCCTGCACCAACTGCACATTTATTTCGCCGGCTTCGGCGTGGCGGAGGGCATTGTTCACCAATTCCGACACGATGCGGTAAATCATTATTTCGAGTTTCGATTCCAATCGGGCTTCCGTTCCGAAATAATGGAAATTTACGTTCGAGAAACTGTGGCACAGGTCAGTGAGAGCGATTTTTAACCCGTAACGCGCCAACGCTTCGGGCATCATATTGTGCGAGATCCGCCGAAGTTCTTGTATAGAATTATCCAACATTTTTAACACGTTGTTGAAGCGCAAAATATCGCCGGATTCCAATAAAGCTCCTTTTTTTATATCGAATAAATTAAGTTTTACTGCCGAAAGCATTCCACCAAGCCCGTCGTGCAGGTCGCGCGCCAGACGGGAGCGTTCTGCAGTTTCGCCATCAAGCAAGGCTTGCGTGGCGATGAATTGTTTTTCATGTTGCAATTGAACTATTTTTTGTTCGGCCATTTGTTTTTTTCGTTTGGCTGCCTTATATCTTAGATATATAGAAATAACCAATAACAACAAGCTCACGGCACCGGTAAGCATAATAATGGCGTAAAGTTTTTTCTCTTTTTCTAATGAGGAAATACGCAGCTCTTTTTTTTCGGTTTGAAATTGGGCTTCCAAGTAATTGAGGTGCTGCCGGTTACTTTCGTTCAAAACAGTATCTCGTAATCGATATGCAAGCTCCTGATTATCATAAGCTTCCTTGTATTGGTTTTTTAACGCATTGTTTTTTGCCAATGCAGTCAAAGCTCGCTGTTCCACATCTTTGCTTTGCCATTTTCTTGCCCATTCAATCGATTTGCGAGCTTCAACCTCAGATTCAGCGGTTTGATTGTTGAAAAAATACGTTTCGGAAAGATTGATGGATGCCCGCATTTGCTCATATTCATTTTGCAGGCTGTCGGCGTAGATTGAGGCTTGTTTCAAATGTTGAATGGCTCTTACATAATCCTTTTTAAAAAAACTATAGTATGTGCCATAATTCAGATATACCAAGTCCATGATGTAATAATCTTTTCTGCTCAGCGCAATCTCTTTCGCTTCGTCCAGCAGTTGGGGAACTTCGTCGTACTTTCCTTGGTTGATAAGTTCAGCTGCCAGTGTCGTTTTGCTCACAGATATTAAGTAATCATCCTTATTTTTTTTCGCTATTTTGAGGCAATCACGGGCATATTGTTCCGATTTTTCATGGTCTTTTAAAAAAGAATACAAGGAAGATAAGTTATTCAACGTTTTTGGGAGGGTTTTTTCATCTTTTAGCGAATCCAGCAAATGTAATGCTTGAGTATAAAATTCAATGGCCGGCATGTAATTACCTTTACGAAATTCAATTGTGCCGAGGTTATGCAGCACGGCGCCTCGCCCCAATGAGAAATCATTACCTGAATGTTTTCTGAAAATGCTGTCGGCCTGATTGCATTTTTCCACAGCACTCTCAAAATCCATTTTAATATCGGAGAAATAACTTGCCTGCGCTCTGTAAGCATTTCCCAAGGATAGTGGGTTATTTTGTTCCTCAGCCAATTTTTCGGCTTTTTTAGATAGGATAAATGCGCTATCCGGCAGGGTGTAAAGCAATTTTTTAGCGAGAACCAGCAAAGTGTCGGGATTGTCTTTTGAAAAATCGGTGTTTGTTCTGCTTTTGCTGCATCCCCAAAAGCCGGATATGGTTAATAGAATAAAAGAAACCGTACTAAAACCTGTTAAAAAGCATCTCTTGAGTTTCATAGTTTAGATTTTTTCATTTTTCAAAAGTACAAATATTTTTTATGTAAATATATGTTTCAAAGTTTTTTTAAAATACCCCTTTTTGGGGGTATTTTGCTTTTTGTTGATTCATTTATTTTGCAATGTAAAAATGTTTTAGTTTTTCACTCCTAAAAATCAAAAATATGAAATCAAATTTATTATTTATCTACAAAGTACTCATTATCGCAGCTTTGTGTTTCCTCTCGATGCAAATCTCTGCACAGGAATACACCATTCAATTTGCCGGAGGTGGTAGTGTTAATTCCGTTGATTCGGTATTGGTGGAGAACATGATGAATGGAACTACGGTAAAACTTGCAGGAAACGAAACGTTGAAACTCGTGAATGTACCTACAAGCATTACAGCTACAGGGATAAATACACCTGAAATCGTTAAGGTGTTTCCGAATCCCGTTTATAGCGGAACTTGTAAAATTCAGTTTTATGCGCCGGCCTCCGATAATTCTGTATTCAATCTTTTTGATATTTCCGGGCGCATGCTATTCAGCAAATCCATCCGGCTTAAAGAGGGGGATAATTCACTTTCTGTAAGCGGTTTATCATCCGGGATTTATCTTTTACGGCTAATTTCAGGAAACAAAGCGTATGGCGCTCGCATTATCAGTTATTCCTTTTCATCTGAAAACATAAAATTAGACAACGAAGAAACGGCCTTTACTGATGCAAACGGCAAAATTGGTTTCAATTTACCAGCACAGGCTAAATCACTATCATCACTTGGAAACATCGTAACCATGCAATATTCCAAGGACGACTTAATTAAATTCACGGGAAAGCACGGTAATAACCGGACTATTCATGTACTAAAGCCTGAAAAAAACGAGGTGATTAATTTTGAGTTTTATGCATGTGCAGATGTGGACGGCAATAATTATCCGATTGTAAAAATCGGCAATCAAACCTGGATGGCGGAAAACCTCCGGACAACACTCTACAATGATGGTACGCCTATTACATTGATTGAAAATCAAGATACGTGGTCATCAAGTGAATCTGAAGCAGGAGCCTATTGCTGGTATGACAACAATATAGGCTACAGAACCACTTATGGCGCTTTATACAACGGTTATGCAGCCATGTCACAAAAATTGGCTCCGCAAGGCTGGCATATCCCCACGAAAGAAGATTTTGAAGAATTGTTTCAGTTAAATAGTTCAACCTCCTCAGCGTCATTTTTAATCGGAGATACAGCGTTTTGGGAAGAGCACAACTTTCCACCCTATAATCAAACCGGATTTTCGGCCGTCGGAGCGGGTAGTAGAAATCGGTGGGGTTTTGAAGGGATAAAAATAAACACTTTTTTCTGGACAACAACCATAGGCAATGCTCCTTCGATTAAAAGAAAAGAAATTAAAAGCACATTAAAAGCACCAACCTATAGTCCTTATCTGACAAACGCAATGCTTGATTTATGGAATTCAAATATTGAGGCTCAAGATGCGTTGTCTGGAATGTCAGTCCGTTGTATTAAAAACTCGCCGCCAACCATTAAAACCGGTATGGTATCGGGCGGACGGGCAACTTCTGCAGGTTGCGAAGGAATTATTCTGAACACGGGAGGAGAAGCAATTACCGAAAGCGGAATTTGCTGGAGTTCTACCAATACCCAACCCACTATTGCGGATGCTTATTCAAACAAAGGAATTAAACAGAGGGGAAAATACACTTGCTTAATGACCGAGCTTGAAGCCGGAGTAACCTATTACGTTCGGGCGTATGCAGGAAATACAGAAGGAATCAGTTATGGAGAAGTAAAAACGGTTACGACTCTTGATTTAGGTACTGTGCAGGATATCAACGGAAATTCGTATAATCTGGTACAAATAGGCAAACAGATTTGGATGGCGGAAGACTTGCGTGTTTCCAAATACAATGATGGTACAGACATTCCGATGGTTTCAGATGCTGTGGAATGGAGCCTTACTACAGCAGGTGCATATTGTAAGTACAACGATACAGAGCCCGACGGGACGTATGGCTTTTTGTATAATCAATATGCTGTACAAACAAATAAATTAGCTCCGTTGGGTTGGCACGTGCCTACTGAAACCGAATTGAATATATTGAGTCAAACGTTGGTGCCTGATGAAAGCGAATCCCACATGCTGGGAGTATTATTAAAAGAAGAAAGTAGCGCACATTGGACCGGCGAGTATGCCAACGGTACAAATTTCAGCGGATTCACCGCTTTACCCGGCGGATACAGAGACGATACAGGGGTTTATTTAAATAAAAATACAAGGGGCAATTGGTGGACAACCCACAAAAACCCAAGTGAAGATACTTATTTATATTTGAATATCTCAAACAGTTCATCCTATGGTTTCCAAACCATGAAATCCGGTTTGTCGGTTCGGTGCCTGAAAGATTATCCTGCAGTAGTAACTACTTACTTGAAAGATGTGAAACAAACTTCTGCAAAATTTGGCAATTCCGTATCCGAAGAAGGAGGAATTGTTACCCGTAGAGGCATATGCTGGAGCAGTACAGAAATCCTGCCCACTGTTTTAACCTCGCAAACTTCGGTGGTAGATTTTTCAGTAAATTATACGGAGGAATGGACAGATGTTAACTCTCTTTTACCCGGTACTACATACCATTTACGCGCATTCGCCGAAAACAGCACAGGTATCAGTTATGGAGAAGTGATTACATTCAGTACGCAAAGTGCAGAAACTGTGGCTGATGCAGACGGAAATCAATACCACACCATTAAAATCGGTACGCAAACCTGGATGGTGGAAAATCTTCGTACTACTAAATACAACGATGGCACTTCCATTTCGGGAATTTCAGGCTATCATTCCACTACCCCGGGTTATTCAGTTTACGCCAATACAAGCTCCAATAAACAAACTTATGGGTTGCTGTATAACTGGTACGCCGTGAATACCGGAAAACTGGCACCTGAAGGTTGGCGCATCCCCACCAAAGCAGATTGGGAAACACTGATTGCTTATTTAGGTGGAAATGAAATCGCCGGTGGAAAACTCAAAGAATCCGGATTAACTCATTGGGAATCACCTAACACCGAAGCTGTAGACTATGGATTCGTCGGTTTAGCAGGCGGAACACGTGACGGAGGCAGCGCAACATTCAGAATGCTGCGAAGCAGAGGCTATTGGTGGAGTTCATCAACTTCAAGCGAATCCGATTACAATGCCATGGCAATGGGATTGGTTTCATGGAGTAGCAACGCCTACATGTATGAAAGTTATGAATCTGATGCATTTTCTGTAAGATGCATTAAAAATGAATAGTAGGTAAAAAAACTTTTGGAAAATAATATGATTTTTCAGTCAATAATTTTTTATACAAATCCTTTTATTCAATCAATCTAACCATGAAAAAAATAATTTTAGTGCTCTGCGTAGGCATTCTATTTAGCCTGCAGACCAATGCTCAAGGATGGCTTAATAAACTGGGCAATGCGGCAAAAGATGCTGCTAAGCGCGCCGTAGAAAACAGAGTGGAAGATAAAGCCGATGAGGTTACCAAAAAAGCCATGAGCGGATGAGTGCGCAAGAGAAGCGTGCGTCCAAAGATCCGGACAACTCGATAGTTTTTCAGCGAGATTTCTCGAAAGAGATCATGCAGTTTGAAGATATCGACGCATTGTTATTTGGTGAAAACAGTAACTATGCAAGGGCGTCAGCACAAGGGGTAAAATTGTTAGAGGACAACGCCGAAATAGCGAAAAAGCGTTTGCCGACAATAACGCAGCAGCTAGAGGAAGGAAAGCGATTGCAGGATCGATGGGACATTCTCATGGATGAGTTAAAAGCGTGTGGTTTAAATGACATATGTATAAGAAAGGTTCATGCTAAAATGGATAAATTACAATTCGAGGGTGAACAACTGTCCTATCGTATGTGTATGGGTGAAAAAGGCGATCTGGAATCTTCATATTCTGCCGGCTGTAAAAATTACACACTGGTTTCCAATGCTTTGAAAGAGGCGATCCCCGACTACTATGCATTTACCAATCCAATCATTGAACGCATGTACGCGCCCAGCATTAATGAATTTTACAATCTGTATCGGGAATTGAGGGTAGTAATTCATCTGGAGATAGTTGCCGTCTTTGCTTCAGGATTGCCGGGTTATGCCGATCAGCTCAATCAAATGATTTGCGTGGAGCCCGAACCGCCGGAACCGCCGGAAGAGGTGCCTGGCCCTGAGCTGCCCTCAAAAAAGAAGAAAGATTGCCCGTTGGGTGAAAACGGAATAGGGGGTGGCATTGGAGTGTTTTCGTTTGAACTGAGTTGCGATCATGTCAAATTATCTGGCGGCGAAGGTATCCTCTGGTCGGTGAAGCGCGATTTTACCAAACACGAAACCACCATTTGGGGTGGTGTGGGCGTGAAAGGAGAATATGGTCGGGGCAATGCCACCGTGGAAGCAAATGTAGGGATGGAAATCACCTTCGGACAAGGAGATGCCGTGAAAGATGTTGCATTCACCAGCAGTGTGAAGGCAGGTGTGGGGGGACTGGCTGAAGCGGAGATCAGCGGAAGGTTTGCATTGGAGGGCGGCCCATCCGTCGATTCAAGCACGAACTTAATTACACCAAGCCTATCGGATATTATGGGAAAATAAAGAAACTGATTTTAAGATGATTGCATTTCTCATCTTT
>JAFADY010000058.1 GCA_023424395.1 Bacteroidota bacterium | reverse complement strand
AAAGATGAGAAATGCAATCATCTTAAAATCAGTTTCTTTATTTTCCCATAATATCCGATAGGCTTGGTGTAATTAAGTTCGTGCTTGAATCGACGGATGGGCCGCCCTCCAATGCAAACCTTCCGCTTACTTCGCCTTCGGCCAGGCCGCCGATGCCGGCTTTAACGCTGCTCGTGAAAGCTACATCTTTTACCGTATCTCCCTGTCCAATAGTGATTTCTACACCGATAGTTGCTTCGCCACTGATATTACCGCGTCCATACTCTCCCTTCGCGCCAATTCCTCCCCAAATGGTGGTTTCGTGTTTATTGAAATCGCGCTTAACCGACCATAGCACGCCTTCGCCACCCGATAATTTTACGTGCTCACAACTTAACTCGAACGATAAGATACCTATGCCACCGCTAATTCCGTTCTCTCCTAAGGGACAATTTTTTTTATCTTTCTTCGGCAGTTCAGGATCCGGGACTTCTACGGACGATTGCGGCGACTCCGGTTCCACGCACTCCAATTCATTATATTGTTCAACCAGATCGGGTAATCCTAGGGCGAATCCCGCAGCTATTTTTAAATGATTAATGACCATCAATTCCCTGTAAAGGTTATAAAATTCATTGAGGCTTGGAACATAGATGTTTTCGAGTATGGGGTTGGTAAAAGCATAATAATCGGGGATGGCTTCCCGTAAGGCATTTGATACCAAAGTGTAATTTTTATATCCGGCCGAGAGGCTCATATCCAGATCGCCTTTTTGCATTTTACAATCGCGGTTAACAACCTGTGCCATTTGATATTTCACTTTATCGATCTCCACTTCAACTTTTTTCTGACAAGGTTTGTTATCACCGCATTCACTATGTTGTTGAATTAGTTGACCTAATTGATCCTGCAAACGCAGGATCTCCTCTAAATTCTGTGTATGGGCGGGCAATTGTTTTTCAAGGTTCCTTGAATTATTTTCCAACAGTTTGTTCCCTTGTTTTAACGCTTGCCCATACAGGCTGTTCTCGGAAAAAAGCAGTTCGGTTACATCGTTAAACTGCATTATTTCTTTCGAGAAATCGCGATTAAACACAATCGCGTTATCAGGGTCTTTGAATGCGCGCGCCTGCTGTTTTTTTATTCGCTCCAGCACAGACAGAAGTTCCGAAGTTAATTGTTGTGTCCGTGCATCGAGATGCGAAAGATAATCTCCGATGGGTTGCTTTTGCGAAACCAATTTTCCTTTGTTCTCGGATACGGGCAATTCAGGAACTTCCAGGCCTTGGGCGCTGCCTTCGTCGGCTAAAGGTTTAGATTGGTTTTCTTTGTTTTGAGAATCAGATTTTGTTTCCTGTGCCTGTTTCATAGCGCCGAAACCTACCGCTGAAAATTTTTGTGCAAGTGCTTTTCGCAAATATTCTTCGGCTCTCAGGTTATTGTTTTCGCATTTGGCAATCAATCCCAATCCCAAATAAGGAGACGTCATTTCGGGAGAGGCCTTCAAGGCTTTCCCGAACATTATTTCGGCGTTGGTATAATCGCCGGCTTCGCGGTATGCCCAGCCCAAATTGCAAAGTATCAATCCAATATTTGGCTTTAATTTATCGGCATATTTCAGTACCTGAATAGCCTTGGCATATTCGCCCATATCCTTAAGCACCACCCCCAAGTTGTTTGCCGTAAGCACGTCATCGGGATTGTGGGTAGCACTCCAAGCGATAGCATACACCGATGCCGATCCCGCTCCTGCCATTACGAAAGCAGCGCCCATATCTGCACCATCGGTGGGTTTTTCTGTATTGTTCAGCAACGATTTTAATTTGGGCAAATCCCCCAACTTAGTGCCATAGGCTGTCATAAGCCCTTGTGCCATTTGCAAGTATTTTTCGCGGTTCAATTCAGCAAGGGCAGGCAAATCCGCTTTTTTTGGGCAAATCGGATCCCGGTTGACAAGAGAAGTATGTGCTTTCGGTGAGGCTTTAACCGAACTCTTTTCCAATGCCTCAATCTGCTTTTCCATTGTGTTCCCCCACTTCTCCATCTTGGCTTCTTCCTGTTCGGTCAACTCTTTTCCTGATTTAATTTTTTCCATTATTTGCTTTATTTCCGTGGAAATCTGCACTTGAGCACAAATAAAAAAAACGTTTGTCAACAATAAAAGAATGATGATAATGATATGTTTCATAGTGCACTGAGTTGCTAAATTGCAGATTGTCATATTTTCACAAATTCCACCCTTCTGTTCAATGCTTTGTTAGCCGGTGTATCATTGGGAGCCACGGGAGTGGTTTCCCCGGCGCCTTCGGTTTCCATCCGCGATGCGTCTATGCCGAACTTGCTGACCAGCTCGTTCTTTACCGATTGGGCACGGCGTAGCGATAGCTCCAGGTTTTTGGCATCATCTCCATCGCTGTCGGTATGCCCGAAAATTTTTACCTTTACGGAAGCATTTTCTTGAAGCACATCCGCAATGCTTTTTAACGTGCCGTACGATTCGGCTTTTACATCGGCTTTATTCACATCGAAAGTGATGCCGTACGTAATTAATTTTCCTTCGGTAATGAGTTTGCTGCGAGTATCGGGGGAGGCAGTAGTTATTTTCAGATTAGTAACGTAAGGCGTACTGTAACGATCCCATCCCGAAAAGCGGATACGATTGAACTTGGTGTCGGGATAAATATTGGTAGGCATATCTATGATTTTGGCCCCTTGGTGGTAAATGCGCACCCGGCGCTTTTGGATCCATATAATGACGTGGTTATTTTCCTCACGAACAACCGGATTTTTTGACGCTTCTCCGGTAATCCAATCCTCGCTTTCTTTGTAACCCAGCGTTTCCCAACCGTCGTATTTGGGAGTAATATGAAGTCCGGAAGTTCCCGGGTATAAATCGTCATTCAACTCCTTTGGTTCTTGGTTGTTTTCCTGATATAAGGTAAAAACGATGCCTCTACTATACTCTTCGTCGGGAATAATGTCGAACTCCACGATAAAGTTATCGGGAAAATCAATTTTCCGTGTGTAGCAATAAACTGCATTCTCACCGTTCAGATGAAACCATTTGCCGGGAGCGATATTCACCGACTTTACTTCACCACCGCCATTCGTCGTCCATAATGCCGGAAAATCGCCGATGGCGTCTTGCGAAAAGTCTTCAAAATAAAGAATTTTATCGCCGGGTACAAAATCGTATTGGGTGGTGCCGGTGAGTTTTTGCTTCGCACTTGGTTGAGTGCCGTCTTCTTCGGCATTCGCATCTTCCGACCCGCTTTCCGTTTTCTTTTGCTTGTTTTTGCCGGTTTGTTTCACAGCTTCTTCCGATTTATCCAATACTTTATCGGTGGCTTCGTCGGTTTTATCTTCAATGCGTTGTTCCACCTTCTCAACCACTTTTTCCTTTACACGGTTGCCCATTTTTTCGAGCCAAGATTGCGCATTCGCATTTATGCAAACACACAAGAGAACAAAAAATAAAAAAAATACTCGTTTCATAACATTCGTTTTTTAATAGTTTATGACACAAAATTATCTTCCTTATTTTTTATGAAATACCCCCAAAAAGGGGTTTTTTATAATTTCTTCATAAAATAAATTTGCATTGAAAAAATATACGTAATTTTGAGAAAGAAACTCGATACGCTATGAACAACGCAAAAAGAAAAATCGGCTTTATAAGTGCATTCATATTGATCTGTATCGTAACAAAAGGACAAAACCTTGATTCGTTACTTTCGTTGCCTGCTTCAAAACAACAGGTCGATTCGGTTTTGCAAATAACGATCTATAAAAAAGAGTTGAAACCTTTTGCAGAAAAGGCGCTTGAGATTGCGCGGCAGTTGAAATACCCCGAAGGCACAATGCACGCCTTGGATCAATTGGGTGTAATGGAGCGAAATTTCTCCAATTATCAGGCATCGCTTCATTACCATAAAGAATGCCTCACGTTGTCGGAAAAAAACAAATCCGATTATTGGACACTACGTTCCAACCAAAATTTGGGTGTGTTATACCGCCGCTTGGAAGTTTACCCCACGGCATTGGAATATTTGTTGCGAGCTTTGCCGATGGCCGAAAAACTGCAAAACGAAAAAGAAACCGCGTCGGCGCTCAACAACATCGGAAATGTGTATTTATCGCTTCAACGGTACGACGAAGCGATGAATTATTTCCAACGATCGTTGATCATCGATATAAAACGGAACAACTATCAGGGACTTTCTATTTGTCACGGCTGTATCGGACGGGTTTTTGAAGCTAAAAACCAATTGGATTCGGCACAGGCGCACTACGAAAAAAATCTTTTTTACAGCAAAGGGTGGAACGATAAAAACGGAATAGCCATTGCTTACAATTCTATGGGAAACGTGGCAAGGAAACGCAATCAGTGGAACAAAGCGTTGGAATATTACCAAAAGGCCCTTGAAATGAACATCGAAATTGCCGACAGAAATTACATCGCGCCCAATTATTGCAACGTGGCAGATGTGTATCAATACAACAACAACTATCTGCTTGCCGAGAAAAATTACAAAGAAGCTTTGGCCATTGCCCAAACAAGCGGCATTAAACGAAACATTGCCCGTGCGTACAAAGGGCTTGCCGATGCGTATGAGAAACAGGGCAAACTAAACGATGCTTTAATTGCCGAACGAAAATTTAAATTATACGAAGACAGCGTGCTGAATGAGACTTCTTTACGACAAATAGAAATGGTGCAAACCGCTTACGAAGTGAGTGAAAAGGAACTGAAAATTGTGTCCCTTCAAAAAGAAAAGAAGCTGTATCTGTTGGTCGGTTTGGCTATACTTGTTTCATTATTGGCGCTTATTTTGTCGCTCTATTTTCGTCAGAAAAACATTAAATCAAAAAAGCAATTGGCCGAGCAAAAGATAGTACAGCTCGAACAGGAAAAACAATTGGTTGCCACACAAGCCGTCCTCGAAGGGGAAACTGCCGAACGCACACGGCTTGCCCGCGACCTGCACGACGGGCTTGGCGGCATGCTTTCGGCAGTAAAACTTAATTTATTCGATATGAAAAAAGGTGGAGCGCTCCTCGCATCGGAAGATGTGATACAATTTAATAAAGTGGTGGATATGCTGGACAGTTCCATCACAGAACTTCGGCGCGTTGCGCACAACATGATGCCCGATTCGCTTTCGCGATACGGATTAAAAGTTTCGTTGCAGGATTTTTGCGACAGCCTGCCCAACGTGCAGTTTCATTTTTTCGGCAACGAAGAACGGCTTGAAAAGACGTTGGAAATTATGATTTACCGCAGCGTGCACGAGTTGGTGAATAATGCCCTGAAATATGCCGAGGCGAAAAATATTAACGTGCAAATCGTTCAGCAACCCGATCGCGTTTCGCTTACCGTGCAGGATGACGGAAAAGGCTTCGATCCGGCCATTCATGCTAAAGGTACCGGACTGAACAATATACGCACTCGTGCAGAATCGGTGGGCGGAAACATGAATATTTTTTCCGAACCCGGAAAAGGTACGGAAATTAATGTGGAGTTTAAAATTTAAAAAGATGGGAGATGTCAAATCGTAAATCGTAAATCGCAAATTAAAATGATAACTGTACATATTGTTGACGACCATAAAATATTGGTGGAAGGCCTGCAAAAGCTTGTCGATGAATCGGGATTTGCCAAAACCACGGCTGTCAGTTATACCGGCAAAGAATGCATGACACAGCTGCGACGCGAACAACCCGATGTGCTTTTGCTCGATATCAATCTCCCTGATGCCAGCGGCATTGATTTGTGCAAGGAGATAAAATCGCTTTACCCGAAAATGAAAATCGTGGCGCTGACCAGCTATTCGGAATACGCTATCGTGCGGC
>JAFADY010000036.1 GCA_023424395.1 Bacteroidota bacterium | reverse complement strand
ATCACGATCGTTTCGTTTACGTCCGGCTTGGAATACACCTCGAAATATTTCATGTTGTCGCCGTGTTCCACGACCACCGCGCCCGCGCCGTCCCCAAACAGGATACAGCTCGCACGGTCGTCCATGTTCATAAAACGGGACAGCGTTTCGCTCCCGCACACGAGGAACGGTTTTCCGCCCGGCCGCAGCAGTCCTTCCACCGCTTTTAAAGCGAACATGAAGCCGGTACACGCGGAATTCACATCAAAGCAGATGGCCTGCGGGATCTCAAGCTCCCTCTGGATCTGGCTCGCCACCGAAGGAACGCCCATCTCGTTGGTAACGGATGCAACCACGATACCGCCGAGGTCGTCCTTTGTAATACCCGCCTCTTTCATCGCGATAGTGGCCGCGATCACGCACATATCCTTGTTCCACATGCCGTTTTCCACATAATGGCGGCGTTTGATGCCCGTACGCTTGGTGATCCATTCGTCCGACGTATCTATTATCTTTTCAAAGTCCTCGTTCGTTACTATTTTTTCCGGCAGGTAACTTCCTGTCCCCAGGATGCGTATACTCATATTTCCTCCAATCATTTGCCGTCCATCCCGCCAATGAAACAATGACGAAATTTAGACAGTATAATGATATTCTAATCTGCTGTAAATGTCAATAAAAGCAGGGAGCGTTTTGTACGCTTCCCCGCTTCTATGCCCGCAATTCTTCACCGCGCGTTTTTCTTTGTATAGTTCAAAAGCCCGCCCGCAAGGAGGATCTTGCGCAGGCGCTCCGAAGCCTCCAGGCGTACCTCAAAGCTCGTTCCCTTGGTTTCGTTTTCCACGGTGAACACATCTTTGCCATCCACGCTTCCGCGTACGTCTGCGATCTTCAATACATCGCCCTGGTCGATAGTATCATAATCCGCTTCATTGACAAACACAAGCGGCAATATCCCGCTGTTTATCAGGTTGGCCATGTGGATACGCGCAAAACTCTTGGCGATGACCGCCTTCACGCCGAGGTATAGCGGCGCAAGCGCCGCGTGTTCCCTGGACGAGCCCTGCCCGTAGTTCTGGCCCGCAACGAGGATGGATTTCCCTGCTTTCTTCGCGCGGGCGGGGAATGTCTCGTCCACCGGCGCCAGGCAAAAGTCCGAAAGGTGCGGGATATTCGAGCGGTACGGCAACAGCTTCGCGTTGGAAGGCATGATGTGGTCCGTCGTGATATTGTCTTCCATCTTAAGCATCACTTCCGCCCCGATCTCATCCGGCATTTCCGAATTGATGGGGAAAGGTTTGATGTTCGGCCCCCGCACGACCTCCACATCGCACGCGCAATCCGCGGGCGGCGCGATCATGTTGTCGTTCACTTCAAATTTTTCCGGCATCGCAACGTCGAGGATGGAAAGGTCGGCAAGCTCGCGCGCATCTGAAAGATACCCGTTTAAAGCCGTTACGGCAGCCGTTTCCGGGCTTACGAGGTAAACGCTTGCGCTCTTTGTCCCGCTGCGCCCAAAAAAATTGCGGTTGAACGTACGCACGGAAACTGCGTCCGTCGCCGGGGACTGCCCCATGCCGATGCACGGGCCGCAGGCACATTCAAGGATCCGTGCACCCGCGTCGATCATATCGGCAAGCGCGCCGTTCTTCGCCAGCATGTTCATCACCTGCTTGGAACCGGGCGAAATCGTCAGGCTCGTATGCGGGGAAACCGTTTTCCCCTTGAGAATAGCCGCCACGCGCATGAGGTCGCGGTACGAAGCGTTCGTACAGCTTCCGATGCATACCTGGTCGACTTTTATTTTTCCAATTTCTTCGATCGTCTTTACGTTGTCAGGGCTGTGCGGCATCGCCGCCATCGGCTTTAAGGAGCTTAAATCAATCACAATATGCTCGTCATATTCCGCATCCGCGTCCGCGCTAAGGGGCCTAAAGTCCGCTTCCCTGTCCTGTGCCTTCAAAAATTCGCGCGTCACCTCGTCGCTGGGGAAGATGGACGTCGTCGCGCCCAGCTCTGCGCCCATGTTGGTGATGGTCGCGCGTTCGGGTACGGACAGCGTGCTAACGCCCTCGCCCGTATATTCGATGATCTTGCCCACGCCGCCCTTGACGCTTAAGACGCGCAGCACTTCCAAAATCACATCCTTGGCCGAAACGCCCGCGCTAAGCTCGCCCTTCAGCTCCACGTTCACAAATTTGGGGCAATTCAGGTAATACGCGCCGCCGCCCATGGCAACGGCAACGTCAAGGCCGCCTGCGCCGATCGCGATCATACCGATGCCGCCGCCCGTGGGCGTGTGGCTGTCAGACCCCAAAAGCGTCGCCCCCGGCACGCCGAAGCGCTCAAGGTTCACCTGGTGGCAGATCCCGTTCCCCGGGCGGGAAGCGTAGATCCCGTGCTTTTTGGCCACGCTCATAATATAATTGTGGTCATCCGCATTTTCAAAACCGCTCTGCAGCGTATTGTGGTCGATATACGCCACCGACTTTTTCGTCTTTACACGGTCGATGCCCATTGCCTCGAACTGCAAATAAGCCATCGTTCCCGTGGATTCCTGTGTCAGCGTATAATCGATACGGATCGATATCTCGCTTCCGGGAATCATTT
>JAFADY010000044.1 GCA_023424395.1 Bacteroidota bacterium | reverse complement strand
TCTTAGCCCCGCCTTCGCAAAGCCTTTTACCGATGCTGTGCAATCCGCTTCGCTCCTTGCACAGCATCGGCGGGAGCTTCGCTCAAGAGGTGTTCGCCGCTTCGCGGACTTCACACATCTTGAGCTTACGCAAGGCTCCCCACGAAATAATTAAAATTAATCTGAGAGCCCTGCGTAAAGCTCCCGCCGTTATGCATCAGCTTAAAAGACGAGACCAACAATGAACAATCTACTCATTAATTATTTTTTAAAAATTACCAACCTTACAGCAGACGAAATAAAAGTACTGACTGAAAGTATGATAATTGAAAAATTTAGCAAAAGCGACTATTTAGTTAAAGAAGGACAATTTACGAATAACACTTTCTTCTTGCTCAAGGGGTGTGTACGACAATTTAAATTAATTGACGGAAACGATATTACTACAAATTTTTATACCGAAGAACAGTGGATAATTTCGCTAGAAAATTTTGAAGGGAAAGCCGCTTCAAAGTATAATTTAATCTGCGTAGAAGACACAGCCTTAGTCGTTGGTAATGAGCAAAAAGCACAAGAATTATTTAAACAGTTTCCACGATTTGAAAAAATTTCTCGTCAAATAATGGAAACTGTTTTTATTGAACAACAAAATTTAATGACCTCTTACATTACCGACAAACCGGAGCAACGGTATTTAAAACTATTAGAAACGCGACCGGACATATTTCAAAGAGTTCCACAATATGATATTGCAACATACATTGGAGTTAAGCCGGAATCATTGAGCAGAATAAGGAAAAAATTACAGAAAAGAGAGAGGTTAGGTTAATTCTTCTCTTTGTTTCAACCATTTCCAAGCATACACAACAACAAAAATAGTAGTTGCAATTTCAATTACTGCAAAGAATAAATAGTACTTAGTTACATTCCCCATAAACAGTGTAGCACACATTACGATTGTTTTTGTAGATCCGGCAAAAATATTAGACCAGCAGTTGTATTTTTTAGACAATATTTTGGAGAGTAAAATCATTGCAATCGGAATTTCCATTAAAACACCTGCATAAAACAAAAAATTTTCATTTATTGTCATTCCTTCTACACTTCCTGCTAAATACTGCTTTAATAGATTTGAATCCATCAATCCTATCAAATCACAATACAGATAATTTAAAGTAACAAAAATCCAAATTGTACTTAATAATTCTTTTTTATTTTTCATATTAATTTTCTCTTTTAATCACTTTGACAGTTTTATGATCAAAAATTCCGAACGTTAGTAATCGAATAATCAAGTTTGATTTTGTTTCTATTGTATAAGAAGTTGCATTTAATTCTTCAACCATTTTTTGTACATTACTTTTTTTTACATTTATACCCAGTAAATGTAGGTCTCTATCTTTTCGATACTGTGCTTGCCATCGACTTGTATCACATTTTTCGGTTTTTTCACCCCAAACTTTTCCTCCATTTTGAAAAGGTTCCGTTTCAGTATTCACTGCAAATTGTTGAACTGAACAAGATGACATAATTGCTGTGGCTAGTAGCCCAAATAATACTTTTTTCATATACTTTTATTTTTTATAATTTAATAGCAAAATTAAATTTGTAAATAATTAAACTCATTGACTTCGGTTAAGAAATAACAATAAGGGTAAAAAACAGAGAAAAAGCCGACCGCATAACGAGGTATTGCCCAAAGCGGAGTTGAAGTTTTTTTATAAAAAATTGTTTATCTTTGTAATTAGGTATTTTATCAGAGTAAGGTGTTTACTTCCCTCGCCTTCGGCAATACCTGAGGCGTTATGACTGACAAACAATGATGAAATAACGATTTTATAAACATTTAAATATTACACAATTAATGGGCCTAAGATGAAAACAATTGACAATTTGAAAGGACTTTATAAAATTGGTGGAATAATGGCAATAGCGATTGTCTTAATTATTCCAATACAAATGAGTATATTTATAGCATGGCCACCCCTGACAATGCATTGAACTTTTTTAATTTATTTAGGGATAATTGGCTATTAGGTCTTCTAAGTCTTGATTTATTGTACATTCTAAGTAATGCATTATTAATATTTGTTTACCTTGGACTATATGCTGCACTTAGACATGTAAACCAGTCTTATATGACAATAGCCTTGATTCTTGGATTTATTGGAATTGCAGCATATTATGCATCATCGGTTGCATTTGAAATGCTTTCATTAAGTAAACAGTATGCGATAGCAGAGACAACAGAATTGAAACTTCAATGTTTAACTTCGGGACAGATAATGCTTGTAACATATAAAGGAACAGCTTTTGATGTATATTATGTTCTTAATGCAATTACTCTTTTAATAATTTCAAAAGTTATGTTTCAAGACAATACATTCAGTAAATCGACTGCTATTTGGGGATTAATTTCTGGAATATTAATGCTTATTCCGACAACTGCTGGAACAATTGGATTAACTTTTGGAATTGCATCTTTAGTACCTTGGACTGTTTTTTCAATATTAATTGCGAAAAGACTTTATAGGTTGAGTAAAGAAAAAGAATTAAACTAACTAAAAATGAATCAAATACTGGCGGTAACAACGGCTCATAAGCAATGGCGGGGTTTGTAGCTCATTCAGCGTCTCGTCTTGCAGCAATTTCGGCACGTGGGATACAGACGCAGCTCCGAAATCCGCCACTACGCAAGCCGCAAACCGTTAGTGGTCATTGTAACTGACGATACCGCAAATGAATAATTATAAAATATCGGAAAATGACTTCGCTAAATAGGGATAAAATGGTTGCATTGATATTCATGACATTTACAATAACATTTATAGTTGTTTCAATAAAAAATCAGAATTTTTTTGACTGGGTTTTTGACAGACATCACAATCAATGGAGTTGGTATTTAAGGCCTGTATTTTTAATACCATTTTGTTATTTTTCCTACAAGCATAGCTGGACAGGAGTTTCCATAACAATATTCTGCCTTTTTACAAGTATGTTTTGGTTTAGCAAACCAGAAGTTGTAAGCGAGAATGTTACAACATTTTTACAATTCGAGAAAGATTGGCTTTATGGAGTTTGGGATTATAAGAAAATATTGTTGGCAATAACTGTTCCTGTGTCATTTATAGCGCTTGGACTTGCATTTTGGAAGCGTAGCTTATTAATGGGACTTGGAGTAGTAGTTTTAATGGCGACAGGAAAGATGATTTGGAGTATTCACAATGCAGGTGAAGCAGGAAAATCAATCATAGTTCCTGCTCTTACCGGACTCTTATTATGCGTTGGATTAATTTATTTCGGTTTTAAAAGGCTTGAAAAAAGTAAAACAACGAACCATAATAAACGCAAAAGAACAACGAACCACTAACACGGTTTGGCAAAAGGCGGGTTTCGTGTCGCATTGAAAGTTTTTACTATATTTGGAAATTGTCGGCTCCGAGTTGGGTGTTGGTGAGTTCCCGCCCTTCGCCAAGCCGCTAACCGTTATGGGCCATTAAAAAAACAAGCAAATGGGCAGATTGATAATCTTTTTTATATTGTTTTCAACTTGTGCTTTTGGACAACGATCCGATCTTTATCGCGTTGATAGAAAATTGATTGCAGATACGACATTCCAGATAGATGTAGATTCATACAATAATGTTTTGACTTTGGAAAATGTATTATTGCCACGAATGTATAATATAATTATTTATCCTGAAATTGCTAGAGAAAATGCTATTGAAGGCAAGGTCATTGTTCAAGTCATTGTTGAACAAAAAGATTTTCATTATAAAATTGTAAAATCTGACCATGATTATTTAAAATTCCCCGTTATTGATTATTTTGATCGTTTGGATCAATATGTAATAGACCAGATTAGGCCGCCTAAGGGATTTTTAAATATTTATATACCGATAGAATTTAAAATTCAAAAAGATCAATTTTCTGAGAATTTAAGAAAATATAATTCATTGACAATTGAAACAAAAGATATTGCAAAACAATCTGATATAATAAAGCATTGATAACTAAAAATTAACGGCCCATAACACGTCGTATACTGTATAGCCTGCCGCAGGCGCAACACAGGCTACGCAACATACGACCATCCGTTAGCTGCTATTTAAAATGAACACCCAAAGAATTGAAATACCTGTTTTTTATGGCTCTTATTCTGACTTAACCAAGTTGGACATAAGCTTTATTAACGCAAGGATAGTTGTTTATAAGGGGACTCATTTTCGAACCGCATTTAAAGATTTTATTGCACCTATTGCCTTTAATCGTTCTTATAGATTTGCAACTAAGCGAACTGACGAAACAAATCTCATTGTTGACAAGAACGTAAAGCTCTATGCAATTATTCCTATTGATATAGCAAAACCGTTTACTGATGACAATATCTTTCATTTCTATGAATTGTTGCTTGCTATTTTCCCATCTGACTTGTCTATAGTAAAAACAATTTCTCTGATACCTCTAGATAACAAGTTTCAATGTGGCAGTGTTTCTCAAAATCCATTTAAATCTACTGGAGATAGTTATTTTGATAACTTTCTCTATATCTACAAGACAGAATATAAATACATCAAAAATTTTATTAAGACTCATTTCGAAAATTCAAAAAAACTGAGTTACGTGAAATATATTATGTCTGTTTACACAAATTCATTTATTGAGAATAATCCAATCTACCAATTTATTAGCCTTATGATTTGTCTAGAAGTAATAGTTGAAGGAAAGGAACAATTGACTTATAAAATAAAAAGAAATGTTGCAATTCTCTGCGGTAAGAACGTTGACAGTTGCAGAATAATATACAAAAATATTGACCAACTATATAAATTGAGAAGTGCCATTGTTCACGGAGAAATAAAGCCATCATATAAAAACTTTAAAGAGTATCATCAATATTTGAAAAAACTTGTTGCAAGACTTATACGTGAACTTGTGGTACATAATATTTCCACTATAAAAGAACTAAATGAAAAGCTTACTGAAATTGGCTATTCTCAAAATAATTTATTAAGCAATGGTTATGTTTATTCAAAATATCCGATTATGGACAATATGCAACTTAGTTACAAAGCAATTCAAAAGTATTAACGACTAAACAGCAGCTAACAGTGCATTGACTATATGGCGGGCGACGAATATACTCTCAACCATTATTCATTATTCAGCAGGGGTTTCGGCAGACGAATAACACCGAGCAGTAAAATAAACAATGAGCTTTTGTATCTTTAATCAACAGCGGCACCAGGCAGACGGAACACAGAATACCGCCACATCGCCAATGCTCCCCACGAAATAATTAAAATTAATCTGAGAGCCCTGCGTAAAGCTCCCGCCGTTGTGCGTCACCCTATTGACAGACAGACCGACATAAATAACAAAATATGAAACTAAAAAAAGTAATCATTACAAATTTTAGAGGAATAAACGGAACAATTTCCGTGGACTTTGGAATGTTTAATTGTATAGTTGGTCAAAATGATGCAGGTAAGTCGACAATTTTAAAAGCCATCGACTCTTCACTTAATGAAGTAAAATTAACAAGAGCTGATTATAACGTTCTTGCAGAAGACAATCAAATTATAATTGAGCTTCACTTCGATTGCGAAGGAAAAGAATATTTGTTAGGTGAAGAAATTGCAACTACAATTGAGGCAGAAGAACTCGTTAATGCCGAAAACCTATTAGTATGGAAAAAAGTTTGGAATGTAACAGAGAACGCAGTCGCTAATCCAAAAACATCAATTGTAAGAAAGAAATATAGTGGGACAAACGACTTTGTTTTTAAAACCGAAGCACAATTAATTGCACAATGCAACGCAAACGGAATTGAGACCTCAAAAGGTAATGGAGAAGCATATAATAATGTTGAAAAAAGAGAAAAACTAAGAGAGCATAACTTACAAAATAATATTGATTTTTCATTTGAGTTTGAAGAAATCCCAGGAACGGGAACGTCAAAAACCAAAGCAATTGGAGATGCAATAAAAAAGTCACTTCCAATTTTTCAATATTTTAAGGCTGACACTTCACTTTCGGACACAGATACAACTATTCAAAAATACTTTAAGGATATGGCGTTCAAACTCATCAAAGATGAAATTGACACAGACGACATTGAAGCAACGGTTAAAGCACAATTAGAATCAGTTTTACAAAAAGTCACAACAAAAATTAATGATGTGGTTAAGGCAACAGAAAAAGTGGAGCCAAAAATCGAATTTGATTGGAGCAAACTAATTTCAACTTCATTTGTAAGCACATCATCAGGAAATAATATTCCTTTAAGTTCAAGAGGGGATGGATTTAGAAGAATTACAATGATGTCCTATTTTGAATATCTTGCTGAAACCGACCGAACAGATGATACTCAACAAATAATTTTTGGTTTTGAAGAGCCTGAAACATTTTTACATCCATCTGCACAAGAAAATTTGTTTGACAAACTCAATTCTTTAAAAGAAAACGGCTATCAAGTAATAACATCTACCCATTCACCAACCATAGTTGGTAACACTCTTCACGGAAATATAATTCACATTTCTAAACCAGATAATATTTATACAGTAACCCAAAACGGTATTAGCTATAAAAACATTGCAATTGATTTAGGTATAAAACCAGATAACACTTTTACCCCATTATTTTCTACTTCTAGACTTTTATTTTTAGTTGAAGGTATAGATGATGCAAACGCTATGCATCATAATGCAAACCTATACAAGCAAGCAGGCTTAATCGAACAAACTTTTGAGGAATTAAATATTAATATAATTCCAATTGGAGGCTGTGATAGCGTAAAGCATTGGATTAATCTTGACCTTTTTACAAAACTTGAAAAGCCATTTTTTATATTTTTAGACAGCGACAAACCTGACCCAGTATCAGTTTCATTGAACGAAACCAAACTACTAAACTATGGCTTAGCGAGTGGTACAGATTTTCACATTACTAAAAAAAGACTTTTAGAAAATTATATTCATCCAACAGCTTTGCAAAGATTAGTACCCAACTCTGTAATTACATTCACAGACTTTGACCACGCTAAAAACTTTTGTAAAACCTACGCAGACGATACTATTAGAGGTCATTTAGGTGGTAGTAAAGTAGCTGAAAAGCACTATTGCTCTCAAACTTTTGATGAATTAAGACTTTCTTGGTTTGACGGGATTGACGATGAATTTATCATTTTATATCAAGCAATTAATGCAAAACTTCCGGCACAATAAAGGGCGAACGCACAACAGCCGTTTTGCAAAAGCGGGGGTTTCGTGCTTCTATGACAGTGAAGTGCTAAATTCAAGCTTTGTGCATCTAATGAAGTTTAGTGCTGAAAATCCCCGCCTTCGCAAAGCGGCAAAACGTTAGCGGTAATATTAAAAAGAGACAGAGATGCTTGAAAATCAAGATGAAATAAGAACGATTGTTTATACTGTGACAGAAATTCTAAAAGCCGATAAACTTGAAGAATTGACTGACATTTTGAATAGTGCTCAAATAACTTTAGAGCAGACTGGATATGATAATTGGAATGGTGGAACTTATTTTTATACGCTCCATTTACTTGTCGATATTGGTACGTTTGTGAAAATTCGTGATAGAATTCAAAGTGTTGAATCCGACTTGCTTGAAAAATTCAGTATTGCCACAAGACATTATGAAAACGAAGGAATATCAAATATTACGATTGTTCCAAAAGCAAAACCTAAAATTGATTGGGCTAGACTTGGTGGAACTATTAGTAAAGAACAACTGATACAAGATATAGGATTTCAGAAAAACACAATGATTTCTGTTGCTACTGGTGGACAAAGGATTCAAGATATAAACGACCAATATAAATCTAAATATACAGCAACCGACAAAGCACTGCAAAAATTGAATTTTAAAAATCCTAACCCACACAAGGACCTTTGGGAATGGTATGGTAAATGGAGTTCTACGTTTTCAAAATACAGCGAAAGGAGAACATATATTAATGAAATG
The DNA here is from genome assembly GCA_023424395.1 of Bacteroidota bacterium. Lineage (GTDB taxonomy): Bacteria > Bacteroidota > Bacteroidia > Bacteroidales > Dysgonomonadaceae > JAFADY01. The sequence continues at coordinate 15,225 of JAFADY010000044.1, read as the reverse complement.
TATAATTCTCTTATTCAAATGTTAGAGGAAAATGAAGAGCCAGATTTTATAAGTGTAACAGTTGACTTAACTGATTGGGAAAGAATAGAAAGGTCTGTAAACGAAATTAGGTTAAGACAAAACGAAGCAAAAACAGAGGAACAATTTCAAGTTGTTGGATTGTTAAGTAGGGAGACTATTATTACTTTAGCTCAAGCTGTATTTAGTAAAGACAAACACCCAATACTTGATGGAAAAGAGGTTAGTAAAACTGATGCGAAAAGAATGCTTGAAGCTTATATCGCTATTGAATTATCGGGTTCAAGTAACGAGATTCTGCGAAAGTATGCAAGAGCGACATTAGATTTAGCTAACGAATTGACACATAAACGGACGGCGAATAAAAAAGAAGCTTCTTTATGTGCGACAGCAACGATTTCTTTAATAAATTTGATTGGAACAATTGAAGGAAGAATATGAAATACTACCGCCAACACGCGGTATAAAAAATTGCCGGGACAGTAGGTGATTCAAGGGTTGTAGCCCGCTTCAACTTTTGTGTAACTTGACAGGAAATCGCCCGCAATCGGCAACTTTTCATACCGCCAACCGATGCTGTGCAATCCGCTTCGCTCCTTGCACAGCATCGGCGGGAGCTTCGCTCAAGAGGTGTTCGCCGCTTCGCGGACTTCACACATCTTGAGCTTTACGCAAGGGCTCCCCACGAAATAATTAAAATTAATCTGAGAGCCCTGCGTAAAGCTCCCGCCGTTAGCGGGCATAATAAAAAACAAAAACCAACAAATCTCATAAATGACTAAAGAACAATTAAGAGCAGAATATTTAAGACTTAATAAACTTGAATCAATTAAAGATTGTCTTGATTTATTTGAAATATTCTTAGAACATCTTTGGAATGTTATAAACGACCACCACGAAGACAAAGTTTATAGTTATGCAAACAAAGACGCGAAGATTTTAAATCAAATGATGTTCACTAAACTTACGCATCTAAAAAAATTAGTTGAAGGAGTTGGTTATACTGCAAAGAATGGAGACAAATTAAATGACATCGTTGACCCAACAATTGTTGCCTCTTTGACTAGAAATATATTTGAAACGGTATCCATTTTTAATTTGATTTTTAGAAACACGAAAAACGAAGATGAAAAAGCTATAATCTATGGTCTATGGGTTAGTTCTGGTCTCAAATATAGACAACGATTTCAGCAGATTGCGTCGACACCTGAAAACAAACAGAAGATTGCAGATGAACAAAAGCAAATTGACCAAATAGAAAAAGAAATAAAAGATACTACACTTTACAAATCTCTGGATTCAAAGAATCAATCCAAAATAGAGGAAAAGATAAAACAGAAAGATTTTAAGATAAGGTTTGAAGGAAAAGATGTTGTTTATTTAGCATGGCAGGATATGTGCGATGTGATGAATTTAAACAAAGACATATTTGACAATATTTATACATATTTCTCACTGTATGCTCATCCCTCCCAAGTTTCAGTTTTCCAGTTTGAGACTATGTTTAGCAAAGAAAATGAAGAATTTAAACAATTAACAACTTTAAACCTAAAGTATTGCTTTTCCATTATGAGTGTATTTATTGCTGACTACATTTATTTATTTCCACAGGTAAAAGGAACATTTGAAAAACTTGAAATTCACAAACAAGTAGCCCTTAATGCCCACAATAAAATGCTTCGGGGGAATGAATATTCAATTAATGAAGCGTGGAAAAATTTAGAATAAAAATTACGCCCGCTAACATTGTGTAGCATTAATGGCGGGTGAAGCACGTTCCGCAAGGTTCGTTTCCCGCATCAGCCATCTAACGGTTTGAAAGGAGATTCGCCCGCAATCCGCCACTAATGCTACACTCCCCGTTATCTGCTATCTTTCAAAAACTCGTCATAAAAAAATGGGAACAAAAATTACTTATAAAAGTCTTGGACACGATCCAAAAGAAGATTATCGTTGGGTTTCAAAAAAGATGAATAAGAACGGAAAAATAGCTAATTCTGAGAAAAAATTAAAAGAATTTCTAAAGGACCCTAAAAATCACATAATTCAACTTGGAAGAAAAGATATTTATGCAGTCAATAAATTAAAATTAAAAAATAAAAATTTCTTACTCCAAGAAGGAAATCCTGTGACTTATTATTATTCTATTGCTTATGATATTTTACAACAAATTGAAGAGGCAAGAAACTTATTACTTGATAGTTTGGATAGTGAGCCAAGTAAATATAGATGGAATCCTGCAGTAGCATTTAGTTATGTTTTTAAAGTCGGAGCAAATTCAATAATTTTTTCTTTCTTAGCTTTAGAAGCATTTATGAATCAGTGCCTTCCTGACTATGCAAACATAGAATACAATGGAAAAATGGTTGATAAAAATGTAATTCAAAGATATTCATCTTTTGAAACAAAATTCAAAGTTATTATTCCAAATGTTACAAAAAAGGATTTTATTAAAGAACATCCAAGAAAGACGGAAGTAATTATAAGAATAAAAAAACTACGTGACGAATTAATACATTTAAAAGAAATGAGAAAGGATGGGTTAGTAGCCTACGAAGAAATTTATAACCATATTCTGAATATCGATTTGAGAAAGATAGTCAACACCGTAAAATTCTATATAAACTATCACAATCCAAAAACAATTCAAAATTATAGAAAGTCCAAAACAAAATCTGAGAATCAAGAAAACACAAAAAAAGTAAAAATAATATCCCAAGAATCTGGCGAAGATAGAAAAGGCAAATTTATTAAATACTATATTGAAGACATTTAACGTCAAAAGACAGCAGATAACATAGTATTTGCAAAAGGCTGGAGTGAATACAAGTTTAAATACCCCATTCCTTTAGTCGCGTCTGCTTTACCATTCCACATTTTTTTAGTAATTTAGTTTCGTGGAAAATGCATTCGCTCCGGTTGGTCGAAATTGAACTTGCAGTTAAATTTAGCCCGCCCTTCGCAAATACTTTTCCCGTTTAGCGGTCATTGCAAAACGACAACCAATAACAGACCAAACACATAAAAAATAAAATTCTATGGCACGTCCGACAACAAAACAACAGCTGATTGAGCAAAGCGAAGAAAATTTCAAGAAACTATTTGCTCTAATAAACTCACTAACCACAGATGAGCAAGAAAAAACATTCTTGTTTGAAGATAGAGATAGAAACATTAGAGATGTATTAGTGCACTTGTACGAATGGCACCAACTGTTGCTAAATTGGATAAGTTCGAACATGGTGGGAAAGAAAACAAGTTTTCTGCCCGAACCTTACAATTGGAAGACCTACCTACAAATGAACATTGAATTTTGGAAAAAGCACCAAACTACACCTTATCAGGAAGCAATGTCAATGCTGCAAAACAGCCACGCCGAAGTAATGCGTTTGATAGATACATTTACCAACGAACAACTTTTTACCAACAAGTTTTTTGATTGGACAGGCACAACGAGTTTGGGTAGTTACTGTGTTTCGGCAACTGCAAGCCACTACGATTGGGCAATAAAGAAAATCAAAAAACATAAGAAAAGTCTGACAGATAAATAATTGCGATAAAACAGCTGTTTTCGATCGATTTTATTTAGTTTTGTGGATTATCATATTGAAATAAAGCTATGGCTAAAAACAAAATCATAAAAGTTGAGGGCAAAGAAATTACGGTTATTCTCGTCAAAGAGCAGGAATACATTTCTTTAACTGATATGCTAAAAGCCAAAGACGGCGATTTTTTTATTTCTGATTGGCTCCGAAATAGGAATACGATTGAATATCTTGGTATTTGGGAAACGGTTTACAATCCTAATTTTAATTATGGCGAATTCGCCATAATTAAAAGTCAAGCAGGGCTAAATAAAAATAAGCGTAAAAGAATGGGTCGAAAAGACAAATGCAATTGGATTGAAAGCTACCGCAGGCTTCAATATGTTATAAAATAATTTCTAAAGAAAACGAAAACATCTTTCGCATTTCATAACAAAGAACAGCATTTACATCACAGCAACATAAAAATGAAAAAATACGTCCTCGCAACAGTATTTTTTCTTTCTGCTTTTTTCGTCGGGCGTGCCCAATCGGGAAAAATTGAAGGAACGGTACGCGATAACTCCACCAACCATCCCGTAGAATTTGCATTCAGGTACAAGGCAATCCGATGATCAACCTCGACGACCCCAACCGCTACAGGCTCAGGAGCGTAGAAATCTATTCGGGACGGTATTGCCCACAATCGGGATTATTGTGAAGATATAAAATTGTAAACAAATAAATTCGGGCTTAATGACAAGTTTGATTTGTGCATTAAGCCCGAAAATATATAGAACCAAGAAAGTATTAGGTTGTAGCAACTACCATTTTATAAGCCGAGGTTGTGAAAAGTCCGGTTTGGCCGTCGCGATAATACCTGAATTTCAACGTAATTTCCTTTGCGTTGTCTCCGCTTGGAGGATACATTTCACGAATATCGGACAGATCCACGACAATATAATCCTTTACCACTTCGTTTCCGGTTGAGGCAGCGGCTTTCACCATTCTCACATCGATAATATATTCATCGGGATTGCTTGAAGTGCCATACAAATAAAACTGCAAAGAGGCATTTTCTCCTTTTTTGTATGTGTATTCAATTAACCAATTATCATCGAAGAAAGGCCCTGAATCGTAAGCAGCGGGCTGCATCAAAAAGTAATTCGGATCTTCTATTACCGGTGGTGTTGCGCGCATTAAGGCAGTGCGTGGAATATCAACCGAATTTGGCGCTACCTGGGCGTTATAAACAACGTAACCATTGCTTGTAACCGTACCCATTGATTCCGTCCATGAGTAAGTCATAAACTTAAACTCTCCGGGCGTCATCTGTTTAATTTCGGGTGAAGTGATTAAACCTCCCTGTCCTCTGTTAAAAATTCTGGCAACTACCAATCCTGCTTTATCTTTCGTAATATAAGCAAAATCCGAACTGCCGGAGAATTGCGCTTCGCTTCCCTCTAAGCACGAGCTTAAAGTTATTCCTGTAAGTAAAATCGTTAAAAATAAAATCAATTTTTTCATCATCTTTTTTTGTTATTTATCTGTAAATTAAAATTCAAATCTGATACCTGCATTCAAATCCAATACAATTTGTTTGTCGGTATATATGGTTTTATGTTCGTTTTTTGCGTCAAAATAATAAGAACCGCCCACTTTTCCGTACAAATTCAAACCTTTATAAATAGGATAACTTACTCCTATACCGGCGTTCACGGACAGTTGTGGGTTTTCTTGCTTAATTTTGACGGTATTAACTAATTCCGAAGAATTTTTGAACTCATTCTCGAAATTTTGTCCTTCGTATTTTCTTTCGCCTTTAATATCTTTCTCTATCATGCCTCCCAAAGAGGTATAAACATCGAGCTTGCCAAAACTGAATATATTGTAATTCACATTCAGTGGAACACCCACATAATGAAAATGTTGTGTTTCTTGGGTGTTGTAATCAGCGCTGCTGTTTATCACTCTTGAAAAAAGGTATGTGTAAACCAATCCGGTTTCTATGGAAAGCTTGTCGATAATGGATTTTGAAACCGTTACCCCGAAAGAAAAAGGCTGGGCATGTTCCATTTCTGCCACATTATTGGCAGCTCTTGTATTAGCGAATGCCATACTATTGAGCACAAGGTCTTTTTCACCGGCCAATAGGTTTTTATCGCTATTGTCGGCTTTTGTAGCCGATGCGCTGCGAAGCGACATGGGTTTGTTCACCGTTTTTTGAAAAGGCGTTAATCCGCCCTTGGCATTTAATGCCAACATCATGGGGCGTTCGGTTTTTCCGGTTTCTTGCGCGAACAAATTGTCCGATTCCGCTGCTCTCGAAAATTCCCGCATCCGTTCCTCTGCCTCTTGCCGGGTTAATTTAGGCGTTTCGTCTTTGGCTTTTTTATCGGAAATATTTTTTTCTTCGTTTTGCTGATCTTTGGTTACGGTTATTTCCGAAATCGGAAATTCATTTTCTCGCACGGCATCCGTTTGAGCCTTTGCGAGAAGTAATTTTTCCGACATACTTTTCTGAGACGTGGGCTTTGTTTTATTTTTTGCGAAAAGTTTTGGAGTTTTCAGCTTTTGTTCGGGAGAAACATCGGTACGTTCCGGCGTAGGCTTCGCCTCGTTTTGTGTATCGGAAAATTGTTCCTGCTCTTGTTGTTGAACAAATTCAGAAGTGTTGGGCGGTGAGTTATCGGGAGTTTGCAGGAAGAACAAACCTCCGATCAACAAAGCAGCCACTGCTGCTGCCGTTGCATACCAACGGCGGCGCATTACAACAACTCTCTGCTTCGATTGAAGTTCGGCTTCTATCTTTTCCCAACCATCCGGAGGCAACGGCGCCTCAAAATCTTTGAACTTTGATTGAAAAATTTCCCGTAATCTATCTGTTTCTTTCATTAATTTCTATCATTTAGCTTTTTTCAAGGTAGTTTGTACTTGTTTTTGTAAAATGGATTTCGCCCGATAATATTGCGAACGCGAAGCGTTCTCTGTTATTCCCAATTTATTTGCTATTTCTCTGTGCGACATTCCTTCGAAGATATATAAATTAAAAATAGTCCTGTAACCGTCCGGCAGATTTCTTATCATCTCCAGGAGTTCGTTTCGGGTGATGTTCTTTACCTCAAACATATCGTCTGAAAAATCTTCCTGCAAAGACTGGGAATTTTCCACTTCGTTTAATACAAGAAGTCTCTGTTTTTCTTTGCGATAATTTTCGAGCGCCAAATTCACAAAAATCCTTCGTAACCAACCTTCAAAAGAACCCTTGCCCGCATACGAGCCTATTTGCATATAAACCTGTATAAAGCCGTCGTGCAATAGATCACGAGCCACTTCATCGTTACGACAATACCGCAAACAAACAGCCAGCATCTTTGGAGCATACAACTCGTACAACGTCTTTTGGGCGTTGCGGTTCTGCTTCTTACATGCTGCTATTAATTGCGAATCGTCCATTCTTATCGCTTCCGTTTATATAGATGAAAAAAAGAGAAAAACGCTGCATGTAAAAGTAACTTTTTCTGCAAATTTTTACTTTTTTAATATTAATTAACTTTTAACGCCGGTTTTTGACTTTCTGTCAACTGTATTCGAGCGCCTCATATTTTCAAAATTCAAAAGTAATTAAAATGTAACTTTATAAATTGCATTATTGTTCTTTTTTAGTAATTTTGTTTTTTATTATTGATAATCAAATTAGAACAATTATGAAAGACTTTCTTAAAATGACTCTGGCTTCAGCCGTTGGTTTTATATTGGCAAGCATTGTTTTTTCGTTTATTTCTCTATTGATTATGTTTGCCATGATGGGCTCCATGATCAATTCTTTCAACACACAAGAAAAATTTGTACTACAAAATAATTCGGTATTAAATTTAAGATTAAACGGGGTCATTCAAGAAAGAACTCCCGAAAGCGACCCTTTTACTGAACTTCTTAATACCAATATCCCTACGCCACTTGGGCTGAACGATATTATCGGGGCAATCAGAAAAGCAAAAAATAACGATAAAATAAAAGGAATTTATATAGATAGCCGAATGATCAGCGCTTCTTTGGCTACCCTTGCCGAAATTAGACAAGAGTTGGTAGATTTTAAAGAAACCGGAAAGTTTATTGTAGCTTATTCCGATTCTTATTCGCAAAGCGGGTACTATTTGGCTTCGGTTGCAGACAAAATTGCGATAAATCCCGAAGGGATGCTCGATGTACACGGACTGGTATCAAATCAGGTATTTTTTAAGGATGCGTTGGATAAACTCGGCATTCAAATGCAGATATTTAAAGTGGGAACTTACAAATCTGCCGTTGAACCTTTTACGCAAACTGAAATGAGTTCTGCCAACAGAGAACAAGTAAGCTCCTACCTCAACGATATGTGGAGTTTCTTGAGAAAAGACATGGCTCAATCCAGAGAGATGAGTGAAGTTGAATTGGATTCTTTGGCCAATCAATTTACTTTATTGAAAGACAGAAATTTTTTACTTGCCAACAATTTGGTCGATACGGTTCTCTACGAGACCGAAATGAAGGATTACTTGCGCGAATTGCTTGACTTGGAAGTGGATGATAATATTCCTTCCGCCACCGTGCACGATATGAGATCGGTAACATCGCCATCCATTAAAAAAACCGGAAACACCATCGCTTTACTTTATGCGGTTGGAGGCATCACATCGGGAAACGGTTCATCGGGAATACAAGATAAATACGTAGTTAACGAGATCGAGAAACTTAGAGAAGACGACGATATAAAAGCCGTGGTTTTTCGCGTAAACTCCGGAGGCGGAAGCGCATACGCGTCCGAACAGATTTGGAAAGCCATTTCAGACTTAAAAGCCGAAAAACCGGTAGTTGTTTCTATGGGCGACTTGGCTGCTTCGGGAGGATATTATATTTCCTGCAACGCTTCAAAAATTGTAGCTCAACCAACCACCATCACGGGCTCTATCGGTATCTTCGGTATGATACCTAACATGCAAGGCACATTCAACAAATTGGGTATCGACACAGAAGTAGTGAAAACCAACGAATTTTCAGATTTCGGCAATTTAAACAGATCGTTTAATACGGCCGAGAGCGAAATGATGCAGAATTACATCAATCGCGGCTACGACCTCTTTTTAACCCGTTGTGCCGAAGGCAGAGGATTACCGAAAGACACCTTGGCAAAATATGCCGAAGGCCGTGTTTGGACGGGAAATCAGGCAAAACAACTGGGATTGGTGGATGAGCTGGGCGGAATTGACGAAGCCATTGAAATTGCCGCCGAATTGGCTAACTTGGGCAAAAGCTTTGTAGTATTCGAATATCCGAGATTAAAATCTCCTTTCGAAGAACTGTTCAACAAGCAAAAAGAAGAATTAGCCGCCAAAACGTTGAAAGAGTATTTGGGCGAAAGCTACGAACTGTTCAGCTTAATAAAAGATGTAAAGGAGCAGGATTACTTGCAAGCCCGCCTTCCTTACCAAATAAACATCAAATAACATGGATAAACCTCCTCCCCACATTCGCCGATCGTTATTGCCGTTTTCATGGTTATACAGGTTTGGTGTGGGGTTTAGGAATTATTTATTCGATGTTAAAATATTAAAATCCCAAAAATACGATATCCCGATTATCTGCATCGGCAACATCACTGTGGGCGGCACCGGAAAAACACCTCATGTGGAGTATCTTGTTAAATTATTATCGTCGAGATACAAAGTGGCGGTGTTAAGCAGAGGTTACAAAAGAAAAACCAAAGGTTTCCTCATTGTCGACGCCGATTCAAAAGCCGATGTTGTTGGGGACGAACCCTTGCAGATAAAGCAAAAATTTCCCGAAACGTTGGTTGTTGTAGATGGTAATCGGCGCGGCGCAATAGAAAAAATGTTGTCTATTGAGCCCGAAGAACGTCCCGATGTAATTTTAATGGATGATGGTTTCCAGCACAGGTTTGTAAGGCCGTCTTTGTCTATTTTATTGGTCGATAGCAACCGTCCGGTTTACGAAGACAAACTCCTTCCGGCAGGAAGTTTGAGGGAGCCGCTGAACGGGAAAGACAGGGCGAATATGGTGGTGGTTACAAAATGTAGCCGCGAAATGCAACCCATCGATTTTCGGATTTACGAGAACGGACTGAATCTTTTCCCTTATCAAGAGTTGTACTATACAACTTTTGATTACGGCAACATCATTCCCGTTTTTCCCGATTTGGGATTAAAGGAAATAGAACCCGATTATCTGCGTAAAAAACACGTTTTCTTGGTAACGGGTATCGCATCGCCTCAGCCTTTGGTAGATAAATTGGAAATAAAAACTTACAACCTGTACAGCAAATTTTATCCCGATCATCATTTTTTTACAGAATCGGATATCGAAGATATAAAGAAAGAACTCAACGAAATTGACGACGACGATAAAATTATTGTTACCACGGAAAAAGATGCCGTTAAATTCAGGGAGTTACCGTTTCTGGATGATGATCTCAAGAGAATGTTATACTACATACCCATAGAAGTTATATTTTTGGATAAATCAGAAAAAGAATCATTTAACAAAAAAATCAACAAACATGTTAGAAGCTATCAAACAAACGGCCGATTATCTAAAAAATAAGATCGGCGATGTGCCTAATACGGCCATTATTCTCGGAACAGGGCTTGGCGAACTGGCCAACGAAATTACCGACAAAACCGAAATTTCTTATACCGAAATTCCTAACTTTCCGGTTTCTACGGTGGAAGGACACAGCGGAAAATTAATTATCGGAAAGCTCGGCGCCAAAAAAGTGCTTGCCATGCAAGGCCGCTTTCATTACTACGAAGGCTACGATATGAAACAAGTTACTTTTCCCATTCGCGTTTTCAAAGCGCTCGGTATCGAATATCTGTTCGTTTCAAACGCCGCGGGCGGGATGAATTCCAGTTTTGACGTGGGCGACATTATGCTTATCGAAGACCACATCAATATGTTCCCTGAACATCCCCTGCACGGTAAAAATTTCAACGAGCTCGGCACGCGTTTCCCCGATATGAGCGAAGCCTACAACAAAGAACTTCGCCTGATGGCGATGGAAATCGCCAAAGAAAAAAACATAAAATTGCAACACGGCGTTTACGTGGGCGTTTCGGGGCCTACTTTTGAAACTCCTGCCGAATACAATTATTTCCGCATCATAGGCGGCGACGCGGTTGGTATGTCAACCGTGCCCGAAGTTATCGTGGCCAATCATGCCAAAATGAAAGTGCTTGCATTTTCTATTATCACCGACTTAGGCGTTATCGGCAAAATAGTGGAAGTTACGCACGAAGAAGTACAGGAAGCCGCAAAAATCGCCCAGCCTAAAATGGCGGAAATTATGCGCACGATTGTGCAGAAAATATAAGATTTTTTTTTATTGAATAAATAAATTGTCATTTTTGAGCGGAGTGAAAAATCTATATTTCTCCAACGATAAATAGATTCCTCATTTCATTCGGAATGACAATTTTTATATAGTTTTTCCCTATGCAACGAACAGAAATAGCTATGCTCGGAGAATTCGGGTTAATAGACCATCTGACAAAAGATACCAAACTTACGCAAAAGACATCGGTAAAAGGTGTGGGCGATGATGCCGCCGTCTTGGATAATTCCGGAAAACAGACACTGGTAACAACCGACTTGCTTTTAGAAGGCATTCATTTCGATCTAACTTACGTGCCGCTTAAACATTTGGGATACAAGGCAGCCATTGTTAATTTCTCGGATATTTATGCCATGAACGGCCGTCCGCAGCAAATAACGGTTTCTCTGGGAATATCGAAACGTTTTTCCGTAGAAGATTTGGAAAGTTTTTATGAAGGATTGAAGCTCGCTTGCGAAATTTACGGAGTGGATATTGTTGGAGGAGATACAACCTCATCCCTCACCGGATTAACCATCAGCATTACCTGCATCGGCATTGCCGATGCGGGTAATATTGTTTATAGAAACGGCGCTAAAAATACCGATCTGATCTATGTCTCCGGTGATTTGGGCGCATCGTACATGGGGCTTCAACTCTTAGAAAGAGAAAAAACCGTTTTTGATGGAAAAGGCGAGTTTCAACCCGATTTTGCAGGAAAAGAATATCTTTTAGAGCGTCAGCTCAAGCCGGAGGCTCGGAAAGACATAATTGAAAAATTGGCTGAAAACCATATTATCCCCACATCAATGATTGATATATCGGATGGATTATCGTCGGATGTTCTGCACATTTGCAAGCAAAGCAATGTCGGTTGTCAGATTTACGAAGACCGCTTACCTATCGATTACCAAACAGCCGCGATGGCCGAAACTTTTAATATGAACGTAACAACCGTTGCACTGAACGGAGGCGAAGACTACGAGTTGCTCTTCACCGTCCCGTTACATTTACATGAGGAAATGTCGTCTGTTGAAGGCATACACCTTATCGGACATATCACCAAACCCGAAAACGGATGTTTTCTCGCCACCCGCGATGGACAAGAAATGCAGCTTCGCGCCCAAGGCTGGAATTCGATGAGAAGCAATAAAAAAACCTGACAGATATACTGTCAGGTTTTTTGCGATATGGACGGGGCTCTGAATCCCACTATATGCAGCTGCATGTCAATGAATTAATTTTCTGAAAATAGAGAAGTAGCACGATTAAGCCACGAATAAAATGCAGCGATTTTCCGCAAAATTACATTGCTTAATTTTAGTCTTCAAAGATACGTATTTTATTCTAAATTTACAATTTTATTTAACTCTAAAAAGTATAATTAACCCTACAATGTTTGATATTATAAACATTTTAGCTATTTTTGTGTAAAATATAAAACATTATTATGAAACGAGAGAAAACGGTTTTGCTGCCAAGGCTAACGTCCATTCTGGAAGAAATGGGTGAGAATATTAAGCTCGCCCGTTTGAGAAGGAAATTGTCGGCGGAGCAAGTGGCGGAGCGTGCCGGTATTTCCCGCTCCACCCTATGGCAGGTTGAAAAAGGAACGCCGGGCACTTCGTTGGGAATTTACGCCCAAGTGTTATTTGTATTGGGTTTGGAAAAAGACATACTGCTGATTGCCAAAGACGATGAATTGGGCAGAAAACTTCAAGATGCAAATTTGCGTACAGGTTCGCGAGCGCCTAAAAAATAGTTCGTATGAAACGTAAAGAAATATTCGTATATGCCGACTGGATAGAATTAGGCAATCCCGTTTTGATGGGGATTTTGTCGGTTGATGTACTGAGAGGAAAGGAAATATTTTCTTTCAAATATTCCAACGACTGGCTAAAGTTAAATTATACCCCCGTTTTAGACCCCGATTTGGGATTTTATTCCGGTACTCAATACCTTAGAGATGAAAAACCGAATTTCGGATTATTCTTAGACTCGTCACCCGACCGTTGGGGGCGTGTTTTAATGAAACGCAGAGAGGCCATTCTCGCCAAAACCGAAAACAGATCTGTTCAGACACTGTATGAGTCCGATTTTTTACTGGGAGTATATGACTTGCATCGTATGGGTGCGTTGCGTTTTAAACTTGATCCGGATTAATCGCACTTTATAGAATTGAAATTTAGTAACCATCGCCCATTTCCATTGTGTTCCCGCTTTTAATCGCACCACTTATGGAATTGAAACACAAAACGTTTTCAGTCGCTGCCGGAATTCTACAAAACTTGTTTTTTTAATTATAAAAATAGGTGATTAATTTAACCTGTGAATAAGAATACACCCGCCATAATACGCCAATAAAGAGCCATTTACAATAGTAACCTATTTGGCATTTTTTTTGAAGTAGTTTACGATTTAGATACTTTTTTGGTGTATTAAATGGCTTTTTGTTGGCTCTTTCGTAACCTATTAACTGTTTTCAGGGCATAAAAAAGTCCTACAAACTGTTGTTTTATAGGAGTTTGGGTTGATTTTCAATAAATTATATACGGTATGGGCTGGTGCGGAACACCCATCTATTAATCCGCTGTATTTCAGATATATTACAGTCTCAAACAATACTTATCCCCTACGGATAAACCTACGATTGTATTTCTCTAAAATGTAAAACTTCTCCAAAGATCTTTTTCTTGGTCTTGCAAATATACATTTTTTTCGATTATAGACAAATAAAAATCAAATAATAATAAAATGTATTCGTATATAAACGAAAAAGCACTACATTTGTGGGAAACATTCGATTATGGACGAAAAAATTGCAATAATAGAAAAGTATAACTTATGGGGGGCTAAAACATTTGATTTTGGCTTTAAACGCGAAGAATATACAGAAAAAATAGTCGATTTTATAGGAAATCGGCTAATTAAAGTGCTTGTCGGACAAAGGCGTTCTGGCAAAAGCTATATCTTGCGGCAAGTGGGCAAACAGCTTATCGACAATGGTGTAAAGCCTGAAAATACATTGTTCATTAATCGTGAATTTGCCGACCTGGACTTCCTTCGTACATACGAAGATTTAGACGAACTCATAAAATCTTATAAGAAAGAACTTAAACCAAAAGGTAAAGTTTATATTTTCATTGACGAAGTCCAAATAATAGAACAATGGGAAAAAGTTGTCAATTCTTACTCTCAAGATTATTCGGACAGTTACGAGATATTCATTACCGGTTCAAATTCTAAAATGCTTTCGGGTGACTTAGCCACACTCCTATCAGGACGATATGTATCTTTTGAAGTTTTCCCTTACAGTTATTCGGAATACTTGAGTATAACGGGGCAAGACAAGGGCAAACAAAGTTATATGGCTTATATGGATGGTGGCGGACTCCCCGAATTATTTATGCTCCAAAAGCAAGAACTTAAACGCAATTATATCTCTGCAATAAAAGACACTGTTTTGTTAAGAGATATAATTCAACGTAATAACATTCGTGATCCCAAACTGCTTGAAGATATTTTTGTATTTTTGGTGAACAATGCTTCTAATCTGATATCCATATCAAGTATTGTAAAGTATTTTAAAGGACAGAGACGAAAAGTAAGTTATGATGCGATATCTAACTATATCGGATATATCGAAGATACATTTTTAATTCATCGTTGCGACCGATATGATATAAAAGGAAAAGACACGTTATCGGGTAATGCTAAATTTTACATGAATGATTTAGCCTACAAAAATTATCTTTATCCGGGGTTTGGTTATGGCTTTGGATATCTTGTAGAAAATCTAATATACTTAGAGCTGTGTCGTGCCGGATTTGATGTTTATATCGGTGTTTTACGAAACAAGGAAGTCGATTTTGTAGCTAAGAAAGCTGATCGTGTGATTTATATACAAAGTACGTATTTGCTTTCGGATGAATCTACCGTCGAGCGTGAATATTCCGCTCTCGAATCCATCGGTGATAATTTTGAGAAAATTGTCGTATCACTTGATGATGTAACATTGCCTCTAAAAGGTGGAATAAGGCATTTGCAGGCATGGAATCTTAAAGAAATACTACAGTGAGAAAATGACTATTGGGAATATTTGTATCTTATAGCCAAAGATGATGAATTGGGTAGAAAACTGCGAAATACAGATTTACGTACGCCTAAAAAGAAAACAAAACAATTAGTTAATTTAACGTGAGTTCGATGTAAGAAATATGCTTGAAAATTAGGAATATAGCAGAAAAGTCAGTAATTTTATAGTGTTGAATTACAAATAATTAATGAAAATTCCGCTATGATTCCTGACGATAA
>JAFADY010000043.1 GCA_023424395.1 Bacteroidota bacterium | reverse complement strand
CGTAATGGAAAGTGGGCTTTGGGACGACACAGGCGCGAGCCGTAAGCGAGTGGAGCGAGGGTGGCAGAAGAAGAAAGCGCGAAGAATGAGCGCGCCTAATGCTTACTGTTTCGGCAGGGCTGGCGCGCTTTTTTGCCGTGAGTGGAGTTTTCAAAAGCAAGGGTGCGATTGGAATGAGCGTGTGAAATGTAGCGAGGAAGTGATTGTTTTTGAGGTACGAAAAAGCATCACGACGAAGCGGAATGCCACGAGCGAATGAAAAGAGTACGCTTGCACAAATATACAATGTGTTGCGGCGTGAAGCAGTGGAACGAAGCTGAGGCACGAAGCGAAGTGCAGCGGATGAACACGGCAATATACCTATGATTTGAAAACGAAACGAAACAATGCAAAAAACGTGACAGCCCGATTAGCCCGAGCGACTTGCAGGCGAGCAAAACTCTCAGTGGCGGTTGCCCCCTTTTAATAAATGAATGAGCGCAGCGAATACCTTATAGGGTTACAGGGGGCAAGAGTAGCCACGGGTGAGGATTGAACGAGCGTGCGTGAGCAAAACAAACAGCCACGCCACTATGAGCAGCTACCAGAGCGCAAAGAGTGGACGTGGATGTGTTATTTGTCAAGGGTGGCGAAAAAAATACTACCCAACGGGTGGAGATTTTTTTTAGCCATTTATATACCCTTGCAAATATGTTTTGTGAAACAAAGTGAGTGATTGACGAACACCGATTACCTGTTCAGGTTACTTATTTATTTTCGTCAAGATTGGCTCCAATATTTTACGATATTTTTCTTTGGTATTATCACTTTTGTAGAGACAATATAAAAGGTCGTTGTAAATATTGTCCTTTAAACTATCTAAGAGTTCTGGCTTAAATTTATTTATCTCTTCACAATTATATTCCCTAAAACAATGTTCAGAAAGTATAAAAGTATCTTCCCAAAATGAAAAGTTATTTGTTGAACCTATAATATAATTTCGTGGAAAGCAAAAAATGAAATTAGGATCGTTCGAGAAGCTGATAGAACCGTATGTGACTGAAATGGATTTAGAAGTAAAATAAAAATCACTTTTATTAGTGGTAGTCATTCCTAATAAATTATATAGACCATAGTTAGAACATTCTAAAACAATAAAATATTTTGGTCTTGGGCCTTGAGGAAGAGGGTAGTTTTCTATTTTAATAATAGAACCGGCAGGAAAACTCATAATACTTGACTGAGTAAATTTTCACGTGAAGTATAATAAGCCACCCTTTTAATATCATTATCAATCAAGTCATCGAAGTCAATAATAATATTACTAGTTTTATTCTCATCGGAAAATTTTATATTATTTTCTTTCTTAGCTTTATACCAAAGAGATTTGTTATTGTGTGTGTAGTTAATTAGTTCATCAGAAGTTTTAGAGCCATATTGGTTTAATACTTTATTAATAATTCTAATGTCAGATTTACTGAATTCATCTAAATCAACATTCTTGATAGGCTCTATTAAAAAAGATCGTCTTCCGGTTTGTCTGTATCGGAAAAATTTGTCAAATTGGTTCAAATTTTCAAATTTAGATATATAAATTTCTTTAGAAACCGGACCCTTTTCCCAAACATTATAATCAAGCCAAGTAATTGGAGTGCCTTTCTCCTTTACTGACTCTTCATCAATAAGATATAACAGTTTCAAGAGCTTTGTTTGGTACAAAGGCTTACAGTGATGAGCAATATAAATTATTAAATTGCCAACTAATTCTTTGTTTGCAGTTACTCCTAAATCCATAATTTCGAATAGCTTTGATTTGAAAATCAGCAAAGAGTTTAATACTGATTATTCATTTTTTGTAAAATTAACTGGGGGTAATAGGATTATCCCCACACCGGCTTTCGCTGAAAGATTAGATAAATGTTCTCTAATAAACGGATAAATTATAGCAGCACCATTAACGTGGCCAAACTGCTCTAAATCAATAATGGATTCACCTACCTTTTCAAAAGTTCCAACCATTTTAATGGTTGCAGATACTTGCTCAATTTCATTATAGATCTGAGAATAGTGAAGAGTCTGTATAACAGCAATAATGTTTTTTTCTGGATTTATCGTAACTTCTCCGTTTATTTGAATATCTTGTTTTATCTCGGGATTTCCGAAAACGACATTTTCTATTCTTTTGAAATTACTCTCCAATAAAAGAATATTATGAATCTTGAAACCTGATTCCAATTTGTTATCTTTGTCTTCCATATAATTAAGCTGCTGATGAATATCCAATAGTTGTACCTAGATAGCTTTTAGATATTTCATTATAATAGGTATCTGTGTTATTACTTGAAAGAAAAGTAAAATTGAATGAGTTCCGAGTGTAAATAAACTCTTCTACTTCCACAACATTACTTTCGACAGTTACTTCTTTGTGAGTAGTTGAATACAGCACCTCAAATTCAACGCCAATTAATTCAAAATCAATCTTATCTAAACCAACTATTGCATCATCAGAAAGAAAACATATATTGTCATATGGAAAAATTTCAACAAATTCATCAAATATTTTACCTTCCCATTCAATATAGTTTTGATCTAGATGATATATTTCATTAGGAACAACTTCGATAAAATGTGTATCCGAGAAATCATCATATTCATATCGAACTCGTGTTTGGGGGAATTCATCTATAAATAGCTTTAATTTCGATATAATAAAATCGCTTGGGATCATTTTCAGTATTTTTTTAAAACTGGTCGGATATTTCCCGATAATTCAATAGCTTTTAAACTGTCATTATATAAGAAACTGCTATCACTATAATCGGCTGAGTGTCTCAATTTTTTCAATTGTCCTATATTCGCATTTATAACACGGAAATCACTTGGATTGTTTAATTTTATATACTTTTCAATCTCATTAATGAGAATGTCGTGCGTGCCTTTTTGTGATGCTCTTATGCTTTGTGAATTTTGTATTATTACTTTTAAATCTGATTCTGTTTTATTTAAAGTGTTATACCAAATGTGTCGTAAAAGTTGATAACAGCTATAGTAGGCGCAATGTGCTACTGAAGGATAATTACCTTTTTGATGAAGAATTTCAGCTGAATCATAATTAATTTCAGATTTGTTTTGCAGTTCACTCATTTCGGGGGTACAAAGGTAACGCTTTTTTTAATCACTGACAAATATAGATAAAAAAGGATTATGCAGTCACAATTATTAGGAATTTAACAATTAGCTCACTTCATCCCCTTCAAAATATCAACTAATTCCCCAATGGAGTTTGCGCCATCGAGTTTGGCATTATTGAATACCATAAAGTAACGATAGTTATCTCCGGCTTTGCTTGCCCATAATTTGCCCAAACGAATTTTTCGCTTGCTGTCGGAATTATCTCTATCGTCGCCTTTGGTTTCTATAAGGATGATATTTCCGTTCTTCATTTTCACAATAAAATCGGGATAGTGATTAACAAAGCCGTTTATGTAAAAACCTTTTCCGCGTTCTAAGTTTCTATGCCAAAAAACAACGCTGTCAAGATTGGCGATTTTGTCAATTACTCTGCGTTCGAAATCATTCATTTCTCCTTCTTCGACATATAAGTTTTTTGTTATTCCCTGATGGGTGTTTTTAGGACTTATTCTTTTCGGAAATTCAAATGATTCTTTACATACAACCAAGCCTTTATCTAATTGAATTCCGAATTGATTTTCCGCATAATCGTTTGTTAATGAGTTGATTTTATCTTTAATCAAGTTTGAATAAAAGTAATCGTTTTGAATAATTTCAGCAATTTTTTCGCTGTCCAAATCTTTTATCGCTCGTTTTATAAACTCGATGATTTGTGGCTCGGGAATTTCATCTATTCGCTTTACCTGACGGGCTAACGTTGTAGCTAATTGGTTTATTTTCCCCTCGGGAGATAAAGATGTAAAGTATTGTACAAAATTCTCTTTTACCGTATTGGGTACTTTTTTATATTCGGGTATGTATTCATCTTTTCGGCTTTCCGCTAAATCAATACTATACATATCGGTGGAAGTTCTGGTAAAATCTATCTTGTGATCTTCCTTGCTTAAGTCGAACCCATCTAACAAGAAGTTTTTTGTGAGAGGTAGGTATTCGCCTTTCGCTTCAAAAAGTGAACCTGTATCTACTCTTTTATGAAATGAGGGCAATTTAATGCCTTTTACTTCTGTCTTGAAAATTTCCTTAACTGGATATGTTTTTATTTTGTCCATAAGTTCGGTTGGCATTAGATTTTCGTCCTTTTTTAGTTCTTCAATCTTCTTCTCGTATTCGGAGTTTGTTGTTTGTGCTAATTGTATAACCTCATTTATAATTTCCCTGCTTTGCTCTGAATTGGACAGAGTTTTAATGTTTTCGATGTCAATTTCCGGTTCATTATTTTCTGACTGAATATTTTTTTGGAAAACAGGTTGAATTGGATGAGAAAATAAATCTTCTAAACTTTCGGGGCTTTTGCTTTCTGCCTCATCTGTAATTTGACTCTCGGGCGTGCGATAATCTTTTGAACTAAATCCGGCTTTATTTAAGCCAAGAATAATTCTATCCAATGTTTTCAGAAATTCATTGGAAGAGGTGAACACATAAGAATAGTTTAATAAATCTACTTTGTGTTTTGTGGTGTAGGGTTGTCGCAATATTCGCCCTAAGATTTGTTCCACATCAACACTCGAAGATTTGTTTGCCAATGTTGCCAAAACATAGGCAAACGGACAATCCCAACCTTCTTTTAGTGCATTAATAGTTATAATAAACCGCACTTCGGATTCACGCGACATTAAATCTTCGTTTTTAAGTTCGTCTTTGTTAGCGGTTTTTATGCGAATATGATTTTCGGGAATACCTATTTCGATAAGTTGAGCTTTAATCTTGTCGAATGTTACATTGTCTTCATTGGTTTTTGGTTCTGCCTGGAATAATACAATTGGGCGAATGTATTTTCCACCGTTTTGTTCATTTATTATTGCTTTTTCTTCCAATGTTTTCTGTAATTGAATAGCACTTATGATAACCTCGTTGGCACTTTGGTGGTTATAAACAATAACGGGCAGTTTCACCATATTGTCTGCTTTCAGTTTCAGTGCATCCACAAAACTAATGATATTGCTCTTTTCTCTGGGCGTTGCAGTGAGGTCTAAAATGAAACTCGGATTTAGACTGTTGAGCATTTCGATGCGAAGATTTGCTTCGAAATTATGGCTTTCATCAATAATGATTACCGGATTCAATTGTGCTATTACCTGTATTAAAGCTGTTTCGTCTGCTCCATCTATCATTTTATCGGGATAAGTGTATGTTTCGGGAAATTGAGCAAGGTTTTCATTTTCCCGATACACACGGCGACCATCTTTGTTGTTGGAAGCAAAAGACTGCACGCTGAGCACCAATATACTCAATTGTTCTTGCACTTCCACCGGATTAAATCCTTGTCCGAAAAGTAAACTTTCTTTATCCAACACTCTCACAGTATTACCAAAAAGAGAATCAATTTTTTGCCTGTATGGATGATTGGGGTCGCTTAGGTTTTTGTATGTTTGTTTAAGAATGGTGTCGGATGGAACAAACCACGCTACCACTTTAGGCTTTTCGGGCGGATAGCTGTCGAAAATAGGTTTTAGCGCATTGCAAGCAATAAATGTTTTACCTCCTGCCGTGGGCACTTTGGTTGTTACGCGCGGAACTCCTTTGATGGAGTTATCATAAGGTTTTAGAAAACTATCTTCTATGTTGTGAAACGATATCCCCTTGCTTTCCCAAAATCGAGAAAAAGCTACGCTTATGTGTTTTGTTTCTTCGAGCAACCGGATATATTCCGACAAATCGTTTATTACTTCTTGCTGATATTGTTTGAGTTCCATTGTTAAAATCTTCTGATGTCTCTTGGTATTTTCTTGAAAATAATGTTTTTTGCCAACATATAATCCTTGTCTAACAAACAACGGTCGGCATAAATAAGGTACTGTTCCGCTTGTTCTGTTACGATGTTAAGCGTTTCTATGCTTAACGTGGTAAGCTTATCTTTCTCGTAATAGAAATAGTAGCCTGTATCGTTGTATATATCTAACAGATATTTGTGTTCGGGTGTCTGCTCCCGGTCTAAGTATTGTTTTGTTTCGGAAAAATAGATGTATTCTCTAATTTTTTCTTCTCCTACTTCCTCGTTCAGGTTTTTATCTTCTTTGAAAAGAGGCTTGCCTAATTCGTAATAGTTGAAACTTCCACCTGTTCCCTCGGTGGTATCTTTTCCTGTACCATAACCTTGCATTACACGTTTTACCCGCTCAGCCGTGATACTGTCGGCGTAATCTTCCATTTCAATCAGAATGAATTTACGATTTCCACCGTCTTTATTCGCATTTAGTACCGCGTGAGCAGTGGTGCCGGAACCTGAAAAAGAATCGAGTACGATGGAGTTTTTCTGTACACATCTTTGTAATAAATATTCAATTAATGCTACAGGTTTTGAATACTCAAAATTAATACTCATATTTCTCAATAATTTTGAAGCCTGCGTGCTTGAAAATGTTTCCACCACGCCCATTGGGCGTTGTGTCCTATGGATTATATTACCCTCGTTATCACAACGCAAATACTGTTTAGTATATACCGTCCAAATTTTCTTTGTGTCTTTTTTAATAACTATAAATCCATTTTTCAACCCTCTTTCGTATTTGTCTTTACTCCATCTCCAACAAGCTTTTTTCCCATTATTATTGTCTTTTGGAAATACTAACGAACCGTCAGGTGTTGTTATTGGATAATCTAATGCTTCTGAATACTGAATAGACCCCATTCCTAACTTTTGCAGATAATATTTTCCTCTAATAGATTCATACTCATCTGCTTCTTTATACCTTTCTTCGTTACTCACTTCAACGCCTCTAATCTCTAATAATTGTAACGTTTTTGCATAACATAATATATATTCGTGTTTTATTCTAAAATACTTACTATCAGAGCTTCCTCCGCCCTCTTTATTTGACCAAGTTAGATTTGCGACAAAATTATTCCCTCCAAAAATTTCATCACACATAAATTTCAGATTAGCTTGTTCGTTATCGTCGATAGAGATAAAAATAGCGCCATCGTCAGCCAAAAGTTTATGCAAAAGCACAAGTCGCGGATACATCATACAGAGCCATTTGTCGTGTCTGCTAAGGTCTTCGCCTTGTTTGCCCACCACTTCGCCCAACCATTTTTTTATTTTCGGGTGGTTTACATTGTCGTTATATACCCACTTTTCATTACCTGTGTTATATGGCGGGTCTATGTAGATACATTTGATACGTCCTTCGTATTGGGGCAGCAGGGCTTTTAAGGCTTCTAAATTATCGCCGTGAATGATTTTGTTTCCGCTCTCCGTTTCTTGGTCTTGCTTACCTTCACCGGCAGTAAAACCGTACTTGTGTTCCAATACACGAAATGGTACGTCTTGATGATGATTGACTACTTTTTCTTTTCCTATCCAATGAAGTGTGGGCATAATGTGTGTTTGTCTTTCGATAATTGGCTCAAAATTACAAAAACATTTGTAAAGAGCGTGGATTGAAATAGATAAAAGATGTTGATGTTTACACTTCCTCCAAATCAAATACATTTATCAGAGATAGTACAGCGGGATTTATTTCAATCATTTTATTTAACTGTGAACTGAAATTGTTGTTATAGACTTGTGGAAGATTTGGTTTGTGTAACTGCTCTAATATGAAATCGGCAATGTCGTAGCCGTTTTCAATTTGTTGTGGTGTGGCGTGCTTTTCCACGAGGTCGGAAATTGAGATGTGGCAATAGATTTCTGATTTAAGTTGTGTCATTTTTTCTTTCCACTTTGTGTAGCATCCGGCATCGGGATAAAGGATAACTTTCTTTCCTTGGAAAACTTTTGATTTTTCAAGGCTCAGTCCGTTGAGATTGCCTGCGGCAAGCCAATTAAAATCGGGAAAAACCATACTTGCAATTATGGCCGTTTTCTCGGCTTCTACAACAGCGATGGGTTTGTTGGGGTATAAGCGCAACAGGTGTTCACCGAAATAACATTGCTGTAAATTGAAATCCTTAAATTCGGGACTACTTTTTTTTAATATGTTATGCACCCAATTAATTGCGCCGGATTGGTGTTTGATGCGCTTGCCTGTGTCGGGGTTGTATTGCATAACTTTACCGGTACGGAATTTACCGTTTATATCCATTTGCCAAAAGATGACTTCTTGATTCTTGGTGGCTCCTAATGCGTATTCCTCAACTGC
The DNA here is from genome assembly GCA_023424395.1 of Bacteroidota bacterium. Taxonomy (GTDB): domain Bacteria; phylum Bacteroidota; class Bacteroidia; order Bacteroidales; family Dysgonomonadaceae; genus JAFADY01. The sequence continues at coordinate 53,643 of JAFADY010000043.1, read as the reverse complement.
TGTTTGAATGGATTCCTTTGAGAAATGGTTGCAAAGGAACCGAACGAAATTTGAATTGAAAGATGCTGATTCCTTTACGTATTTCCACGGAATGAAACTGACAGGTGGTTCTTGATGTTTTGTTTGCATAGCTTTGAAGTTGGTTTTATTTGTTTTTACCAGAGTGGGATTGTCGGAAAAAAATTGTTTTGGAGTATAATGATATCCACACTTTATTTCGCGATTACATTTCCCAACAGTTGGGTGTATGGCCTGATTTGTATCTCCACTGAGATACAATGTGAAGCATTCTTTCTTCTTACATTGCGGACAAGAGAAACGGCTTGACTTTCCTGTGTATTTCTGTAAATATGGTTGTTTGTACATAGTATTTATTTTAGAAACAGTTGGTAACAATGGTAACAGGTGTTACCATTGTTACTATGTGTTACTATTCAGCTTTTCTTAATTTGTTTACTATCCTCGTAACTTTGACTTTAAAACTGTTGAAATCACTTTCCTGCGGACAAAGTTTTTTGGCAATGGAATATGCAGATGCACTTGTATCATCATTTAAACATTGCCGTATTTCACTTTCGAGCTTCTGTCTGTCTTTGTCGGTAATGACTTTCAGGTGTTTTGCTTCATTATCGAAATTCAAGAACTCGAACTGTAAAAAATTTGACGGTTTGTTTATCTGGCAGACAATTACATTATCTGCATCGTAAATGTGTTCGCAAGAACGGACTTTAATCATTTTGACGTAACGCAGTGATTTATCGGAAAAGCTTTCGCCAATTGCGAAGCTGCTATCACAAAAATTCATTAGCATTTTGCTCCCTTGAAGGTCGTTGCGAGTAATTGGTTTAGACATATCTCTTTTTGGCGTATGCGCCAAAATAAGTAAAGATAGATTGTACTTGTTCTTCAGCTTTTTTAAAAGCTTCATCAATGGAAGCGCATCCTTAGCTTTCTCGTTTTCGTGTTTGAGGTAGGTAATATTGTCGATTATCAAAATTTTAGCTCCGGTTTGTATTATTGCCTGTTCGATTGAATTATTTAAATAATCTTCAAAAGAAATTCCATCAGGCAGTTCTGCGTCAACATCAATTTCAACTCTTAAAAAATGCTCACTAAAATCGTAAGATTGGGAGTAGTTTTCGGAATATCTTCCTTGAAATTGTTTGTCGGTTAACTCAAAATCGAAATAAAGAATTTTTTGAGCATCGGATTCAAGTTTGAAACCGGGAACCGCACTTCCTTTGGAAATGCTATTACCTATTTGTACAGCAAGAATGGACTTTCCGACATTTGTGTCGGCAAAGAGAATACATAATTCTCCTTCATACCAAAATTCGCTGAACAGCATCTTTGGTATTGGTCTTAAAGCTGCCTGCTCCATCCATTCATTTGCGGATTTTACATCAAAGATTCCAATTGTTGTGTTTATATCGTTTTGTTGTAATTTTTCCTGTAAATCTTTACCTAACAAAAAGATAAAATTGTTATCTTTGTCATTATAAATTACATTGTCTCCCGTTTGATTGTGGTGGTCTGCGGGGGATTCTTTTTTTGTTATCATATAATACCCTCCTGTCTTTTCGCTTTAACGTGATGGCTGTCTAATAACTCTTTTATATCGGATACTCGATAATAGATTTTATTCCCTATCTGTGAATAACCGATAATTCCTTTGTCGCGCCACAATTGTGCCGTTTTTTGGCTAATATTCATTAGTTCCATAAACTTGGGATTATCGACAAATATTTCCTCCGGTAATTGCCTGCTGTAAATGAAATCGCTTGCGATTTTATCGAGTTTACGGAGAATACGCTCGTATTGCTCTTTGAAAAAATCATCGTAGTGTATCATTTTACTTCCCTCCATTTAAAATTGCATTAACCTCGCTCATTCGGTATTTCCTTTTTCCGCCTACTTCATTGTGACATAAGTAGCCTTTTTTGTGCCATCTCCAAAGTGTGCTTCTATCAACACCTAATATTTTTGACACTTCATCGGGAGACGGAAATGTTTCGGCATTGGCTTCGGTAATTTGTTGCTGAAGTTCTTGTTTAGTGGTTTCCACAAGTTCTTTCGCAAAAACTTTCAGGTCATTTAGCGAAACAGCGATGGTGATATTGCCACTTCCTAATAAATCTTTAATTTGTATCATAATCGTCAATTATTAAAAGATTCATTGCGCAGGATTAGCCGTAAATCAGTCCTTTGCAAATAAATTCAATCCACTTCAAAGGTTTACGGTCGCTTTGATAGGATGAACATTGCAAAAATAGTATTGGGTGCAACATAATAAAAAGACAAAAAGGGACTGTTTCTTTTTGTCTCTTTTTGTCTCTGAGATTGAATATAAGTATTTTATATAATGAAAAAATTTATTCGCTTTTCATTTTTTATTCAATTAAGAACCTATAAGGCTAAATACCAATATATTGCATTTTATTTCCTTTGTTTTAAACGGTGTTGAAAGTCGAAATATTTAGGGGAACCTTTTTAAAAACTCCTCCAATTCTTTTTTATACTGATTTTGATTCAATTCTGTAACTTTCTCTGAAAAATTAGATCTTGTGCCCGCTGATTTTCCCACTATTTCCTTGATGGCTGCGTGAAATTTTGTTTGATTTATTGTTGAGGCAATATATCCTTTTTTCTGCATTGCAACGGTGTATAGCGCAAGTGTAAGGGCTTTTGAACCGGAAGCGTTTAATTCTTTTTTTATCATTTCAATAATTGAGTTTATTTTAACTTTGTCTTGAATAAGGAAAAAGTCTTGGAAAGAATTAGGCTCGGGGTTGTTTCCACTTCCCCTTGAATTTTGCGGTTTTATATTAAGCAACTCTTCTTTGGCTTTTATAATTCCTTCTTCAATTTCTTCAAGATTTGGCCAATGTAATTCTATAGCATTATCTAAAGAAAGAAAATCTGCAATCTCTCCACTCGATAAAACATTACAGGAATAATCGTAATTTGTTTTATATCCCCTATTTTTTATAAACTCTTTATCTCTTTCAATATACTTTAAGTGAGCTTTAATTTTTTCATTTTCGGGATCAGTAATATGAACCCCATCACATATCATACCTTTCCCTGACTCAACACTTGCTATAACAAAATCATTTTCTTTGTACCTCCTGTCATATTGATTTTCAATTTCTGATTTAAATTTACTTAGAACATATAAACACCCATTAAATAAGTCTTCCGGTTCTATAAATTCATCACGCTGAGCTTTCTGAGCTTCTCTTTTGAAAAAAGATTTAAATGGGGTTCTATGCTCTTCATTCTCGATGTAAGCATCAATAATAAGTTTGCTGTAATTCATAGAGTTTGATATTTGATTATTGTTTTTGTTATTATTTTCTATTATACCCGGCTCTTGTGTTTTTAAATCATTGATGTATTTTTCGGCTAACTCTAAGCTGCCAATATACCAATCAATATCAGTGATAAGACGATGGCTTTTAAGATAAATGCCACTTTTTTCCTGGAGCTTCATTAAATCAATGCCATAAGTAAGTAAAAGTGCATCTAATCTATTTGTGAATAAGAATTTTATGTGTACAAACATTTCTAAACAATGCTCGACGGTACCTTTTTCATTAATCTGTTGGTTAGTGATTTCAATAAAGCGCTTATTTATAAAGTATATTCTTTCAATTCTGTTTTTGTAATCGATTATGAATTCATTGCAAGCCTCAATTTGTTCTTTGGGTGTTCCTGCCACCTCTCCCGACGTATTATAAAGAATTTTATTTAAAGGCAAGGACATCCATTGTTTTTTTTCATTCTCACAGTTTAGGATTTCTTTATTCAAACGATTTATTTCAGCGGTTGGACAATATATTTTTGAAATTTCATTGAATGGCTTCAGCAACGAAAATAAATATCTTTCTTTTTGCTGTTCCGACTGGCATTCGTTTAGATTTCTTTCAATTTCGTTTATTAATGGACTTTCTGCATAGGCAATAACAGTATCATCAAATTCTTCGGTTGCGTTAAAAATACGTTCAGGCAAAACGGTGTCGAAATAGTTTTGCCATTTAGCATCTAACTTATTGTTTTTATCTTGTGGATAATATCCCAAATCGTATTTATGCCTAAAATAATCAATACAATTATGTACAACTCCCCCAAATTCAAAGGCTTTGAAAAATGGTGTCTCAATCGTTTTATCCATAAAGATTTCTTAGTAAGAATTCAAATTAATAAATTCACAAGCTCTTTTTTCATATCATCATCAATATCTCTGTAACGAGCAAAAGCTTTGCTTCCTTCTTTGTGACCACTTAATGAGCCAACTAAGTTAGGGTCTTTTACTTGTTTGTACAAATTTCCGACGAAACTTCTTCTTGCAATGTGGGAACTTGCAATTTCATTTAGTGGTTTTTTTTCTTCTTCCCGAGTTGTGGGATTTATTACAGTTACCAACCTTGTAAGACCTGCAAGGAGAAACATATCTTTTATTGCGTCATTGTATTTCTGCTCGCTTATGAAAGGCAAGAGCTTTGGACTGTCAGGATACTTCTCTAAAATTTCCAAAGCTATTGGATTTAATGGGACTCTTACTGTAATAGGCCGATTATCTTTGGTCTTTCTTGCTACATACTCTATTGCTCCGTCAATTATATTGGCTTTTGTCATTTTATATAAGTCTCCCACTCTGCATCCAATAAGACAATGAAATACAAATATATCTCGCTGAATGGCTAACTGTGGGCGCTTTGAGAGGTCTGCATTGTAAAGCTTATTCCTTTCTTCTATGCTAATGTAATAAGGTGTGCCATAAACGCTTTCTTCTACGGTAAAATTATTAAAAGGATTGTTTGTGGTTTTCTCTTCTTTTATTGCCCAAAGAATAAAGGTTCTTATTTTTGTAAAAATATCATTTATGGTGTTTTGACCTCTCTTCTGGGGTGTCCTCTTTTCCGGAATCTGTTCGTAAATGTTTGGGTGATCAATGAAAATTTGATGTTCATTACGCATAAATTCTTCAATGTCCCGAAGTGTTTCAGAAGTGATATTGTCAAAGGTTAGAATTACGGGGCGACTTGTGTATCTTTTATATATCTCGTACCTTTGCAATGCTCGCTTAATTACCTTGAAATTATTAATCCTAACTGTTGACAGTTTTCTTACTTTTAAGAATTCGTCGAATGCTTCGAAAAAAGTTTGTCCTTTTTCATCTGCAAATAGCTCCGGATAGTTTTGAGGATTAATTTTCTTGTCGACTTCAATATCCAACATTTCTGATGTGAATAACTTCTTGTTATTAACATCATTGTAAATATCATCTATTAGTCTTTTTCTTTCATTTACAGCATCATTGAATTCTTTCCTTTCCTTTGCCGGATAAATAACTTTGGCTTTAATAGCTTGCTTTTTTTCATCCCACACTTCCGGATCAATTGTTAATTCGCTTTTATGAAAAAGTTGAACACTTCTGCCATCCCTTAACCTAAACCTAACATTTACAGAATTTGTTTTTCTTTTTGTTGTTCTAATAAACGCCTGAATTGTTGACATAATATTGAATTTCATTGGTTTGCTCGTGGTGCAAAGATACAATATTTGCACCACACTTGCACCACATAATGCAATTATTTGCAATAAATTTCAATATTATTTTAAAGACTCAATTCTCGTATCTATATGTATATCAATATCAATATATTATAAAGGAGGATTTCAATATGTTTTATTTATTCGTTTATTTCAAACACGGCTCTGGGTACTTGAAAAACAAAACCCTAATTGAACATCAATCAATTAGGGTTTTTTGTATCTTGATTCGTTCCCGAATGACATTGTTTTCTCTAACCTTCAACTTATTCCACATCTACGCTTGTCTTAAAAACCAAAAACTACTTCTGCCCTATTCCCCTGTACTCAAAACCATACGAAGCCAGTTCTTCTTTATTGTAGATATTTCTGCCATCGACCACCAGGTTGTTTTTCATGATTTTTTTGAGGATATCCCAGTTGGGCATACGGAATTCTTTCCACTCCGTGGGAACGATAAGCGCATCGGCTTCGTTGGCGGCATCATAAATATCTTTGGCGTAATAAATGCTGTCGCCGAAATGCTTTTCGGCTTCGCTTATAGCGGCGGGGTCGTAAGCACGAACCTGAACACCCGATTCCAGCAAACTGTTAATAAGCGTGAGCGAGGGAGCATCGCGCACATCATCGGTTTCGGGCTTGAATGATAAACCCCACACGGCAACGGTTTTTCCTTCGATGTCTCCACCGAAGAACTCGTTGAACTTATAGAATAGTATCTTTTTTTGGTTTTCGTTTACATCTTCAACCGCTTTCAGCACCTTCATATCGTAACCTACATTTTCAGCCACTTTCACGATGGCGCGAATATCTTTCGGAAAACAACTGCCACCGTAACCACAGCCCGGGTACAGAAAACTGCGGCCGATGCGCGTGTCGCTACCTATACCGCGGCGCACCATATTTACATCGGCTCCCACCAGTTCGCTCAAATTGGCTATGTCGTTCATAAAACTGATGCGCGTTGCCAGCATCGCGTTCGACGCGTATTTCGTCATCTCCGATGAGAGAATATCCATAAAAATCACACGGAAGTTGTTGAGCAGGAACGGACGATAAAGTCGCGTCATCAGTTCTTTCGCCCTTTCGGATTCCACGCCCACCACCACACGGTCGGGGCTCATGAAATCGTCCACGGCGGCGCCTTCTTTCAGAAACTCGGGGTTCGAAGCCACATCGAAAGCGAGGCCGCCCAATCCACGTTCTTCTAATCTTTTTTCTACGCGCTCTTTTATCTGATGCGATGTTCCCACCGGAACGGTACTTTTGGTAACGATCAATAACGGTTTGGTAATGTATTCTGCAATGGTTTCGGCAACCGTCCACACGTATTTCATTTCGGCATTTCCGGTTTCATCCGAAGGTGTGCCTACGGCTATGAAAACAATGTCCATATCGTTCAAAACCGAAGGCAGATCGGTTGTAAACTTCAATCGTCCGGCATCATAATTGCGAACAACAATATTCTTTAATCCGGGTTCGTATATCGGAATAATTCCTTTCTTCAGGCCTTCTATCTTTTCGCTGTCGATATCCACGCATGTAACATCCACGCCCATTTCGGCGAAGCACGCGCCCGAAACCAATCCTACGTAACCTGTTCCAATAACTGCTATTTTCATTATCTTGAATTAAGTTTTTTCCTTAAATTGTTTACTGGATACAACACCGTTAGCAACGAAATAACGCTTACAACCACAAAAACGGTTACAATATCCCAAAATTTAACTATTACCGGATAAGCGTCCACCACGTAAGCGCCGGGCACATTACTTAAACGCAAAAGCCCGAAATGCTGCTGAAGCAAGCAAAGCGCAAGCCCGATAACAATTCCGACAACAATACCGAGCAAGGTTATCAGCCAGCCTTCGTAAAGAAAAATCCTCGAAATCAATTGATTGGAAGCGCCCATGTTTTGCAGGCTCACGATATCTTCTTTTTTCTCAACGATGAGCATCGACAAGGAGCCCACCACGTTAAAAACCGCGATGAGTAGAATAAACGCAAGAATAAGAAAGGTTACCCATTTCTCGATCTGCAACATCCTGAACGATTCTTTCTGCTGTTCGTAACGATCTTCCACCACAAAACCGCCGCCCAAGATGCTTTGCATGTCCGATTTTACTTTTTTCACAGAAGCATCTGGATCGAGCTTTATATCGAGCGAAGTAACTTCGTTGTCGTAGCGGAAAAGCTCGCGCGCCATTTGTATGGGAATTATGGCCAATTCGTTGTCGTAAGTGGGCTGATTGATAATAAAAACGCCTCCGATTTGGACGTCCTCGCGCGAAAACGCCGCGCTCGGGTTTGCCAGATTCACCCTTACATCGCGCTTGGGTGCGTAAATTTCTATCGGATCGATAAAGCCGGCTCTCACTCCGAGGGTTACAGCTAATCCCGCTCCCAACGTGGTGTAATTCACTACATCTTCCGACAACATAAAACTCCCGTCTATGATGAGTTTATCCATATCCGTCATCAGTTTAAAGTCTTCCGATACACCTTTCACCAACACCGGCACCTGACGGTCTTGGAATTTATAGAGCGCATTTTCTTCCAACGATTCGGAGACCATTTGAACTCCGCCAACCTGCAAGGCTTTATCGAATTCGGGCGTATGATAATCGAATACTTTTCCGGTGTTGGAAGTGATCTTCAAATCGGGGTCGAAAGCGCTGAACATACTTTCCACAATGCCGCCGAACCCGTTAAAAACCGACAAGACACAAACCATCGCCATGGTTGCAATGGCAATTCCACAAACCGAAATAATGGATATTACGTTTATGGCATTGTGCGATTTCTTTGAAAAAAGGTATCGGCGCGCTATGAAAAAGGAAACGTTCAAAATAGTTATAATGATGAGTGATGAGCTCTTTGTTCTGTTTTTAATCGTTATTCAACAGCCGGTCGATATTGTCGATATAATCGAGCGAATCGTCCAAATGGAAATTCAGTTCGGGCACAACACGAAGTTGTTTTCCTACTCTTTTACCAAGGTTGTACCTGACGGATTTTACATTATCGTTGATATTGTTTATCAATTCATCCGATCTTTCCGAAGGAAAAATGCTCAGATAAGCGTGCGCAATGCCCAAATCGGGCGAAACACGGACGTTGGTTACGGAGATGAGTACTCCGGGCATTTTTTTCGTTTCGAGGAGAAAGATCTCGCTCAACTCTTTTTGAATTAACCGGTTTATTTTTTGTTGTCTGTTCGATTCCATACTTCTTATTTTTTTCTGATGAGCGTGAGCCCGTCCCTAACAGGAAGAATTACCTTCTCCACCCGCGGATCGCCCGCCAATTTTGCATTAAACTCTACAATTCCTTTGGTCTGCCAATCGTTACTTTCCACTTCCTCTATTACTTTGCCGTACCACAAAGTATTATCGACGATGATAAATCCTTCTTTTTTTAGTTTGGGATAAACGCTTTCGAATAAACGCCAATAGTTTCTTTTATCCGCATCGATAAAAACAAGATCGAAGAAATTGTTGCCGAATTCGGGGACAATTTTACCGGCATCGCCGATATGAAGCGTAATTTTATCCGACAGAGGGGTTTTGGCAAAATTATCTTTTATGTAATCCTCCATTTCATCATCGATCTCGATGGTATGTAAATGCGCTTCTTCCGATAATCCTTCGGCCATACACAAGGCTGAATAACCGGTGTGGGTACCAATTTCCAACACCTGTTGCGGGCGGATCATTTGCACCAACATTTTTAGCAGCCGCCCTTGTAAATGCCCCGACACCATACCCGGATGCAATAATTTTACATGTGCCTGCCTGTTTATTTGCGCAAGCAAATCCGGCTCTTTGTCGATGTGGTTAAGAATGTATTGGTCGGTATTATCCAAAGTGGGCTTGTTATTTTAAATCGGGAAACTTTTCCCTTATTTCAACTTTAAGTTGGGGTAAATATTTGTTTATGATCAGCCAAATAATTGAATTATCAATCACATCGTAAGCATGTACCAATCTATTTCTTACTGATATTAATTTTGAATCGTTTTCTATAGCATGTGCAGTATTCAATGCGTTAAATTTATTCAAAGGTCAATATCACTTACGTTAGGATCAAACTTTGCATCGTTAACCGAAGAACCAAAAGCATATAAATACCTTACATTGTGATATTTACATAAATCCTGAAACCTTTTGGAGTCTTTCTTTATGTTATCCTTGATTATCATCCTGTGAATTTTAAGTTGTATAATCGGGCAAATTATATTTTTCTTTTGCTTCGAGTATTCTCTGGGCTTCACAAATTTCCAAGTAAGTTGTGCCGCCGGTCTCTCCCAAACTTCCACCCAAATACGCGACCCTGTCTTTTGATCTGATGAATTTTTTATCGATTAATTTTCTAATCGCTTCGATAAAATAAGCCCGCCGGCTCTCTTTGGTGTTTCCATCACCTTTTCCTGTTTGATGTTCTGCCCAAATGCCGTAAGACAGCGCCAACTCGCGAGCCAATCTTTCGGTGGTCGTGATTGCGTAAATCGGACTTTTGCCGCGAAACGCGGCCAAAACGCGCGCGGTTCTTCCGGTGTGGCTGTCTGTAACGATTGCTTTCACATTCAATCGCAACGATGATTTTACGGCTTGTTTTGCTAAAAACTCGGTTATCTCGCGCTCGTCATCCTGATCGTAAGGCACCCGAATATCATTTTCCGCCAATTTGGTTTTTTCTGCTTCGTAAGCGGTTTTTGTCATAGTGCTCACCGCCTCAACCGGATATTTTCCGTAAGCGGTTTCGCCGCTTAGCATAATGGCATCGGTACGGTAATAAATGGCGTTGGCAATATCCGTGATCTCGGCTCGCGTTGGACGCGGGTTCAGTATCATTGAGTGAAGCATTTGCGTAGCAACAATAACCGGCTTTTTATGGTGGATGGCTTTTTTTATGAGAATACGTTGTATGCCGGGTATTTTTTCTTGCGCTACTTCAATTCCCAAATCGCCGCGGGCGATCATAATGCCGTAAGCTGCTTCCAATATTTCGTCTGCTCTATCTACCCCTTCCTGATTTTCTATTTTGGCAATGATCTTTATGGGACTGTTCAGTTCGTCTAAAATGACTTGCACTACTGTAACGTCATCTTTGCTTCGCACGAAAGAGTGTGCAATGAAATCGATATCGTGTTGAGCAGCCAACGCGATGAATTTTTTATCGCGTTCTGTAATGGCGGGCAAATTAATACGAACTCCCGGAATATTAACACTCTTGCGGCTTCCGATAACTCCATCGTCTTGAGCTTTGCACAACAGATAATCAGGAAATATCTCCAATACTTTCAGGTTTATTTCCCCGTCGTCAATCAATAGCTCGTCGCCTACTTTCATTTCCTCAACAATGTTGCGGTAAGAGACGTATAGTATTTCTTTAGATGAGATGCCATCAGGATCGGCTTTGATTTTAATAGTTTCCCCTGTTTTTAATTCAATGGGAACTTCGGCAAATGTTGTGCGAATTTCGGGCCCTTTGGTATCGACCAAAATAGCGATCTGATTTGAGACTTGTCTTACATTGTTCACTATTTTAAGAAAACCTTCTTCGTTTAAATGTGCCGAATTGAGCCTCACCACATTCATGCCGGCATCGAATAAACGTTCAAGAAAAGGCACATCGCATCTTTGATCGGAAATGGTAGCGATGATTTTTGTATGTTTAAACATAAAATAATGAATTATGATTTTGGAGATGGATTTTTTGCTTTGAATATTGCTCTAACCGCTTCGATAGCGAGGCTGTATGAATTGAGCCCGAAACCGGCAATAACACCCGCGCAAACTGCTGAGATCATGGATTGATGACGAAAATCTTCGCGAGAATGAACGTTTGAGATATGAACTTCAATTACAGGCGTGGAAACCGCTTTTATAGCATCGCGAATAGCCACGGAAGTGTGCGTGTAACCGCCCGCGTTTAAGATAATTCCGGCGTATGAAAATCCTGTTTCGTGAATTTTATTGATTATTTCGCCCTCCACATTCGATTGAAAGTAATGCATCTCAACATCGGGAAAGTCTAACTTCAATTTCTCGTAATAATCAACAAAAGAACTGCTTCCGTAAACATCGGGTTCTCTTGTTCCGAGTAAATTTAAATTAGGGCCGTTAATGATCTGAATCTTCATTTGCTTACATCAAATTTGTTAGACAAAGATACTACAAATTATTTTAATTTTTCTTCTTGTTGTTTTTAGCTATTTTTGTTGCTCCGAAATGTTCAGAAATCAACAAAATGAAAGAAAGAATAAAAACCGTTGTGGTTTATTGTGCATCGAGTTCCAAAATAGACAAAAGTTATATTAACGAAGCCCGGGAATTGGGAAAATTATTGGCAGTAAATAACATTACTTGTATTACCGGGGCCGGCTTTCAAGGATTGATGGGCGCTGTAAACGACAGTGTACTTGAACACGGCGGAAGAGTTAAAGGAATAATTCCTAAATTCATGGTCGATTCCGGATGGTGTCATCCCCAACTAACCGAACTTGTAGTTACCGAAAGCATACACCAAAGAAAGAATTTAATGGCCCAACACTCCGACGCGGCAATTGCATTGCCCGGCGGATTGGGAACATTGGAAGAACTCGCAGAAATTCTTACCTGGAAACAGTTGGGACTGTATAAAAAACCGGTAATTATTTTAAATACAAACGGATATTACAACCAATTTCTGAAATTTCTCGATACAATAATTTCGGAGAATTTTATGAACGCCGCATACAAAGAAATGTGGCAAGTGGCATCCTCCACAACCGAAATATTTGAAGCTATCCGAAAAAATTCCGAGGCTTTTCATGCAATACCAAAATATGACAAAAAAGAATTGTAATTTTACATAAAAATTGCAGCGTGCCCGATACAATCCCTCATACAATTTCTGATTCCGTTCCTTTATACATTGGCAGAGAATCCGTTGCTTCGCAACAGGACACAGTTCCTGTGGGGTTTTCGGATTTTAAGGTTTTATCAACGGATTCTTCGAATCTGTTTTTCGATATCGACACAACTGCTTTTGTAAAAAACTCTTTTTGGGACGGATTTGCTGGACGGTCATTTCAATCGGCTAACATAGAAAGCGTTTTTTTTCTTTTGTTTGTCGCGAGTTTCATTTTCTTTGCTTTTTTTATGCGCAGGGAGGGCAACGCCTTAATTACCAATTTGAAAAATGTATTTAGTTTTAAGCGAAACTCCCTCGTAACTTCTAAAGAGCAAATTACAACTACCGAAGTTTGGGGAGAGGTTTTCTTGATCCTGCAAACAGCTTTAATATCGAGTATAATTATTTTTGGGTTCTTATACACAAATCAACAACTTACGTTACACAGGAATGTATTGATCCTTATTTTTGTTATCATATTCTTGGGAATATTGTTGTATTTCGGCATTAAATATCTGATGTATAAAATAACCGGGCTTATTTTTCCGAAATTAGATATTGATACTTGGGTAGAGAAATTTTTGTGGCTAATTGAAATACTTGGAATTCTGTTTTTTGTTCCGGCTATTTTCTTTATTTTCATTCCCGAATCGAGAGAAATTGCTTTGATTTCACTAATTATAATATTTTTTATTAATAAGTTAGTGATTTTCCGAAATTTGTTAAATATTTTTGTTAAAAACAAAATTGGTTTTCTCTATTATTTTGTGTACCTTTGCGCCGTTGAAATAGCACCTTATTTATTAATCTACAAAGGCGCCGTTTCTTTAATAAACAATGGGCAAAACCTCTTATGAGCATTCGAAAAGTAAAAAAAATACTCATCTCTCAACCTAAACCAAGTAACGATAAATCACCCTATTACGAAATAGCGGAGAAATATCATGTGGAAATTCAATTCAGGCCATTCATCAAAGTAGAAAGAGTTTCGCTGAAAGAATTTCGCCATCAACGAATCAATATTCTCGATTTCACAGGCATCGTAATGACATCGAGAACAGCAGTAGATAATTTCTTTTCGCTTTGTGAAGAATTGAAAATTACCATGCCCGAAACAATGAAGTATTTTTGCATTTCAGAAACCGTGGCGCTCTATCTACAAAAATATATCGTTTACAGAAAAAGAAAAATATTCTTCAGCCCAAGCGGAAAAATTGAAGGCTTAAACACCGCTTTCACAAAGCATTCAAAAGAAAAACTTCTGTTTCCCGTTCCCGAAGAACATAACGCAGAAGTATCGAAATATCTCACCGAAAAAAAATTAAATTTCACCGAAAGCGTTATGTACAGAACCGTGAGTAACGATTTTGAAGACGGTGAGGTTATTAATACCGATATGATTCTTTTCTTCAGTCCCTTGGGAGTAAGTTCTTTAAAAAAGAATTTCCCTAATTTCGATCAGGCCGATATGGCCTTCGGATGTTTCGGCACAACCACAGCAAAAGCCATCGAGGAAGAAGGTTTCAGACTCGATTGTGTGGCTCCGCAACCCGAATATCCGTCCATGACTGCCGCACTGGATGCCTTTCTGAAACAAAACCACAAAAAAAACGCATAATCTCCACAGCGATTTTTACCGCAGTTGCATATTGTAAATTTTACCCCGCAGGCATAACATCGGATTATAAAAATAATTATCTTTGTTGCAATAATTGCTTTCGGAGGAAATGCTGTTTCTATGAATGAAGGACGGAGTTTTACTTTTACCAAGAACGAACGCGTATCGGGAGAAAAAAGAATCGATGCTTTGTTTGCCAATGGCCAGTCCTTTATAGCTTACCCACTAAGGATAGTTTTTTATGTATACGATGGAACCAACAAACCTTCTATCTCTGTTTTGATAAGCATACCCAAGAAAAAAATAAAATCGGCGGTAAAACGAAACAGAATGAAAAGGCTCATACGCGAAGCGTACAGACTGAATAAACACAAATTCAACATCAGCCGGTTACGCGAAGGTATCCATTTAGACATCGCATTCATTTACTTAAAAGAAGAACTTACGGGGTATGCCATTATAGAGAAAAGTGTATGCAAAGCCATAGGTGAACTATCCGACCAACTAATTACTCAAGGAGAGAAATGAAATTTCTGAAAAATTTGCTGACTCAAATTTTATTAGCTCCTGTATATTTTTACAGATATGCCATTTCTCCTTTAACTCCGCCCAGTTGCCGATATACGCCCACTTGTTCTTTGTACACCATAGAAGCATTAAAAAAACACGGGCCTTTTAAAGGAGCGTATTTATCGGCAAAACGCATTCTCAGTTGCAACCCTTGGGGAGGATCAGGATATGATCCGGTTCCTGAACCAAAACCTAAGAAACGCAGTTCGAAAGCAGATTAAAATTTTAAAATGGAATTATACGACGTTCACACACATCAAATTTTGTTAGAGGATACCGATGATCCTTATCACTCGTGTATCCTGGATGTTTATCCTCTTGAATTTGAGGTAGCCAAAGAATCTTATAACCGTCACGCTTTTTCCTGTGGCATCCATCCTTGGTATTCCGAAGGAAGTGAAAATCAACTCGCTTATTTAAAAGAGATTATATCCAATCCGCGTATCGTGGCTATCGGAGAGACAGGACTCGATAAACTCAAAGGCCCTTCTTACGATATTCAAATACCCGTGTTCAAAGAACACATAGCTCTTTCAGAGAAATTAGGCAAACCGCTGATTATTCATTGTGTGAAAGCTTGGGAGGAACTTATACAAGTACGTAAAGAAATTTCTCCTAAACAACCATGGATCATTCATGGTTATCGTGGAAAACCTGAACTCACTCAAAGACTCATAAACGAAGGTTTTCTTTTCTCCGTAGGAGATGATATTAACGTGGAGTCTATGGAAATTATTCCCATTGAGTCGCTCTTCTGTGAAACAGACGAGGATGTAATGGATATTCGGGAAGTTTATCTGCAAGCCGCTCAAGCCATGAATATGGATCTGGAAGAATTTGCCGAAAAAATTGCGGAGAACGTCCATCGGGTCTTCCCTTCTATAGAAGCGCCACAACCTTTTGATCCGGAGGAAGAAGAAAATGAGGAGGATTGAGGTTCATAAAACAGATGTAACCATAAATTCCGCTATAGAAAAATAGATTTTAAACTTTTGAGAAAGAATAAATGATTGTTTCTTCCCAAAGCTTATCAGGTTTTAAATATATTGAAGGAAAGTTTTCATGATTTGGGGCATCAGGATAATGTTGTGCTTCCAAACAAATCCCTGATAAAGGTTTATGTTGTTCGGCAAGATAATCTCCCGTATATAGCATGAAACCCGGCATTGTAGATTTTAGCGTCATGACTATTCCTGATGAAGGAGATATGAGCGTGGCTAAATCCTTCAAGGAGTTGATTTTATTATTAGATATAAAATAGGTGTTATATCCCTCCATTTTATCTTTTTTTAAAATCATCAAATCGGAAATCTTTTTAGTTTCACGAAAATCAAATGCGAAATAATCATCTATTAGTAATACCTTACCCGTGGGAAGAAACTCATCATCCATTTCGAGAATATAATCTGACTCAATTTTCAATGAGTGATCTTTAATGGTCGTTCTTTCGGCGGATAAGTTGAAATACGCGTGATTTGTTAAATTTACGGGCGTTTCTTTATCCGCTTTTATTTTATATTTTATCACAACTTCGTTGCTCTCCGAAAAAGAATAAGTTACAGAGACCTTTAGATTTCCTGGGAATCCGC
The DNA here is from genome assembly GCA_023424395.1 of Bacteroidota bacterium. Taxonomy (GTDB): domain Bacteria; phylum Bacteroidota; class Bacteroidia; order Bacteroidales; family Dysgonomonadaceae; genus JAFADY01. The sequence goes on along the minus strand of JAFADY010000043.1, from coordinate 37,413 downwards.
TTTCACCGTCGTAACTTGTAGTAGAAAAAGTTACTTTATTATCATCCGATTGTGAATCGAAGATTTTGCCATGCAAACCCGAGTAGCCACCGTGGTTGGAATTAAAATTATCATTTTTATCTAATTCGTATTTTTTTCCATTCAATAAAAAACCGGCATTGGATATTCTATTTGCAACCCGCCCTATCGTGGAGCCTAAATAAAACTCGTTATGGAAGTAATCTTCTATTTTCGGGTAATTGAGAATTACATTTACGAGTTTGTCCTCTTTATCGGGTATGAAAATAGAAAATAAAGTTGCTCCCAGGTTTAGTAATTCAATATAAGCTCCTGTTCTATTTTCAAGCCTATACAGAAGAATTTCTTTACCCTTCAAAGAAGCAACTTTATTTTTTACGATTACCACCGACGCTTATTTTAATCAGATTTCTTCAATTTTAAGAACTACGCTCTTTCTTTGCAAATGTAGGTGAGGATTAAAGCCAATATTCATTAAAAAATCGCCTGAATAAGTTTTCGTGCTGTCTATCCAGGAATTCTGATTTGGATATAAATTTATCTCGGTAACTCTGTATACCTTATTGGAATCTAAACCTTTAAGTTTAACAGGCCGCATGGAAACGAAAGGCATAAATCGATCATTAACCAAATAATTAAACATAACAGCTTCAGATTTCTGAGAGTTTACGGACATCAATGATGCGAAATCATTTTCGTAAGGATTAACTAAACGATACATGTCTCCATGCCAAACAATTTCTTTAAAATCGTCATAATTTTTAATAGCTTCTTGGCAAAACTGTAAATCATCCTTATCTAGCTCATTCACTACAATATCGAAACCCAACTTGCCCATAGAAGCAACATCAACTTTATATTTTATGGAAGTGTCTCTCCAGTTTGTAACATGGTTACACATTGTGATGGAGGGATAATGATAAGTAAAATTCCATTGAATAAATATCCGCTCCAGCGGATCGGTATTATCACTAAGCCAGAATTCCGTAAAATATTTAAACAGATTATAATCAGATCTTCCTGAACCACCTGAACACAACATCATAGGCACTTGAGGATACTTATCCCGAATCCTTTCCAAAACTTTCAATAGCCCTTTTGTGTACTCAACATATAAATGAGATTGGGGTATTTTGTTTCTTTCCAGATATTTTGAATGCCCGTTGAAAATAGGAGCATTACAATCCCATTTTATAAATGCTAAGGAGGGATTTTGTGTGAATAGATCATCCACAACATCAAACACGAAGTCTTGAACTTCTGGATTAGTTAAATCGAGAACCAACTGGTTTCTGAAATAAATTTCTTTTCTATTCTCCTCTCTCAACACCCAATCCGTTTTGTTTTCGTATAACTCACTCTTAGGATTGACCATCTCCGGTTCAATCCAAATACCGAACTTCACACCTCTTTTTTCGGCTTCTCTTACCAAATAAGGAACTCCGTCGGGTAATTTATTCTTGTTTACTTCCCAGTCTCCCAAGCCGGCTTTATCGTCGTTACGAGGGTATTTATTGCCAAACCAACCATCGTCTAAAAGAAACATATCAACTCCCAATATTTTCGCTCCGTCAAATAAACTTACAAGTTTCTCCTGATCAAAATCGAAATAAGTGGCTTCCCAATTATTCAACAACGTCAATCTTGAGCCTTCACCGTCGATCAATTGATAACTTCTCATCCAATTATGTAAATTTCTACTTGCTTTACCCTTACCTTCAAAAGATAATGTATAAATAAACCGAGGAGTTTCGAGTGTTTCATTGGGCTTCAAGTGATAAGTTGATTGATAGGGATTGATTCCTGCCACGAGGTGAAGATTTTTATATACATCAGTTTCAAACTGAATTGAAAAATTTCCACTCCAGGCAATTTGGCCGATCATGACAGTACCGGATTCTTCTGTAGATTCTTCATTGAACGACAACATGAAATTTGGAGATGTATGCAGATTTTCACGTGTACCCAAACGGCTCTGAATAGTATGCATCCCTTGTTTTAGATGCGTCATTGCGGGCTGCATTTCTTTTCCCCAAGAACCGTTGTAACTTGTAAGAAAGTAATCTTTTTCGAAAAAATAAAGATTTGCCGAAGCATATTTATTCAATAGTACTGTATTCGATTCATTATGTTTAATTTCCGTCCACTGTTCTATAACATCTAAATTCTTCCATGTCTTATAAAAAATATTTACAAAAAACGGGTAAAGAGGATCTTTTAATTCTATCTTAGTTATTTGTGCACCATCGGCAGCGTTATTCACAGAATGCCTTTGATACTTTAAGTCAACCGAGTTGTTATTATCAGCATGCACAACTGCAATTGATGGTTCAACAAAATTATTATCAATACCGGCCACAGAGTAGGCCAACGTATTAGAAGCTGCACCTTCAGAATTTAGATTATACACATTTTTAGCTACTTCGTATTCTTTTTTATTATCTAAACTTTTACCTGTGTATGAAATCTTTAAACGATTCTCTGCATCCGTTTGAAGAATAATAGCAATATTTTCAGTTTCAATGGGAATTGTTACTGTTTGAGAAAAAATTATTTGCAAATTAATAATTGCAATCGAACAAATAATTAGTGTTTTAATTTTAAGCATAATTTTATAATTAAATAGGTAGATTACCAACCGTCGTTCTGGGTCAAATTTTCATTAATGTCTCTTTGGGATTGAGGAACTGGCCAGAACTCATGTTTGCCTGTTTTGATATTTCCTACAACTTGAGGATTCCACTCCGGAGTGCGTGTTGTGTAAACACCCCATCTCACCAAATCAAATTTTCTGTCGCCTTCAAAACATAATTCCCATGCTCTTTCCAACATTATATGCTCACGAAACGCAGTTTGTGACATTTGAGGTAAATCTTCTAAACCCGCCCTGTTTCTAACAATATTAATATAATTATAACAACGGCTATCATTTAATTCGTTCAATACTTCAGCGTACATTAAAAGTACATCTGCATATCTAATTATTGAATGATCTAATCCTGTACGATGAGAATTATTATTAGGCGTTTTTTCTCTAAATTTTTTAACATGAGGCCTGTAAAATTCTATGTGGATAGGATTTCCGTTTTGGTCCTTACCTACCAAATTATTATACTCTTCTGGAATTTCCGCAGTCGAACTCCAATAAGTATGCTTAAATCTTTCATCATTTATTTTATCGTAACTATCGTAAAAGCGTTGAGTGGGTATACCATTACTCCATCCTCCGCCGTAAGTTAATCCTATACCACTTGCATAATACAATTCTAATGGTGCATAGTTTGTGTGAAAGTCACTTCCTTGTCCAAATGTTCCTCTTGTAAAATTAATAACCCAAACACCTTCGTTACCTGGAGCTAGCTGATCGTTAAACATATCTGCGTAATTATCAAAAAGAGCATAATGGCTTCCATAAGTTTTATTATCCACAAAATCGGTCAAAAGTTTATTTGCATTTTGAAACTTATCTTTTTGATTTAGAGGATATCCTGCCATAGTTAAATATACTTTTGCTAGCATTGCCGCTGCAGCTCCACTAGTAATTCTTCCCTGATCAGCAGTATTATTCCATCTATTCGGTAGATTTTGTATAGCAAATTCTAAATCAGTTATTATGGCATCATATATGGCAGTTGGCTCCGCTCTAGGAACTGTTTTGAGAAAATCCAGATCGGTAGTTGCTTCTAAAAGCAAAGGAACGCCATTATATACTCTTACAGCATCAAAGTATAAAAAAGCCCGTAATGCTCTTGTTTGGCCTTCTACTAATTTTCTCACTTCATCCGTAATCGGCACATTCGGTAATGCCTTTAATAAATTATTGGCATCTTTTAAATGATTGTATGTATATTGCCAAAAATCATTCGGCACGGTAGAAGAGGCGTTAAAGGTAGAAGGTAGTCGTGCTATTTCATTGTGATGAGCCCAACTAGATTTGTCTGTGATCTCGCTTATATCGGTACCCCATTCAAACCAATGAGGTCCTGCCCAATTCGATGAATATCTATCTTGCGGAGCTCTGTAAACAACATTTAATCCGGCTTCAATATCACTTTGGGTTTTGTAAAAATTCCCCGGTGACAGAAAAGTTTTGGGATTTTCTTCCAGAAAATCACTACACCCGAAGAATATAGCTAATAATAAAAAAGAAATAATATGTATTTTTTTCATCGTTTATTTTTTTTTAAGTGATTAAAAACTTAACTGTAATCCAACCGTATAAGTTGTTGTTATTGGATAGGTGCTTGTTCGAGAATTGTTCCAAATATCCCCATCTTCAGGGTCCATACCTGTGTATTTTGTGAATGTAAACGGGTTTGTAACACCTAAATACAACCTTAAATTTGAAATTCTATTCTTCTCAAGAAGATTTGAAGGGAAAGTATATCCCAAAGTAATATTCTTAATTTTTAAATAGCTGGCATCTTCTAAAAATTCACTAGTTTCTGTACTTAATCTATTACTTCCTGTGGCAGAAGCTCTCGGGTATACAGTACTCGGATTAGATGAAGTCCATCTATCAAGCATTTCTATTCTATTGTTATCTACAGCGCCACCATACAAAAGGATATAATTATTTCCATTATAAACATCACGGCCTTGTGAAAAAGTCATAAATACATTTAAATCGAAATTTTTATAAAGAAATTCATTTGTAAGAGATCCATAAAAGTTAGGATAGTATGAACCCACAAAATCTCTGTCCTCATCATTAATACTAGAATCATCATTTATATCTCTATATTTCACGTCACCCGGCACTGCACCATATACAGCAGCAAGTTCCTCTTCTGAAGCCTGCCATATACCTATCGCTTCTATTAAATATCGATTTCCAATGTATAATGGTTTCCCTACCCAATGAGTGGTTCCAATCCTATCAGAGCCATCTCCTAAAGACGTTAGTTTATTTTTGTTGAGGGCTATCATGAAAGAAGTTCTCCAAGTGAATGGATTTACAAAATTTACCGTTCTGGCTTCTAACTCTAAACCTCTATTTTGTAAATTACCCAAATTCACGTAGGTATTTGGAAAACCTGCGACAGCCGGTATATCTACTGCTCTTATCAGGTCCATCGTATTTTTATTATAATAGTCGATAACCAAATTCAACCTATTGTTAAACATCCCAACATCCATACCTATATTTGCTTGTTTTGTGGTTTCCCATTTCAAGTTCGGAGAAGGCATATTAGACTCATAATACCCTGCTACTTCTCTTCCTTCGAAATTGTATGGAGCGTAACTCAATTTGGCAAGAGTTTGATAGGGTGATATAGCAGCAGCATTTCCCGATGTTCCATAACTTAATCTTAATTTTAAGTCAGAAAAAAAGTTCAAATCTTTAATAAAATCCTCTTCAGACATACGCCAAGCAAAAGCTCCACTTGGGAAATATCCGTATTTATTGTCTTCACCAAACCTTGAAGAGCCATCTATACGCATATTTGCAGTAAAAATATATTTGTTACTTAGTGTATAAATTACTCTTCCAAAATAAGACAACATACTCCAATTTATTAAATTAGAAGAAGGTTTTCTGGCTGCAGCAGAACTAGCGCCCAAATTATAAGATTCATAAATATCACTCGCAAACCCGGAAGCTGATGCATAAACCGATTCCCATCTGTTTTGCTGAGTGGAAAAACCAATTACACTGTTTATATCGTGTTTATCATTAAAATTCTTTGCATAGGATAGAGTTGATTCACTAATCCAGTTATAGTTTACAGAAGAGGTAATGGATGCAAAACCGTCACTAACACGACCATTAATTTCGTCTTGCCCACTAATCAGAATAGGATTATAGAAATTATATCTGTAATTATCAATTTCACCTGAAATTTGTGTTCTGAATTTTAAATCATCCGTTAATTTTACATCCAGCGCCAATGAGGAATTGATTATGGGCTCCATGGATTTAATTTTAGGTAAATCGGAGAAAGCTGCGGGATTTGCTCGAGGTGTTCCTAATGCATTCTGGATCATCGCATAATAAACACCTTCTTCATTACGTACTGGAGACATAGGATTTCCGACCATTGCAGGGAACAATACGTTAGTAGAATTAGTTCCTCTGCTGGACATTAAACTTAAGTTATTGTATGAACTCAATGTCAATCTTTTTCCAAAATTCTGGGAAATATTAAATTTCAAGGTACCTCTTAAGAAATGAGAATTATTTACTATTCCCTGTTCATTGAAAAAGCCTGCCCCAACATGTACCTTAGTATTTTCAGTTCCTGAACTAAAAGATACTTGATAATTCTGTACAGTTCTATATTGTTGAATCACTTCGTTCCACCAATCGGTAGACAATCCTGCATCAAGCATCGCAAGTTCAGTATCCAAAAAAGCATTTGCAGGCATTGTGATTCCATCCATAACATAGGATTCCCTTCTTAGCTCTGCAAATTGTTGAGCATTCATTGTTTGAATGGGATTATTAAAGTATTTAAAACCTGTATAAACATCCACATTTAATACGGGTTTCCCTATTTTACCTAACTTAGTCGTTATCAGAACCACTCCATTTGCTGCTCTTGCACCATAAATAGCTGTTGAAGAAGCATCTTTTAAAATTGTTATCGATTCTATATCATTGGGATTAATGGCATTTACGCCCCCATCAGATGCAATAGGAAACCCATCAACTATAAATAGCGGATTCCCTCCTACAAATGAATTATTTCCTCTAATATTTAATGATACTCCCGCTCCGGGTGATCTATCACTTTGGAGAGAATACAAACCCGAGGCATTACCTTGCAATGCTTGACTTAAATTTGCTGCAGGCAATTTTTGCAAATCTTTGTTTGAAACAGTTGATACTGCTCCGGACAAATTACTTCTTCTAACTGAACCATAACCAATCACAATTAACTCATCTATCAAAGTTGTGTCTTCATATAATATTACATCTATAGTATTTTGATTTTGAACTGTAACTTCAAAGGCCTCCATGCCAATATAAGAAAATACCAAAACGTCGTTTTCTTTCACATTTATTGTATAGTTACCATCAACATCAGTAACAACACCCGAAGATGTACCTTTGATTGTTATAGAAACTCCAATTAAAGGAATAGAATTATTGTCAGTAACCTTTCCTGAAATATTTCTATTCTGCTTTATTTCCATAATTTCCGCAGATTTGGAGTATGCAAAGGTTGTTGAACTTATATATGCTAAAAATAATAATGTAAAAGTAAATTTTACAATTTTTTTTGCATACATACATTGATTAAAAAGGATTCTAATTTTAATTTTCATAGCAATAACATTAATAATAAACAAGTAATAAATACACAATAAAAGGAAAAACAAAATGATCTATAAAACCTTATTGTTTTATTATTTTTTGTTTTTTCTTTTCTCCATTCTCTAAATAGGTTACCAAAAAATATAAACCTGCGTTTAATTCTTTCAAGTCAATTGAATTTGCTACTGAGTTTTGATGTTTAATAACCTTACCGGAAACATCGTAGAAGGACACCTCTGAAATTTTACTGTCATAAACTGAATTAACATACAAAATATCCTTTACCGGATTCGGATAGAATATTCCTTCATTCTTTTCATCAACTTTAATATCTGTGGCGTTGGTGGAATAAATCTTATAAAATTTCACGTCACGATATGGAATTGATGCTTGCCATGAATTATTGTAATTCACTTTCGTGTCATTCCATATTTCGTGAAAAGTATATTCTTCACTAGCCGTTAAACCTATTCTTTCAAAATTTATAGTTGCATTTATCGTAGAATTTCCGTAATTAAAAACAGCTAAATACAGAGTGTCGCCTACATTTTGCATGAACATATTTGCAGCTCTATTTCCGGCTCCAGATTCCACAGGATAAAAAGCTTTTGCTTTTCTTGCAACATTATTTACCTCATAATTAGTAAGGAAGGTTTCTGCTTTCTGTTTTAAAATTGCGGAGGCTGATGAACTAAAATCATCACCGGAACAGAACAAACCGGTAATTACCGATGATGTAACTCTTGCTCTATTTTCTCCGTTGGTTGCATTATTCAGAACCACATTATCGGCATCGTTATACGAATAAACGTGATCTAACCACCAACCATAAGACAACGAATTAAGCGTATATTCCGTATCGCCAATACTTGCGTATGCATCGCAAGCTATGCGTCTACCGTGTGCATATTGAGATGGGAATAACGGTGAAATAGAAAAATTAATGAACATTCTGTTATCCAGAACATCTATTATGTATTGCAATCCTTGGTTATATGCTTCAATACCGGTAAATACATCCGGATCGTAATGTGAATCGGCCTCTAAAGCTCCATGTGATAAGAAGTCGAGTTTAAGATAAGTATATCCTTGTGTTATGAATCTATTTAAATATAAATCAATTCTTTGTTTAGTAGCAGGATGCGTGGGATCGATAGCATAAGCACTTGCAATTTCTTGTGGCTGCCCATCCGCATACAAATAAATATCTTTATAAAGAACATTATCGGTGCCTTCCACAACCCTATTTGGGTTTTTAGCCCAATCGACGAATGGAGTCCAATAAATTCCAGGATCCTGACCTCTTGCTTTGCAATCTCTTGCAAAAATAATGAGATCGCGATAGGAGATATTATCCCAATATGAATCTAACCCGATATAAACTGTATTATCGTTACTAAAACCCTGAGGCTGCAAGGTATTTGCAAAATATTGCGCTACCTCTGTTGCATTCTGAAACGATAAATTTGTTTGTATTGCTCCCCAACTGTTCCATGCAAAGGGTTTTCCTTTGCTCCATGGCAACTTCGGTGCAACAAGAGCATTAGCGTTTGCATAGGTCTCCATACCATTTCTCCAATCGTCAAATTTTCCTACAAATATTTTAGGCGATTTAATTTGGTTTCTTTTTATTGTGCCGTGTGGAATAACATCTCTCGTATCGTAAGATGAAATTCCACCAAATACCTCAAGACGTGTAATACTGTTGTCATTTGTTGAAGTTCTGATACCTGTTTTCCATGTATCGTGCTCGACTGATCCTATTATTATTCCATTTCTTGAGGATGTATTGAAGAAGGTAGTAACTTCATGACCTGATAGAGATGCTCCAAAATCCACGAGATTATATCTTATCCACTTGTCATTATCAAAAGGTGTCCACAATAGTTTATTTTCGCCACTTTGTAACACGTCATTAGGTGTAACCGTAATTAGTGGAGACATATAATTCGACTCTATGAGTTCATTTGAAACTATTGTGAAATCTGTTAAGAAATAATCTAATGATGTATATAAATAATAATTATGTTCTAGTTGTATTTTATCGTCCTGTGTAACTGAAGATAGTGTAATTTTTTTACCAACTCCAAAAACGTCGTTTAGCGCGGCTTCTGATATCATCAGGTTTTTTGTATCTTGCAGATAAGAAATTTCATCTGCGTTATTGAATCTTGCTTGTGTTTGCAATATAAGTGGTTCCCCATTATAGAAAATATCAGTAATTCCCGTAGTTGTATTAATTTTTAATTCCCATTTATCTAATGAAATAATATTTATTGGATTGTTGTCGGGTGCATGAGTTTCTTCGATTATTATCATATCAATATCTGCACCATAATAATTTGGATTATTTAAAACGATTTTGTTATTTCCTTGGTTAAGAATCACGGGTAGACTAACGAATTTAGGGGTATTCCAATCACCGGTGCTTGGGCAATTGATCAATGCTTGATTACCATCATTGACCGACAAATATAAATTGCGAGCATCCGTAATGGAAGAGTAAGAATTCAGATAAAATATTTTTAAGTTATATATCCCGGCGCTTTCTAAGTAAACGTTAGCTTCTATGCCTCCATTTCTTGCCGGATCTCCTATGGCGCCTACTTTTCTTCCTCCAGAACAAAGAGGAGAATTCACAATAACCGCGCCATTTAAAAGTTTAGCAGATTCTGCTTCAATAATAATTTCTTTGGCATGACTATATATACTAAAGAAAATTAAAGAGTATAATAGCAAACGTTTTTTCATTTTTATCTAGTTTATTTTGAAGCAGAGGAAGAAAGTTTTTTTCTTCCTCTGCTTTGATTAATAATATTATAATACTATAACTTTACGAGAAGTTTTATTGACACCATTACTTATTTTTACGATATAAACACCTTTTGATAAATTTACAGAAGCATCATTATTTGATGCACAAACACCTTCGGTGATTGTTTTTCCACTTACATCAAAGATCGTGAATTCTATTTTACTTACATCATTGTTATTAATTACCAGATATTGATCTTTAACTGAAATTTTTACGACAGAACCAAGTAAATCTTCTTTGATATTACTCAAGACGGGTGTAACAAAAGCACTTGACGCGTTTGAATTATCGACGGCCTGAATGCCGATATTATAATTATCCGGAGATACACCCATTAAAGTTATTGTATTACCAAATATGAATGGCCTAATTCCACCGACTTTTAATTTTCCATTAGCAATATCAGCCGGGTGATAAGTAAATACTTGCCCTGTTGTTTTATGTTGTAAGTAAACATTATATTTTATTGCAGAAGAAGGTGTAGTGTCGTCTGTTGGAGAATCCCATTGTAGGGTTAAATTTGTTCCATCAACAATATATCTTGGATTTAAAGGAACTCCCGGAGGTGTATTTGCTGCAGTCCCGGTAATTAGATTATTAACCAAAAAGTAGTGAGGCCAAGTAGGATTAGTGGGTGTTCCACCACCACCATCTCTGTACCCGAAAATGGAGAAGTCTAAATTTCCATCATTAGTAAAATCTACCAAACTTATTGATCCAGCTCTTGCTCTTGCGATATCAGGATCTATAGGATGAGCCATGAAGGTATTGTCTCCCTTATTGTAAAAAAACGTAGTGTTTGGCCCCCATCCTGATAAAACAATATCTGTCATTCCATCATTATTTACATCACCAACCGCAGCAACTGCAGTTCCGCCGATTAATCCGGTGGTTCCTGATGCGATTTTGGTAAAAGTCAAATCCTTATTGTTGATAAAAAGATTTGCAAAACTTGCCCAACCATTTTTCACATCTCTTCCTACCTCAACAATATCTTGCCATCCATCATTATTAATATCTGCAAAAAACGTTTCTCCTTGCATTTGACCTGTGAACAAAGTTGCCGACTGATTATATGCACTGAATGTTTCGTTGCCATTATTAACATATAAAACAGTTACGTTCTGAGCATTATCATTGTATCCCGAAACAATCATATCGGCATATCCATCATTATTCACATCGCCGCTGTGTATGCTACCTCCATTCATGGATAAAAAATTAGCTGACCCGTCAACCGGAGTAGTCTGGAGTTCAAATGTTCCGTTGTTATTCTTGTAAAGAGCTACAACGCGTGAATTTCCGGAAACATCCCAAGTAGCTCCATGATTGCCGGTTAAGAAAACATCTAACCACCCATCGTTATTATAATCTACTACTTCTATAATGCGAGTTCCATTGTCATTTCCTTCAGCTGAAATGCCAACGAATGGATAGGTTTCGTCTAACACTAATTCGTAATTGGGCGCTCCTGAATTAATGAATAAATCAGTGACACAAGCGGTCGTAGTACCATCAACTGATCCGGCAACTACGAGATCTAAGTTTCCATCGTTATTAGCATCGAAGAACATGGCGGAACTCCATGCAAGAGGAGTAACATTTGTAGTAACTTCTGTCCACGTATTATTGCCGTTATTTTTATATAAACGTGCAATGTAACCCGCCGGATCTCCTTGTCCTGCAATAATAAAATAATCTAACAACCCATCGTTGTTATAGTCACCCCAAATCCCTTGCCCACTCCCTGTCATGGGTAGATCTCCATTAGTAATTGGTGTGGGTACCACACTAAAATTAACAGGGGTAGGGCTTTGCCCTAAAAGACTGACTGTAAAAAGCATTAGAAAAATGCTTAGAATGGTAAAATTTTTCATGTTTGTAATGTTTTAAAATTGTTATTAATTATAACCGGGGTTTTGATCTGTATCATTAATTTCCGGATTTAGTTTTATTTCAATACTGGGTATCGGATAAAGGGTATGAGTTTGAGAGAGAGTTGCATTTTCTTTAGCCCATCTGTTACGTTGCAGAATTAAAGGTATAAAATTACCGGTTCTTAGTAAATCGAACCTGCGCCAACCTTCAAAACAGAGTTCTCTCATTCTCTCATCCATAATTTTTACTCTAAATTCTTCCTGTGATATTCCGGTATCCCATTTTCGCTCATTGGGCAAATTTCCACCCCACGCTCTTCTTCTTATTTGATTATTAATCAAATTAACTGCATTGGCAGTTTCACCGGTTTCATTCATGCACTCTGCCAAAGAAAGGAGTATATCTGCATATCTCAAATAATACATGTTTTTCCCTGATTCGTAAAAACTTTGGATACCATCAATTCTTTTATCTTCATATTTTTTTATATGTGGCCACAATTGATCATCCCCAAAACCTGCAAAAGGCGACGGATAGTTATTTCCATTTATGAACATGTATCTGATACTTTCATTTTGTCTGTTATCACCTGGCTCCCATAAACCACCCATTGAAATTTCTGTACGAGAGTATTCTGTTGGCAACACGAGGTCATAACCTCCGATATAATTGGTAGGATTTCCTGAGGCGGCTCTTGAACCTGTGTACCATTGTGCTTCATTAGTATCCGGCCAAACATTATTGAACAAAAAAGTGTAAACCGGTTCGTTTCCGGGCGATCTGTTGGGATCCCACAAATCGGAAAAATTTTGAGTTAATGAGAATCCACCCCGATTAACAATATCTTGAAATGTGGTTTTGGCTTTTTGGAAATCTCTTAGTCCGGTAAAAACGGGCGCCGACATATATAGCTTTCCTAGTAAAGATTTAGCTGCCCAAGAGGTCGGTATCCTTTGGTCTGTGGAACGATTCTCGCTTAATAACAATATAGCTTCTGTTAAATCAGCTTCTATTATTTTATAAGTTTCTTCTAGTGTGTTTCTGGAAGAAATAATTATCTCCTCTCCATTGATCTTCGGTATTGGAAGAGCTCCCCAATAGCTTGCCAGTTCAAATAATACTGCAGCCTTATAGAATTTTGCCTGTCCTAAATAAGAATCAATCCTTGCGCTGTCTTCAGCATTCACTGCTTGAAAACTGTTTAATTTTTCAATCGCCTCCATTGATTGTACCACAACAGGCCACCTGATGCTCCACAGCTCTGCAATGGGCTTGTTTTCAGGCTCATAAAAACCGTCATATTTATCCAATCCTGCCTGATCAGCATCATTGCGCACCTGATATTCGCCTTGTTGGCTTTCGTCCGTACCTAACATCAAAAAGAATCCTTTCCTATTTACACGTGTATTTTTCCATTTAAAATACAATCCGTTTAAAAATGGTTGCACGTTATCAAGTGATTCAAAAACCTGATCTGTTGATAAAGAAGTCTGAGGTTCTTGACTTAAAAACTCATCTTGACATCCATTCAAAACAAGTAAAATGAAAAGTGTTATTATATATGTAGATGATTTGATTGCTTTCATATAGATAATATTTGAAAAAATTTAAAAACTAATATTCATTCCGAAAACATATTTTCTTGACGAGGGATACCAATCTCCACTATCCGGATCATATCCTTTGTAATTAGTTAAAGTAAGCAAATTATTACCAGTTACATAAAATCGGATACGTTCTGTTTTAATAGCATCAAGCCATTTTTTTGGTAAAGTGTAATAAAGCGATATTTCTGAAACTCTGAAAAATGAAGCGTCTTCAACAGACCAATCTGTCTCCCAAATATTGTATCTGCCACTTTCGGAGAAAGCTCGAGGTATTCTTGTATTGGTATTTTCGGGTGACCAGCGATTTAGTAAATCGATATGCGCACCGGAATTTCCTATTCCTCCCATCAACGTTTCATACAAATAGCTGATTCTTTGTGCGCCTTTAGAATAATGGGTATTTATATTTATTCCTACATTTCTAAAAGAAAAGTTCGTAGAGATACCGCCATAGAAATCGGGGTCTTTTTTACCTACGACCTGTCTGTCTAAATCGTTGATTATCTCATTTCCATCACTATCTAACGGCAAAAGATCTCCCGGCCTTACAATGCGAGAACTTTTTTCTAAACTATTCACGTACTCCATATCTTCCTCGTTGGCAATTTTGTCAAACTTGTACACATAGATCGTATTTAGCGGTTGTCCTAAAAATAAATTCCCTTCGCGTTGAATTTCATTATTTGAGTAACCTCCAAGGTTGTATATCTCGGTTATATCATCGTATAATTGAGTTATTTTATTTCTGTCGGAAGCTATATTGAAAGAGATATCCCATGTTATATCATTCGTTTTTATGGGCGTTACATTCAAAGCAAATTCAACTCCTTTATTCTCCAACGAGCCGATATTATCTAATTTGCTTGCGTATCCTAATGAAGGGGCGGTACTTCTTTGCATTAGCAAGTCTTCGTTATTGATTTGGAATACATCAAATGTGAAATTTATTCTATCCTTAAGTAAACCTACATCTAATCCGACATTAAATTGTTTTTGCTTCTCCCAGCGCAAGTAGGGATTTCCGTAAACTCCATTATTTGATAAAATACCTGAATCGAGTGAAATGGACGGAGAATAAAGAGTCATGTATCCATAGTTAGGTATATTCTGATTACCTGCAATTCCATATCCTAACCTCAATCTTAAATTGTTTACGTAATTATTGTACTTAAGAAATGATTCCTGAGAAATATTCCATGACACAGCTACAGATGGGAATGATCCCCATTTGTATTTTGAACCAAACTTCGATGAACCATCTGCTCTGTAAGTAAATGTTACATAATAACGTGAATCAAATGAATAATTCAACCTTGTTAGATACGAAGCCATAGAGTAACTACTGAAGCCTGCGCCCAAATAAAATTTATCTTTATCGGGAGCTCCTTGTGGATTTTTATAGGAGAATAAATCATTATTATATCCGCTCGCATTCTGTTGATTGTGATTGGCACTATAGAATGACATATTGGATCCTAATAAAACGTTTAGAGCATGCTTTTCTTGTAAGATTTTGTTGTAGGACAGCGAATTGTCCCATTGCCAATTAAAGTATTTTCGTTTTATTTGAACGGATTGACCATTTAATGCTGATTTATACGATTGAGTAGAAGTAGTTGGAAAATATGTGTAATCTTCTTCTTGTTGTAAATCCAATGAATAAGTGGATCTAAAATTCACATCCTGAAAAGGTACGATGTTTATATAACTTGAACTTAAAAACCTATTGGTAAATAAATCACGAATTACATTTAAATCCCTTAAAGGATTTGATGCACTCTGATTATCAATTTTACCTTCTCTCATATACCAATATTCTTCAGATATCGGCAACAAAGGATTTGCTCTCAAAGAGTTTATGAACATATTGCCGTTTGCTACAGGGTGTTCGTTAGTGGTTACAAATGTATTATTTGATCCAACTGTTAGCCAAGACTTAACCTTTTGCTCTAAGTTTAGCTTCCCCGAATATCTTGTGTAAGAGGAGTTTTTAATCTGGCCTATTTGATCGTTATAATTGAAACTCAAAAAATATGATCCATTTTCATGACCTCCGGAAACCCCAACGGTATGATTTTGTTGAAATCCCTTTTGAACTATTTCCTCAAGCCAATTATAGGAATTGCCTTCGGCATAGGATTCTAACTCCTCTCTGGAGAAAATAAGATTTCTTATAGGATTTGGATTTGTTAAACTCCTTTCTATATATGCTTGTCGGTCGGCATTGGGATTTCTATCCATATATGCATTCGCATAAGCATCTATCCTTAAATCGTAAATTTGATTCCCGTTCATCAAAGGTATCTCTTTTGAAAACTCTTCGAAGCCAAGCCATGTGTCATAAGTAATTCGAGATTTTCCTTTAGTTCCCTTTTTCGTTGTTATTACAACTACTCCGTTTGCGCCTCTCGAGCCATAAATAGCTGTAGCGGAAGCATCTTTTAAAACACTGATTGAAGCAATATCTTCAGGATTGATCATCTCAAAACCTCCTTCGATCACTAGACCATCAATTACGAAAATTGGATTAGTACCATAATGAATGGAGTTATTTCCTCTGATTTTTATTGAAGACTTAGCGCCAGGAGCCGGACTACTTTGGACATATAAGCCGGGGGTTTTTCCTTGTAATGCTTGAACTACGGACGAAGTAGGAACTTCACTTAAAGTTTCTGCTGAAATGGTTGCAACGGCACCTGTCAGATCGGATTTCCGCATGGGAGTCCCTACAATAATTAATTCTTCAATTTGCTGTATATCTTCTTCCAACAGAATATTCAAGAATTCGTTGTCGGTTATTCTTCTTGTTTGTGATTTAAATCCGATATAGGAAAATGATAAAACCGTTCCAGAAGTAACGGAAATACTAAATTCACCATCGATATTAGTAACAGTACCCACTTGTTCGTCACCGATCGCTCTAACCGTTACTCCAATGAGTTCTTCATTAGTTAGCGATGAAACAACTTTACCATTAACCTGGATATTTTGAGATAAAATTAATGTTGGAGTAATAAATAGTAAAAATAAAAATAATTTTCTCATATTTCTTCTTTTGTATTAATGTGGTATTAATATATCTCTATTAAATCGAGCTCCTAAGTGATTTATATCTAAATCTAAAACCTTGTTAAAGAACTCGTCGGATTTGGTATAATTACCCATGCCTGATTCACCAAGTGCCATCACATAATAACAGTGAATACGGTTTCGTTTATTCAAATCTTCTTCCCATATTGCTAAATCGGGTAATGAAACAGCAAAATAATCCAGTTTACAATTATCATTCAAATGTTTCTCTCCGTGTTTAATGAGCTTAGTGAAGCATTCTATGGCTTTTTCCGGCTGCTCTAACTCTTTCCAGGCAAGTCCCTGATAATAAATTTTATCCGGGTTCTGGTCATTATAAAAAAATGCTTGTTGCGGCTCTTTAGCGCCTTTTGTAGCTTTTGCAAACCACTTTTTTGCGTTTTCATAATCACCTAATCCCCTGTAAGAAACACCTTTGAAGTATTCAATGTCATTTTCTTCGGCATTTGAAAGTTTACCTTCACCTAAATTATGTGGGTAAGCATCCGTTTCATTCAACAATTGCAAAGCTTCTGAGTAATTTTCGTCTGTTATTGCGCGCTTTGCTAATTGAACACGGCTCACCACATACTGTCCGGTTATTTTTCCTTCTCCACCTTCCCACGGATGGAAATGACGCGTTGATATTAAATCTTTAGCTTTTTCGAACTCACCCAATTGGTTATAAAGGGTAATTCTTTCAATAAAAAGATCATCTCTTTGAGATACTAAATCAATATGCTCTTCTAATAAATTTAATCGTTCTATGTGAGATTTATTAAGTTTTTTATACAACTGATCCAGTTCAAATAGAATTCTCGCATCATTTTTATCTAATGAAAAAGCTTTTTCCAACAATTTTAGGGCTTCTTCTTTTTTATCCAGTTTGTTGAAGTACGCTAAAGAAAGATTCCGTAAGGCGGTAGGGAAAGCATCATCAATTTCTACCGAAGTTTCCCAAGATTTTATGGCATCGTCATATTGTCTGTTAGCGTACCAAAAATTACCTAAATAATAATGAGCTTTCGCATCCCCAGGATTCACTGAAATTGCATTTTTAAGGATAACTAACTCTTCTAACCGATTTGGAAAACATTTCTCGGGGGATGCGTTTTGGGCCTCCTTGTAATAAAAAAGACATTTATCATTATCTTTTTTTAAATTGTAAATATAGCCTAATATATAATAGACCATTGGATAGACGTTTTCCTTATCTTCTACAAACAAATTCAGCATTTTTCCCGATTCTTCCAAAAGGCCTGCATTCAGAAAATCTAAGGCATATTCAATATATGTATGAACTTTATTTTTAAATAATGATTTAATTTTCTTCAAAAAACTATCATCGCCGGTCAAAAAGTATTTTTCCAAAATGCATCCGAGATTGAATTGATCTATCTCTAAAGAAGAGTTCACCCACTTCAAAGCTTCATCATTTTTTCCTAATTTACGCAAAACCGATGATTTTAACTGTCTTGCTCTGTGATTGTGCCAGTTTCGTAAGAGAGATTTCTCTACATTCTCTAACGCCATGCCCCAATTGCTTTTTTGACAATCTATTTGAGCCAGACAAAAATAAGCCGGGTCCTGCCATGCTGCATTCCAAGTAGCCTTGAAAAAAGAATCGTAAGCAAGATCTTCTTTTCGTTCTAATTTTAATGCATAACCCAAATTATAGAAGGGCTCACCCTCATAGGGATTTGGATTCTTTTCGGTTAATTTTTTTATGGCATTTTCAAAATAGATTTTTGATTCTGCGTATTTGCCTCTTCTCATTAACAACAACCCTTTTGCATTATTGCAGCGTATATCGTATTCGTCTCGTTTAAGAGCTTCGTCGTAATAATCAAAAGGGTTGTATGTTGCGTGCCTGTATTGTTCCAAGTGAAGCCCTGTTAAATAAAGGTCTTCAATTAATTCAATTTCTTTCGGGTTTAGCGCAGCTTTAGCGGGCTCAGGAATTTCTTCCTGTAAGTTTTCTTCGGGAAGGTAATTTAATAATATTTTCCCCTTGTTATCCATTATTGTTAAGGTTAAATCACCTTCTTTTATTCTGTCTATTTTTACTGAAGTTTGATAGGGTTTTTCGGGAGAAATATCAATTACTTCATCTAATAAAATATTGGAGTTATTGTCATTTAATGTTATTTTAATATCTTTCTTGTTAGAGGTGGCATACACAATAACATTAGCCAAACTATCTTCTACCGACAAATGCAAAATTATATCTTTATTGGCATTTTTAACATAGCCAACTTGAGAATAGGGCATGAAAAATTGAGACCATGATTTTTCTTCGTATGGTTGAAGCCAACTGAAATCGGGTTGATTATCGGTAAAAACTCCGGTCATTAATTCGATATAGGGTCCGTCTTCATCTGTCAAATTCCTATCCCATGCTTGTCCGAAATCTCCATTTCCCCAAGTCCATTGTTTCTTACCGGGTGAGACGTGATGGTTGGCAACATGAAGTAATCCTCCTTGTGTGTCATCCTCATAACCACCAACGAAATCATATTTTGACTTAACAGCCATATACGAAGTAGGAACGGGAATATTTTTGTATTTGGATATATCTACTCCTGAGGAATAATCTTGCTTGTAGTAAATGCCTCTAGCTATGGGAAAAGAAGAGACATCGCGTTTTCCATGGTCAAATACAGCATGAACATCAGGAGGAAAAACCGATTTATAATGATCGTTTACATGCACCGCCGGATTAGCCCACCATAAGAAAGTTTGAGGGAAAGAAGTTCTATTATATATTTTTACTTTAATTTCTAAATAAGCTTTATCCGGGTACAAAGTAAAACCTTGCATTCCCTTAGTTCTGAACATCCTTTCCACTTCGTTACACCATACGGTTATACTACCATCTTCATTTTCTTCTATAATATGTTCTGTAGGTAAAAATGTACTCGGACGATGGTGTTGTGGCCAGTTAAACTCTATACCACCTGATATCCAAGGGCCTGTTAATCCCACTAAAGCTGGCTTTATAACTTGATTATAATAAACGAAGTGTCGATTTTTTATTTTATCGTATGCCATTTGAATTCGTCCTCCAAGTTCAGGAAGAATCATAATTTTCAGGTATTGGTTTTCTAAAAATACTGCATTGTATGGCTTATCGATTTTTTCATCGTATATTCTTTCTACAACAGGATATGGATAAACCACTCCGGAACTTCCTTGATAGACCCGCTTTTCGAGAAACATGGGATTTTTCTCTTCGCTTCCTATTTCATAAGAAGGAATCATTATAGTTTCTTCCCATGCTTTTACAACACCGGGATCTGTAACTGTTGACTTTATCAAATAACTTGTTATTTTTTCCATTATAATTAGATTAGCTGACTATTTCTTTTTCTATTTCTTCTAATGATTTTCCTTTTGTTTCAGGCAATAAAAATTTAATAAATAAATAACCTACTAAACAAATTACGCCATATAACCAGAATGTTCCGTGTGCTCCTAAACTATTGTTTAATAAGGGGAAAGTATAAGTTAAAACGAAGCATGCGCTCCACAGAGCAAACGTTGCTACAGCCATTGCCTGTGCTCTTATTCTGTTGGGGAAAATTTCGGAAATCACTACCCAAGTAATAGGAGCAAGTGTCATAGCATAACAAGCGATAGCCAAAACAACAAGCACTAACATCACAACTCCTGTAACTTGAAAATAATATCCTGTTCCAAGAATTGCATAAATCAATGTAAGGCCGATAGTACCGAATATCATCAAAGCCCTTCTTCCCAATTTATCAACACTATACATCCCAACAAATGTAAAGACTACATTCACTATTCCTGTTATTACAATATTAAATAACATATCTGAAACATCGTAACCAGCTGCTGCAAATATTTCTTGAGCATAATTGAAAATTACATTTATTCCACACCACTGTTGTAAAATGGCTATTACAACACCTATCAAAAGAATTTTACTCATTTTCCCCTTGAATAAGTCGCTAAATTTTGTTTGTTTTGCCGTAATATCTGTAGTGGATTTTATTTCTTTTATTTGTTCTTCGGCATATTGTTTATTCGCAATTCTGGAAAATGCAAGAGTGGCTTTTTCATATTTGTGTTTTACTGCTAACCATCGGGGACTTTCAGGAATTATGAAAATGAAAATAAAAAATAAAACCGCAGGAACCGCACAAGCCCAAAACATCCATCGCCATCCCATTTGTCCATTCCAAGTATCTATTAAATTTTCACCCGGTGATATAGGTTGTGCTATCAGCCAATTAACAATTTGAGCAGATAAAATACCTAAAACAACTGTTAACTGATTGATGGATACAAACCTACCCCTAACATTGGAAGGTGAGATCTCCGAAATATACATGGGAGAAATATTCGATGCTATTCCGATACCTACGCCTCCGAGAATTCTGTAAAAAATGAACAAATTAATATTATTTACAATACCTGTTCCTATAGACGCTAATATAAAAATTACTGAAGCTATGATCATCAGCGGTTTTCTGCCATATTTATCTGCTAAGCTACCCGAAACCATAACTCCGATCAAACAACCCAAAATTGCACTGGCCATTACCCAACCTTGAAGCGCAGGCATCTCTTCTATTCCGAAGAAAACTTCATAAAACGGTTTAGCACCCCCAATTACTACCCAATCGTATCCAAATAAGAAACCGCCCATCGCAGCCACAAGCGATATAAGTAACAGATAAGAATTATTTTTTTGTATAGATATATTTTCTTTCATTTGGTATTTTTTAGACTATACAAATATATCGTGAATAATGATATGAAAAATGTATAATCGTTTGCAAATTATGTAAAATATAACTATTTTTGAATTCGCTTTTATATGTTAATGTGTTAAATTCAATAGATAAATGTAAAATACAATCACACCATGACAGAAAAAATAGCTGAAGGATTTAAAGGTGAAAGGGCCATAATTATCCCTTACAATATAAGAGCTCAACAAGCTGTTAACAAAATTTCTAAAAACTTATACGTTACTCATATTGGTTTTTATCCTTATGCCAAATATCATTACAGGCAACGCAAAAAAGGAGCAAACCAGAACATCTTCATTTATTGTTCAGAAGGAAAAGGATGGATAATTTACAACGATGAAAAATATCATTTAAGCAGAAATGAATGTTTCATACTCCCCGCAAATGAATTTCATTCATATGGAGCCGACCTTGTAAATCCGTGGAGCATTTATTGGATTCATTTTTTAGGAGAAGAAGTGTATAATTTTTCATCGTTGATCGGGAAAAAAACATCCATTCCGGACTCTGATGACAGTAGGCACTATGACAGATTTCAAATTTTCGAAGAAATTTACCAAAACCTCGAAATGGGTTATAATCCTGAAAATTTAGAATATGCTAGTTTTTGTTTGATGCATTTTCTGGCATCCATTAAATATTTAAATCAATTTAGAGAGGTTGAAAATGTAAAAGAGATGGATGTCATTCAAAGAAGCATCTTATTTATGAAAGATAATTTAGAAAATAAGGTAACGTTGGAAAATATTGCTAATCATGTGGGTTATTCTCCCTCACATTTTGGCAGCCTTTTTTTGAATAAGACTTCATATTCACCTATAGAGTATTACAATCAACTTAAAATTCAAAGGGCATGCAATTTTTTACAATTCTCAGACCTTAAGATAAAGGAAATTGCTTATAAATTAGGATACTACGATCCGTTTCATTTTTCGAAATCATTTAAAAAGGAGATCAATTTAACTCCAATGGAATACAGAAAAAAATACAATCCTTAAAATTCTTATTTCCTCCCAAAATCCGCCGGAATTTCGCCCCAATTTTC
Source organism: Bacteroidota bacterium (assembly GCA_023424395.1). GTDB lineage: Bacteria > Bacteroidota > Bacteroidia > Bacteroidales > Dysgonomonadaceae > JAFADY01. The sequence continues at coordinate 14,939 of JAFADY010000043.1, read as the reverse complement.
GGTTTCCCATTTAATTATCGGGTTCTGGTATTCGTTTTCTTGAAGCCATTTTTCAGCTCTGCCGATTAGGTTAAAGATCGACTGGTTTTGAGCGGTCTGCTGCAATTTGGTGTTACATTTCTTTTTTACTACCCATTTCATAGCGTTGACACTGTCGGTGTAAATAGGGATTTTAGGCTTTTCCTGTTTTTTGAGCAATGCCAAAGCATGAACAATAGCCAAAAACTCGCCGACGTTATTGGTGCCTTCGGTAAGCGGGCCTACATGAAAAATTTCTACGCCGTCGGACACAAAAACCCCACGATATTCCATCGCACCGGGATTTCCGCTGCAAGCGGCATCAACAGCTATACTTTCTTTTAGAAATTTCTCGTCCGACAACGGAACCATGGGTGAATTAACTTTTGCTTTTCCGATATACTTCCACGGATTTTCGTTGAAAGCGGTTTCGGCTTCTTCCAAAGTTCCGAATGACTTGTAACGAGCATTTTCGAAGCCCGAAACCTGTGCTTTGCACTCCTCCCACGACGAATAAACACCCGGCGTTACGCCTTGCCATACAACGTAATATTTCTGCTTCGCCATAGTTACATCGAATCCAAAATATAGGGCGTAAGGTTCTCATTTAAATCGGGACGCGGGTCTTCAATAGAAATAATGCTGTCCACAATATAACGCGTATATCCGCGCCATGGCAGGCGTCCGTTGTATTCTTTGTAATGAAGCTGAACATGCTTGCCGCCTTCGGTCATCAACCGATTTGCTATTTCGGAGTCTGCAATGGAAAAGTCGAACTGATTCGATTGCAGGCCTCCGGGCTTGTCGGCTCTAAAACCGGTTTGAATGAGTTTCCCTTCGTACGTTTTAAAAACAATTCCTTTGTAAACAATATAGTTCAACTCTCCGGCTTTTACCCCTTCGCCCAAAACAAAATAATATTTCCAATAAACAAAGCCTCCGGCTACAATAATGAAAATGGCGAGAAACCATACAAGCCATTTTTTATTTTTTTTCTTTTTAGGTTGCAGATCGTTCATATCGATTCTAATTATTAATTTGAGTTCAAAGGTAAGGTTTTTTTGCTTTTTTAGCTATTAATCATATTAAAAAACAAGTCGATTTTCTAACTTTGTAAAAAAACAAAGATTAAGTAATAATCTAAACCAAATTAAAAAATCAAATGAAAAAGTTGACTTTATTTTTCTCGGCATTTATTGCCTTATTAAGTCTATCGGCACAAGAAAAAACCGATGCTTATCAGTTCACTGTGGTAAAGGAAAATCCCATAACATCCATAAAAAACCAAGCCAGTACAAGTACTTGCTGGAGTTTTTCGGGTGTGAGTTTTTTAGAATCTGAATTATTGAGAAAAGGAAAAGGCGTTTTCGATCTTTCTGAAATGTATATAGTGAGAAGAAATTACGAGGATAAAGCCGAAAAATTCGCCCGCGTTCACGGACATTTAAATTTTGCTCCCGGCGGTTCTTTTGCCGATGTAGTGGAAACCCTGGACGAATACGGAATAATTCCAGATGCTGCTTATACCGGCTTAATTCAAGATTCAGAAAGGCATAATCACGGAGAGATGGATAAAGTTCTCGACGGATATATGAAAGGCATCGTAGGGAATAGAAATATTTCTACCGTTTGGAATACAGGATTTAAAGGTATTTTGGATGCTTATTTAGGGATAACTCCACAAACATTTACTTACAACGGAAAAACCTATACGCCACAAGCGTTCAGAGATTTCCTTGGGCTAAAACAATCCGATTATATTTCATTGACTTCTTTTACGCATCATCCGTTTTACACACAGTTTGCTATTGAGGTTCCCGACAATTGGCGATGGGCGAATTCCTATAATGTCCCTGTTGATGAGTTGATGGAAACAATCGACAATGCCATTTTGAATGGTTATACCGTTGCTTGGGCATCGGATGTAAGCGAAGGTGGATTTTCACGATCGGGAATTGCGGTGGTACCCGATGAGAATGCGGCGGAAAACGCCGGAACCGACCAAGCAAAATGGCTTAGATTATCGGAACAGGAAAGACGATCAAATATTCAGGGCAAAGTAGGTTCCGAAATTCTAAAAGAAAAAAACATCACACAAGAAATGCGTCAATCGGCATTCAATAATTATCAAACCACCGACGACCACGGTATGCACATCTACGGCATTGCCAAAGATAAGAACGGAAATAAATTTTATATGGTGAAAAATTCGTGGGGAGAAACCGGCCCTTACAAAGGTATTTGGTATGCTTCGGAACCGTTCGTAAGGTACAAGACATTGAGTATAGTGGTGAATAAAGAATCGGTGCCGCCCACTGTTTCAAAGAAAATTAAATTGTAATTTCATTCAGAATGGAAATAACCCAATTATACAATATATTTTTAAAACATCCTACCGTTACCACCGATTCAAGAAATTGTACTCCCGACTCCATCTTTTTCGCGTTAAAAGGCGATAGGTTCAACGGCAATTTGTTCGCTGAGAGCGCCTTGGAAATGGGTTCTGCTTACGCAGTGGTGGATGAGTGGGACAGCGCGAACGAAAATCCGCAAATAATTGTGGTTGACGATGTACTGAAAACCTTGCAGCAACTGGCCAACCATCACCGCAGAAAGCTAAAAATACCCATTATAGGCATTACCGGATCCAACGGGAAAACCACTACCAAAGAACTTATTGCCGTTATACTTTCTAAAGAATTTAAAATTGCGTTCACGCAAGGCAATTACAACAACCATATTGGCGTGCCGTTGACGTTGTTGTCGATGAATAAATCACACGAGATCGGCGTAGTTGAAATGGGCGCCAATCATCCTGGCGAAATAAAAGAATTGTGTGAAATTGCCGAACCCAACATCGGGCTCATCACCAATATCGGCAAAGCGCACATCGAAGGTTTCGGTTCTTTTGAAAACGTGCAGAAGACAAAAGGAGAACTTTATGATTTCATTCGTGAGAACGGAGGAAAAGTATTCGTTAACAAAGACAATCCCATTCTTTACGAAATGTCTGAGGAAATGGACAGAATATTATACGGCCGCGATAATCCCGATTTATTCGTATCGGGAACGCTCTCTGCCGAAACGCCGTTTTTGCATTTCGACTGGAACTTTTTCGAACATCCGCATAAAGTAAAAACACACTTGGTTGGAGAGTACAATCTGGATAATGCGCTTGCCGCAGTTGCCATGGGCAAATATTACGGCATTAATGCCGAATATATAAGCAACGCGCTGGAAACTTATATGCCAAAAAATAATCGGTCGCAGTTTGAACGCACCGAACAAAATGATGTAATTGTTGATGCTTATAATGCCAACCCCACCAGTATGAAAGCGGCTTTGGAATTTTTCTTGAAAATCCCATCCGATCTGCCGAAGGCAGTGATTTTAGGTGAGATGAAAGAATTGGGCGAAATCAGGGATGAGGAACACCAAAAAATGGTATCTTTTCTGCAGAAAAATCCGTTCGACAAAGTGTACCTGGTGGGCGATGTATTTGTCAATATGCATTTGAAAAACGAAGGTTTTTTGGTGTTCAAAGACGTGGAAAACTTAAACGAGCACTTCAGGGATAATCCTTTATCGGGGCATTACGTGTTGCTCAAAGGCTCTCACTCCGTGCATTTGGAGAAAACGATGGAGTTTTTGTAATCAGTAGTTTCCTGGTCTGTGGCAGGGTGTAAACACTATAACGTTTTGTAAAACGAGTAGGAGGAGTCATTAAAACACGTATTTCATCTTAAAAATCAATGTTATGAAATCAGTTGTTGTCATTGTATTAATGGTTTTCGTATTCTTATCTTCTAACCTACAGGCACAAACCTACAAGATTAACGAACAGAACTACGATTACAAATGTACACCCCACAGCCGGATGATCCTTATAATCCGACGGTGATGGGAGTTGCGTCATTCTTTGTTCCGGGATTGGGACAAAGATTAAGTGACGAAACAGGCAGAGGGTTCGCTTTAATGGGGGCTACATATTTGTGTTATGGATCCGGAATTTGGTTACTAAACAGTATTGACAATCAATCGGATAATATAAACGATATTTTTTCTAATACATTCTTACGAGCAATGGGAGCAGGTTTTATATTGGGTGGTGTAATTGTAAATGTTTGGACGGCTTTAGATGCCGTAAGAGTTGCAAAAGTAAACAATATGTACTTTCAGGATTTGCGTGGAGATAAGAGTTTGGTAAAAGTTGAGTTAAATCCTTTTTTGGATACCAATAATTATTTGGGGCAAACAAGCTCTTCTGCCGGATTAACGCTGAAAATTACGTTTTAATCCACTAGTAAAAATAAATAAGTTTATTGTTATGCTCCTCGCAACCTACGTTAACTGCATTGAATCTATCGTTTAATAGTCTATGATCTAAAAGTCTATTGTCTGAACTTCACATTCAGCATAACAATTTCGGAAGTGGTACCTACCCGGTATTGCGCCCCGATCCTCCTCGTTGCAAACGAGGAGGAGGAGTGAAGTTTATTTATATTCAATTCCTGCTTGTTTCAGTATCGCAAAGAAAGTTCCCTTTTTTAAATCTTTGTTTCCATGAGTCGGCAACACAACAGTCTTATTGGTATCAGGGTTAAAATATAATTTATGCGACCCTTTGGCTCGTTTATAAATATATCCGTTGTTTTCGAGCAACTTTATCAAATAATTCGGACTGAGATTCATACGGCAGGTACATGAATTGAATATTCGAGCGTTTCGCTGTCATCCGGTATCGGTTCCCCTCTTTCTTCCAATTCTTCCAAATACAATTCAATCGCCTCTTTTGCCATTTCTATGGCTTCATCAATACTTTCACCATAAGTAACACATCCCGGAAGCGCCGGAACGATTACGGTATATCCTCCCTCATTTTCTTTTCGTAATTGTATTTTGTAATTATACATATTTCAAATATTAAATTAATTATTGATACAAATATAAACCAAATTAATTTATTCACAATAAGTTGTTAAAACATTCAATGCCTTAAGTTCTGACCTCGGCTTTGCCAAAAGCAAATGTTTACTTCCCGTGTAAGGTGAAAGGCCGTCTTATCCGTTATCTTTAATCTAAGAATTTAACGTCTGAACTTCACATTCAACACCACAATTTCGGAAACCGTACCCACCCTATATTGCGGCCCAACGAGCCCGATCCCCGAAGTAACATAAACGTGCGTATTTTGTTTTTTCTTGTATCCGTGCGCCACTTCAAAAACCATTTCGGTTGCAATATTTCCGGGAAACGACTGCCCGTGATGCGTATGTCCGTAAAGGGCAATATCGGTGCCGGCATTTGCTTCTTCGGCTAAATTACTCGGCGAATGATTTAATACGATAACCGGTTTCGACAAATCTATTTTTTGCTGCGCAAATAAATGAGAAAGTTCGAGCCGCGACTCAATAATTTCATCGTCTCTGCCAACAACATAAAAAGCGCTGTCGATAAAAACCGCAGAATCGCGCAGCATGGTTATTCCCGCATCACTCAACCATCGGATTTTCTCTTCTCCCTCAAACCGATGCTCATGGTTTCCGATACAGGAATATATTCCCAAAGGCGCATCGAGCCTTTTCAGCTCTTCATCCATTTTTCCGTTGACAAGCGGAGCAATGTGCGAATCAACAATATCGCCCACAAAAAGGATCAAATCGGGCTGTTGCGCCATGATCAAATCAACATATTTTCGGGCATAATCACGGTTTATCATATAACCCAAATGCATATCTCCGGCAACGGCAATACGCAAAGAATCGAAATCGCCGGCAGGTTTTTTAACATGCATTTCCACCTGTTGCACAACCGGATTCTTGAATTGAAACGAACCGTATGCCATAATGCCAATCACAAGTAGCGCGGAGGTGAGAAAAACCGATCTTTTAATGAGTTGCCGCTGCAGAGCAAGTTTAGCAGGTTTCAAAAGCTGTCTTTTCCAAATTAAATAAAACAAGTCGATAACCAAATAAAATCCGCCGACATACAGCAAAAAGAACATCCAACTCGTTCCCATGATCCTGATTGAGTGGACAATATCCTCCGGCAGAAATTTGAACAATGCAAAACCTATGGAATAAATAAGCAATTCAAGCCCGAAAATTACGGACAAAGCGATCTGCCATATTTTTCTGCCTTTAAAAGCATCCCAACCTTTTAAAAAAATGAGGATATTTAGGGTGAAATGAAAGACAAAAGCAATGATGAGCGAACGCATATATTCTTAATTTACCAAATCCAAAACCAAGTATTCCGATCGGGTGCCGATCCTGAATTTTCCGCCCCAAATACCCAAACCGGTAGATACGTAAAAATGCGTATCGCCCTTCTTCAAATAGCCGTGCGAGAGTTCAAACATTTTCTCCACTAAAAGAGAAAAAGGGAAAATCTGCCCACGGTGCGTGTGTCCCGAAAACTGAAAATCGATCCCGTTTTCAACCGCTTCATCCAAGTGGCGGGGCTGATGATCCAGGAGGATCGAAAAAGTTTCCCTATCGATATTTTGTGCCAAATGTTGCAAACTTTTACGATGTCTGTGCGTATAATCATCTCTACCGATGATGCTTAATCCGTTAATCTCCGCCACAGAATCGCGTAACAAAGTAATTCCGCTTTTTTCAAAAAAAGCTACGCTGTTTTTAATTCCCGAAATATATTCATGATTTCCGGTGGAAGCATAGACGCCGAGCGGAGCATTCAAGCGCTGCAAATCTTCATCAAGCGAATAATGATGAAGCGCCCTTATATCATTATCGATTAAGTCTCCCGCAATAAGCACAATATCCGGTTTTTCGACATTTATCATCTCGATCCATTTCGACAGTTCTTTTTTCTTGATCGTGTGCCCTAAATGCAAGTCGCTTATACCGACAATTCGCATCGCCGCATCAATTTTATCGGTCTGGATGGTAATATGCGAACGTTTTTTATTGTGATATCGAAAATTCCCGATTATCAAAATAAAGGCAACCAAACCTAATGCGATAAATGAGGTAACTCCGTTATTGTGGAAAATAACTGCGATTGTTTCTTTGGATACCAAATGAGCGAAATAATTGATTATCCGAAAAATATCCATAAAAAATACCAACAGAAAAAGATACAAAAAAGCTATCATCCACGAAGTGCCGAACGTGTAAAAAAAGCCGACCATCCGAATATTCATTTTATCGTTGAGCGTAAAATAAAAAATAAGGCTCGAAAAGCCTAAGGTAATAACCAATACGACAATTGCCCGCAGGAACCACACCGCAGGAACTAATTGAAATATCCTTATTCCTACATAAATATGCGCCAGTAAATAAACAAAAAGAATGGTGATAAAAAAAACAGGCTTCATCAAAAAAAATTACATACTTAAGAAAAAACTCACCCACAAAGGTACGGAAAAATCGATCAACATGCCGTGAAAAAGCGCAATAACCACATAATCCGAGCCACTATATTTAGTAATTATAGGCAGAGTTGTGTCCATGGTTGTAGCGCCTCCGGCGCAGATCGGCGCCAACTTTCCGAAATATTTAACCATCCACGGTGTAAAAACCAAAACAATAAACTCGCGCATGATATTTGCCAATAATGCCACCGTACCCAATTCCGCTCCACGAAATTCCGAGATCAATATACTCGACAACGAATAATACGCAAATCCCGCACCCACACTCAAACAATCAGCCAACGACCTTTCCTTCAAAAGCAGCGAAACAAGGGCAACGCCCGCAAAGGTACCCACTGTAGTTGCTAAAGGAACGAGCATGATCTTAAATCCGAACCTTTTTGCTACCGCAAAAACATTTTTGCTTGCTCCAATTTGAATACCTACAAAAAACAACAATACGTACAGTATGTATTTAGAAATATCGTCATCCAACAGCGTTTGGGGAACCAACCCGAAAAAGGCTAGCGCCACGCCTGTGGCGAAAAGCAGCAAATAAATCACCGATTGCTTCATGGTTTCTCCCGGTTTTTCTTAAAGAATTTAGCGTAAACAAGCCAAGCCAAAAGAACGCTTCCCAATGTGCCTCCAATAGTAATGACGAATGCTTCCGAGCCGATTCGACTGAAGTTATTGATAACTTGCTCATTATTTCCCACGGCTACGCCCAGGAAAAAAAGCAACAACATGATAATAACGCTTAAAATATTCCCTACATATCGCGTTTGCGGCATTTTCCTTGCAAAAAAACCAAGCAGTGTGCCCAATAAAATAATGGCAATAATTCGGAGCATAAATATGAAAATTTGCCAAAGATATAAATTTTACAGCGTTTTTTGTAATCAAAACACGGGTTATTGCGTCTAATAAGAGATGAATGCATGCAACAATGTTTAAAAATGCAAAAAACGGCAAAAACAAACACTCTCTTTACTAAATTTTCGTAACAAATATGTTTTGCAGAATTTCATATTGATTTAATAACTACTTTTGGCATCAAATTCAATGAATGAATCCTTTATGAAAAAACTACTACTACTTCTCGTTTGTTGTTTAACAACAGTTTCAATTTATTCGCAATCAACAATCAGAGGACAACTTGTGGGGATAGCCGACCAAAAACCGCTTCCCTACGCCACAGTTTCGGTAGCCAATTCAACTGCTCCCGAAAAATCCATCAAGAAATTCGCTACCGATGAAGCCGGAAATTTCTCCACCTCCCTTTCTGCGGGAAATTATCTGTTTGAATTTCAATTCGTCGGAATGAATAATCTCTCCAAAGAGGTTGAAGTAAAGAGCGATGAACCCAAAAAAAACCTCGGTAAAATTGAAATGAGCGAAAGCTCCACCGAGTTGGACGAGATAAGCGTAACGGCGCAACGCCCGTTGGTGAAGGTTGAGATCGATAAACTCACGTATAACACCAAAGAAGACCCCGAAGCCGCTACTTCCAACGTGCTGGATGTACTGCGCAAAGTGCCGCTGGTAACGGTGGATGGTGAAGACAACATTCAATTAAAAGGTTCTTCGAGTTTTAAAATATACCTAAACGGAAAGCCTTCGAATATGATTTCCAACAACCCGTCGCAGGTACTCAAAAGCATGCCTGCAAACAGTATAAAGGACATTGAAGTAATCACCGATCCGGGAGCCAAGTACGACGCCGAAGGCGTAACGGGTATTATCAATATCATCACCGATAAGCGCGTTGACGATGGTTATTCGGGTTCGGTGGGCGCTAATGCAAACACCCAAGGCGGTTACGGCGGCAATGTATATTTAACCACCAAATACGGTAAATTCGGTTTTACCGGAAATGCAAGCTATTACAGGCATGCGCAGCCCACTTCGGAAGTAGAGTCCGAAAGAAGGGATTTTGCGCCCAATCCGGCGAATACGCTCACACAAAACGGCACAATGGGCGGAAACGGCGCTTGGCCTTATGTGAGCGCGTCGGTTAGTTTCGAACCCGATACATCGAATTTATTCAACTTCTCGGCAAGCAAATACGGTGGAAATTTTAATTCGAACATTACAGGCAATTCCGTTTCAACGGGAAACCTCAATTATGCTTTCGATATGTTGTCGAAATCGCAACAGGAATACGGAGGCTTAAACCTTTCGGCGGATTATCAGCGTTCTTTCAAGAAAAAAGGAGAGTTGCTCACGCTTTCTTATCGTTACGATAACGACCCCAACAACAGTGAAAATGAAATTGAATATAATAACGTTACCGGCGAATATTTTTATCCGCAAGGATACAGGCAGCGCAGCCTCAACAATGCCAAAGGCATCGAGCATACAACCCAGATCGATTATGTGAACCCCATTAATGAAATGCACAGCATTGAAGCGGGAGGAAAATATATCATGCGCGATAATTCAAGCCGGGGCGAACATACTTTCTACGATGTTGTTTCAGGGACATGGCAAAACGACGCCGACCGAAAAAATGATTTGGACCACGAACAAAACATTTTTGCCGGCTACGCCGGTTACGGATATAAAAAAGACAAAGTAGGGGTAAAACTCGGACTACGCGGAGAATATACCAAACAACAGATTCATTTCATGAGCGCGCAAGTTGATACCATCGTTCCATCGGATTTTTTTGATTTGGTTCCTTCCGTTACATTGTCTTACCAATTGGCCATGACGCAAACCTTGCGTTTAGGTTACAACATGCGTATTTCGCGTCCCGGAATTTGGTACCTGAATCCTTTCGTAAACGACCAAAACCCCGTGGATATTAGCTATGGAAATCCGGATTTGACGGCAGAACAAACGCACAATTTCAATTTAAATTACGGCTTTTTCGCACAGAAAATAAACCTCAACGCAACGCTTAGTTACGGAGTTACAAACAACAACATTACTTCGTACAGCTTCGTGGAAGACGGCGTTACGCACACAACGTACGGAAACATCGGGAAAAACCAGATCGTGGGATTGAATATGTACCTCAGTTGGACGCCCAACCAGCAAATCCGCATCATGAGTAACTCCGGAATTAATTATACCGATATTCAAAGCACCAACGATATGAATTTAAGGAACAGTGGTTTCTCGGGGAGAATTTACTCAGGGGCAACCTATTCCTTCGGAAAAGACAACGTGTGGAGAGTTGGGGCAAACGCAGGGTTATTTTCGCAAAGAGTACAGTTGCAAACCACGCAGTCGCCTTACTATTTTTACTCATTCAATATCATGCGGAGTTTCTTCGACAAAAAACTAGATATCAACTTATCGGCCAACAGTATTTTCAGCAAATATATCAAGTTTAAAAGTACTATCGACGGTGCGGGATTCTCGCAGAAAAGCACCTACAATTACCCTGCGCAGAACGTAAGATTGAGTATAACCTACCGTTTCGGAGATTTGAAATCATCGATAAAAACCATCCAACGCGGTATCACCAACGATGACGTGAAAGAAGGAGAAAGCGGCCAAGGCGGCATGGGAGGCGGTGTTGGCGGCGGCGGAGGAAGCTAACATAACGACAAAGAATTTTTATTTGGAAAAAATCGTATCTTTGAGAAAAATTATCACTCAACGATACGATTTTTCTTATGCGCATTGACATCATAACGGTTTTACCCGAAATTATAGAAGGAGCCTTGCACAATTCTATTCTCAAACGGGCGCAGCAGAAGGGATTGGCGGAGTTAGCCCTGCACAACTTGCGCGATTATTCCACCGATATGCGCCACCGGCGCGTAGATGACTATCCTTTTGGCGGCGAAGCCGGCATGGTGATGCAGATCGAACCGATAGACCGTTGTATCTCGCACCTGAAATCGCAGCGCCATTACGATGAAGTGATCTACACTTCACCCGACGGCGAACAATTTTCACAAAAAACGGCCAACGAGTTATCGTTGATGAAAAACATCATTATCCTTTGCGGACACTACAAAGGCATCGATTACCGGATACGAGAGCATCTCATCACGCGCGAAATATCCATCGGAGATTTTGTGCTCACCGGAGGTGAATTGGCAGCCGCCATGATCGCCGATGCCGTAGTGCGCGTCATTCCCGGCGCCATCGGCGATGAACAATCCGCCCTTTCCGACTCGTTTCAGGATGGGTTGCTCGCTCCGCCGGTTTATACCCGTCCCGCAGAATACAATGGTTGGCGCGTACCCGACATCCTGCTTTCGGGACACGAACGAAACATCGCCGAATGGCGGCTCGAACAAGCGTACAAAAGAACAAAACGGCTAAGGCCGGATTTGTTGAAATGATATTTTCTTTGATTAACAAACAAAAATAATCATGACGAACAAAACCGAAAAAAAATTCTTACGCCTGTTCAATGGGGTGAAAGAATACAAAGGAAAAGATTTTCTTACAGACGAAAGCCTTATGAAAGCGCTCAACAAAGGCCAACGTCCGCATACACTATTCATCGGTTGTTCCGATTCCAGGGTGATCCCTAACCTCATCACTTCATCCAAACCCGGTGAACTGTTTATCGTGCGGAATATAGGAAATCTTGTACCGTATTACGATGAGAATTACAATACCTATGTAGCCACCGCAGCCGCCATAGAGTATGCCGTAAATATCCTGCATGTAGAAAACATCATTGTTTGCGGGCATTCCAATTGCGGAGCCTGCAAAGCGCTGTATTCACGCAAAGAACTCTCAAACTTGCCGTTTACAAAAAAATGGTTGGAACTGGCTTTTCCGGTTAAGGCGCAAGTGAAAGCAAAACTGATGGCCGAGAACTCCCGAAAGAACAAAAGCCTATACACAGAACAATTGAATGTACAGGAGCAAATAAATCATTTATTCACCTATCCTTACATCAAAGAAAAATACGATGAGGAAGAAATAAGTATCATGGGCTGGTATTACGAAATTAAAACCGGCCAAATGTACCAATATTCTCCCGAAAAAAACGATTTTGAACCACTCACTTAAATTTTTCGCCCTAATGGGTTATTCGCGCAAAAACATCACCCCACTTAAACTGAATAACAATTGAAAAATAGTGAAAAGGCTCGTATCAAAAGGATAAGTTGAAAAGGTAACAAATTCCCTGCGCGCGCGCCCCCCCGCTCGCGCGAGTTTTCGAACTCGTGTGTCGCGTAGCGAGGTTCTTGCCTATCGGCAGGCATGCCTTATACCGCGTCCGACTACCGGCAGAAAAGCGCGCCAGCGAACGAACAAGTTCGAGCGGTAATCGGTGGTTTGCTCGGCAGCGCAAGAAATTGTTTTTAACAAAACAAAACATAACGCATAAAACCTATTTTTGTAAATTTGCCTTTATTCGAAAAGTTTTATGGCAAAGGGAAGAATATTGCAACGATGCAGTACCATATTTATTACAAGTTTCTACAAGATTTAAAAATTGCTAAAGAAGTCACAGAATGCAATTAAAAAATAAAAAAATCTCCATAGAATCACGAAAATTATATTCGTCATCACTTGGATTATAGTTGCTTTTGTTGGTTTTTATAAAGAAATTTATAATGTCAGTAGAACTTATCAGGTAATGTTCTATATTTCACTTTTTCTAATCATTATCTTTTCAAGTTTAAAAAAAACTTGGAGTAATATAATTTTAATTGCTTACTCAATTGTATTATTGATTCTTCTACTCTCCCTTTGAGACATTAAAAGGAGTTGTCTTGAAGTATCAAAATCAGAACGTCAAAATAAAAAGACGAAACCGAACAAGTTTCGCCTTTTATACGAAATCAAACTTCGGTTTCCCCCCTTACGCACTACTCCCGCGCAAATCCTTTCGCTTGATTCCATCAGAAAGAAAATATAACCTACTACTTCTTAAAACGTAAATGGAATTCTCTTCTATAAACTATCATTTTTCTAAAATTTTCCGCAAATCACTTTGAAATAACCCGACATTGCTTTACATTTGTAAAGTAAAATCTAACCACATTTAAAATACTGTTATGAACTTAAACGATTATCCCGCGGAACCTTTCCGCATCAAAGCCGTTGAGACCGTTAAAATGATTTCCCGCCAAGAGCGCGAAAAAGTAATTAAAGAAGCCGGCCACAACACCTTCCTTATCAACTCCGAAGACGTTTATATAGATTTGCTTACCGACAGCGGCACCAACGCCATGAGCGACCGCCAATGGGCGGGCATGATGATGGGCGACGAGGCCTACGCCGGTAGTCGCAATTTTCATCATTTAGAAGAGGCCGTTCGCGAGATTTTCGGTTTTAAACACCTTGTTCCCACCCATCAGGGGCGAGGAGCGGAAAACCTGCTGTCGCAAATTGCCATTCAACCAGGACAGTACGTTCCCGGGAATATGTATTTTACGACCACGCGTTATCATCAGGAACGTAACGGCGGCATTTTTGTGGATATTATCCGCGACGAGGCGCACGATGCCGGTTTGGAAATTCCGTTCAAGGGAAACATCGATTTAAACAAACTGCAACAACTAATCGATGAGAAAGGAGCGGAAAATATTGCTTACGTTTGTTTGGCGGTAACGGTAAACTTGGCCGGCGGTCAACCCGTTTCCATGGAAAATATGCGTCAGGTGCGCGAACTGACCGACAAGCACGGAATAAAAGTATTTTACGATGCCACCCGATGCGTGGAAAACGCTTATTTCATTAAAGAACAGGAAGAAGGTTATGCCGATAAATCCATCAAAGAAATTGTTTTGGAAATGTTCGGTTATGCCGATGGATGCACCATGAGCGGCAAGAAAGATTGTTTGGTGAATATCGGCGGTTTCTTGTGCATGAACGATGACCAGCTTTTTGAACAAGCCAAAGAATTGGTAGTAGTGTACGAAGGCATGCCTTCGTACGGCGGCATGGCCGGGCGCGATATGGAAGCGATGGCAATCGGTTTGAAAGAATCCGTACAATTTGAATACATCGAACACCGCATCAAACAGGTTCGTTATTTGGGCGAGAAACTGAAAGCGGCCGGAATTCCCATTATTGAACCCGTGGGCGGACACGCCGTTTTTTTGGATGCGCGAAGGTTTTGTCCGCATCTCACGCAAGAGCAGTTTCCGGCACAAAGCCTGGCGGCCAACTTGTATTTGGAATCGGGTGTACGTAGCATGGAGCGCGGAATTGTTTCAGCTGGACGAAACAAAACAACCGGAGAACATCACCGCCCGAAATTGGAAACTGTTCGGTTGACCATTCCCCGCCGTGTTTATACCTACCGCCATATGGATGTAGTTGCCGATGCGGTTATCAAATTATATCAGCACAAAGAGCAAATAAAAGGCTTGCGTTTTGTTTACGAACCCAAACAATTGAGATTTTTCACCGCAAGGTTTGAAGAAATTTAAAGTAGAGTGTTTGAAAAGGAGAAGAAGCTGTTTCAAAATGATTTTGAGGCAGTTTTTTTGCATTATTTCTTTGTCATTTAAAATAGTTTTTGTATCTTTATATCACTGATCAACAGTTATATATATGCGATTTAAAGAATATATTCAAAACAAACAGGAACTGTTTCCCTACACATTTG
>JAFADY010000005.1 GCA_023424395.1 Bacteroidota bacterium | reverse complement strand
GCTCCGGTCTATGGTTTTTCCTCGGCGCGCGACTATTGGCAAAAAAACAGCGTCCTGCCTGATCTGCCCGCCATCCAGCTTCCCCTGTATCTGTTGATGGCCGCCGATGATCCCTTCTGTTCCCCGTCCTGCTATCCTTGGGATACGGCGCGAAAAAATGCCCACCTGTATCTTGAGGTGGCTCCGCACGGCGGACATGTAGGTTTTGTACAGCGGGGCCCGCTGTACTACAGCGAGCGACGGGCCATGGAGTTCATCGGCAAAATCTGGGAATGATCCGGGGCGGCCTTTCGGCGTGGCGGGATTTCCCTGGAATCTGGGGAAGTCTTGTCATGAAAAATATCTCAAGAAACATGCGTATCGGCAGTGACTGGTGAGCAAGGTCACACTAAGCTTGATAACACAAGAACGGCAAGGTTTTGACACCTTGCCGTTCTTGTATAAATACTAAAATTTGGCGTCCCCAAGGGGATTTGAACCCCTGTCGACGGCGTGAAAGGCCGAAATAGCATATGACTTCTTTCTTTTCCCTATAAAGGAGGATCGATTATGTTATTGAACGATGCTTGGTCTTACTACCAAAAACTTATTCTTTCAAGCGCTACCGCTAAGGCCCGTGGAACTGAAGAAGGACGCTGGAATGTCCACATTTCTCCGGTTTTGGGCACCTTACCCTTGGTTGAGCTCAAAAATATACAAATTTTACTTCTGCGGAAAAACCTTGAAGAAAAAGGGCTTAGTCCACAGACGGTCTATCATTGTCTCTCGCTTCTTCGCAGAGTCTTGCGCCGAGCCAAAGACTGGGAGCTATGGCAAGGCCCGATTCCAGTGTTTACTATGCCCAGATTCGATAACCAGCGTGTCCGGTACTTAACGGAAGCTGAAGCCAAGCAACTTGTTGAAACCCTGAAAATTGTCTCTCCCTTATGGAGTGACATTGTTCTTTTCGATTTGCATACAGGCCTCAGGGCTGGAGAGCTTTTTTCACTCACCACATCCCGCATAGACCCCACACTTAAGCATGCGCATGTAATTGACACAAAGACGCGCCATAATCGTGTTGTGCCCCTAAATTCACAAGCTACTGAAATTCTCAAGCGTTATATGCGGAAATCATCCACACATATCTTCCAGCAGGCAGCTACAACACCTAAAATTTTTCGCCGGGCCGTAGAAGCTTGCGGCTTTAACCACGGAATCCATGACCGCCGTGAGCGCGTCGTTTTCCATACTCTCAGGCACACTTTCGCCAGTTGGCTTGTTCAACGCGGGATTGCGCTAGCCATTGTCAGCCAGCTTTTAGGACATAGTGACATGCGAATGACCATGCGCTATGCCCACCTCGCCCCAAATCAGGGGATGCAAGCCGTTTCTTCACTTCCCTATGTCTGATTGCCCACTAAATGTCAATAAGCCAAATTCTGTAAAATTTTCTGTCTAGAAAATCACAGAATTATCATGGCGAATAACAGGCTATGACATCTTGTAAAATGCGATGCTCAATTAATGACATCTCATTCCATTTTATAACATTTGTCATAATCTGTTATAAAATCATAATGATCTGCTATTACTTGAAATAAAGCGAAGAAGACAGGACAGGTAAAGTGGTACCACTTTTCAAGTGGCCACTTTACGTCCTGCCCCCTCACATGCCGGGGGTGGCTGGCTTACTCGCTTCGCTCGACGCTAAAGGCAGGAGACAAAAAGACATGGCGGAAAATGCGGAAAAGCCCAGACGCACGGAACAAGTCAAAGCCTATGTGACCCCGGAAGAGTTCACTCTTATTATGGAGTCCAGTGATCGGGCCGGGTTGAGTATGTCGGAATTCGCCCGGCGCGTGTGCCTGGGGTTCCGAGTGGAGAGCCGGGAGGATCAGCAGGCCCGACGCGAGATGCTGAAGGTCAATGCCGACCTGGGGCGGCTGGGCGGTCTGCTCAAGCAGGCCCTGGTCAGTGGCCACAAGGAGCAGATTTACGGACTGCTCCATAAGATTGATCAGCTTCAGGCCAGCCTGAAGGCCAAGATCAGGGCATTATGATCAGCAAACGCATTCCGTGTGCCCCTCAAAACGACAACTACGCCCGGCTGGCGGACTATATCGCCGCCGGGCATCAACATGATATGGAGCTGAGCGATGGGCAAAGATTCCATGATCCGCAGCGCCACTTTGAAGCAGGCAAAGGCATTGCCGGAAACCGCATGCGTCAACTGTCCGAATGCCGTCTGGCATCTTACTCGCAAGGACAGGAAAGAGGAGCTGCGGATTTTCTGCCTGCTGATGCACGCCTTGATCGACGCGCCGATGGCGGCATGCGACGGGACGCTGATCTTCCCGAAGATGTAAAGCCTGAAAAATGCCTCATGAGCTGGTGCGCCGGTTGTTGGGCCGGGGATGATTACGAGCTGGCCATGCGGGAAGTAGTCGATACTCAAGCACTCAACACGCGCACCACTCAAGAAAAGACCTACCACCTGGTTGTCAGCTTTCACCCGGAAGATGAAACTAGGCTCACGCCGGAAGTTTTCAAGGCTATTGAGCAGCGTTTTGCCGATGCTCTGGGCCTTTCTGAGCATCAGCGGCATTGCGGCGTCCACGTCAACACCGAAAACATGCATATGCACGTCGCCTACAATCTGATCCATCCGGAAAAGCTCACGCGCGTGGAGCCCTGGAGGGACTATATCAAACGTGACAGGTTGTGCCGGGAGTTGGAAAAGGAATACGGCCTTGTCATCGACAACGGCCGTGATCAGGTCCAGGAGCAAGGCCTGGGCGATAGGGCCGCAGCTATGGAAGCCCACACAGGCCGACAGTCTTTTGAAGGCTATACCCGCGACCAGGGCGAGGCCATTCTGGCCCTGTTGGAAAACGCGCGTTCCTGGGAGGATGCGCATCAGAGCTTCGCACGATACGGCCTGGGGCTGAAGCCGCGCGGGGCCGGGCTTGTGGTCAAAAATCGGCATGGACGGCATGTGGTCAAGGCCAGCGCCATGCATCGGGACTTGTCCATGAAGAAGCTGGAAGCCCGGTTCGGCGCGTTCCAGCAACCCAGAGGTGAAATGCCGGAGAGCGAGCGGCGCTATAACGCGGCTCCGCTTCAGAAAGCGCCGAACCGGAATCAGCTTTGGCAGGAGTTCCAGGAACAGCGCCAGATCCAAAAAGCAATCCTGGAAGAAACTCATCAGAAATGGGAGCTGCAGCGCATGGAACTACAGCGCAGGCCCATAGCGCGTAGAACCCGCGCGAATCTTCTGAAAATGCTCCGCCAGTACGAGGCCGAAGAAATCCACGCGGTACGCATGAACCAGGGGACGGGTAACTGGCTTGATTTTTTGCGGCAGAAGGCTGGCCAGGGCGACGAAACCGCCCTGGCCGTCTTGCGGTCCAGAAAAGAAGAAATCATGCCTGAGATGGCACAAAGCCGAATGCAGGCCCGATCAGCTTACCTAACCCGAAAGACCGCCCTCCTAGAAAATACGGAGCTTTCCGCCAAGACGAGAAACCGCCTTACCAGCATAGCGCTGATGGAGAGCCTGGTCAGTGGGGTCACATCCAAAATCACCAAACACGGCAGCATCGTATATACACTGCCTAATGGCGGAAAAATTTGCGATACCGGAAAGCATGTCAGCTTTAGCCCTAACGACTGGGGAAAGGCCGTGGCGTATGCATCGGCAAAATGGGGAGTTAAACGGAGCGAGTTGGCTAACTTCGACAAAAACATGATTGAACGACCAAAATTCCGCCGGCAACGCCAGCAGGAACGGCCACAAAATCATGAGAGGGAATAGTAGCACAAACTAATTTGCCGCGGCAGATCCGGAACCAGGTTGGCCAGAAACGTAACTCTCTGAAATTTCACAAAGTGGCATTCTAGGCCAGTAACACGAAAAGCAGGGCGGCCGCCTTGCTTTTCGTTACGGGAAAGTCAGCGAGACAGAGATTTATCCTTGGCGCTTTCCTGAGCCTTGCTTTGCCCCAAGGCGTGGGAGAGATGCAGCATATGTTCTTTGTACACAGCCTTCAGGCATTCCTGACGCCGCGAGAAATAGAGTTTTTCCGCCGGGGTGGCATTTCCTTTGGCGTAATCGGATAAGCGTCTACACTGAGTTTTGATCAGGCTTTCCATGACGGTATCCATGACACGGGCCTTGGGCAGATTTTCCGGAGCATAGGTAGCCTGGAAATCTTCCCTGGCCGTCATGGGATTACTGCCGATCCGCCACCGTTCCATAATTTGTTTATGCCCATTTTCCGATTTTTGGGCCAGTTCTGTGCCAAATACCCTGAAATCACGCTGGACGGCAAGATGCTCCATAGCCAAAAGAGTATCGAAGTCTTGAGCTTTCAGTGCAAGCGCCATTTCAGAAGCCACTTTTTGTAACTCTTGGGCAAGACGTACCCCAGGCTTGGATTTTTCAATGACTTTAAAAGTATCGTCTGCAAGTCGCAAATGATGGACAAACTCAAGAGTTGAGCCAGCTTTGACCATATTTTTCCACCGCCGTAGAAAGATTTACATTTTTCTCTATAAGAGCTTCCAAGCCCATATGCTCCTTTAGGACTTGCAAATCTTCTGCCGGCAAAGGCAATGTACGATACAGGGCATCTGCTTCAGCATCTTTCCCCTCATCAAAGAGAGCCATTACCTGTAGGACGACTTCTTCTCTTTCTTTTGCTGAAAAATGTTTCAAATTCGGTTCCCGCATTGCTTCCTCCAAGCGTAAAAACTGTTGACTAGACAAATATACGTGAAGGTCTGAAGCGCTACAAGCATAAGCTTGAATGCATTTTTAAATGTAAATATTTTTCAATATTAAAAAATATTTACTTATTTATTTTTTAATATATATCTACCGGCTACAACCCCTATTTTTCCCATAGCCACAAGTTGTTGCACCGTTCTTGGTTGCCATCCTGGCGGCACGTCACATTGCAGCAGGATCAGGCGCTCAAACCTTGAAGCGATGCCTTGCGCTTTTTTGACATCATCGGCCCGGCAATAGCGCTCGTAGGTCAGTTGAATCTTTTTTGAGCCATTAGCATCAATCACTATGCGAACATACGCGCCAAGGCCGGTAAGTTTTACGAGCGGATCAAACAGCGCTGCCATGGTTAAAATATTTATTTTTCAACATAAAACATTTTTTATATTGAAAAATATTTATTTATTTTTCTCCTCGTTCTCATTCAGGTAGGCTTCCAAGGCCACCCTCACCACATCAACCTCTTTGCATTCATGCTCAAAGGCAAAACGCCGCAGTCGCTGATTCAGCTCCAGGGGAAGAGTAAATGTCTTGGCCTTCACAGGCCCTCCTTTGGGTCTGCCTATTTTTCTTTCCACGCCCTCCGTCTGGATATCTTCCGGAGTTTCCGTTGGCTTAAACAGATCATCCACCTTGGGCGAATCATCAATTTTTACCCGTCGCTTTCCTCTATCGCCAAGCCCCATTTTTATATCCTTATTGTAATATTTTTTTATGTAAAAAAATAACTACTGCTTTTTTACCCTAAGCATGAACTCCCTGGCAAGAGCCGCGTAGTCCTTCGCGCCATAGCTCTGGCTGCGGT
>JAFADY010000031.1 GCA_023424395.1 Bacteroidota bacterium | reverse complement strand
AAGCTCAAGATGTGTGAAGTCCGCGAAGCGGCGAACACCTCTTGAGCGAAGCTCCCGCCGATGCTGTGCAAGGAGCGAAGCGGATTGCACAGCATCGGTAAAAGGCTTTGCGAAGGCGGGGCTAAGAAAGAACAAAACTCTCTATAAACACCAACTTGAGCAAAAACCATTTCTGTTTTTTCAAACTTACAAAAAAATAAAAAAACAAAATGGTTTTGCGGTTAAAGTTGCGAAAATCTTTCAACGCAAGGGACATTCGCCTCCGCTTTTGCAAAACCGATGTTATCTGTCGTTTTTTCTTATTCTTTTATTCTGTACTTCAAGTCCATACTCGAATGCAAAACCCTCACAATTAGAATGTTTTCACTCGTTATTTTCTGATAAAAAATTATATGTTTGTTTATTAAGTATCCAATAAGTTCATTTTCAATTTCCATATACTTTTTCCCGAAAGCAGGATTGTCAGCAAGAAATTGACAACAGTCGATAAGTTCGAAATAATATTTGTCAGCCTGTTCTTCACTCCATTCTTCATAACTGTAATTCCAAATGTTGTCGAGGTCTTCATTCGCTTTGTTTGTCAAATCATATTTAGCCATTATGCAGTTTTTGTGCTTTTAGTCGTTTAAGATTTTCTTTAGCGTCAAAATTCCTCACAATGCCACTATTCACTCCTTCCTGAATTGCATTTTTTAGAATTTGCACACGATTTTCTTCTTCTTCTAAAAGTCGAAGTCCTGCACGAATAACTTCACTCGCATTTTTATATCTTCCTGCCGATATCTTATCATCAACAAAATTTTCAAAGTAGTTTCCGAGAGAAACTGATGTATTTCGTCCCATTTTTTTTGCATTTTTAAATTTCACTTTCAAAGTTACCAAAATTTGGTAATTATACAAATTTTTTTAGGATGACGAATTTTTAAAAATGACAGATAACGGTGTCGGCTATGCGTAGTGCGGGATTTCAAGGCACTTCACTTTCCGTTTAGTAGTTAGTTTAATTAATGTAATTACTTTCATATCAGCACTTTCCCCCTCATAACGTATAGCCAATGTTGGGCAATCGTACTTTTTTTTCGGTCGTCTTTAAGCGTTGGCAAAGACATACTCTTTGGCAAGTTTTGGCTTGTGTGTCGGCTGGTGCGACTTGCCAATGTGTATGGCTTTTAGCGTTGGCATATCGATCATTTTTATTTAGGTTTATTCAAATATTTTTTCATTATCCAACCTGTTTGAGGTAAGTTGTCTTTAGGGTCAAAGAAGCTTACTAAAACCCATTTATGATTAACTTGTAAAACAACTAATTCAAAGTCTTTAGGTAGTTTAGAAACAGTCAAGGTTTTATGCTTGGGTTTCAGTTTTACTTCACATTTTCTGTTTGTGATTCTGTATTCTTTTACACTTTTTAATTGCTCATTTACTGCTCCTATAAATTGAATTATTGAATCCTGTTTGATTGCAATTTGATTAACTTCTTGTTTCGTTGGTAGTTCTGGTTTCTGTTGCAGAAAGTCATAATATTGATGTAAACCTGCAAATCGTAAAATAATATCAATAATTAGTAAACCTTGAACGCCATACTTTTTTACAAAAGCAGATACTAATGTGAGTAATATTTGAAACTGTCTCTTCTGTTCTTCTGTTATTTCTTCAGTCAGACTCTCAGAAAATTCAATTGCTTGTTCAGTTACTTCTTCATAATCATCAATTATTGCCCAATTTCTTTGTTGTGCGGCTATTGCTGCAATTTGCCCTGAAATGCCAATTAGAGCAAAATTGAGGTTGTTTATTTGGGCAATTGCAGGTGATTGAATTTTAAGAGCTTCTGTCATTGCTCTTAACCCACCGAATAACTCTTCGTGTTGGCGATTAATTGAGGCAAGTGCATCAAGTGTTGTTTGAGGTATGGCAAATTTCGTTTGAAGGTTTAAACTCTTTGACATTTGCTGAATTGCGGATAGAGTAGGGTTTTCAAACATTTTTTGATGTATTTGCATATTCTTGGCAATTTCAGATGCCATACTTAAACCACTAAGATTTTTTGCAATACTATCTTGAACCTTAAACATTTCAGATAATTGAGAACTAATTCCCATAGATTTCTGAATGCTTTGATGCCATTGAGCCGATTTTAATATGTCGTCAAATCCTGCCATTAACTGTTTTCTATTATCTCAATTTTATCAATCTCTTTCATCAGTCTATCCGTTTCTGAAAGGGCAACAATGATTTTTTGATAATGCAAAATATCGTCAAACTCTAATTTGCGGTCTTTACGGTCTTTGAGCCACTTTTGAGCGGGTTGATAACCACCAATGTAAAACTCCCAAGCTACTTGCGGAACATTATCAAAATACTGTGTGTCATTGATGAATACTTTTCCATCTTTGTATTTAGGTTTGTCAACCACATTATCTCCATCTATTGGATATTGCGTGATGTATTCTTCCACTTTTGGGCTTTCCAACAAATGGATTTGGCGTATTTCTCCGCCTAATTTTACCAATTGCCAAAAAGTGTCTTGGTCTTTTGGATAAGGCACTCTTGGGAAATCTATTTTTAAAAACTCTTTGTATTTCTCTCGGTAAGTAGGTGAATGCAAAACCGCATAGATGTAATCCAAAATGTCAATTGGTGCAAAAGTATTTTGGGTGTTTTCTTTTTCGTTGGTGAAAGTTAAACCTAAATTTTCTGCAATTTGGTTTACAATTTCAGCTTTTAGATTTGGTGTTCTTTCTTCTGTTTGTTCAATTGTTTGTTGTCCATTCGATTCGGGATAGAGATAAAGAGGAAATAGTTTTCCTGCACCAAATAACCGAGCACTTGAAGTAATATTACTATCACATATTAATCTACTCGAAAAAATATGATGAAACTCTTTATTTACTTGACGTGGGACAATTAGATAAATGTTTTCTCTATTAAAATGATTAGAAATGTCCTTTGCAGGTCTGCTAATTATGGTTTTATCAAAATATATTTTTTTGATATCGAAAGGACGATAGTGATAGTCTATGATAAATTCGGATGAAAACTCTTTTTTTAAAATACGCTTTAGTAATGGATATCCACTACTATCATTTACATTATACTCGTCTTTGAATTTTGATTCATATTCTCCATTTAGAAGAATTTTAATTCTTTCTGTTAGTTTATTTGGGTTGTTATCAAGAAATAAAGAATCTCTATCCGTTGAAACACCTGAGTTATTTACTTGAAAGAGATTGTCAATCTTAAATCCTTGTTTGTATATTTCTTCAGACTCAAAATCTTTCGGAACGAAAAAGTAAAATGGTTTTTTGTACTCAAGTTTTGACCATTTGATTTCAGAAATAGTTGAATTGTTAAGTGTTTCATATTTGAGATTCCTTTTTCCTTGCAAATCAAAATGATAAACTTCCCCTAATTCCGTTTTCTTCTTTTTATTTGTTTTTACGAAGATGTTAATGGAAACACCTTGCATAATATCAAACACATTTTGGTCAGGGCTTCCATCAGGGCAAACTTCTTTTTTCTTGGCATTTCCGTGTAAATCCAAGATGTAAATTTTATCAAAAGTCTCTAAAAGGTGTTTACGCATTTGACGGTGTGTAATTCCGTCAATAAAGCTGTTATTAGAAATGTAAGCCAAAACGCCACTTCCATTTTTGTCGATATAATGTTGTCCGTAGCGAATGAATTTGATGTAATCATCATCCAAATTGATTTTACGTTCATTGAGATTTTTCTTGTAGTCAGAAATTAAATCTTGAATCCAATCATTTTTATTCGTACTACTTACAGCATAAGGCGGATTTCCAATCACACACATTACTGGTGTATCTCGTTTAATGTGGTTGGCTTCATTAGCTTCTGTACTTAACCAATTGGCAAATAAAGTTCCTGTATCTTGGTGATGTTCTTCTAAACTGTTGGTTAAGTAAACTCTAAAGCGTTGGTTGGTGGTTGGTTTAAATCCTGTTTCGCTCAAAAGCAAATCCAATTTCAAGTGTGCCATTGCATAACTCGCCATTAGCAACTCAAAACCGTTCAAGCGTGGCAATAAATGGGTTTCTACATAATTGCTCCAAATACCTTGTTGTCCTTGAAATTTTTTGTGAATGTGTTTTACCACTTCTGCCAAAAAAGTTCCTGTGCCTGTGGCTGGGTCAAGAATCTGTACTTTGTGTACTTCTTGCTCCATTTTCTTGTAACCTGTTGCCGAACGTTTATCTGCGGTTTGGGTATTTACTTTTATGGTTGTTTTACTGGTGTCGGCAAGTCCTTGCGGTAAATCAAATTCCGTTTTTAGAATGTCGTCAACTGCCCGAACAATGAAATTTACAACGGGTTGCGGTGTGTACCAAACGCCACGAGATTTACGCAATTTTGGGTCGTATTCGCTTAGGAAAGTTTCGTAAAAATGAATAATCGGGTCTTCCATTTTGGTGGCCTTCCCGTAGTTCTTTAAAATTTCTTCTACGTTACACGCCAAGAAGATTTCGGAAAGGTTTTCTACTACCCATTTAATTCGGTCGTCAATATCTGGACCTGCAATGTAGCCAAAGAGTTTTCGCAAAAACGGATTGGATTTTGGAATCAGTTCAGCCGCTTCTTGTCTGCTAAAATTATCCAAAGTAGGGTCGTGCAAACGAGCCGCAAACATTCCGTAAGCAATGGTTTG
Source organism: Bacteroidota bacterium (assembly GCA_023424395.1). GTDB lineage: Bacteria > Bacteroidota > Bacteroidia > Bacteroidales > Dysgonomonadaceae > JAFADY01. Next base: position 3,030 of record JAFADY010000031.1, on the reverse strand, counting down.
AGCGTAAACGTCTGCAAAACCTTGTGGCGTGATGTCGTGAATCAGAATTTGCTTGAAAGCTAACATTTGGTCTTTCAGTGTACTGTTTTCTTGATTTTCTTCATCACTGGTCAACGATTTTTCAATAATATCAGAAAGAAGGCGGGCTTTACCCGCCATCATTTCTGCTAATTTTTTTGAGCTTTTTATCGTTTGACCAACGTGAACGCAAAAGTCTTTTATCAGATTTTCAAAGTTGCCAAAATTCTCAGGTAAAGGTTTTATTCCCTTGTCCGTGATTTCTGCAATGGAAATTTTGGTAATGAATTCGCCTTCTCGGTACAGATGAAAGTTAAGGTAGTCCGTGAAAATTAAATTGTTTAGAGACGCCTTGTAGCGGTCAAACTGCTCTTTGTTTCCTGTTTTCTTAGTGCCGTCAAGGTCTTTGTCGCCAATGTCTTTAGCTTCAATAAATCCAACAGGAATATCTTTTTTGGTCAAAATGTAGTCAGGTGCTCCGCAACTCTGTCTTTTCGGTTCGTTGGTCGCTCTGATGGTCGGCACTAAACTTTCCAAAAGTTGCTGTAAGTCGCCACGAAAAGTATGTTCAGTCGCATTTCCGAGTCTGTACCTTTTGTCTAAGTTGTCAATATATTGTTCTAATGTCATTTATTCTTTCAATTTCTGTCAGAGCGTTGGCAAAAAACAGCTCTTTTGGTTTTTTACTCACGTCACTTCAATTTTTATCGGTGTTCGTGAATGCTTCGCATTTCAGCGTTGGCTTTGCGTGTCGGCAAAAACCAAATGTGCTGTTTGTGCGGTGGGCTTTTTGTATGTTGCCCAACGGACGGCGGTATAGCCAGTAAGAGAGTGCGGGCGATTCTTCTGTCAAGTTACAACGAACTTTGAGGCGGGTTACTACGCTTCGCATACCACTAAAACCCTTATTGGCTATACCGCGTGTTAGCAGTAGTGGTTTTCTTCTGTTGTCTTGTCAGTTGTCATTTTGATAGTTGTAAAATTCTGTAAGCTCCTCTCGCCACAATCACAAATATAATTGCTCCAATAATCAAGTCGGGATAACCTGAATTGAGCCAATTAACCAAAAGTCCTGCTGTAATTACTCCCGAATTTATGATAATGTCGTTTGATGTAAAAATCATACTTGCCTGCATATGGGCTTCTTTACTTTTTCTCTTTTGCAATAAATACAGGCAAATAACATTCGCAATTAATGCTACAATTGACACGAAAATCATTGTTTGAAAATCAGGCATTTTCTCAACTCCGATAAATCGTCTGACTACTTCTATAAAACCAATTACAGCAAGAATGATTTGAAAGTATCCTGCAAATTTTGCGATGTTCTTTTTTCTGACTACTGTTCCGCCAACAGCGATTAATGCAAGTCCGTAAACAATGCTGTCAGCCAACATATCTAAACTGTCAGCAACTAAGCCCATCGAATTTGATATAAGTCCTGTTACAATTTCAATGGCGAAAAACAAAAAGTTTATTAATAAAACAGTCCATAAGGTTTTCCTTTCGTCATTTTGTTTGTCAGTTGTTGTAAAATTGTCAACCGAAACAGTCGAAAGAATTGAAGTGTCAAATTTTAATGTATCAAGTCGTTGAAAAATTTGTTCATTATTGTCTGTATGAAAAACGTGTAAAAGTCGGTTGGGTATGTCAAATTCTAACGATTGGACATTTGTCAAACCGTCAAGTTTCATCCGAATCATTTGTTCTTCGGATGGACAGTCCATTTTTGTTATTTTAAATGTCGTTTTTTGCATATCAGTCCATTTTTGTTATTTTAAATGTCGTTTTTTGCTTGTCTGTTGGGTCTTCTTACCATTACTGCTAACGTTGACAATATGGCCAGTAAGGGATTTCGGGCTTTATTCCTATCAAGTTACACGAAAAGTTAAAGCGGGCTACAACCCTTCGCATACCACTGAAACCCTTATTGGCTATATTGTGTGTTGTGTGCATGTACTTTTTATTTCGTTTCAACTATTACAATTCCATTGCTACCATTAGTTCCATATATAGCTACCAAGTTATTGTCTGGTTTTAAAATTTCAAACTTAGCAATCTCTTTGTCATTGTATTTATTTAAATCTGAAATCATAGTTTGTTTATTATTTACAAGTATTAATGGATAATCCCAATGATTGGTTTTGTCGGTAATATTTAGTTCCTTTTTCATTTTCTCCTCAGCCTTATAATAAAAATCAGTCTTGGCTACGTCTTTGTCTATAAGCCTATCTATTCGGATACTTGTCATTCCCCATCGGTAATTTCCTGGAGGCAAAGAGTTCATAAATTCATTTTGCAAATTTCTTGTGTCAATCGCTTTGTCGAGAAAGCTAAGAATTTGCACAACAGACTTACAGTCGCTACTCCTTTCTGCATTTGGTGACCAAAAACTAACTATTTTGTAATTGCTTTTGGTCGAAATTTCAATGATTATAAAACTTCCATCGATACCTCTGAAATTGTCGTTTTTCAGATTGATTATTTTTTTATCGATTAATGAATCTATTATATTTTTAGAAATATTCTCTGAGATATAAAACGACTTAAATACTAATTTGTCATTTGTTGTATAGATTTTGTAATCTGAAAAAATAGAGTCGTTATAATTTATAGTAAAAACTTCGTGAGTTTGCCAAATCCTAATATTCAAAGAATCTGTTGATTTCCTTAGGTCTTTTAATTCAAGTTCTTCTAGGTTCTTCGGTAATGTTTCAATAAAACTTTCTATTACTTGAGTTTTAGGTATATCAAGTCGCTTCTGTCCAAATGAAGGATGCAGAAGAAAAATCAAAATTAATATTGTCAGTATCTGTTTCATGTTAGCAGTCTTTGTTAGTATTGCACACAACGGCGGGAGCTTTACGCAGGGCTCTCAGATTAATTTTAATTATTTCGTGGGGAGCCTTGCGTAAAGCTCAAGATGTGTGAAGTCCGCGAAGCGGCGAACACCTCTTGAGCGAAGCTCCCGCCGATGCTGTGCAAGGAGCGAAGCGGATTGCACAGCATCGG
>JAFADY010000022.1 GCA_023424395.1 Bacteroidota bacterium | reverse complement strand
AACCCGTACGCTTCAGGTCCGTCTCCAGGTTTCTAATAAGGATGAGTTTCTCAAGCCGGGCATGAATGCCTATCTGAAACTGAATACCAAGAGCCAGGAGATGCTGCTGATACCAAGCCAGGCCGTTATCGATACCGGCAAAGAACAGCGCGTGATTACTGTTGATGATGAAGGCAAGTTTGTGCCGAAACAGATCCACGTTCTGCATGAATCACAGCAACAGTCCGGCATTGGCTCCGGCCTGAATGAAGGCGATACCGTGGTGGTCAGTGGCCTGTTCCTCATTGACTCCGAAGCCAATATTACGGGCGCGCTGGAACGTATGCGCCACCCTGAAAAAACAGAAAACAGTATGCCAGCAATGTCTGAGCAGCCTGTAAATATGCATTCAGGGCACTGAGGAGACGACGATGATTGAATGGATTATCCGGCGCTCTGTCGCCAACCGTTTCCTGGTCATGATGGGGGCCCTGTTTCTCAGCATCTGGGGAACATGGACGATTATTAACACGCCGGTAGATGCCTTGCCTGACCTGTCAGATGTGCAGGTCATTATCAAAACCAGCTATCCCGGCCAGGCCCCGCAGATTGTAGAAAACCAGGTCACCTATCCGCTTACCACCACCATGCTGTCCGTGCCTGGCGCAAAAACCGTGCGTGGTTTTTCACAGTTCGGGGATTCGTATGTGTATGTCATTTTTGAAGACGGCACCGATCTGTACTGGGCGCGCTCTCGCGTGCTGGAGTATCTGAATCAGGTTCAGGGAAAACTGCCTGCTGGTGTGAGTTCTGAAATCGGTCCTGATGCCACGGGTGTGGGCTGGATTTTTGAATATGCCCTTGTCGATCGCAGCGGAAAACACGACCTTTCAGAACTGCGTTCTCTGCAGGACTGGTTCCTGAAGTTTGAGCTGAAAACCATTCCTAATGTCGCTGAAGTTGCATCCGTAGGCGGCGTGGTTAAGCAGTATCAGATCCAGCTTGACCCGGTAAAACTGACGCAGTACGGCATCAGTCTGCCAGAAGTAAAACAAGCTCTTAGCTCATCTAACCAGGAAGCCGGTGGCTCATCTGTTGAAATTGCTGAGTCAGAGTATATGGTCCGGGCCAGCGGTTATCTTCAGACTATTGATGATTTCAAAAATATCGTCCTGAAAACGGGGGAAAATGGAGTACCTGTTTACCTGCGTGATGTTGCCCGCATACAAATGGGACCGGAAATGCGGCGTGGTATCGCTGAGCTTAACGGTCAGGGCGAAGTCGCTGGCGGAGTGGTGATCCTGCGTTCGGGCAAAAATGCACGCGAAGTCATTACGGCGGTGAGGGATAAACTGGACACGCTGAAGGCAAGCCTGCCTGAAGGAGTGGAGATCGTAACGACATACGATCGCAGCCAGTTAATCGATCGTGCGATTGACAACCTCAGTTACAAGCTTCTTGAAGAGTTTATCGTTGTTGCTGTCGTTTGCGCACTGTTCCTCTGGCATGTCCGTTCTGCCCTGGTGGCGATTATTTCTCTGCCACTTGGCCTGTGTATCGCCTTTATCGTCATGCACTTCCAGGGGCTGAATGCCAACATTATGTCGCTGGGAGGGATTGCAATAGCCGTCGGAGCGATGGTGGATGCCGCCATCGTCATGATCGAAAACGCGCATAAACGGCTTGAGGAGTGGGACCATCAGCATCCCGGGGAACAGATTGATAATGCCACCCGCTGGAAGGTTATCACTGACGCCTCCGTTGAAGTGGGTCCAGCGCTGTTTATCAGCCTGCTGATTATCACATTATCGTTCATTCCTATTTTTACCCTGGAAGGGCAGGAAGGGCGTCTGTTTGGTCCGCTGGCCTTTACAAAAACGTATTCCATGGCGGGTGCAGCCATACTGGCAATCATTGTTATCCCTATTCTGATGGGGTTCTGGATCCGCGGGAAAATTCCTGCTGAGACCAGTAACCCACTGAACCGGTTGCTGATTAAAGCGTATCACCCGTTACTGCTCAGGGTACTACACTGGCCAAAAACAACCCTGCTGGTTGCGGCTTTATCCATTTTCACTGTTATCTGGCCACTGAGTCAGGTGGGCGGCGAGTTTTTACCGAAGATTAACGAAGGTGACCTGTTGTATATGCCGTCAACGTTACCTGGCGTGTCTCCTGGAGAAGCTGCTGCGCTCTTACAGACCACGGACAAACTAATCAAAACGGTGCCTGAAGTGGCCTCAGTTTTTGGCAAGACCGGTAAGGCTGAGACCGCCACGGATTCTGCTCCGCTCGAAATGATGGAAACCACCATCCAACTGAAACCTGAGGATCAGTGGCGTCCAGGCATGACGATTGACAAGATTATTGAAGAACTCGACAGGACCGTCCGTTTACCGGGTCTGGCCAACCTCTGGGTACCGCCTATCCGTAACCGTATTGATATGCTCTCAACCGGCATTAAAAGTCCGATAGGTATTAAGGTATCGGGTACTGTTCTGTCGGATATCGATGTAACAGCACAGAGTATCGAAGCAGTCGCTAAAACCGTACCTGGTGTGGTTTCCGCACTGGCTGAACGACTGGAAGGTGGACGTTATATTGATGTGGACATTAACCGGGAAAAAGCTTCCCGGTACGGGATGACTGTGGGCGACGTCCAGCTGTTCGTCTCTTCAGCAATCGGTGGGGCTATGGTGGGTGAGACGGTTGAAGGCGTGGCCCGGTACCCTATTAACATTCGCTATCCGCAGGATTACCGTAACAGTCCGCAGGCGTTGAGAGAGATGCCAATCCTGACCCCAATGAAGCAGCAAATTACGCTGGGCGATGTTGCCGATATTAAGGTCGTTTCCGGACCAACCATGCTGAAAACCGAAAATGCCCGTCCAGCCAGCTGGATTTACATTGACGCGCGCGGCAGGGATATGGTGTCGGTGGTTAATGACATTAAAACGGCGATCAGTCAGAAAGTGAAACTGAGACCGGGTACCAGCGTGTCAT
>JAFADY010000010.1 GCA_023424395.1 Bacteroidota bacterium | reverse complement strand
ATTCAAAAACTTTATTCCCACGGGGGAAATTTTTTCCTCCAACGATCACGGCACGAAAGTGCTTTCCACTATGGCTGTTAACCAACCGAATTTGATGATGGGTTCTGCGCCCGAATCGATGTATTGGCTGCTTCGTTCCGAAGATGTTACGAGCGAATTTCCGGTGGAAGAAGATTACTGGGTGCGCGCCATTGAATATGCCGACAGTTTGGGAATTGACATCATAAACACCTCGCTTGGCTACAACGATTTCGATGACAAGTCACTCGATTACACACATGCCGACCTGACCGGCAAAAAATCCATTATGTCACTGGCTGCCGATAAGGCTTACGAAAAAGGAATGTTAGTTGTAGTAAGTGCCGGAAATGAAGGTAATAAAGATTGGCAAAAAATAACGCCTCCCGGCGATGCGTTGAATGTGGTTACTGTTGGTGCTGTGGGAATCGATAGCCTGATTGCTTCGTTTAGTTCTCATGGTCACGCTGCCGACGGCCGGGTGAAACCCGATCTGGTTTCTGTAGGAAGAGCCACAATTACCGTCGGACAGAACGGATTGATCGGCATGACGAACGGGACATCGCTTTCGTCACCGTTTTTAACGGGATTGATAGCATCCCTGTGGTCGATTAATCCCGATTTGCAACGTGCCGAAATAGTAGATATTGTAAAAAGATCGGCAGACCGATATGCCACTCCTGATTCTGTGTACGGCTACGGAATTCCCGATTTTGGAAAAGCCGTTACCGAAGTGTTGAAAACGCTGAAACCCGTTAATAAAAAAGTCGCCATAAAAGACTGGTCAATTGAGGCTTCTCCATCCGGAAATGTTTACAACGTAACGCTTACCGATCCTGAATTTTCACTCGATGCGTATTCGGTATCATTACTTGATGAAGATGGAAAAATAATTGCTCAACATCAATTCGATGAACAAAACTCCGTGCAATTTCCTGTATCAGCGGAAATAAAACGGAAAAATAAGTTTCTGCATTTTGTTATTAACAAGCCGTTTGTGCAGAAAACATTGCGAATAAAAATATAACCACAACTGAGGGTATCACTTTAAGTGATGCCCTCAGTAAATTTTTTTACTCCAAAAAAACACATTTTCTTGTCACAAAATTTTCTCCCCATCGTCTTCCTTATAGAACCCAAATTTTCAGTGTATGAACAAGCGAATTTTAATGGTTACTGTTGGCGCTGTACTTGCAGTAACGCTGTACTCTCAAACATCGATAAACAGGCTTTATCAGGATTTTTCGAGAGAGACCAATGTAACAAAAGTAAACCTGGGCGGTTTGGTAATGGCGTTTGCCCGGCCGTTTATGGGTAACAAAATGGGCAGTAAAATATCGAGCATAAGCGTATTGTCGCTCGATGAGTGCTCGCCCGAAGTGAAAGCGCGTTTCAATAAATCAGCGCTCAATTTCAGAGACAAGGACTATGAACTGTTTGTGAATTCGAATGAAGAAGACGAAAAAGTGCGCATTTTCTTGAAGTACCACAAAGATGCCATTCGCGAAATGGTGGTAATGACAATGGGCGACAGCCCGACGTTGGTGCGGCTGAAAGGAAAAATAAGTCCGGCGGATATCGAAAATCTGAGCAATGAACAGCGATGAGTTTAAACGCAGATTTCTCGCTTATCATAGGTTAATTTACCGTATTTCGTACGCGGTTTCGGGGAATAAAGACGATGCCGAAGATATCACACAGGAGGTTTTCGAAAAGCTGTGGCGACAGCGAGAAAACCTTCCGAAAATACAAAACGACGAAGCTTACATCGTTTCTGTTACCAAAAATCTGGCGTTAGACCGCATTCGAAGGTCGCGTTACCGGATAATCCCACTCGAAACGGAAAACGATGTTGGTGCTGGCGAAATGAGCGAAAGAAAAAGCGAAGAAAAAGAAATGCTGCTAAACATTGAGAAATTGATGCGCATTTTGCCTTTAACGCAGCAAACCGTTATCAGGTTGCGACATTTTGCCGATTTACCGATATCCGAGATTGCCGAAACCATGCAATTGACGGAAGTAAATATTCGCCAACTTTTATCGAGAGCGCGAAAAACAATAAAAGAAAAAATGGAGAAAATATATGAAGACAGAAAATATACATAGTTTACTTACTAAATTCTACAACGGCGAAATTTCTCCCAAAGAAGAATCAGCGTTCATGGATTTTTTCCGGCAGGAAAATCTTTCCGTTGAATGGGAAAAGGATCGTGAACTCGTTTTGGCACTTTCCACATTCGAACCCGAAATTCCGGCTGATTTGGAGCGAAAGATGGAGATATTTATCGATTCGATTGAAAAATCGGAATCGATTACTCAAAAAAATAATCCAAAAATAAGAATTTGGAAATATGCCGGAATAGCCGCTTCTGTATTGCTGATAATCGGAATAGGGTTCCGGGATCAGTCTCAGAAAACAAACGATGCCTATTTGCTTACTGATACTTATAAAACCTCTGAACAAGCGCAGGAGGCGACTATGCAGGCTCTGCAACTTTTCTCTCAACATTTCTCCAAAGGCGTTGAACCATTGCAAAAAGCTGAGAAACGAATAGAAGAAACACAGGAGATTGTGCAACGGGTACTCAATAAATAATCAAACAACGAAACAATAAATCATTCAGATATGAAAAAAATACTTATAACCCTCGCGATCATTATCGGTACAACAACCGTTTTCGCTCAAAAAAATCCATTCGAAAAATTCATGGACATGAACGGCGTTACTTCAGTTTACATCTCAAAAAATATGCTTTCGCTCATTCCCAAAGGCTCTAAAATGGATTATGGAGGTGTAGAAGTCGGCGATTTTATCGGGAAATTGTCGTCGATAATTATCCTCACATCTGAAGATAAAAAGATTGGGCAGGATATGATATCGCTTGCCAACAATCAGATGGAAGGCAAAAATTACGAATTGCTGATGAAGGTTAAATCAGAAGATAATCAGTTGGTGAATTTTTTCATGAAAGGCAAACCCGAAAAAATTGAAGAACTCATTATGACTGTGGATGGCAACGGAGAAGAAAGTGTAATTATGCAGTTTCTGGGAAATTTCACGTTGCAAGATGTACAGCGGATGACAGGCGGCTTCCAAAAAGATAAATAGTAAGTAACTGGTCATAAAATTGCCGGACAGAATTTTATCTGTTCGGTTTTTTGTGCCGAAACGTACGTGTTATCGGCAAAATAGCGTTATTTTTGCTTTTGAAATACAGTTAAATTATGCCCGAACAATCTTTTTCGCTCTCCGAACTCAATCGTCAGGTTAAGGACGCCATTAACGACCATTTACCCGATACGTACTGGGTGCGCGCTGAAACAAGCGATGTTCGCCGCAATCCGAACGGACATTGTTATCTGGAATTTGTGGAAAAGGATCCTGTAACGCAAAGCATTATTGCGAAAGCAAGAGGAATGATCTGGTCGAACGTGTATCAGATGCTCTCAACTTATTTTCAATCCGAAACGGGACAGGCATTTACATCGGGTTTGAATGTTTTGGTTCGTGTTTCGGTGGAATTTCACGAATTGTACGGTTATTCGCTCACGGTGGTGGATATCGACCCCGCGTTTACCGTAGGAGAAATGGCGCTTAACCGGCAACGTGTGCTGAAACAACTTGAAGATGAAGGCGTACTGACGCTCAATAAAGAACTTCCGATGCCGGAACTGGCAAATCGCATTGCGGTAATTTCATCGCCCACCGCGGCGGGTTACGAAGATTTTCGCGACCAACTGGAGAAAAATCCGGCCGGATTTATGTTTTATACAAAGCTTTTCCCCGCCGTAATGCAGGGTGAAAGGAGCGAGGCATCCATCATTGCGGCTTTGGAAAATATTTTTCAACATCGTAATTTATTCGACGCGGTGGCCGTTATTCGCGGTGGCGGCGCCACATCGGAACTGAATAGCTTCGATTCCTATCTGCTGGCGACGAATTGTGCTCAATTTCCTTTACCTATCGTAAGTGGCATCGGGCACGAACGTGATGTTACGGTGTTGGATGCCGTGGCACATACGCGTGCGAAAACTCCAACGGCGGTAGCCGAATATTTTATTGCTCATATTAATAAAACGGCTTCCGAATTGATTGATTTGCAAGACAGAATTGTTGGTCAAAGTCAATCGGTGATTAATAATGAACAATCCGAACTGTTTTCGTTGTCAAAAGATGTAATTCATTTATCAAATATGTTGTTACAAAAAGAATTATCTTTCATTCAACAAAAAACCATCGGCTTAAAATTCTCAATTAAACAGCAAATGCAGCACATGCTTCATTCGTTATCGGAAAAAGAACAATATGTAAAAATGACATCTCCCGATACCATTTTGAAGCGTGGCTACACGCTGACGCTCAGAAATGGAAAAATTGTAAAATCCGTTCGCGAATTGGTGGAGAACGACGTAATTGAAACACATTTTTCCGATGGGTCGGTTCAATCAAAAATTAAAAATATATCTATATAATGGAAAATCTGACATACTCACTGGCGAAAAACGAACTCGAAGAAATAGTTTCAGCGATGGAATCGGGCGAATTGGACGTTGACGCGCTCACGGAAAAAGTGAAAAGAGCATCGCAGTTAATAACTTTCTGCAAAGAAAAACTCACAAAAACCGATGCCGAATTGCAGAAAATTTTGGACAAAATAGATTAAAAATGATTCCCGAGCAAAAATACAGTGTGATCATTGTTGCCGGAGGCAAAGGATTGCGCGCCGGTGGCGGTGAGCCGAAACAGTTTCAACTCATCGGCGACAAACCTATGCTGATACATACGATCGGCGCTTTTCATCGGGCTAATCACAGAATTCGGATCATTATTGTTTTGCCCGAAGGTTTTCAAAAGTATTGGGAAGATTTATGTGAAAAACATAAATTTGATATTGCGCACACAGTAGTGCAAGGAGGAGAAACCCGATTTCATTCCGTAAAAAACGGTTTAATGAAAGTATCGGAAGAAGAAACGGTCGGAATCCACGATGCCGCGCGTCCGTTTGTTAGTGAAAAGCTGATCAATACATGCTTTAAAACCTCATTTTCAAATAATTGTGGCGTTATACCCGTTGCAGAACAAAAAAACAGTATCCGTTTATTAACAGAAAACGGAAGCAAAATAATCGATCGAAATCTGTTGAAAATAGTCCAAACACCACAAGTTTTTCCTGCAGGTGAATTAAAAAAAGCTTATGAAACTCCATTCGATGAAACGTTTACCGATGACGCATCGGTTTTCGAGAAACTCGGCATGAAAATAGTTCTCGTTGAGGGCGAAGATAAAAACATCAAAATCACCTCCGCATTCGATTTGCAAATTGCCGAATTGTTTTTGAAGAAATGACAAAGCGATAATTTTGTATTAAAAATCGTTCATTTTTACTTTCCTTTTTTTGCACGAGCGCAAAATAATGCAAAAAAAAGTGATCTAATTATCAAAATGTCAAAATCTTTTATTACTTTTGACTATAAGATAAATAAAACAGCATTACCCATGGAAAAAATTGATAAACTTGACAGACAAATTCTCGAAATCATTTCACAAAACGCAAGAATTCCATTTCGCGATGTGGCCGAGCAATGCGGTGTTTCCCGTGCAGCCATTCATCAGCGCGTGCAACGCATGATTGAGAACGATGTCATTACCGGATCGGGATACCATGTTAATCCAAAAGTCCTCGGCTTCGCGTCGAGCGCATACATAGGAGTAAAACTCGAAAAAGGCTCTATGTATAAAAATGTAATTCCTGAATTTGAGAAAATTCCCGAAGTTACGGAATGCCACTTCACAACCGGCCCTTATACGTTGCTCGTGAAATTGTTTGCCCGCGACAACGAACATCTGATGGATTTGTTGAATAACAAAATTCAGGAGATTCCCGGAGTTGTAGCGACTGAAACCATGATCTCGTTGAGTCAGAGTGTAAAACGCGAGATTCCAATCGTAAGAGAATCACGAAAGGATTAATCCTAATCTTAAATAAAGTTAATTTAATAAATGTTTTTTCATAATCATCAAGTTTATAAAATAAATCGATTTATATTTGTATCGTATTTCAATTATAAACTGAAAATTCACACATTAAACTATCAGAAAAATGGAAGAAAAGCAACTGAATGAGAAAGAGAGTTTGGAACTCATCGCTCAAATGATTCGCAACACGCAACGTAAATTGGAAAAGGGCAGCGGTATTCCTTTTCTCATTTGGGGGTATGTAACTGTCGCTGTCTCGTTAGCGGTTTGGTATTTATTCTCCACAACAGGTAATCCGCAATGGAATTTTTTATGGCTTGCCATTCCTGTTTTAGGATTTCCCCTGATGCTTGCTAATCTAAAAAAGGGAAGTAGGCAGCCAAAAAACTATATCGATAAAATAATTAGCTATGTTTGGCTTGTTATAGGTGTTTCGGCATTTATACCTTCTTTTGCATCAGCTTTTATGTCGGGCTTTCCAATCCTTTTTTTAGTTATATTGCTTATAAGCATTGGAACAGCAATTACCGGATTGATCATTAAGTTTACACCGCTCATAATTGCCGGATTCGCAGGCATGTTTCTTTCGGTATTGTGCCTTGCGTTGCGTAATAGCTACGACTCGATTCTTATATTTGCAGCCCTCTTTCTGATTGTGCAAGTTATTCCCGGTCATATTTTAAATTATAAAAGTCGGAAAAACCATGTTTAAAGAACTCGATCCGCTACTTCATTCCGAGCTCCGGTTAGCCATCATGTCTATCCTCATTTCCGTGGAAGAAGCCGATTTTGTTTACTTGAAAGATCAAACGAAATCGACATCGGGCAACCTGAGCGTTCAGATAGATAAACTTAGCGAAGCGGGTTATATTGAAGTAGAACGGGGATTTGCGGGAAAACGCACCCGCACAGTGTGCAAAATAACCTCTATTGGTATAAAAGCGTTTGAAGAATATGTAGATTCGTTAAAGGAATATTTAAAATTATGAACACCGAAACACGATCTTTAGAAATACAACAACAAGAATTTGCAAAACGCAAATTCTTGGCAATGCCCTTCGCAGGCATAGTTATGTGGACAATTGTTGGTATTGGCGGACTTTTTCTTCCTCCTCAGTATGAAACCTGGCTGCTATTCATCTGTACCGGATTTATAGCTTATTTAGGAATGTATATTTCGAAATTCACAGGTGAAAACTTTTTGGACAAGAAAAAACCAAAAAACACGTTCGATAATTTGTTCTTTTTTGCCATGGGCGAAGCTCTACTAGTTTATTCCATTGCAATACCGTTTTTTATGACGGATTATACTTCGTTGCCCTTAACAGTTGGTATTCTTACCGGCTTGATGTGGCTGCCTTTTTCATGGATTGTTCAACATTGGGTGGGACTTTTTCACGGAATTTTCAGAACGCTGCTAGTTGTTACACTTTGGTATATTTTACCGGATCTTAGGTTTGTAGCAATTCCTTTCGCTATTGTTTTTGTTTACATTATTACTATTGTTATTTTGTTGAAAAGAGCATAGGCAATAAAAAAAGACGAATGTTAATATCTTTCGTCTTTTTTCGTTGTCGGGATGAGACGATTCGAACGTCCGACCTCCACGTCCCGAACGTGGCGCGCTAGCCAACTGTGCTACATCCCGATTTTGTGGATGCAAAGATAAATATTTTTTCGCTATTTGGTGATTAAAAGTATAAAAAACAATTATAAGGATACTGACAAATCAAAAAAACTGCTACATTTGTATTATGAAATGCGGCAATAGCTCAGTCGGTAGAGCATTAGCTTCCCAAGCTGAGGGTCGCGAGTTCGAATCTCGTTTGCCGCTCACTGAAAACGCCTGAAATTTCAGGCGTTTTGCTTATTCAATCCACATACATCTCATCAATAACATCAGCATAGCGTTGAAGAATAATTTTGCGTCGCAACTTCAATGTATTGGTAAGTTCTCCCGATTCCATACTGAAAGGCTGCGCTAACAGAACAATTTTTTTGATTTTTTCGTACGAAGTAAATTGTGCCTGCAATAATTCTATTCTCCCAAGTATAAAATCGTGAATTTGGGCGTTTTTCACCAAATCATCTTGGTTTTCGTAAGAAATCTTATTCTCATCGGCAAAAGTTTTGAGCGCCTCATAATTCGGGACAATGAGTGCGCTCACGAACTTACGTTCGTCACCAATTACGGCTACCTGATCAATATACTTATCCTCGCTAATTCGGGTTTCGATCATCTGCGGAGCAATGTATTTGCCGTTGGATGTTTTATAAAGGTCTTTAATTCTTTCGGTTAAAATAATTTCGTTCTGTTCGGTGAGCTTTCCGGCGTCACCGGTTTTGAAATAACCGTCCGCGGTAAAAACTGCCGCAGTTTCATCCGGTTTTTTGTAATACCCCGACATCACGGTATCACCTTTTACCAAAATCTCATCATTGTCTCCTATCTTTACATCCACTTCGGGCATTACTAATCCCACCGTTCCGATCTTGAATCCGGTTGAGGGAAAACAACTTACAGTAGCCGTTGTTTCCGTAAGGCCGTATCCATAAATTATATGAACATCGATACACTGCATAAACTCATTGATGTTATCGGAAAGCGGCGCTCCTGCTACCGGGAAAAAATTTCCGCGCTCTATTCCCACCACTCGTTTAATGAGGTTAAAGACCGTGTTTTTATAAATAAAAAATTTGATGCTTGTTCCGATCGGGGGGTTTTTGTCCGCATTTTTGTAAGTCAGATTATATTTTCTGCCGGTTTTAATGCTGTCATCGAAAAGCCACTTAGTAAATCCGCTTGCCTTATCTATTTTTTCTTTTACGCCATCGTAAACTTTTTCCCAAAATCGAGGGACATTGCTCATCAATGTAGGACGTATTTCCTTGATTGTTTGCCTAATCTGACTTGGGTCTCGATTTAAAGCAATGGCAATTCCTTTGTGAAGACAGAAATAGCTCCACGCTTTTTCAAAAATATGCGTTAAGGGAAGAAAACACATCGATAAATCTTTGTCGGAGCATTGTGTGATTCGTATGTCATGAATCTTGAAAGCCGATAAATAATTGTTATGAGTCAACATCACCCCTTTGGGTTCGCCCGTAGTACCCGAGGTGTAAATAATAGTTGCCAAGTCGCTGTCGTTTAATTGTTTCCTCCTCGCATTAACAACTGCAAGCGATTGAGAATTATCACCCGTTGTGATGAAATCATCAAAATAAACTGTAGTCCGATCCTCTGAATTTAGTACAACATTTCTATCAAAAACAATAAGTTTCTGAAGTGTTTTATTCTGTTGCTGTACTTTGTAAGCATTATTATATTGAAATTGTTCGCCAACAAAAATAACTTTTATCTGCGCATCGTTCACGATATACTCAACCTGCGAAGGCGAGGAAGTTGCGTACATAGGAACCATAACCGCTTTATTAGCATAGGCCGCGAAATCCGTAATCAAATATTTTTCCATATTCTGCGAATAGATTCCGATGTTATCTTGCGGCTGAATGTCCATTTCTGCCATGGCCTGAGCAACTTTCATGATTTTATCGGAGAACCCAATCCACGACAAATTAGCCCATTTGCCGTCCGGCAATTGGTATTTGAGAACGGTTTTATTTTTATATTTTTGAGCCTGCTGGTGAATAAGTTCACCTAGATGATGATATTTCATATAATTTTGTTTTTCCAAAGATAACTTTTTATTCGTAAAACTCGTTCTAACGGCATCGTTTTTGTAGAAAAAAGGCATTTTTTCATCCTTTTTTCCATTTTTTTTACTTAACAATCTATAAACTTGCCTTTTAATTAACTACACTTAACGTGTTTTTTTAATCAAAATAAAAGTTTGCCTCTATCTTTGTTGCGAATTATGAAAAAATTTGTCCACATATTGATCGGTTTTGCTTTCTTGTTTTTATCTCAACAGATAAAATCGCAGGAATATTATGCGGCAAATATTCACGAAAATACTGATAAACCTGTTTCAACCATATATTTATTACCCAACGTTTATCCTGCAATAATTATTGACGGAGACACCGTCGCTTGTATGTACTTACGCGATTTTATTAAATATTCGCCACTGAGGTTTGCCAGTAGCAAACAACGTGTGCAATACGACAAACTGATGAGAGACGTAAAAAAAACCCTCCCTTATGCCAAAGAAATAGCGGTTATCATCACTGAAACTTACGAATATATGGAAACCCTACCCGATGACGATGCGAGACAACAACACCTCAACAAAATGGAAGGGCATTTGAAAGAGGTTTACACGCCCAAGATGAAAAAATTAACCCGCTCTCAAGGCCAGTTGTTGATGAAATTGGTAGATAGGGAAACCAATTCTTCCTCTTATTACATTATCGATGCATTCATGGGAAGCTTCAAGGCTTTTTCCTATAACTTATTTGCCGGCATGTTTGGAAATAGTCTAAAAACCAGATATAATCCATATGGTGAAGACAGGCTCACAGAAAGAGCATGCGTATTAGTAGAACAGGGAGCGATTTAATCGCTCTTTTTTTATTTCGTAACCCATCCAAAGTCTGATCTTACCTCCAGAATCACAAATTAATTGGCTACCTTTGCATCGTTTTTTCATTTCGATGTATGGAATTCAATTTTCTCAAAGGTTATCAACCTCAGTTTTTTCTTTCTCTAAGAACGTATAACAAACAGAAATTCATTGCGGACCTGATGGCGGGTCTGATAGTGGGAATTGTGGCATTGCCGCTGGCCATAGCGTTTGGTATTTCATCGGGCGTTACACCCGAAAAAGGTATCATAACGGCTATTATTGCCGGTTTCCTCATTTCGTTTTTAGGCGGAAGCACCGTTCAAATTGGAGGGCCAACGGGCGCATTCATCGTAATAGTGTATGGAATTGTGGAGAAATTCGGCGTGCAAGGTCTTGCCATCGCCACTGTTATGGCAGGAATCATGCTCGTGTTGATGGGTTTTTTAAAACTGGGTTCCGTTATAAAATTTATTCCCTACCCCATTGTTGTCGGCTTTACGAGTGGGATTGCGCTTACCATTTTTTCCACACAGATAAAAGACCTTTTCGGGCTGAGTATCGATAAAGTTCCTTCCGATTTTTTTACAAAATGGGGTCTTTATTTTCAGCAAATAGGCACCATCAATTGGTGGGCTGCCGCTATCGGTATTTTGAGCGTAATGATTATTTTTCTCACGCCTAAAATTTCCAAAAAAATTCCCGGTTCGTTTATTGCTATCATCGTGATGACGGTAATCGTTTTTCTGATGAAAAATTATTTGGGAATTTCTGACATCGAAACCATTGGCGACCGATTCCAAATAAAAAGCCAACTGCCGCAGGTAGGGTCTATAGGGTTTAGTCTGGAAAGTATCCGTATGCTTTTCCCGTCGGCGTTTACTATTGCTATTCTGGGAGCGATTGAATCGTTGCTTTCGGCTACCGTTGCCGACGGTGTTACAGGCCGAAAACATAATTCCAATATGGAGTTGGTGGCGCAAGGAGCGGCGAATATCATTACACCGTTTTTTGGTGGGATTCCCGCCACGGGAGCCATCGCGCGTACGATGACCAATATCAATAACGGTGGAAGAACACCCGTTGCGGGAGTTATTCACGCCGTGGTACTGTTACTTATCCTCTTGTTTCTGGGCGATCTCACCAAACACATCCCTATGGCTTGTCTGGCCGGCGTTTTGGTTGTTGTGGCGTATAATATGAGTGAGTGGAGAACATTCTTGTCACTTTCAAAACAATCCAAATCTACATTGTCGGTTTTGCTGACCACATTTCTGCTCACGGTAATTTTCGATCTTACCATCGCCATCGAAGTAGGATTATTGCTTGCCGTATTCCTTTTCCTGAAGCGCGTGACGGAAAGTACACAAGTTTCTGTAACCACAGGGAAAGTGGATATTTCGAAAGATATCGAATCGCACTCGGGAAACCTGCAAGACGAAGTATTGCATTTGCCCAAAGGCGTGGAAGTGTATGAAATTGACGGCCCGTTTTTCTTTGGTGTAGCCAATAAATTCGATGATGTGATGCGCGAAATTGGCGATAAGCCCACTATTCGCATTATTCGAATGCGTAAAGTGCCGTTTATAGATTCCACTGGAATTAATAACCTTGAAAACCTTTGCAAAAATTCCCGTAAAGAAAAAATTCAGGTCATTCTTTCAGGTGTAGGCGATACGGTACGTGCAAGTTTAAACAAATCGAGAGTTCCCTCTATTGTGGGCGAAGAGAATATTTGTTCGCATATTCACGCGGCAGTGGAAAGGGCTGTTGAGCTTAACGAAGAGTTTAAAAATAAGCAAAAGCATCACAGCAAGTGATGCGGAGAAACTTTGCGCGATTTTGCGCAACTGTTGCTTAATGGGTTTTCCGTTTCAAACCGGAATAAATTTCGGACTCTTTTTGTCCAAAAACAGCCTCATCGCCTTTCGACCAAAAATAAAAACCGTTTTCGTCCTCATATTTTGCACCCGAAGCCGATACAACCAAATTTAAGTCATAAATTTTATCGTTAGTGATGTCTTTCAGGCTCAGCGTTTCCTCGCCTTCCGATAAAATACGCAAAATTTCTTTACCCTCGTTATCAATATACACCCGGCCTTCATCGCCGTAGTTCATTGGAGGAGTGTTTTCTACTACGGTAGCAGTTTGAGAAGGTCCGTTTCGGTTGCAGGATATCAAAACTACAGTCGTAAGACCAATAAGTACAAAAAAGAAAGTTTTTTTCATAGTTGTGATTTTTTTGTTTGTAAACGAACAAAGATAGCCCATTTTTTTATTTGCCAAAACAGAAAGATTGAGGCGATTATTTTGCGTAGTTTACGTAACGCTTTTTGCGTAATCTACATTTCAAACCACATAAAAAATCCCTATCTTTGCAATTATCAATTCAATCCACCGAAGTCAAAACTCAACATTCATGCAACACTCTCTTACCGATTTTCTTCCTACCACCAAAAAAGAAATGGATTTGCGTGGCTGGGATTACGTGGACGTCATCCTCTTTTCGGGTGATGCTTATATCGATCATCCATCGTTTGGGACGGCTGTCATTGGGCGTTTGATGGAGAGTTTGGGATTGCGTGTAGCGATTGTGCCGCAACCCAATTGGAGAGACGATTTGCGCGATTTCAAAAAATTGGGCGTGCCGCGTATGTTTTTTGCTGTAACGGCTGGTGTAATGGACTCAATGATAAACCATTATACCGCCAACAAACGCCTGCGCGCTAATGATGCTTACACACCTGACGGGCGCTCCGATATGCGTCCCGACCGTGCAGTAACGATTTATTCCAAAATCCTAAAAGAACTGTATCCCGATGTTCCGCTTATTATCGGTGGTGTAGAGGCATCGCTCAGAAGAATAACGCATTACGATTATTGGGACGACAAACTTATGCCCGGCATTTTGGCGGATACGCAAGCCGATTTGTTGGTTTACGGAATGGGCGAACTGCCGCTTACGCAAATTGTGCGAGCGGTGCAAAGCGGAAAGTCGGTCTCTGATTTAATTGATATTCCACAAACGGCTTACTTGTCCGATAAAAACAGTATTCCGCAAAACGTATTCGGAAACGATATTCGTCTTTTCTCTCACGAAGAGTGTTTGAAAGACAAGCTGAAACAGGCGAAGAATTTTCGTGTGGTAGAAGAACAATCCAATATGATGCACGCTTCGCGTATTTTGCAAGATGTGGGCAACCAAACAATTGTGGTAAATCCGCCTTTTCCGCCCATGACCGAGCAAGAAATAGATGCCTCGTTTGAAATGGCATACACTCGGTTGCCGCATCCAAAATATAAGAACAAACAAATTTCGGCATACGAAATGATAAAATTTTCGGTTAATCTGCATCGTGGTTGTTTTGGAGGATGCGCTTTCTGCACCATCTCGGCGCATCAGGGAAAGTTTATCGCATCGCGTTCTAAAAAATCGATTTTGGAGGAAGTGAAGAAGATTTCGGAAATGCCCGATTTTAAGGGATATATCAGCGATTTGGGCGGTCCGTCAGCAAATATGTACAAGATGCAAGGCAAAGATTTGTCGATATGCAAAAAGTGCAAACGTCCATCGTGTATACATCCCAAAGTGTGCGCTAATTTAAATACCGACCATAGCGATTTGTTGGATATTTATCGTTCGGTGGACGCATTACCGGGCATCAAAAAATCGTTTATCGGGAGTGGCGTGCGTTACGACATGTTGCTGCACAAAAGCGCCGACCCAAAAACAAATGAGTCCACGAGAGAATACACCCGCGAACTCATTAAAAATCATGTATCAGGCAGATTGAAAGTAGCACCGGAACACACTTCGGACAAGACGCTGAACGTGATGCGAAAACCATCGTTTCGACAATTTTACGATTTCAAACGCGTTTTTGACGAAGTAAATACCAAAAATAAGCTCAATCAGCAACTCATTCCCTATTTCATTTCATCGCATCCGGGTTGTACGGAAGAAGATATGGCGGAATTGGCAACCATCACGAAAGAGTTGAATTTTCGGCTGGAACAAGTGCAGGATTTTACCCCTTCGCCCATGACGCTCGCTACCGAAATTTACTACACAGGGTATCATCCTTATACGTTGGAACGCGTTTTTACGGCTAAAACCCAAAAGGAGAAAGTGCCACAGCGACAATTTTTCTTTTGGCACGACAAACAAAATAAACGTCAAATTATCAACGAATTAAAGAAACTAAATCGCACGGATTTAATAAAGAGACTATATCCGAAAGGCTGATTAGATTAATTTATCGCCATAGATATTATGTCCGCCATTTTTTTGTCTATCTTAGCCGTATTTTCGGCAGTATTTTTCAAGTCAAAATCTTTTACCAAAGATGCCGATTTTTTGTATGATACCGATACTTTTCCCTGCTCGTCTTCGGTAATTAGAATTTTCAATGGAAGCTCTACCGCACTCATTTGGTTCTCCTGCATCCAAGCTGTGCCGGCTTTGGGATTGCCTACGATAAGAACGGTTGTCGGACGCAATTGCAACCCAGCTTTTTGCGCTTCCTTCGTATGGTTTATTGCTGAAAAAACTTGAATATCTTCAGCTTGTAATGTGTTTTGTAATTGAGCAACCGTCTCTTCAAAAGAATAATTGCTTTGAAAAACATCAATATTGGAAGAGACTTGCTTATTGCACGACCACCCGCTTAAAATTATGGATGCCACAGTTAAAATATATATTATTGAATGTTTCATTTTTATAGGTTCTATAATTGAACAAACAAACCCATCTGCGCTTTGGTTCAATATTTGGATCAAAACCTTTTTGAGTAACCAAAAATTTTCTCCTGCAAATATCTCATTTTCAACATAAAACATTATAGTTTAAAATCATAATCGATACGAATAAGTTAAATTAAGTTAAAGTTTTAAATTTGTCGCATTTTCATGCAGCGTTTTTTTCGTTTTTGCATCTTATAAATACAAACGCGAAAATTTATGCAAAAAACAAACACCATACTCGGAATTATCCTCATCGGATTAATGCTTGTTTTGTTCTCTTGCGATGACAAAAACAAATATTCGTTGGGCAATTTCGAAATAAATATTGCAACCGTGATGCCTGAGGGAAAAGATGCATACTCGCTCTTGTTGGACAACGGGAAAAAATTGTGGCCGGCTGCCACCGATGTTCTTTATTCGCCTACGTACAATCAGCGTGTTTTGGTGAATTACACGGTTTTATCGGGTCAGCAAGGAGAATACGACCATTATGTAAAAATAAATTACCTCAGAAATGTGCTTACTAAACCTGTCATTGAACTGAATGCGTATAATGCAGACAGCATAGGAAATGACCCGGTGAAAATTAATGCCGTATGGGTGGGAGGCGACCATTTGAACGTTGACTTTATGTTCAATTACGGCGGAATTCGTCCGCATGCCATCAATCTTGTTGAAAATACATTGTCGTCTGCAACAACGCCCGATGCCATTGAGCTGGAATTCAGGCACAATGCCTATGGAAGCGCCAGTCGCTATCTTTACGAAGGATTTGCATGTTTTGATTTAAGGCCGTTCAGGGCAAATGATATAGATTCCGTGGCTTTCTCAATAAAAGTAAAAGATTGGGATGGAGAAAAAAAATACGATGTAGTTTATAAATATAATTTGGCACCATACGCTAACGCAAAAGCGATTATGCCGATACCTGTAATTACATCGAGCGAGTACTATTGACACTAAAAACCATAACTTAATTAGTTCTATTTCTTATATGACTTTTTGATTTTCCAAAACCGGCAAAACCCTGTGAAGAGTTTTGCCGGTTGATTTTTTAAAGTTCGTTATAAGGCAACTGCGAGAGCGCATCCGAAATTTTATCAACAGCTTCTTTCATGGGTTTAGCAACCATTGGCTTGATAAAAGGATTGAGATTGGCACGGACGGTTAATCGCATTTTTGTATCGTTCTCAGCTTTGGGAGCCAATTGTAACCATAAGAAAACATCAAACGGCAGGTTCTCCGATTTAAATTTCACCAATTTGTTCGGTTCGCGGTCGGTAACAACAAATTTCACATTTCCTACAGGGTCAACCCGAAACGAAACACTATCGGCATCGAAAGCCAAGTTTTTGATTTTGTCTTCCGGAATTTTATCTTTTACCAATTCCAACTTGCTCATGTCGGAGAGCACTCGAAAAATATCGGCGCTATCGTGCGGGATCGTTTTTATATCGCTAACGAATTCTGTCATTTTTTGGTCTTTTTTCCGGTATTACCCCATTTCTCAGGATTTTTGCGCCAATCTTGCAGAGTTTTCAACTCCGATTCATCAATATAATCAATCCGAAGCGCCTCATCTAAAATGGCGTCGTAATTGCAGAGCGTTGTAAGTTCAACACGAGCCTCTTTCATGTTCTTGGCGGCAATAGGAAATCCGTAAGAGAAAACAGCCAACATACCGATGACATCGGAACCATCGCGACGAATGGCCTCAACAGCTTTTAAGCTGCTTTGTCCGGTTGACACAAGGTCTTCTATAACCACCACTTTTTGTTTTGGCTTGAGGTCGCCTTCTATCAAATTTTCCAATCCATGATCCTTGGGCGCGGAACGGATATAAACAAAAGGCAAGCCCAACGCATCGGCAACGATTGCCGCGGGCGCGATTGCGCCGGTAGCAACGCCCGCAATGGCATCTGCATTGGGATATTTTTCCACAATTAACCGGGAAAATTCTACTTTTATAAAGTTTCTTATTGCCGGATACGACATTAATTTTCTGTTATCGCAATAAATGGGAGATTTCCATCCCGAGGCCCAGGTAAAAGGGTTTGAAGGTTGAAGCTTTACCGCTTTTATTTTCAACAATTTTTCGGCTGTTAATTTCACAAGAGTGTTCATATTCTAACGACTTTTTATCGGATTAACTACAAAAATAATGCTTTTATATCAAAAACATCGAGTTTAACGAAAATTTCTGTCAAAGTACTTCACCCAATGCCGCAACGCTTATTTTTACCTCGGCAGCCGCTAACAGAGCCGAACAACAGGCCTCGATGGTTGAACCGGTCGTGATAACATCGTCTACCAGCAAAATATGTTTTGCGGCATATTTTTGAGGTTCCCTGAGTTCGAAAATACCTTTTACGTTTTCCCATCGTTGGGCTTTGGTGCGTTTGGTTTGGGTAGGATTGAATATCGGCCTGAAAAGATTATCCGTTGAAATAGAAATTTTAGTGCTTTCTGAAAGGCCTCTGGCAATCATTTCGGCCTGATTGTAACCGCGCCGTTTTTGTTTTTTGGGATGCAACGGAACGGGAACAATGTAATCAATACCTGATGTAAAATCACTGTTTAGGATATCTTTTCCGTAAATTTTTCCCAATAAGATCCCTATTTCTTTGTTATTATTGTATTTTAATTGATGGATAAGCGGCGGCAACATGCCGCCTTTGTTGTAAATACAAAAAGTGGCTATTCGTTGAAAAGGGAAACGCCCTGCCATGCGGGTTTCCACCGTATTTTCATTTTCCTTGAAGTTATTGGTGCGGGGAAGTTTGAACAAACATTTCAGGCAAACGCCTTCTTCTTCCGGAAGTAATTTTGCATCACATACCGGACAACAATTCGGGAAAAACAAGTTGAAGAATTCTTTACCGATAATTTTATATTTCATTCAAGTGAAATTTTATCCATGTATTCAAGAATATCGCTCATTTCAAATCCTCTGCCAAGGGCAAATCTGATTAATTTATTGCGCTTTTCATAAGCCGAATTCGCTTTTATCGTTTGAGCTTTTTTTTCCAATAAAGGCTTTAATTCAGCCTGTAGTAAATTGCCGGGCAACTCGGAAAATGCTTCCTCAATAATTTTTTTATCTATTCTTTTTTGCACCAAAGCAAGAATAATTTTGTTCTTTCCCCACTTATTGAAACGAAGTTTATCGTTGATGAAGCTTTGCGCGTAGCGGGCGTCATCGATGTATCTGTTTTTTTGTAATTGAGAAATTATTTGAGACACTTCTTTTTCCGATAGGCCTGTTCTTTGCAATTTTTGCCTGATGTCGAAACTACAGCATTCTTTCATGGAACAGATTCTGCTCATTTTAGCGTATGGTTTTTTGAGTTCTTCATTCATGATCTCGATCAACTTATTTGGGCGCTTATCATTCGTTCATTTCCCGATATGTCTTTTCTGACCTCAACTTCAGCAAATCCCTTCTTTTTGAGAAGTTGCGCTACCACATCGCTTTTCGCTCGATTAATCTCGAAATATACCTTCCCTCCGGGAAACAAATTTTGCAAAGCAAAATCCGAGATTCTGTCGTAAAACATCAACGGGTTATCATCGGGAACGAAGAGCGCCAAATGAGGTTCGTAAGCCAAAACGTTTTTCTCCATCTCCTTTTTTTCGGAATCGGTTACGTAAGGGGGATTACTAACAATAATATCAAATTTTTTACTGCAATTTACTGTTTTCAAGATATCCAAATTTTCAAATTTCACATCTACTTCGTTCAGTTCGGCGTTTTTCTTTGCAACCATGAGCGCTTCCGCAGAAATATCCCAAGCAAAAACATTTACCGAAGGCAAATTTTTAGCCAACGAAACAGCAATGCAGCCGCTACCTGTGCCAATATCCAGTATGTCTATGGGTCTTTCTCCATTTTCTTTAATGATCCACTCAACCAGTTCTTCGGTTTCGGGGCGAGGGATCAGCACCGAGTTATTTACAAAAAACGGTAATCCGTAAAATTCGGTTTTTCGCAAGATGTATTGAATTGGTTCATAATTCTTTAATCTACTTATAATTTCTTCGATTTTAAGCGTGCCGGAACAGGATAAATTGTTAATTTTGTAAGCTAAAATATCGGAAAAAGAATAACCCAATTCGTTTTCGCATATCCATCTGGTAAAAATCCGTATTTCATCGGGAGAATAGTAACCCGATAATTCTTGTTTGATGTAGCTCGCAAGGTTTTGCATGACTCCGATAAAAAAACAAAGATAAAAAAAATGACAATTCACGAGAAATATATGTACCGTTGCTTACAGTTGGCAAAAAAAGGAGATGGGCGGGTAAAGCCGAATCCCTTTGTCGGAGCAGTAATTGTACATAATGAAAAAATAATAGGCGAAGGTTATCACCGTAAATTCGGAGGAAGCCATGCCGAAGTAAATGCTGTGGAATCTGTAAAAGACACGGCTCTGCTTGCCGATTCCACACTGTATGTTTCTCTGGAGCCTTGTTCGCATTATGGAAAAACACCGCCCTGCGCCGAGATGATCGTTGCGAAAAAAATACCAAAAGTAGTAATCGCGGTTTCTGACCCAAACCCTCAAGTATCGGGAAAAGGAATTGAATTTTTACGAGCAAATGGTATAGATGTTTCGGTTGGTATATTGGAAAAAGAAGCCCGTGAATTGAACCGGATTTTTTTTGTGAATCAAATCTACAAAAGGCCTTATATAATCCTTAAATGGGCGCAAAGCAAAGATGGGTTTATAGATCACGACCGCACAAGACGGAACACTGCTCCGGCAAAAATATCGAACAACATTACGCAAACTTTGGTGCATCGGCTACGAACCGAGGTTCAAGGCATCATGATAGGAACCAACACAGCTTTACAAGACAACCCGCAACTTACCGCCAGAAAATGGTTTGGCCAAAATCCAACGCGCATACTTATTGACAGGGAAAACAAAATTCCTCGCGACTCTTCTATTTTTGATAATCAATCCAAGACAATAGTTTTTACGGAAAAAGAAAACCTCTCAAAAAACGAATGGACAGAATACATACAAATTGATTTTTCAAACAATGTTAATCTTCAGATTTTAAAACACTTATACAAAAATAAAATTTTCTCTTTGTTGGTTGAAGGAGGCGCATATCTCCTCAATTCTTTCATTGATAAGAATATGTGGGATGAAGCATTTATAGAAATCTCGGAAAAAAAACTTTTTTTAGGTGTAAAAGCGCCTGAAATTCAGGGACAAGAGCTAAGTGCTAAAAAATATTTAGATTCATCTCAATTTCATTTAAAGAACAAAATATCTCGAAATTTTCTTTAAATATTGATTTTAATATGGTTTAAGCCAAAAATCTTTCTACTTTTGCATACTTAAAATGTTCTGTACAATAGTTTTTTGAAACAAATGACATTAAAATACTTACTCAAAGGCATACCTTTAATCATTTTTACTATTATTCTTACTTCCTGTATTGGCACAAGACAGGAGGATACTGATTTGTCGAGTGATGCGCAAATATACAATATTTCTCTCTCTGCAAAGGGCGACACCACACGGGCGTTAGCGGGAACCACATTCACTATTGACCAATTAAAGAAAGTAATTTTCAACCGAGATTCCCTACCCTTTCTTTTTACTGTTGACAGCGCGAAACTTAATATAGCCAGCAGCAGCCGAAGCAGTTTTGGAAAAGTGGTCATCAAATTGAATAACCCCGATAGTTCTTATGCCTGGAATACGAGGGATTCAATTCCCCTTCCACGTTTAAAAGCCATTGAAACAACTGCTGCCGATATGGAAACCACGAGGGAATATCTTTTTCAGCTGAATACCCACCAACAAGATCCTTATATCTTAAAGTGGACGAACATATCGAAAAATTATTTGACGCCATTGCCTGTTCATGCACAAAAAACCATATCGTTGAATAACAGATTTTATACGTATTACAGATCGGGCGCTTCAACAAGAGGCATGTCTTCGTCAGAAACCGATGGCAAGAATTGGATTGCTGAAAACGTAACAGGACTGCCAACAGATGTAAATTTTAAAACTTTGTTCTCCGTCAATAACGGTACGACCGATGTTGCTTACGCAATGACTACGGCAAACGTTTTATACAGGACACATAACGGTACAAACTGGAGCATAGTTCCTACCAACTATCCGCTTGTTGCCGTTTACGGAAAATTGCCTTCGGCAGACGGTAGCTTCGGCATGCTTACTGCTGTGAACGACGGTGGAACATTTAAATTTGCAAAAACCGTAGATTTCTCAACCCTTACCCTTATGGATAATGTTCCGGAAGGGCTTCCCATTACGGACTTTTCCCACATAAGCATTGAAAATCCCGAAGTTTATGCGGCGAAATACATTGTGATCTCGGGCGGAAAAAATATGCATGGAGCATTCAACAACCAAATTTGGCTATTGCAAGAAAACCGAAACGAGATAAAGGATATTGTAATACCCAATCAATCCGTTATTTCCTTGCAAAATGGAAGTATATTTTGGTACGATACTAATTTGTATTTGCTCAACGCACAAAACATAAATACACTATATTTTTCAGAAAACTATGGACTGACTTGGACGAAGGCTGCGGAAAACCAAGCCTTGCCGTCCGATTTCGTTCACAGGGAAAACCCGTCGGTAATTACCGATGAAAATAATTTTATCTGGATATTCGGCGGAACATCCGGAGCACAAGAAGTTGTTGATGCTTGGAGAGGAAGACTCAATAAACTGGCAGTAAACTAGTCTTTAATCTTTGCAAATAATTTAAGGCTCTTTTTTTCGTTAGAAAAAGACAAACGCATAAAGCAACTTTGCAATGACAAAACAAAAAAAAGAAAGTATTGTAATTCTACTTGCATTTATTGCCTTCTTATTTTATCCTTCCAACGCTGATGCTCAAGAGTACAAATACGAGTTTGGAGCGGCGGTAGGCCCAACGTTTTATATGGGCGATGCCAACAAAACCAAGTTTTTCCAAAATCCGGGTATTGCGGGAGGCCTTTTTTACAGACAAAACCTCAATTTTCACTGGGCAATTAAGGGAAATTTATTGGGAGGGACAATATCGGGCAATTCTGCCGACAACGGATATATTTTCCCGAATAACCAACACGCTTCATTCAATCGGTTTTTTATCGATCTGGGAGGACAAATTGAATTTAATTTTTTTCCTTACAGCGATAAATTCTCGTATTTAAATGCAAGGCCTTATACCCCATATATTTTTACGGGAGTTGGAGGTACTTTTGCCACCGGGAACAAGTTGTTTTTTAATGCAAATGTTCCAATCGGCATTGGATTTAAGTATAAGCTTAGTAACAAAATGAATGTTGGGGCTGAGTTTTCCATAAGAAAACTTTTCGGAGACAATTTTGATGTAACCGAAAAAAACGCCGAATGGGATTTAGATGCGCCTTACGCCATCAACAGCAGTTTTTTGAAAAATCAGGATTGGTATTCTGTAACATTGATATACGTTACATGGGATTTCGGGCTTAGGCACGATCCGTGTTGCGGACAACGATAAAAGAGTAAAATATGTCATTGCTCGACGGTATAGAGGAAAAAAATATCCCAACGCACATCGCCATCATTATGGATGGAAACGGACGATGGGCAAAACAAAAAGGGCTCGAACGCGCCGAAGGCCACAAACAAGGCGTTGTGGCTGTTCGCAAAACAGTAGAAGCAGCCAATAAAGCAGGGGTAAAATACCTCACCATATATACTTTTTCCACCGAAAACTGGAACAGGCCAGACGAAGAAGTGGATGCTTTAATGGATTTAATGGTGTATGCCGTTGCCAAAGAAACCGAAGACCTCATAAAAAACGGAGTTAAGTTGCATACTATCGGCGATATGGAAAGACTTCCCGAAAAAACCCGAAATGCGCTTAACAAATGCATCGAAGATACCTCCGGCGGCGACAATTTGAATTTGGTGTTAGCTTTGAGCTACTCTTCCCGATGGGAGATAACGCAGGCGGTAAAAAAGCTGGCTACAGAAGTCAAAAATGAATTGTTGCACGAAAATGATATAACAGAAACTGCACTGTCCAAAAAGCTTACCACCAAAGGTATCCCCGATCCTGACCTGCTTATCCGGACAGGCGGAGAAAGGCGTATCAGCAATTTCTTGCTTTGGCAATCGGCTTACGCCGAATTGTACTTTACGGATATTTTTTGGCCCGATTTCGGAGAAAATCAGCTTTACGAAGCCATTGCAGATTACAGCCAACGCGAAAGAAGATTCGGGAAAATCAGCGAACAGTTAAAAACCGAAGTGCATTAAACTAAAAAAAGCGCTTAACAATAAAAATGTTACGGCGAAACGATAATAAGACAAAATGTTGAAGAGAACGTTATATTGGATTATAATACTATTTATCACAGGGTTGCAAACTGCTGTTTTCGGACAAGACAATCCTACCACCATTAATCCGCAAACCACCGATACTATCAGGGTGAATCAGACAACCGCTTCGCCTCCGCCTGTTACAGACGTGCCACCCGTAAATTATACGACCGCACCCCGCAAATATATCATTGCCGATGTGGATGTTACCGGTGTAGAAGGCACCATGTACGAAACACAGGAATTTGTTCTTGTTAATTTTGCCGGATTATCCAAAGGTCAGGAAATACGAATTCCCGGTGAAGAAATTACCAACGCTATCGAACGTTTTTGGAGACAAGGCCTTTTCTCGGATATTAAAATATTGCAAACGAAAATAGAAGGCGACAGCGTTTGGCTCGAAATAAGGCTTACCGACCGCCCAAGGGTTTCCGATATTCACTATACCGGAATGAAAAAAAGCGAACGCGACGATATCGAGAAAAAGATCAGCGTGGTTAAAGGCAATCAAATAACACCCAACCAGATAAAGAGCGCCGAAACCATTATTAAAAATTATTTCGATGAAAAAGGATTCGGCGAAGCTGTTGTAACCATCATGCAGCGCCCCGATGTAAGCGCTCAAAATCAAGTAATCCTCGATATAACTGTCGATAAAAAAGAGAAGATAAGGGTAAACAAGATAAACATCGAAGGCAACGAAGCAATATCCGACCGCGAATTGAAGTGGGCAATGAAGAAAACCAACGAAAGAGGTAACCTGCTGCACCTTTTCCGTTCCAAAAAATTCGTAGAAGACCTGTATGTGGAAGACAAGAAAAATTTCGTCAACAAATACCACGAACACGGATACAGAGATGCGGAAATTGTGCACGACAGCGTTTACAAACACGATGAAAAAACCGTCAATATCGACATTCATGTGGATGAAGGCCCGCAATACCATATCCGTTCCATAAATTGGGTGGGAAACACGCAGTACAATTCCGTGGATTTAGACAGGTTGCTAAATATGAAAGAAGGCGACGTTTATAACCAAAAGAAATTGCAGGAGAGATTAATTTCCGATGAAGACGCAGCCATCAACCTTTATCAGAACAACGGTTATTTATTCTCTAACATCGACCCTATCGAAATAAATGTGGAGAACGATTCCGTTGACCTCGAACTGCGTGTAACCGAAGGCCCGAAAGCCACCATCAAACAAGTAGTTATTCAAGGGAACGACCGGTTGTACGAAGACGTTATCCGCCGCGAACTACGCACGAAACCGGGCGCCGTGTTCAGCAAGGACGACCTTATTCGCTCCATACGCGAAATCGCGCAAACCGGACATTTCGACCCCGAAAACCTGCAGCCCGACGTGGTTCCCAACCCCGAAGACGGAACGGTGAATCTCACTTATCCGCTCACATCAAAAGGAAACGACCAGATAGAGTTTTCTGCCGGTTGGGGGGTTACCGGATTGGTGGGTAAACTTAGTTTAAAACTCAACAACTTCTCGTTAAAGAACATGCTCAACCCAAGTTCTTACAAAGGAATTATCCCGCAAGGCGAAGGGCAAACGCTTATTTTGAGCGCGCAAACCAACGGAAGATATTACCAGTCGTATCAATTCTCATTTATCGAACCTTGGTTTGGCGGGAAAAGGCCTAATAATTTCTCGATAAGCGCCTATTACTCCCGATATACCGGCCTTAACAGCGACTACTACAGCCAAAACGCGTCGTACATGAATCCGTACATGTACGGTGGGTACAGTCCTTATGGTTACGGAGGATATGGTGGCTACAGCCCTTATGGATACGGTGGATACGGGTATGGCGGTTATAACGACTACGCTTACGAGTATTCTCTTGATCCCAACCAGGTTTTCGAGATGATCGGCGCTTCCATCGGTTACGGAAAACGTTTGGAATGGCCCGATGATTACTTCTATTTACAAGGAGAATTGGGTTATCAGCGTTATAACCTTAAGAACTGGAGCCGTTCATGGAATAATTTCCCGTTCGATACCGGTTTGAGCAACAGTATTTCGCTCAATCTAACATTGGCGCGCAATTCTATCGATAATCCTATCTATACAAGAACCGGGTCTCAATTCTCCGTGAATGTGAGCGCTACGCCGCCATTCTCCCTGTTCAACAATACCGATTATTCTAAAATGCTGGATACCAATCCTTCGAAATATACGTGGAACGAGTTCCACAAATGGAAGTTTAAAGCCAGAACATTTACGCCGTTAACATCGCTTACCGTAAAAAGAACCCCGGTAATTGCAACGAGGGTTGAGTTCGGTATCTTGGGCCATTACGACCGGCATAAATTAACACCGTTTGAAACCTTCGAAATGGGAGGCGACGGCATGACGGGCTATTCAACCTCGTTCGCCACAGAGCAAATAGCGTTGCGCGGCTACCAGAACAACTCCATTGCCATGCAGGCGCGCGCCTACACAAGGCTTGGCTTGGAGCTTCGTTACCCGATTATTCTGGAACCCAATTCCACCATTTACGTAGTTTCCTTCTTGGAAGCCGGTAACGCTTGGGCGAGGATCAACCATTTTAATCCTTTCGATTTGAAGCGGTCGGCAGGTGTGGGTGCGCGTATCTTCTTGCCGATGATCGGATTAATGGGTATTGACTGGGCTTACGGTTTTGACCCTGTTTATGGCAGCAGAGCCAACGGTGGAAGCCAGTTCCACTTTATTATCGGACAAGAATTTTAACAATATTTATTGATAGCGGTCTAAACGATTCAACCTTTTCGACGTCTGTATTTACACAACTTAAAAAATAACTCAAAATGAAAAAGACTTTATTTATTATCGGACTTTTTATGACCTTAGCTGTTTCAGGCAGCTATGCGCAAAAATATGCCCTCATTGACATGGAATTTATCCTTGGGAAAATTCCGGCTTACGAAAATGGTAACCGCCAACTCGAAAATGTATCGAAACAATGGCAAAGCGAAGTTGATAAAATGGCTCAAGATGTAGAAGCCTTGTACAAAAAATACCAAGCCGACCTTGTTTTCCTGGCGGGAGAAGCCAAAACCAAGCGCGAGAATGAAATCGTAACAAAAGAAAATGAAATTTCGGCATTGCGCAATAAATACTTCGGCCCCGAAGGCGAACTTTTCAAACGCCGTCAGGCTTTTATGAAACCCATTCAAGATGACATTTATAACGCGGTGAAAGATATTGCGGCAGCAAATAGCTATCAGGTAGTGGTTGACCGTGCATCGGCAAGTTCTATCATATTTGCATCGCCAAGTATCGATATCAGCAACCAAGTTTTATCGCGTTTAGGTTATTAACTAAAAATAATTGTTATCTTTGCACCTCTTTTCCAAAGGGTAAGGAATAAATAAACTACATAATAAATTGCTATGACTAAAAAATTAATTACACTACTTCTTGTGATTGCACCAATGATTGCTTTTGCACAAGACAAATTAGCTCACATCAACTCTCAAGAGATCTTCAATGCAATGCCCGAATTAGCGGGAATTGAAACTCAATTGAGCCAAAAACAAGAACAAATTTCCAAAGACGGACAAGCTATTGTGGATGAGTTTAACAAAAAAGCAGAAGAGTTCCAGAAATTATCTGCCACTGCAAGCGAATCGACCAAAGCCGACCAACAAAAACAGTTGGATCAGTTGAACGAGAGATACCAATTATTTCTGCAAAACAGCCAAAAAGAAGCCCAAGAAATGCAACAGAAACTTCTGGCTCCTGTTTATCAAAAAATAAACGAAGCCATTAGAGCAGTAGGCGCCGAAAAAGGCTATACGTATGTTTTCGACCTCGCAGCCGGAAACATCGTTTACCACAGCACCACTTCTG
The DNA here is from genome assembly GCA_023424395.1 of Bacteroidota bacterium. Taxonomy (GTDB): domain Bacteria; phylum Bacteroidota; class Bacteroidia; order Bacteroidales; family Dysgonomonadaceae; genus JAFADY01. The sequence continues at coordinate 182,534 of JAFADY010000010.1, read as the reverse complement.
TTGATGCAACACCTTTTGTTAAAACTAAATTGGGTATAAAGTAAATTATTAGAATTGCTTATAATATTAAAGGCTTGCCATCACCGGCGAGCCTTTTTTGCTGTTGGGTTTCTTATGATTATCGGCAATGCTTACGCTTACAACTCCGCCAAGCCTTCTTTAAGGGCATATTTCACCAAGTCGGTTATGTGGGAGAACCCCAGTTTAAGCATAATTTTGTTTTTGTGTGTTTCTACGGTGCGGGCGCCGATGTTCAATCTCTCACCCACTTCCTTTACTTGGTATCCGTCGCACAACAAGCGGATAATTTCTTTCTCCCGATTAGTCAGGTCGCTTTCAGCGATTTTTGAGCGGGGCGATGTTTGCTTCCCCTCACGCTTTCCGGGTAAATATCGTACATCATTTTCGCTATGCTGCGCCCGAAGTATTGGCTGCCGCCAATAACGGTGCTGATCGCCATCGCAATGTCTTCTTTCCGGGCAACCTTCCCCAGATAGCCGTCCACACCGATATCGAGCAGCTCGGTGCTCAACTTTTCCGATACCTCCGATGAGAGCATCAGTATTTTTATGCCGGGATACTCGGCCTTCAGACGGCGGGCGATCTCCACACCCGATATATCGGGCAAAACAATGTCCAGCATAACCAATTCCGGCACCTTGCCCGACTCAAGCAGCATAAAAAACTCAGCCCCTGAGCCGGCTTCGCCAATGATGCGCACAGGTAACTTGTGCATAGCAGAGCGCAAGCCTTCGCGATAAAGAATATGGTCGTCAACTAAAATAACATTTATCATAAAGTTGAATGTTACGAGTTACACCCCTCCCCAACCTTCCCCACAAGGAAGAACGAAAATTCCCAATTCCCAATTCCCAAATCTAAAATCCGAAATTCCAACTCCCCTCTCCCCTCAGATTTTCAACGAAAAAGAAACCTCCGTCCCCACATTCGGCGCGCTGTTTATATGCAGGCCGCTGCCGTTGCGCTGCAACAGATCTTTGCATATAATGAGCCCGAGGCCGCTGCCCTTTTCGCCGCGCGTGCCGGTGGTGAGGCGGGCTTCGCCCGGAGTGAACAATTTCTCTATTTGCAGGGCAGTCATGCCCATGCCGCTATCTTTTACGGTTACGTGCGCATGCTCATCGTCGCACGATACCGATACCAATATCTCGCTGCCCGGGTGGGAGAATTTCACGGCGTTGTTCATCAGGTTTCGCATCACGGTATGGATCATGGGGCGGTCGGCTTGCACGATGCAGTTTTCTTCTATCCGCGTACGCAGCGTAACGCCTTTGTTTTGCGCGGGCAGTTCATACACGCCGGCAACCTCTTTCATCAACATCCCCATATCAAACTGCGTAGAGTTGTATTTCATTTGTCCCGTTTCCATGCGCGCCCAATTGAGCAGGTTCTGCAGGAGCTCCATTTGCGCTTCGGTAGAATGGTGCAGCAGGCGCAGGTGGCGGGCCAACTGCCCCCGATCATATTCTTCGAGATTATCCAGCAAGCCTTCGAGCGCTAATCTCTGCGCGGCTACGGGCGACTTGAGGTCGTGCGAAATAATGGAAAACAGCTTGTCCTTAGAGGCGTTTATCAGGTGCAGCTCTTTGTTGCGCCTGCGGCGTATGCGATACATATAATAAAACATCCCCGAAAGCATGAGCGCAAACAACGCCACTGCCATAGACAACCACCTTTGCAACCCGGTGCGTTTAATCTCGGACTGTTGCAGCGCTATCAAGGCATCTTTCTCCTGCGTTTCGTACCTTACCCGGAGTCGCTCAATTGTTTCCGGTTCTCAGAGTGAAATATGGAGTCGCGCAGCGCTACAAAACGCTCGTAATACGCCAGCGCTTTGGCAGGGTCTTTCAGCTTGTTAAAATGATAGAGTTTTTCGGAGGTGCGTTCCAGCAACAGGTTGTTTTGCGCTTCTTCGGCAAACTTCGCCGATTGTTCGTAATACTTCTCAGCATCGGCCTGATTATCCAACTTTTCGGATATGTCGCCCATAGCGTTCAAAACAATGGCCTACCCGTAAGCGCTTTCCGCGTTTTTAAAGTAATCGAGCGCTTCGGTTTGGCACGTCATGGCTTTCTCCGGTTCGTTCATGGCAATATACACTTCACCCATCTGGTGCAGGCGGATGGCAATTTTATCGCCGCGCCCGTTTTCACGGTCCAGGGCAAGCCCTTCTTCCACGGCTTCTAACGTTTCATTGAGTTTACCCTGTTTGGCATAAACCGTTGCGATATTGCCCAAACGGATAGCGATGTTTTGTTTGCGGTTCAGTTTACGTTCAATAGCGAGGGTTTTATTAAAATAGGCCAAAGCCATGCTGTCTTCGTTGCTTACCAGATATATATTGCCCAGGTTGTTGAGCGTAGAACTCAGCATTTCTTCATCGTTGGCGGCTTTGCACAATTCGTAACTTTTCATGGCATATTCAAGCCCGTCGAAAACCGAATCGGGGAATGAGTAGTTGGGAATTGGGATTTCGGATTTTAGATTTGGGATTTTAGATTTGGGATTTGGAAATGTACGTAGCCTCGTAAATCGTAACCCGCAACATCGGCTCGATAATTAAGGATACACCATGTACACAAAAAAGGCTCGTCATCGCGGCGAGCCTTTTTCAATTATAAAATATAAAATTACAATCCCTTAATTACAAGAAGGGGTGTATCGGAATGGAAAAGCATCCGCCGGGCAATACCCGGGTTAAAGATACGGGCAAACATGCCGCGCCTTGAACTGGACATGGTGATCATATCAATATCGTTTTCCTTTACAAATTTATCCAAATCTACTTCAACGCCTTCTTCCCTGTCTATCAATCGGTAATCAACTTCGAGTTGCGGATACTGTTCTTTGAGGTATTTCTGTATTCCGGAGAGTTTTATTTCGTTCCAAACATCGTCTTTCTTCCCCATGTGAACCAAATGTATCTTTACCGAATGGTTCTGAATGAATTGCATTACCTTGTCAAAAGTCCTGAATTCTCTTTCCCTGAAATTGGTAAGGAATACCACGCGCTTCATTTTAGAAATATCCTGGTCTTTGGAGTTTTCGGGAATGGCGAAGATGGGCGTTTTGCATCCATCGATGACTTCTGCGGTAACGCTTCCGATAAGGTCGAGCGATTTGGCATTTCCACCGCGTGTTCCCATTACGATGGCATAAGGGCGCTCTTTTTTGGAATAAGATATAATTTCTTCCTCGGGCAATCCTTCTACCAATATATGCGAGTAATTGACGTTGGGCAGCTCGTTGTTGGATATCTTTTGGTTTATTCTGTCTGTGAGCGACTTCATTTCTTTCTCCATCCTGTCTTTTATCTCTTTATACATATCCTTATCGGTGGTTTGTACGGCAAAAGAATCGCCAAAAGGGATGGACGTTGGGTAGAAAGGAGCGAAAAAAGCATGCATGAGCTTCACTTCACATCCGGTATCGCGCGCGAGGTTAAACCCGAACTCACAAGTTTTCAACGTATAATCGGAGAAATCTACGGGAATGAGAATTACCTTTCTGGATTTCGTTTTCTCTAAATCGTCAACGCTTTCCACCTGCGAAGTAAAATCGACTCTTTCTATAACAGAAAGCGCTTCTTTCAAGTCGGATTCATTGATGCGCACGCGCACATTTCCGGGAACCGTGGGTTCGATAAGATTTACACCTTGAATTACCGAAGGTATTCCTTCCGACTCTAAAATAGACTTCAGGATCACTGCCTTATCGTAAGTATGAATGGCTACCGTTACCAATTTATTTTCCGGTTCTTTGTTTATTTTATTTTCGTCTTTGCTCATTGGGTAATAATTTATTTTAGTAATTCATCGGTTAAAAAAAGAACCCAATATCTTACTTTGCGTACAAATATTGGGCTTATATTTTATTCTTCTATGCTTTCTTTTCCTCAACATCATTTTCCGCAATTTCGGGGTAATGATCTAAACCCAATATTCTTAATGCTTTGTCAAAAATGGTCGTATCGTCCAACACCACAATACCGCCTCCGGGGCCCGGCTCAATATGTACTCCCACACTCTTGCCTTCTTTGTAATTGTATCCACCAAAATAATTTCTTACAGTTTCGGGTTTCATATCCAACTCTTCTGCTATTTGGTGGATACTACCGTCGGGGAGTTTGTCTTTCAGCGCTCTTAGTTCGTTAAATGTTATCGTTCTTGCCATGGCTAGTTAATTTTTATTGATTAATAATTCCATTAATAAAATCAGCCATAAACATACGCAATATTTTAGATAATACCAATTTTTATCTAAAATATTTACGAAAATGTTTCGCTCTGTAAACAGAACGTCGATTAGTGCGGTAATGTTGCTAAAAATTGGCTGAAAATTATTATCAATAGCATATACGAGGTTATAAACAACCCTGTTGTTTTACCGCTTTGAAAGGGATATACCGATTCTCTTTTACTCATTTGAGGGATTTTGTAAAACCGATAACGTATCCATACATATAATTCGTAAACAAGCAATCCGATGAGCCACCCCACAATGGCGCCGCCGATAATATCGGAAATGAAATGTACGCCCAAATAAATGCGGGAATAGCTGTTGATGACTGCCCACACAAGTACGGGAACCGTTACCCAACGGTTTCTGAAAAGAAGCGATAAGAAAACCGCCAGCCCGAAACTGTTTGTCGCGTGCCCCGACACGAAGCCGTATCTGCCGCCCCGATATCCGTTTACAGTATCTACCAGATTTCCGAAATCGGGATGATGCGTTGGGCGTAACCGCTCAAACAGCGGTTTTATAAGGGATGACGAAACCTGATCGCACAAAACAAACAACACAACAAACATGAGCGTGGCAAGGATGCCTTCTTTTGCCGATACTTTGTGGAAGAACATGAAAATAAGAAACAGAAAAAGCAATATCCACACGTACCTTCCTGTAAATGTCCACATAATGTTGTCGAGAAATACGGAATCGCTTCCGTTTAGTGCGAAAAACAGGCCGCGCTCCATCGGGAGCAGTTGCTCCACCGATTCTTTCATATAATTTCGATGTTTTCTTTGGAAGTCCAGCCCACACTGCCGTTGGCAATCTCTATTTCGTACCAATTGCCGTCGGTTTTGTTGAGTTTTACTTTGGTACCTTCGTGGAGGCGGAATAATTCGCGGCTGTTTGCATCGGGTGAATTCATAATCGAAGCCGAGGCAGCCATTACAATAGCCGTATTTCTGTGGACACGGCTGTCTTTTTGCCTGAACGAAAAAGCGTTGGCCACAATTACCAACACCAGCAAAACGATACCCGTGTAGAAAGCCGTTTTCCTCAGCCACAATACTCTTACAAAAAGAAAAGTAGCCACACATGCCAGAAAAAGAAGAAAAAGCCCGATGGCTGCAGAAGCCCACGTGTTTGAATTGAAGGCATTCTGTAATCCGTTGATCCAATTGGTGAGGAAAAAACTATCGGATGTGTCTATCTTGTCTTCTATTCGGGTGCGTGCGAAACGCAAGTTGTGCCTCGTATCGCTATCGCCCGGATTGAGTAACAAAGCGCGTTCGTAATTTAAAATGGCTTTGGCTGTTTCGCCGTTGCGGAAATAAGCGTTCCCCAAGTTGTAATAAATCTCTGCCGACTCTCTGTTCTCCGATAAGCCTTGCGCCACAACCCTTTCGTAAAGTTCTATACTTTGCTTGTAATCTTCACTTCGGTAGGCTTCCAACGCTGTCTCGGCAGTTGTTTGCGCGCTAAGCATTAAACTCATTGCTAAAAGGATAACGGAAAATATGTATCTGAATTTCTTCATGTTGAACGTTATTTTTTGTTGTTGCGACTTTTGAGTTTATTTTCCATTTCGCCGATGGCGTCAACCGTTTCGTTATAAATGTTGTCCATAGCGGCATCACTCTCCGTAGGAGCGTATCGGGCAAACTCGCAAGTATTGAGTATGTGCATGAACCTGTTGATAAGCGTGTCGTCAATTCCGTAATTGGACAACTCCGCTCCGATATTGTCCTTCGTTAAATTGGCCACCGGAATGGAGAGTTTATCGCTGAAATATCCCCACAACGCTCTGAGCACCTCGTCGTAAAACCGTTCTTTGTTGTGCTCTTTCAAGTATTTCTCGGCCACTTTCAACCTTTTGATCGCCATTTTGTTGGCTTTCTTGGTCCGCATCAATGCCACATTGGCATTTTCTTTCACGCGCTTTCTGTTGAAAATGTAAAGTGCAATTAAAAGGACGATCGGAATGAAATACCACAACCAATAAGGCAACGATCCGACGAAGAAATTACCCTTAGATTGGAATTGCGGCTCGTCCAATTTCAGGTAGCGAATATCTTGCTCAACCTCTACATTTTGCTGATTGACGTAACTGTTTGCCGATGCTTTACTCGGATCGCCTTTGGCGATCTGCAGATTGTATTGGGGCGAGTTAGCGGTTCTGTATGAGTTCGTGTTCAGATCGAAATAATTAAATTCGATGGGGGGAATGCTGTAATTCCCTTCGTATCGGGGAATAGCGAGATATTCTATTTTTCTTGTTCCTGTCAGTCCGTTGGTCGTAACTTGAAAACTGTTATCGATTGTTGGGTCGTATAATTCAAAGTTTGTGTGAAACTTCACTTCGGGGTTCTGTATGAGTTTCAAGTTGCCCGTCCCCGATATTTCAAGAGTTATCGTAACCGGGTCGTTGGCTCTTGTTTGCTGCGTATTGATGGATGGTTTGAAAGTAAACGTGCCTACGGCATTCGAAAAGTTCTCGGGTTTTCCTTCCGGAAGCGCTTTTACATTGATGGAAATGGGATTGGTAACGAGCCCTTTTTTCACGTCGGCCATTACTTCCTGTGTGCCGAAGAACGTACTTACGCGTTTTCCCGACGGCACCGAGAAAACCATTTCCAAGCGCCCGCTTGGAATAGTCATCCTGCCCGACCGCTGCGGGAAAAGAATGGTTTTACGCAGATCGGCGGTGGAATAGTTTCGTCCGTTGTATCGTTCAACACGCGCTTGATTGGTAGGGACATCCACTTCTTCAACCATGAAACCTTCGAATTCAGGGAACTCGATCCGTCCGATATCCACAATATTCAGCGTTGTGTACAACCTGAAAGTTACCGTAAAACCTTCTTGTTCGTAAACGCTGTTTTTTGAAACTATGGCACGAATGAACGCATCGCTTGCAGATACATTCGGCGAAGCCGCACCCGAAGATTGTTGCTGTGAACCGGAACTGCTTCCGCCCTGCTGTTGGTTGTTGCGACCGCCCTGGTCGGGAGGCAATACTTTTATTTGTATGGAATTCGATCGGTAATTACTTCCATCTACCTCAATGCTTGCAGCGGGGATCGTGAAAGTGCCTTCTTCTTGTCCGACAAGAATATAGGTATAAGTTACGGAGCTTTCGGAGGTTGTTTTTCCGTTAACGGTGCTTTGGCTGTAACTCCTGGAAGTGGATGGGCCGAAAAGCACATCGAAACCTTTCAGATCGGGTAAACGAAGTTCTTTGCCTTCTTTGTTGAGCGTGTAGCTCAATCTGAATTGCTCCCCTTTTACCACACCCGCAGGCGCCGATGCCCTGAATGTAACCTGCGCTTGAATTGCAATTGTTCCGCTCAAAAGCAAGAGAAGAAAAGGGAATAAAATTCTATATTTATCTAAAAAACATCTCATTTAAATCGTAAATCTAAAATCGTCATTCGTAAATTTGTTCGTATTACCAATCTTTGTTGTTTCTTCTGTTGTCTTCAGCTTGCTGCCTACGCTCTTCCGCCTTCATTCTGTTTACTTTTTCCTGCGTTTCGCGTTCGTCCTGCTCTATTGCCTGAAGCATTTGCCGGGCGTTATCTCGCGACATTTGTTCGGGTTCTTGGGATTCTTCCGGCCTTTGAGGTTGGTCTTGATCGCCGCCTTGCGGATTTTGCTCCTGATCTTGGTTGCCCTCATCTTCATTCTGTTGCTGGTCTTGCTGCTGATCCTCACTCTGATCCTGAAGCATTTTCTGAACTACCGCCAAATTATATCGGGTTTCTTCGTCTTGCGGATTAAGCCTCAGCGCCATTTTGTACGCTTCCATCGATTTTTGAAGCTCTTTTTTCTGCAACATGCTGTTCCCGATATTGTGCCACGCGGCAGACATTTTTACAGGGTCTTGCTGCTCGGTTGCCAAGTAACGGTTGTATTGCTCAACGGCTTTATCCCATTCTTTTTGTTTATATAACGTATTGGCTGTATTATAGTTCGCTTCGGGAGAAGCGGGATTCACGGTTAAAGCATCGTTGTAAAAGGTGAAGGCTTGCGAAAACTTTTGTTGCTGATAGGCTTTATTTCCTTTTCGCACGTTTTTGCGCACCTCTTTCTGTGCCGATAATGCTAAGGGAAGCATAACCGCTAAAAGCAAAAGCATGTATTTAAATATCTTAAATTTCATTTGAATAACCGGATATTTTTAAACAACGGGTTTTTCTTATCGTAAATTAAAAACTCGATGATAAGGATCAATAACAGAATCCATGCAAAAATAGGAAACTTTTCATCGTATTCCGAATAGGAAAGCGTTGAAGATGTTTTGGTTTCCAACTCATTTAATTCTGTTTCCAAAGCGCGGATAGCCGTATTGGTGTTATCCGCCTGCACATAAAGGCCTTTTCCGTTTTGCGCGATTTCCTTAGCCATTTCCTCGTTCAAACGCGACATAACCACGTTGCCGTCGTTATCGGTTTTGAAGTTGTTGCTGTAAGCATTTTCAGGAACGGGTGAACCTTCGGTTGAACCGATACCGATTACATTAACCATGACTCCTTGGTCTGCAGCGGCTTTTGCAGCTTCCATAGCATTACCTTCATGATCTTCGCCATCGGTAATTAAAACAATGGCTTTGTCAACATCTTTTTCGCTTGAGAAGGAACTTAACCCTAAGCCGATGGCTTGCTCAATGGCGGTACCCTGAACGGGAACGAGGCTCGGATCAATGGAATTCAGGAATATCTTTGCCGATTGTGTATCCATCGTGAGCGGCATCTGCACGTATGCTTCTCCGGCAAATACAATGAGCGCCACTTTGTCGTTTTTACGCACATCAATCAGCCTCGAAAGAATTTGCTTTGCCCTCGATAACCTATCGGGCGACACATCTCGCGCAAGCATGGAATTGGAAACGTCTATGGCAATAACCAATTCGATGCCCTCTTTCTCCACATTCTCCACTTTCGTGCCGAATTGCGGACGCGCAAGCATGATAATGCCTGCGCAAAGCGCAGCAAAAATAAGCCAAAATTTCAGGTAGGAACGTTTTAAAGAGAGTTCGGGCATCATCTTTTTTAGCGTAGATAACACACCGAGTTTTTTCACATCGTTCTTTTTCCTGATGTTCAAATATATGTATAACGCTACCACAAAAGGCAGTGCGATAAACAAAAACAGATATTCCGGATTCTCAAATCTAAACATAACCCGTGCATCCCCGTGAGGACTAGATTCCTATTATAATTTCATATTTTCTCATCACTCAATACTCTTCACTTATAACTCATCAAGGTATATTCCTTAGCCATGTTCTACGCAAAATAAGTTCGATCGAAATTAATGCCATTGCAAGCAAAGCCAACGGCAAATAAAGCTCCTGTTTGCGGGTAACATTTTGTACATTAATGAGATACTTTTCCATTTCATCTATTTCCTGATAGATGTTTCGTAATCCTTCGTTGTCTTCGGCACGAAAATATTGCCCTCCGGTTAAAGTAGCGATTTCGGTGAGCGTGCCTTCGTCAATATCCACAGGCATATTTTGCAAACGCATCCCAAAAGGCGTCTGAACCGGCGTTGGGGCCATTCCTTTTGTGCCGACACCAATTGTGTATGCCCGTATTCCGTAAGAGCGAGCCAGATCGGCAGCGGTGAGCGGCGCAATTTGTCCCCGATTATTTGTTCCGTCGGTAAGTAAAATAACCACACGCGATTGTGATTCGCTGTCTTTCAACCGATTTACGGCATTTGCCAACCCCAACCCAATGGCTGTGCCATCTTCGATTATGCCGAAATCGATGTCGCTGAGTAAATTCAACAACACTTTGTGATCGGTCGTCATGGGGCATTGCGTGAAACTCTCCCCTGCAAATACTACCAATCCGATATTGTCGTTCGGCCTGTCGGTGATAAATTCTGCGGCCACTTTTTTGGCTGCCTCCAACCGGTTTGGCTGCAAATCCTGCGACAACATGGAACCCGAAATGTCGAGCGCCAAAATAATATCGATACCCTGAGTTTCCGATTCTTCCCAACTATTCACGGCTTGCGGTCGTGCAAGCACCAAAATAACCAGCGCAATCGCAACCATTCTCAACACAAAAGGCAAATGCCGCATATAAACCCTGAAGCTCTTTCGCTTGCCGCGAAAAGCTTGTCCGGAAGCCAATGTAAACGATGCCTGTGTTTTCGATAAACGCACCACGTACCAAATGATGAGCGGCACCAAAATAAGCAATAAATACAAATATGTAGGGTTATCGAATTGCATATTTTTAGACAATCGTTTTATCTATTGATTAATTTCCGTCGCTTCTTCCTTTTCCTCTTTGCCGGGAATAGGATCGGGTTCTTTTGTTTGATTAACGAAGAAGTATGCGTTTACCAAACTCAGATCGTTCTCGTCGGGATACGGATTGTATTTGGCAAATTTCACCATATCCGATGTCGATAAGATCTGTTTCAGGTTGTTGTAAACCGAATCTTCTTCAAATCGCGACTGGATTTCGTTTAAAATTTCACCTGATGTCATCTCCATCGCGTTTATCTTGTATCTCTCGTGCATATACCGGCGCAAAATATCGGTAATGCGCGTATAATATTCTTTCTCACGCCCTTGCTGCCATATCTTATCCGATTTCAATGCATCCAATTCCTTGATTGCGCGCACATGAGGCGGAACCACTTGCGGCGGCGTAAAGAAATATCCTTTTTTCTTCTTGCGGAGTATCAGGAAAATTATCAATCCCATAAGAGCAATTAGCAGTAGAACCCCCAACAAAATCCACAACACCCATAAATAATCGGTCCAAACGAACGGAGGTTTTAAAACGGTTTTTATATCGTGCAGTTGAAGTTGTTCAAAATCGATGGTGTCTGTTTGTCCCGAATTTAATTTCTCCAAATAAGCCACCGTAGAATCTTTTAAAATTGGAGAGGTAACTTTTAGTCCGAAAGAATTGGATTTGATGGTGTCCGTTCCATCGGAAATAGGCATGAACGGAACGTGGTACAACGTGGAATCGAAAGAAGTAACCACGTACTTAAAATTCATCGTAGCCACATTATTTTCGATAACTGTATCGGGAGGAAGCATGGTAAGCACCTCTAATCCGGGAACAATGTGCGATTCGTAAATAGGAATTTGTATCCGTTGATCTTTTGGAGCAATTACTTTCAGGTTGATAAGCGCCTGTTCGCCTATCATTATTTCCGTCGGTTGCACGGTAGCCTGCACCGATGCACGCTGCGAAAATATCCCTTGAGAAATAGTCAGCAGCAAACAAAGCGGCAACAATATATGTAATATTTTATTTTCCAATCTTTTAATTCTGATTCTTCTTTATTTCCTTTTTTGGAAAAGTTGCAGCAGCGCTCTTACATAATCGTCTTCGGTGGAAACCGATATGTTATCTACACTGCTTTGCCTGAAAGCGGTGTCCATTTCAACTTGGCGCTCCCGCCACCAATTGGCGTAATTTTGACGGACGCTTTTGGATGACGTATCTATCCACATTTCGTTTCCGGTTTCGGGGTCTTTTATTTTCATCAAGCCCACAGGCAACAAATAAGTGCTCAATTTGTCGTAAACCTGAATGGCAACTATATCATGCTTGCGGTTCGCGATGCGAAGCGATTGTTTGTAATCTTTGTCGTCGATAAAATCGGAAATAAGGAAAGCCGTGCACCGCTTTTTAATGGCATTATTCAAATATCGCAATGCCAGATTTATTTCCGTTCCGGAATTCTCGGGTTCGAAACCGAGAATTTCACGAATAATGAAGAGAATATGCTTTCTTCCTTTCTTAGGAGGAATAAATTTCTCTATTTTGTCGGAAAAGAAAATGACGCCGATCTTGTCATTGTTTTGAATGGCCGAAAAGGCCAGCGTAGCCGCTATTTCAGCCACTACATCGCGTTTGATTTGTTTAGAGGAGCCAAAACCCAAACTTTCGGAAGCATCGATGAGCAGCATAACCGTAAGTTCGCGCTCTTCTTCAAAAACTTTTATGAAAGGCTTGTTATATCGGGCGGTTACGTTCCAATCAATATCACGGATATCGTCTCCGTATTGGTATTCACGCACTTCGGAAAAAGCCATACCCCGACCTTTAAAAGCGGAATGGTATTGCCCCGCGAAAATATTCCGCGATAATCCACGCGCTTTTATCTCAATTTGTCGTACTTTTTTTAGTAGTTCGGCTGTTTCCATAAAATGACTGTTGGCTATTGGCTGTTGGCCATTAGCTAGTTGCTAATAGCCAATGGCTAAAAGCAAATTACGGCACTTCAACTTTGTTGAGAATTTCACTAATGATCTCTTCTGAAGTTATATTGTTGGCCTCCGCTTCATATGTTAAACCGATTCTGTGCCGCATTACATCGTGGCATACGGCACGAATATCTTCGGGAATTACGTAGCCTCTTCTTTTAATGAAAGCAAATGTGCGCGCGGCTAACGCTAAATTAATGGATGCGCGGGGCGAAGCACCGAACCCAATCATTTCTTTCATTCCCGATAAACCGTACTGATTGGGGAAACGGGTGGCGAAAACTATATCCACGATGTATTTCTCAATTTTTTCATCGATGTACACATCTTGAACTACTTTTCGCGCATCTAAAATTTCTTGTGTCGAAACCACGGGGCGGTCAATGGTAACAGGATCGAAAATATTCTGACGAATAATTCTCTTCTCTTCTTCTTTGGTGGGATATCCGATGATCACTTTCAGCATGAAACGGTCAACCTGAGCTTCTGGTAGCGGATACGTACCTTCTTGCTCTATCGGGTTTTGAGTTGCCATTACCAAAAACGGCGTAGGCAGTTTGTATGTTTGCTCGCCGATAGTAACTTGCCGCTCCTGCATCCCTTCGAGCAGAGCGCTTTGCACTTTTGCCGGAGCGCGGTTTATTTCGTCTGCGAGAATAAAGTTAGCAAAAATCGGCCCGTGTTTTACCAAGAACTCCTCGTTGCGCTGACTGTAGATCATGGTACCGATCACGTCGGCAGGCAACAAATCGGGCGTGAATTGCACACGGCTGTATTTCGCATCGATCAACTGAGCCAATGTTTTAATAGCGAGTGTCTTGGCGAGTCCCGGAACACCTTCCAGTAGAATGTGACCGTCGGACAACAATCCGATAAGCAGCGACTCAACCAAATGTTTCTGCCCTACAATTACTTTATCCATTCCGGTAAAAATGGTTTGTACGAAAGCGCTCTTCTGCTCAATTCTTTCGTTTAATTCTTTAATATCAACAGCTTGGCTCATATTTTCTTATTGTTAAATGAAGGTCTTTTTTTACGAAGTACAAAAATAGAAATGTTAAAGCGGTTTCGTAAACATTTGTGGTTAAAAATGTTTAAGGTATTCGTACTGACAGGCGTTAAAACCATAAATTGTCTGCAAAATAAAAAACAACCCCGTTCGCTCCAAAAGAATGAACGGGGTTGATGGATTCAGAGCATAGAAAAATTTATCGAATTCCGCCGCCAAATCCCTGGTTTACTTTGGGCGTTTGTTTTATCATTTTCTTGGCAACGTTTTGCAACTTGCCTTCCAGGCGCATATCCTGCAATTTTCCAATGCGGTCAATCACATTTTGCGGCGACCGGCAGGAATGACATTCGTCTATGAAATATTCAAATCCCAAATCGTTGTTTTTATAATCATACGACACTTTTTCAAACGGATGACGTCCGTTCTTTGCCGGAAGAACAAAAGCATCGGGCGTGGAACTGATGACGGATGTCCACGCGCCGGTCTGCGCAACAGAAAGGCCTTCCTGACCGGCTACAGGTTCGAGCTGCACGGTTTTATCGAAAAATACAATGGCGTTTTTGGCGTCAGGAAATTCGGGGACAATTTGCTTGTTGTTGATGGTGGCATGCGGCATATCCACGCCTTGCAGCTTCCGAACGGTACCGGATGGCGCGTTATCGCCACGAACAACCGACACAATAACAAAGCTGTTATCGGCTGCGAGGTTTTCCGTTCCTAAATTTCTTGTTACCTGCAAGCCGTCGGTTATGATTTCGGATACCAACAAACCGTCGGTTTCCACCCAATCCGATTCAATTACAAAACCTTCCAATTCAATGCGTGCTTTCACTTCCTGATTCGGGCTTAAATCGAGATTTTTTATTTCGAAAATCCCCATCGGATTGTTTACAAATCCTTTATTTTCCCGTTGTTTTTCCAAAGTTTCTGCACATGAGACGCTCCGTATATTGTTGTCGGATTTGGTAAGAGTTACAGGCTGTTGTTTTGTGATAAATTTAATTTCTCCGTTATACACCAACAGATTATTTTTGAACTCGTTGATGCGTTTCAGGGTTTCGCTTTGCGACAAATTGACTATGTTGGTCATGCGGGCAGCTTTTCCCTTTGCAAGAGCAGCTGCTATCGCGGAATTGGCAGCGGGCTGATTTTCTGTTGATTGTGATTGAGCAGCCATTTTATACCATTTGCTTTTGGAAGCGTTCACAGCACCATATACTGTTTTGGTAAAATAATCCACTGCAGTAATGCTGATTTCCTTGAACGGAATGGTGGATTCCATAAACGGGCTAATGTTGTTTACTCCGGCCAACTCAATGGCTACTTTATCACCTTTGCGCAGCGGAACGTTTTTCACAAGGAATAAGCCGTCGGCATTGCACTGACCGTCAAACTTGTTTTGCGAACCGTTGGGATGCTGAACCACCACTTTCAGGGCGCCGTTGTAAGGAACGTAATTGTTTCCGTCTTCGGTTTTTTGAATTTCGCCCACCACGTAATCGCCCAAGGCGCACACTTCATGCACATCCATTTTGTAACCTGCCATATCGGGTTGTTGCAACTTCCACAGCGAGAAATATTCATCCACGAGTGTGAATTTCTTGGAAACAATTTTTCCGCCTGCTTTGAAACGTACGCCAACATCAGCCGAAAGCGTTTTCATATCCGATTCAACGGTTCCCTCCATCCCGCCTTTCACGTACACATCCAGTACATCGTACGATTTGAATTTGAGTTTGGCGCTGCACTGCACACCGGCAAATGCCTGCATTTTCGCTTTTAGTTCGTAATCCACTTCGCAGAATTGGTTGAAATAAGATGCGTTGTGAATGCTGGTGGGAATGTAATAGTACGTTCCGCCCCGGGCTCCCAATCCTACTTCCATGCCTTGTTGCACATCCACCACAAGCGTAACATCGCCGCTCACGCTCACCACAGCAAACACGCCCAACTCGCATTTCCCGATATCTTTTACGGGAATTTCCGTACCCCAAAGCAACACTTTTTTCTCTTTGGAAACTTTCACGTTCGTCCGGGCTCGCAAGTTCACATGTTCTTCGGTTTTGAAAATCAGGCTGTAACCGCCGTTTTTGGAGTAACGACCTTCTACACGCGGATTAGTGAGCGAAACTTCTCCGATGAGCGTTACGGTAAATTTGGATGTTTTAGTGCTGTCCAATGTGTAAGTGATGCTGTCGAATTGCAGATGCACGGCATAATTATCGCCGTTTCCGGTGGAAGTTGTCTGCATTCCGGGAGCGGTTTCGGATGTGTTTGCCAAGGTCACCTTCACTTCTTGAAGCGGAATTTCGATGTTTTCAAAGATTTCATGCAGCTTCGGGCGCACCATAATCATCTTATCTTCATCGGCCTGAACGGATTGAAAAACCAAATCGCTTTCATCGTCGAAATAAATGACATCAGGCGACGGCACAAAACTTCCCGCCGGTTTATTGATGTTGAGAATGCCGTCTTTTTGAATGATTAGTTGATTTTTTTCGTCCGTTGTAAGCCGTTTTACGTTGGGAGCCAAGGTGTAATTCACGTTTTGGAACTCGCCTTTCTTTTCTCCCTGTTGTATGGCTTGCAGCGCCACCGGATTAACCGTTTTTTTAGCCATTTTGGCTTGCTGCAATTCTTTGACGGTAATAACTCCATCCGATTGTGTAATGGGAGAGATAATTTGCTGGCTGTTTGCAAAAAATCCGGCAAAAAACAGGAATAGCACTGAAATAATAATTCTTTGTTTCATTGTTACATTTTTTGAATTAAACATTTTTACATATCCGGCATTTCCATACAGGTAATGTTATCGGGAACTTTTAAATTTTCTTCGGATATTTCCACATTCTCCTCAAATGATGTAGCTTCCATCGTATAAAACGGTGCGACTATTTTCAACGGGATACCGTGATAATACCATGCTTTCATGGTTGAAAGATTTTCGCCGTGACTTAATGGTAAACTCACAACCGTGCATTTTTTCCCTAAAACGGTTTCTGTTCCCACTATCTTCCCATTCTCGTTTTTGATGGCCTCTTCGAAATCGGTTTCATCTGCATTTTTTATCTTTTGCAGCGGATTATCGTCATACGACGCACTACTGAATTTCAGGCCCGTATTGGTGGCTAAATCAATAACCCACGTCCATTCGTCGTTTCCTATAAGTAGCGATTTCATTACCTGCTTATGGCTTGTCCGGCTCATTTCGTTCTCCATTTCCATACGGAACCGTTTGTTTTTCAGATCAATCCACTGCAAAACCCGTCCTTTCATTTCCATTCCCTCAACCTGCGTTAGCGTGTTGTATTCAATTTTATAAGAACCCGTAGTTGGGTTCGGCACTTCCGTTGCCGGCTCGGCGACTTTTGCTTCTTTTTCCTGCTTGGTTCCGTTGCATGCGTAAGTAAAAAACAACAAAGCAACGAACAGATACATAATGGTTTGCGGTTTCATTTTTTTTGTTTTCATGTTTTCTATTTTTTTAAATTCTATTATATTCATTTAAATCTGTCGCTTATTGCAGGCAACTTGAATATTAAGGGAAACCTAAAGACATCTCTCTGGTTTTGTATCGTCAGATTGATTACAATCATTGTCCATTATTTTTTACTCTATCCGAATTCCCGCTTCCTGCGAATGGGAGCTTTCGTTTTTCTTATCATCGGTGAAAGTGGTGTAATAGAAATATAAACCGCTTTTTTTCACTTTCGAGTCTTCAAATTTCCGCTCATTGGACAGGAATGTTTTCAACAATTGAGGTTTCCCGCCTCGCTGATAGCGATATAGATTCACTTTTAGCTCGTTGGTATCCATCATTTCTGACCATTGTACGATAACTTTACCGTCGTTTTGAGTCAGCCAAATGTTCGAAGGAATGGGTAATTGAATTTGTTTTACGACTATAGGAAATAATGCCATCGACTCGCTAATACCACCCAAATCGTCCACAGTTTGTATGGCATACTCGTAGTTTTTGCCGGGTTGTACGGATTTGTCGGTAAACATCGGAATGCGCACCACACTGTCTTTTGGCTGTAAGAGTGTGAATTTCCCGTTCGGTAAATCACGACGATACACGTTATAGCCTTGAGTTGCCCGATACCTTATTTTCACATCTTCCCAAACAAGATTGACCGTGTTGTCTTCTTCGTAAACCGATAACCGGTTGGGCGACGGCGGTACGGTTTTTATATCGGGATGAACGGTAATGGTATCGGAAAAAGCACTTTCTTCAGAACTTGTGTTAACTGCTGTAGCGGCGTACAAAAAGGTTCGTTCACCAGTTAAAACACTACTGGTATCGGTGTAAGTGACTTCGTTGTTAGTTAATTTGAGAATGTCGGTAATAGGATAAAGTTTCGGAGAAAATCCGTCGCTGCGGTATATTTTCACACCTGACAAGTTCATTTCTGTAGCCTTTACATTGACGATCACCCCTTTTTTCTTATCCTTCACCTGACTGGTGCTTGGAGGAACAGGTTTCAGCTTATCGTAAGCCGCATTGAAAAAAATGTTGCTTTGCTGTGGCAAATCGTTCTGAGCACTCACGGTTTCCAAATAGTAGTAATACATTTTGTCAGGAACAATTTTGCGGTCAATGTACGTAGTATCCGTTGCCGGAATGGTGGCTGCCAATTCGTATTCCTTTTGGTCGAATGAATCGCTTCTGTAGATTTTCAATCCGGTCAGGAGTTTCGTGTTCTGTAGCCGCCAACTCAATATCACGCCAAAACCTTTGGGATCGGTAACCGCTTTGGTTCGCTGAAAGAAAGTTCTGTTTACCGACAGAGCCGAAACCAACACAATGTCGGTTGCCAGCCCGAGATTTCCGTACACGTCAAGCGGATTTAGGAAATACTGACGGTCTGATTTTAAATACCGGGTGGAGTCCTGAAAAATGTAATACTTGACGGCGCCAATATTATAATTGGCGAGCGATCCGCATGCTTGTTTTAACTGTCCGTCTTCGTAATACCGGATACCAAAATACGGCGCAGAATTGCTGCCTTCCGATTGCCATTTAAGATAGAAAACGGTTTTATCCACGTTTTTATCGTTCAATGTGATGGCGTCGTACTGTGGGACGAACGGATGCTGAACCGGTATGGAAATGTTTTCTGAAACGGCTTTGCCGTTTTTCAACGCTTTCACCCTGTACCACACTTTTTTGTCCTTTGCGGCTGTCTGGTCGTAAAACGCGATACCAGCTGCCAAACGAATGATAGTTGCATTTGCCCAATATCCCATACTGTCGATAACGTTTGCCGTTTCGCATTTTTGCCACAGTTTCCGCAACTCATCGGTTTTGGGAAGTCCTTGAAACCCAAAATCGGGTTTCCATTTTTCTATATTGGCCTGAAATGTTTCCCAACCTACGGGCGATTTCTGTTCGGTGAAATTTTCCCATTGACGTTTGTCGTAAGAGCGTTCCAAGGTGTAGCTGTCCACTTTGTTTCCGTTTGCCAGCTCCATTCCCGTAAAGATCAGAATTCCTTTGGGAGCAGGCACTGCCATTTCTGTTTCTCTCTGCGCAAACACAGATGCAGTTATGGACAAGCTCAAAACAATTACGATGCTTATTCTGAACAAGAATCGTTGATGTATGATTGAATTTTTCATATCACTTAAATTTTCAGTTGTCGGAGTCATTTACATTGTTGATCACAGCTTTGAGTAGTAATTCCCATCGAAAAACCGTTGGTATTATCCAAATGAACCAATGCACCGATGGTAAAATCGACAAGGTTAACGGATACACAAGGGCCACAACCAACCAAGACTGGGACACACTGGCTGGCAGATATTTTCAAATTTAAGCTTGAACATCCATCAATATTGTAAAAATGCGATTGGGTATTGTAATCCCCGCCAATTCCCAATTGCAACCCGGCATCAGCATTTGCCGAAGTACACGTGGCCAGACATGATCCGCCCAAATAAGCGTGTCCTTCGGCAAGAATGCCCAACCCGAATGTTGTTCCTTGTCCGAATACCATATACGTCCGGGCATTTACACTCACGTCCACGCCGGCCGTTACCGAAACAATACCATAATTGTGATCAATTTTAGGCAAAATTTGTTTGGTGAGTCCCGCCGACAGGAAAAATCCTTTCAGGTTTGTATTAAACCCGTTTGGTAAGCATACGGCGCTTCTGATGGTACTAGACACTTCAGGCGGCATATTTGTGTAATTACCGAACAATCCGTAAAGATTTGCTCCGCCTATTCCCGGAATTTCCACCAGCCCGCTTGTATTAAATAACCATCCCTGACTGTCCATCAACGTATTTACATTGCCCTGTAGTTTCAAACCGCCTAAATTCATATCCAACGCTGCGCTTCCGATAAAACGTGCGTTGGGCAAGTCATACGTTATACTCAAACCGGGAAACGAGGGTATATCGCTCACGTTTATCTGTTGTCCGGTGGCTTGTACCGCCCCTTTCACTTCGAAATTCATTTTTTGTCCCGGGGCAATGTTATTCAATCCCTTTATATCGCCTACAAAACGCAGCACATCCCACGCTTGGCTAACTACTTTGTTACCACCCACCAGATTTGCCAGTTCCTTGCCCGTACCCATCGGCAATTTTTGTCCTTTGTCTATATCTATTTTGGTTTCGGTATTCGTATGGCTCATCGTTACATTCAATTCAGGTAAATTTCCAGGTTCCTCAACGGTGCCTTTTGCAATGAATAAACCGTTAGAAAGGACATAATCATACGTGAGATTATAATGAACATTGTGATGCGTGAAGCTAAACGCATCCATATCCATCATATCGAAAACGATGTTATTGCCCTCTTTGAAAAATCCCATGGCTCCCGACGGTTTTATGTATTCCGGTATGCCGAAATCGTACGTTCCCTGCAGTTTCAACGAAGTTGGCGTAACATACATCATGGTGGAAGGATAAGGTGTGAAATCCACAATGTTGTATATTCTGAATTTATGGCTGTTGAGTGCCAGTGTGCTTTCGCCTTCGCTATTGAAGTCCACGGTCAGAAACTCGATTTTTTCACCCGGATTTAATCCCGGCAATCCATCCAGTGTAGCTACGGTAGTTTGCCCGGCACCGGGTGTTGCATATAAACTCCAGCCCGAAACTCCGTCGTGCAGGTACTTATATGTCAATCCTTTCTGTTGAGTATTTATGATTAAATCTTTTACGCCAAGCAGTTTCACTTTTTCCAAATGAACAACCGCCTTATCGGTTATGAGCGCTTGCGACGTAAATTTTAAGTTTTCGATTTTTACATCCACACCGGTGGAAAGTGTTGCATCGGCCACATTAACACCCTCGTTTGTTATCGTCCAATTGTTGCATTTCAGCATCCATTTTCCCATATTCACACTGAAAGGTTTTTGATTGACGGTTTTCAGTCCTTGTTTGGAAATATTGATGGTACCGGCATCCAATTCAACGTTTGTGGGGTTCAGGTTGGCAATGGCAGCCTTTAACTTTGTTTGCAGCGTTAATCCGTTTTTATCGAAGAATGATTTATCAGGCTGTGTAATCGCTTTATTTTCAAATCCGTCTATGCTATATGTTAATGTTTCATTTTTCCCGTCGGACAAATAGAGTCCGTTGATCCCGATGGTTGAAGAACCAATATCGCCCGAACTTCTGAAGATCGGTATATTTGTGTTTGTGGCGCCTGGCGTTTGTGTCAAATACAAATCGGGTAAACTATAACCATAACCTCCGAAATTACCATTCAACCTGCTGTTATTCGTTTGATTTATCTGAACACGGGCTTTCATCTCGCCTTGTACCTGATTAGCATCAAACACATCTAATTTCAATCCTGAAGCATCGCTAACAAGCGCATTGTAATTACCCGGCATAGTGATGGTTATCTCATTCTTATCGGTTACAAAAGGTAACGTAACCGGTATTAATAAGGCATCTCCATTCGCATTGCTCCTACCGCTTTTCTTCATTTCCACGTTAGAAACATCAATAATTTGTTCACCAAAATATTTGTTTGCAGGCAGGGTAATTGTTCCTGAAAGCGATATTTTATCACCGGATAACTCCTTAAAATCGGTGGCGGCAAAAGGAAAACCGAGAAACGTAGTAACATCTGCGCCATCAACGGTTTTCATGTGAAAATCCTGATTTTGGCATTCCGTGCCAGATTTTGAGAGCATGTATTGATCGTTTTGATACCCGACAAAATTGTTTCCCGCTTTCGTGGAGCTTACCTGTAGCTTAAAGGCCTTATTAACGGGCAAATTTCGCAACATATATTTTCCATTTACATCTGTTTTGGTTTCTATTTTGTACTCTTCCGTTTGTCCGCTAATTGTGGCTGTAACATCAATGCCAGGTAGTGGTTTATTATTAGACTCACCTACATACACAACTCCCGATAGACATCCACCTTCCTCCAAAACCACCTGTAAAAGGGTTCCCATATAATCTTTGGAATAAGGGATATCTACTTCCTTAATAATTCTCGGATAATTATCCGCAGAATTGGCCGAGTTGGCGATAAGCACTTTGAAACGGTCACTCTGTCCACCGGCAAAAGAGAAATCGACTATACCATCGCTTCCCGTTATTTCTTTGTAAGTGGCGTTAACGAGCGTTATTCCGCTCTGGAAAGTGCTTTGATTTGAGGCAGTGGATATGTTTGTTTTTGATGCGCCAAGTTTAGTGGTTTTTGATGATGGGGCGGATGAAGGAGGCGTAACCGGCTGCTTTTTCATTTTTTCCACCACAACGCCCGTTGTAATAGCGGGCATTGTTGGCAACGCACCACTTATTTGTCTGGATAATACCTGAGAACCGGGCACTTTACTGTAGTCTCTTTCCCAACTTCCCGGCACATCCGGCAATGAAACTTCTATGCCTGCGGCATAATCATTTTTGCCCCATACGATAACACGAAGCCGTCGGGCTTTGCGGTACAATTCGAAGTAGTACTGATTTTTATCTTTGTCCAATTTTACCTGCACCGTATCGGTTATATATCCTCCATGCGAAATTTCTACGGAACGCATTGAATTTAATTTACGTGTTTCAACCGAAAAGTCTCCCTGAGTATTGGTTGTGGTAACTTTGGACATTTCTCCCAAAATTTTCAATGCTGCATTTGGCAGTGGTTCTCGTGTTTCGGCATCTATAATACGACCGATGAACGTTGCCCCGTAGCGCATGGTTATGATCATTTGATACCGTTCACCCATTTTAAGCCCTTGTCCGTTTTTTACCACGAAAGTGGTATCGGCAAAACCTACTGTTTTTACGGTTACGGTACGTTCAGGGCCTACGATTGTTTTGGCATCATGCAATTCCAATCCTAAGTTGTTGAGTTCGTAAGTTCCTTTATCGTAATACGCCATAGGTTTAGACAATATCAATTCTCCCTGCACACCCTGAAACATATTGAGTGCAAAGACCGCATTTCCGTTGGAATATTTTTCTTTAAGTGTTACTTGTGCCGATTGGTCGAGTTTTTTCAGTCCATCGGTTTCCTGCAAAATAATACGCAGCGACGGAAACCGTGTTTTCAGTTCCACCATATAATCGTATCCATTTTTGATACTGCTGTAACTTGGCGAAAAATAACTGAAGGACGACCGCATGTTCCTCATCGTTTCATATCCGGGGGTTGATTGATCAATAAAATTAGGTTGTCCGTTTGGAGATGTTGTCTTAAGAGCAACCAATTCGGCAAAATCTATGCAAATGGGTGCATCTGTTTCGTAATTGTAATTTTGTGAATTATTGACATAAAGATAGTACTGATACGTTGGGTTATCGTTAAACACCAACGAAGAAATTTTTGCCACCCCGTTTTGATCGGTTAATCCTTTGCCTACGCATTCCATGGAAGCTACCGGCGCCGGAAAGTTATCTTCCTTGTCGGGTGTTACATCGGCGGCGGGAAATATGGGTGGATAATCGAAATTTATCTTTCGAAACACGAAAACGTTCATGTTGGCTAATTCCTGACTTGAATTAATGGCCAAATCGCTTTTTCCCGATTTTACTTTTACTTTCACATCTACCGTTTTAACAAACGAAATAACTTCTCCGACATCATTGGGTTCGCCACCTTTTGCCTCGAAAAAAAATCGTGTTTCCTGATCAGGATTTAGGTAATACAGGGAATGTTCCCCTTCTATTTCTATGGCATAAGCAAGATACAATTTACAGGAATTTTCTCCGCCACTGGTAATGATTGCAGGTGCATCATCGGGCATAGGACCTCCTCGCTTTGTGTGAGATGACAAATCGGCCAGAAAAACTTCATTCGTTGTGTTATCAGGTTGGTTTAAGTCGGCAACTTTTACGGAACAGTCCGTGTCTGCCAGTGGCTCACCCTTGCTATTGGATAAGAAGGTAAACGAAAAAATGCCGTTATCGCCGGTTGTTGTCACGGCAATCTCTTTTCCGTCTATATAATTACCGGTAGATATGTTTTTTCGGGTCATCTCTTCATTAATACTTCCATCGGCATATTTCACAATATATTTGGTGATCAATTTAATTTTCGCCTTAGATAGCGGATATTTTTTATTGCCGTTTTTGTATTTATATACCAGCGTTCCTTTTAACGTAGTGAGAGATAAGGCTACAGGCGTAATTTTTTTGTCCAGATTAAAATTTATTTTCGGCTGACCGGTATTTACTCCGCCAGGCAAGCTCCCACTCATGATTTTTTGTTCATCGGGCTGGTAAGTGAACACATTTACTTCGCTGAAACCTTTGTTCCGAAAGGCAGTTCCTCCGGCAGGATCAATAGCTGAAACCACAAAAGCATAGGTTTTACCGTGGGTAAACTGTGGATTGGTAGCAGAATAGAGATATGTATTTCCCGTAACGGTCGTTTCAAAAAAAGTAGGATAACCGGCCGATCTTATAAAATCCTGATAATTGGTGTTCTCATTGTTTAATTGAATTATCTTGAGTTTATATTGTGTACTAACAGGAGCTCCGGCAGGGCGCGTCCACGTGAAAACCACATTTTTGGTTTCCGGCTCGCTAAGTGAAATGCGATTGATCGGACTAATAATCATGGGCGCTTCAACCGATGAAACGGTGAAAACGTTGCTACAAACTGATACGCTTGAAAAAGGCCTTCCTGTTTCATAGTCGTAAATAGAAAAACAAATTTGATAAGTGTTTTCAGGAAGTCCCTGTTGTGCCACCTGCTCACGGGTAACTCCCAGATATTCCAATTGCTGCTGGTTAAATATCTGAAGAATATTGCTGTATGTAAGCATGTAAGGCATAAATATCGGAGCTCCGTCTGGGGTTAATGTCCCTTTGATAATTATAGGCGTGGCGGGTTTATAGTCGTTTTTGGTACGGATAATTATGGATTCATCCGTACTCGTTATCGTACCGCGAATAAATATTCTGAATTCAACTTTGTCGAAGCCTGAACATTTTATAATACTGTTGATTTTACCCGGCGACGCTATGTAATCCGATAATTTGTTGGAATAAGGAGGCATTACAGAAACGGTTTGTGTTATTTGTGCCTGCATGTTGCAGAATACCGCCAACCCTATCAACACGATCAATAATGGTTTAATATTTATTTTTTTAGAATGTGAAAACATAACCTATATCTCCTCTAAATTCGTTAAATGACGGAACGGTGTTTGAATTGGAAAACGTATTGTTTATCGTATTAAAGTTTAGCGTAACGCCATGCTTTGATAGAAAACAATAGTTCATCGTTAGTCCGAGATTCAAAACCGTCCCATTATCGCTATTTATCTTATTGATCATAAAAGAGTTGTTTAAGTTAAGAGACAACTTATCTTCCAAAAATGTTTTTGCCAGATTAAGTGTTGCCCCCATTAACTTATTGTTGTAGTTTTTATTGACCATATTGGTATAATTCACTCCGGAGGTAATGTTTAATTTTATTTTCGGAAGTCCAAGATTGTACATTAACATAGCAACATACGTATCGGTATTTGTTTGATCCTGCGTTTGCTTATTTCTGTCGTCCAGCTTCATCCAGTTGAGATTAAGCATTATCATGTGCGATGCGGTTTCGGATGTTATCATTACACGAGGCATCAACATCATGTTGTGATTTACCTGATAGATTATTAAACTATCGTTTTGTGCCGTTTTAAACGCACGCTGATTGGTAGAAAAGTTACTGTAAGATGCATCTATTCCCCAATGTTCATTTATGTTGTAATTACCCGATAACGAACCAATAACGCGTTTTGCCGTACTTTTTTTGTTTTCGTTCAAATTATCGCGTTGAAAACCCAGCGAGCCGCGAGCGTTGATTTTATTTTCCCGGAAAGAAGCCGTTTGATTAAACGTAAACATCTCCACGTCGTCGTTAAAAAAATAACTTCCCATGGATTGAAAGCCCGGATCTATACGGCGATATTCAAAGCCTGAAATAACGGTTTGCGAAAAACGGTAACTCAATCCGGTTTTGATGGCTTTATGGTATTCGCTGGTGTTATTTACCGTTATGAAATTACCGGCAAAACGGAGTAAGCCATTGGCGATCGAATCTGATTTGGCAATTGTCCGGTTATCGGTAAAAAAACTCATGGAGCCATCGAAATTAAAAATCAGTTTCGGGGTAATCGCAAACCTCGACGTTAAACCCACTGCCAGATTTTGGGCAGGTGTGGGCTGTCCTGATTTTGCCAGACTATCCGTGAATTTTTTTGGATCATCGCCAATGCGCAGCAATGAAACATCCACGAAACGGTTGTCGGTTCCATACCCGATTTTTGCAGCCCAACCCGTTCGTGTAAGTTTCGGGATGCTGTCTGCCATTGCTAAATCGAATTGGGAATTTTGGTTGAATTTGCCATAAACGGCGCCCAGTCGGAATTTCTCGGGGCGCGCTTCAACACCGGCCCCGAGAAAGGTATATCCGTTCAACGTAAATTCTGAAAAAGAGACGTTTCGATACCCCAAGTGTACGGTCAGCCATTTATAAGTCGGACTAATACCAAAGTGATTGAAAGGTTGGTTAAATCCAGCTTTATCGTTGCTATACCACGTGATGGAAAACGGCATACTAATACCGTACACGGTTAAAGTGGCGTTGGCATTTATACCGTAAGCAAACGGCGTTTGCCTTGCAGGAATACCCGAAACATCGTAAAAAGATGTATTTAACCCAATGTTACCATTAAAAACAAAAGGTTTTTCATTCTTTAAATTAGATAAGTCCTGTGCAAAGACTCCGTTTGTCAACGCAAAAAACAGCATCAGATATAGAATCTTATAATTTTTTACGGTTTTCATAAAAGTGCTAAAATGATCCGGAAATTTTCTGTTACCTATAATGATATTTTATCGTCAGTTTCGGACGATAGTCCGATTTGCCGGTTTCGTCGCCCGAAAAAATAAGCCACATGGAATTTGTGAGTGGTGATGGCGTTTGAACATTTCCGTCGGGCACAAACTGCAAACGGAACTGAATTTTGCTACCGGTTGGGTTTGCTTTTATAAAATTATTCACGGGCGTTGTTACTTTCAACGCATGTTCTTCCAACACATTATATCCCCAGGTGGCAATAATACCGCAATCGGCAAGCGATGCCTGGGTGTAATCGGTTTTATCCAACGTGTCATAATTTACCAAATAACAATTTACTACCCGCGTACCTGAACCATCGAAAGGGTGCATGTTTGTGTTTGACTCATAAACTTGCAGCACGGCATCGTCAATAATCAATTCTTTACCCGAAGCCGGCATGATTTCGGCGATGTTGAAACTCAGGAAGCCGCGCATACTATATCCGTTACCGTTCCATCCGACGCAAAGCGATTTGCCCTGGGGAGCCGAATAATAATCGTGTACTACGGGGGTTGTTAAATTCTCGATATACCCGTCAACATTTCCTTCCGAGATGAAATTTTTGATCGGGGTGATTGTTATTCCATCTTTTTCGCAGGCGAAAAAAAGAACGATTGTTGCTGCGATCACACCATAATTTTTTTTTGTTTTCATTTCAATTGAGTTGTTTTATCATTAATATTTTCATTCTTTTCGAGCATCTTCTTGCTGCTCTTGCTTAACGTTTGTATTTCTGATACGCTTTCTCTAATTTCACATCATATTGATTGGCTTTGTAGCCTTTTCCATTGTATGTTTTAGGTCACTCTATTTTATTGTGAACAGCATTCATTCCAATTCTATACTTCAATACTTCTATCGATTAGTGCTCTGAGCCTTTCAAGTTTCTGTATATCTTTAATTTCGTAGTGCATAGGGAATACTTTTCGGGGTTTTATTTTGTTGATTATTTGGGCGGCTTCTTCTTCATTCATTGTCAGGTTATCACCACCTATTGCTATCAAGGCTATATCAATATCAGTAATTTTATCCATTTCGGGGATGTAATCTGTATCTCCGGTATGATAAACTTTAAGCGAATCGTTCACAGTTAAAATAAAGCCAACATTTTCGTTCGATTTCGGGTGGGCTTTTATCCAAAGAAAAACGTTTTTTGTGTTGTAGGCAGGGACAGCTTCTATTTGAAAATTATTAAACGATAAAGTGTCGTTTGGTTTTACAATAATTAATTCTGTCCCTGCTTTTTTTAATTTCTTTGCAGCTCCGTTTGAACATATTATTTTTGTGCTTGGCTTTTTTAGTTGGAAAATATCTTTTTCTGAAAGGTGGTCGGGATGACCGTGTGTTATCAAAATATAATCAGCTTTATCAGCGTTTTCGCCCACTTCAACAGGGTCAATATAAACAACCAAACGATCTGTTTTTAGCTGAAAACTTGACGGGAAGAAATGTGATTTATTCACTTTGATTGCACCCCAAGTAGATATAGTAGTATTTTCAGCAATACTAACCTGCTTTACAACCGGGATTCTTTTTTCGCTAACTGAAATTTTTATCATGCTACATCCTACATTACAACTATCACACTACAAAACTTCATACAATTATTTATCACAAATTTCCTATCCCAATTACTCAATATTTATGTTTTTTAATTTGCTCAACTGAAATAATCTTATTCCAATCATTACAAACCAAACCAGATAAAGGGGGCCTGCAACCATTATAAAAATGTCTTTTATAGGCAAATAAAACATTCCAATAATTGTACTTAATAAATCAAAACCGTGGGTAATTATTCCAACCCAGCCTGTTGCTTTACTGAAAACAAAGGTTTTTAACATAAGTATCGAGAAAATTAATGCCCCGGCTTCAATGAGTATTCCCCTCACTATTGCCCCTGTATTTATCCACATATCGCTTGCGAGCATTCCTTCACATGCTGATAAGAGCTGTTGTTTTACTTCAGGAGAAGTTGCCATGTGGTATTTGTCATTGACAATCAATATTGAATTGATATTTAACCCGGCAATAAAAATAGTTATTCCGGCAAGTGTGCCGAAAAGGGCTATTTTCGCAATTAGTTCATAATTAGTTTTAAGAGCCTGATAAAGGCTAAAAAACAAAATATAATAAAACGGTATTACAATAACCGAAATAATATCAAGGCGCAATAAAGCAATGAATCGGTTTTCTTTAATCATTTCAAAGCATTCAATGGCAGAATCAGGATAACCCCCGTCCAATAGTACCATTATTAGAATGGATGCGAATGAGTAAATCAGTAATAAGAGCGAAGTCCATGCACCAGCTTTGTACAATAATCTACTCGGTTTGTCTGTTGGGAAATTTAGTTTCGTCATATTTTTTCTCTTTTTTAATACTTGGTTAGTATTTTGTACTGTTTTATTTTGGCCTGTGCACAACACATAAGCTTATATGCAATATTGCTTGTCAATATTTTGTTTTTGCATTTCTATTTATTCTTTGCGTTTTTTATCGTTATCGTTTACTCTTCTAATACAAAAATCCTTTGCCGGAAACAACGGAATAAGTCCGTTTATCTGAAGAAACCGGACATGCAGTAATCATGACTTAAAACGGAATGTGTTAATTCACTGTTGAGGAAAAAACAGTGCAAAATGAAACTTTTTACGCGCTCGATTTCTCGATCGTAAAATTATTTCGTTCAGCAAAAAAATGGTTGCATTTATAACGCAAGTCTTTGTAGTATCTTTGCGTTAACTTTTTGTGTGATTTGTATTATATGTGCATCGGAATAAGGTAATCATATGATATACAGATGAATACAAATATAAATATCACGTCGGCCTTCGACGATATTGCGAAGGCGTGAACCCCGTTTGTTTCTTAAAAGTGCGCGAAAAGTAAGCCAGATCGTAAAATCCGCATTGATCGGCAACCTCGCTGATAGGAATCTCTCCCTGCGCAAGCTTCTTCTTGGCTTTATTTATGCGCATTTTCAGAATATAGGAAGACGGGTTGTAGCCGGAAACAGCCGTCATTTTCCGGTTTAGTTGCGAAAGACTTAAGCAAACCTTATCGGCAAGAAGTGAGGGAGAGAAATCGGAATTTTGCATTTCGCGGTAAACAATATCCGTAACGCGTTGCAGAAAATCCAAATTCACGTCTTTTTCCACCTTTTTCTCGCCTTTTAGCACGGAGCGAAGGTATTTTTCTTTCAACAAACGCCTGCTCTCCAGTAATTTTTGAATGCGGATTAACAACTCATCGGGATTAAACGGTTTCTTCAGAAACGCATCGGCGCCGCATTCCAAGCCGGTGAGCTGATCTTCCGTTGCGGTTTTTGCCGTGAGGATGATAACGGGGATGTGGTTCAATAACTCCGACGATTTAACGTCGCGACAGAGACTAAATCCATCTTTCAGGGGCATCATCACATCGGTAATGATCAGATCGGGGACAAGCTCCTGAGCCATATCCATTCCCTCTTGCCCGTCCTTTGCATGAACCAGCCGGCAACCAACCGGCAACAGGGCTTTGATATACAGCACTACGTCGTTATTGTCCTCAACAAGCAGAATAGTGGTTGCCGTATCGGCATCCGGCAGTTCTTCCTGTTTCTCCTGCATACGATCGTGTTCCTGCAACTCTTTATTTTTCGCAAATTGAAACGATTTGAAAATTTCATCCATTTTCAGTACGGGAAAAACAGTATCGGCCTGCTGTTTTACAGGAAGAATAAGCGTGAAAGCCGACCCTTCGCCAACTTTACTCTCCGCGTAAATTTTGCCGTGCATTCTTTCCGCCAGTTGTTTTGCGTAATGCAGGCCGATTCCGCTCCCGATATTTGCGTCCAGATCGGAACACTGATAAAAAGGCTCGAATATTCTTGCCAAATCTTCTTCCGATATCCCTTTACCCGTATCCTTTACCTTTATGACCGCTTCTTTATTTTTTCGGGCGGCAACGGAAAGCGATATCTTACCACCGGCAGGAGTGTTCTTTATGGCATTCGATAAAAGATTTTGGATGATCTCATCCATATAATGCGGAACAAAGTCAATATCAAAAACTTGTTCAGCGGCATAAAAACTGAGGTTGATGTTTTTTTCCCGAGCATACAATTGATATGCCTCTAGCACCATTTGCAGATAAGCAGAGATATTGCCGTTTTTCCATTCCGGATCCTCAATGCCCGCTTCCATTTTCGCCATGTTCAGCATCCGGTTTACCAGTTGTAACAGATTATTACCCTGCCTTTCAATAGCATTCAGATACGACAACGACTCGGAATTCATGCATGCTTTTTGCTTCCTTATGTGTGAGCTAAGTCCTAGGATAATCGTTAGCGGAGTGCGGAATTCGTGCGTAACGTTCGTAAAAAAATCTGAACGCATTTTATCGAGGTTTCTCAGTATCTTATTTCTTCTGGTACGAAGTACATAAGCGTAAGCCAGCACGGCCAAAAACATGATCATCAGGATAATGGTGGCAATCGATGCGATGATGATTATCCGTTTCTCATGTTTTTGTGACAGATTCTGCGCGCTTAACTGGTCTATCCGCATCATGCTTTTGTCGCGTTCGTAATTCACCCGCATATCAAGCGCCTGATTGATCTTGCTCAAATTCTGGACGCTATCCTGATACATTTTGCTTTGCTTGAACATATCAAGCGCTCCGGAGTAATTATTCTGATACTCATATAACTGGTGCATCAAATTATACGCTTGCGACAGTTGTTCGGGAGAATTAATTTTTTCGGCTTCCGTTTTTGCAAGAACAATATATTTTTGTGCGTCTCTGGTATTATTTTTCAACAGATTGATCCTGCCAAGCGATAAACATGCGCCCAACCAGTGCCACGTATCGGAAATATTTTCCATGATATCGTAAGCAGCGCGATACTCGTTCTCGGCCTTGTCGTATTCTTTCTGTTGTTCATAAATTTCGCCGAAATGGATGTGACACAACCCGACTCCCAACTGCGATTTGGCTTTTATGTTTTGCGCCATGGAATATCCGTAATACAGCATCGCGGAATCGTTTTGATTTTTCGCTTGAAAAACCGCGCCGATATTCGCGTAATTAATCGCTTGTCCCAGCGCGCTTCCCAGCGCTTTTTCCTCGTCAAGAGCCTGGCGGAAATATTGCTCGGCTTCGTTATAATTATTCAGCGAAAGATACACGTTCCCGATACCGTTCAGCGCCATTACTTTATTTTTTCGTCCCACCAACTGATCGTTTTGGGAATATAATTCAGCCATATACAACGCCCGAAAATGATAATCGGTGGCTTCGGGAAACGCGCCTATACGTCTGAAATCGGTGCCCAAATGATTCAATAACTGCGTGATATTCAATGTGTCTTTTAGCCGTAAGGCTGCACTCAATCCCTGTTGATGAAAGGCTATCGCCTTTGAGAAATCGGAGTTCTCGCGATAGCGTTGTCCCAATATTTTACAGGTAATGGCAATGTCGGTATCGTTTTTGTTTTCTTCGCTTTGGGCATGAATTTTCAGAATAGAATCGGTAGGAAAAGCGTAATTAGAAATTTTTTGCTCCAACTCATTACGGGAATAATTATTGACCGAACGGGGCAGCTCCTGTTTACCGCAATTCATAAAGAGCCATAAAAAAAAGGATATGAAACTCAATGGGCATATTACAGAGAAAATATACCTTCTGTTACTAACGTAATTGATTTTTCTATCGGCCTCCAACATCATTTCGTTGCATCATGGACCTGATTTACAAGACAAAAATAAGAAAAAAAGAGCAGAATCAACATATTTAGGAAAATAATTCATCTTTGAACGGCCGCTAACTATTTTTAAACCTCTACAACTCCGTTTGTAGCGACAAAAACTTTATCTTTGCGTTCAAAATTTAACAAAATAAACCGGATTTGGATTTTCAACTACAACATACCGACCCGAAATCGAACGCGAGGGCGGGACTGATCACTACAGACCACGGACAAATAGAAACACCCGTTTTTATGCCTGTAGGAACCGTGGGAAGCGTGAAAGCCGTTCACATGACGGAGTTGAAAGACGACATTGGCGCGCAAATCATTCTCGGGAATACGTATCATTTGTACTTGCGCCCGGGATTGGAGATATTGCAACAAGCCGGAGGCTTACATAAGTTTAACGGTTGGGAAAAACCGATACTTACCGATAGTGGCGGTTTTCAGGTATTTTCGCTTTCCGAAAACCGGAAGTTGAACGAAGAAGGCGCCGAGTTTCGCTCGCACATTGATGGATCGAAACATTTTTTTACGCCCGAGAAAGTGATGGATATTCAACGCATTATCGGTGCCGATATTATGATGGCGTTCGATGAATGTACGCCAGGCGATGCCGATTACGCTTACGCGAAAGAATCGCTCGATCTGACCGAGCAATGGCTCGACCGATGCATCGCGAGATTCAGCGACACCGAATGCTCGTATGGGTATCGTCAAACATTATTTCCAATCGTTCAGGGTTGCGTTTATCCTGATTTGCGCCGCCGTGCGGCAGAAAATGTGGCAGAGAAAAATGCCGACGGAAACGCCATCGGCGGACTCGCGGTAGGCGAGCCGACGGAAAAAATGTATGAAATGGTGGAACTTGTAAACGAGATTTTACCGAAGAAC
Organism: Bacteroidota bacterium; assembly: GCA_023424395.1. Lineage (GTDB taxonomy): Bacteria > Bacteroidota > Bacteroidia > Bacteroidales > Dysgonomonadaceae > JAFADY01. The sequence goes on along the minus strand of JAFADY010000010.1, from coordinate 149,080 downwards.
AAACCGCGTTACCTGATGGGTGTGGGCAAACCCGAAAATTTGCTCGAAGCCATTGAGCACGGCGTAGATATGTTCGATTGTATTATGCCCACACGCAACGGTCGAAACGGACAAATTTTCACGAAAACCGGTATTTTGAACATGCGCAACGAACGGTGGAAAAGCGACTTTTCACCCATTGAAGAAGATGGCGAATCGTTTGTAGATACGCTTTACTCAAAAGCTTACCTGCGCCACCTGATTAACATGAACGAAATTCTCGGATTGCAAATCGCTTCCATTCACAACCTCGCGTTTTACGTTTGGTTGGTGGAAGAAGCGCGCCGGCACATTATAGCCGGTGATTTTTCTGCGTGGAAACCGGCAATGATTGAAAAAGTAACAAGACGGCTATGAAAAAGGGAATCCCTTTACTAAATAAACTACCGCGATTGGATCTGTATATCATCAAGAAGTTCTTGGGGACGTATATTTTCATGATCTCGCTGATCCTTTCCATCGCCGTGGTCTTCGACATTAACGAAAAGATCGATAAATTTATGAGCAACAGCGCACCGCTCAATGAAATCATCTTCGATTATTACGTTAATTTCATTCCTTTTTACGCAAACCTGTTTAGTCAGCTTTTTATTTTTCTGGCCGTTATTTTCTTCACATCAAAACTTGCGAGCAATTCCGAAATTATCGCCATTCTATCCAATGGCATAAGCTTCAAAAGATTACTACGCCCCTACATGATCTCCGCGGCCATTATTGCTGCTTTTACTTTTTATATGGGCAGTTATGTGATCCCTCCGGCCAATGAAACGCGAATTAATTTCGAGAATAAATACATCGATCCGCGTCAGAGGAAAGTCGGCGATAGGGATATTCAATTTAAAGTAGGGCCCGGAACGATCGTTTATTTCGGAAATTTCGATATTGAATCCAATACCGGCTACAATTTTTCAATCGACCACTTCGATAGCCTGAGGCTTGTTTCACGCCTCACGGCACAATCCATTCGGTACGATTCGGCCTATTCGTGGACGATCGACAATTACCAGGTTCGCGATTTCGATGGATTAGAAGAAACCATCACGAGAGGCTCATCCATCGACACAACCATCCAGATTGTTCCGAACGATTTTATCATCGCGAAAACCGATCAACAAATGATGACCACCCCAGAGCTTACGCGTTACATCCGAAGCCAGAAAGAACGCGGAATGGGAAATATTCAAGCATTCCAGATCGAGTATCACTCACGGTTCGCATCCATCTTTTCGGCTTTCATACTCACTCTCATGGGTGCATCCATCTCGGCGCGGAAAGTGAAAGGCGGCATGGGTGTGAATATCGGTATCGGCTTAGGGCTCAGTATGGCTTATATCTTGTTTATGACTATCAGTTCGTCTTTTGCTGTGAAGGGAAATATGAGCCCTTTTATTGCCGCTTGGATACCGAACTTGGTGTTTGTCATTATCGCTTATTTCCTTTACAAAAAAGCTCCGAATTAAGAATCACTCATTTAGACAATGTTTAAAGAAAAATTATGAAATCAAAACTGTTATTTTTAGCCTTTATTTTGAGCATCACTTTTGTGAGCGCGCAAACGAAATATCCGACTATTGTTATAGAAACCAATTATGGAACTATGAAAGCGATGCTTTATGACGATACGCCTAAGCATTCAGACCATTTTCTGAAATTGGTGAAACAAGGGTATTTCAACGGCACGCTTTTTCATCGGGTTATTCAGAATTTTATGATCCAGGGAGGCGCGCAAGATTCACGGAACGCTCCTGCCGGAGCGCAAATAGGAGGTGGACGTACCGATATGGACATTATGCCTGAATTTCATGCCCATCATGTGCACAAAAAAGGAGCGCTTGCCGCTCCTCGCCGTTCCGACAACGAAAATTCACAAAAAAAATCGGATGCCTCGCAGTTTTATATTGTGCATGGAAAGCAATATACATCGGGACGCCTCGATACCATGGAAATGCAGGTAAATATTCCAATAAAGAACAAAATTATCACCAAGCATTACGTTCCTCACAAAGAAGAGTTGGCACGATTAAAAGAATCCGATCCGCGCGCATTTAACGCCTTGCTCGATTCTGTTCTCACTATCGTAGATTCGCTCTACGCCGCTGCTCCCGGAAAATTCTTTTTCGATCCGCAAGTGCGCGAAGCGTATACCACCATCGGCGGCTCGCACCATTTGGATGGTGATTACACCGTTTTTGGGGAAGTAACCGAAGGATTGGACGTGATTGACAAAATTGCCGCTCTTTCGGTGGATGGAAATATGCGTCCAAGGAAGGATGCGAAGATTGTGAGGGTTTATGTGGAGTGATAGCTCTTGCCGCGTTGGCACATTATCCGTCAGACCGGTAATCGGTCAGACGGGGTTTTTCATACTCAACTGAATCCTTTTCCGCTCCATATCAACCGATAGCACCCTCACCTTCACGTGCTGATGCAACGAAACCACATCGGTAGGATTAGAAACAAATCGGTCGGCAAGTTCCGAAATGTGCACCAACCCATTTTCTTTGATACCGAAATCCACGAAACAACCAAAATTGGTAACATTGGTAACAATTCCGTTGAGTGTCATACCTTCCTTCACATTGGCAATGGTGCGGATATTGGGGTCGAACTCAAGCATTTGCACTTTCGTGCGTGGGTCGCGCCCCGGTTTTTCTAATTCCTGAAGAATATCGGTAAGCGTTTCGGTTCCGGCATTTTCGGTTTTGTATTGGTTGATGTCGATGGTTTCGATAACCGATTTATTGCCAATCAATTCGCTCACGGAGCATTTTAAATCTTTCGCCATTCGCTCCACGATAGGATAACTTTCGGGATGCACTGCCGAGTTGTCCAATAGATTTTCGGCATCGGCAATGCGAAGAAATCCGGCGCACTGCTCAAAGGCTTTTTCGCCCAATCGGGGTACTTTTTTCAACTCTTTTCGTGAGCGAAACGCACCGTTTTCGGCACGATAATTCACGATATTTTGCGCCAGACTTTCGCCCAATCCCGACACATACGTGAGCAGATGCTTGCTTGCCGTGTTGAGATTCACACCAACGAGGTTCACGCAACTTTCCACCGTTTGGTCGAGCGAGCGTTTTAGTTTTGCTTGGTCCACATCGTGCTGATACTGCCCCACACCGATGGACTTGGGGTCGATTTTCACCAACTCCGCCAGCGGGTCGCTCAATCGGCGACCGATAGAAACCGCACCACGAACCGTAACATCGTATTCGGGAAACTCCTCGCGAGCGGTTTTGGATGCAGAGTAAACCGATGCGCCATTTTCGCTCACCACAAACACTTTCACCTCTTTTTCGTATCGGATGTTGGCGATGAATCGTTCCGTTTCTCGGCTTGCCGTACCATTTCCGATGGCAATGGCATCTATTCTATAGGTAGAAACGAGCTTGGATACTTTGCTCGCCGATTTCTGAAATTCGTTTTGCGGTGCGTGCGGATAGATGGTTTCGTTGTGAAGCAGATTCCCCTGTTCGTCTAAACAGACTAATTTGCAACCGGTGCGGTATCCGGGGTCGACGCCTAAGATGCGCTTTTGTCCCAATGGCGGAGCCAATAGCAACTGACGCAGGTTTTCGGCAAAAACGGCGATGGACGTTTCATCGGCTTTCTCTTTGGAGAGGTTGGCAAATTCGGTTTCGATGGAGGGTTTGAGCAATCGTTTGTACGAGTCGGTAACCGCATCTTCCACAAAATCGGCAGCCGGGACATCGTTTTTGGCATAACGTGGAACGAGCTTGTCCAAGCATTTTTCGTCGTCGGGCGAAATGGCGACACGCAAAAAACCTTCACTTTCGCCCCGACGAATCGCCAAAATCCTGTGCGAAGGACAACGCGAAAGCGGCGCCGAAAAATCGAAATAATCTTTGTATTTTTCGCCCTCTTCCTCTTTTCCTTTGATGACTTTGGAGGTAATCATCGCTTCGCGGGCAAAAATATTTCGCACCAATTGGCGTGCCGACGTATCTTCGTTTACCCATTCGGCAATGATGTCGCACGCCCCTTTCAGCGCCGAATCAACATCCGACACTTCATCTTTCACAAACGATTGCGCTTTGGTTTCGGGTGAACCGTTTTGTTGCATCATCAGCCACTTTGCCAATGGCTCCAAGCCACGTTTGCGGGCAATTTCGGCACGTGTTTGGCGTTTGGGCTTATAGGGCAAATAAATATCTTCAAGTTCGGTAGAATCCCAAGTGTCGGTAATTTGTTTTTCGAGTTCGGGCGTGAGTTTTTCTTGTTCCGAAATAGATTTCAGGATAAACTCCATGCGTTTTTCCAACTCCAAAAATTTAATGTTCAGCTCATTGATATTGCCGATTTGCACCTCGTCCAAACCGTCGGTCGCCTCTTTTCGGTAACGGCTGATAAAGGGAATGGTAGCGTCTTCGTCTAATAGCTTAATGGTGTTTTCAACGTTTTTGAGATTGATATTGAGTTGTTTGGATATGAGTTGTGAGATGATCGACATAATTAAGTTTCGGGTTGCGAGTTATTTTGAGAAGCAAAAATACGAAATAATTTTCTATGAATAGAAATATATTTATCTTTGTACCATAAGTTGTACATAAATAAATAAATAAAATATGGTTGTAATTACCCCTGCCGAATTCAGAGCAAATCAAAAAAAATTTTTTGATTTATCTGAAAAAGAAACGGTTATAGTTTCCCGGAAAAATGAAAAGCCCATTATTATTAAGCCTTGGGAAGAAGATGATATTCCCACGCGAGAGGAATTGATGGCTATTCAAGAAGGCTTAAACGATATCAGGGAAGGCAGAATTACGTTTGTAAATCCGTCGAATATATGGGAAACTATCGAGTAGCCGTTTCGGATAGAGCTAAGAAAGATTTGGCAGCTATTCGAAAGAGCGGACAAAAAACAGTTATTCGTAAAATTGAACAGATTTTTATCGAATTATCCGAACATCCATATAGCGGTACGGGTCACCCTGAGCCGTTACGCTATTTGAGTGGGAATGTTTGGTCGCGCCGAATCGATAAGAAAAACCGGTTACGTTATTTGGTTCAGGATGAAGAGGTTGTTGTTACAGTGATTTCGATGTTGGGACATTACGACGACAAGTGAAAGTTATGGATGACATTCAAATACGAGAAATTCGTGATGATGAGATAGGCATCCTCGAAGATCTTCTTTACGAAGCCATTTTTCAGCCCGACGAGAACAATCCCATTCCCCGAAGTGTACTCTAAGTTCCTCAAGTTAATGCGTATATAAAAGACTTCGGTAGCAGGAAAGATGATTGTTGTTTTGTTGCAGACGCGGATGGGAAAATAATTGGTGCGGTTTGGGTAAGAATTATTTCGGGAGAAGTGAAAGGATATGGAAATGTGGATGATACTACGCCCGAATTCTCTATTTCGTTGTTTAAAGAATATCGAAACAAGGGAATCGGCACGCACTTAATGAAGAAAATGATTGAGCATTTAAGAAAAAACGGCTACAAACAAGCTTCACTGAGTGTACAGAAAGCAAATTACTCTGCTAATCTTTACAAAAAATTGGGGTTTGAAATAATCAGGGATGAAAATGAAGATTATTTGATGGTGTTGAAATTGAATTAATTTTACTGTCTTATCGTCTCAAAATCTAAGAATCTAACAGTCTTAAAAAAACAATGGCCAAACTAAAATCAACATATTTCTGCAGTAGTTGTGGAAACGAATCGCCCAAATGGATGGGCAAATGCCCATCGTGTGGCGAGTGGGGAACGTTTGTAGAAGAATTGGTACGCAAAGATGGTGCTTCGAAACAGGAGGATACACGATCGTTTCAAGGTGTGAAAAGCCAACCGCTGACGTTGAACGAAATCCGTGCCGATGAAGAGCCACGCATCGATATGCAGGACGAAGAGCTCAATCGCGTACTGGGTGGAGGATTGGTTCCGGCATCGTTGGTGTTGATTGGCGGCGAACCGGGAATCGGTAAATCTACGCTCGTTTTACAAACAATTTTGAAGCTCCAAGACATCAGAACGCTTTACGTTTCGGGCGAAGAGAGTGCACGTCAATTGAAACTTCGTGCCGACCGTATTGGACAGCAAAACGATAATGCGCTGATTGTGTGCGAAACCAATCTCGATGAAATCTTCAAACATATAAAAAACACATCACCTCAACTGGTTATCATCGACTCCATACAGACTGTGTACAGCGATGTGTTGGAATCTTCGCCAGGAAGCATTTCGCAAGTGCGGGAGTGTGCTGCATCCATTTTAAAATTTGCGAAACAATCGGGAACGCCCGTTATTCTTATTGGACACATCACAAAAGACGGTAGCCTTGCCGGACCAAAGATTTTGGAACACATTGTGGATGCGGTTATACAGTTTGAGGGCGACCAACATTATATGTACCGTATTTTACGCAGTATCAAAAATCGATTTGGCAGTACGGCAGAGTTGGGGATTTACGAAATGAATCAATCGGGCTTGCGCGAAGTGAGTAATCCCTCGGAACTGTTACTCACGCAAAACCACGACGGGCTGAGTGGCGTTTCCATTGCAGCTGCCATCGAAGGCGTTCGCCCATTTCTCATTGAAACGCAATCGCTTGTAAGCACTGCTGCTTACGGCACGCCTCAACGTTCCGCGACCGGATTCGATATCCGCAGGATGAATATGTTGCTTGCCGTACTCGAAAAGCGCGCCGGCTTTAAATTGGCACAAAAGGATGTATTTCTGAACATTGCCGGCGGTTTGCGCGTGAGCGACCCCGGATTGGATTTGTCGGTTATCAGCGCCATTTTATCGTCGAGTTTGGATATCGCCATCGAGCGCGACACGTGTTTGTGCGGTGAAGTAGGACTTTCGGGCGAAATCCGTCCCGTGAACCGCATTGAACAACGCATTCAGGAAGCCGAAAAATTAGGCTTTTCCCGCATCCTTATCCCCGCCAACAACTTGAAAGGTTTTACGAAAAAAGTAAAAATAGAGATTCAACAGGTGAGGAAAGTGAGTGATGCGTTTAGGTTGCTGTTTTCGTAAAAAACCGTAGAGCGGTGAAAAAGAAAAAACGTTGTTTTTCGAAACTCAAAAAAATATATTATCTTTGCATCTGCTTTACGCGAAATTCGGTACCTTGACCGAGTGGTTAGGTAGCGGTCTGCAAAACCGTGTACGGCGGTTCGAATCCGCCAGGTACCTCAAAAAACTCCCTCAACAATCCAAAGGATGTTGAGGGAGTTTATTATTTGCTCTTATTGATCTATCGAAATCAAACCTGATCGTTTTGGAATTCATCTTTTGCTTCTTCAGCGCCTTTTTTAAACGCTACTCGAACCTTTCCGAAATCTTCTTTCCAAGCTTCGGAAACCGATGCAAAAAAGTGGCTTGCACTGTCTCTCACCACATCCCATTTGCTTTCGGCAATTTCATCGAATTTGCCTAATTTTTCGGATAATTCATCTTTCAATGCACCTAATTTGTCCATTTGCTCGGCATATTCTTCTCTTGCATCATCTGCAATGTTTTCTACACCTCTTTTCATTTCTTCGATTTTAGCTTCCAACTGATCTAAAACCTCTTGTGTTTTTTGTTTAAATTCGTACTTATTCATAATCTTTATGCTATTAATTTAATTTTAATATTAAAACAGATATAAACCTATTTTAGTTCAAACTTATCAAAACGAAAATAAAAAAACTTGTATCTTTGCAAACGGTTCAAATTTCAGACTATATGTTAAACATCGTAATCTTCGGCGCTCCGGGATCGGGTAAAGGCACACAAAGCAAATTATTGATAGAAAAATATGGATTGAGGCATATTTCGACAGGCGACATTTTGCGCCACGAAATTAAAGCCCAAACCAAATTAGGCAAATTGGCCAACAGCTATATTTCTCAAGGGCAATTGGTTCCCGATGATATTGTGATTGCCATGCTTGAAGATTTGATTGCTTATAACACCAACAAGAAAGGTTTGATTTTTGATGGATTTCCAAGAACGCTTGCACAAGGAGAGGCTTTGGATAAAATGTTGGGCGCACACGGAGAGAAAATATCAATCGTTCTGAATTTGGATGTGGAGGATGAGGAATTAATTTCACGCTTGTTGAAAAGAGGAGAAATTTCGGGGAGGAACGACGATAATCGGAAAATTATAGAATCGAGGTTAAACGTTTTCTACAACCAGACCTCGCCCCTAAAAGCCTTTTATTTGCAACAGGGAAAATTGGTAAACATAAAAGGAAGAGGAACCATCGAAGAAATTTTCGGCTCCATCGAAGAGAGAATAAACGCACTTTAAACCACCCCGAAATGGCAGAAACGAATTTTGTTGATTATGTAAAAATATTTTGTCGCTCCGGTAAGGGCGGACGAGGCTCAACGCATTTCAGGCGAGAAAAGTACATCCCGAAAGGCGGGCCCGATGGCGGCGACGGGGGCGACGGTGGAAACATTATTTTGCGGGGGAACAGAAATTTTTGGACTTTGCTACACCTGCGTTACCAGCGACATATTTTTGCAGGACATGGCGAAAGCGGTTCCAGAAGAAACAGTTCAGGGAAAAAAGGAGAAAGCAAAATTATCGAAGTACCTTGCGGTACGGTGGCATACGATGCAGAAACCGGAGAATACTTATGCGATATTACCGATGACGGACAAGAAGTAATTCTGCTGAAAGGCGGCCGCGGCGGATTGGGAAACACCAATTTTAAATCGGCGACCAATCAGGCGCCACGATATGCCCAACCCGGGGAACCATACGAAGAAAAATGGGTGATCCTGGAACTTAAACTTTTGGCCGATGTGGGTTTGGTTGGTTTTCCCAACGCCGGGAAATCCACGCTTTTATCGGTAGTTTCGGCGGCGAAGCCGAAAATTGCTAATTATCCTTTCACTACCCTTGAGCCGAATTTGGGAATCGTGAGCTATCGGGAAGGAAAATCGTTTGTCATGGCGGATATTCCCGGAATCATTGAGGGCGCAAGCGAGGGGAAAGGGCTTGGATTGCGTTTCCTGCGGCACATAGAAAGAAATTCATTGCTGCTCTTTGTTGTTCCCGCCGATTCAGATGATATCCATAAGGAATACAAAGTGTTACTGAACGAACTCACCAAATACAATCCCGAATTGCTGGACAAACAAAGAGTCCTGGCTATTTCAAAATCCGATATGCTGGACGATGAATTGATACACGAAATATCGATGGATTTACCAACAATTCCCTACATATTTATTTCTTCTTTAACGCAATACGGCATACCTGCCTTAAAAGATATGCTTTGGAGAGAATTAAACTCCGAGAATGTGGTTCCGGTTATAACGGCATCAAAACAATCGCTGGTGCATAGAAGATTAGATGTAATGTCACTCGAACTTGATCCGGATGAGGACATTCCTGCAGAGGACGATGATTACGAGCAGGAAGATGAAAATTATTACGACGACGACTTCTAACTCATGAAAAAACATCCCGAACATAAGAATCTGCTCCAATTCAATATTTTTGATCGTTACCGGCAAATAGAACATTTTTCTTCAACGAGGTCGGGAGGAGTTAGTAAGGGCGAATTTCGGTCGTTAAACCTGGGGAATTATTCCGATGACGACCCGCTCAAAATCTATGAGAACCGATCTATCTTAGCTCAAAAATTCTACTTGGAAAGTGAAGATTTCGTTACTCCTCATCAAACACATGGATCGGAAATTATTGTAATCGACAAAGAATTTATCCGTCTCCAAAATTCCGAAAAGGTAGAGAAACTTTACGGCATTGACGCCTCCGTTACGCAAGAACACGGGTTTTTTCTGTGTGTTACAACCGCAGATTGTGTGCCTATTTTGCTTTTCGACAAACGGAAGCAGATAATTGCGGCTATTCATGCCGGATGGCGGGGAACTGCCAACAGAATTGTTGAAAAAACCATTTTGAAGATGCAAGATTTGTATCGCTCCGACGCGCGGGACATAATTGCGGCGATTGGCCCTGCAATCGGTGTACAACACTACGAAGTAGGGAAACTGGTGGAAGAAGAATTTCAAAAGAACGGTTACAAGTTGGATGCGTTTGTTTCTTTCCGAAACAAATCGTCGAAGAAGTTGCACATCGATCTAAAAGAAATCAACCAACAGGAATTGATCCGTTTGGGCGTGCCCAAACTGCAGATCGAAAAAACCCGCTACTGCACTTACAAAAACAGCAGATTATTTTTCTCCGCCCGGCGGCAATCGGTTCATTCGGGCAGGATGCTCACAGGTATTATGCTCAAATAAAAAGCGTTACAACTAACGCTGCAACGCTTTTCCTTTCATTACTTATCAATCCATTAATTAGTAGCGGTTGCTCACCACTTCCCAATTAATTATCTTCCAAATTTCTTTGAGGTGGTCTGCACGACGATTTTGGTAATCCAGATAATAAGAATGTTCCCAAACATCGAATCCTAAAATCGGAGTTAAACCTTTGGTTATAGGATTTCCTGCGTTTGATTCTTTTTCTATAGAAAGTTTACCACTGTCGTCTTTCGCCAGCCAAACCCAACCCGAACCGAATACAGCGCCTCCGGCTGCATTGAATTCTTCTTTAAATTTATCGAACGAACCGAATTGCTCGGTGATAGCTTCCGCTAATTTGCCGGTCGGTTCGCCGCCGCCGTCTTTTTTGAAAGATGTAAAATAAAGATTGTGGTTTAAAATTTGTCCCGCGTTATTAAAAATGGCTCCGTCGCTTTCTTTAACAACGGTTTCTAAATCCGCATTTTCAAATTCGGTTCCCACAACTAATTTGTTTAAATTATCCACGTATGCCTGGTGGTGTTTGCCATAGTGGAGTTCTACTGTTTGTTTACTGATAACCGGCTCTAAAGCATTGGTTTCGTAAGGTAATGCTACTTTTTCGAATTTCATATTTTCTGTACTTTTTGAATTATTGTTTTCGTTATTTTTCGCGTTAGAATTTTTGCAACCTATAAAGGATACCGCCAAAACTCCGGCGAGAAGATAGTATTTTATTGAGTTCATAATCTAATTATTTTCGGGTTTCTATTTAAATAACGATAAGTATGAAACAAATGTTCAAAGGTTTGTTGCCGACAATGTTAAATTACAAAAAAATTAAACGAAAAAATTAAGACTGCCTTTCTGAAAAGCAGTCTTACAAACGATTGTATGGAATATGATAGATTTATCTTATTTAGATTAATTATTATTTATTATTTCGTTGGGAACACTTGGATCTGTTTTTTCGCCCTTATCTTCCGGCACTTCCGACACATTTCCTTTACTGCCGAAAGGAGATGGCGGAGGTGAGTTTTTCTCACTTTCCTCTTCAGAATCGTAAATACTTTTTTTGGTTTTGTTCTCAAGTATTTCTTGCGAGCGTGATACCCATTGGCGCTTTCCGAAAATGTGCTCCAAATTATCGGCATAAATAATCTCTTTCTCAAGCAATATTTGAGCCAATTGATTGTGTCCTTCGGCATATTTTAAAAGCAGGTTTTTGGCGCGCTCATATTGTTCCGCAATCATCACTTTCACTTCCGCGTCGATGAGTTCTGCGGTTTTTTCGCTGAAAGGCTTCTGGAAATTATAATCTTGTCCCGATGAATCGTAATAACTCAAATTGGGCATATTTTCGCTCATCCCCAAATAGGAAATCATGCCGTAGGCCTGTTTGGTAACACGTTCCAGGTCGTTCATCGCTCCCGAGGAAATCTTCCCGATAAACACCTCTTCCGCCGCGCGGCCACCCAGCAATGCGCACATTTCGTCGAGCATCTGGTCCTTGGTAGTAATTTGTCGTTCTTCCGGCAAATACCATGCAGCGCCAAGCGCTTTTCCGCGCGGAACGATGGTAACTTTCACCAATGGGTTGGCATGTTCGAGGAACCAGCTCAGTGTGGCGTGTCCCGCTTCGTGAATGGCAATGGAACGTTTTTCGTCTTGCGTAATGATTTTGTTTTTCTTCTCCAATCCGCCGATTATTCTGTCTACGGCGTTGATAAAATCGTCTTTTTCTACGAATTTCTTTTTCTTACGGGCTGCGATCAGCGCGGCTTCGTTACAAACATTAGCAATATCGGCGCCGGAAAAACCCGGAGTTTGACGAGCAAGAAAATCAATATCTACCGTTTCGTCGATCTTAATGGGACGCAAATGGACTTTAAATATTTCTTTTCTGTCGTTCAAATCAGGAAGCTCTACGTAAATTTGCCTGTCAAAACGGCCTGCCCTCAACAACGCCTTATCCAAAATATCTACCCGGTTGGTAGCGGCTAAAATAATAACACCGCTGTTGGAACCAAAACCATCCATTTCTGTAAGGAGTTGGTTCAGTGTATTTTCCCGCTCATCGTTCGAGCCGAAATTGGCATTCTTACCGCGAGCACGTCCCACCGCATCTATCTCATCGATAAAAACAATGCAGGGCGCCTTTTCCTTGGCTTGACGAAACAAATCTCTCACTCGCGAAGCCCCTACTCCAACAAACATTTCCACAAAATCTGAACCCGAAATAGAGAAAAAAGGCACATTGGCTTCGCCGGCAACTGCTTTTGCCAGCAAGGTCTTTCCGGTTCCCGGAGGCCCAACAAGCAACGCTCCTTTAGGAATTTTTCCTCCCAAATTGGTATAATTGTTGGGATGCTTCAGGAACTCCACAATTTCCTGCACCTCTTCTTTGGCTTCCGAAAGTCCGGCCACATCTTTAAATGTAACTTTTGGCCCGGCATCTTTATCGAAAAGCTGCGCTTTTGATTTCCCCACGCTGAAAATTCCACCGCCGCCGCCCATACCGCCACCCTGCATGCGGCGCATCATCCAAACCCAAAAAATAATGATGAGGATAAATGGAAAGAACGTAATTAAAAGCCCCCAAACTTCAGACGTGGTATCGAATTTTACATCTACATCGTAACCTTTCTCGTTTTTTACCGTATCCAGATAATCGGATGCCCCTTGTGTGGAAGGTACTTTTACCGTAACAAACGGATTGTTGGTGAAGTTACTCGCGTCTTCTCCAAATACATAATTCACCGATTCGGGGCGCACTTTGGCTTCGGCCACTTCTTTGTTGCTGAATACAACTACGCTTTCTATGCGGTTATCAGAGACATATTGTTGAAATTCGGACCATGTAATTTCTTTTATCGTTTTATTTTGTCCGAAAAAAAACATCCCAATAAGCGCCATTGAAATAATGGCGTAAATCCAATAAGCATTGAACGGCTGGTTGGGGTTATTTCCCATGCCGGGCCTCAACGGCTTTTGCTTTTGAGGAATTTTGTTGTTTTTGTTGTTGTTATTATTATTTTGATTCTTATTGTCCATTAACTGCAAAATAGGTATGTAATTCTTTAATAAAATAATCGCTGCGAGAGCGATATTTATACTTAACAAATTTACGGGGAATATGTTTTAGTCTAAGGCAGGAACTTGCTCTGATACGGCATCTTCCCAAAGGTGGTCTAAGTTGTAGAATGTCCTTAGATCGGGGAGGAAAACGTGCACTATAATGTTTCCATAATCAATCCCGATCCATTCTGCACGTTGTTGGCCCTGCACCCTGATAGGATTTTCTTTGGTATTTTTTTTCACCATTTCCTCTATCGATTCCGCCACAGCCGAAACCTGTGTGGGCGTGTTGCCTTCGCAAATGATAAAATAGTCGCAAATGGCTCCGGGTATTCCTTTCAGTTGAATTGTAGTTATATTTTTTCCTTTTTTTTCTTGTATTCCTTCAATAATACTTTTTAATAATTTGTTTTTTTCTTTCATTCGCTGTTTTAGTGAGTTAAGTGCGCAAAGATAATTGTTTTTCGTGAACTAAATCCCGAAATAACAAGTATCGGCTTGCTTTTTATTGATATTTAAGCAAAAAGAATGCCAAGAATAATACGGGTGAATTGTGTGAACAAATCTTCTCCTAATTCCTTTTAAGAATAAAAGTTAATTTGAATCATGGAAAAAATAGTTGTAATTGGAGGCGATGCGGCGGGAATGACCGCCGCATCGAAGATCAGGCGAGAGAATGATAAGTGCGAGATCATTGTTTTTGAAAAAGGACGATACACTTCGTATGCCGCGTGCGGGATACCATATTTCATAGCGGGTTATGTAGATAAGAAGCAGGATTTGATCGCCCGCACGCCGAAAGAGTTTATCGAAAAGCAGAACATCGCAGTAAAAACCTTTTACGAAGTGGTGGAGATCGATACGGAAAACAAAACAGTGAAAGTTGCGGGTTTGGAAACGAAAAAAACGTTTCGTGAAAACTACGATAAACTGCTTATCACCACGGGCGCTTCGCCGATTGTACCGCCAATAGAAGGCATTTCTGCCAAGGGTGTTTTTTCGGTTTCCAATTTGACGGACGCGCAGCGTATCTTCAATTTCATCGAAAACCATAAACCGAAAAAAGCGGTGGTTGTGGGCGGCGGATATATCGGTATTGAAATGGCCGAGGCTTTGTTACAGCAGAAAATTTCGGTGTCGCTCATCGATATGTCGCCGCAGATCATGAATACCCTCGATGAAGATATGGCGGATATTATCGAAAAACAGATGAAGAAGGAAGGCGTAAAACTCTTCCTCGAAGAAAAACTCACTTCGTTCGAAACCAACAACAGCGAAATTACCGGGGTTATCACCGATAAACGAAGACTATCTGCCGATTTGGTAATTTTAGGAATAGGAGTAAAACCCAACAGCGATTTGGCGAAAAACGCCGGATTAAAATTAGGTGAAAAAGACGCTATTTTGATTGATAAATCCATGAAAACATCCGATGAACATATCTGGGCGGCGGGCGACTGCGCCACCTCGTATCATTTGCTCAAGAAAAAATTTGTTTCCATCGCGTTGGGAACCATCGCGAGCAAACAGGGATTGATTTCGGGAATAAATATGAGTGGCGGAAACGAAAAACTTGACGGCGTTTTGGGTACGGCGATTACTAAATTCAACCACTTGGAGATAGCCCGAACCGGATTATCGGAGAAAGAAACCCGGGAACTCAAACTCGCGGTAAGAACCGCGGTGATAGATACCCGTACAAAACCCGGTTATTATCCCGGCAGCGAAGAAATTACCGTAAAACTCGTGATGGACAAAAAAACATCGCGCATCGTGGGTGGACAGATCGTTGGTTTCTCGGGCGCGGCAAAGCGCATCGATACGGTTGCGGCAGCCATTACGGGAAAACTCACCGCCCGAGATGTTGCTTATATGGATTTATCGTACGCCCCGCCGTTTTCACCCGTTTGGGATCCGGTGCAAATTGCCGCGAGGCAGTTGATATAAATATTCTGACGTCGGCATCTGTTTGTCCTGACGTCCGCATAAAAATATCCTGACGTCGGGATACAGGACATCCTGACGTCAGTATAAATACGTCTCGACGTCGAGATAAATACGTTCCGACGTCGGATAAATACCCGGAAGCAAAACAAAAAGAGACGTTGCGAACAACGTCTCTACAATATTGTTATTGAGGATGATACTTCGAGTTACGCCCTCAGTTTGTTACAAAGTCTGCACTTTCAGGTTTCTCCAAAGTACTTTAATGCCGCCGCCATCATGGATTTGCAAGGCGATACGGCCTTGCGCCTTACCTATCTTTTCGTCGGTGAGGTCAACCATTTCTTGGCCGTTGAGGTAAGTTTTCACGTTATCGCCTTTCACTACGATGCGCATGGTGTTCCAGTCGCGCTCTTTGAGGATGTTTTCTTTTTCGTCTGGTATCTGCACAAGCCATCCGCGTCCGTAAGATTCGTAGATACCGCCGGTGTCGTTTCCTTTGGGCGCAACTTCAACCTGCCAGCCGTTTACGATAGCGCCCGGCTCGATAAACGAACGGATAAATATACCCGAGTTGCCGTCGGCCTCCTGTTTGAATTCTACCGATAAGTCGAAATCATCAAAATATTCACGCGTAGCCAGATAGCCGTATTGTTTATCGGGGCCGCTTTCGCACACCAACAGGCCATCCTGCACATACCATTTTTCGGTTCCGTACACTTCCCAACCGGTCAAATCCACTCCGTTGAACAGATTAACTTCTTTGGTTTTGCGCGGAAGTTCTTTGATCTTTACGTTGCGGAACCATGCCGCCGATCCGTGATCCTGTAAACAGATAACGCCTTTTTTGGCCAAACCGTATTCGGGAGCATTCTCCCATTTGCCGCTGTTTTTGCGGGCAAACCAGTCTTCGGTCCACGCTTCAAATTCGATCACTTTTTCACCGTTGAGCCAGTGTTCTACGTGTCCGTTATCGAAAACTATCTTCGATGTGTTCCATTCTCCTGCAGGTTTAATAGTCATCTTAGTCGAGTCGCCTACGTACATGGCGTAGTCGGCAGCAGTTTTCTGCCAATCTTCCAATGGTTCGGGAAAGCCGAGATCATCGATCAGCTGATATTCGGGGCCGGTAACGTAAGGAACGGCAAATTTGGGATTTTCCACCACGTGGTAGAGTACACCACTGTTGCCGCCGTCGGCAATTTTCCATTCCCATGCCATTTCAAAGTTCTCGTACAGTTTGTCCGTTACAATGTATCCGTGCTCGTCGGCGCCTTCGCCTCTGGCTTGGATCATTCCGTCTTCGGCAAACCAAGGCGCAGTAAGGCTGTCGCCGTTGTAGTCGCGCCAACCCGATAGGTCGGTTCCGTTGAATAAAAGTTCCCAACCGTCCGATACTTCAGCTTCCGTGAGCACATTGTGCGTTACGGGCTTTTGGCACGATGCAAACAAGAGAGCGCCACAAAAAAACATACACATAGATAAATTAATTAGTTTCATTACAATTAACGTTAAATTTTATAATAAGATATTAGTTCCAATTAAAGTCATCTCAGATGGGCCTACTTTCTATTACTTCATAGCGTTTCTTTAATTTCAAAAAAGGCTTTTCTATAAATCTGTAAGAAACAATAGAAATAATAATAGTGATTATTAATGCAAATATAAAAGAAATTAATTGATTATTGGCAAAGTAACCGGCCTTGTTTAATAAATAAGCGGTTAATTCTATAGCTGCAATATGATACAAATATAATCCGTAAGACCTTTTTCCGAGGTAAACCAACGGTTGTTTTGAGAAAAAATTTTTCAGCGTTTTACTTTTGTAAGTGCCGAATAAAAACAAGGATGTGGATAGCCCGACAAACGTATAATTTACTGCCAACCAATACGAATTTTCCACAATAGAGGGCAAAAAAGCAAGCCCAAGGAAAAAGATGATACCGAGTGCAGATATAACCAAAGGTCTGAATATCTTCAACAAAAAATCGTATCCTCCAAATCCAATAACGATTCCGCAGATTATAGCTTCGAAATGAGTAAAAGGCAAAACCCAAACTGCCGGATGCGCGTTGCCTGTTGCAATGAATTGAAATCTGATTAAATTGAACACAGCTATTACTGCAATTAACAAAATGATCTTTCTCCTTTTATTCATCTTCAATAATGAAAGAATGATAAAAGGAATGAACAAGTAAAATTGTTCTTCGTATGATATGGTCCACAAGTGTTGCGAAAAAGGCAGGGTATTGTAACCTTGGATGGTTGTCATGATGTTATCGGTGAACGTTAATAATCCAATAATTCTCAGCGTCTCATTACCTGCAAGCCCACGGGTTATAAATAATAAATATAAAATAATTACGAAAACAAATAAAAAATAGATCGGCCAGATTCTAAAAAACCGCCGGACGTAGAACTTCCTGAAACTTATTTTATTCGTTTCTGTATGCTCTCTAACGAGTAATTTGGAAAACAAAAAAGCCGACAAAACAAAAAACAAATCCACCCCTATCCATCCATATGCTTTGAAATAAGTAAGGAATGGCTGGGTGCCGAAAAACGGATGATGGTGTATAAAAACCAAGAAAAAGGCGAGAAATCTGAGGCCATCCAATTCAGGAAAGTAAAACCTTTTTTCAGTATCCTCGGCAATCATTTTCGATACTATTTCGAAATACCGTTTAACAAACGATTGTAGGTTGATGGAGTATTTATGATTCTCAATCCCTCCCGAAAAATATCGTTCTCGTCGTTGATAATGACGAAATAAGCGGAAGAATCATACAAATCCCTGGCTATTAAAGCCTTAATTTGGGTAAAAATAAGTGGTTTGGCTTTCTCGAATTCGTCTTCTTTCCATTCCACTTTATCTGCTTTTGCCATTTCCTTGAGTTCGTTTATAAAGGACGCCGGAATCTGATAGCCGGATTTAAAAAGGCTAACATTGGGATACTCTCTTAAAAGCGCAGCCCTGTTTCCATCTACCTTGTTTAAACTCAACCGGTTTATAATTCCTTTTCCGACCAGGTTGCGATGCAAACCGGTGAAAGTAGTGTCGATCGGCACAAAATAATCGGGCATGATGCCGCCTCCGCCGTAAACGGTGCGCCGGTTCACCAAAGTGGTATATTTCAAAGAGTCGGGAAATTGGATGCTGTCGGCGTGCATAAACTCGCCGTGCGCCAATCGGTTCAAGAAATCACGGTTGTAATCTTCGGGTTTGCCGCTTTCATAAGGTTTCTGAATACTTCTTCCGGTGGGCGTATAATAATTGGCAACCGTTAATCGGATCATCGTTCCATCGGGAAGCGGCAACTGACGCTGCACCAATCCTTTTCCGAAAGTCCTCCTCCCCACCACAACGGCTCTGTCCCAATCCTGCACGGCTCCTGCCAGAATCTCGCTTGCAGATGCCGAGCCTTCATCAACCAAAACCACCAGATTCCCATTCACAAATTGTCCTTTAGAGGTAGAGTTCATGGTGTATTTGGGTTGATTTTTACCTTCGGTATATACAATTAATTTGCCCGGCCCGAGAAATTCATCGGTAATATCGGTAGCGGTTTGGAGAATTCCGCCGCCATTGCCCGTGAGGTCGAGGATCATATCTTTCATGCCCTGCGCTTTCAACTTCTTTTCCGCTTCCAAAAACTCTTCGAGCGAACTTGCACCGAAACGGCTTAAACGGACATATCCGGTATTTTCATCGACCATATAAGCGGCATCGATGCTGTAAATAGGAATACGGTCTCTTACGATACGGAATTCCATCAGTTCTTTTACACCCCTACGCAAAACCTTTATGTTTACAACCGTTCCTTTGGCACCGCGCAAGCGTTTGATTACGTCTTCGTTTTTCATTTTTACGCCTGCAATCAACGTATCATTCACGAAGATGAATCGGTCGCCCGGCATGATGCCCACTTTCTGCGACGGCCCGCCGGAAATTACTTCCATCACGTATAAAGTATCGGTAACCATGTTAAAGGAAATACCGATTCCCTCAAAATTTCCCTGAAGCGGTTCGTTCATGGCTTTCACCTCATCTTTATTCAAGTATTGCGAATGAGGATCGAGTTGAGTAAGCATGGCCCGAATAGCGGCTTCTGTAAGTTCTTCGGAATTTACGTCATCCACATACAAGTTGTTTATCAACTGTAAAGTCCTTTCGAGTTTCAATCCTTCGACACTCGGGCGGAATTGTGCGAAAGCTATTGATAACGAAGATATTATAGTGATTAAACTTATTATTATTTTTTTATTCATTGTCTTTGTTTTAGTGAAGAACCTACAGCACCATTCCCTTCGGGATGAATGCGCTGACTTCGTGGCCGTATTTTAACAATTCACGAACCAAGGTTGAGCTGACGTGCGTAAGTTCAGGTTCTGTAAATAATACAAACGTTTCAATGCCCGAAATCGTTCGATTCATATCGGCAATGGTTTTTTCGTATTCAAAATCGTTTACGGATCGTATTCCCCTTAAAATGAACTTTGCGCCTATTTTTTGAGCAAATTCTATGGTAAGCGAATCGTAACTTTCTACTTTTATTCTCGGTTCTTCTTTGTACAATTGTCGAATCATTTCGATTCTTTTTTCCAAAGGAAAATAGGATTTCTTCGATTCATTCACCCCAATGGCAATAACGATCTCATCCACAAATTGGAGCCCGCGACGCACCAAAGATTCGTGACCAATTGTAAACGGGTCGAAAGTGCCGGGGAAAAGAGCTGTTTTCTTTATTTCGGAATGCGGGGTGTGAAGTGCGGGGTTTTCAGTATGTGCCATTATATTTGTTGTTACAATTATTTGTTATAATTTCTCTAAACCCGAACCTCGTAACGCGTGCCGCGTTAGGCCACTTCCTCTTCTTCAGCCACTAAGTTCTCGATAATGAAGTTTTGCCTGTCGGGCGTGTTTTTGCCCATATAGAATTCGAGCAATTCCTTCAACAAGTCTTCTTTACGCATGGAAACCCTGTCGAGGCGCATGTCTTCATCGATAAAGTTCTTAAACTCATCGGGAGAAATTTCACCGAGCCCTTTGAATCGGGTAATTTCGGGATTCGGGCCCAGGTCTTCAATGGCGGCCAGCCTTTCTTCCTCCGTGTAACAATAATAGGTTTTCTTTTTGTTTCTAACGCGGAAAAGCGGGGTTTGAAGAATATAAACATGATTTTTCTTGACCAGATCGGGGAAAAATTGCAGGAAGAACGTCAACAACAACAAACGGATGTGCATACCGTCGGTATCGGCATCGGTAGCGATAATAACTTTGTTATAACGCAAGCCTTCCATGCCGTCTTCAATGTTCAGGGCTGCTTGCAGCAAGTTGAATTCTTCGTTTTCGTAAACGATCTTTTTGGTTAAACCGAAACAGTTCAATGGCTTGCCGCGTAAACTGAAAACGGCTTGCAAATTGGGGTCTCGGCTTTTGGTGATGGAACCGCTTGCCGAATCGCCTTCGGTGATGAAGATGCAAGTATCCTCCAGATTATTGCCTTTGTTATCATTGTAGTGGATACGGCAATCGCGCAATTTGCGGTTGTGCAGGTTGGCTTTCTTGGCTCTTTCGCGCGCCAACTTGGTAACTCCGGCAATGGCTTTGCGCTCTTTTTCCGAGTCGAGAATCTTTTTTTGCAGGATATCTGCCGTTTCCAGGTTTTTGTGAAGATAGTTGTCCAGTTCTTTTTTTAAGAAATCGCTGATGTATTTATTAACCGAAACTCCATCGGGCGACATATCGCGAGAGCCCAATTTGGTTTTTGTCTGCGACTCGAAAACCGGTTCCTCTATTTTTACACTGATAGCCGCCACGATTCCATTCCGAATATCGGAATACTCGAAATTGCGGCTGAAAAATTCTTTAATTACCCTCGCCGATGCTTCGCGGAAAGCGGAAAGATGCGTACCGCCTTGCGTTGTGTGCTGTCCGTTGACAAAAGAATAATACTCTTCTCCGTATTGATTGGAGTGCGTGATGGCAACTTCTATGTCTTCGCCTTGCAGATGAATGATCGGGTAAAGGATTTCCGTGGTTAAATTCTCATTGAGCAAATCGACCAAGCCGTTCTTTGAATTGAATTTCTTGTTGTTGTAAACAATGGTCAATCCCGTATTTAGAAAAACGTAGTTTTTTAACAACGGCTCAATATGCTCATCGCGATAATTGTATTCGCCGAAGATTTCTCTATCCGGAATAAATTTTACGAGAGTTCCGTTTTGTTCTTCCGACTTTGATAAACCGTTCTCGTTTTCAACGATACCTCGTTCGTATTCAACGGCTTTGGTCTCTCCGTCTCGAAAACTCTGTATCAAAAATTTCGAAGAAAGCGCATTCACGGCTTTAATACCCACTCCGTTTAATCCTACGGATTTTTTAAATGCTTTAGAGTCGTATTTGGCTCCGGTATTCATTTTGGAAGAAACGTCCTTTACTTTTCCCAATGGAACGCCTCGTCCAAAATCGCGAACGAAAACAACTCCCTCTTCCACGGAAACATCTATATTTTTGCCGAATCCCATACGGTACTCGTCGATGGAATTATCCAGTACTTCTTTGAGAAGTACGTAAATCCCATCGTCGGAAGACGAGCCGTCGCCCAGTTTTCCGATGTACATTCCCGGACGGCGGCGAATATGTTCCTGCCACTCCAGGGTTACTATGTTCTCTTCGCTATAATTTAAAATGGCTTGTTCTCTTTCTAAATCTGTCACTATTTTATAAACTCCTTTTCTATTTCAAATCTTTAATATATGCTCTGCGTGTTTTGTGGTGCGTGGCGTCAAAATCGTTCCACATAGATTGTACTTTGGTATTCACTTCCAGCTCGGGGTTACTTTCGGCATACTCAAATCCTAACTTCACTGCTTCTGTAATAAATTGGCTGAATATTAACGAATTAACTCCCTTCCCTTGATATTCGGGGTCAACTCCTATTAGCATAAGGTCCAATACGTTATTTTTGCCTTTCAATGCTTTATACAGATGAAACCAACCCGTCGGCAAAAATTTGCCTTCGGCTTTTTGCAAGGCCCTTGCCATACTCGGTAAGCCAATGCCAACCCCTACCAGCTTATTGTCTTCTTCACGCAATACGATGGACAGAAAATTAAGCCTCAACATGGGGATGTACATTTTTACGTAATAATCAATCTGTGCTTCCGACAAAGGTACAAATCCGTATAAATCTTTGTATGAAAGATTCAACAAATGGAAAATATCCTTCGCGTAAGGCCATACATCCTTTTTGTTCTCCAGTTTTATGGCGTTTAATCGAAATTTTTTCCTTACGATCTCGGCTACGCGCATAAAACGCTCGGGAATTTCCCGCGGTATCGGGATAAGATATTCAAACCAGTCTTGGTCTTTTTTATAACCCAGCCTTTCTATATAATCTACATAATACGGATAGTTGTAAATGGTCTGCATTGTGCTTAGCTGGTCGAACCCGTCGATAAGCAACCCTTCGTAATCGAAATCGGTAAATCCCATGGGGCCGTGAATCTTTTCCATCCCCCGAAAACGCGCCCACTCTTCAACTTCGTGAAAAAGCGCATTCACCACTTCGGCATCGTCAATAAAATCCACAAAACCGAAACGCGCTTGCTTTTCGTTCCAAACGTTATTGGCTTTATGATTAATGATACATGCAATTCTGCCCACTATTTCATCTTCTTTATAAGCCAAAAAATAAGCAGCCTCGCAATGTTCAAAAGCGGGATTTTTGTCTCGGCTTAAGGTTGCCATCTCATCGTAGATGAGCGGTGGAACAAAATATTCATTCCCTTTGTATAAATCGATACTAAAATCTACAAATTTTCGCAGATTTTCTTTATCATTTACCTGTTTTATGGTTACTGACATATTCTCTTTGGTTTGCTTTAATTTAGAAGACTTTTTGACTTATTTCTATAAAACGCAAAGATAATTATTTTTTAGTGAATGAAAATTTTATTTAGATACGAATATCGTTCTATATAGATTTCCACCTACATAAAGGGTTTATGAATTTTCTGCTTGATTGTCGGAAAAAATTTCTATTTTTGTAATCTCAAAAGGCTCATTCAAAAAAATGATTAATAGAAATTTAATTCGTATCAGAACTGTTCAGATAGTTTACTCGTGGTATCAGAATACGAATAAAGACCTGCAGAATGCAGAAAAAGATCTTTTACAGGGATTGCAAAAATCTTACGATCTCTATTATTACTTGTTGCTTCTCATGGTTGAAATTACCAGAACATATGAGAATCGCGTTGAAACCAAACGAAATAAATTTCTTCCTTCGGAAGAAGACCTGAACCCCAATACGCGGTTAATCGAAAATAAATTTGCTGCGCAGTTATCCGAAAACAAACAATTGGCAAAATATTTAGGTGAAAGGCCCATGTCGTGGAAAGAAAACGAGGGTTTCGTTAAAAATTTGCTCGACGATATCCTTGCCTCGGAAACTTACCGGGAATATGCCGTGAATGCAGATACAAGTTATGCAGTAGACCGCGAATTCTGGAGAAAAATATTTAAACAACATATTTACACCAATGAAACATTGGATGATTTATTGGAAGAAGAAAGTATTTATTGGAACGACGATGTGGAAGTTGTGCAAACCTTCGTGTTGAAAACCATCAAACAGTTTTCAGAAAAAGCCGGTGCCGAACAAGCGCTACTGCCGATGTTCAAGAGCAACGAGGATAAGGATTTTGCACTTAAATTGCTCCACGATACAATTTTAAACGAAAAAAAATACCGAAAACTCATTGAAGATTATACCGATAAATGGGATTTCGACCGCATTGCTTTCATGGATATGATAATTATGCAAGTTGCTCTGGCAGAAATAAATACATTTTCGTCTATCCCAACCAATGTTTCGTTGAACGAATATATTGAAATAGCAAAAAGTTACAGCACGCCCAAAAGCGGAACTTTCGTGAACGGAATTTTAGATGCGATTGTTGCGCATTTAAGAAAAGAAAATATTATTTTTAAAAATTAATTTCAAAACACCTAAAAACTTATCCTTATGAATATTTTATTACAAGCAGCCGGTGGAGGCATGGGAACATCTCTGATGATGATGGTGGCTATTATTGCCGTATTTTATTTCTTCATGATCCGTCCGCAGCAAAAGAAACAAAAAGATTTGCAAAAAGCCCGCGAAGCCATGAAAGTGAACGATAAAGTGGTTACCGCAGGAGGAATTCACGGACGCATCCGCGAAATAGGCGATACCTGGATTTTGGTTGAAGTTGCCGACGGCGTGAAAATGAAATTCGAAAAAACATCGGTTTACGCTTCATCAAACGATGTAGCAACAAACTAATCTCTAAATGTTTGTATGAAAAAAACAGCATTCATACCAAAAAATGCGAAAACTAAAATTGCGAATTTTCTTTCTACATTCAACTGGAAGAATTTTGTAATTTTTCTGGGTTTTGTTATTTTGGCATTTATTTTTTGGTTGATGCTGTTTTTTCAACGCGATGTGGAAGGCTCTTACCAAATTCCGCTGAAATATACCCATATTCCGCACGATGTTGTTTTCGATAATCCGCTACCGGAGTTTATCGAAGTACGTTTGGCGGACAAAGGCTCGGAAATATTTCTTTACGACCTGTCTCTCCGCAAAGACACATTGGAAATTGATGTGGAAAGATACAAAGACGAAAACGTAAATACCATTCAGGGAAATCAATTTATCCAACTCATCCGCGACCCGCTCTCTTCCAGCACCCAACTCAGGGGTTATTCGCCCGCAAGCATATCGTTGGCTACATCCAAGTTGAAAAGCAAAGAAGTACGGGTAGTTTTCGACGGCGAAATTACAACAAGCCGCGCCAATTTAATCGCCGACAGTATTTCGATGCTGCCTGAAACCATCATGGCATACGGATCAGGAAAAAGTTTGGACGAAATTAAAAATGCGCCCACCGAATATACTGTATTCAACAACCTGAAAAACACATCGCAACTGAAAGTAAAGATCAATCCGGTGGAAGGAATTAAATTCGTACCCAACGAAGTCGAAATTTATATCCCCATCAACGAGTTCACCGAGCGCACCGTTGAAGTTCCCATCAGGGCAAGAAACGTGCCCGACGGCATCGATGTGAAGTTTTTCCCTTCGCAAGCCGAAGTTGCTTTTTCGGTTATTCTTGAAGATTACAAAAAAATTGCACCCGAAGATTTTGAGATCATTCTCAACTACAACCAGTTCAACAGGAACGAAAACGGCCGAGTGGACCTGGAGCTTACCCGAAGTCCTTCGACCATAAGAAACGAGCGTATTTCTCCGGCATCGGTAGAATTTCTTCTTGAAGAGAAATAAAATGATAAAAATTGGAGTTACCGGCGGTATCGGCAGCGGGAAATCGGTGGTTTGCGAAGTACTGCGTTTGCACGATATTCCCGTTTACGATGCCGATAAAGAAGCCAAGATACTCAACGATAATTCACCAATCATCAGGGAAAAACTCTCTAAGCATTTCGGCAAAGATCTTTATGCCGAAGGCAAACTCAACAAAAAAAAACTGACCGAAATTATATTCGGGAACGAGGGGAACCTGAAAATTGCCAATTCCATTATTCATCCTGAACTGGCAAAACATTTTTTATCGTGGGTTCAACAGCAAAATCCATCGCCGGTGGTGGCAATCGATGCTGCCGTTTTGTTCGAAGCCGGTTTTCAAAAATACCTTGATTATACTATTACCGTAACTGCTCCTACCGAAATTCGGATGGAAAGAGTCATGAAAAGAGATAATTTCCCGAAAGAAAAAATCGAAGCGCGCATAAAAAGCCAACTTTCCGATGAAGAGAAAATAAAACTTTCAGATTTTGTTATCATTAACGATAATTGCCGGTCGCTTCTGGCACAAATCAACGAAATATTTAAAAGCATAAATATCAATTGATTAAAATCAAAATCGCCCTATTCGCTTTCATTTTTAATAAATAATTCTTATCTTTGTCATCGTTAAGGTTATTAATTTAAATTTTATAAGTAATGATTGAAAAAATGGGCAGCAACGCCGGAAAAGTATGGACAATATTAGACGGATCCGGCCGTTTGAGTGCAAAAGAACTCAAAAAACTATCCAAACTAACCGACAAAGATTTATTTGCAGCTATCGGTTGGCTGGCAAGAGAAGGAAAATTGGCCATGGCCGAAGAAGACAAAGAACTTTACGTGTCATTGGCTTAAGCAAAAATTCATCGTTTAAGTAAAAAGATTCTTAAAAGCTGTCCCAACCGACAGCTTTTCTTTGTAAATTTTACGTCACAAAAAGATTATCGTTATCTTTACCTCAAATTTCGATTGTGTTTTCAATGAATAAAGCAATTCTATTTTTTTTAGTTCTGTTTTTTTGTGCCTCTTGCTATTTTTCATGGGCATGTACCACCGCAGTTATTTCCGGCAAAGCTTCGTCCGATGGAAGAAGCATGATCTGGAAACTGCGCGACACGGATAACTTAGAAAACAGTTTCCGTTATTTCAATGATGGGAAATACAGTTATATCGGGTTGGTAAACTCCAAAGATACCGAAGGTAAAAACGTATGGGGCGGCTCTAACAGCGCGGGATTTGCCATTATGAACAGCGCGTCGTACAACGTGAACGTGGGCGATACCACTTCGTTGAAAGATATGGAAGGCGTGTTTATGAAACTGGCGTTGCAAACGTGTGCGTCGTTGCAGGATTTGGAGAAACTGCTCGATACGTATTCCAAACCGCGCGGATTAGCGGCGCATTTCGGCGTAATCGATGCCAACGGCGGAGCCGCTTTTTACGAAGTGAACAACCAAACGTGGACAAAATTCGATGCGAATACCGACCCAAACGGTTACGTTCTTCGCACCAACTATTCCGAAACGGGAATCAAAGACGAAGGTTACGGTTTTATCCGTCGGCAAACGGCTGAAAAAATATTCGCGGAAGCGAAACAGCAGAATCGGTTAAATTATCAGACCATTGTTCAGGAATTTACAAGGTGTTTTTATCATCCGGTTTTTGGGTTAGACTATCGGAAAAAATACGAAAGCGGGAATTTCGACACCGAGTTTGTGGCATCCGACGATTTTCTTACGCGCCACAGTTCGGCTTCGTCTATCATTGTGCAAGGCGTGAAAAAAGGCGAATCGCCCGATATGAATACCATTTGGGCACAAGTTGGTTTTCCCGAAACGTGTGTTGCGATTCCGCTCTGGGTTCGCGGCGGTAAGAATCTTCCGTTATTGCTGCAATACGATGATACGATAAAAAACAGCCCGCTCAACGCGTACGCGATGGAATGGAAAAAGAATGCCTACCCCATCAGCCGTTCCGACGGTTACCATTACCTGAAAATGACGGAACTTGTCAACAAAAACAAGACCGGTTACGTGCAACGTATCGAACGGATGGAAAAAGATATTTTCTCCGTTACGGAAGAAAAACTTGCGGTGTGGAGAAAAAATACGCCTGATGAAATTTCAATAAAAGTTTTTTACGATGTGTTAAACAGGGAAGTTGGTAATTTTTATGCGGTAGAAGATACTTCACGCAGATGAACGCAGATTTTTACGCAGATTTTCGCAGAAAAAAAACCATTCAAAAAGGAAGTTTGGAAAGAATAAAACAACATTTAAAACATAAAACATAACATTTTTCGGATATAACCAAAAATTATTATGGTTTTTTTGGGTTAGGAATTCATTCATTCAGAATTTATGAAAACATTATTTATATCTACACTTCTTTACTTTACCATATTTTCAACTTTCGCACAGATAAAAGTAGCAGGGAAAGTATTGGATGAAGATAATAATGCTTTGTTTGGCGCAATGTTAAAGGAAATTAACACTGAAAATTCAACAAACACAGATATTGAAGGTAATTTTCAAATAAATACACTTCATTCTCCAACTTCAATAGCAGTATCATTTATTGGATTATCTCCTGAAGAGATTGGAATAAACAGTGACTCCATAATTACGGTCGTATTAAAATATCCTGATTATAAAACAAAATGGATAACTTTAGGAACAAGTTATGATTTTATCAATTCAAAAATCGGTCTGCAGTTTAGTAACGGATTTGATGAACGTCCACTTATACATTTTGAAGATTTTTCCGACAAGTTTATTTATAAAGCTGAAGGACAATATAATTTTAAAAATGATTATTCTTTAGGAGCTTCCATCGGATGGCTTTATCCCACAAAACACGTTGTACTTATCGCTATGGATTACAATCAATACGAATATTCATTCAAGAACCACTTGTTTTACAAAAGCATAGGTGTTTTTGCAAATACTCTTATAAATCCTTTGCAGTCCGAATTAATTTTAAAAGCAACATTTCAAAGATTAAATGAAAAGGATAATTTCGGTATTCATTTAGGATTACAAAAAGAATTTCTCGACAATAGATTTTATGCAGGATTTGTTTCAGGTTATTATTTTGATTATTGGATGCATTCTGCTTTTATACAAGGATTTATTTACAAAAAACAGATTGGAATGCGCTTGTCCTATGACAAAATTTCAACATACGATTTTTTCAAATTGGGAATAAGCTATTCATTCAACTATAATTAAACTGACCCAAAAAACTCGTAACTCGTAACTCACAATAAAATGACCACCCAACAACTATACACCCACCTCACCCAACTATTCCCCAAAGAACAAGTCTTCTCCGACGACCTTTATCGTCTGACCAAAGGCACCGACGCCGGATTGTACCGACTTGTGCCAAAAGCCGTTGTAAAAGTAAATTCTGAAGAGGAAGTTATCCGCTTACTGCAATTCTGTCACCGGGAAAACGTGCCGATAACCTTCAAAGCTGCGGGTACAAGCCTAAGCGGACAAACCATTTCGGATTCCGTGTTGATGGAAATCGGACAGGGATTCGAGTTTTCGGCGATAACGGAAAACGGAAAAATCGCCACTTTCGGCGTGGGATTGACCGGAACAGCGGCAAATCGGATGTTGCAACGCTATCGCCGAAAACTCGGGCCGAAACCGGCATCGATCAATTCGGCAAAAATTGGCGGGATTGTTTCCAACAACGCGAGCGGATCGAGTTACGGTATCAAATACAACAGTTACAACACGGTAAAGTCGATGCGGATCATTTTTGCCGACGGCACCTTGTTAGACACTTCGGATAAAGCAAGTTGCGAACGTTTTCTGAAATCGCATCCCGCGCTTGTCGCTCAAATTGGCGAACTTCACCGCGAAGCGACCGAAAACGAAACGGTAAAATCGCGTATATCGGAAAAATTTCAACTGAAAAATACGTGCGGATATGGTGTAAATTCACTTGTCGATTTTAGCGACCCGATACAAATTATTCAGCATCTGATGATCGGCGCCGAAGGAACGCTCGGCTTTATATCGCAGGTAACGTTTGAAACCGTTCACGCCGCGCCGCTTAAAGCCACGGCAATGGTTTATTTTCAAAACCTTCGCGATGTGTGTGAAGCCATTCTTCCGCTTCGCGAATGTTCGGTTAGCGCCGCGGAACTGATGGACAGAAACGCGCTTCGCGCCGTGGAGGAGCAGGACGGAATGCCGGCGGAACTGAAATCGCTTCCCGAAACGGCTGCCGCCCTACTTATCGACACATCCGCCGACGATGTGGAAACATTGCAACAGCAAATGTTTGAAATTGAAGCCAAATTGTCTCATATTCAAACGCTACTCCCTATCAAATTCACCACCGACAAACAGCTTTACAACACGTATTGGAACGTGCGAAACGGTTTGTTCACATCGGCAGCGGCGGCGCGGCCGAAAAACACGCTGAGCATTATCGAAGACGTGGCTTTTCGCGCTGAAGTGCTTCCCGACGCGCTCACCGATTTGCGCCAACTTCTCGTAGATTCAGGTTACGCGGATGCCGTGATGTGGGGACATTTATTGGACGGGAACGTGCATTTTACAGTTTCTGCCGACATCAACAGTCAGGAAGGAATTGCACGTTACGCCGCGTTTATGCACACGCTCGCCGATTTGGTAACGCAAAAGCACGATGGCAGCCTAAAAGCCGAACACGGAACGGGACGAAATATGGCTCCTTTCGTAGAAAAAGAATGGGGAACAGAAATTTATGGATTGATGAAGCGGATAAAATCGGCTTTCGACCCGACAAATATTTTGAATCCGGGTGTGATTATCAACAATGATACCGATATTTTTATCAAGAACCTGAAAAACATTCCATCCGCCAATCCATTGATTGACAAATGTATCGAGTGCGGTTTTTGCGAAGTGAATTGTCCGTCGAAAAATCTTACGCTTACGCCTCGACAACGCATTGTGGCGTTTCGTCGCCTGACGGAACTTGCCGACAATAATTCCGATAAAAAAACACGCGAGAAATGGGCAAAGGAAATGTCGTACGAATTTAACGAAACGTGCGCCACCGACGGTTTGTGTGCCATTGCCTGCCCTGTGGGAATCGATACCGGAAAGTTGGTAAAAGAGCTTCGGTGGACAGAGAACGGGAAACTCGCCAACAGCATCGCAAGCGGAATTGCCAACAATATGGCGCCCCTAACGTCGGTATTGCGCGGAGTGTTGAAAATCCCCCATTCCATCGGGAAAACCGTAGGTTACAATCAAATGGAGAGCGTAACGAAAGGGCTGTACAAAATGGGCGATGGCGTTTTTCCGTTGTGGACGCGCTACACGCCGTCGGGAAGCCGGAAAATCGTTCGAAATATTTTCACTGCTGACAATGCCGATGCGCCGATGGTGGTTTATTTTCCGTCGTGCATTACCCGTTCGATGGGCGGGCCGTCGTTCGGTTACGCCGAAACAGAAGATGTACCGCAAAAGATGCTCTCGCTGTTGCGAAAAGCAAATTACACGGTAATCATTCCTGAAGAAAAAGACAAGTTGTGCTGCGGAATGGCGTTCAGCAGCAAGGGTTTTCGCAAACAGGCACAACAAAAAGAAAACGAGTTGAATGAAGCATTGCTGAAAGCAAGCCGAAACGGCGAATTACCGATTGTCTGCGATATGAGTCCGTGCCTGCTGCATATGCGCGAAACGCTCGATCCGCGCCTGAAACTCTACGACCAAGTGGAATTTATTCACGATTTCCTGTTAGACAGGCTGACATTCGAAAAACAACCGATTTCCGTCGCTATCCATACCACGTGCAGCAGCACAAAAATGCAATTGGAAGAAAAGCTGTTTAACGTAGCATCGCTTTGCGCCGAAAAAGTCATTGTTCCCGAAGAAGTTCGTTGTTGTGGTTGGGCGGGCGATCGCGGATTTTTCTATCCCGAACTCAACAATTCGGCGCTCGCGCCACTAAAACACGGCATCGGAGATGCAACCGAAGGTTACTCCAACAGCCGTACGTGCGAAATTGGATTATCGATAAATAGCGGAGTGGCGTATAAATCGTTGGTGTATTTGGTGGATAAATCTGCGAGGGGGAGATAGGGAGACTTGGGGAGAAGGCGACTTGGAGAGAGGGTGAATGGGAGAAAAATCTGACCGATTGCCGGCTTGGCACATAGAAATGGATATTTCGGTGCGCTGCACCGCCACATTCAATCCCAAATCCGAAATCGCAAATCGCAAATTCTTCTTATCTTTGCACTCTCAATCAGCAAATTCACGAAAATGAATATCGAACATATACTTGAAATCGCCGTTATCGGCGCAATAAAAGAATTGTACGGCGCCGATGTGGACGCGTCGCAAATCACGCTTCAAAAAACAAAAAAGGAATTTAAGGGACACTACACGCTCGTAACGTTTCCGCTGTTAAAGATATCGAAAAAGAATCCCGAGCAAACGGCGCAGGAAATCGGCTCGTATTTAGCCGATAAATCGTCTGTTATCGCGGAGTTTAACGTGATAAAAGGTTTTTTGAACCTCAGCATCGCATCGGAAGTGTGGGTAAACCTGCTCGAAAACATCAATGCGCAACCCGATTTCGGTTTCACGTCCGTAACGGATAACGCGCCGCTTTTTATGGTGGAATATTCGTCGCCCAACACCAACAAACCGCTTCACTTGGGGCATATCCGCAACAATCTGTTAGGACACTCGCTGTGCGAAGTACTCGCTGCCAACGGAAAACGCGTGGTGAAAACCAATATCGTGAACGACCGGGGCATCCACATCTGCAAATCGATGCTCGCGTGGAAAAAGTGGGGAAATGAAGAAACACCGCAAACATCGGGCAAAAAAGGCGACCACCTCATCGGCGAATATTACGTGCTTTTCGACCAAAAATACAAAGCCGAATTAGCCGATTTGCAAGCGAAAGGTTTATCGAAGGAGCAAGCCGAAGAGCATTCTACGCTGATGCAGGAAGCGCGCGAAATGTTACGCCAATGGGAAGCCAACGACGCAGCAACCGTAAATTTATGGAAAATGATGAACGGCTGGGTCTATGCCGGTTTTGATGAAACGTACGATAAATTGGGCGTTTCGTTCGATAAAATTTATTACGAATCGCAAACATACCTTGCCGGGAAAGACGAAGTGCTGCGAGGTGTGGACGAAGGAATTTTCTCTCGTCGCGAAGACGGTTCGGTTTGGGCTGATTTAACTCAGGAAGGATTAGACGAAAAAATCCTGCTCCGCTCCGATGGCACTTCGGTATATATGACACAGGATATCGGAACCGCCAAACTTCGTTTCGACGATTACCCGATCGATACGATGATCTACGTGGTAGGCAATGAACAAAACTACCATTTTCAAGTGCTTTCCATTCTTCTCGATAAACTCGGATTTGAATTTGGCAAGGGGTTGGTGCATTTTTCGTACGGAATGGTGGAATTACCCGAAGGCAAAATGAAATCGCGCGAAGGAACCGTGGTGGACGCGGACGATTTGATGAAAGAAATGATCGATACCGCCCGCGAAACATCGGAGGAGCTCGGAAAATTAGATGGAATCTCGTCTGCCGAAGCAGATGAAATTGCGACAATGATCGGCTTGGGCGCTTTGAAATATTTCATCCTGAAAGTGGATCCGAAGAAAAATATGACGTTCAACCCAAAAGAATCCATCGATTTCAACGGAAACACAGGCCCGTTTATCCAATACACTCACGCACGCATTAAATCGGTTTTACGCAAGGCGGAAGAACAAGGGATCGAAATTCCCGAAAGCCTTGAATCCAATATGATTCTTTCTGAAAAAGAAGAAAACTTGGTGCAATTGCTTGCCGAATTTCCCGAAATCGTGAAACAGGCGGGCAGCGAATATAACGTTTCCCTAATCGGGAATTACGTGTACGATTTAGCGAAGGAATTTAACCAATTCTATCACGATTTTACCATTCTGAAAGAAGAAAACACCTCCATGCGCGACTTCCGGTTGATATTGTCGAAAAACGTGGCGAACACTATCAAAAAAGGAATGAAATTATTTGGAATTGAGGTGCCGGAAAGAATGTGAAACAAATTGGGATTTCGGATTTGGGAATTGGGAATTGGGATTGGGGATTGGGGAATTAAAAACATTATTTTTTCAAAACATCTTAACAAGCCGCTCAATCGCAGCCACCAAAATATCCACTTCTTCTTTGGTGTTGTAAAACGCGAAAGATGCGCGAACTGTACCTTCGATGCTGAAATAACGCATCAGCGGCTCAGCGCAATGGTGACCGGTGCGTACGGCAATGCCCATTTTATCGAGCAACGTGCCCATATCGTAAGGATGAACTCCGTCCACCAAAAACGAAATGACGCTGCTTTTATTTTTAGCGTTTCCGAAAATGCGAAGCCCAGGGATGGCGAGGAGTTTTTCGGTGGCATATT
Organism: Bacteroidota bacterium; assembly: GCA_023424395.1. GTDB lineage: Bacteria > Bacteroidota > Bacteroidia > Bacteroidales > Dysgonomonadaceae > JAFADY01. The sequence goes on along the minus strand of JAFADY010000010.1, from coordinate 114,987 downwards.
CCAATAATTCGTGTTCGTAATCGGCGATATTGTCAATACCGATCTCCGAAACGTAATTCAATGCCGATGCCAACGCCGATGTTCCGACAAAATCGGGCGTGCCCGCTTCGAATTTAAACGGCAGTTCGTTAAACGTAGTTTTTTCAAATGACACCGACGATATCATCTCTCCCCCGCCCTGATACGGCGGAATAGCGTTGAGCCATTTTTCCTTTCCGTAAAGCACGCCAACGCCCGTAGGGCCATAGATTTTATGGGAAGAAAAAACCAAGAAATCGCAATTGATTTTCTGCACATCCACTGCGGCGTGCTGAACGGATTGCGCCGCATCGATCAACACAGGGATATCGTGTTTGTGCGCAATGGCAACAATTTCTTCGATGGGGTTTACGGTGCCAAGCACATTGGAAATATGTGTAACGGAAATGAGTTTTGTGCGCGAAGTAATTTTTTTCTCGAATTCGTCCAACAACAATTCGCCGTTTTCGTTGATAGGCGCAACCTGCAGTTTTACGCCCGATATGTCTTCCTGCAATTGCCAAGGAACAATATTGGAATGATGCTCCATAGCGGAAATTAGGATTTCGTCGCCGGATTCACAAAACGCACGACAAAACGATGATGCCACCAAGTTGATGGATTCCGTTGTTCCGCGAGTGAAGACGATTTCGTTGGGCGACACGGCATTGATGAATTTTTGTACCGTTACGCGCGATTTTTCGTGCTCGTCGGTAGCAGCCTGACTCAAAAAATGCACGCCTCTGTGAACGTTGGAGTTCAGCGAGTAATACATTTCTTCGATTTTCTCCACCACCCGGCGCGGCTTTTGCGTTGTGGCGGCATTATCTAAATAAACCAACGGTTTCCCATACACCTGACGGGAAAGAATGGGAAAATCTTGACGTATGTTGTTTATGTTCATTATTTTCGTGTGTACTTTTATTCTACTATTATTACCGAAAATTCATTAATTCTTTCTTCAATTCCTTTAAAAGTTCCTTTTCCGAAGGCAAATAAAGTTGATATTTGCTCGTTAGTATGGCAGAATTATCCTCGGGAAGAGAGTATTTTACTAAAGTATTATTTTTATCGGCGCATAGAAGAATTCCTATTGTGAAGTTTTCATCGGGAAGTTTTTCGGTTCTGTCAAAATAGTTTACATACATCTGTAATTGGCCTATATCTTGATGGGTAATTTTGTGTGTTTTAAGTTCAATTATTACAAAACAACGTAATAATCGATTGTAAAAAACTAAATCCGCAAAAAATTCATCGTCTTCCAACAATATTCTTTTTTGCCGAGCTACAAAAGAAAAACCATTACCAAGCTCAAGCAGAAAGGTTTGTAAATTAGATATTAGAGCATTTTCCAAATCGTTCTCATAGTAATGTTCTTCGCGCTTTAATCCTAAAAACTCTAAAACCATCGGATCTTTGATGATTTCGGCAGGTTGTTGGGGATAACGCTCTTTTCGGGCAACTTCAAGAACAGATTCTTTATTATTACTCAATAACAAACGTTCATAAAGTGAAGAGTTTATTTGTCGTTCCAATTCTCTTCCCGTCCAAGCATTGTTTACAGATTCGTGTTCGTAATATGAACGCTTGTCCGCATCATCTATTTGAATAAGAAGCCGGTATTGAAACCAATTCAATTGCGAACGCAGTGCGTTCGCAATTGGAAAAGTGCGATAAAATTGACGACACTGCTCTAGAACTCTTATAGAAAATCCACTTCCGTATTCAGGCTCTATGGTTTTTGCCAAATTTTTAAGTAAATACGATCCATATTCAGCCCTATCTTTTCCTCCTTGTTCCTCTTCTAAAATACGTTTCCCTATTGCCCAATACATCTGAACACGCGAAAAATCAACGCTTCGCGCAGCGTTTTCACGCGCTAAATGAATGATTTCTCGTATATCCGAAATAAACCGGTCATTAAGTGGGCCATTGGATTTTCCGGTCATTTTTTTGACTATTTTTGGATACTGAATTGCGAGCGCAGTGCGTTCGCAATTCTTAATTAGACTTATACCTACTTACACACATTACAATTTCCACACCTCAGCAATTCGCCGCGGAAGCGTTTGTTTACGAGGTGTAGCAAGCGTTCCTGCAACGTATCGATGCGGATCAGGTCGATCACATCGCGTGTGAAAGCAACCATCAGCAACAGTCGGGCTTCATCCTTATCAATTCCGCGTACGCGGAGATAGAAAAGTGCATCCTGATCCAATTGTCCGGTAGTGAGTCCGTGCGAGCATTTCACATCATCGGCATAAATTTCCAACTGCGGTTTAGAGAACATTTGCGCATCGGGCGAAGCACATAAATTCCGGTTTGTTTGGTATGCCAACGTTTTTTGCGCGTCTTTTTCTACAAGAATTTTTCCACAGAAAACACCGGTTGCTTTTTCGTCCAATACAGTTTTAAACAATTCGTTGCTCAGGCAGTTGGGGACAGCGTGATCGAGAAAAGCGAAATTATCTATGTGTTGCTCTTTATCGCAAATGGCCAATCCACCCACGTGCGCCTCGGCGTGTTCGCCCAACAGGCGGAAGCGATAATTGTTGCGCGTGTAACCGTTGTGAAGCGTAATGCCGCTTGTTACCACGTTGGATTTCTCCATTTGTTCGCTAAAAAGCGAAGCCAATCTTGTTACTTTTACCGAATTTTCCTCTAACTCGTAAAAATCTACCTGTGCGGAGGCATCGGCGAAAATTTCCGTTACCTGTGTTACCACAAAATGCACATCGTCCACGGCGTGGTCGCAAACGAGCAGTTTCACTTGCGCGTTTTCTTCGGCAATTACCAAAATGCGGCGGTTCACGTTCAAATCAACGCCGCCACGAAGAATATTTATCAACTGCAGCGGATTTTCAATTTGTACGTTTTTAGGTACATACACTACAAAACCGTCTTGCGCGAACATCGTGTTGTAAGCCACTACGCCGTTATCGGAATAATCGGCAATTTGGGCGTAATATTTCTCAAAAATAGCAGGGTGTTGTTCGGAAAAAACCTGCAAGCTACCCACAAAAACGCCTTCGGGAAGCGGCGTGGAGTTTTGTACGTTGGTGTGATAACGGTCGTTGATGAGAAAATAAACGTAGGTAGATAAATTGGGCACATCGCATTTGAACGCATCGTACGGATTCACGGGAATGGGTATATTCCGCAAATTCAGGCCCAAATCTGCGTCGAAAGCGCGAACGATGTTGGAGTGTTTGTAATCTTCTTGTTTGGAAGTTGGGAATCCGATTTTTGTGAACGTCTCGAATGCGGCATCCCGATGACGGTTCAATCCTTCTACGGAATTGCCGTCGAGTTCACTTCGATACTGTTCAAATAGATCTATATATTGTTGTTCTATCATTTTGTTTTGGGGTTACGGGTTTATGGATTAATAAGCCAGTCGTAGCCTCTTTCTTCGAGTTCGTGTGCCAAATCCGGCCCGCCCGATTTGATGATCTTTCCCGCGTACAACACGTGCACAAAATCGGGTTTTATATATTCCAACAGCCGTTGATAATGAGTGATTACAAGCGTTGCGTTGTCTTTGTCCTGCAACTTGTTAACACCTGCGGCCACCACTCTGAGGGCGTCGATATCCAAACCGGAATCGGTTTCATCCAAAATAGCCAACCGCGGATTGAGCATAGCCATTTGAAAAATTTCGTTTTTCTTTTTCTCTCCTCCGGAGAAACCTTCGTTTACGGAGCGGCTCACCAATTGACTATCCATACCCAGCAGTTCGCGTTTATCGCGCATCAGTTTCAGAAAATCAGATGCCGATATGGAAGCTTCTCCTTTGTGTTTGCGCTGTTCATTTACGGCCGCGCGCATAAAATTAACCATACTCACGCCGGGTATTTCTACCGGATACTGAAAACTGAGGAAAATTCCTTCCCGCGCTCTGTCTTCGGGTTCCATTTCCAGCAGATCGTTTCCTTCAAAAGTTACGCTACCACGTGTTACTTCAAATTTGGGATTTCCTGCAAGCACCGATGCCAACGTACTTTTTCCGGATCCGTTAGGTCCCATAATTGCGTGCACTTCACCTGCATTGATCTCTAAATCAACACCTTTTAATATTTCTTTTTCTTCTACAATTGCGTGTAAATTCTTTATTTTTAACATACTGGTCGTGTGATTATTATTAAAAGCGGCGATAACAATATATTTTCCCCGCTTACAAGATTATTTCTGTGGTTTTAAAATGCAACATTTTATTTGCTACGAACATAACAATTTATCGCGATAATTGTTTGTTAATTTTGCTTGTTTACTCATCAATCATAGGTCTTGCGACGTTCACGTTCTATTTCCTGCAACCTTTTTTCCTCCTTTTCTTCCCATTCTTCATTTTCTGCAATTATATAATCGGCTTCTTTAATTTTCTTGAATAAATCTGATGCGAAAACAAATTCATTCAGCGCTTCATTCTCCGCGTCCATGATTTCCGATTTATTTCCTTCCCACTCCTTTAGCCCTTCGTTGAGAAAAACAATATTATCGCCGATATTCATCACAGAATTCATATCGTGCGACACAACGATGGTGGTCATGCCAAAATCGTTGGTAATATCGTAAATAAGTTCATCAATTAACTGAGAAGTTTTAGGATCGAGTCCCGAATTAGGTTCGTCGCAAAATAAATACTTAGGGTTCAACGCAATGGCGCGAGCGATAGCAACGCGCTTCATCATTCCACCGCTGATTTCCGATGGAGAGAGATCGGCAGCGTGAGACAAGTTTACCCTTTCTAAACAGAATTCGGCGCGTTTTCTGCGTTCACGCTTGTTTTTTCGGGAAAACATATCGAGCGGGAACATTACGTTTTCCAGAACGGTTTTAGAATCGAACAAAGCCGAGCCTTGAAAGAGCATTCCCATGTCGCGGCGAAGTTTTTTAATCTCCTTTTGCTTCATTTCCATAATGTTTACCCCGTTGTAACGGATGGTGCCGGATGTTGGACGAATTAATCCGATAAGGCATTTCAGTAAAACAGTTTTCCCTGAACCGCTTTTCCCGATAATAATATTTACCCTGCCTCTTTTTAAGTTTACCGAAATATCATCGAGAACGACTCTTCCTTCAAACTCTTTTACTAAATTCTTAACTTCAATCATCTGTGATTCTTTCCTATGCCATTACGAGTTGGGTGAACATTAAGTCGGTCAATAAAATAAGTATATTATTGATGACAATAGAATTGGTACTTGCCATCCCTACTTCGATAGACCCTCCTTTGGCGTTATATCCGTGAAATGCCGAAACCGATGCAATGATAAAACCATAGATCATCGATTTTGCAATGGATGTCCACACAAAAAACTCCTGAAAATAAAACTGAATTCCGTAAACATACGTTTGTACGGGAGGCGTTCCAGTAACGATGCAAAGCACGTAACCGCCCACCAAAGCCAAAAACATACTGAAAATTACCAAAACCGGCATAAAAACAACAAATGCGGTAATTTTCGGCAAAATTAAATAATTGGCCGCGTTTACACCCATAATCTGTAGGGCGTCAACCTGTTCGGTTATTCGCATGGTTCCCAATTCCGATGCAATGTTGGAACCGACTTTTCCTGCCAGTATTAAACACAAAATAGTGGAAGAGAGTTCTAACAATATGATCTCTCTCGAAACAAAACCAACGGTAAATTTTGGTAAAAATGGGATGGTAAGGTTTACTGCTAATTGCATAACAATAACAGCGCCAATGAAAAAAGAGATTACAATTACCAACCAAATGGAGTTTACTCCCAGTTTGTAAATTTCTTTGAAGAGTTCTTTGAAAAATTCACGAAGCCTGTCGGGGGGCGCGAGCGTTTCTCTCATCAAAAGGACATATTCCCCTATACTTTCTATTGAACTTACTAATTTCATTAATTATGTGTAACCTTAAAACCTGAAACAAAGATAAACAATGTTTTGCAGTTTTATTATTTTTTCTTCAAAGTCTTCTGTTTTTTACGAAAGATGTAAATTTGCAATATGTTTGAATACACCGATAAAGATTTAGGAAAGATCATTGTAAAGCCGAACAAAAAGGCACGGCGATTTATCGCGAGAAAAAACGGCCAACAAATTCAGCTGACAGTACCTCACAATTTCAATTTAAAGAATTTACACAGTGTAATTTCCGATATGAAACCGCGGCTCCTTATGTTGAAGCCCAAGGTGAGAAAACCAATGGACGAAGATACCGTGTTGCAGACGTATTCTTTTTCTGTTAAAATTGTAAGGTCTGATTTTTTAGACAGCATGAAGATGAGCCTGAAAGAAAATCTGCTTTTTATTTACATTCCTTCACGAATAGAAATTTTATCTGAAGAAACGCAAACCACAATCCGCGAGATGATCAAGCAAGCAATGCGTTTTGAAGCAAAACGGATTCTTCCCCAAAAAACTGCTTTTTTTGCCCAAAAATTCGGATTGGATTTTAATCAGGTCAAAATAAACAAAAGTGTGGGCAGGTGGGGCAGCTGCTCCCGAAAAAAGAATATAAATTTCTCACTTTACCTGATGTTGCTGCCTGAAAAATATATCGATTATATTGTATTACACGAATTAGCACACACAAAAGAACTCAATCACAGCGAAAAGTTTTGGAAATTACTTTCCTCGTTTTGCGGCGAAGACGCAAAAAAAATAAGTCGTGAAGTAAAGAAATTCAGTTCGGAATCTTACGAGCTCCTAAAGGATTAAAGGTCTTTGAGCAAGACATCGCTGTCGGCCTCGTACATACACATTCGGGTATTCACCAACGCATCCCAATGAGCAGCGAACTCTCCGTTTGTATCGATAAGAAAATCTTCCGATCCTTTTTGGTCTACTCTCGACATCAGCGAATTAATGGTAATGAGGTTGATATCCAAAGCGGGTTGGTATGCCATTACCCGAAGATCGTTTTGTGCCGGCGTTGGCAGCACAAATTGAATATTCTGCAGTTCGTTTATAATATCATTGGTTAACTTGAGCGGGATTTTGCATTTTTCCGATATCTGATCGGAGGTAAAAGGCGCTGCGCCTTCGGCAAATCTTTTTACAATGGTTGACATAATCATAATGGTAAAAAAATCCCGATACCTCCTGCTAATATTTTTTGTTTCTTTCTCAAACAAAAATTTATTCACGTTTTGTGCCGAATAAGTCAGTTCGGCTCCGATAAGCACAATAAACCACGAAAGTTGCAACCAAAGCAAAAGTAACGGAATGGCCGCAAATGTACCGTAGATGGCATTGTATTTCGTTATCCACAATTGTCCGCTCAAGTAAATCATCTGAAAAATCTGTAGCGCCGTACCGGCAACAATTCCTCCAATAAGCGCATTTGCAAACTTCACTTTTGTATTGGGCATGAATTTGTAAAGCAATGTCAGAATGACTATCATGATAAAATAAGGCAGAATATTAAGAACTTGCGTAACAATAGGATTCAGGATATAACTGTATTTATCGAAGTACAAAGTAGATGAACTTATCATGATATTCAACGAACTTTGCAGCAGCATAAATACCGGAATAAACAGCACCAACGCAAAATAATCGGTTATCCGCCTGTAAATGGTTCTACCCGAAGATACTTGCCAAATGCGGTTGAAATTATTTTCAATATCGGTAAACAAAAGAATAATGGTATAAAGCAAAACGATAATACCAATTCCGGCAAAGACCCCGCCTTGAGCATGTTGTAAAGAATTGTTGATAAAGTCAATAACCATTGTAGCGGTCTCGGTGTGCCCACCCATGTATTCAAAAAGCTGGCTTTCTATGATTTTTTCAAAACCGAATCCTCTGGCTATGGCAAACAGCACCGCCAAAATTGGAACAAGTGAAAGTATGGTGCGATAGGTTAAAGATCGGGCACTGGCCGCCAAGTCCTGCTCTTGGATATTTCTGACCGTGAGTACTACGGTTTTCAGCACATTATGGAAAACGTTTTTTTTGTTGGAAAAATTGTCCGGATTTAATCGCCAAATGTCGTAAGAAAGAAACTGAATCCACTCCTTTACCTGTAGGTTTATTCTTTTAAAAAAACCCGGTTTATCTTCTTCGCTTATGTCCTTCTTTTTTTTCAACATTCCTTATCAAATAAAAAAAAGCAGCCGGTCTGTAAGCCGGGTTCTGTTTCCGTCTATCGACGGATGTTTGTCATTTATCTGCGAACCGATGTCGCCATCGTTCTTTAGCGGCCTACCCCTCGGCATCGGGCGAGCAACCCTACATTTATCCGATATACATGGCCTTGCAACCCATAATGCGTACGGCATGCCGTGTTGCCACAGCATCCGGTAAGCTCTTACCTTACCTTTTCACCCTTTCCCCGAAAATCGGGGTGGTTATTTTCTGTTACGCTCATCTACCCTCGCGAGCAGCTTCCTGTTAGGAAATATGGCGCCCTGTGTTGCCCGGACTTTCCTCCTTTCCGATAACGGAAAAGCGACAAACCAACCTGCTGCAACTGCAAAAGTAATACTAAATTAACTATTTAGCACAATTTCTGCCGATTTTTTCCCTTAGACACACCCTTAAAATTTAGTTTAATAAACTTCGGGCCTTAATTGTTACGAAAGATTAATTCCTAAACATAATCCGCTCCACAAATGTTTTATTGAACAACTACACTTTAAAAATTAGAACCTAATGCGTACAAACGGAATTATGATGCAGTACTTTGAATGGTACCTGCCCAACGACGGACAATTGTGGAACAGACTCAGAGACGATGCCCAACACCTCAGTCAAATCGGTGTAACCAGCGTGTGGATACCGCCTTGCTACAAAGGAACAAGCTCAGACGATGTGGGTTACGGCGCTTATGATTTATACGATTTAGGCGAATTTGACCAAAAAGGAACCGTTCGTACCAAATACGGCACCAAACAAGAACTGCACGATTGCATAAACGCTCTCCACGATAACGGCATTGCGGTTTACGCCGATGTAGTACTCAATCACAAAGCGGGTGGCGATGAGGCGCAGGTTTTTAGGGTGGTGGAAGTGGATCCCAACGATCGCAACAAAGGAATTACAGACGCTTACGAAATAGAAGGTTTTACCCGTTTCACTTTTCCCGGACGGCAAGGAAAATATTCCGAATTTCAATGGAGTTGGGAGCATTTCTCTGCAACCGATTATAATTACCGAGACGACAAAGAGGCTATTTACATTATTTTAGGAGATAATAAAGGAATTGATGTGCACGATCAGTCCGTGAGCAATGAATTTGCTAATTTCGATTACCTGATGTTTACCGATGTGGATTACAAACACCCCGATGTGCAGGAAGAAACCAAACGATGGATCAGTTGGTTCATTCATGAAACAGGGGTCGATGGCGTTCGCCTGGACGCTATCAAGCATATCAATGATTGGTTTATGAAAGACCTTGTCGATCATTTGAAACACGAATTCGGAGAAGACTTTTATATTGCCGGCGAATATTGGTATTACGACAATATGGTAATTACCGACTATCTTCGGGTTGTGGATTACAAGATTAACTTATTCGACGTAGCGCTTCATTTCAATTTTAAGCAATGTTCGGAAAACGGCCCGAGTTACGATATGCGAAACCTATTTCACAACAGCGTTTTAGAAAATTATCCTTTAACTACCATCACTTTTGTCGATAACCACGATTCACAACCGCAGCAAGCTTTGGAATCATTCGTGCAAGGCTGGTTCAAGCCGCTGGCTTACGCGCTTATTTTGCTTCGCAAAGATGGGTATCCGTGCATTTTCTTGGGCGATTACTACGGAATCGGCGGAGAAAACCCTCAGCCGGAAATGCAGTGGGTAATAGATCAATTATTGGATGTGCGGCGCGATTTCGCTTATGGCGATCAGGATGATTATTTTGACCATGAACACGTTGTAGGCTGGATTCGCCGTGGCGACGAACACCATCCCGACGGTTGCGTGGTTATCATGAGCAACAGCACCGGAGGCAAAAAGCCCATGTTCGTTGGCACGGATTACGCCGGTTCGGCTTGGTACGACAAACTCGGTCATGTGCAGGAAGATGTCATTATCGGCGAAGACGGAAAAGGCTGGTTTCATGTGGGCGACGGCTCTGTTTCGGTGTATTTGAAAAGGGTGTGAAAAGTTGAAACTCTTTATAATCCAGAGGCACAATATTTATTTTTTTTATACCTTTGAGTTTAGGTATATAAAAAATTGAAATACTGGACTGTGAAGATTCCGCTCGATTACAAAAATCAATTCGAAGAATTGTATGTCTCATACTATTCGAGAATGAAACGTTTTGCGCAAGAATACGTTATTCGCGAAGAGGACGCGGAAAACATTGTGCAGGATGTGTTTCTAGAATTGTGGGAACGAAAACAATTCTTGCCTATTCATACCAACCTATTCGCCTATTTATTTACGACTATAAAAAATAAGTGTATTGATTTTTTAAGGCACAAAACCATTGTGCAACAAACAAAAGAGAAAATACAAGATGATCATTGGAGAACGTTACAAATGAAGCTCCAATCTTTGGAAGCCTTTAATGAACAACTGTTTTCGGAACCCGAGATTGAAATCCTCATACAAAATGCCATTAACAGCCTACCTGAGAAATGCCGTGAGATTTTTATCCTCAATAAAATAGACGGCATCAAACAAAAAGACATTGCCACAAAACTCAACATCTCCGTAAATACCGTCGAAAGCCAAATGGCAATAGCGTATAAAAAACTGAAAGAGGCGTTAAAAGATCATCCCCTTCTGCTTATAGCCTTCTTTATTTAATTTTTTTTGAATTTTCTTAGCGGATTTTTCGTGTTGGTTCGTTTATTAATCAAGAGAGTATAAAATGAACGATCAGATATTACGATATTTCCAAGGAGAACTAAACGCTTTTGAACAAGCAGAACTGATAAAACTCGTTGAAAAAGGCACGCTCCTCAAAGATGAATTTATTTGTTTACAAAATATACACGCCCTTATTCAACTTTCACCTCATTCAACAGATAGGAATGAAGGGCAAAGAAACTTTTTTTCATTCTCTCAGCAAATAAAGCGTAGAGCCCAAAGAATTCTTATGGGAACAATAGCAAAATATGCGGCAGTTGCTGTTGTTCTAATCGCCTCCACTTTTTGGGCTACGCTTTATTTCTCGGCCAACAATTCAATTGCAGACAAAAATACGCTATACGTTCCGGCCGGGCAACGCGCTCAGATCACCCTTCAGGACGGAACCGAAGTTTGGCTCAATGCACAATCTACCCTAACCTATCCCTCGGAATTCTCAAAAAAAAACCGTGAAGTAGAGGTAGTTGGGGAGGCGTTTTTCAACGTAACAAAAGACAAAAAAAGGCCTTTCGTTGTTTCCACACAGCATATCAATATGAAAGTTCTGGGCACACAATTCAACGTGTATAGTTATCCCAGGAGCGGATATATACAAACAGACTTGGTTGAAGGTTCTATAAAGATATATGACGAACACAACGAAAAAAACGCCGTTGTATTAAAACCCAACGAACAAGTAATCATACGTAATAATAAAATGATCGTGGGCGCCATTTACAACTCCGAGCATTTACTTTGGAGGGATGGCATTTATTCGTTCCAAAATGAGCGATTGATCGATATCATCGCGAAACTGCAATTATATTACGATGTAACCATTGACGTAAAAGACCCCGATATCTTTAATGTAAGATATACCGGAAAATTTCGCCAGCGAGACGGAATTGACGAAATATTACGTATAATACAAAGAATACAGTTCTTTAAAATAGAGAAAGACATAAATAACAATATAATAACCCTGAAAAAATAATTATCATTTAAAATTCAATTGCCTATGAATAGAATCTCCATACAAAGTAAGCGATAAGTGCGCCAACACTTATCGCTCAGTAAAGCAAACACCTACCTAAAATTTAGTATTTACTTTAATCTTGCAAAGATATGAAAATAAAAAACTTGTCAGAACCTTTTATTAATAAAAAAAGAACCTTTAAAGATTTATTTAGAATCATGAAAACCTGTTTATTCTTTTTGTTTGTATTCGCATTCCAACTTACTGCTATAAACATAAGTGCACAGGATGCGATTATAGAATTGAAAAAAAACTCCTTAACTGTGGGACAGTTGATAAATGAAATCGAAAAACAAACGGATTATTTGGTTGTTTACAGTAACCGTGAAGTTAACATCTCACGCACGACAAACCTAAGGACCAAATCAGGTAAAGTTTCAGAATATCTGAATCAAACTTTCCAAAATACGGATATAGGTTTTGATTTTGAGAATAACTATATCGTCCTTTCAAAAAAAACACAACAGAATTCCGCAACAATTGCTTTGTTGATACAAACAGGTCAACAACAAAATAGAACCGTGCGAGGTAGGGTAACCGACTCTGAGGGAGAACCGATTATTGGCGTGACAATAATCGTAAAAGATAACCCTACACAAGGTACCATTACAGATATAGAAGGAAATTTCACTATAGCGAATTTATCCGAAAATGCTGTATTGCAATTTACATACGTAGGAATGATCCCTCAAGAAATCAATACTTTTAATAAAAACACCATAAATGTTGTAATGGAAGCGGATGTGGAATTGTTAAATGAACTTGTTGTAATTGGATACGGAACTGTACCTAAAAGAGATTTGACAGGAGCAGTGAGTTCTTTAAAGGCAAATGATTTAAAATCTGCTGCTCAAACTCAAATAGACCAATATATTCAAGGGCGCATTCCTGGAGTTCAAGTAACTCAAATTAGCTCCGATCCCGGAGCAGGTTATAGTATACGCATAAGGGGTGCTAATTCAATTACAGCAAACAATGAACCCCTATACGTGATTGATGGTTTTCCTGGTGCACCTCTAAATGCGCTAAATCCGGGAGATATTGAATCTATTGAAGTTTTAAAGGATGCTTCATCAGCTGCAATTTATGGTTCCAGAGGAGCTAATGGTGTAATTTTAATTACAACAAAAAAAGGACAAAAGGGAGACTTAAAAATTGAATATGACGGTTATATAGGCATTCAAAATGCGGCGAAAAAATTAGACCTTTTAAATGGTTCTGAATATATGACATTTTTGAATGAAATTAATATTGATAAAGGTTTGTCTCCTTTGTATAGTCAATCGGAAATTGAAGATGTAGGCCAAGGTACTGATTGGCAAGATGCAATTTTACGGAATGCGCCTATTCAAAATCATCAATTAACTTTATCTGCAGGATCGGAAAAGAACCAATATTACACATCTCTGGGATATGTGAAACAGGAAGGAATCATAAAAAACTCTGGAATTGAAAGGTTTAGTTTGCGATTAAATACGACCCAATCAATTAATAATTTAACAATTGGGGTTAATTTGAATGCAAGTTTGGTTAAAGATAAGTATATATTAAAAGGAGGTGGAATAAATATAGAGGCGGGAGTAGTTTCAAGTGCAGTTCAAATAGACCCTGTTATGACTATCTATGATGATAATGGAAACCTTAATAATAGTACGGCCTTAGATTTAAACAATCCTCTCGCCTTGGCAACAACAATTCACAATAATAATGAGACAGATAGGATTTTTGGAAATGCCTACGCCGAATACAGATTTAAAAGAGACTTTAGCGCTAAATTAAACTTTGGAGCAGATCGTAGATCTTCTCGGGACGACAGATATATAACTGATCAAACAAAACGAGGAGCTAACGTAAATGGGAAAGCAACTATCAATTCTCCTAGAGGATCAAGTTTTTTGTCCGAACTTACTTTATCATACAATAATAATTTTAATGATATTCACTCTGTAAATAGTGTCATTGGTACTTCCTATCAAAAATTTGATAATAATTCATTTGGTACAAGTTCTCAAGATTTTTTGACAGATGCTTTCCTCACTGACAATTTAGAAGCCGGCAATCCTTTAAAAGTATTTAATTGGTCATCCAGATCAAGAAGTCAATTACTATCATTCTTAGCAAGAGTAAACTATTCCTTTTTAAATAAATATTTATTGACTTTTTCATTTAGACGTGATGGTTCTTCAAAGTTTGGAGCAAATTACAAATATGGCAATTTCCCTTCTTTGGCACTAGCTTGGAAATTAGATGAAGAAAATTTCTTAAAACAGTATAAATTTCTTTCTCAATTAAAATTACGGTCAAGTTTCGGCACAATAGGAAATCAAGAGATAGGTACCTATAATTCATTACTTTTACTCGGCACTTCCGGTGAAGCTGTATATGGAGGCGAAAGATTTGCAAGTATTGTTCCAATTCAATTGGGAAATCCAGAGCTCAGGTGGGAAACGACACGTCAATTTGATATAGGTCTTGATTTTGGATTTTTTAAAAATAGAATAGAAGGATCCTTCGATTATTTTCATAAAAATACATACGATTTATTATTGGCTCTTCCTGTACCCACAACCTCCGGATTTGAGAATTCATTACAAAATGTTGGCGACACAAAAAATGTAGGTGTTGAATTTATAGTTACAAGTAGAAATTTGATAGACACTTTCAATTGGTCAACAACTTTCAATATTTCTACCATAAAAAATAAAGTTACAAATTTAGGGACTTTAAGCGATATTAAACAAGGAAGTATACGCTTTCTCAATGATTTTTCCATTATAACTGTGGGGCAACCAATCAATTCTTATTATGGATATAAAGTGGAAGGAATTTTTCAAAATGATGACGAAATAGCCGAATCCGCACAAACAAACGCTCAACCTGGGGATATAAGATTCAAAAATATAAATAACGATGACAGAATCGATGCACAAGATAGAACTATATTAGGAAATCCATTTCCTGATTTTTCCTTTGGGTTATCGAATGATTTTTCTTACAAAGGCTTCGGGTTGAGTGTGTTTATGGATGGTATGTACGGGAATGAATTATTGAATTTTACAAAAATAGACTCAGAATACCCCATGGAATTTGGAAGAAATAGACAGTCCTATGTATTGGATCGTTGGACTGAAAATAATAAGAACAGTGTAAATCCTTCTTATATAAATTCGGATGTATCAAAAGCTGTCAATAGTCGCGTTGTTGAAGACGCATCTTATTTAAGGTTAAAATACATCAGATTAAATTATGATTTCCCCAATTTAAAAAGTGAAATAGTTTCATCCTTTTCATTATATTTTGCTGTTCAAAATTTATTGACTTTTACAAATTATAGTGGATTTAATCCTGATGTAAGTTTGTATGGTGGTTCAAATCTCAAAGTTGATTATGATTCAACACCATTAAATCGAATTTATACATTGGGTTTTAATATTAAATTTTAAAATAGATAAAAAATGAAAACTGAAAAAAATTTATATCTCCTGATTATATTATTATTCTTGTCCGGTTTTTTTTCATGTAACGAATTATTAAATGAAAAGACTTTCTCTACACTAGGTGAATCAAATTTTTATAGAAATAGTGAAGATGCGGAAGCTCTTTTAAATGGAGTATACGCAAATTCTCAAGGTTATAGAGACGTAGCTAGAGATTTACTAACTTTTGGAGAAATGACTACAGACATAATGTTAGAAAGCGATGGCGCAATTTATGCTTTAATACAGCCAGTGCAAGAATTTACATGGTCTACTACACATCCTTGGTTGCAAGGTCTTTGGGTTAGATACTATCGTGCAATATTTAGAGCAAATACCGTTATTGACAAAGTACCGAGTATCGCGATGGACGAGGAATTAAAAACCCAAATTATTGCTGAGGGCCGATTTCTTAGAGCGCTTAATTATTATTTCTTATTAGATCTTTTCGGTCCGACGCCATTAATTTTAACAAGTGAAACATCAGTAACAGATCGTCCCGTCAGAGCAAACAGAGATGAATTCGTAAATTTTGTGAGAGATGAGTTCATTGCCGTAAGTAATATTTTGCCTGTCATTCCTCGACAAACTAATAGAGCAACAAAAGGAGCGGCTTTAGGTTTTCTATGTAAACTTTATTTACAAGAAAAAAATTGGGATAATGTAGTAAGGATGTCGAAAGAATTAATGGATTTAAATGCTTATGGGCTTTTTACAGATGGCGATCGTAATGAATTGTTTGATATAAAAAATAAATTGAGTAATGAGTTTATTTATGTACATCCATTTCCGGATAATCCTACCGGAGATAAAGGAAATACATATTTAAGTCATGCAGCACCTCCGGGCTATAAATTCCAATTTCCGCCAAAAGTTAATTTCGCTGCTCAATTTAAAATAAGAAGCGATTTTTTAAATACTTTTGAAGAAAATGATGAACGTCGTAAAGCATTTTTATTTGAGTATGTTAATATGAATAATAAAAATATCATATTAGGAAAAGATAATGTACGCAGTTTCAAATATCCTGAGGATCCAAATGGCGTAGGAGATCTTAGTAGTAATGATTTCCCATTATTGAGGTATTCTGACATTCTGTTATCAAGAGCTGAAGCGTTGAACGAGCTAAATGGACCTATTCAGGAATCGATTGATTTAATTAATTTAATCCGAAATGTAGCAGGTGTTGAAAACATTAATTTATCTGACTATAACGATAAAAAATCACTTCGTGAATTCATCTTGGAGGAAAGAGGTAGAGAATTTCATACAGAGGGATTAAGAAGACAAGATTTAATCCGTCATGGAAAATTCATAGAGTATGCAATTAAGAGAGGGTTAAATGCTAAGGAGTATCAAATTCTCTTTCCAATACCTCAATCCGAAATAGATAAAAATGAAAACTTAATTCAAAATAACGGTTACTCATAATGACAAACTATCAAAATTTTATTAAAGCAGGTTGCACTTTTTTATGTATTTCTGCACTATCGGAAAATTCTGCCGCACAACTAATTAATCAAGAAAAACCTAACGTTATTTTAATTAATGTAGATGATTTAGGATACGGCGACCTTGGATGCTATGGAGCATCCAAGGTTAAGACCCCTAACATTGATAATCTTGCAACTCAAGGTACTTTGTTTACAGACGCTCACTCTTGTTCGGCAGTTAGTTCACCATCGCGGTACGGTTTACTGACCGGATCTTATCCCTTCAGAAAAAATTTATGGGGTCCTCTTATGTCTGCCGACTCATTAGTTATAAATGAAAAAACCACAACTATTGCTGATATCCTGAAGGGGGCAGGGTACAAGACTGCTTGTATAGGAAAGTGGCATTTGGGTTTTGGAAAAAAAATACCTGTTGACTGGAATTCAGAACTTAATCCGGGCCCATTAGAGCTAGGATTTGATTACTATTTTGGTGTTCCGGTACTTAATAGCCATCCCCCGTTTGTGTATGTAAAAAACCATTATGTATTAGGTCTCGACCCGGCAGATCCCATAATTTATAACATACTACCTTTCGATGGTTTTTCCGGAAATAAGTATTTTTGGGATCCATCAAATCCCAATAAACCTGCTGAAACAAGATGGTTTAGAGAGAAATTTGGAATGAATTTGTTGGGAGGAGGGCGTAAAGCGCATTCCTTATTTGACGATAGGAGCATTGGTAAAACTTTAAAAGATGAAGCAATAAGATGGATCAAAGAGAATAAAAATGAACCGTTTTTTTTATATTATGCCACTACCAATATTCATCATCCTTTTACACCTTCATCTGAATTTATAGGAACTTCTCAATCGGGTGTTTATGGCGACTTTATTCATGAATTGGATTGGTTAGTAGGAGAAATTTTGCATACACTAGATAACGAAGGGTTAAGTGAAAACACATTAGTTATTTTTACCAGTGATAACGGAGGTATGTTAAATATAGGAGCTCAAGAGGCATGGAGATTAGGGCACAAACAAAACGGCGAATTATTGGGGTTCAAATTCGGCGCATGGGAAGGAGGACATCGGATCCCATTTATTGTCCGTTGGCCCGGATATATTCCGGAAGGAAAGGTATCCAAAGAATTAATTTCCAACGTTGATATTTTGGCAACTTTCGCTTCATTAGTTGGACATAAATTGAAAATAGACGAAGGTTTAGATAGTTATAATTTGCTACCGGCTTTCGTAGGGAAAAATAAAAACCCTATAAGAGACCATTTTTTGATCACACCTAGCAACAAGAAAAATCTAGGAATAAGGAAAGGGAAATGGGTATATATCGATTCAAGTGGAGACGGTGGTTTTGGGGGGACTACTATAGGAGAACATACACTAGGAAGTGTACCAGGAACTCTTCTTACTCATCAAACTAATAGCGACATTGAATATGGGAAAATAAAAGATAATGCACCACAAGCCCAACTTTACGATTTAGAAAAAGATCCTTTCCAACAGGATAATTTATACAATAAAAATAAAGCTAAAGCAAAAGAACTTAAAGAACTTTTAAACAAAATTCTTATATCGAAAAAAACATCGCCAAGATAACAGAAATAAAAAATTAAATGAATGGTCAAAGTACATTTATTTCATTAACAGAAATTGTTTTATAACTTGCCTCAAAATTTGGATAGGAATAACAGCTTAAAATTTATTTTTTTAAAAATGGAAAAAATTAAAAGCAATCTATTAGTTGCCAATATAATAACGTTGGGTAGTATTTCTACAATTATAAACGCACAAGATGTGCATAAAACTGATAAACTACCTAATTTCATCATTATTTTTGCTGATGATTTAGGCTATGGGGATATTGGCGTGTATGGTAACCCTAACATTCGTACTCCAAATTTGGATAGGATGGCAGATGAAGGACAGAAATGGACTAATTTTTATGTGGCCGCCTCCGTCAGTACACCTTCACGTGCAGGATTACTGACGGGTAGACTGCCCGTTAGGGCCGGAATGTGTAGCCATAAAAACAGAGTTTTATCACCTCGCTCTAATGGAGGATTACCTCAAAATGAAATCACTATTGCTAAAATACTAAAATCCAAAAACTATCAAACTGCTGCTATTGGTAAATGGCACTTAGGGCATAAATCGCCATATCTTCCTACCGACCATGGATTCGACACCTATTTCGGAATACCTTACTCTAATGATATGGACAAAATAGAACAAGCAGATCATTCTCAACTTGCCGCAGAGGAAAGATACCAAGCATATAATGTACCGCTAATACGTAATAAAGAGGTGGTAGAACGTCCTGCAGATCAACGTACTCTGACGAAAAGATATACCGAGGAAGCTATATCAAAAATTAAACAATTTAAAGAACAACCGTTTTTTATCTACCTCGCTCATTCTATGCCCCATATTCCATTGTTTCGTTCAGAAAATTTCAAAAATAAATCTAAAACAGGTATATATGGGGACGTTATTGAAGAATTAGATTGGTCTGTTGGACAAATATTACAAACACTTCAAGACGAAGGAATTCAGGAAAATACAGTCGTTATATTTACTTCCGACAATGGCCCTTGGAAATTATTTAAAACTCATGGAGGTTCTGCGGGACTTTTAAGGGGACAAAAGGGAGGCACTTTTGAAGGAGGGATGAGAGTACCGTGTATTATGTGGTGGCCGGGAAAAATTAAGTCGGGTGTAATTATGGATATGGGTACTACCATGGATTTATTTCCCACATTTTGTTATTTAGCCAATATACAACTCCCACAAGATAGAATATATGATGGATACAATCTTTCTTCGGTTATTTTAGAACAAAAACGAAGTCCTCGTAATGTTATTTATTATTATAGAGGTGCTGAAGTATATGCAATTAGAAAAGGGAAATATAAAATCCATTTCGTTACTCAACCTGAATATGGTAAAGAAAGCGGAATTAAAACAATTCAAAATCCTCCATTATTGTATAATTTGGACACAGATGCATCCGAAACATACAACTTATCAGACCAATATCCCGAAATCATTCAAGAATTTAGAAAGATTCTTACGAAACACAAAGAAACAATAAACATCATAGAAAATCAATTAGATAGATAGAAATCCCGGATACTTTCATTACTTCAAAAATTTCATATAATTTACCAATAATCATTCAGAATGATAAAAGAAGTGGCAATTTTATCAATTATATTTCTTTTTTCCAATTATTGCCCTATCTTTGCATTAAATTAATAGATTTGCAATGCAAAAATTGTACTTCACATACGTTCACACTACCTCAACAATGACTATGA
Source organism: Bacteroidota bacterium (assembly GCA_023424395.1). GTDB lineage: Bacteria > Bacteroidota > Bacteroidia > Bacteroidales > Dysgonomonadaceae > JAFADY01. The sequence goes on along the minus strand of JAFADY010000010.1, from coordinate 94,892 downwards.
CCCCTTGGGGGGTTATATAATTTTTCATATTCGCTCGGCAACCATGTTTGCCATTCGCAACCAACCGGTTTGCAGTTTTCAAATCACCTATTTTCCATTAAAACCGTTTAAACGGTAAAAAATTCATACACTATGAAAGTGATGAAATTTGGAGGAACTTCCGTAGGGACTCCCGAAAGTTTACAATACGTAAAAGATATTATCGAGGCCGAAAAAGAACCCGTAATAGTAGTGGTCTCGGCTCTTGGAGGCGTAACCGACAGGTTATTATTGGCTTCGGATTTTGCCGTAAAAGCCAACATTGCTTATAAAACCGTTTTGGAAGAAATTATTTTTCGTCATGAAGACATGATCGAAAAAATAATCGATAAGCCAAGCAGTAAGGAAGCGTTAATAGCAAAAACAAGTCTGTTATTTGAAGACCTCAAAAACATTTTGCGGGGTGTTTATCTCATTGGCGATCTTTCGCAAAAAACATCAGACAAGATAGTGAGTTACGGCGAAAGGCTATCTTCACTCATTGTGCACAACGCGATACAAGGTTCCGAACTTTTCGATCCCACACAATTTATAAAAACCAACAAACAATTCAGTCAGCATATTCCCGATATTACTTATTCGAATGAATTAATTGCGAAAACTTTTAATAAAAATTCGTTGCCTGAAGTTTCCATAATACCGGGATTTATTTCATCAAGCAAAGATGATGGCGATATTACCAATTTGGGAAGAGGTGGATCGGATTACACTGCGGCTATTATTGCCGCGGCAATGGATGCGTCGGTTTTGGAAATTTGGACGGATGTGGACGGCTTTATGACTGCCGATCCAAAGATCATTCAATCGGCGTATGTTATTGAGGAACTTTCATTTATAGAAGCCATTGAATTGAGCAATTTCGGAGCGAAAGTGATTTATCCGCCAACCATATTTCCTGTTTATCACAAAAACATACCCATTTTGGTGAAAAACACTTTCAAACCCCAATCGGAAGGCACATTGATTTTAAATCTCACACCCGACCCGAACGGAAAAATCATAAAAGGAATTTCTTCCATTAACAATACGGCTCTAATCACCATTCAAGGTCTTGGTATGGTGGGAGTTATCGGTGTAAACAAACGAATATTCTCGTCCTTGGCTAATCACGGGATAAGCGTTTTTCTGGTCTCGCAAGCTTCGTCGGAAAACAGCACTTCTATCGGTATCCGCTCGCAAGATGCGGCGCTTTCAAAAAAAGTTCTCAGTAAAGAATTTGCTCACGAAATAGCGCTCGGGAGCATCAACGAAATTGAAGTTGAATATGACTTGTCTACCATAGCAGTTGTGGGACAAAACATGAAACACGTGCCCGGCATTGCCGGAAAATTTTTCGGCGCTTTAGGCCGAAACGGAATCAATATTGTTGCATTGGCGCAAGGCGCAGGTGAGACAAACATATCGTGCGTCATCGCCAAAAGCGATCTGAAGAAATCCCTGAACGTGATTCACGATTCGTTTTTCCTATCGCCGTATCAAGAACTTAATCTTTTTGTGATTGGCACAGGAACAGTCGGCAGTAAATTGTTGGCACAAATTAAGCAGCAACAAAATACGCTAAAAGAGCAGAATAAACTCAGGATCAACGTAGTTGGAATAGCCAACGGACGAAAAGCATTATTTTCGAGAGAAGGGATTGCATTAGAGAATTATTTCGAAAATTTGATGGAGAAAGGCATGAAAAGCTCTCCCCAAACCATTCGGGATGAAATTGAGAAAATGAATATTTTCAATTCCGTATTTGTGGATTGTACCGCAAGTGAAGATATTTCGAAGTTGTACGAAGAACTTATTTCTAAAAATATATCGATCGTAACCGCCAATAAAATTGCGGCCTCTTCTCCGTATAAAAATTACCACAGATTAAAAGAAACCGCCCGAAAAACAGGCGTCAAATTCCTGTTCGAAACCAATGTAGGCGCAGGCCTTCCGATTATCAACACAATGAATTCGTTGATCAATTCGGGAGACAGAATTGTGAAGCTTGAGGCTGTGCTTTCGGGCACATTGAATTTTATTTTCAATACATTGAGCGAAGAGATTCCTTTCAGCAAAGCCATCCGCATGGCCGTAGAAGCACAGTTTGCAGAACCCGACCCACGCATTGATCTAAGCGGATTAGACGTAACACGAAAACTCGTTATTCTTTCTCGCGAAGCGGGAGCAAAAGTGGAGCAGGAAGATGTGAAAAAGAATTTGTTTATCCCTCAAAAATATTTTTCAGGAACTTTGGATGAGTTTTGGACAACGATATCGGAAATGGATGCATCTTTTGAAGAAAGAAGAAAAAAATTGGCGCAAGAAGATAAGAAACTTCGTTTTATTGCTACTTACGACAACGGAAAATGTGAAGTAGGGCTTCGGGAAGTGGAAAAAGGGCATCCCTTTTACGACCTGGAAGGAAGCAACAACATTATTATGCTCACCACGGAACGTTACAACGAATATCCGATGATCATAAAAGGATATGGCGCAGGCGCAAATGTAACGGCAGCCGGTGTTTTTTCGGACATAATCTCTATTGCAAATATCAGGTAAACGGGTGAAGCGAGTTCCAACTCGCTTTGCGGAATTATTTTATAAAAATTTCAGCGATTTGGAAATCGCTTCTCCCCAAATGAAATATATCATCATCCTCGGCGACGGCATGGCCGACGAACCCATTCCAGAACTGGGAAACAAAACGCCGCTGCAAGCGGCACACACGCCTTACATGGATTTACTCGCGCAAAAAGGCCGAAGCGGATTGCTCGACACCATTCCCGAAGGATTTTCTCCGGGAAGTGAAATTGCCAATTTATCTGTCCTCGGTTACAACGTGCCCCAAGTTTACGAAGGACGCGGCGTTTTGGAAGCCGCAAGCATGGGCGTAGAAATCGAAGATGGCGAAATGGCCATGCGATGCAACTTGGTTTGTATGGAAGGTGATTTACTGAAAAATCACTCTGCGGGACATATTTCAACGCAGGAAGCAACGGAACTTATTCATTTTCTAAACCAAAAATTAGGCAACGGAATTTTTAGTTTTTACCCGGGGGTTTCTTATCGAAACTTACTGAAAATGAAAGGCGGAAATAAAAAAATAGACTGTACGCCTCCACACGATGTGCCCGGAAAGCCTTTCTTGCCTTTGCTTGTCAAATCCGAAGACGAATTGGCTCAAGAAACCGCCGAAAAACTCAATAAACTCATCCTTGCTTCGCAAGAAATTCTTCACGGCCATTCGATCAATCAAAAACGCATTGCCGAAGGCAAAGACCCGGCCAACAGCATTTGGCCGTGGTCGCCCGGTTACAGGCCGAACATGAAACACTTGAATGAAATGTTTCCGATCAAAAACGGAGCGGTAATTTCGGCAGTGGATCTAATTCGCGGTATAGGCGTTTATGCCGGATTGGAAATGATTTTGGTGGAAGGCGCCACCGGATTATATGATACCAATTACGAGGGGAAGGCCCAATCCGCGTTGAAAGCCCTTCGTGAGAAAGATTTCATTTACCTTCACATAGAGGCAAGCGATGAAGCGGGGCACGAAGGCGACGTGGCGCTGAAGGTTAAAACAATTGAATATTTGGATGCGCGCGTAGTAAAAACCATTTTCGAAGAAACGGAAAAATGGGATGAACCCGTAGTTATTGCCGTGTTGCCCGACCACCCCACGCCCTGCGCCATTCGCACGCACACCCGCGAACCCATTCCTTTTGTGATCTATCATAAAGGCATTTCACCCGACAGTGTTCAAACTTATGATGAGTTTGCCGCACGAAACGGAAGTTTTGGGTTATTGAAAGGCGATGAGTTGATGAAAAGCCTATTTATCCCTAAATCTCCTAAAGGGGACTTGAGGAATGGCTACTGATCAAACAGGATAAAAGATAATACCTGCGCAACTGTCAGGAGAGCGGAGGAGTCATAAAAATGAAAAATCTATGAACGAAACGAAGAATAATTCACAGACTGCCAAATCCCCTTTAGGGGATTTAGGGGTTTATTACAGCACCAATCACAAAGCCCCGCTCGCCTCACTCCAAGAGGCTGTTGTTAAAGGCCTTGCCCCCGACAAGGGATTGTATATGCCCGAAAAAATTTCAAGTCTTCCTCAGGATTTCTTCGATGAAATAGGCAGTTTTGATTTAACCGAAATCGCGAAAGTCGTTGCCGATGCTTTTTTCGGTAAAGATATTCCGAAGGAAAAACTGGATGAAATCGTTACCGATACGCTCAATTTCGATATTCCACTCGTGAAAGTGAAACAAGGAATCTACGTACTCGAACTCTTTCACGGGCCCACGTTCGCGTTTAAAGATGTTGGCGCTCGCTTTATGGCACGGATGTTATCGTATTTCGTAAAAGAGCAGGGGCAGGAAGATGTAAAAGTATTAGTTGCCACTTCGGGCGATACCGGAAGCGCGGTCGCCAACGGCTTTTTGGGTGTGGACGGTATTCAAGTGTTTGTACTGTATCCGTCGGGGAAAGTGAGCGATATTCAGGAAGCACAATTTACCACGCTGGGACAGAACATCGTGGCGCTCGAAATCGACGGCACGTTCGATGATTGTCAGGCATTGGTGAAATCCGCTTTTATGGACGAAGAACTGAACCTGCAAATGAATCTTACCTCGGCCAATTCCATCAATGTTGCGCGATTTCTGCCGCAATCTTTCTACTACTTTCACGCTTACGCGCAATTGGCAAAACAAGGAATTGAAGAGAACGTTGTCGTTTCTGTGCCAAGCGGAAATTTGGGAAACCTCACTGCCGGGCTTTTCGCCAAACGAATGGGTTTGCCGATAAAAAGATTTAGTGCTGCCAATAATCGCAATGACGTTTTTTTCAATTACCTGAAAACAGGGAATTATAACCCTAAACCCTCTGTCGCAACCATTGCGAACGCAATGGATGTGGGCGCGCCCAGCAATTTTGACCGTATTCTCGATTTATACGAGCACTCTCATAAAGCCATCGCAAATGACATATCGGGATACACATTCTCCGATGAAGAAATAATATCCACAATTAAAACCGTCCACGAAAAATCAAATTACCTTCTCGATCCTCATGGCGCTTGTGCTTATTTAGCTCTCAAACAAGATAAGAAGCCACACGAAACCGGCGTTTTTCTCGCTACCGCTCATCCCGCCAAGTTTAAAGAAACAGTGGAAAATTGCGTGGGAGTTTCTATCCAAATTCCCGAAAAGTTAAAAGTTTTTATGCAACGTGAAAAACAAACTCATCCGTTACCGAATAGCTTTGAAATGTTTAAGAAAGCGTTGTGGAATTTATAAATACAACTTTCGTAATTGCTAAACTTCTTTATCTTAATATTAACTTTTTCACTTTATTATCTATTTTAATCAAATATATCCCTCTTATTAATTTACTTACATCAATAGTTATTTCATCGGTAGTTATCGGTTGTGAATAAATAATTTTTCCTAATAGGTCGGTTATTATGAGTTTTTCGCTTTTATAATAATTAGATAATTTAATATTGAGAATATCTTTGGCAGGATTGGGATATAATACCATAGCAAAACGTATTTCTTCCTCTTCCGAAACCGAACTTGCACATCCAGTGCCGTCACCCACTAAAGTTACTTTCCAACCTTTATCGGTGGCAATTTTCGTATTACTGGTTTCAGATCCAAAATTGTCGGCGTTATTTATTTCGCCTTCTGTAGTAGGTTTCAAAGCTTTATAAATATTGTCTAGGGTACACGCCTCCATTTTATTGTATGCAAAATCAATATATATTAGTTTATCATTGTCGGAAATATCCAAGGATGTCAACTGATTACCGTTACACATCAAAATAGTTAATTCTGCCATTAGAATTGGGGATAATATCTTCTTGAAAAACTAAATTTTTTAAAATTTTATGGGGCACAAAAAAACTTTCTCTTTTGGAAGATACCTCAAAGCAATACGTTTGTTTATCTGAATATATATTGCCTGTTTCATATACCTTGGGAGAAATAAAGGGTTCGAGAGAAAGATTCAAAGAGTTTCTGGAAAAGCTAAAACCCGATTAATTGTTTAATTCATTTTAAAAATAGAAAATTGTCCTTTCATTTTAGGAAAGACCCAAGATTTACTTAAAAAAGCCTTATTGAACCTGTCTTAAGTTTTATTTTTATAAATTTGGATGCTATTTCAGGCTAAATTGATTAGTTTTGCGCTCTAAATTGCAGAGACTTGGGCATTTCTCGATGAAGCAACTTGTAACTATTATATTTTTTGTACTTGTAACCACGCTTTTTCCTCAATTTTCTTATTCACAAACAAGAACGCTGAGCAATGACTCCTTGCGCTTGCAAGCGCAAACCGACAGCGTTGCCGTTGACAGCATCGCTTTGAAGAAAGAAACTTTGGAAGCTCCCGTGCATTACACGGCAAAAGATTCTATGGTTTTCACCAAAGGGAACATGGGATATTTATACGGCGACGCCGATGTGAAGTACGCCGACCTGGCTATAAAGGGTGAGTATATTACCATGGATTTAGATAGCAACATCATTTCATCCACCTTTGGGTTGGATTCTATAGGGAAAGAGTTTGGGCATCCTGTTTTCACTCAAGGAGGAACGGAATATGAGATGAAAAAAGTCCGCTACAATTTTGAAACAGGAAAAGCGTTCATTTCAAACGTCATTACTCAACAAGGCGAAGGATATATTGTCGCTAATCAGGCGAAAAAAAATCCCGACAACTCCTTTTACATGGTAAACGCCCGATACACGACTTGCGATTTGCACGACCATCCGCACTTCTATCTCAACCTATCCAAAGCCAAAGTCCGCCCCGAGAAAGATGTGGTAACCGGGCCGGCGTGGCTTGTTGTAGCCGATGTGCCATTGTTTCCCATTGTATTGCCCTTTGCTTTTTTCCCGTTCACCAAAACATATTCGTCGGGAATCATCATGCCTTCGTACGGCGATGAAATGAATCGTGGGTTTTACCTGCAAAACGGAGGTTATTATTTTGCCATCAACGATTATGTAGATCTTGCCCTTACGGGCGAATTATATACCAAAGGCACGTGGGGCGTAACCGCAAGATCCAATTATCGCAAGCGCTATAAGTTTTCGGGTAGCGTAAATGCCAGTTATCTGAATACTGTTATGGGAGACCGGAGTTTAAGAGATTTGGATATTCCGGGCGCGTACTCCGTTTCAAAAGATTTCAGAGTTAATTGGACACATTCACAAGATCCCAAAGCAAACATGTTCCGAACCTTTTCGGCAAGCGTTAACTTTTCCACCAGCCGGGCAAACCACAACGATATTTCACGGCTTTACACCCGCGAAGCGGCAAACAACACCAAGAGCTCAAGCGTGAATATTACCCAACGTTTTCCCGATTCGCCCTGGAGCCTTTCGGCTACAATGAATATAAACCAGGTATCGCGCGATTCAACTATTTCCGCTACCTTACCCAACCTTTCTATCACCATGAACCGTATTTATCCGTTCAAACGCAAAAACATTGTGGGCGCGGAACGTTGGTACGAAAAAATATCGATGAGCTACTCCGGCGAATTCCGAAACTCCATAACCACAAAAGAACATTTGTTTTTTAAATCGAATCTTACCAAAGACTGGCAAAACGGCATGCGTCACAATATTCCTGTCAGCGCCACATTTTCCTTGTTCGATGTTATTCAAATATCGCCTTCTTTCAATTATACTGAGCGTTGGTACACCGGAGGCATCAAGCAAGCGTGGGATCCGGTGAGGCGGCAACACGTGGTGGTTGATACCGTGAACGGTTTTAAACGGGTTTATGATTACAATACTTCAATCAGCGCCAACACCAAATTATACGGTATGTACACGCCCTGGAAAATGTTCGGCGACAAAATCCAGGCCATTCGCCATGTCTTTTCGCCGAGCATCAGTTTAAGTTATCGTCCCGATTTCGGCGATCCTCGATACGGTTTCTACGAAACATATACTTACCGCAACGAATTTGGTGAAGAAATGCTGTACAACTACTCTCCCTATTCGGGTTTGATGTTCGGAAGCGCATCAAGCGGCGAGAGTGGAAGCATTAGCTTCGATTTTAAAAACAACCTCGAAATGAAAATCCGAAGCGACAAAGACACTACGGGATATCGAAAAATAAGCCTGATTGACGACCTCGGAATAAATTTCGGCTACAACATGATGGCGGATTCCATGAAATGGAGCATGATTAACACCAATATCAGATTAAAATTGTCTAAATCTTACACCTTGAGCCTGAATGCTACTTGGGATCCGTATATGTATGAACTCAATCACAACGGACAACCCGTTGCTGTGGATAAACTCCGAATTTTCAACGGGAGGGGTTTCGGAAAATTGATGAGTACCGGGACTTCGTTTTCTTACTCCATCAATCAGGACACTTTTAAAAAGTGGTTTGGAGGCGAAGACGACGGAAAAACCGAAGATGAACGAAAGGATGAAATAGACAGAGACTTGCCGGACGACGGCACCATGGGCGAAAATCCTTACGAAACCGCGCCCAAGCGAAGTGTTTTCGATCAAGCGGAAAATTCCATCGGAGAGTTTGACGATGACGGATTCCTTAAAAATCAGATTAATTGGAATTTATCCATCAATTATTCGTTGCGGTACGGCTACAATATGCAAAATTTTAATTACGACCGTATGGAATATCCCGGCAGATTAACTCACAATCTTGGCTTAAGCGGCTCATTACAACCAACAAAGAACTGGAACTTCACGTTTAATACCGATTATAATTTCGATCTGAAAAAATTCACCAGTATCAACTGTTCGTTAACCCGAAATTTGCACTGCTGGAGCATGTCGGCAAGTTTTATCCCTATCGGGCCATACAAATCGTATAACTTTGTTATTCGCGCAAACGCCTCTATCTTGCAAGACTTGAAATACGAACAGCGCAACTCTCCTTACGATCGGGGAATGGATTGGTATTAGACAGACTATCAGAACAAAGAGCCAAGAACAAAGACTTTTTGGCGATTATCTCCCTACAATCGTGATGCGTAAATCGGAAATCTAATTGCCCCACAATTTCTTCATCAACTCTCGCATTTTTACTTCCGAAGGATTATTCTGCGCGTCCCAGAAACGCGTGTTTTTCAGTTCTTTGGGAAGATAATCTTGTTGCACGAAATTATTCTCATAATCGTGAGCGTATTTGTAATTTTTTCCGTAATCCAGTTCTTTCATCAACGATGTGGGCGCATTGCGTAAATGCAACGGCACAGGCAAATTACCGGTTTGCTCTACTTTGGCAATGGCTTTATCGATAGCAACGTACGCCGAATTGCTTTTCGGCGAAGTAGCCAAATAAACGGTGGTTTCGGCCAACACGATGCGCCCTTCGGGCCAACCGATCTTTTGCAGCGTTTCAAAACACGCGTTGGCAAGCAACAAGGCGTTGGGATTGGCCAAACCGATATCTTCGGCGGCGGAAATTACAAGGCGGCGGGCAATAAATTTTGGGTCTTCGCCGCCCGCCACCATGCGCGCGAGCCAATAAATGGCCGCATCGGGATCGCTTCCGCGAATGGATTTGATAAAAGCCGAAATAATATCGTAATGCATTTCGCCGCCCTTGTCGTAAGCGCCCGGATTTTCCTGTAACCTCTCGGTTACTTTTTTATCGTTGATGAAAATTTCACCGTCATTTTCCGCCGTAACAACCAGATCGATGATATTGAGCAATTTCCTCGCGTCGCCGCCGGAAAAGCGGAACAGTGCATCCGTTTCGGAAACGGTTATCTTTTTTTCCTTCAGTATTGTATCTTCTGTCAACGCCCTGTTTAGCAAGATAGTCAAATGCTCTTTGTCCAAAGATTTCAGCACGTAAATCTGGCAGCGCGAAAGCAATGGGCGTATCACCTCGAAAGAAGGATTTTCGGTGGTAGCGCCAAATAATGTAATCGTACCGGTTTCTACTGCATTTAACAAAGAGTCTTGCTGCGATTTGCTGAAGCGATGTATTTCATCGATAAATAAAATGAGCGTAGCCGAATCAAAAAATCGGGTATTTTTGGCTTTGTCAATGACCTCTCGCACGTCTTTCACACCGGAGTTTATCGCGCTTAATTTGTAGAAAGGGGCTTGTATGGTGTTGGCGATAATATTAGCGAGCGTTGTTTTGCCTACTCCGGGCGGGCCCCAAAGTATGATGGACGGAATTCTTCCCGAATCTATCATTTTACGCAGAATGGCTCCCTTACCGACCAAGTGTTCCTGTCCGATAAATTCGTCTAAATTCTGAGGCCGAAGCCTTTCTGCTAAAGGAGCGTTCATATCTCTGTTTTCGCTTACAAATATAGTCGATAAATAGGAAATTTGAAACACTTACATATGCGTAATTCTTAGCAGAAGATATTAAAATTAAAAAAACAGCAAATAAATGTAAAAAATATTGAATAATATAAAATTATAAATTATCTTTGCAATCTTCTATAATAAGTTTCGTTAAAAAGTAATATTATCGCGCAGTGCATCGGGAGTAACGTCAATGAATCTGACAAACAAAAAAGTTTTTTACACTATCATAAAACAATATTTATTATTGTTTGCATTTATCCTGCTCGTTTTTTCGTGCAAGAAAAATGGCGGTAATGATATTGTTATCAAAGGAAATATCAGCGAGTTAGAATCCCCCACTATTCTGGCTGCATATGTATCGGGCGATACGCTGGCTATCGATACCATCAAAAGCAACCGAAACGGAAAGTTCAGTTACAACGTGCGCCTCGACACACTTACAGTTTTCTCGCTGTATTTTAACGAACAAAAAACATCGGTTTCTATCTTTGCCGATAAAGGAGACAAGATAAAACTTAACGGCGATGCCAATTTCCCCGATCTCATGAAAATTACGGGAAATGATATAAACAATGAATTGACTTCGTTTAAAGAAACCAATCAGGACTTATTGCTCCAGCGGGCGCACTTGATCAACAACCTGGAACACGTGAACAATAATGTCGATACCGTTTCCAACGGAAGGACGCTTTCGAATACCGAAGATGTCGCGCAGATCAATTCACTCAACCATCAACTTTTACTGAAAGCCGAAGATTTTATTAAAGAGAATCCCAAGAAAGCATCGAGCCTTGTTTTGATCAACGATTTTTTCAGCAACGCCGAAAATCCAATGGCGCTCGAAAGAGTCCTCGGATACATTGAAGGCGATGTAAAGAACAGTCAATTGGCCCTTAACCTGAAAGCCTTTTCCGATAAGATAAACAGCTCGGCAGAAGGCGCTCCCATGCCTTATTTCAATATAACCGACAAAGACGGGAAAGCCGTTACATCGAACGATTTCAGGGGAAAATACCTGCTTTTGTCATTTGTTTCCGCAGCATCCAAAGATTCAAGAGAATCCATTCAAGTTTTAAAAAGAACGTATGCAGATTTGCCCAAAGACAGCGTGGCTTTCCTTACTGTTTATATCGATTCGGACATTTATCCTATTTCTTACATAGAAAGCGACTCTGTTCCGTGGACAGTTGTGCCCGAGAAAAAAAGTTGGGCGTCAGACATCGTGGATGCTTATAACATCCAGTTTATACCGAATAATATTTTAATATCTCCGCAAGGAATCATTACCGATAGAAATATCCATCCCGCAGAGGCCGAAAAGAAAATAAACCGATCGGCTCAAAACGGGAACTCACCACAACAATAAACGTTATGTTAGTCAAAGTATTTGGAGCGGCAGTGCAAGGTATTGATGCCACGCTAATTACTATTGAAGTTAATTGCACCAAAGGAATAAGGTTTTTTTTGGTGGGGTTGCCCGACGCTTCCGTGAAGGAGAGCCACGAGCGCATTGTTTCTGCCGTTCAGGAAAACGGATTTAAATTTCCACGCCAACAGATCGTTATCAATATGTCTCCTGCCGATATTCGGAAAGAAGGGTCGGCTTACGATTTGCCGTTGGCAATCGGTATTTTGGGCGCTTCCGAATCGGTAAATCCCGACAAGCTGAGCGAATACATCATGATGGGAGAATTATCTCTCGACGGCAAAATCCTGCCCATAAAAGGCGCGCTGCCTATTGCCATCATGGCGAAAGAGAGCGGTTACAAAGGATTCATACTCCCTGCCGAAAATGCCAAAGAAGCTGCCGTGGTTGACGGATTGGATGTTTACGGAGTGGAGAACATACGGCAAGTAACCGGTTTCGCCAATGGCGAAGTTGAACTGGAAGCCACGAAAGTGGATATTAAACAAGAGTTTTTGGATAATCAATCGAATTTCGAATTCGATTTCAGTGACGTAAAAGGACAGGAAAATGTAAAGCGCGCTTTGGAAGTGGCGGCTGCGGGCGGCCACAATATTATTATGGTTGGCCCGCCCGGAGCCGGAAAATCGATGATGGCCAAGCGAATGCCTTCTATTTTGCCGCCTTTTACATTGGAAGAAGCGTTGGAAACTACAAAAATACATAGCGTTGCCGGAAAATTAGAAGGAAGTACTTCTTTGATGGCGCGTCGTCCTTTTCGCTCGCCACATCACACAATCAGCGATGTAGCCATGGTAGGCGGCGGCGCTTATCCTCAACCCGGAGAAATTAGCTTGGCACATAACGGCGTACTTTTTTTGGATGAACTTCCTGAATTTAACAGAAGTGTACTGGAAGTAATGCGACAACCGTTGGAGGACAGAAAAATAACTATTTCGCGAGCTAAATTTTCGGTAGAATATCCAGCGAGCTTTATGCTCGTTTCGGCTATGAATCCCTGCCCTTGCGGTTACCACAATCATCCCGAAAAGGCCTGCGTTTGTCCGCCCGGAGCCGTGCAGAAATATCTCAACAAGATTTCCGGCCCGTTGCTCGATCGCATCGATATTCACATTGAGATCGTTCCTGTCCCGTTCGAAAAAATATCGGATAGGACACCCGCCGAACACAGTATTGAGATAGGCAAACACGTGTTAAAAGCAAGACAAATTCAAGCCAAAAGATTCGAAAAAGTGAACGGTGTTTATTGCAACGCGCAAATGACTTCGAAAATGTTGCACAAATATGCCGCTTCCGATGCCGCAGGCTTGCAATTACTAAAAACAGCCATGGACAGGCTTAGTTTATCGGCTCGCGCTTACGATAGAATCCTGAAAGTATCGCGAACCATAGCCGATTTGGAAGGTTCGGAAAATATTCTTCCGGCTCATTTGGCCGAAGCCATTAATTACAGAAATCTGGACAGAGAAAGTTGGGCGGGTTGATTTAGGCTTGGATATTATCTTTTCTCAAAATGATGGTCGTCGTAATATTTCGAAAAGGTGTACCCCCAACGAAAGCCTCGATTGCGAAATTCTTTTACAACGATATGCTCCGGATACAATGTTCCGTTTACAGTTGTATCTAAAACGGCGCCCGCAGGTTCATTCGGCTTCTTCAAGCGCTTATACCGCACCGGATTAAATCGGGGGTTTATATCTATCGCCATACCGCGTGCATGTTTTGAGTAACGAATATTCCGATAACAAAAACTGTATGTGTTGTTATCGTCCATCGAGAGGCTGTCGTTCCAATCGTATTTTACAATGGGAATGGCTTTTTCTATAATAAAATCTTCCGCCAACATAAAATCGAACATGTATTTTATGTCTTCTGCTATTTTTTTATTGGAAAGTATTTGCCCACGATGAATTTTTCCATCGGTGGATGTGTATAAAACATCAAAAAGTTCCAATTGATCGATGATTTGTTTCGGTGCTTTTGTTCCGGCAATGGCTTCTTCGAAAGTATAATCTGCATCTATAATAGTGTCTTCTTTGGAAATTTCAACAATCGTGTCGCTATGTTGCAAAAGCGCCGATCTTTGTTCCTTTTCATTGGTAACACATGAAACAAAAAAAAGGAGGAGAAGAAAAAAAGAAGTATATTTTATCACCATTTTTTAGAAATTAAAGCAATTCGAGGTCAAACTCATCCGATAATTTCTGCAACGCGGGATTTTGTTGAGCCATTTCTTCGAACATGTCTTTTGGAGTCAACGCTTTCGTAGAAAGGTTGCCTTCGGCAATTTTAATCGTCATGGTTATGTCATCGTTCTGCAATTTTTCGCGCAGGAACGACAAAATATCCGAACTATGCTCGTCGAGATAATTCTTATTTAATTCACTCCCGACTTCAATTCCGAAAACACTTTCGCTTAACATTTTCGGTTTGTAAAAAGTCATGGTGCTTTTCAGCAATTTCTCTTCTGTAAGCTTGTCGGTAAACTCACTCCATGCTGCCTGAAGTTGCTCCTCCGAGAAGAGACTGCTGCGTGTTTTTTGGGGCTGATCTTTGCTTACGGTTATGGGAGGTTCTTCTTTCTTTGTAAGAGACGACAACGATATTCCTAAATAGGGAACGGTTTTTTTTGAAATCTGAGGTTTTTGAGAGATGTCTTTTGTTTCCTGCGTAGTGCTTTTGCTTTGTATTTTAGCTGCTTTGGGCTCCGATAATATATTTCCTGACTCTTGTTTTTCGGCAGGTTTTATGGGCTTAATCTCGTTTTTTTTTTCTTGCGGAACTTTTCCGGTGGGATTTTCCGCTAATTGGCAAAGCTTTATGAGCGTAAGTTCCAGCAACAGTCGTTTGTTTTTGCTTAGGCGATAGTTGAGATCGCAGTCGTTGGCAATTTCAATGCCTTCATATAAGAAATTGTTGCTGCAGCGTTTTGCCGTATCGATATATCGTTGGCGGATAGAAGCGCCGACCTCAAACAATTGCGCCGTTACCGGATCTTTACAAACCAATAGATCGCGAAAGTGAGAAGTGATGCCGTTTATAATATATTGCCCCTCGAAACCTCGGTTTAAAATGTCGTTTAAAACAAGCAAACATTCCACCACATTTCCGTCTAAGATCGCGTCGGTGAGTTTAAAAAAGTATTCGTAATCCAATACGTTGAGGTTTTCGATTACGGATTTATAAGTTACATTTCCCGAAGTATAACTCACGGTTTGGTCGAAGATCGAAAGCGCGTCGCGCATTCCGCCATCGGCTTTCTGGGCGATAATATTCAGGGCTTCCGTTTCGGCCTTTACGTTTTCTTTTTCGGAAACGTACAACAGATGATTTACGATGTCGGGGATTCCGATTCTATTGAAGTCATAAACCTGGCATCGAGACAAGATCGTAGGGATGATTTTGTGCTTTTCGGTGGTCGCCAAAATAAAAATAGCGTGCGCCGGCGGCTCTTCGAGCGTTTTTAAGAACGAGTTAAAGGCAGATTGCGAAAGCATGTGCACCTCATCGATAATATATACTTTGTATTTCCCGATTTGCGGCGGCACGCGCACTTGGTCTATTAATGTTCGAATATCATCGACCGAGTTATTGGAAGCCGCATCGAGTTCGTGAATATTATACGAGCGTTGTTCGTTAAACGCAACACACGACTCGCATTCGTTACAAGCTTCGTGTTCAGGAGTAGGGTTCAGACAATTAATTGTCTTGGCAAAGATACGCGCGCATGTGGTTTTGCCCACTCCGCGCGGCCCGCAAAACAAATAGGCGTGAGCCAATTTATTGCTTGCAATGGCATTTCGCAACGTTGTGGTAAGGGCTTCTTGCCCGATAACCGAACGAAAAGTGGATGGCCTGTATTTTCGCGCCGATACAATATAATTGTCCATTCTTTGTTTTCAGATTTTAGCAAAGACAAATGTACAAAAAATATTCAATTTTTCAATTCTCTTGCTAAGAACCGGAAATCTTCCGTAAATATTTTATAATTTTACATCGTAAAAAATCAAACATTTATAATGAAACAGCTTGTAATTCAAATATTCGTGTTGCTTTTTTTGGCTATCGGAATTTCATGCTCATCAAGTAAGAAAACGCAATCGGATGCTGCGGAAATAGACTCTTTTGAGCAAGAAAATATCATTGTTCCCGATACGTTTGTCCTGCCCGATATTCCTTCCACGCTCACAAATTCCGATATGCGCGCCGAATATCTTGTTATGCATTATTGGGACAGGTTCGATTTCAGCGACACAACACTTATCCGCCGTCCCGAAGTTACCGAACAGGCGTTCGTGGATTATATCAACATTCTTTCCTACGTTCCGTTGGAAAAGACAAAGGAATCGTTGGGTTACACGCTCGGTAAAGCCGGAAACAATGCGCCAATGTACAATCACTTCGCGTCGCTTTTCGAAAAATATTTTTACGATGCCAATTCCCCGTTTCGAAACGAAGATTTTTATATTCCCGTGCTACAGGAGATAACAAAATCCGATTTGATTTCCGATGCCGACAGATCGAAATATGAATTTCAACTCGAAATGGTACTGAAAAACAGAGTAGCTCAAACAGCCAACGATTTCATTTATACGCTTGCAACTGAGAAAACCAATAATCTGCACAGCATAAAAAGCGAATACCTTATATTGATGTTTTCTAATCCCGAGTGTTCCACTTGCGCAGCCATAACCCAACGTTTAAATAAATCAGAAGCGCTGAACAAAGCTTTTGCAATGAACTCGCCAACACGAACAATGCTTACCGTTCTTACCATTTATCCGGATGCGAATGTGAATGAATGGAAATCTTATCTATCTAAACTCCCCAACAGATGGATAAATGCTTACGACAAAAATATGGTGATAACAAAACAACGGCTGTACGATATTAAAGCCATACCTACTTTTTATTTATTGGATAAAGATAAAAAAGTGATTTTAAAAGATACGTCTGCAGAAGCCGTAGAAGCGTTTTTCTCTGAATTTTGATCATTTGATTTACAATGATTTAGTTATTCGGCTGAACACTTTTTAACATAGAAAAATAAAGTTTTTGTGTTAAAAATTTATTTTTCAACAAATAGACGCTACATTTGCACCCGCAAAAAACGGAAAGTGTTCCGCAAAATTATTGATCTTATTTATTGCGCGAAGCAATAATAAGATCTTTTATTCACCAAAATCAGTTTTTATGAAGTATGTAAACTTTTGCCTGACGGTAATCGTTTCGCTCATATTCATTTCGAGTTCAACCAAAACCAACAAACCTTCCACAGGTTATTATCCGGGAGAGCAAATTCCTAACATAGCGCTTCAGGGATCGGAAGGAAATAATCTCGAATTGGGCGATTACAAAGGCAAAAAAGTGGTATTGAATTTTTGGGCCGCATACGATGCAAATTCCCGAGCAAGAAACGTGCAGTTACACAATTTTTTGAAAAAATATTATCCCGATGTAACCTTGGTTTCCGTTTCGTTTGATGATAACGAAAACGTGTTTGAGAAAACACTGCTATTGGATGAAATTGAGCCCGTAAATCAGTTTTGTGAGTTCGCAGGCATTCAATCGGAAGTCTATAAAAATTTTCGCTTGGCCAAAGGATTTAAAAACTACTTGTTAGATGAAAATGGTGTAATTAAGGCAATGGACCTTACACCGGGGAAGTTACAAAATATGCTGTAAGCAGAAGAGAAAAACAAAAACGAGCGCTGAAATTTTTCGGCGCTCGTTTTTTATTATATCACAACGGTTTTTTAGAATGTAATCAGACCACGCCCTGTCATCTCTTTCGGGATATCGATACCCAAAATCTGACAAACAGTAGGCGAAACGTCAGCCAAAATTCCGGGTTCAATTGTTGCGTTCTTATCATTTGTAACATACACAAATGGAACCGGATTCAGCGAGTGCGCTGTATTGGGCGAACCATCGGCATTTACGGCATTGTCAGCATTTCCGTGGTCGGCAATGATGATGGCTTCGTAATCGTTGGCTTTGGCGGCCTCAATTACTTTGTCCATGCAAACGTCAATCGCTCTAATAGCCTGAATAATAGCCTCTTTTACGCCTGTATGTCCAACCATATCGCCGTTTGCAAAGTTCAGAACGATAAAATCGAACTTCTGAGAATTAAGCGCGTCAACCATTCTGTCGGCAATTTCCGGTGCGCTCATCTCGGGTTTTAAATCGTATGTAGCCACTTTTGGCGAAGGAACAAGAATGCGCTCTTCTCCAATAAATTCCGCTTCACGGCCTCCCGAGAAAAAAAACGTAACGTGGGCAAATTTCTCGGTTTCAGCAACACGCAACTGCTTCAGCCCAAGGTTGGAAACGTACTCACCCATCGTGTTTTGCACGTTATCCTTATCAAAAAGAACATTCAAGCCTAAGAAAGTGCTGTCATACGGCGTCATGGTGAAATAATACAACGGAATTGTATGCATACCGAATTCGTGCATATCTTCTTGGGTGAGTACTATTGTTAACTCTTTTGCACGGTCGTTACGGAAATTAAAGAAAATAACCACGTCGCCTTCCTCTATTTTTGCCACCGGTTTCCCGTTTGCATCCACATTCACAATGGGCATAACAAACTCATCGGTAACGCCGTTGTCATAAGAGTCTTGCATAGCTTGAACCATGTCGGTTGCAGGAATTCCTACGCCGTTTACCATTAACTCATACGCTAATTTTATACGTTCCCAACGTTTGTCGCGATCCATCGCGTAGTAACGGCCAATGATGGAAGCGATTTTTCCGGTTGTATTGTCAATGTGGTTTTGCAATTGTTCTATGAAGCCTTTTCCGCTTTTCGGGTCGGTATCGCGGCCATCCATAAACGCGTGAACGTAAGTGTCTGTCACACCGTAGGCTTTGGCAATGTCAATTAGCTTCAGTAAATGATCCAGCGAGCTATGCACCCCTCCGTCTGAAACCAAGCCGAGCAAATGGATTTTTTTCTTATTATCGCGGGCATAAGAAAATGCTTTTACGATTTCGGCATTTTGCATGATGCTGTTATCGCGACACGCACGGTTTATTTTCACCAAATCCTGATAAACCACGCGTCCGGCGCCGATGTTCAAGTGGCCAACTTCCGAATTACCCATTTGTCCATTCGGCAATCCTACGTTTTCGCCCGATGCCAGCAAGTAAGAATTGGGGTAAGTTGTCAACAACCTATCCCAATTGGGCGTAGGCGTATTGTAGATCAAGTCTGCTTCTGATCGGTTGCCAATGCCCCAACCATCTAAAATCATTAATAATGCTTTTTTTCTCATTTTATTATACTGTTATTTTTGTATCAGTTGTTTTATAAAAATTCAGGAATGCAAATTTACTCATTTATCGGTGTTTGTAAGTTGCTTTGGAATTACTTGTTGTTAAAATTTGCATTTTATTGTCTCCTTAATTGTTCGTTTTCCTGTTTTTTAATGATGCGAATCTGCAACACAAGCAGGTAAACCGATAACAATGCGGCCAGCACATCGGCAATGGGATTTGCCGCCCAAACTCCGTCCAATCCCCAAAAACGAGGAAGAAAAAGGATGCCCGGCACCAGAAACAACAATTGTCGGCTAAGGCTTTGGATCATGGCTTTCATGGCATAACCGATACTTTGGAAAAAGTTGGATATCACTATCTGAAGCCCCACTACAGGAAACGCCATGGCTGCAATCCGGATGCCGTTTTCGGCAATATCGATAAGTTCTTTATCGGTAGTGAAAATACCTGAAAGCTGTCTGGGGAAAAACATTCCTAAAATAAATCCCGTTGAGGAAATTATTGTCCCTACTTTTATGGCATAAAACAATGTCGATTTTACCCTCGCGTAATTCCTCGCTCCGTAATTGTAACCGATTATAGGTTGTGTGCCTTGGTTTAAACCAACTATTATCATCAAAATAACCATCGCAAAACTATTCCAGATACCAAAAGCGCCTACGGCCAAATCGCCACCGTAGCTTATGAGCGATGTGTTCATTAAAACGGCGACGCCTGAGGCCGCCACTTGCATGCTAAAAGGAGAAAATCCGATAGAAACGATAGCCAATACAATTTTCCAATTTAATCGGACGTTATTTCGCCTTAACCGAATGACACTGCTTTTGAGCGTGAAATGGTGCATTACGAACAACATGCCCAGAAACATGGAGATTACGGTAGCAATAGCCACGCCTCGAATTCCCATGTCGAAGACGAAAATAAAAATGGGATCAAGAATTACATTCAGAATGGCGCCGATGAGCATGGTGTACATGGCTTTTTTCGGATAGCCCGATGCGCGCATCATACTGTTAAAACTATAACAAAGGCTGATGAAAACATTCCCCAAAAGCACCACGCTGAGGTAATCGTAAGCGTATGGGAAAGTGGCTTCGGTGGCGCCGAACGCCATAAGAATGGGTTCAAGGAAAATATAGAAAAGCGTCATGAAAACCGCATTCAGCAACACAATAAGCACAAGGGAAGTGCCTAAAATCTGCTCGGCGCTCCATTTATCTTTTCGCCCTAAACTGATGGATATCCGGCTTGCGGCCCCCGCTCCCACGAGCATGCCAAGCGCCCCGGTAAGATTCATTACCGGAAACGTAATAGCTAACCCGGAAATCGCCAAAGCGCCCACTCCTTGCCCGATGTAGATACGGTCCACAATATTATACAGCGCATTCACTAGCGTTCCCACGATGGCGGGCACTGCATATTGCCAGACAAGTTTATTTATTTTTTTTGTTTCGAGGGTGACCTCGTTGGTAGTCTGCAAAACTTATTTCTTGTTCGTAATGATACCCAGCACAATTCTATCGGTTTCCATCATACCTTGGTTGCCGATCAGTGCCAGATTTAGTATCGTTTTGTCTATATCTTCGTCGATAATGCCTTCCTGCGAAGTTACTACTTCGTTTTCTATCGCCATCAACGCCGAAAGCGTTGCGGTGGAAACACCGCTGGCAATCTTCAGGGCACAACTGGGTTTTGCGCCGTCGCAAATCATGCCGGTTATGTTGGCAATCATGTTTTTGGCTGCATAAGTTACCTGCTCATAATTGCCGCCCATGAGATACGTAATTCCGCAACTTGCTCCGGTGGAAGCAATTACACAACCACATAACGCCGACAGGCGACCGATATGTTGCTTAATATAAATCATTGACAAATTGCTTAATATCAAGGCACGGATAAGTTGTTCTTGTGTGCAGTTTGTATTCTCGGCGTATGTTAGCACGGGAAGCGTAGCCGCTATGCCCTGGTTACCGCTTCCTGTATTACTCATGACCGGAACCATGGCGCCATCCATGCGCACATCGCAAGCTCCTGCCGTAGAGGCAACCATGCGGCTATGCAAATTGTCACCGAAAATATTTTTTCCTTTCGCTCCTTTCAGGTTCTTGGAAACGTTGTGTCCGAAATTACTGCTTTCGGCAACCTTCGCGGCTTTTTTGTTCATTTCTGCCGCATCGAGGATAAACGCAAGCTCTTCGATGGGTGATTCCAGTGCGTAATCGTAAAGTTTCTGAAAATTGAGCGTGACATCTTCTCCCTCTTGTGCTGAAGCGCTTGCTTTTCTGTCCAAAATTACTTGTCCGTTTTTCTCTATATACGTAAACGATGTATGGCTGTTCCTGATGATTGCTTTGGCGAAATGATCACCGCAAAAACAATTGACCTCAATGTATAACTTATCTTCAATCCCCTCTTTGAGTTTTACAGATATTCTTTTTTCATCGATAAATTGTTTTCCTTGCTCTACATCATCGGGTGCAAGGTCTCTCAACACTTCCAAGCCGTATTCTGATTTTCCTATAAGCGCTCCCAAAGCTATGGCAATCGGCAAACCGATCATTCCCGTACCAGGAATGCCCACGCCCATAGCATTTTTAAGCACATTCGCACTCAATAATACTTCTATTTTTTCGGGTTTTTCACCTAAAACTTCTCTTGCTTTCGCAGTACATAGCGATACCGCCATTGGCTCAGTGCAACCTATTGCCGGGACAATTTCGCGTTGCATTAAATATTTAATGCTTTTTCTTTCACTTTGGTTTAACATAATAAGTATTCGGTTCCGCTTTGTAAAAAGCAAAAAAAGAGTTCTATTTATACAGGTTGAGAATTCATATAAACGAATTCGGGACTGAGATCATACTCGCAAGGTTCCATTTTTCCTTCCAAGGTTTTAATTTCTGCAATGTTCTCCCAATAAACTTGTCCAAATGAGCCCACTTTTGCTTCCTTGAAAACGTTATCTTTAAATATTTTTTTTGCGAATTTTTGTTTTCTGTCCAAAACATCCTCCAAATTCAATAAACGCTCTTCTCCATTATTGAAAAAACAGCGTATAACAAACGGATGTTGACAAATAATCTTTTCTACTTTTTTCATCATTTTAAAGGTGGAATTTTAGTAAATTCTTTCGATTCCCACATTTTGAGCAATTCTTCTTGATGAATTTCTGCCCACGCACTTACCAGTTTCAATTTACTGATGGGTAGATCTCCATTTAAAATTGTTCCATTGCTAATCAGAATATTCGCTTCAAAATCGTTATATTTAACTTTAAAAGTGAGGTGGGTTGTGATCGTTAAAAAACATATACACCACAATTCCGTAAAATCTACTAATTTCAGGCATTGTTCCTTTTTATTTTTGAGTAAAGATACTTAAAAACTCTATAATAATACATCTTTCTCCGTTTTAATTTTTCTTTGATAAAGAAATCAAATTAAAATAGATAACATAAGTTTTTGTAAGAAAATAATTTCATCGTATATTTGACCTCCAACATAAAAACTTAATTACATGACAAACAGAGAAAATCTTCTTCACTACGTTTGGAAGTTCAGGCTTTTCTCTACAGAGAGTTTGGAAACTACCGACAATAAGAAAATCGAAATCATCGATCCGGGAATTCATAACACAGATGCAGGCGCCGACTTTTTTAATGCCAAAATTAAAATAGATGATAAAGTATGGGCGGGGAATGTGGAAATCCATCGTTCGTCCGATGAATGGAAAAAGCACAAACACGATACAGATGAAGCTTACAACTCTGTTATTCTGCACGTTGCAGAGCAAATAAACGCCGAAGTTAAGAACGCCAAAGGCATGGATATTCCTCAACTCAGAATAACAGTGCCGGAACACGTGCAACGGAGCGCCGATTATTTGCTGAAAAGCAACTCAAACATTCCGTGCAAAAAACACCTGCCAAGCATTGATAAAAACCTGATACGCTCATGGATGAGCGTGTTAACCATTGAACGCCTGGAAAGAAAAACCAACGATATTTTCTTGCATCTGAAGAGATTTAACAACTCTTGGGATGAATCTTTTTACGTATTAATAAGCCGTAATTATGGTTTCGGGCTCAATTCCGATGAATTTGAGCGGTTGGCTCTGAGTTTGCCCTTAAGCTATGTGCAAAAACACGGAGATAATCTTTTTCAGATGGAGGCCTTGCTTTTTGGCCAAGCCGGCATGCTGGAGGATGAGAAAATAACCGACGACTATTACCTGCAACTGAAAAACGAATATCGGTTTTTACGCAACAAATATCAATTGAAACCTTTGCAAGGATTTCTGTTCAAGAAATTGAGGGTGCGCCCCAACGCTTTCCCTCAAGTGCGTATTGCGCAATTGGCAGCTTTGCTGCAACAATCGCCCCGATTGTTTGCAACCATATTGGAAAAAGAGGATTACAAACAATTGCGATTGCACTTTCAGGCGGAGACTTCGCCTTATTGGAAAACACACTATTCCTTCGGAAAAGAATCCAAAAAATCCGATAAATATCTGGGCGATTCATCTTTAGATATTTTACTTATAAACACGGTAGTTCCGATGCTTTTTACCTACGGCAAAAAAACAGAGCAGGAAAAATATACCGACAGGGCTTTCCAAATCTTAGAATCGGTGAAAGCCGAGCGGAATAATATTGTGAGTGAATTTAAGGAAGCTCAAGTTATTCCCCAAAATGCAGCCGATTCCCAAGCCCTCATTCAACTCCGGAAGGAGTATTGTGATAAACGAAAATGCTTGTATTGCAAAATCGGCTATAATATCTTGGCTAAACAATAAAAGCGTTAACGCTTCAGTAGGAACGTTAATCCCTTTTTTATACCAAGTACAATTTCAACCCTTTTTCGCTCGTTTTTAAATTTTTAAATATCAAACATTCAAAAACTATTTAAATCGTTGTATTTTTGTGCGACTTAACGGTAACATCCGTGAATAATTTATTGAATGAATTGTATTTCGAGATATTTAATTCCTTTTCTCCTTTTTATTTCGGGAATATTTTTCCTGAACGCTTGCGCCAATATGGCTTCACCCACCGGAGGGCTCTATGATGAAGCTCCGCCCAAAGTGCTCAACGCCACACCGCCTTTTAATACATTGAACGTCAGTAGAAACGTAATTGAAATTGAATTCGATGAGAATGTGAAGGTTGAGAAGCCCAACGAAAAAGTAATTATAACACCTCCACAAATAAATATGCCCGTTGTACGGGCAATTGGTAAGAAAGTTAGGGTTGAATTAAATGATGAGCTGCTGCCCAACACAACTTACACCATAGATTTTACGGATGCCATTGTCGATAACAACGAAGGTAATCCACTCGAAAATTTCTCCATTTCTTTTTCCACCGGCAATGAGTTAGATACGCTTGCCGTTTCGGGCAAAGTACTTGCGGCAGCCGATTTGGAACCCGTGAGCGGAATTTACGTGGGTATGCATACCAACCTGCACGACTCTGCCTTCACCAACGTTACTTTTGAACGCATATCGAGAACCGATTCTCGAGGGAATTTTACGGTAAGAGGATTGGCTCCCGGCTCTTACAAAATTTTTGCCCTCAACGATTTAAACCGAGATTATAAATACGATAATCCGCAGGAAGCCGTTGCTTTTTTGGACTCAATTATCGTACCGTCTTCCATTCCTGCCGTAAGGCAAGATACAATTATCAATCCGAAAGACAGCACCATTATCGATTCGGTAAAGTCGGTAAACTATACCCGTTTTTTGCCGGACGACATCCTGCTTCGTTCATTTCTTTCCGATTATCAACGTCAGTATTACCAAAAAAATGAACGCCCGCAAAGGCACAAACTTTCCATCTTTTTTGCCGCTCCCACCACCGAACCGAATTTCAGGTTATTGAAACCCTCATCTACAAACCCCGATTGGTATCTGTTGGAGAAAAGTAAAGACAACGACACTATCACGCTTTGGATCACAGATTCGTTGATTTACCGGCAGGATAGCATTCAATTAATAATGGATTACGTGAAAACCGATGTGGTAACGAACATAAACGTTCAGGAAACCGATACGATCAATTTCAATTTTCGGGAACCGAGGCAGCAAAGCAGAAGGGATGACGACGAAGAAGTGCAAATTCGTTTTCTTTCCGTCAACCATAATATACAATCTAATCACGAAATTTATGCGCCCATCCGCATCGAGTTTGAACAACCGGTAACCGCCTTTAACTCTTCGCATGCCCGATTATACAAACAAGTGGATACAATTTATCAACCAATTGATTATGAATTGATAACTGATTCATTAAATCCACGAAAATACACCCTTACGCATCAATGGGAACCCGAAGGGAAATACAGGCTGTCCATAGATTCTGCTGCGGTAACAAGTTATTATGGTTTGTGGAACAATAAGCTACAACAAGATTTCACGATAAAAGCATTAGACCAATACGGAAATATCTTGTTCAATATTTCGGGTTTACCTACAGGGAAAACGGCTTACGTAGAGCTACTGGACAAATCGGATAAACCTTTTCGCAAAACTATCGTCAAAAACAACGAAGCTTTATTTTTCGATATAAATCCGGGAACTATTTACGCCCGCCTTTTTATAGACGACAATGAAGACGGAGAATGGACCACGGGAGATTACGCCAACAAGCGGCAACCCGAAATGGTCTATTATTATCCGCGCGCTTACGAAATAAGGGCTTTCACAGACCACGAAGAGTCGTGGAATTTGCAGGCATTGCCGTTGCATCAACAAAAACCGCTCGACATAACTAAAAATAAACCTCAAGAGCGCCAACGCCGCAATTTAAACGAGGAGCGCGAGAGTGAACGTCAGAACCAAAACCAACGCAGCACGCCGTTTTCTCAGGGAATGGGAGGCTCCACGAGAGGCTTGCAAACTCCGGGAACAATGAGGTAAGTTGCAGGCGATTAAATATGATTAAAAAAATGAATACAATTCTAAAAACCACATTACTTTTATTCTTAATAGCTTTTTCCTTTCAAGGGGCACACGCCCAGTGTAAGGTAACAAACACCGCTTTTACCAGCGGAGAAAACATCTCTTACGATCTTTATTTCAGCTACGGCCTGGTTAATGCCAAAGCCGGATCGGGGTCGCTAAAAACCTCTACAGTAAACTACAAGGGAAAAAGCGCTTACAATATAAACATGCTGCTGAACACAAGCGGATTAGCCAGAAATATTTACACGGTGAACGACACGCTCACTTCGTATGTGGATATGGACTTGCGCCCATTGCTCTTCACAAAAAATGCCTTTGAAGGAAAAGATTACTCCAAAGAAGTTCAATCTTACTCCTATAGCGGAAATACAATACGCGTAAGAGCAAATCGGATATTTAACGGGAAAGAGCAATTCGATGAAACCGTTACTACCCAAAACTGCGTCTACGATTATCTCTCTGTTTTGCCCTTAATTCGCAACCTGGATTACTCGGGAATGAAACCCGGCGATAATAAACAAATTCAATTCTTATCGGGAAAAGATATTGTAAACATGTCGGTAAATTATCAGGGAAAATCTAAAATAAAAGCCAACGATGGGAAAACGTACAATGCCATAAACATCTCGCTCACCATTCAGGACAAGGCTTTTAAGAATAAAAAAGAAGCCATAAGCGCTTCGCTCACCGATGATGCCAACCGTATTCCGGTGGTTATAAATACGCACCTGAATATCGGAGCCGTTCGCGCCGTAATGAAAAGAGTTACGGGATTAAGAAATTAATTAAAACACATTTATTTAATATCGTTGTAAATTTATGAAAAATCAATTTTTTCTTTTCTGCTCGCTCATTCTTTTCTTTGCTTTTTCGAATATAGGAACAGTAAAGGCACAAGATGCCAATGAGCCTTATGTGATTTTGGTTGAGTACACCATCAACGAAAATGATATTGACAAAGTTGTGGATTTACTCACCGAGATTCAGTTAGAAACCCTTGAAAACGAAGAAGGATGCTTGGTATATGATGTGTTATTGGCTGAAGACGACCCTACAAAGATTTTTATTTATGAAAGTTACGAAAACGAAGCGGCTTTTAAAGCGCACACCAACAGCGCCCATTTCAAGCAAATTGTTCCAACGAAACTGAAACCGCTGATCAAGCAGGAGAAAATAACCAAACTTTTTCCGCTTAATTACGAGGCCGATTTTTCTGAATAAACGAAGTTTACAGAAGGCCTATTTCTTTGAAAAACGAACCGTATATTTTTGCTTTTTCGATAAGCGGTTTGGGATACGCCCTCGATGAAGAAGGCAAACGGTAAAAAGCAAGTTTTTTGTTATAGATTTCTGTTTCCACAAATGTTCCTATTTTAGGTGCGGAAGTCAAATCAGGTAAAAGCGATCGGAGAATTTCGGTCGCTTTTTCGCCGGTGGTAACCATTACACGACAGTGTGGTATTTTCTGCAACACGGATTGTAAATCCATTGGCTTCAGAACCTCCAAAGAACTATCCGATGCATTTCCCTTTAAACGGATCACTTCGTGAGCGGTATCGCTCACCGCGATTCCTTTTTCCGCTAAAAAACCGATCAGTTTTTCTTTATCGAATAACTTTTTATCCGCAGTGAGAAAATAATTCATATCTCCAAAAAAAACTTCTCCGAAGATACGCCACATATCGTTCTGAAAGTTCGGGTAATAAAAATCCATCTTCCATTTCGCCTTCGGCGGAGGAAAACTTCCCAAGATAAGCACTTTGGCATTTTCGGGTAAAAAAGGTTCTAAAGGGTGAATTTCCGATCGATGCATCTTTTACGAATTGAACACAAAAATAATTCGATTCTTTTAAATTGGCGGCTTTTTTCTTTAATTATCTGTCACAAACAAAAGTATTTGCCAAAAAAACGATTATCTTTGTAACAGTTAAATAGCTTTCATGAGTGATATTACCACCATCCCCGAACCGGCGCTGAGACGATTACCTTGGTATTTGTCGTATGTGAAATTATTGAAGAATAAAGGAGTAAGTCATGTCTCTTCCACTCAAATCGCAAAAAAAATAAACGTTTCATCCACACAAATTGCCAAAGACCTTTCGTACGTTGAGATAAGCGGCAAAACACGCGTTGGTTACGACATCAACGAATTGATAAATGTGCTGGAAGATTTTTTGGGCTTTACAGCCATGCATCCTGCGGTTTTATTCGGAGTTGGAAGTTTGGGAGCCGCTTTATTGTCGGACTCAGGGTTAGAGCAATTCGGACTGAAAATCCATGCCGGTTTTGATACCAATCCCACGATCATCAACACCCATGTACATGAAATACCGGTTTATGATGCCGCCGAATTTGCGAAGCGAAATAAAAAATTGAAAGCCGAAATAGGCATTTTAACCGTTCCGCCGGAATTTGCCCAACAAGTTGCGGAGCAAATGATTGCCGGAGGCATAAAAGCAATTTGGAATTTCACGCCTTTCCGCATTCGGGTGCCCGAAAATATTGTTTTACAAAATACTTCTTTATATGCACACTTGGCGGTGATGTTTAATCGCTTAAAAAGCGAAGGGCTAATGGCGTCATCCCTATCACTTTCTCAACCACAAATTTTATGAAAATATTTGCCGTCGGCCTTAACTACGATTCACACAATAAAGAAATGAAAAGAACGTTTGAAAGTAGTGAGCCTGTTATTTTTATGAAACCTGATACGGCATTATTGAAAGACGGTAAGCCGTTTTTTTTGCCTGATTTTTCGGCTGAGATACATTACGAAACCGAATTGGTGATAAAAATAAACAGACTGGGAAAGAATATTTCGGAAAAATTTGCTCATCGGTATTTCGATGAAATAACCGTAGGTATCGATTTCACGGCCAGAGACATACAACGTAAACAAAAAGAATTGGGCCTGCCTTGGGAAATAAGCAAGAGCTTCGATAATTCTGCTGCCGTAGGCAAGTTTATTTCGAAAAAGGATATAAAGAATGAAGATGAAATAAATTTTCATCTCGACATTAACAAAAAAACCGTTCAGCAAGGTAACAGCAAAGATTTGATATATTCATTTTCGAAGATCATTTCGTATATCAGTAAGTATTTTACCTTAAAAATCGGAGATTTAATTTTCACGGGAACTCCTGCCGGAATTGGCGGCGTATCGATAAACGACCACCTGGAAGGATTTCTCGAAGAACAAAAATTACTCGACTTTAGAATAAAGTGAATTTATAAAATGCAAATATCGAGTTTAAAAACCATAATTATTATATTATTATTTGCAGCGGGTGCAAATAATACGTTTTCGCAATTAGGAGTAAACGCCTCCCGCTACGCCGAAAATTCTGTTCTTTCCACCGGAAATTGGTATAAAATAAAAACATCGGAAAAGAGTTTTTATAAACTCACTTACGACGATCTCAAAAAAATAGGTTTGTCCGATCCATCCAAAGTAAAAATATTCGGCTACGGAGGCAATCCGGTAGAAACGGATTTCTCCAAACCTTATATCGACGACCTTCCCGAATTACCCATATGGATGGAAACAGGTTCCGATAACAGCTTCGGCGCCGGAGATTATATTTTGTTTTATGCGCAGGGGCCTGTGAAGTGGACTTACAACTTGTCGCGAAACGAATTTATACGCGAAAATAATCCTTATTCCAACCATGCTTTCTTTTTTGTAACCGAGGGCGACGGCGGAAAAAGAATTCAGCCAAAGTCTTCCAATCCTTCCGGTTTTACCCAATCGGTTGATTTTTTCGATGATTATGCTATTCACGAGAAAGATGAAAGAAACCTCATTGAATCCGGAAGGGAGTTTTATGGAGAATCATTCAGAATTACCACCAACCAAAACTTCAATTTCAATATTCCGGGAATAATTAAAGGAACCAAAGCAACCATCAATTTTGTCTCCAAAACTCCTTCGGCTACGCCGTTAAGGGTTTCCATCAATGGTGTCGAAACGCTTTCGGGCAGTGTTCCTCAAACAAGTAATCGCTATTTTTCCGCCTCGGAAGTTACTCTCTCAAATTCTTGGGATGGCGAAGTGAAAGATCAAAACACGGTAAATGTAAATTTTGCCGGAAATAATTACGAAAACTCTTATCTGAATTACATCATTCTTTCTTCTCACAGAAAATTACAACCTTACGATGCGGTAACTTTTTTCAGAAATGTTTCTTCAATAGGCAAAACTACACAATTCAGCATATCCAATGCTTCTGCAGGACAAATTGTACTCGATGTTACCGATGAAATTAATCCGCAAAGAATAAATACGGAAACAGCCGGTGCAACGGCTCAATTCATTTCAGATTCAGAACAATTGAATGAATTTGCCATAGTCGATCCAAGTAAAACCATTCCTACGCCTGAAATTGTAGGAAAAGTAGAAAATCAAAACCTTCACGCGCTGCAGAGAGCCGATATGGTAATTATTGTACAGCCTGCGTTGGAAAGCTACGCAAGCCGTTTGGCGCAAATGCATTTAGACGATTCGGGATTAACTTCAGTTATCGTAAATCCCGAAAAAATTTACAACGAGTTCTCTTCGGGCAAACCCGATGCAACCGCTTATCGCCGCTTCTTGAAGATGTTTTACGACCGGGCTCAAACCGAAGAAGATAAACCCAAATATTTACTCCTTTTTGGAGACGGAATTTATGACAATAAACTCGTTGAAACCAACAAGTGGAGAAATACCAACACTTCGGCATTGCTTCTTACGTATCAATCTGCGCCTTCTTTATCGGAAACCAACTCATTCGTTACCGATGATTACTTCGGATTTCTTGATGATAATGAGGGGACAAATTTAGCTCAAGACAAACTCGACCTCGGTATCGGCAGGCTTCCTGTCAGAAATCCTGAAGAAGCGCAAGGAGTAGTAACAAAAATTGAAAAATATCTGGCCGATAAAGACCCGAGCATTTGGAAGAACAACGTACTTTTCTTGGCCGATGACGCTATTGCCACGGGTAACTCTCCGCAAAGTGAAAGAGTTCACATGGTGGATTCCGACAAATTAGCCGAAAAAATAAACAATAATCAACCTCAATTTATCGTAAACAAGGTTTACATGGATGCTTTTCAACGAGTTATAACCGGAGAGGGCGCCCGATATCCCGATGCACAGAAGAAGCTTTTCGAATCGCTGAATAGCGGACAATTGCTGATAAACTTCATGGGACACGGATCCACACGCGATTGGACCCACGAATACATCTTAAAATATGCCGATATCGAGAAAATGACCAACTCCCGCCTACCGGCATGGATTACCGCCACATGCGATTTCAGCCGCTTTGACGGAGAAAATTATTCGGGCGGCGAAATCGCCTTACTCAATCCGCGAGGCGGCGCCATCGCGTTGTTTTCTACCGTGAGGTTGGTATATGCAAGCAGCAACATGTTGCTGGCCACCGGTTTATTCAATCATATTTTCGACAAACAAGACGGAAAACCGCTTCGTTTAGGCGATATAATGAAAAATGCCAAACGTGAGAACAATTTGTCTTTCGACTCCAACAAACTCAATTTTGCGCTCTTGGGAGACCCTGCTCTGCGCCTGGCGTATCCCGATGAAAATCCGAAAGTTATTGTTACAGAAGTAAACGGGAAACCCGCCGCAGGCGATCCGGCCACTTTTCAAGCGCTCTCTACGGTACGTATTAAAGGACAAATAGCCAATGGTGGAGGAGCGGTGGAATCGAATTTCAATGGGTTTATCGATTCAAGAATATTCGACAGCAGACAAGAACTCACTACCCGCGACAATGCCGATGCCGGAGTAGCGCTTACTTACTACGATTATATGAACACCATTTACAACGGCAAAGCCGAAGTAAAAAACGGTGAATTCGAGTTTTCTTTTGTCGTGCCAAAAGATATTTTATATTCCGCCGATTTCGGCAAGATGAGCTTTTACGCTTACGAAACCAACACTACAAAAAAAGCCCACGGATATTTTACCAACTATAAAATTAACGGAACGGCTACGGATGCAATTGAAGACAATACGCCGCCTGAAATAACCAAAATGTATCTGAACCAGGAAACATTTGTTTCGGGCGATAAAACCAACAACACACCTTTATTGGTTGCCGATGTTTCGGATAATGTAGGCCTCAACCTATCGGCTTGGCACGGGCACGAGATCACCGTTACCATCGAGGGTGTGAACAAGAATTATTTAAAAACGTTCGATGTAACGAGTTCTTTCCAAAATACGCCCAACTCACCCAATTCGGGAACCATAAGATACCTGATGCCGCATTTAGAGAACGGAACGTACAAGCTCACCATGCGTGTTTGGGATGTGAACAACAACTCCGGAACGCAAGAAATAGAGTTTATCGTATCGGAAGATTTCGAAACAAAAATAAACGAATTCTTTATCTACGGCAATCCGGCAAAAGAAAGAACCCGATTTGTACTCGCTACCAATATACCGGGATCGGAAGTAATGGTAACATTCAATGTTTACAATCTGGCCGGTGCCCTTATCTGGTCACACCAAGAAAGGGCATCAACAGGCAATGCGATAAGGAACATTGAGTACGAATGGAATCTTACCGCGAGAGATGGTTCAAGGCTTCGTCAAGGTGTGTATTTAGTGCGTGCTTCGGTAATCTCGAACGGCGTAAAAGAAGACGCCAAAGCGCAAAAATTAATTATAGGAAAATAATAAAACATATAAAATTACGCTTGTAAATAAAACCAAAATTAATATGACAATGAAATTAAAATCAATTCTTACAGTAGCTGCTATTGCGTTGCTCACGGTAGTCGGCCAGGCAGTAAAAGCACAAGATTACAACCCGATACCCGTAGCGGTTCCTTCACTTCAAATTGCACCCGACGCCCGCGGAGGCGGTATGGGAGATATAGGCGTAGCTACCATGCCCGATGTTTACTCGCAACACTGGAACGCGGCCAAATATCCTTTCGTAACCAGTAATGCAGGATTTTCTTTGTCCTACACTCCTTGGTTGAGTAAATTGGTGAGTGATATCGACTTAGTATATGTTACGGGATTTATGAAATTCGGTAACGACAACCTCAACGCACTAAGCGCATCTTTGCGGTATTTTTCTTTAGGCGATATTGCTATTACGAATGAACTCGGCGAATTTTTTCAAAATGCGTCGCCATACGAAATGGCTTTTGACGTTGCCTATTCAAGAAAATTGACGGAGACTTTTTCGGGAGCCGTAACGTTGCGTTATATCCATACCGATTATTCTTACGGATTAGATGAAGAAATCGGCCCGGGCAGCGCTTTTGCCGCAGATATTGCCGGATATAATGAATCTTATATCCGCATGGGCGCTAACGAAGCTCTTTTAGGTTTGGGTTTCAACATATCCAATATCGGTACTAAAATTTCTTACGATGGTGGCAATACCTCTATGTTTATACCGGCTAATTTAAGAGTGGGAGCATCTTTAGGTTATCCTATCGATGATAAAAATACGATTTCTTTCAGCATGGATATAAACAAACTGCTCGTTCCAACCCCTCAACTTCCTGTGGAAGGAGAAACCGCTGAACAGCAGCAACAAAGAATAGAAGATTATAACAACACCTCTTCTATTGCCGGTATTTTTAAATCGTTTGGCGACGCTCCCGGCGGAATGAAAGAAGAGATGCAAGAAGTAATGTGGTCGTTGGGCGCGGAATATATGTATAACAACCAATTCTCTGTACGCGCAGGTTACTTTAACGAGAACGAATACAAAGGAAACCGAAAATATTTTGCCGTAGGCGCAGGTTTTAAAATGAGCGCTTTTCAGTTAGACGCGGCTTATCTGATCTCAACCGCGCAATCCAATCCGTTGGACCAGACATTACGTCTTTCTCTCGGATTTGACATGGACGGTATCAGACAGTTGTTCAGATAACACCTTTAAAACTGAAAATCGGACGGGGGGATTCCTTTCCCTTCAGGGAGAAAGGCTTTAAAACGAAATGAAAATAAGAGTCGGCTTCGGATATGACATGCATCGCCTTGCCGAGGGCAGAGACCTTTGGATGGGAGGCATAAAAATACCTTATGAAAAAGGGTTACAAGGCCATTCCGATGCCGACGTTCTTATTCATGCCATTTGCGATGCATTGCTGGGGGCAGCCAATTTACGCGACATCGGCTATCACTTTCCCGATAACGCCAACGAGTTTCACAATATCGACAGCAAGCTGTTACTCCAAAAAACAGTAAATCTGCTCAAGGGAAACGGATATTCGATCGGAAATATCGATGCAACCATTTGCGCCGAAGCGCCGAAGATGAATCCCCACATCCCCGATATGCAGCGAATCCTAAGCGCGATCATGAATATCGACGTGGAAGATATTTCGATAAAAGCCACAACTTCCGAAAAGATGGGTTTCGTGGGGCGAGAAGAAGGAATTACGTCTTATGCCGTAGCTTTAATCGGAAAATAGCTTTAGCCTTTAGCTATTGTCTATTTATTCTCTTAAGAAACAAATTAGCAGAAATTAATTATATAACTGAAAATAAGATAATAAGGTCGCATTCTATATGCATTCAAAGCTACTAAGGTTAAAAACAAAAAATAAGGTTTATAAAATCGGCAAAAACCTTTCGCCAAAAGTCGGACACAGTATTTTCGACACAAAACCTTAGTAGAGATATGATGCAGAACCCACACCAACCTTTCCCGATATCTATCGGGACTTATTGTATGTTTCATCTGATTTTTTGAACGCAAAACCGTTCCGGAATGTTTGGTTCTTTGCTCTTTATTCTTTGTTCTATTAAAATATAAAACTTTGTTTTTCGATTGGATACAACGAAAAAGACATGCGAAAGGTTATGGCATACATTCTCCTTTCGCATTTAATTTTATCACGAAGGTGGTTTACAACCCCTGCGCTTACAATGCTTTTTTCGATATTGAAAAAATACTGGCCAAGAACAAATTATCTCCGGACGAAATTACTGAATTCAACCGGTTATCTTTCAGGTTAGTCAATTATTTCCGTCCGAAAACCATACTCGAGGTCAATTCCCGAACCGGTATCAATACAATGTTCATTACCGCTCCCTACAAAAACATACGTTGCTT
This sequence comes from Bacteroidota bacterium, assembly GCA_023424395.1. Taxonomy (GTDB): domain Bacteria; phylum Bacteroidota; class Bacteroidia; order Bacteroidales; family Dysgonomonadaceae; genus JAFADY01. Next base: position 59,766 of record JAFADY010000010.1, on the reverse strand, counting down.
TTGTTATGAAAAAAACGCCTCTTCTGAAGAAACCGCAAAAAAATTACAGCAAAATTGGGGGCGCACTATCTTTTTTGTAGAATATATAGACTTGCAAGAAAAATTCGATGCTATTTTCGTTGATCCGGTTCATAAAACTATCTCGTCCGATAATTTGTTTACAATAAGCCACGACGATACTTTTTGGCTGATAAAAGGCATCGACTCAAAATACGGAAGAACGTTGTGGCAGGAAATTTTAAACGATGAAAGAGCACGTATTACCTTTGATATGAGGAAACACGGGATCGTTATTTTAAAAAAATCTTATCATAAATTAAACTATTTGATATAAACCCAATCAGTAGTAGCAGCATGAAAAAAAGTTTAGTGTACACAAAAACCGGCGATAAAGGGAAAACCTCATTGGTGGGAGGAACAAGAGTAGATAAAACCCACATAAGGCTGGAAGCTTACGGAACCGTAGACGAATTGAACAGTTTCATCGGCTGGCTCAATTGTGCAATAGAAGATGCGGATACCAACCGGTTTCTTTTGTTCCTGCAAAACAAACTCTTTAACGTGGGTTCTTACCTGGCCACCGAAACCGAAAACATGCAGCCAAAGGCTGCAAGCATTATCTCGGAAAAAGACATAGAACGCATAGAGAAAGAAATTGACCAAACAGACCACGATTTGCCCAAACTGAATAGGTTTATCCTTCCCGGCGGAAACGAAGCTGCGTCGCGGGCGCATATTTGCCGTACGGTTTCGCGCCGCGCAGAAAGAAACATTTATAAGGTGGCCGAAAAACACGTTGTATCGGAAGAGGTTCTGATTTTCATAAATCGTTTGTCGGACTACTTTTTCGTGCTGGCAAGAAAAGAAAGTAACAAAACCGGAAAAGAATTATACTGGGAGCATGATAATATATGATTTTTTTGTATATTTTTGCGGTTTATTTGAAATAAAAACAAAATAAAAAAGATTTATAGAAATGTATTGGACACTTGAATTAGCTTCCAGATTGGAAGACGCTCCATGGCCGGCGACAAAAGACGAGCTTATTGACTTCGCTCAACGCTCCGGAGCCCCGCTTGAAGTAATTGAAAATCTACAAGAAATAGAGGACGACACAGAAGTTTACGAAACAATAGAAGATATTTGGCCCGATTACCCAAGCAAGGAAGACTTCTTCTTTAACGAAGATGAATATTAGCGTTTTCCATAACCGCACTAAAACAGCCGTTTGAATCACTTCAAACGGCTGTTTTGTTATTATTAATCAAAAGTCAAAGTATAACTATCGTTTTAATGTGTCATGTTGAACAAAGTGAAACATCTATTTTGTAAAATCGTACATAGATTCTTCACTTCTCCGTCAGTTGGCGGATCATTCTCCCGATAGTTATCGGGAGACAACTTGACAGTAGGTTTTACATTTGATACCTCTTCTTATTTCAATTCCAAAAGATACATTTACATGACCGCTTTGATCAATACGTGTTTTATTTCAAGATTCAAAGAAGTAACACAAAAAACCACCCAAATTCAGGTGGTTTTTTGTTGCTATTCAGTGAGTGTGCACAGAGATTACAAATGCTTCTCTATTTTATCGGTAAAAAGGCTTTTGGCGCCAGCGCCCACCACTTTGTCCACAACCTCGCCGTTTTTAATGAAAAGAACGGTAGGAATGTTGCGGATGCCGTATTTTGAGGTAGCTTCGTCGTTGTTATCCACATCTACTTTACCAACCACCACTTTGTCTTTATATTCTTCGCCCAATTGTTCGATGATCGGGCCGATCATTTTGCATGGGCCGCACCATTCTGCCCAGAAGTCTATTACTACTAATTTGTCTGTTGCCAACACTTCGTTGAGTGTTGCGTCTGTAATTTGAAGAGCCATATTTATTTAAGTTTTGAGTGATGAGTTATAAAGTGATGAGTTGGAATTCAGATACACTAACTATATCCTTAACTCCACACCGCATACCTCAACCAATTAATTAATTTTAAAATCTATCTGTAAATTATCTCTCAAATAATCTATCAGATGTTTGTTTACCTGAATTTTAGCCGGACGGGAAAAGAGTTGTAAACTCATGTTTCTTTCTTCTCCGATGACCTGAAAATATAACAATGAATTTCCCGAATTGTTTTTCATCAAAGCCGATAATTCTGAAACTATCGTATCGTCTAAGTCAGTAATCGGTATCTGTAAAGTAATTTTAGAAACCAATTTATCTTTCACATCCGAAAGTAACTGGATACCGGATACTTTTATTTCCAATTCTTCGGGTTTGAAGCGTTTAGGCTGTATTTTCGCCGTAACATATACCGATAATCCGATCCGGGCATATTTTCCGAAATTCACACTGTCGTCGCCGAAAAACGCAAGCTCACAACTGCCGCTATAATCCTCAATGGTCATGATGGTATAAGGATATCCTTTTTTGGTCTGTCCTTCCCGCGATGCGGTAACAAGCCCTCCAAAAGTTACCTCTCTACCGTTTATGGCGGCGAGGTCTTGCAATTTCACGCTATCGGCGGTACACACGTAATTGAGAATAAATTCATAATCATCCAACGGATGAGCCGATAAATAAATGCCGATGAGCTCGCGCTCTTTGTTTAAGCGCATCAAATCCGAAACTTTTTCTACTTGGGGAACTTCGGGACGAGCGATCATAAAAGATGTGTCATCGCCGAACAACGAAGCCATGGATTGATTCTTGTCTTGCTGAAATTTGTTTCCGTAACGGATAAGGGTATCGATAAAATCTTCTCCGCGACTGTTGGCGGATATAAAATGCTCGCGTTTCACTCCCGGAAGGGAATCGAAAGCTCCTGCAAGCGCCAACGATTCTATGTTTTTCTTGTTGCACGAAGAGAGATTTACTCTTTCCACGAAATCGAAAATGTCTTTAAACGCGCCGTTTCTCTCCCTCTCTTCCACAATGCTTTCCACCGCGCCATGCCCTACACTTTTGATAGCCGCTAAACCGAAACGTATGTCGCCTTCTTTATTGACCGAAAATTTAGAGACCGACTCGTTTACTTCGGGGCACAAAACACTGATTCCCATCGACTTACACTCGTCCATGAACTTGGTGATCTCTGTGATGTTGTTTAGGTTATTCGACAGAACGGCGGCCATATATTCCGAAGGATAATTGGCTTTTAACCAAGCCGTCTGATAGGCCAGCCAGGAATAGCAAGTGCTGTGCGACTTGTTAAAAGCATATTGGGCGAATTTTTCCCAGTCGTTCCAAATTTTTTCCAAGGCTTTCGGTTGATAGCCATTCGCTTTTCCACCCGAAATAAATTTCTCTTTCAACTGCATCATCTTATCGATGAGTTTTTTACCCATCGCTTTGCGCAACGCGTCCGATTCGCCTCGGGTAAAATTCGCCAGCAGCCTCGACAGAAGCATCACCTGTTCCTGATAAACCGTAATTCCGTAGGTTTCATCCAGGTATTTTTCCATGATCGGAATATCGTAAGAGATATCTTCGCGGCCGTGTTTTCGCGCGATGAAAGAGGGAATGTAATCCATCGGCCCCGGCCGGTACAGCGCGTTCATGGCAATGAGGTCTTCGAACTTGGACGGATTTAATTCTTTCAGGTATTTTTGCATCCCTGCCGACTCGAACTGAAACGTACCGGTGGTTTTTCCTTCGCTGTACAACCGGTACGTTTTTTTATCGTCCATGCTGATAGCGTTGATGTCCACTTTTATTCCCTTGTTTTTTTCTACATTTACAATGGCATCTTTGATGATGGTGAGGGTTTTCAGCCCGAGAAAATCCATTTTTATAAGTCCCGTTTCCTCAATAATGGAACCTTCGTACTGCGTAACGAGCAGTTTTTCTTTGGTTTCCTTGTCTTCCGCCGTACTGATTGGAACTACATCCGAAATATCGGTTTGCCCGATAATTACGCCGCAGGCGTGCACGCCCGTGCTTCGGACGTTACCTTCAAGCATTCCGGCATACTTGAGCGTGTCGCGTAATATAGGATCGGGATCATTGGCGGCATCTCTGAGTTCCTGAACATTTGCGATGGCGACTTGTAAATTCACTTTTTTTACGTTGGGAATACGGTCGGGCACAAGTTTAGCTAATCTGTCGGCTTGCGCTAATGGCAACTTATGCACGCGGGCTACATCACGAATGGACGATTTTGTTGCCATTGTACCGTAGGTAATGATTCGGGCAACCTTTTCGTGGCCGTATTTTTCGGTAACCCAATGCAAAACTTTGTCGCGGCCTTCGTCGTCAAAATCGATATCGATATCGGGCATCGAAATACGGTCGGGATTTAAAAAGCGCTCAAAAAGCAGATCGTATTTCAGCGGGTCAATATCAGTTATTCCCAAACAATACGCCACAGCCGAACCGGCGGCCGAACCTCGTCCCGGGCCAACTGCTACATCCATTTGCCTGGCAGCATTGATAAAATCCTGCACAATAAGAAAATAACCCGGATAACCCATGTTGGCAATCGTATCCAATTCAAATTGGAGGCGTTCTTCTACCTCGTCCGACAATGTATCGCCATATCTTTTTTGCGCTCCGAGTTTGGTTAAATGGCGCAAATAGTCCGATTCGAGTTTAATGCGAATAACTTTATCGTATCCGCCCAGCCGTTTGAAATTACTTTGTCCGAATTCTTCTTTGAGGGATTTCTCCGAATATTTAGCCTTATAGCTTTCCTCTGTTCCGAAGGAACTTTCGATGGGATAAAAAGGCATCAACGCTTCGTTGTCGATGGAGTAAAATTCAACTTTATCGGCTATTTCGATGGTATTTGCAAGAACTTCGGGTATATCGGCGAAAATCTTATTCATTTCGCCGGTAGTTTTAATCCATTCCTGCATGGTGTAGCGCATCCGGTTGGGGTCATCGTAATCTTTGCCTGTATTCAAACAGATTAGCCGGTCGTGTGCATCGGCATCTTCCTCATCCACGAAGTGGGCATCGTTGGTAGCGATAACTTTCACGCCTAATTTATCTGCTAAACGGAGAATTTCTGCATTTACTTTTTGTTGTTTAGGATAAGTTGTCTGATCGGCATCCGGTCTGTCGGTTTTGTGTCGTTGTACTTCCAAATAAAAATCTTCTCCGAAAATATTTTTAAACCACATGATGGATTCTTCTGCTCCTTTTATATCGCCTGCGTCTATCTTTCGGGGAATTTCGCCGCCTAAACACGCTGTGGACACTATCAACCCCTCGTGATATTTCCCCAAAAGCTCTTTATCGATGCGCGGACGATAATAAAAACCTTCCGTCCAACTTTTCGAAACTATTTTAACAAGATTCTTATAACCTTGCAGGTTTTTTGCCAACACAACCAAATGCCACCCGCTTCCGTCAATTTTATCCGCTTGCGAGAACCGATCTCTGCGCGCAACGTAGCATTCACAGCCGATGATCGGTTTAAACAATTTCGATTTTGTTTCGCTTAATTTTATATTTAAGTCCTGTAAATGATTGTCCGTATTAACCTTTGCTATATCTTTTTCTATATCGTTTATTGCGGAAAATAAAGGTGCATTTTTCCTTGATACATAATTTACAAATTCTTTTATTCCGTACATAGCGCCATGGTCGGTCAGCGCAATGCCCGGCATGCCGTCTGCGGAGGCTTTATCTACAATGCGTTGTATGCTTGCCTGTCCATCGAGCAGCGAATATTGTGAGTGAACGTGTAAATGTACAAAAGGTTGCATGAGGAAAAACTAAGTTGATTTGATTTTTGGCAACGACAAATTTAACGAAAAAAACACCTTCTCCGGGAAGAAATCGATATAAGTTATCAACAAAAAGTTTTATCTATTGATTGAGAGTCTGTTCACGAAATGTTAATTTTCCGGTATGAAAAAAACCGATGAGGTGCTTCACCGGTTTTTGTGTATATAGAAAAAATCTTGTTTACTTCGACACTCTTTCAAGCCATTTTAACATAAAGAGCATGGTAAACATTGAAATGAGACAAGCCACAACAAATACCGTCCACGTGGCAGTCATCGACATGCTTGTGTAGAAAATAGCGCCGATAAACAACAAACTGTTACCCACAGCGGTTGCTCCCAGCCACGCTCCCTGCATAATTCCCTGATATTTGGGCGGAGCTACTTTAGATACAAACGAAATTCCGAGAGGGCTTATAAATAATTCGGCCACAGTAAGGATAAAGTAGGTGCCAATAAGCAACCATGGGCCGACACGCGCATCATTCGGCAGTCCGCCCATAGCGTCAACTTCAGCTTTTGTGGGTAATCCCATAGACCCCAAAGTCATCACCAAATATGCCAATGCAGCAATACCCATACCAATGGCTATTTTCTTGGGTGTGGAGGGTTCTTTTCCTTTGGCTCTGAGCCAACCAAAAAATCCTACAACAATAAATGTTAAGAACACAACAAAGAAGGGATTAAAAGATTGGAAAATTTCAGCGCCTTGCAATGTGGTGAAGCCGAGGTTTAATTTTATTTGGCTTAAATCGGTATAGTCTTTGGCAAAGTAATTCAAGGTAAGTCCGTTTTGGTGGAACGAAAACCAAAAGAAAATTACTACTGCGAAAACAGCAAATAAAGCATACAAACGTTGTTTTATTTCCTGCACACTCATTTCGTCTTCCACTACTCCCTGTGCGTTGGCAACCTTCGCTTTTGGATCGGGGAATATCTTTTTATTGGTAACATAAATCACCAAAGAGATGAGCATGGCTATAATAGCAACTGCAAAAGCATAATGGAATCCCGTAGCGAATACACTTAAATATTCATTGGAAAATGCAGCCAAATCGGTTCCTGAGTAACCAACTTCCGCAGCCAAATTCTGTAAACGTCCCGCAGCCTCGGGAGTAATTGTGTTGCCTAAGTATTGATGAGCAAGTGCAGGCAAGTCTCCATTGTAGAGAAAACCATTTCTTTCAACCCACCAGTTTCTTACGCCCACAGCGATGAACGGAGCAAAAATAGCGCCCACATTAATAAACATATAAAACCACTGGAATCCGGAGTCGCGCAGCTTACTGTACCGGGGATCGTCGTACATCTGTCCTACAAGTGCTTGCAGATTTCCTTTAAAAAGTCCGTTACCGAAAGCAATAATCAGCAAACCAAGACAGGTTATCGCGAGAAAAATGACAAATTGCCCTTGTGGAACCGGCGTTGGAGTAGGGATTGCGATAATGAGGTACCCTAATGTCATCAAGACTAGTCCAACGAGTATCGTTCCTTTGTACTTGCGGGTTTTGTCCGCTATAAGTCCACCAACGAGTGCAAGCAGGTAGATGGAAGCATAGAAAATAGAATAAATAATACCGGCGTCTACTTCGTCTAATCCGAATTTCGCCATTAAAAATAGGGTCAGAATCGCCATCATCGTGTAAAAACCGAAGCGTTCTCCCATGTTCGCCAACGAAGCGGCGAGTAATCCTTTAGGATGATTCTTAAACATTAGAATTTGATTTAAAGTATGAATACTAATTTTTTTAATGTGCAAATATACATTTTTTATTTAAAATATTTGCTGATTGATTTAAGGTATGTAAAAATTTAATGGTATAAAAAAAGTATTGTTTTATCTAAACCTTCAAGAAAATTCTTTTTTTGTAAAGAAAATAAAGAAAAAGCCAAACAGCCGCCTCTTTCCACATCAAGAACGATCGAGGAAATAGGAGGATCGGATAAATTACATATTAATTCATCGTTATCTACGCCTAATAATGCAATCTCTTGAGGAATAAGAATATTATTTATTTTACAAATTTCTGATATTTGTAAAGCAAAACTGTCGTCACACGCAAACAACGCTACAGGTTTGGGAAGCGAAAATAACCACTCATCTATGTGGCTGCTACTCCATTGTTCTCCATTTAAATTTTCACTCTCAAAATAAAAGTAATTCCCTCCTATTTTTTCTACTTCTTTTCTAAATCCTTCAGCACGCTCACGCGACCAAACAACGCCTTTATTTCCGTAAAATGCAAAATTCCGATACCTTCTCTTAATAAAGAATTTTGCGGCCATCTCTCCTGTTCCGTAATAATCACCCGTTAAATTGGAAAAATAACGGCTCCGATCTTTATAATTTTGGAGTATTACCGGAATATTCAGCATTGCGAGCAAATTTGTACCTTCATGATCCCATCTTGCTAAGATAGCGTCAGCTTGCCATTCTTTCGCCCATTCAACAATACCTTCTTTGCCGTATAATGTTTTGTAATACGAAGGTAAACGGTAAAAAATCCAAGGCCCGTAATCCTTGGAATAATCTATCAAAACCTCGTAACAAACGACGGCTGAACTCGCTGGAATAATCTATTAAAATTAATATCTTTTTCATAGTAATTTCATTCAAAAAAAGAATTTATTTGATTTCAATATTCAAATATAGACAATTTTACCGGATAAAATTTCTGCCTCCAATTTGATGTAAAATTAATTGAACTACTAATTTAATTGCCGTATATTTTCAGCACCCGATAAAAAAATTTTCAAATTAAACACAATTATCATTGTATTATCTATTTTTTATAGTATTTTTGCAAGCGGAATTCATAAAAAACAATCAAAATGAAAGCCTCTAATTTTGCATATTCTTTCTATTTTTACTTTTACTTTAGTAAGTAGAACAGGATTTTATATGCAAAATGAGTAAAGAATAAATTAAAATAAAATATAAAATAAAATCCTGTCGATAACACGATGGGATTTTTTTTATGAAAACATAAGGATGAAAAGAGTTGCTATACAAGGAGGGCCGGGAGCATATCACGAAATCGCTGCGCGAAATTATTTCGGAGAGGATTTGGAAATAGTTCCGTGCCTTACATTTAAAGATATTTTCAAAAAAGCTGAAAACGACGATGAACTCATCGGCATTATGGCTATTGAAAACACCATTGCCGGCGGATTATTGCAAAATCACGATTTGGTGCGCTTAAACAACTTAAAAATCGCCGGTGAATATAAATTGCGTGTTTCTCATACGTTGGCCGCAATGCCGGGACAGGAAATAGAAGATGTAAAAGAAATTATTTCTCACCCAATGGCATTGATGCAATGTAGCGATTTTCTCGAAACACTTTCTCACGTAAAAGTGGTTGAACACGAAGATACGGCGCTGGCTGCCAAAGAGATTTCCGAAGAAAATATAATGAATGCGGCAGCTATATGCAGCGAGTTGGCCGCAGAAATGTATCATTTGAATATTCTGGAACGCGGTATAGAAACCAACAAACGCAACTTCACCCGATTTCTGATCCTCGCCGGAGAGAAAATGTTACCAGAAGTACGCAAACCCCAACCCATCAACAAATCTTCACTCGTTTTTGTGCTTCCGCATAGCGAAGGTAGTTTATCGCGTGTTTTGTCTGTGCTCTCTTTTTACGACATCAACCTCACGCGTATTCAGTCGCTGCCAATCATCGGCAGGGAATGGGAATATCAATTTTACGTCGACCTTTCTTTTGCGGATTTCGAAAGATACAGGCAATCCATAAAGGCGATACTCCCTTTGGTGGGGAATTTAAAAATTCTGGGCGAATATGTGGAAGACAATAACATTGTAAACGATTAATCATGAAACAAAATAAGCAAATTGAGCCTGCGGAACATATCAAGTCCGTTTCCGAATATTATTTCTCGGTAAAATTGGCTGAGGTAGCACGCATGAATGCCGAAGGCAAAAATATCATCAGTCTGGCAGTAGGCGCTCCCGACAAAATGCCTTCTGCCCAAACAATTGATACGCTTTGCGAAACCGCCAAGCGCCCCGATGTTCATGCTTATCAGCCTTACACGGGAATTCCCGAACTCCGAAAAGCTTTTGCCGATTGGTATAACAGATTTTACAACGTGCATTTAAACACGGACGAAATTCTTCCGCTCATCGGTTCAAAAGAAGGTATTCTGCACATTTCCATGACTTTTTTGAACGTTGGCGATGGCGTTTTAGTACCCAACCCGGGATACCCGACCTACACATCCGTATCGAATTTGCTCCGCGCGAAAGTAATACAATACGATTTGCTGGAGAACAACGGCTGGCAACCCGATTTTGAAGCGCTCGAAAAAATCGACCTTTCAAATGTAAAACTCATGTGGGTGAATTATCCGAATATGCCCACGGGAGCGAATGCCTCTACCGAACTTTTCGAAAAACTGGTTGCCTTCGGCAAAAAACACAACATCGTTATTTGCCACGATAATCCGTACAGTTTCATTCTCAACGATGAGCCAATGAGTATTCTTTCCGTAAACGGAGCCAAAGATATTTGTATTGAATTAAATTCGTTAAGCAAGTCGCATAACATGTCGGGATGGCGCATGGGAATGCTCGTTTCGAATTCACAATTTGTAAAATGGGTTCTCAAAGCGAAAAGCAATATCGACAGCGGACAGTTTAAACCACTACAGTTGGCAACGGTTGCCGCTTTATCGAATTCCGATGAATGGCATTCAGAAATGAATAAAATTTACGCCGAACGCCGCGCCTGGGCCGAAAAAATAATGGATTTGCTTGATTGCGCCTATGATAAAAGTCAGGTCGGGCTTTTTGTTTGGGGAAAACTAAACAACGAAGTATCGAGCAGCGAAGAATTCACTAACTATATTTTGTACAATGCCCGCGTTTTCATTGCTCCCGGATTTATTTTTGGAAGTAATGGCGCACGATATATTCGCATTTCACTCGGTTCGTCTGTAGAAAAGTTACAGGAATCGTATGAGAGAATTAAGAAGTTAGAAATTAGAAGTTAGAAATCAGAAGTTAGAAATCAGAATAATTAAAAAAGATATGGAATTCGAATCAATTTTATTGCCCGGAATCGATGACAAAAGGCCTATGGTTATTGCAGGGCCTTGCAGCGCGGAAACTGAAGAACAGGTAATGACAACCGCGCGTCAATTAGCAGCAAATGGAGTAAAAATATTCAGAGCAGGCGTTTGGAAACCACGTACAAAACCCGGCGGTTTCGAGGGAATAGGCAGTCCCGCTTTGAAGTGGTTGATGCAGGCAGAAAAAGAAACAGGCATGTATATGGCTACGGAAGTGGCGAACGAAAGGCACGTATACGAGGCGTTGAAGTATGGCGTTGATATTCTTTGGATCGGTGCGCGCACGGCTGCTAATCCTTTTGCTGTGCAAGAAATCGCCGATACGTTGAGAGGCGTGGACATTCCTATTCTGATTAAAAATCCCGTAAATCCTGATTTAGAGTTGTGGGTTGGCGCCATCGAAAGGCTTTATAACGCGGGAATTAAAAAATTAGGCCTTATTCATCGCGGTTTCAGCACGCCCGATAAAACCATTTACCGGAACCTTCCGCAATGGCATATTCCTATCGAATTGAAACGTCGTTTCCCTACCCTGCCGATCATTTGCGACCCGAGCCACATTGGCGGAAGACGCGATTTGATACAAACAATCAGCCAACAGGCTATGGATTTGAACTACACCGGATTGATCATCGAGACGCATTGTACGCCCGATGAAGCTTGGAGCGATAAAGACCAACAAATTACACCGGCAAAACTAAAAGAGATATTGGATTCCATCGTTATCCGTAATACCATTCAAACAACCGAAGACCTCTCTGTGCTTCGCGGCCAAATTGACGAATTGGACAATGAATTGCTTCAGTTGCTTGCCAAAAGAATGCGTGTATCGCGCGAAATCGGGCATTACAAACTCGAACATGATATGCCTATTTTGCAAACGCAACGTTACGACCATATTTTAAACGACCGGGCAGCACAAGGCGAGCGCATGGATATGTCGGGAAATTTTGTGAAACAAGTATTGGAAGCCATTCACTCCGAATCTGTACGCCAACAGATGGTTGTAATGCACGAAGCCGGAAAAGACAACTTATAATTTAACGGAAAAACAATTATGAAAATTCTGATCCTCGGAGCCGGAAAAATGGGCTCCTTCTTTGCAGATGTTTTGAGCTTCGACCACCAAGTAGCTGTCTTGGATACCGATCCGAAAAAGCTTCGCTTTATTTACAATACGCAAAGAATGACGGATGCTGCCGAAGTGGCAGATTTTGCTCCGGAACTTGTTATTAATGCCGCCACGCTTAAATACACAATTGAAGCCTTCCATAACGTGTTGCCCTATCTGCCCGAAACATGCATTTTGTCCGATATATCTTCGGTAAAAACCGGATTGGAAGAGTTCTACAAAGAACGCACTCGCCCCTTTGTCTCCACGCATCCCATGTTCGGCCCCACTTTTGCAAGTTTAAGCGATTTGAGCAAAGAAAGCGCCATCATTATTTCCGAGTCATCGCACTCGGGGAAAGTTTTCTTTCGCGACTTGTATCGCCGATTGAAATTGAATGTTTTTGAATACAGTTTCAAGGAGCATGACGAAACCATCGCGTATTCACTCTCAATTCCTTTTGCCTCAACACTTGTGTTCTCCTCAGTGATGCGCCACCAAGACGCACCGGGAACGACTTTCAAAAAACACATGGACATTGCGCAAGGCTTGTTATCGGAAGACGATTTCTTGCTTACAGAGATTCTTTTTAACCCTTTTACACCCGATCAGTTGGTGAAAATTCGGGAGAAATTGAAAGAATTATTATCGATCATTGAGGAAAAGGACACTAAGAAAATGAAGGCGTTTCTTACGCAAGTGAGAAAAAATATCGAGTGATCAAATTTTGATCAAGGAAACTACTTTTTCCCAATCTTTGAGATAATTTTTCCTAAAACGATTTACTTTCCATTTACTCTTAGCTGATTTTAACCATTTTCGCCAATAAATGGCGAACAAGAAACTCACGGGCATAAGTAGAAAATAAGCCAAAGTAATGAGCCAATCGTTAAAAATGATTTGCACGAAGATGGATTGTAACAAATCAAAGATCGGCACAAATATCAATCCTGAAGCGTACCTCACAGAAGGAATAAACTGCTTGTCTTTAAAGAGGGCTCTCAGTTTCCGATAGATCAGCATCGGAAAAATATTATTTATAAATCCGAATAAAGCTACGGGAGCCGATAAAATCAATAAGAAGAATTGGGTCAAAATAGATGAAGTGGATGAGGGTTCTAGCAGATTATCTTTCGTAGTTATTTTATGAGGTTTTACAATGCGATTCGCCTCCCTTAAATTTTCAATTTTTCTGTCAAACTCCGCTCTGTTATTTTCAAACAGATCGTCTAAATGTTTTACGATAAATAAAGTAGCTTGCAACACAGCGTCTTTTTTACCCTGAAACTTTTCTTTGGCGGTTATTTTGTCATTCCATGCTATAAATTGTTTGTATTCGTCGTAAAACTCATCGTTCCAAATATTCACGATCAAATTTTTCATTCTCTCTTCCAAATCGTTGCGCAGCTTATTTATCGCGAGATTCGGATTCTGTTCGTAAACTTCTTTGTAATCATCAACATATATCGGGTTGCCAAAACTCAAATAACAATCCGATAAAAATTCAAATTCATCGGTGTAATAAATAGAAACAGGAATGATTCTGCTATCCAAAGAAAAGTCGAATTTGGCTTCCGTAGGAAGAACGATGCGCGGCGCCGCTTTCTGTAAAGGAAGCAAAGATTGCTTGGGATTGTGCCGTGCTTCGGGAAACAGCGCGATCGGATTGTTGTTTTTGAGAATCCGGCCGCTGATGTCAAAAATTTCTGTGTTCTTATCCAGATTGTCTTTCCCATCACGAATTCTGTAAACCGGTACAATGCGCATTCCACGAAGAATCCACGATACAAATTTCTTCTTGAAAATATCGGCGCGAGCAAGAAACACAATTTGCTTTGTATGCCAACTGATGTACACCAATAGAAGTGCATCAATAAGTGCATTTCTGTGGTTGGGCGCAAAAATTACAGGTTTGTTTTTGGGAATAGTGCTTCTTCCCGTTATTACTAATTTGTTGAAATTAGCTCGCAAAGCGGTTTTTACAGGTATTTTCGCCAAGGAATACCTAAAGTCGTATCGATAGATCATGATGCCACCACTGTTTCGGGGTTTTCAGTTTTAATAGGTTTTCTACGCCAATAGAAAGCAAGAATCAATCCGGCAACAATGTGCCAAATTCCCCACCAAGCGGCTACAAATGCCATACCACCGAGTTCCAGGTCGGGAGGAAATATTCTCGGATTAAATATCAGGGCAAGCCCCAATCCCGAATTTTGTATTCCCGTTTCAATAGCGATTGTCCGGGAATTTATTTTGTCGATCTTGAGTGATCTTGGAAAGAAATACCCGCCTAAAAAGGCGATTCCGTTATGGATTAAAACAATAAAGAATATCAGATGAATGTATTCTAAGAAAAGACTGAAATTACCTGCAAGAGAAGCAACCAAAAAAGCAATGAAAAAAACAATAGAAGCTATTTGCACATACTTTTCAACTTTTTTGGCAAATACGGGAAACTTTGTACCCACCAACATTCCGAGTATTACCGGAATACCTAAAATGATAAATACAGTCCTGAACATTTCAATCGGCTCTATGGTAATGGGTACCAAAAGCGGCGAGCGATTGGCATATAGGCTTCCCCAAAATGCAAAATTCAATGGAGTCATAAATAAACTCAGCACAGTTGTACTGGCAGTAAGGCTCACCGATAAAGCAACATTCGATTTAGACAAAGCCGAAATCATGTTCGATACGTTACCACCAGGGCATGATGCTACCAAAATCATACCTAAGGCAACAGCTACATTGGGTTGAATTATAAAAACCAACAAAAAAGTAAGCGCCGGTAAAAGCAAATATTGAGAGATAACTCCTATTATCGCGGGTTTTGGATTCGAAATAATGTCTTTAAAATGCTGTGGTTTGATTCCAAGCGCCACTCCAAACATAATGAATGCAATAGCCGCATTCATTAAATTAACGGAACTTTGATCGAAGTTGATCTGAACCGAATTAAGTTGGTCTAAGTTTCCAAATATGGACAGAAGCGATGAATAATACATACGACTGAATGATTTTCAGGCGCAAAGGTAATTTAATTGAAAAGAAACACAAAAAAACAGCCGGAATTATATCATTTTTTTGTTATACAAAAACGGCTGATTTGATTTTTATTATTTAGTTTTGTAAAAGTAAAACTTTTATTTCCATATGTTTTTCTCTATCATTATCCCTCTTTTCAATCGTCCCGATGAAATCGACGAGTTGTTGGAGAGCCTCACAAAGCAAACCAATAAGCAATTTGAAGTAATTGTTGTGGAAGATGGATCAACCAAAAAGAGCGATTTTATCGTTGAAAAATACCGTGAAGCGTTGGATCTTCTCTATTTTGATAAACCTAATTCAGGGCCGGGGCTTTCGCGAAACGCGGGAGCCGAAAAAGCACGATACGATTACCTTATCTTTTTCGATTCCGACTGCATTATCCCGCCCAACTACATCGAAAATGTTTCCGCTTTTCTCAAAAACAACTACGTTGACGCCTACGGCGGCCCTGACAAGGCAATGCCTACGTTTACCACGGTGCAAAAGGCGATCAATTACTCGATGACTTCTTTTTTTACCACCGGCGGAATTCGGGGCGGAAAAAGATCGATGGACAAATTTCATCCCCGGAGTTTCAATTTGGGCGTTTCCAAAAAAGCGTTCAACGCGTTAGGCGGTTACGGAAAAATGCGTTTCGGCGAAGATGTGGATTTTAGCCTGCGGCTTATTGAAAACGGTTTCACAACCGCGCTTATTCCCGATGCTTTTGTGTATCACAAACGCAGAGCAAATTTCAAACAATTTTTCAAACAAGTGTATAATTCTGGTATTGCCCGAATAAATCTGCATTTAGCGCACCCCAATTCTTTAAAACTTGTACACATGCTGCCTGCGGCATTTGTGGTTGTAATGTCGTTGTTGATTTTGGTGAGTGTTATCTTTCCGGTTTTACTGATTGCTCCGTTATTTTACAGCCTCGCCATTTTTTTGGATTCACTCGGCAAAAACAAATCGGCAAAAGTTGCTTTTTACAGCATTGGTGCTGCGTGGACACAACTTTTCGGTTACGGAACAGGATTTTTGTCTGCCGCATGGAAACGGCTGATTTTAAGTAAAGGCGAATTTAAAGCGTTCGAAAAAAAATTTTACGATTGAATCAATTCTTTTCTCCAAATGCCAAATCGCCCGCATCGCCAATTCCCGGAACAATGTACGACGATTCGTTCAACTCAGGGTCGATAGCTGCCGCCCAAATAGTGGTTTTATCTGCCGGAAAATTTTCTACGCAATAATCCACCGCCTGACGGCTGGCAATTATGGTGGCAATATGAATATGCTCCGGCGTGCCTTTGGTTAAGAGCGCCCTATATGTTAAATCCATACTGCTTCCGGTAGCAAGCATCGGGTCCGTTAAAATAAGCGTTTTCCCGTTAATTAACGGCGAAGCAATGTATTCAATGTGGATATCGAACGATTGGTGCCCGGTTTCCTTGTACTTGCGATAAGCAGAAACAAACGCGTTATCGGCGCCGTCGAAATAATTTAACATACCGTGATGAAACGGCAATCCGGCGCGGAGTATGGTTCCAATTACGATCGGATTTTCGGGTATGTTTGCGGTTGTTTCTCTCAACGGCGTCATTATATCGATGGTTTTGTACGACAACGATTTACTGATCTCGTACGCCATAATTTCGCCGATTCTTTCAATATTTCTTCTGAAACGCAACCGGTCGCTCTGAATGGTAATGTCTCTAATTTCGCGCACAAACGTGCTCAGCAGGGAGTTGCTTTCCGAAAAGTTAACTATTTTCATCAAGTCGTAATTTATATTTATAAAAACAAAGATAAAGGTTTTTAAGTAATTGGCGATAAACATTTCATCTATTTTTTTGTTTTAAAAAATGACGAATGACAGAAAAAACATCAATTAAAGAAAAATTTCTTTAATTATTTTCTATATTCCCGAAATATGATTATTTTTGTGTCGTTTTAGGATATTTCAATTTAAACGAAGATTCTCACATAATTATACAAACCCAAAATTATTTTCAAATGGCAAATTTAGATTTAAGCAAGTATGGCATTACGGGCGATTTTGAGATCGTGCACAATCCATCGTACGAAGTTCTTTTTCAGGACGAAATGAATCCGGCAAACGAAGGCTTCGAAAAGGCAAAACTTACCAAAACGGGCGCTACAGCCGTTTATACCGGAAAATTTACCGGCCGCTCTCCTAAAGACAAATTCATTGTTGAAGACGATACTACAAAAGATACGCTTTGGTGGGACGGAACCATCAATCGTCCTTGCAGCACCGAAACTTTCAATTATTGCAAAGGTTTGGTTGCAAAACAACTTTCAACTGCGAAAAAAATATATGTGGTAGATACTTTCTGCGGCACAAACGAAGATACGCGTATGAAAGTGCGCTTCGTGATGGAAGTTGCGTGGCAGGCTCACTTTGTTACCAATATGTTCATCCGTCCTTCGCATTACGAATTAGCGAATTACGGCGAACCCGATTTCGTTTGTTTGAACGGTTCAAAAGTAACTAACGACAAATGGCAAGAGCAAGGATTGAATTCTGAAAACTTCACCTTGTTCGATCTTACTCAACGGATGCAGGTTATCGGCGGTACGTGGTACGGCGGCGAAATGAAAAAAGGTATGTTCGCACTGATGAACTACTATTTGCCGTTGAAAGGTATTGCTTCTATGCACTGCTCGGCTAACGTAGGCGAAAAAGGCGATGTGGCTGTGTTCTTCGGTCTTTCAGGAACAGGAAAAACCACGCTGTCTGCCGACCCGAAACGTTTCTTAATCGGTGACGATGAGCACGGATGGGACGATCACGGCGTATTCAATTACGAAGGCGGCTGTTACGCAAAAACCATCAACCTGAGCGAAGAAAACGAACCCGATATTTGGCGCGCTATCCGTCGCGATGCTTTGCTCGAAAACGTAACTGTTGACGACGAAGGTAACATTGATTATTCTGACGGTTCAACAACCGAAAACACGCGCGTTTCGTATCCAATTTATCACATCAGCAAAATCGTTCTTCCTTCACGCGCAGGACACGCCAACAAGATCATTTATTTATCGGCTGACGCATTTGGCGTATTACCTCCCGTTTCTATTTTGGACGACAATCAGGCACAATATCACTTCCTTTGCGGATTTACATCGAAATTGGCCGGTACGGAGCGTGGAATTACCGAACCACAACCTTCGTTCTCTCCCGCTTTCGGCGAAGCTTTCTTAACGCTTCACCCCACTATGTACGCTCAACGTTTGGTTGAAAAAATGAACCAACACAACGCAAAAGCTTACTTGGTAAACACAGGTTGGAACGGCACAGGAAAACGTATTTCCATTAAAGATACACGTGCTATCATCGACGCTATCTTAGACGGCTCAATTGAAGAAGCAGAAAAAGTTCAGATTCCTATTATGAATCTCACTGCTCCTGCAAAATTGAACAACGTTTCGGAAGGTATTCTTGACCCGCGCGATACATATGCCGACAAAGGCGAATGGGAAACCAAAGCGAAAAAATTGGCCGGAATGTATATCAAAAACTTCGAGCAGTACACAGATACAGATGCTGCTAAAGCGTTAATTCCTTCAGGCCCGCAATTGGATTAAGACGATAAGTTTAACGTTAAAAATAAAAAATCCCGCCTCAACTGAGAGCGGGATTTTTATTTGATTATAATGCTAATCAATATTAGCTTTTGTATAAAGCGCCTTCAACGGCTTCTTTCGAAAGTTTTTTCGTACAGAAGAACCAATCGTGACAAGTTACGCCTTCTTCTTTTCCGTCCATACGATCTTTTGCTGTTCCGCAAGAACCTGCTGTGGGAACAATAACATCGTCACCCGGTTGCCAATCGGCAGGAAGCGCCACGCTGAAATTGTCGGCCGTTTGCAAGCCTTTCAATACGCGTAACAATTCATCGAAATTGCGGCCAAGTGATAAAGGATAATAAATAATGGTGCGAATTACATTTTCCGGATCGATAAAGAATACCGCGCGAACAGGTTTCGTTGAACTTTCGCCCGGCTGCATCATTCCGTACATATTGGCAACGTTCATTGTAATGTCTTCGATAAGCGGGAATGTTACTTCCACGTCTTTCATTCCTTTGTAATCGATTTTTTCCTTGATGGTGCGCAACCAAGCGATGTGGCTATACAATCCGTCAACAGAAAGTCCTACCAATTGACAGTTAAGCGCGTCGAATTCTGCCTGACGGCTCGCGAATGTCATAAACTCCGATGTACAAACCGGGGTAAAATCGGCCGGATGGCTAAAAAGGATTTTCCATTTTCCGGTGTAATCTTCGGGGAAATTGATGTCGCCTTGTGTAGTTACTGCTTTAAATGAGGGTGCTTTGTCGCCGATGCGTGGCATTGTTGCGTTGTTTTGATTTGTTTCCATTTTTTGTTGTTTTAAAATTTGATTTAATTAAATTGTTATTTGCCATAAAATTACAACAAAAAAACTATATACAAAAATGATATAGGAAAAATAGATATAGAATAAATTTATATTATTGAAAGTATTATAAGTAAATTAAATTTTCGCGTTAAAATTTCTTGCGTATAGTTTATTGGTCAATACCTAAAAAACTGCCCGTTATAATGCGTTTTTTTACGCCTTGATTGTCTGGCGAACGGTTTTTTTATGTTGGTGGATGATAAAAGATTAACAAATAGGAATATTTTTTTGAGGAAAAAATAATAGTGAAAATACTTCTCACTCGTTATTGATTACTATCTTTTACCAAACGGAAACCCACAGTACTGTTTCGTTCATATCCTTGCGAAACTCTAAGCAGTTGCTGCCTGTTAATTAACGGAAGCGCACCTCCGGTTACATACCACCAACTGGATTGAGGATTGAAATAAGAGCCCCCTTTTAGTATGATAAACGCAACGGTGCCATTTTTATATAGATCGTTGGTTAATTGCCAAACAGAACCGGTCAATTCTTCAAGCCCATACTTATTTGCACTTTGAGGATACTTTCCAATCGGATCAAGAATACCATTACCCGTATTGCACAAAGTGGAATCTAATTCATTACCCCAAGGATAGAGATAACCCTCATCGGTTTGGGCGGCGTATTGCCATTCTTTTTCTGTAGGAAGTCGCTTTCCTGTCCATTGTGCATAGGCTTGCGCATCTTCATACGAAACGAACGTAACCGGTTTATTCTCTCCTCCCGGAGATATATTGCCGTTATCCCAATGTTTGAGGAAATTTTCCGGATCGGAAGGTTTATAATGGAACAATGTCTTGTTATTGGGTTATGCCTTTTAAAAGAAAATGCAATGTTTCGCTTGAGAATATAGGTTATGAAGATGTTGAAGTTGATTACGCGGAAATTACGACTCATCCCTACAAATGGACAAAAAACACAATGTATTTTGGTTCTTATTGGAAGCAATACAGCTTTTTAAAAACAGGCGAGATGAAAAATAATGAAGGAGACGGTTATCCTTTCGATATTAATTATGTGGATTTAAAAGGCAGAGGTGTTTACGTAGGAGATTGCCTGACTTTATTCAACACGGTTTACGCATGGTGGGGCGAAGGAGACGAAAAAATTTATGTTGACGGCGAAACCTTTCCATCGCATTTTGGAACAGGAACCGAAGATTATTACGGATATGCCTGGTGCAGGCCCGAAGTATTTAATGGGCATCCCTTTATTGCTCAATCTGATGGCAGTGGAAATTTCGATCCAGGATATACCCACAATCTCCGGTTCCGCGCGCTCGATGCCGTACCTTTCAAGAAGTCATTGAAATTCGATATGGAAATGTGGCATTGGACAAAAGCCATTATACATTTTTCGCCGGTCACTTTTTGGTACATTAGTCCAAAAGATATTAAAATGCTTGCCCCGACGAATTTATCGGACGCTTCTTTAATAGTGCCCATGAAACGTGAAGATATAATTTCTCCTGTAATTACAGGCCATAAGATAGAAGGTGAGAATATGATACTGGAGAAAAAAACAGGAGGCAATTTTCGCTATAGCAATAATGTGAATAAAGGATGGAGCAATAATATGCAGTTTCTTTGGAGCGATTTAAATCAGGCGGATACACTTTCACTCTCTTTTATCTCAAATAATGAAAAGATGTCGAATGTAACAATAAAATTCTCCAAAGGTCTACACTACGGAATTTTCAAACTTTCTATCAACCAACACTATGATGTAATTATTAACGCATACGATGAACAGGATACAATAAGCGAACATATATTCAAGAACGTTGCGATCCGTAAAGGAAAGAACCTCTTAAATATAGTCTGCTTAAAATCTGAGAATAAAAAACAAGTGGGCATAGATTGTCTTGAACTGTCTAACTAAATCAAACGTCAAATCAATAGCTGTTAATTATGAGGGATATATTTAAAACATTTACAATTCTGAATATAGTTATCCTTATATTGTCGTGCAGTATAAGTAAACCAGAAACGGAAGTAAACGAGGTAACCATTACCAAAACCGAACTTTTGGATAAAATTAAAGGTGGATGGGCCGGACAAGTAATCGGATGTACTTATGGCGCACCTACCGAACTTCAATGGAACGGTACCATAATTGACGATAATGTTCCGATTCCCTGGGATGATACCCGAATATTATGGTATTTTGAAAATTTCCCGGGTTTGTACGATGATGTATATATGGATTTGACTTTCGTGGATGTTTTTGAAAAATACGGAATCGACGCTCCGGATTCTTTACATGCTTTGGCATTTGCTCAAGCCGAATATCCTTTATGGCATGCCAATCAGGCTGCGCGTTATAATATACTCAACGGAATAATGCCTCCGGCTTCGGGCTATTGGAAAAATAATCCTCACGCAGATGACATCGATTTTCAAATCGAAGCTGATTTTGCCGGCTTGATGTCTCCGGGTATGGTGAATTCTGCAGTTGAAGTTTGCAATAGAATCGGACATATCATGAATTACGGAGATGGTTTGTATGGGGGAATTTACGTTGCTTCCATGTATTCGCTGGCTTTTGTTTACGATGACATTGAATTCATCGTAGAAGAAGCCTTAAAAACTATTCCTTTAGAAAGTCAGTTTTATCAATGCATTACCGATGTAATTAAGTGGTACAAGCAAAATCCGGATGACTGGAAAGCCACATGGTTTAAAGCCCAGAAGAAATGGACACATGACAAAGGTTGTCCCGACGGCGTATTCAGGGCGTTTAACATTGATGCAAAAATTAATGCGGCTTACATCGTGATGGGGTTACTTTACGGAAAAAGCAATTATGGAGCAACGATAGATATCAGCACTCGGTGCGGCTACGACTCGGATTGTAATCCGGCTAACGCTGCAGGAATCTTGGGTACAATGTTAGGATATGATAAAATTCCCGATTATTGGAAGCAAGGCATTGAAAAAGTTTAGAATAGAAAATTTCGGATATACTGAAATATCACTTACAAATGTGTATGATATAGGATTTCGTCATGCGGCAGAAATGATTAAAAGAAACGGAGGCGTCGAAAGTGACAACTCGTTTATTATTAACTATCAAAAGCCTCAAACAGTTCCTTTGGAAGTTTGTTTTGAAGGAATATATCCGACTGAAAGAAAGAGGATAGGAACTCTAATAACGGATCAAAACAAAGAAGTTTCAATTCAGATAACCGGATCAGGATTTGTTATTACGGGCAATACTGTCGTAGAAAATAGCCAAAAAGACATCATATTGGAAGTAGATCTTTACATTAACAACAACTTAATCGAAGCCATAAAAATGCCTACTTCGTTTCTCACTCGAAAACATGATATATCATGGACATACGATATTCCCGAAGGAGGACATCAAATTCTTCTTAAAGCAAAACATGTTCCGAAAGGGTATTCAATAAATATCAGGGATGTTATAATGTATTCTTCGAAACATCCTAGGGTGCGGAATTATTTACGTACTCCATCTCAAAATACAAATATCTAAAACAATGACGCCAAAAAAATGAAATTTAGATCGCGATCTTTACTGTGATTAAAATGAACTACCCCGCAGCAAACTGACGGAGTATCAGCAAAGAATATTATTGTTTTCTCGCTGCAAGCAGCGGAGAATTAAACTCAAAAAGATTAAAAAGGAAATCCACCCATAATCTATGATTATCAGTGGATTGCTTTATTTTTCACCTATTTCCAGTAGCCCGGCCGGGAATCGAACCCGGATCAAAAGTTTAGGAAACTTCTATTCTATCCATTGAACTACCGCGCCAAAAGAGTTTACAAAAATAACGATTTTTTATTAACATTCAAATTTGTGTAATGCTTTTCATTACTTTCTACAATACCATTTGTCCGAAAATAATCCTAAAATATGGGTGTTTATTCTGGTTTTTTTTGTTCTTTTGCAAGTAAATTACCTCAAAATAATACTTGCGATGATTCATAACTTGTCCGACTTGGTGGAAAAAACCAAAAATAAACCGAAATGCAGACTTGCCGTTGCCGCTGCCGAAGATGAGCATGTGCTGATGTCACTTAAAACAGCCGTGGAAGAAGGAATTGTAGAACCTGTTTTGGTCGGCGACAAAACCGAAATAGAAAAAATAGCCCAATCCATTGGGTTTAATATCGAAAATATCCGCATCATCGATAATCGTGAAGGAGCATTCGTTTCGGCTCAAAAGGCTGTGGAGCTTGTTAAACAAGGCGAAGCCGATATTTTAATGAAAGGTTTTGTGAACACCGGCGAACTACTGAAAGCGGTTTTGGATAAAGAAAACGGATTGCGCAAAGCGCAGGTGCTGAGCCACGTAGCGTTTTTCGAGTCGCCGTATTATCACAAACTGCTGTGTGTTACAGACGTTGCCATGAATATCGCACCCGATTTGGACACGAAAACCCTAATTATCGAAAATGCGGTGGAAGCTTGTCACAGAATCGGAATTGACGTTCCCAAAGTGGCCGTTGTTGCCGCCGTGGAAACCGTAAATCACAAAATGGAAGCTACCGTTCATGCAGCGGAACTGAAAGCCATGCAATGGCACGATTGCATGGTGGACGGGCCGTTTGCCATCGATATTGCGGTAAACAAAGAAGCCGCCGAACATAAAGGCATCTTAAGTGAAGTTGCGGGCGATTGCGACATCATTCTCGCCCCCGATATCGAAGCGGGGAACATGTTCTATAAAGCGCTGAATTTCCTGGGAGGAGCCACATCAGCCGCCGTTATCATGGGCGCTGCCGCGCCAATTGTGCTAACGTCGCGCTCCGACAACGAAAAGAGTAAATTTCTCTCTATCGCTTTAGCTGCAGCCATGCAATAACACAACTTAAAACAATATTATATTATGATTGAACAACCTCGAGTTCTGGCAATTAATCCGGGTTCCACATCCACCAAAATTGCCGTCTATAAAAATGGAGATGTAATTTTTTTGAAAACTATCCGCCATTCGACAGAAGAATTAAGCAAATTCAAACGAATAAGTGATCAGTATGAATATCGTAAAAAAATTATTTACAACGAGTTAAAAAATGCAGAGATTCGTCTTGATCTCATCAAAATTGTTGTTGGACGCGGCGGGATAGTAAAACCCATTGCTTCAGGTGTTTATCGGGTAAATGAAGCAATGATAAAGGATCTGTTGGAAGCAAAACGCGGAGAACACGCGAGTAATCTAGGTGCATTAATTGCCGATGATATTGCCAAACAACTTCCTTTGGCAGAGGCATTTATTGCTGATCCGGTTGTAGTAGATGAACTTGAACCTATCGCAAGATATTCGGGACACCCACTTTTTGAACGTGTTTCTATTTTTCATGCACTCAATCAAAAAGCCATTGCCCGCGCTCACGCAAAATCCATGATGCGGGAGTACGAAGACATGGATTTGATTGTGGCACATTTGGGAGGGGGTATTTCGGTTGGTGTACATCACAAAGGACGTGTAATTGATGTTAATCAGGCACTTGACGGCGATGGTCCTATTTCGCCAGAGCGTTCGGGAACTCTGCCTGTAGGCGAGTTGTTGAAGATGGCATTCAGCGGAAAATACACGTATGATGAAATGAAATCGATGGTAGTAGGTAAAGGCGGACTGTACGCATACACAGGCCTCAACAACGCTTACGAAGTGGAATTAGCGGCTCAAGCCGGAGATAAAAAATGTCGCGATGTGCTGGAAGCAATGGCTTATCAAACGGCTAAAGAAATCGGTGCGTTCTCTACTGTGCTGAAAGGCGATGTTGATGCTATTCTTATTACAGGAGGAATGGCTAATAGCAAGTGGTTTTGCAACTTAATTATCGAGCGCATTCACAAAATTGCACCGGTTTACGTTTATCCGGGTGAAGACGAAATGAAAGCCCTGGCCGAAAACGGAGCGCTTATTCTAAGTGGCGAAATTGAACCGAAAGAATACGTGTAATCGGCTATTGACTGTTAGTCATTGCAAACTATAAGTAAGCCAAAGTTCAGAACTTTTACAAAGTTTGGGTGCTCGGCATTCCCAAATCCCAATTCCGAATTCGTAAATAAAAATATGTTTTTGTTCAATCCCGATAACGATTTGGCGTTAGCTAATTTTAGCACAAATTACACGCCGCCTGCGTCTGCGCTGAAAATTGCTGTTGATTTAGCGTTATTGCCTACTTGGTTTGCCCCTGATGGAGAGAAAGTTATTGCAGAAGGGAAATTGAACGAAGATTTTCTATCGTCGGTAAAAGCGGTTTTACCGATAAAGAGTTCGTTGATATCTTTTGCCGAAATCGGAACGATGCCGGATAATAAAAAGATTATTCCGTGGGGATGGAATCCCGCATTGAGAAAGAGGTTGATGGATTTGGGCGTTCGCGAAGAAAAAATGCCGTCGATGAATGATTTAAAGTTGTTGCAACAATATTCAAGCCGGCAAAACGCGGTAAAAATGCTTAGCGAATTGAAATCGTTGCGAAACGATTTTTGCGGCGAATCGCATTTTTTTGATAACGTTGTGGAATTATTGAATTATCTTTCAACAGAAATAAATTCCGTGCTAAAAATGCCTAATTCCGGCAGCGGAAAAGGCCTTGTATGGATTAAAGGTAATATAACCGATAAGCAAACCGATTGGGCAAACCGTGTTATTCGAGAGCAAGGCGGAGTGATCGCAGAACCTGTTTTGAACAAAGCGCAGGATTTTGCGATGGAGTTTTTTGTGGAAGATGGCAAAGTATTTTTTTCGGGATATTCGTTGTTTAAATCGGCTGCTTCGGGAGCATACATGGGGAATTTTCTGTTATCGGACAGTGAAATAGAAAATAGGTTGTCAAAATACGTTTCCGCTGAAATACTTCGTTGGATAAAAACTTTTTACCTGAAAAAATCGCCACAATATTTTCCTCACTATTATGGCTATATTGGTGTGGATATGATGATTTGCGAAACATCGAACGGTTTTTGCGTTCAGCCATGCGTTGAAATGAATTTGCGAATGAATATGGGCATGGTGGCACGTATTTTTCATGATAGATTTGTTCATGCCAATTCATTGGGAAAATTTGTAGTAGATTTTTTCAAAAAAAACGGTAGAGCGTTAGAGCATCATCAAGAAAATCAATGCAATTATCCTCTCGTGATAGAAAACGATAAAATTAAATCGGGATATTTGAATTTAACGCCGGTTTCAGAAGAAACTAACTATGTGGCTCATGTTCTTGTCGAAGGCAAATAAAAAAACCTGCAACTATTCAATGGCAGGTTTTCTAAATTTACGGCCAGTTTATTTCTTCTTCATTTCTTCCGAAAAATACTTATAAAACAGCGGAATAGTACGAATACCGTTATAAAATTGCTCCAGCGGATAATTTTCGTTTGGCGAGTGTATAGCATCCGAACCCAATCCAAAGCCCATCAACACCGATTTCACGCCGAGAATTTCTTCGAAAGTGGCAATAATCGGAATGCTTCCGCCGGAACGAACGGGAATGGGAGTTTGTCCGTACACATCGGTGTAGGCTTTTTCGGCAGCTTTGTAACCCGCAAAATCAATCGGACACACGTACGACGGCCCGCCGTGCAGGTATTCCACTTTGACCTTCACCGATTTCGGCGCGATGCTTTCGAAATATTTCACAAACAACTTCGCGATTTTTTTATGGGTTTGGTTAGGCACCAAGCGCGTACTGATTTTAGCGTACGCTTTGGATGGGAGTACGGTTTTTGCGCCTTCGCCCGTGTAGCCGCCCCAAATGCCGCACACGTCAAACGTTGGCCTAATACCGGTGCGCTCGTTGGTTGAGTATCCTTTTTCGCCGAAAACTTCTTTCACATCGAGCGATTTTTTATACGCTTCGAGCGAGAACGGCGCTTTGGCCATCATATTGCGCTCTTTGCGCGAAACTACCACTACATCGTCATAAAATCCGGGAATTAAGATTTTGCCGTTCTCGTCCATCGTTTGTGCGATCATTTTCGATAGCACATTAATGGGATTCGCCACGGCTCCGCCGAATAACCCGGAGTGCAAATCCACGTTCGGGCCCGTAACTTCCACCTGCCAATACGCCAAGCCGCGCAATCCGGTGGTAATGGAAGGCACATCGGGAGCAATCATGGATGTATCGGAAACAAGAATTACATCCGATTTCAACATTTTTTTGTGTTCGCGACAGAATTTCGGCAAACTTGGCGAACCAACTTCCTCTTCGCCTTCAATAAGAAACTTTACGTTGCACTTCAATTCGCCCGATTGCACCAAATACTCAAACGCTTTGGCGTGCATAAATCCTTGTCCCTTATCGTCATCGGCGCCACGCGCCCAAATTTTTCCGTCTTTTACTACAGGTTCAAACGGATTGGTGTTCCACAGGTCGATGGGATCAACCGGCATCACGTCCATGTGCGCGTAAACCATTACGGTGGGCGCTTCTGGGTCGATAATTTTTTCGCCGTACGTTACCGGATTTCCTTCCGTTTCAAAAACTTCGGCTTTATCGGCTCCGGCAGCCAGCAGAAACTCTTTCCATTTTTCGGCGGCACGATACATATCGGGCTTGTGCTCAGGCAATGACGAAATGGATGGAATGCGGATGAGTTCGAAAAGTTCATCCAAAAAACGCTGTTTGTGAGTCTCTACATACTCGTTGATTTTATTCATATTTATTTGATTTAAAGAGTTTGGATGTAAAACTACAAAAAATAATGGCATTCAGGAAAATTCACCGTATTTTTTTATGAAGAGAAAAGGTAATTTCTTAATTTTCCATTACTTTTGCAATAAAACTCATATAAAAAATTAAGTATGCGACCTGTTTTTAAGCTTTTTATATTTGTGCTGCTGACCACACTTTTAGCCTGCAACACGGATAGATCGAAAAAATCACAAGAAATGAAAAATGAAATGTTTATCTCGGAATCTCAATCCGATAAAGTGATTTCTGCTCTGACTGATTCTCTCGGAGCCGATAATGCCTTTCGCATTGAGCGCGGCGTAGAGCAAGTGGCTTCTCTTTGGCGCGATACCGATGGAACGGAAGACGAATTTGCGCGATTTTGCAAAGAGAATTTTGTTACAGATACAACAAAGTTGAATCAATTATTTACAACTTTAGAAAGAAATTTTGAAATCTTTGGCGGCTATTTCCAGAAAATGGATTTGTTGCTCAAGGAGCCGTTGCATTTGCAAGGCCCTGAAATTACGCAGGTTGATATGATGTTTGGCGGCTACAATGCTGCGGCACATTTAAACGATGACCTTTATGCCGGAAAAATAGCGTTTCTTACCGCGTTGAATTTTCCGTTTTATTCGCTGGACGAGAAAACCGAGTTGGGCGAAAAATGGACCCGTCGCGACTGGGCGTACGCACGCATGGGCGACCGATTTATTTCGCGCGTTCCGGCCGATATTCAGCAAAATATTTCGCAAACCGTAACCGAAGCCGATGCGTATATTTCGGATTACAACATTTTTATGGGAAAATTGGTGAACGATAACGGAGAACAACTTTTCCCCGAAGATATGAAACTTATCACGCATTGGGGTTTGCGCGACGAGTTGAAATCTAACTACGCCGACACGGTAAACGGATTGGAAAAACAGCGCATAATCTACAAAGTGATGCAGCGTATTATCGATCAAACCATTCCACAGCAGGTAATTAACAGTGGGAAATACACATGGAACCCCGAAACTAACAAAATTTACGAAAATGCTGCGGAAGCCGCCGCTACTCCTGAGCCCGATGCGCGTTACGAAGTTTTTCTGCGCAATTTTAAAGCAATGAAGCAACTCGATGCTTATTCGCCGCATTACCCAACACAACTCGTACGCGCTTTTGACGAGACCATGGAAATTCCGCAAAAAGACGTGGAAACGCTTTTTAAAGGTTTGCTTTCGTCTCCGCAGGTAAAAGAAGTTGCAGCGTTTATCGAATCGCGTTTGGGAAGGAAATTGGAGCCATTCGATATTTGGTACAACGGTTTTAAATCGCGCGGCGGAATTCCCGAAGAACAACTCACGGAAATAACCTCGAAAAAATATCCAACCCCCATGGCCCTGGAAAACGATTTGCCCAACATTCTCGTAAAGCTCGGCTGGAAGTCCGATAAGGCAATTGAAATTTCATCTCTTGTAACCGTAGATGCATCGCGCGGCGCGGGGCACGCTTGGGGTTCGGCCATGCGAAACGACAAGGTACATTTGCGCACGCGCATCGGTGAAAACGGAATGGACTATAAAGGATATAACATAGCCGTGCACGAATTCGGGCACAACGTAGAGCAAACCATCACAATGAACGATGTGGATTACTACACGCTTACCGGAGTTCCCAATACGGCATTCACCGAAGCGGTGGCATTTTTGTTCCAAAAACGCGATATGGAATTGCTTGGTTTGAGTAACCCCAATCCTGAAGATGAATTGTATTTGGCGTTGGACAATTTTTGGTCATCGTACGAAATTATGGGAGTTTCGCTCGTGGATATCAAGGTATGGGAGTGGCTTTACGCAAATCCCGATGCCACGCCCGCGCAATTAAAAGAAGCGGTAATGAATGCCGCCAAAGATGTGTGGAACACGTATTATGCCGGAATTTTGGGCGACAAAGACGAAACCTTGCTCGGCATTTATTCGCACATGATCGATTATCCGCTTTACTTGCCCAATTATCCGATGGGGCATTTAATTAATTTTCAGATAGAACAGCAAGTGCGCAGCAAAAATCTTGCCGATGAAATGGACCGGATGTACACGCAAGGACGCATTATTCCGCAATTGTGGATGCAAAATGCCGTAGGCAGCAAAATTTCGATAGAACCTTTATTAAAAGCCACTGAAGAAGCGCTTAGCGCTTTAAAATAAATTATCGTGACTGCAAACTTTGCATATTCAAAAATATTGTAACTTTGCAGCCAATTCAAGGAAAGATGCCGGAGCGGTCGATCGGGGCGGTCTCGAAAACCGTTGTACTCTCACGGGTACCCAGGGTTCGAATCCCTGTCTTTCCGCGGGTAAAATTTAATTTAAAACCAAATTTATGAAAAAAGTAGGATATTTTTTGCTTGTAATGATTATTTTGGCTTCGTGTGCAAGATCAAAGGAAGAACAACTGCTTAATCACGTCAAAAAAGCCATTGGCCAAGAACCGAATACGGTAGATATTAAATTCGGCAATACACTTTACGAATTTGAATATTCAAATCAGGAGATGATGCAAGACCTTCTCGATGATTACAGAGGATTGTTAGGTGATATTGACCAAATAATGAATGTGACTCACACAACAGAAAAAGGAGTTCCGGTTAGTGACGCGTCGGGAAACTTCGTAGGAAATTCAGAAGTCAGTACGTGGGACAATGATAAAATAACTGCATATTTGGAGTTGTTTGAGCCCCAAACTCCGACCCTACCACACAAAATTAATTTTCGTGTGGTCAGCAAGAGATAATTACGGTTAATTTTACCAACAGACGCAGAGTACACACGTTATTTTCATAAAATAAAAAATACGTAACTTTGCACATCATTTTTAAAGACTCCGTAGCTCAGTTGGTAGAGCAAATGACTCTTAATCATTGGGTCGAGAGTTCGAGCCTCTCCGGGGTCACAATATATAAAAAGGATTTCTAAAAGAAGTCCTTTTTTTGTACTTTTGCACTTCAATTTTAACGATTTATGGAAATAGCAAGTAAATATAACCCCGCAGAGGTAGAAGACAAATGGTATGCCTATTGGATGGATAATAAGTTATTTCATTCAGAACCCGATGAACGTGAGCCGTTTACCATCGTTATTCCGCCGCCAAACGTAACCGGTGTGCTGCACATGGGGCACATGCTCAACAACACCATTCAGGATGTGCTTGTGCGTCGCGCGCGTATGCAGGGAAAAAATGCTTGCTGGGTTCCCGGAACCGACCACGCATCCATTGCCACCGAAGCCAAAGTGGTTAATAGGTTAGCAGAACAAGGCATACAAAAAAACGATCTTTCACGAGACGAATTCCTTAAACACGCCTGGGACTGGACACACCAACACGGCGGTATAATTCTGGAACAATTGAAAAAACTGGGCGCGTCGTGCGATTGGGACAGAACGGCATTCACAATGGACGACGTTCGCTCTGAAAGCGTACTGCGCGTTTTTTGCGATTTATTCGATAAAGGACTTATTTATCGCGGTGTTCGTATGGTAAATTGGGATCCGAAAGCACTGACGGCTCTTTCCGACGAAGAGGTAATTCACAAAGAAGTGAATGGAAAACTTTATTATCTGCGCTATCGCATAGAAGGAGAGGAGAGTTCTGCCGTTATCGCCACCACCCGCCCCGAAACCATTATGGGCGACACGGCAATATGCATCAATCCCAACAATCCGAAAACCGCTCACCTAAAAGGCAAAAAAGTAATAGTTCCGCTCATCAACAGAGTTATTCCGGTAATTGAAGATGATTATGTGGATATGGAGTTTGGTACGGGTTGTCTGAAAGTTACGCCCGCGCACGACGTAAACGACTATATGCTGGGCGAAAAATACAACCTGCCCTCCATTGATATTTTCAACGATAACGGCACACTGAACGAAAACGGAAAAATGTATGCCGGGATGGATCGGTTTGATGTGCGCAAACAAATAGAAAAAGACTTACAGGAAGCCGGGTTGCTCGAAAAAATAGAACCCTACACCAATAAAGTGGGCTTTTCGGAACGAACCGATGAAGTAATTGAGCCAAAACTTTCGATGCAGTGGTTCCTGAAAATGGAAGACTTGGCAAAACCCGCTTTGGATGCGGTTGAGAACGATACGATTAAATTTTTTCCCGAAAAATATAAAAGCACTTATCGTCACTGGATGGAAAACATCCGCGATTGGAACATTTCGCGTCAACTGTGGTGGGGACATCAAATTCCGGCGTATTTTCTACCAAAAGGCGGTTTCGTGGTTGCTATGACCAAGGAAGAAGCTTTCAAAAAAGCGCAAGAAACAGTAGATTATCCGCTCACCATTGACGATTTAAAACAAGACGAAGACGTGTTGGATACGTGGTTTTCATCGTGGTTGTGGCCTATTTCCGTATTCGACGGCATAAAGAATCCCGATAATCAAGACATTAACTATTACTACCCAACCAATGATTTGGTAACCGGACCCGATATTATTTTCTTTTGGGTGGCGCGTATGATTATGTCGGGGTACGAATACCGCGCCGAACCGTGTTTCCGCAATGTGTATTTCACGGGCATTGTACGCGACAATATGGGACGGAAAATGTCTAAACAACTTGGCAACTCGCCCGATCCTATCGAATTAATGAAAAAATACGGTGCCGATGGCGTTCGTATGGGAATGCTGCTGTCATCGGCAGCAGGAAACGATTTGCTTTTCGATGAAACGCTCTGTGAACAGGGTCGCAACTTTAACAACAAGATTTGGAATGCTTTCCGGTTGATAAAAGGTTGGGAAACACTTGAAAGTGTACAGCAACCCGCATCTTCCAAAATTGCCATCGATTGGTTTCGGGGAAAACTATCCGAGACCATTGCCGAATTAGATGATTTGTTCTCGAAATACCGCTTGTCTGAAGCCCTGATGTTGCTATACAAACTATTTTGGGACGAATTTTCATCGTGGTATCTCGAAATCATAAAACCGGCATATCAACAGCCAATAGACCAAAAAACATACGATGCGACGCTTTTCTTTTTCGATTCGCTACTCCGTTTGCTGCATCCGTTTATGCCATTTATTACCGAAGAACTTTGGCAAGCGCTTTACGAGCGAAAACCGGGCGACAGCATTATGGTGGCTCAGCAGCCCGCCCCTCAAAATGACGAGGTGTCGGGTGAACTCATTAAACAATTTGATGAAGTAAAACATATTATTTCCGGCGTGCGCACCATTCGGCTGGAGAAAAATATTCCGCAAAAAGAAGCGCTGGAGTTGCAAGTTATCGGAAACTATACCGATCGATTTAACAGCGTTATTTCCAAAATGTGTAATCTCTCATCCATTTCTTCGGCTGCGGAAAAACAAGCCGGTGCATTGGGTTTCCTTGTTGGAACTACCGAATTTGCCATTCCAATGAGCGATAAGATTGATGTTGAAGAGGAATTGAGAAAACTGGAAACCGAGCTAAAATATACCGAAGGTTTCTTGCAGTCGGTAATTAAAAAATTGAGCAACGAGCGCTTCGTGCAAAACGCAAAACCCGAAATTGTAGAAAACGAACGCAAAAAACAAGCCGATGCGGAAAGTAAAATCGCGGTTCTAAAAGAGAACATTGCCGCGTTGCATCGTTAATTTTTCAACTACTGAACTATGGATTTAGAAAATGTGCTACGTTTTCGTCGTTCGGTTCGCTATTTCGACGCGGACAAAGAATTGGATACCGAAAAAGTAAAGCATTGCATTGAGCTCGCAACACTTGCTCCAACAAGCTCCAATATGCAATTGTGGGAATTTTACCACATCACCGATGCTGAAACAATGAAAAAGCTGTCGCACGCTTGTCTTGATCAACGTGCCACCGAAACGGCAAAGCAAATGGTTGTATTCGTTACGCGCAGGGATTTGCATCGTAAACGCGCGAAAGCAGTTTTGGCATTCGAAAAAGGAAATATTGCCCGCTACAGTCCTAAAGAAAGGCAGGAAGCCCGATGGAAAGACCGTCTCAAATATTACAATGGTGTTATGCCGTTTATTTACAGCCGATTCTTCTTTTTGCTCGGATGGTTCAGAAAAGCGTTGGCAACAGCCATCAGCCTTTTTAGGCCAATGGTTACCAATGTTTCGGAAAGCGATATGCGCGTGGTGGTTCATAAAACCTGCGGATTGGCGGCACAAACTTTTATGATTGCAATGGCAAACGAAGGTTACGACACCTGTCCGCTTGAAGGATTCGACAGCCGTCGCGTAAAAAACATTCTTAACTTGCCTTGTTCTGCCGAAATAAATATGATTATTCCCTGCGGCATACGTAAAGGAACACGAGGCATTTGGGGTGAACGGTTCAGAGTGCCGTTTGAAGAAGTTTATAAGCACATTTAAACCAATTTTGAAAGAACTCATCAACCATATTTCGGAGAAAATCGGTTTATCCATCAGTTCTTATCATTCCGTTTCTGGCGGCGATATTTCTTCTGCCTATTTACTGCAAACCGAAACGCGAAAGTTTTTCCTGAAAGTAAACTCAAAACCTTTTGCTTTGCAAATGTTCCAAGCGGAGCAAAAAGGTTTGCAAGCCATTGAAGAAACAAAAACAATTGCTGTTCCGCACGTGCATTTCGTGGATTCGGCGGGAGAAAAATCGTTCCTGATGATGGATTTTGTGGAAAATAAACGTCCCGATTCGTCCGATTATCAGCGGCTTGGAACGCAAGTCGCCCGGCTGCATCAATGCACAAACTCCGATTTCGGTTTTCTGTCAAATAATTTTATCGGCAGCTTGCCGCAAAGTAACACTCCGCATAAAAATTGGAGCGAATTTTATTGGACGGAACGCGTTTTTCCTCAACTAAAAATGGCGTTAGATAATCGGCTAATTACCAAAAACGATATTCCATCTGAAACCAAAGCTATTGAAACATTTAACCAAATTTTTGGCAACGTGAAGCCGTCGCTTTTGCACGGCGACCTTTGGGGCGGAAACTATCTAATCGCTGCAAATGGAACGCCTTATCTTATCGATCCTGCCACATATTACGGCCATTCGATGGTGGATATTGCGATGAGCAAGCTTTTCGGTGGTTTTGGTCAATCATTTTACGACGCGTATCACTCCATCCTTCCAAAAACCGAAAACCACGACGCGCAAATCGAACTTTATCAGCTCTATTACCTTTTAGTCCATCTTAACCTATTTGGGAACGGATATTACCCCGGCGTGGCATCTATTTTACGAAGATATTTTTAACTTTGTGAAAATCTTATTGCTATGTTTGACGATTTTGACGATGATGATGATTTTGATTTCGGCGATTTGGACGATTTCAACGAAGACGACCTTCCCGGTTCCTTTAAAAAACTTGAGCAAATGCCCATCTACCAAAAAGCGATGGAAATTTCGCACACGGTAAGCGATATTTGCGACCTCATTCCGGACGATGCCCAAATGCTCGGTACCATAAAAGGCTTTCTGTTGAAAGATTCGATGATGATACCCGCTAAAATTGCGGGAGCCGAAGCGGGCGATATATACGACTTACGGATGGAAAACGCCGCCATTATCCGCAAATGCGCACGCGACTTGATGGTGCAATACCACAGTTTGGTCGCTTTTGGCTTTGAACACGCGGAATATTACAAAATGGTGCGTCAGCAAATTGAGGAATTCCGGTTGCTTTTTATCGATTGGGTGGTTAGTTTCGATCCGTGGAATTATATCGTGGACGATTGGGGATTGTTTAATCCGCCGGGAATTAAACCGGAACGATAAAGAAAACTGCTCTCAAAACTCCAAATACGGCGTGAGCCGTTGAATATCTTCCGATGTAAATTCATCCAGCATCCCCAATTCGTTTATCGATTGAATGTTGCCCTTTCTTTTCCGCAAACTCATAACTGCCTGCACTTGTTTGTAATTCAGATACGGATGGCTGAGCAACTCTTTAAATTCCAATTCGTTGACCTGTACTTTTCTGAAGTTGCCGTCAGGTTCTACATAAGGCGAAATTCGCGCGAATAATTCGTTATCCATTCCGTACACCTCAAGAAGCTGATCAACCGATGCAAATCCGCCCAATAAATTCCGGTATTTCACAATCCGCTCAGCATACGAACTGCCTATTCCGGGAATTTTTTTCCAAGCGGCGGTATCGGCAGAATTGAGCGAAATGGTTTCGCCTTCGGCGAGTTTTTCTTGTCGGGGAAATGGGGTGTAGGTGGTGGCGCGGTTTTCAGTTTGATCGTTGCGGTTTTCGTAAGTTCTGTTTCTTTCGGGATACGTTCTTCGGGAATTAGCGTAATCGGAATAAGTGCCTTCGTTTTCTTCGGCTTCATTCACACGAAGCGATTGCTGAAACTCCTGAAACTCCCTCACAATAGAATCGTTTTGCACCAATACAATATCGCGCGAGTTTCGCTGCGACAAAAACACGTTCAGCAGCATCACCAATACAATCAATATCAGCAATAAAATTATCGCCGATTTATCGCCTTTTTGAAAATAAAGAAAATCCTTCCAATTCATAAAATGCTGTTTTGGGACGAGTAAAGTTAAAAACTTTTCATCAGAAAGTAGTACCTTTGGCAAAATTAATCGCAAATAGTTATGGTATTAAATTACATTTGGATCGCTTTTTTCCTTATCGCTTTTGTGGTGGCGTTGGCAAAGCTCATTTTCTTGGGCGACGTAAACGTTTTTACCGAAATAATGAACTCTACGTACGACTCCGCACGCACGGGTTTCGAGATTTCGTTAGGATTAACCGGCGTTCTTTCGCTTTGGTTGGGCGTAATGAAAATTGGCGAACGTGGAGGAATGATAGATTTGTTCTCGCGTGGCGTGGCTCCCTTATTCTCCAAACTCTTCCCCGATATTCCAAAAGGGCATCCGGCATCGGGCTCCATCCTGATGAACGTTTCGGCCAATATGCTCGGTTTGGACAATGCCGCAACGCCTTTCGGGCTGAAAGCGATGCAAGAGTTGCAGGAAATTAACCCACACAAAGAGCAGGCCTCCAACCCGATGATAATGTTTCTTGTGATGAACGCCTCGGGGCTCACGCTCATTCCCGTTACCGTGATGGTTTACCGCGCGCAAATGGGCGCCGCCAATCCGGCCGATGTCTTTATTCCGATAATGATTGCCACGTTTGTAGCCACACTTTTTGGCGTTATTGCCGTTTGCTTGAAGCAGCGGATCAACATTTTCAACAAAGCCATTATGGGATTTTTTCTTGGTATGATGGCTATTATCACGGGTACCATTTTCGCTTTTAATAATATGCCGCAGGAGCAGGCAAATGTTGTTTCGGGTCTTATCGCAAACGTTTTTCTTCTTTCGGTGATCGTTCTTTTCATCGTGATCGCAATGCGGAAAAAAGTAAATATTTTCGACGCTTTTATCGACGGAGCCAAAGATGGATTTAAAACCGCCGTTACCATCATTCCTTATTTGATTGCGATTTTGGTGGGGATTGGGGTTTTTCGCGCATCGGGAGCGATGGATTTTCTAATGGACGGTTTACGTAGTTTAGTGGCGCTTACCGGAACCGATACCCGTTGGGTGGACGGAATGCCCACGGCGATAATGAAACCGCTCAGCGGAAGCGGCGCACGCGGAATGATGATTGACGCGATGAAAACTTTCGGTGCAGATTCGTTTGCCGGACGATTATCGGCCGTTTTGCAGGGCGCAACGGATACCACTTTTTATATCGTGGCTGTTTATTACGGCGCGGTGAATATTAAAAACAGCCGCTACACTGTTTCCTACGCGCTTTTGGCGGATTTGGCAGGTGTTTTGGCGGCCATTTTCGTGGCCTACCTCTTTTTCGGCTAAAAAATAAGCGATTCTCCAAGTAAATAAACGTTAAAAAAATGGTAATTACATTTCAGGCTGAAAACATCGAATTTCCAAAGATCAGAAAACGCGGCATAAAAAATTGGATAAAACTTGTAGCCGAAAATTACGGCAAAAAAATAGGAGCCGTGAATTATTTGTTTTGTACGGATGAAAAAATTCTCGCCGTAAACAAGCAATATATTTCACACGATTTTTATACCGATATTATCACGTTCGATTATTCCGAAGACGATAAAATTTCGGGAGATATTTTCATTAGTTTAGATACGGTTCGCAGTAATTCACAAAAGTTTCACACTTCGTATGACGAGGAGTTGCATCGTGTCATTATTCACGGAATTCTGCATTTATGCGGCGTAAACGACAAATCGAAAGCGGAAGAAAAGGCTATGAGGAAGGCCGAAAATGAAGCCTTAAAAAAGATAAAACTCTAATAAATTACTTTTGGAAACCTACAAATGTTAATTGAATAAAATACAAATTATGACGACCCAATTTTCCTTTATGTTTTATAATACGGAGAATTTTTACGACACCATTGATGATCCCGATATAATGGACAGCGAATACACGCCTAAAGGGAGATTGCGGTGGGACGAAAAAAAATTTAACGACAAAATCAGCAAGTTAACATTTGTAATTCAAGACATTGTAAAACCCGAAATTCCTGACATTATCGGTTTGGGGGAAATCGAAAATAAAAACGTGATGATGGCTATTATAGATGATTTGCACCAAAAAGGAATGCCTCATTACAGTTTTGTGCATTACGATAGTCCCGACGAGCGCGGCGCGGATGTAGCGATGATTTATAATACACAATCCTTTATCGTGCTCGAATCCAATCCTATCTTGGTGCATTTACCCGGAATAGAAGACCGTACGCGTGATATTCTTCACGTGAAGGGCCGAACAATGACCGACGTACCTTTACACATTTTTATAGCCCATTTTCCGTCGCGCCGCGAAGGCACCGAACGTTCCGAAAGACGTCGCTATTTCGTTGCAAGCGAATTACACAATGCCGTTTACAAAATTCTGAGCGAAAACCCCGAAGAAAATATCCTCATTATGGGCGATTTCAACGACACGCCCGATGACAACAGCATCGACGAAGTATTGGGCGCACAAAAGAGTTTTCAAAATATTTCTAACCTTAAATTGTACAATTTAATGTACCCGCGTCACAAACGCGGGATCGGATCAACATATCATAAAGGTTGGCTGTTATTTGACCAATTTATCGTTTCGGGCAGTATGCTTCTCTCCGACAAAATCGACTGTAAACCCGAATATGCCGATGTTTTCAATCCGCCGTACCTCATTCATTTCGACCGCAAAGGACGTGCAAATACCAATCGTACCTATCGGGGAAAATACACAGGCGGCTATAGCGACCATTTGCCTATATATTTGAAGATAGGGTTGAAATAGGTTTAATAAGTAAGATGATTTGAAATTATTTTGTTGATATAAATATTGTTATAAATATCAACGTTGCAGATTATGTACCAAGTTGTACTCGGATTTCTTTTATAACGGAAACTTTTTCTCCATACCGTGTATGTTCAGAATGAGATGCTTTTGCGTGAAAAATTTGCTCTCCGATACCTTCACAAGCATTTTTTAAATCAGCCATATATTCAAGTACAAACTCTCTGTTTAACTTGAATTTTTTCCAAGTCAATAGTCCCTCGCGAATACCCTCTAAGTCTTTGTCTGCCTGAATACTATAAAATACCATTCTCTTTACAAAATTTTTCGGTTTTCAGTTTTTGCAATTCCCAAAAATCTGAATTTTTTATGTATCCTTCAGGTAAGGTGTCAGACACAGCGGGATTGTCAAAAACAACATCTTCGGGGTATTGCTTTAAGTCTTTAAGCAGCTTTTTCCCTGTAGGTATAGTAGAGTTTATCCTTACAATTACTTCCATATTTATCATTTTTATACCAACAAATTTACACAAAATAATTAGACTTAACAGGATTCAATTAAATTTAACACGATGTAAAACATAGTAATCCATTGTGTTGCTATTTTTTGTATCTTTGCATCCGCAAAAGACGAAAGATGAATTTTAATTACGACATAATTGTTGTTGGCGCCGGACACGCCGGATGCGAAGCTGCTGTGGCAGCAGCCAATCTGGGTTCAAAAACATTGCTCATCACAATGGATATGAACAAAATTGCCCAAATGAGCTGCAATCCCGCTGTTGGCGGTATTGCAAAAGGGCAGATCGTGCGCGAAATAGACGCTTTGGGTGGACAAATGGGAATTGTGAGCGATAAAACCGCTATTCAATTCCGTATGCTGAACCGTTCAAAAGGGCCTGCTATGTGGAGCCCACGTGTGCAGAGCGATCGGGCAAAGTTCATTGAAACTTGGCGGGATATTATCGAAAATACGCCCAACCTGAATATATGGCAAGATACGGTTACGGAGCTTACGTTTGAACAAAACATCGTAACCGGCGTGAAAACTAAAATGGGTGTTACTTTTTCGGCAAAAGTAGTGATATTGACCAACGGAACGTTTTTAAACGGGCTCATACATATTGGAAAGGTACAAATAGGCGGTGGACGCATTTCTGAACCGGCCTCTTTCGGAATGACGGAGCAGTTGCGCGACGCAGGATTTATAACCGACAGAATGAAAACCGGAACTCCTGTGCGTATTGACGGACGCAGCGTTGATTTTTCATTGATGGAAGAGCAGCCGGGCGACGTGGATTTCCACAAATTCTCATATTTGCCCGATGTACAGCGCGAACTCACGCAACGCAGTTGTTGGATTGCCTATACATCGGAAAACGTGCACGATTTGCTGCGCGAAGGATTAAACGATTCGCCGCTGTACAACGGTCAAATTCAAAGTATCGGACCGCGTTATTGTCCGAGCATCGAAACAAAGATTGTTACTTTCTCGGATAAAACGAGTCATCAATTGTTTCTCGAACCTGAAGGCGAAACCACGCACGAATATTACCTGAACGGCTTCTCCTCTTCCCTACCCTTGCAAACACAATTGAAAGCATTGCAAGCCATTCCGGCATTTAAAAACGTGCATATTTTCCGTCCGGGATATGCCATTGAATACGATTTTTTCGATCCGCGTCAACTCTCGCCTACTTTGGAAACCAAACCCGTGAAAAATCTGTTTTTCGCAGGCCAAATAAACGGAACAACCGGTTACGAAGAAGCCGCCGGACAAGGATTAATGGCTGGAATTAACGCCCACATCAACTGCCACGGCGGAAATCCGTTCGTGTTACGGCGTGACGAAGCCTACATCGGCGTTCTTATCGACGACCTCATCACCAAAGGCGTAGACGAACCGTACAGGATGTTCACTTCCCGCGCCGAATACCGTATTTTACTCCGTCAGGATAATGCAGACGAACGCCTCACGAAAAAAGCGCACGACTTGGGTTTAGCCACATCAGACAGGCTACGATTGCTTACCGAAAAAGACGAAAAAGTTGATAAAATTATCGATTTTGTCTCCAATTTTTCCATCAAGGCCGACCGCATCAACCCTTTCTTGGAAAGCATAGGAACGGCGCCGCTGAAACACGGCGTAAAACTCATCGACCTGCTCACGCGCCCGCACGTCGATCTATCGCTTATGCAAACGCAAATTGCTCCGCTAAGAGAACTCCTCGACAACATCAGTGAACGCAAGGAAGAGATCATTGAGTCGGCAGACATCCGTATAAAATACAGCGGCTACATCAAACGCGAGCGCATTATGGCAGACAAGATCACACGCTTGGAAGACATCAAAATAAAAGACAAATTCAACTACAACGAAATACAATCGCTTTCCACCGAAGCGCGGCAAAAACTCACAAAAATTAACCCCGAAACCATCGCTCAGGCAAGCCGGATTCCTGGTGTGTCGCCCAACGATATTTCGGTTTTACTTGTGCTTCTCGGGCGATAAAATTACAAATGTTTCACGTGGAACATTTGGCACAAAAACAAACTTATAAATATACAATATGAGCATCGAAACATTAACCGCAGCGGTTAGAAACATCCCCGACTTCCCCATCAAGGGTATTCAATTTAAAGACATCACTACCCTATTTCAATCTCCGGAGCACTTGAAAGAGTTATCGGATATTCTTTACGAACGTTACAAAGACAAGGGGATTACAAAAGTAGTAGGAATTGAATCGCGCGGTTTTTTTATGGGGCCGGAATTGGCAATTAGGCTTAACGCGGGATTTGTGCCCGTGCGAAAACCCGGCAAACTGCCTTACAAAGTAATCGAGGAAAGATACACCAAAGAATATGGCGTAGATGCTATTCAAATTCACGAAGACGCGCTTAACGAAGACGACGTGGTGCTCATTCACGACGATTTACTCGCCACAGGAGGAACGATGGTAGCGGCATTGAATTTGGTGAAAAAAATGAACGTGAAAAAAGTGTATGTCAATTTTTTGATTGAATTGGAAGATTTAAACGCAAGAAAATTATTTCCGTCCGATGTGGATATCGACACCGTTTTGAAGTTCAATATTTAAAAAATGACTCAGGAAATACAAGATACGCTTAAAATTTTGCCTCAAGTTCCCGGTTGTTATCAATTCTTAGACGAGAAGGGAAAAATTATTTATGTGGGTAAAGCCAAAAATTTAAAAAAAAGAGTATCGTCGTATTTCAACAAGTATCAAGAGCATCCCAAAACACGCATTCTCGTTCGCAACACGCGGCAAATAAAATATATTGTTGTGAATACGGAAGAAGACACATTTCTTCTCGAAAACAACCTTATCAAAGAATTGCAGCCGCGCTACAACGTAATGTTGAAGGACGACAAATCGTACCCTTCCATCGTTATCAAAAACGAATTTTTTCCGCGTGTTTTCAAAACACGGAACATATTAAAAGATGGTTCCAAATATTTCGGCCCGTACACGTCGGTACTGTCGGTAAATGCTCTCATCGACATCATTCGGAAGGTTTATAAAGTGCGGACGTGTCGATTGAATTTAACACCCGAAAACATCGCTACCGGAAAATTCAAAGTATGCCTCGAATACCACATCAAGCGTTGCGAAGGCCCGTGCGAAGGGTTCCAAACATTGGAAAGTTACAACAAAAACATCGCCGATATTACGGAGATTTTAAAGGGTAACGTTTCGCTCATCGAAAAACAAATAGTGGAAGAAATGCAGCGTTTATCCGAAGAACTGCGTTTTGAAGAAGCACAACAGCTAAAAGAAAAACTGCTTTTGATTCAAAATTTTAGGGAGAAATCGCAAGTCATCAGCAACATTCACTACAATTTAGACGTATTTGGCTTTGCGGAAGACGAAAATTCTGCCTTCATCAACTATCTACGCGTTGTAAACGGCGCCGTTATTCAGGCATACACGTTTGAATATAAAAAGAGATTAGATGAAACACCCGAAGAACTATTGGGCTTGGGAATTGTGGAAATGCGCCAACGGTTCGGCAGCGACTCCAAAGAAATCATTGTGCCGTTTCTGCCCGATCTGATTTTATCGGGAGTAGAATTTACGATTCCGCAACGCGGCGATAAAAAGAAATTATCGGAGCTGTCGGACAAGAACGTAAAGCAATTTAAAATAGATAAACTCAAAAAATCCGAAATGTTAAATCCCGAACAACGCATCACGCGTATTTTAAAAACGGTTCAAAAGGATTTGCATTTAAAAGAATTGCCGTGGCATATTGAGTGTTTTGATAACTCGAATATTCAGGGTACAAATCCGGTGGCGGCGTGCGTAGTTTTCAAAAAAGCGAAGCCATCGAAAAAAGATTACCGGCATTTTAACATTAAAACCGTTGTAGGGCCCGATGATTACGCCTCAATGTCCGAAATTATTCACAGACGCTATTCTCGGCTGCTTGATGAAGGCAAAAGCCTGCCTCAACTTATTGTCATCGATGGCGGTAAAGGACAATTGCACGCTGCTGCAGATTCGCTTCAGAAAATCGGGCTGTACGGCAAAATCGCCATTATCGGTATCGCGAAGCGATTGGAAGAAATTTATTTTCCCGAAGACTCCGTTCCGCTGTATATCGACAAAAATTCCGAAACATTAAAACTCATTCAGCAACTTCGTGACGAAGCTCACCGGTTCGGAATCACGCACCACCGGAACCGGCGAAGCAAATCGCAGGTTACTTCCGAACTCGATCAAATTAAAGGAATCGGCACGCAGACCAAAAAGAAACTTCTCTCCCATTTCAAAAGCAATAAGCGAATAAAAGAGGCGAGCGAAGAGGAAGTTGTTTCGCTTATTGGGAAAAGCAAAGGAAAACTAATTATTGAGTATTTTAATAAAGAAGAGAATAAATTACCTAAAACAAGTTATCTAAAATAGGTAATTCTAATTTAATTTGTAACTTTGTTATCCTAAATAAATGTGTAAATGCAAACAAATCCTTTTTTAATCAGTGGTTATTTGTCCGAAGAGTTTTTTTGCGACCGTGAAAAAGAAACATCCGAACTTATCCAAAGTACTCTTAATGGTAACAACATTACGCTTGTTTCTCCTCGGAGGATGGGAAAAACAGGACTCATCTTGCATACGTTTGAAAAACTAAAAAACCACCGAAAATTTGCAACTATATATGTTGATATTTTTGCCACGAGAGCACTCTCTGAGTTTATAAAAGCCTTATCTGAAGCAATTTTACGAGAGTTCCCGGAGAAATCAACAATTGGTCGTAAATTTTGGG
This sequence comes from Bacteroidota bacterium, assembly GCA_023424395.1. Lineage (GTDB taxonomy): Bacteria > Bacteroidota > Bacteroidia > Bacteroidales > Dysgonomonadaceae > JAFADY01. The sequence goes on along the minus strand of JAFADY010000010.1, from coordinate 15,086 downwards.
AATTTATTAAAAATCTGCGTCCACTGATAAGTTACGACCCTATCAGCGGAACACCTCAAATACAAATAAATTACCAAACGGAAGGAGAAAAACAACAAACCCTGCATAATATTTTTCAATTTTTAGAGAAGCAGAACAAACACATTATTATTGCGATCGACGAATTTCAACAGATCAGAGAATATCCGGAAAGCAATATCGAAGCCCTTTTACGTTCTGAAATTCAACATTTGAGAAATGTATCTTTTATTTTTTGCGGTAGCAAAAGACATATGATGTTGGATATTTTTTCGAACACCAAAAAACCCTTTTATGCGAGCACAAGTTTTCTTTTTTTATCCGAAATTGAGAAAACTGAATATACTTTTTTCATTAGAACGATGTTTACAAAAGACAAATTCCATATTTCAGATGAAATTATAGATGAAATATTAAATTGGACCAAACGTTACACATATTATACTCAATTTGTCTGTAACAAACTATACGCAAATCAAATAAAAGAAATATCGCCGGATGTAGTTAAAAAAGTCTTTGGAGAAATTCTTGAACAACAGACATCGGTGTATCTGCAATTACGAGAACTCTTGACTTCGGCTCAATGGAACTATCTCATTGCCATAGCTAAAGAAAATACTATCTCGCAAATAACAGCTCAACAATTCTTAATGAAGCACAATATTGGAACGGCTTCAAATTCAACTCGGCTAATGAACTCGCTTTTAGAAAAGGAACTTATTTTTGAAAAAATAGATAAGAGTAAAAAAGAATACAGCATTTACGATGTATTTTTCTCACATTGGCTAAATATCAACTATTAAATTATGCGCCTACTCATTCAACGCGTATCGGAAGCATCCGTAACCATTGATAAAGAATTAAGAAGCTCTATTGGAGAGGGAATGCTATTGCTTTTAGGGATTGAAGAAGCGGATGGCGAGGAAGACATTGATTTTTTGTGCAGAAGAACCGTTAATTTGCGTATATTTGACGATGAAAACGGAGTGATGAACAAATCGATCTTGGAAACCGAGGGCGAAATTTTGCTCGTTTCACAGTTTACTTTGCACGCAAGCACAAAAAAAGGGAATCGACCGTCCTACATTCGTGCAGCGAAACCCGATATCGCGATTCCTCTCTATGTGAAATTTTGTGAGAAACTTATTCACACACTCGGAAAACCAATTAAATTAGGAGAATTCGGTGCCGATATGAAAGTGCAGTTAGTAAATGATGGCCCGGTAACCATTTGGATTGACTCTAAAGTTAAAGAATAATGACCATTCAAGAAGCTCAGCAACAAGTAGATAATTGGATTAAAACCTACGGCATGGGCTATTTCAGCGAATTGACTAATATGGCCATCCTCACGGAAGAAGTGGGTGAATTGGCACGCATTATGGCAAGAACCTACGGCGACCAATCATTTAAGAAAAGCGATCTATCGAAAAACCTCGCCAATGAAATGGCCGATGTCCTTTGGGTTCTCATCTGTCTTGCCAATCAAACCGGAGTGGATTTAACGGATGCTTTGCAAAAAAATATAACAAAAAAGACCGAAAGGGATAAAACAAGACACATCGAAAACGAAAAATTAAATGTAAACAACTAATAAATATTCAGCATAAACTATTCTTCATAAGATAAAAAATACAAATATGTATGGAAACGGACAAATTTATTAAAGCACTAAAAGCACACGCCCTTAATTTAACGGATGAGCAGGTTACTGAAAAAGTAAACAAAATTATTTCGGAGAATGCAAAAGAGAACAACCACCCCGATGTATATAAAAAACTATATTCCTGCATAGACCTCACCACGCTAAATTCAACCGACACGCGAGAAAGCGTGTGGAGATTTACGGAAAAAGTAAATGATTTCGAAGGCTCTAACCCCGAAATCGACAATGTAGCGGCAATTTGCGTTTATCCCAATTTCGCCAAAACGGTAAAAGAAGCCTTAACGGCTGATGTGAGAATAGCGTGTGTTGCAGCCGGATTTCCTTCTTCGCAAACGTTTATCGAAACAAAGATCGCAGAAACGGCGCTTGCCGTTGCCGATGGTGCCGACGAAATCGATATCGTCTTCAATCTCGGACTATTTCTCAATGAAGAATATGAAGAACTTTGCGAAGAAATAATGGAAATTAAAAGCGCTTGCCGCGAAGCCCAACTCAAAGTTATTCTCGAAACAGGTGCATTAAAATCGGCAAAACACATCCACCAAGCATCTATTTTATCGCTCTATTCCGGCGCTGACTTTCTAAAAACATCCACCGGAAAAGTGTACGAAGGCGCCACGCTCGAAGCCGCTTACGTAATGTGTCAAGCCATTAAAAGCTATTACGGAAAAACCGGTAACAAAGCAGGACTCAAGGTATCCGGCGGAGTTTCAACAGTAAAAGATGCAGTGAACTATTATACAATCGTAAAAGAAATCTTGGGCGAAGAATGGCTCTCCCCCACCCTTTTCCGCATTGGCGCAAGCCGATTGGCAGACACGTTGCTGAATGTGATAAAAGAATAATACTTATCTAAAACTTCACATTTTCTTAATCGCATTGCGAAAACAATAACTGAGGGATTATGTTTGTATTTGGAGAGTACATACTTAAAAAAGTATTTGGAAAAAATCAAAAGTAATTCCCCTACCCTTTTCATTATCAAATGAATAAGAAAAAATATGAAGAAAAAACTATTAACAATCTCACTTTTTCTGCTAAGCATTGCCATCTATGCACAGCAGACAGCCTCGGGATATGTGTACGACGATGTGAATAAAAACGGCCTCAAAGACCGTCGTGAAGCGGGTGTACCAAATGTTGCCGTTTCTAACGGATCCGATGTGGTACTTACCGATGCAAAAGGGTTTTATTCGTTGCCCGTGGGCGATGATAACACCATTTTCGTTATTAAGCCATCCGGCTATAAAACACCTGTTAACGAATTCTTTATTCCACAGTTTTATTATCATCATAAGGCGGAAGGTTCACCTGCGTCTTTTACTTACGGGGGTGTTCCACCAACGGGAAGATTGCCGAAATCAATCGATTTTGCGTTGTACAAATACAATGAACCGAGTGATTACACTGCCATAATTTTCGGCGACCCACAACCCTACTCCGTTCAGGATTTGGATTATTTTACCAAGAAAATTGTGGAAGACGTGCAAAAAACCGATAAAACGCTGTTCGGCATTAGCTTGGGCGATATCGTAGGTGATAATCTCAGCCTGCACCCCATCTACAAAGAGCGGATGCGACATTTGCAGCTTCCGTGGTACAATGTGATGGGAAACCACGATATGAATTTTGACGCGGAAAGCGATATTCTGTCCGATGAAACGTTTGAAATGAATTTCGGAAGCGCCAATTATGCTTTCAATTATGGTGATGCACATTTCATTATTCTCGATGATATCCTTTATCCTGATCCGCGCGGTGGGAGAGGGTATTGGGCCGGTTTTCGGGAAGATCAATTGAAATTTTTAGAAAATAACTTAAGATACGTTCCCAAAAATAAATTAATCGTTCTTTCCGTGCACATTCAACTCGACCACAGCGAAGCCGGTTTCCGGTATTCGGATCGGCAAAAATTATTCGATTTGCTGAAAGATTATGAAAATGTGTTGGTTATGTCGGCTCACACGCACTATCAAAAACAGAGTTTCCTGACCGAAGAACACGGTTGGAAAGGCGTAAAACCACTCCACGAATACAACGTGGGAACCACTTCGGGCGACTGGTATTCGGGAAAAATAGATGCAGCCGGACTGCCCGACGCCACTATGCGCGACGGAACGCCGCAAGGCTACGCTTTTCTGAACATTAACGGGAATAAATACGATGTGGATTACAAAGTTGCGGGAAAAAGCGCCGACCATCAGATGAACATTTTCGCCCCGAAAGTAGTGGCGCACAAAGGCCGGACTACTTCGCAAATATTCGTGAATTTCTTTATGGGCGGAAAAGATGACGTGGTGGAATACCGCATCGATAACGGCGGGTGGCGAAAAATGCGTTATACGGAATCGGTCGACCCAAGTTATCAAACGTTGCTTTTTGAGTGGGATTTTACTGATAAACTGCTTCTCGGGCGGCGCCCGTCAAACCCTGTTAACAGCACACATTTGTGGACAGGAAACCTGCAGTTAGATCTTACACCGGGCGTTCACACCATTGAGGTGCGCGCCACTGATATGTACGGTAAAACACATACCGGAAAAAGGAATTATAGCATTCTGGAACCGTAAAAAAATCGCAAAACCACAAATATTAACGGCGTATTCATTTTTTTGAATACGCCTTTTTTAATTTAATTTTAATACTCTAGTTGCCATTTTGGCATATAAAATTCAACCATTTTAATATAAGTGGATTTGAATGGCGACGTTTTGTCATTTTACTGTTGGTTTTTCATACTAAAGTCAATTGGTACGTATTTTGATTATTATATAGTGTATAAAACTAATTGTGATTCAATAAGATTAGGTAAATAGATTCTGAAAATATCGCTCCGTGAGGAGTGATATTTTTTTAATATTTACGCTCTTTCAGATACAAAAGAAAAAACTGAAAGAGCATTTTTTTATCATCATCGATATTTAAATCCGAAACAATTCCCTCTGCCTCAGTTAGATATTTAGTCATTACATCGAAAGCGTAGTCAATACCTTTATTCTCGATAGCAAAATCAAGTATTTTTTGAATATTCTCCTGAGAGTACTGCCGTGATTGTATCAACTGCATTATTTCATCGGAGGCTTCTCGCGAAGCGTGTTGCAAAGCATAAATGAGCGGAAGCGTGATTTTTCCTTCGCGAATATCATTTCCTGTAGGTTTGCCCACATCGGCCTTAAAATAATCGAAGATATCATCGCGAATTTGAAAGGAAATTCCTAACAATTCTCCCAATTTTCGAAACTTGGAAACGGTGTCTTTATTAGCTCCCGCAGTCATAGCTCCGATGGTGCAGCAAGCCCGCAACAGCGACGCAGTTTTCTTCTCAATTACTTCAAAATACGCCTTTTCATCGATAATTATTTCATTGGCAAGCGCATATTGGTTTAGTTCGCCTTCGGCCAAATTACGTCCCAATTCGGACATAATTTTTACGATTTCGATGTCTTTCGTCTCCACACTTTGCAGTAAAGCCGACGACAACAAATAATCGCCCACAAGCACCGAACGCGTATTATCGAAAATTGCGTTCGTGGAAGGTTTGTTACGACGGAACTTGGATTCATCGATCACATCGTCGTGCACCAACGAAGCCGTATGCAGCAATTCAACGGTAACAGCGCCGTGGTAGGTGGCGGGAGTAACTTCGCCGCAGGATTTGGCCGTCAAAAAAACCAACATCGGCCGCAATTGTTTACCGTTAGTCGCAAAAATATACTTCACCACATCGGAAATCCGCGGGTTTGCGCTTTCTATCGACCTCCTTAAACAATCTTCGAACGTAAGCAGTTCCTCTTTAAGATAATCTCGTATAACCTGACTTTGATCCATCGACACCATATTAAGCACACAAAATTAAAAAATAATTCTCCTCAAAGCAACAAATATTTGTAACTTTACGTTTCTTATCCGCTTATTAAAGATATTTATGTCAAAAAATAAACTTTTCCTTCTCGATGCTTATGCGCTAATTTATCGTTCGTATTACGCGTTTATCAAAAATCCGCGTATAAACTCGAAAGGACAAAATACTTCAGCGATTTTCGGCTTCGTGAATACGTTGGAAGAAGTGCTTCGAAAAGAAAATCCGTCACACATTGCCGTAGCTTTCGATCCGCCCGGACCAACTTTCCGTCATACCGAATTCGAAGCCTATAAGGCGCAGCGCGAAGCCACACCCGAAGACATTAAAGCATCGGTTCCCATCATCAAAGATATTCTGCGCGCTTATAATATTCCTGTTTTGGAAGTGATGGGATTCGAGGCTGACGATGTTATCGGAACCATTGCCAAACGCGCCGACAAAGAGCGTTTTGATGTGTTTATGATGACTCCCGACAAGGATTACGGACAGCTTGCCGAACCGCATATTTTCATTTACAAACCCAAGTACGGAAGTAATGATTTCGATATTCTTGATGATAAGAAAGTGGTGGAGAAGTACGGCCTTGCCGATCCGTGTCAGATGATCGATCTGTTGGGACTGATGGGCGATATATCCGATAATATTCCTGGATGTCCGGGGGTGGGGGAGAAGACCGCTCAAAAATTGTTGGCAGAATTCGATTCCATTGAAAATCTGCTCGAAAATACCGATCAACTGAAAGGCGCGCTGAAAACAAAAATCGAACAAAATAAAGAGCAGATTTTGTTTTCTAAATTTTTGGCAACGATAAAAACCGATGTCCCCATTGAAGTGGAGGAAAGCGATTTCGAGCGGAAAGAACTGAACGAGGATGCGGTAAAAACCCTATTCGAAGAATTGGAATTTCGTACGCTCATTGCGCGTGTACTGAAAACAGAACCCACCACAAAACCGGCTCCTAAAGGACCTATTCAGGGTGATTTATTTTCGATGTTTGAGGAAGCTGAACAAGCAGAAACTTTGATTGTAAATGATTTACCAACTGATTTTACCGATATTCATTCCACATCGCACACGTACAAAATGGTCGCATCGGAAAAAGAGATGCAGGAATTGAACGAAATGCTTTGTTCGCAAAAATCGGTTTGTTTCGATACCGAAACCACCGGAACCGACCCGCTTTTGAGCGATTTGGTAGGACTTTCGTTCGCTTACAAGCCCGGCGAAGCGTGTTATGTACCCATTTCTGCCAATACGGAGGAAGCACAGAAGCAAGTGGAAATTTTCCGTCCGTTTTTCGAGGACGAAAACATTGAAAAAGTGGGACAAAACCTGAAATATGATATGTTGGAACTTCGAAATTACGGCATTCACGTTCGCGGAAAACTGTTCGATACGATGATCGCTCATTATCTGCTCAATCCCGAACTTCGCCACGGAATGGATTATATGGCTGAAACGTATCTGAAATACAAGACCATACATATCGATGAGCTCATCGGTGCACGCGGAAAAAATCAGAAATCGATGCGCGACGTTGCGCCCGAAATCGTATCGGATTACGCTGCCGAAGATGCCGATATCACCCTCAAACTCAAACATATTTTAGAAAAAGGAATCGCCGAAAGCAACCTTTCCGATTTGTTTTATAACATAGAGCTTCCGCTTGTTTACGTGCTTGCCGATATGGAGTGGACAGGCGTCAGATTGGATTTGGACGCGCTTACCGATTTATCCAAAGAACTGACCGAAGAGCTGATTCAGATTGAAAAGGAAATCATCAAAATGGCAGGAGTGGATTTCAACGTAAACTCGCCCAAGCAAATCGGCGAAGTACTTTTCGACCGGATGAAAATCATCGAAAAGCCGAAGAAAACCAAAACCGGACAGTACAGCACAAGCGAAGCCGAATTGGAAAAACTGCGCAACAAACACCCGATTATCGAGAAAATTTTGGAACAACGCGGGTTGAAAAAACTGCTGAGTACTTATATCGACGCGTTTCCGTTATTGGTAAATGCACGAAGCGGAAAAGTGCACACATCGTTCAATCAAACCGTTGCCGCAACAGGCCGTTTGAGTAGCACAAACCCCAATTTGCAAAACATTCCCATTCGCGATGAGCGCGGCAAGGAAATGCGAAAGGTTTTCATTCCCGATGATGGCTGCACTTTTGTTTCGGCGGACTATTCGCAAATCGAGTTACGTATTATGGCTCATTTGAGCGGCGATAAAAATATGATCGAAGCATTCGAACACGGGCAGGATATTCACGCCGCCACGGCCGCTAAAATCTACAAAGTACCCATAGAAGACGTTACGTCCGATATGCGACGCAAGGCCAAAACCGCCAATTTCGGAATTATATACGGCATTTCGGTTTTCGGATTGTCGGAAAGGCTCAACATCCCACGCGCTGAAGCCAAAGAAATTATCGACGGTTATTTTGAAACATTTCCGCAAGTGAAGCAATATATGGACGAAAGCATCGCGCGCGCGCGCGAAAAAGGCTTTGTTGAAACCGTATCGGGACGAAAACGTTACTTGGCGGATATTAATTCCAAAAACGCTGTCGTGCGCGGTTACGCAGAACGAAATGCCATCAACGCGCCCATTCAGGGCAGTGCTGCCGATATTATAAAAATCGCGATGGTTAACATTTTCAACCGATTAGAGCAAGAAAAATTGCAATCGAAAATGATCCTTCAGGTGCACGACGAACTCAACTTTAATGTTCCCGTGAACGAACTTGCTGATATTCGCGAAATCGTGACTAATGAAATGGAAAACGCCTACAAACTACGCGTTCCGCTGAAAACAGACGTGGGAGTCGGGGAGAATTGGTTGGTGGCGCATTAAATAGCTATTAGCTGTCGGCTGTTGGTATAGCAAGACAGTTAGGTATTAAGATTAGAAGATAAAACAATAAAAAGCTATGTTATTATGAATTTTTACGCAGAGCCAATTGCTAATGGCTAAAAGTTAACAACCAAATTATGCTTGACGGATTAGCGGAATACGGATATTGGGGATTGTTGTTGGCGTCGTTTTTGGCGGCAACGGTGCTTCCGTTCAGTTCAGAAGTGGTTTTTGCAGCGCTTATCGCCGCGGGAATGGACATTTGGACGTGCATTTTATACGCTACGATCGGAAACGCCGCAGGCGGTGCAACGTGCTATTATTTAGGCCGATTGGGAAAAACCGAATGGCTGGAGAAGTGGTTTAAGATAAAACCCGAAAAAATAGATAAAATGATCAATTGGCTGCACGGAAAAGGAGCAGTGATGGGATTTTTCGGGTTTCTTCCCGCCGTAGGCGACGCGATTTTGGTAGCGTTGGGATTTATGCGCGCAAACGTGCCGATGGTAATGACAACGATGACTATCGGGAAGTTCTTGCGGTATGTATTGATTGGGTTTGGGACGGGACAAATTATGAATTGGTTTTAGGAAGTTAACTAACCTTTGTCAAAGTTTGAAACTTTGACAAAGACATCAAGAAATTTACACGTAGTTTACGGAGCATATTCCGAAAATTAGGCGAAATTTTCGGAATATAATCGGAAAATTACGTATCTTTGCAAAAAAAAGAATTATGATTAAACGGGATTTAGCGGAAAATATCATTTCTTCCTGCTTCAAAGGAAAAATAATTCTATTGCTTGGTGCAAGACAAGTAGGCAAGACCACATTGTTGAAACACATATTAGATAAAATTCAAGAACCTTCCATTTGGCTTAATGCCGATGAATCTGATGTGCTCCAATATTTTATCAATGCTACAACAAGCACGCAATTACTGCAATTAATCGGACCAAACAATAAATTAGTTGTAATTGACGAGGCTCAACAAATTCCGGACATCGGAAAGAAACTCAAACTCATTTACGATACATATCCACATATTCAACTGATTGCTACAGGCTCATCGTCTTTCGAATTACAAAACAACATGAATGAGCCGCTTACAGGAAGAAAAAAAACATTTTATCTGTATCCTATAAGCTACAAAGAAACCGTAGAAACTACATCAATTCTCGAAGCAAAACGAATGCTAGAAACACGGCTTGTTTACGGTTTTTATCCCGATGTGGTTAGTAACCCGGGAAAAGAAAAAGATATACTGGTTGAAATTGCAAATAGCTATTTGTATAAAGATATTTTACAGTTGGAAAGCATACGAAAACCAAGTCATATCGAAAAACTTCTTCAAGCATTGGCATTTCAGGTAGGAAGTGAAGTTAGTTATAATGAATTGGCACAAACGGTTGGAAATATGGACGCAGCAACTGTTGAAAAATATTTGGATTTATTGGAAAAAACGTATGTAGTTTTTAAACTTCCGGCATTAAGCCGAAACTTACGAAACGAAATAAAAAAAGGGAAAAAGTATTATTTTTACGATAACGGTATTCGCAATGTGCTTATAAGCAATTTTTCATTGCCCGATATGCGTATGGATAAGGGCGCTTTGTGGGAAAATTTCTTAATCTCGGAACGCTTAAAAATGAATAGCTACAACAAACGTTACGCCAATACGTACTTTTGGCGTACTCGTGATAAGGCCGAAATTGATTACATTGAAGAAGAAGACGGAATACTGAATGCTTTTGAATTTAAATGGAAAAAGCAAAAAGTGAATTTTTCATATTCGTTTCGCGATGCTTATCCCAATCATACGACAACCGTTGTAACTCGAGAAAATTTTGAAGAATTTATTGGATTGTAAAACTGATCAATAATAATTTATATTAGAAAAAGTTAATCAATACGTGTTCTTACTCTAATATTTGCACGTGTAATTTTTATTTTCTATATTTGTCGAAAATAAAACGTGTAAATTATGACAACAAAATTAACTTTAACGATGGACAAGTCTGTAATTGAAAGCGCAAAAAAATATGCACGCGGTCAAGAACGCAGTTTGTCCAATTTGGTAGAAAACTATTTGAAGTCACTCATCCGCGAAAAAAAATCCAACGAGGACGATGAAGAATTATCTCCAATTGTGAAGTCATTAATGGGTTCGGTAAAAGCATCCAAGGATTTTGACTACGATGAAGAATTATATAATGCTTTAGCTGAAAAATATTTATGAAAAATGTATTCATAGATTCTGACATATTGATGGATTTCCTTGTAAAAAGAGAACCATTTTTTCACGATGCTTCAAAAATTTTATCACGGTGCGAGAAAAAACAACTCAACGGATACACTACGCCTGTGATTATTTGCAATATATATTACCTAATACGCCGTGTTGAAAAGCACGAAAAAACAATTCAAAAGTTACGTAAGTTGATGAATTTTTTAGATATATTGATTATCGATAAACAAGACATCATCAATGCTTTAGAATCAAATTTTTCAGATTTTGAAGATGCTTTACAAAATTATGCAGCCAAGAGAGAGCAGAATATTGACGTTATTATCACTCGAAATATCAAAGACTACAAACACAGCTCGTTGAGCGTTATGACACCTACTGAATTTTTAAAGTCACTCTAAATGTCAACCATTCTTTTTCACGAAATAGTTTACGGCCCCATTCAAAGTCGCAGAATGGGCTCATCGTTAGGTGTAAATCTTCTGCCTTACGATGGTAAATTATGCTCATTCGATTGCATTTACTGCGAATGCGGGTTTAACAAAGATTTTCGCACGAAAACAAAACTTCCCGACCGTGAAAACGTGCGTGCCGCGATGGAAGATAAATTGCAATCGCTCCAAAAAGAAGGCAAAAAACTAGACGTCATCACTTTTGCCGGAAACGGCGAACCAACCATGCACCCCGAATTTGCGGGAATTACCGACGATACCATTTCGCTGCGCGATACATATTATCCCGAAGCCACAATCAGCGTTCTTACCAACGGAATGAACGTGAGAAAACCATCGGTTTTTGAAGCGCTAAAGAAAATAGAAAATCCGATTCTGAAACTCGATTCCGCTTTTGATGAAACGGTTAGGTTAATCGATCGCCCAAATTCTCCCGAATATTCCGTTGCCAAACAGGTGGAACTCTACAAACGTTTCGAAGGCAATTTTGTACTGCAAACGATGTTTCTTCGCGGTGAGTTTGAAGGCAAACGGGTGGATAATACCACAGAAAACGAAATTTCGGCGTGGTTGCTGCTCGTTAGAGAACTTAATCCGCGCGAAGTGATGATTTATACCATCGATCGGGAAACGCCTGCTAAACAACTCGAAAAAGTATCGGTGGAAGAGTTGCGCAAAATTGCAGATAGAGTGGGGGAGTTGGGTGTGAAAACGAATGTGGCGGGGTAAAAATAGTTTGTGAAAGTGGAGGAATAATCCTTACAATTATCAATCGTCTTAACAATTCTTATGCTGGGTTATTGAATCTCAGATAATAATCAATTGTTTCTTTCGTAAGTATATCTAGCGGAACATAATTTTCCTCGATAACCGGTTGGCGGAAAATCAAATATTCAATGAGAGTTTGCATAGCCAAAAAACTTTGAGTTTGAGGCCTTTGTCCAATTAAAAAATCAATACTGCCTGTTTTAAGCGCCCTTATATTCGGCTCTGTAAGATCGATACATACCAAGCGAATATCTTTTAAATTATTTCTTTCCAAGTAATCGGCAATAAGATAACCTTTCGAATTCAGTACTACAATTCCTTTAATATGCCGATTCTTGTCAAAAAAATCAGAAAGCAAATACTCGTTTTTTTCGGGGTCGGTAATAGAAAGTGGAATTTTGTAAATATGGTGGTTGCTTCCATTTTCATGCAAATAATCTGTAAATCCCCGTTTGCGTAAAACGGTTGTATTGGCGCTTTCATCACCAATTCTCGTTGCGTGTAAAATGCCTATGTTCGCTGCCGGAGGGATAATGGACGTAATTAATTTACATAGCAATTGACCGCAAGCATAATGATCGGACGAAAAAAATGCTAAAGGTGATATCTCCTGTATTGTTGAATCGACAAAAATAAAAGGGATTTTTTTATCGTTGAGCCTTCTGCACAATTCAATTGTTTCTTCCCTAAAAGTGGGGCCGATAATCACAGCATCGGTTTCTAAATCCGCTATTTTGTCGAAAACTTCCCTGCAAGAATAAATATCGTATTGATTATACGTACAAATCTGAGTATCAACTATAATATTTTCATATTCGCTAAGTGCGCGCCTAATTCCCGAATGAATGCTTTCCCAATACTCGCCTTCGGTTACGTTGGGCGTGGTTATCGCAACGTTGTATTTTCTCTTTAGCGATAATCCCGAAACATGAATGTTGGGCTTGTAATTTACTTTTTCGAGTACTTTTTCTACAGCCAGCCGCGCCGGTTCTGAAACGTTACCTCTGTTATGAAGAATCCGGTCAACCGTTCCCGATGAAACACCCGCCATTTTGGCAATATCTTTAATTCGAACTTTTCTCTGCATGGATATATCTCGATTAGTAAAAGTTTTCAATCGCATGAAAAATAAAATGAAACTTCACGCAGTAAAAATACGGAAAATATTTTGAACTTTCTATATTTAATTCGTATTTTTGTGCACGTGCACAAAATAATAATTTATTGATATGAAACCTTTTTTAGACAACAACTTTGTATTGCAAACAGAAACGGCACAAAAGTTATACCATGAACATGCCGCGCATTTACCCATCATAGATTATCATTGCCATCTTGTGCCTCAACAAATTGCCGATGATTATCGGTTTCGTAATCTTACAGACCTGTGGCTTGGCGGTGATCATTACAAATGGCGTTTAATGCGCGCCAACGGCGTGGATGAAAAATACATAACCGGCGATGCTTCGGACTGGGAAAAGTTCGAAAAATGGGCGGAAACCATTCCTTACACCATGCGAAACCCGATGTATCACTGGACACATTTGGAGCTTCAACGTGTTTTTGGAATTACCGATTTGCTTTCTCCCAAAACGGCAAAAAAAATATACGACCAAGCGAATGAGATGCTGAAAAAGCCGGAATTTTCGGCACGTGGATTAATGCGCCATTTTAAGGTGGAAGTTGTGTGCACAACCGATGACCCCATTGATTCACTGGAATATCACAAACAAATAAAGGAAAGTGGATTCGAAATAAAGGTGTTGCCCACGTGGCGTCCCGATAAATCGATGGTGGTGGAAAATGTTGAAAATTTCGCGAATTACATTCAAGCGCTATCGAAAGTTTCGGGAATAAATATTCAAACCTTTGATGATTATTTAGTTGCCATAAAAAACCGGCACGATTATTTTCAAGCCGCAGGCTGCAAATTATCAGACCACGGAATTGAAGAATTCTATGCGGATGATTGTTCGGATGAAGAAGCAAAAGCGATTTTCGAAAAGATTTTCGGACGAAGAGAAAGACTAAATACGGAGGCAATCCGCAAATTCAAATCGAAAATGTTGTTCGAAAACGCGAAATTGAATTTCGAAAAAGGTTGGGTACAACAATTTCATTTTGGCGCCATCCGCAACAATAATTCGCAAATGTTTTCGAAATTGGGCCCCGACACTGGTTACGATTCCATCAATGATAACGTTGATGTAGCGGCATCAATGTCGTGCTTTTTCGATAAATTGGAGAGAGAAAATAAACTGACGAAAACAATTATTTATAATCTGAATCCGCGCGAAAATTATCTGATTGCTACAATGATCGCTAATTTTCAAGACGGTTCGGTTCCCGGAAAAATGCAATTCGGTTCCGGCTGGTGGTTTCTCGATCAAAAAGACGGAATGGAAGACCAAATGAACGTTCTCTCCACACAAGGGCTGCTGAGCCGGTTTGTGGGAATGCTAACCGATTCGCGCAGTTTTGTTTCGTATCCGCGTCACGAATATTTTCGTCGTATTTTGTGTAACCTCATCGGAAACGATGTGGAAAACGGTTTGCTTCCGGCTTCCGAAATGGATTTTTTGGGAAAAATGGTAGAAGATATTTGTTATTATAACGCGAAAAATTATTTCAATTTTTAACGACGATTTCTGAAGAGCAATTTGCGAAAAATAGTACGGATAACAATAAACGCCAAGTTATTTTTGCTCCGTAATCAAAAAATTAAAATTATGTACGATCTATTCAACATTCAAAACAAAATCATCGTCATAACCGGTGGAACGGGAGTTTTAGGAACTTCAATGGTGGAATATCTGGCGGCACACGGTGCAAAAGTAGCAGTATTGGCGCGAAACGAAGAAAAAGGAAACGCGCTTATGGAAACTGTTCGCAAACAAGGTGGCGAAGCCTCGTTCTACAAAACCGATGTTACCGATGAGGCGGTTCTGAAACAAAACGCTGAAGCTATTATTGCCAAATACGGCAAAATTGATGTGCTCATTAATGGTGCGGGCGGAAATATGCCGGGCGCAACGATTGGGCCAAACAACAACATTTTCGATTTGAAAATGAACGACTTCCGCAACGTCGTCGATTTAAACCTGATGGGAACCGTTGTACCTACCGTTGTTTTTGCTGAATATATGGTTAAAGAACAACAAGGGAACATCATTAACATTTCGTCGGCATCGGCCTTGCGGCCGCTAACCCGCGT
>JAFADY010000026.1 GCA_023424395.1 Bacteroidota bacterium | reverse complement strand
GATTGACCTTGCCCGGCATAATAGACGATCCGGGTTCGTTTTCCGGTAAAACAATCTCCCCAAGCCCCGCGCGGGGACCGCTGGCCAGCCAGCGAAGATCATTGGCGATCTTGAGAAGATCGGCCGCCAGCGAATGAAGGATTCCATGCACTGCAAGAATTGCATTTTTTCCGCTGAGCGCCTGAAACTTGTTTTTCGCACTATGAAAGGAATAACCGGTTTCCTGCGTCAGATAGGCACAGACTCTTTCTCCGAATTTCGGAGGAGCATTCAAGCCCGTTCCTACAGCCGTTCCTCCAATTGCCAGTTCCTCAAGCTGCGGAGTCAGCATTTTGAGCATCTGCTCCTCATGACGAAGAAGGCTTGCCCAACCGCTGATCTCCTGTCCGAAGGTGATCGGCGTTGCATCCTGCAGATGTGTGCGTCCGATTTTTATAAGATCTTTGTAATTCTCCGCATGCTTTTCAAACGTGTCCGCCAGACTCGCCAGTGCAGGAAGCACCCGCTCTCTGACCGCCCTCACCGCCGCAATATACATGGCCGTCGGAAAGGTATCATTCGAGCTTTGTGAGCAGTTGACATCGTCATTCGGATGAAGCCTTTGTCCCCACTGACCTGCCCGATGCGCAATGACTTCATTGATATTCATATTGGATTGGGTCCCGGAGCCTGTTTGCCATACAGAGAGAGGGAATTCCTCCCAAAGCTCTCCCTGTAGAATCTCCCGGCAGACCTGATTGATCGCTTCACATTTTTCCTCGGAAAGCTTGCCGAAATCTCGGTTGGCAAGTGCCGCCGCTTTTTTTAACAGCGCAAATGCCTCAAGAATTTGCCTCGGCATCTTTTCCTGCCCAATCGGAAAGTTTTCCAGACTTCTCTGTGTCTGCGCACCCCAGGAGCGCATTTCCGGCACAAGAACCTCTCCCATCGAATCGTGCTCAACTCTTTGCTTCATAATCCCCCCATGGTCGATCCAGACGACCTCTTAACCGCGGCAAAATCTGTCTTTGATAGTATGCGGATCCTAAATAGGCGCATCCCATGCCGAGACAATAGCCCGCCAAAATATCGCTTGGATAATGGATCCCGACATAAACGCGGCTCAGTGCGATAAGAAGGGCAAGGCCTGCCGCAAAAATTCTGACCGTCTCCGGCCCCGATTTCCAGCGCGTATCCGCTTTCCGACTGAAATAAATACCGTTGCCTAAGGATGTATAAAGCAAAGCGGACGAAAAGGAATGGCCGCTCGGAAACGAATAAGACGCTTCTTTTACCATTTGAAAGAGAGCATCCGGCCTTGCGCGATGAATGATGTGCTTGATGGAGGGATTGAGCAGGGCGGCTCCGAAAAGCGCCATTGCCGCAAACCACAAAGCGGCGACTCCATCCTTGCGCAAAAGCCAGATCCATAACGTGGCTCCTACGCTTAGAGGAAGGAGAAAACGCTGTCCGCCAAGCTGCGTGAAAAATAAAAAAAATCCGGAAAATGTATCATTGCGACGAGCCATCACATCGGTGAGAATGCGGATGTCTACCGACGTGACGGCACCCTGCAAAAAAAGCATCCCGCAAAAGGACACAAGAAAAATTATGAGAAAAGCCAATCCGATCCGGATCTCTCCCTGTCCTCGTTTACTCGGCATCCGATTCCTCCTGCAATGACTGTACTGTAAAATATCTTCTGTTGTGCTATTGTATCGGAAAGTGCTCCGAAGAGAAAGTCCCCCTCAAAAATTCCGCATCCGGATCTCAGAAGGCCGAAGGAATGTGCAGACGAAACATCAATCGTTATGGATTGACCGCAAAAATTCGGTCTCCATCCGAAAATCAATGCTCCTCTTGCTTGACTCTTTTTCGGAAAATCACTGCAGGGGATCCTCAAGCGTGCGGATCCGGCAAATCGGAATCGGCCATATTTTGATGTCCCATGAAGACCTTGCTTACAAGATCCCCTTTTTTATTAAAAAATGAAGCAATAATAAAATCCAGCCTCCGCCTATGGTGATCATAGTGAAAATGCGCATCCCTTTTTCAGGATAATTTTCCGAATCGTAATTGGACAGCATCTCACGCCCCAACAAGCTGAAGCTCATCACAAGCAAGATCGCCAGGAACCAGGTTTCATGGACCCTGATTTTTCCGAAGGAGATCAGACACATCAAAATGATTGAAATCAGATAGATTCCATCGAATAATTTTGCCATATCCTGCTCCTAATATCGTCTCACTGATGTTATGGATTGGATTGTGCCCTCTCCACATATGCTTTTCCGCATATATTTTTCACTCTGCTCGGGAGGTATCTCCTGTCATCTCCTCAATCACCGTCATGTGCTCATGGGTAGCCATGCCTGTTAACTATGCCTTACTATAGAAAATTTTATCCCTCTGCGTAAATTTGTCAACGGATTGATAAAAAGCTCCGTTCCGAAGCTCTCCCCATCCTCATTTACTCGGCGTCCAATCCCTCCTGCAATTGCTTCTCGGTCCATGCTGCCAGCTCTTCTAATGAATGCGCGCGAGACCTTGCACAAATTCTGGCATCCCGTTCGCACAGAAAGCAGCGTCTCGGCTCTGCTCCGATGCTCTCCCGGCTCACCTCGCCTTCCCGCGTGACCACATCCACATCATAGAGGCGACCCGCCGATATTTTCTCCTCCAAATCCACCATCAGCCGCTTGATCTTATGGGGATCTTTTTCTTCTGCGACAGCTAAATATTCAGGTCCTGTCGATCCGTAATACATCTTCTCCGTCAATAACGGAATCAAAGAAAACATAAGGGTATTTCGGATGTGATCCACACCCTTCTCAAAAAATCGAACAATCGTCTCATTGTTTTTCACTTCCCCCGGGATATTTAAATGAAAGCGGATACCGCATGTCCCATCCCGTTTCCAAATCATCTGTTTGAGCTGTGCGTCGCTCTCCTCGCGGCGATTCAGCACCTCGGGTAAAGTCGGACGGTCTCCTTGCTGTAAAATCTGCATAGTTTCCTCCTGTTTTGCTATTGTATCGAAAAGCGCCTTGAAGAGAAAGTCTTCCTCATGCAATGCCGATCCCGAGTATAATAGAAAAAGGAGGAAACATGAAAGATCGCGAAATCCTGACTTTTACGGACTGCTTACAAAAAAATATAAGACGAGAGCTTTCCCGGGTTCTGGGCTTCGGGTGCGTCACATGGACTTGCTCCGGCTCTCATACCGATCTGTGCACAGATGATTTTCTCTATTCGGGTAAAATCATTGCCGCCCATATGCAAGAGCTTGATTGGGATAGTCTTTCGGATTTTTCTTCCTTGCGAAAAGAGGGGGCTGTCATCGAGAAACGAATGCTGAATGCACTGCAAAACCGCAATACCTATAAAGGTCTTCTCTTTCTGTCCTTGATTTTGGCACAATCTTATATGAAAAAAATTCAACAGAAGAATCTTTCTGCGTATATTCGGCAGTTTACCCTGCCTATTTTCAAAGATTATGACCAATCCTCCCATTTTCGAAGCGCAAAGCTCCACAGCCTGGGTGTTCGGGACATTCGCCGGATCGCGTGTAGCGGTTTTGCCGAGCTATTTTCCATCAATCAAGCACTCAAAGAGGAAAAAGAAAATGATCTTCTGCGCACCATTCTTTTGATTGCAACAATTGATGATACGACAACCATCCATCGCTCTGATATTGCCACAC
>JAFADY010000023.1 GCA_023424395.1 Bacteroidota bacterium | reverse complement strand
TTTGGAGATAAAGGTTATATCTCAAAAGACCTGTTTGAACAGCTTTTCGTAGATGGGGTGCATTTGATTACCAAACTGAGAAAGAATATGAAAAATGCCCTGATGCTTCTACAGGACAGGATTATGCTGCGTAAAAGAGCTCTGATTGAATCCGTAAACGATGAATTGAAAAACATGTGTCAAATAGAACATACCCGCCACCGAAGTTTTGACAACTTTGTAATCAACATTGTGGCAGCCTTGGCAGCATATTCATTCTTTCCGAAAAAGCCCTCGATTAATACGAATACAGACATTATAGATATAGAAAGATGGAGAGCCGCTTAGGCCGAACTCACGTTAATTATATTCCCCTTCACCTCAAAAATACAACAACATATCGTTTAACAAGGGGCTGCATTTTTCTCTAAAAATATACGTTTTAGCCGAAACTTGCGTTATATCAGAGAAATTACGTAACGCGTTATATTTATGATCGATTATATCAAAGGCGAAATTGCCGAACTGTCGCCTACCTCTGTTACGCTCGAATGCAGTGGAATCGGCTATATGGCTCATATCACGCTCAATACATACAGTTCGCTCCACGGCGAAGGTATAGCCAAACTATATATTTACGAATCCATCCGAGAAGACGCGCATGTGCTTTTCGGCTTTTTCGACAAGCACGAACGCGATATATTTCTGCACCTGATAAGCGTTTCGGGCGTGGGGCCGGGAACGGCGCGCGTGATATTGTCATCGATGAATTCGAAAGAGATTGAATCGGTTATCGCGTCCGAAAACGTTGCCGTACTGCAAACCGTAAAAGGCATTGGCGCTAAAACAGCCCAACGGATCATCGTTGACCTGAAAGACAAAATAAGATACACCGAATCGGGGAACACCGTGAAAGTGCCTGCCGCTATGTTTGTTTCGGGAATCGGGCAGGAAGCCGTTTCGGCATTGGTCATGCTCGGTTTCACGCAGGCAAATTCGCAGAAAATAGTTTCCAAAATTGTGAAAGAATCTCCATCCATGCCGGTTGAAGCCATTATTAAGGAGGCATTGAAGAGGATGTGATTTTGACGACAATAGACATCAGACATCAGACTTATGATAACAGATGTAAGACAAACGGCGACATCTGATATTTAAAACATTGAAAAAAAGAACTCTATATATTAAGTTATTTATTGCGCTTCTGTTTTTTATAAACGGAGGCTTCCTTGTTTTTTCCCAAACCGCTACGCCGCAGGACACGGCACGGAGCCTTTTTCCCGTGCAGAAAACTACCGTTGAAACCGTAGAAGACTTGGAGGATCAATCGCCGATGGACTTACAAACGCCATCGAATGTGAAAACGGAAGTAATTTATGACCACAAAACCAATCGGTACATTTTTCAAAACAAGGTAGGCGATACGGTAATCGGTGTTCCTTTTACCATGACGCCACAGGAATACATGCGCTATCGCGCTCGGCAAAACAACAACGATTATTTCCGCCAACGAAATTCAATCAGTCAAGAACCCGAACAGCAAAACAGAAGGGAGGGCATCTCTTTATTCGATATTCGCGAAAACCGCAACATTATAGAAGACATTTTCGGGCCGGGGGGCGTGCAAATCCGTTCGCAAGGCTCGGTGGAACTTTCTGCCGGATTGAAAAGAAACGTAACCGACAACCCCACCCTTCCCGAGCGGGCCAGAAAAAGAAATACTTTCGATTTCGACCAACAAATTCAATTGAACGTAAATGCCAAAGTGGGCAACAAGATAGATTTCGGGATGAATTACAACACCGATGCCACTTTCGATTTCGATTCAAAACGCATTAAATTGGCTTATCAGGGAGAGGAAGACGAAATTATAAAAAACATCGAAGCCGGGAATGTAAGCATGACTACGAGCAACTCGCTCATAAACGGCGGAGTCACTTTGTTCGGAATAAAAACCGATCTGCAATTCGGAAAACTGCGGGTGAACACCATCTTCTCGCAGCAAGAATCGGAATCGAAAACAGTAAACTCACGCGGTGGTGTTCAAACCACGCCTTTCGAGATCGGCGCCGACCAATACGATGAAAATCGCCATTTTTTCCTCGCCCATTACTTCCGCGATACTTACGACCAAGCGTTAAGCAAGTTGCCCTTCGTGCAATCGGCTGTTTCCATCACCCGCATCGAGGTTTGGATAACCAATAAACGCGGCAATTACGATCAGGCAAGGAATATCCTTGCCTTTGCCGATTTGGCGGAACACAACACGATAAAAAATCCATTTTGGTCGCCAACCGGTAGCGATATTGTTCCCTACAACGAAGCCAATAACCTCTATCCACAAGTGATCACCACATACAGCGGCGCTCGGGATATCAGCCAAACGGCCAATGTTTTTCCGGCCAACATTGTTATCGGGCAAGATTACGAAAAAATAGAGAGCGCCCGCCTTCTCGATGCTGCAGAATATTCCTTCCACAAACAACTCGGCTATATTTCTTTGCGCACGCCGCTGCAAGCCGATGAAGTTTTGGCCGTTGCTTACGAGTTCACTTACAATGGAAAAGCGTATCAGGTAGGGGAATTTTCGAACAACATCGGCAGGGAAACCACCAACCCCGATGCCGCCGGACAAAACGGCGCGTTGATCCTGAAATTGCTGAAACCCGTTTCCTTATCGCCACAGGCTTATACGTGGGATTTGATGATGAAAAACATCTACTCGATGGGATACGGGGCTTTTAACGTACAAAAAGACCGGTTTAAACTCAATATCACTTACCAGAGCGATACAACGGGCGTTTACTTAAATTACATCCCGGAAGGAAATATAGAAAACGAATTGCTGCTGCGCGTGATGAATTTGGACAGGTTGAATTCGAAAAACGACCCCTACCCCGACGGTATTTTCGATTTCCTTGAAGGCTATACCGTAATGGCTCAAAACGGGCGGATAATCTTCCCTGTGGTAGAACCCTTCGGGTCGCATTTGCGGAATGTCATCGGAAACGATGCCATTGCCGACAAATACGTTTTTCAGGAATTGTACGATTCTACGCTAACCGTAGCGCGGCAGGTTCCCGAGAAGAACAAGTTCCGGCTGAGCGGAGAGTATCGGGGTTCATCTAATTCCGAGATACGGCTCAACGCCACCAACGTAACACGCGGCTCGGTGCGGGTTACCGCTGCAGGAGCAACCCTTACCGAAGGTACCGATTACACGGTAGATTATATTTCGGGAACGGTGAACATCATCAACCAAGCCATTCTCGATTCAGGTTCGCCGGTAAGCGTCTCGCTCGAAAACCAATCGTTTTTCAATATGCAGCGGAAAACCATGATGGGATTGAACCTCTTGTATGATTTTTCCAAAGATTTCGCCGTAGGAGCCACCATCATGCACTTATACGAGAAGCCGCTGACCATGAAAACCACTTTCGGCGACGAATCGGTAAAAAACACGCTTTGGGGCGCCAACGCGGCTTTCAAAAAGCAATCGTATGCCCTCACCAACCTCATCGATAAACTGCCGTTTGTGGAAGCCACCGCTCCATCGCAGCTTTCCGCAAACGCGGAGTTTGCGCAAATGCTGCCCGGGCATTACAGAAATAAATATACCGGAGGTTATTCGTACCTCGATGATTTTGAGGCATCCACTTCGGGAATCGATCTGCGTTCTCCTTACGCGTGGACGTTGGCAGCCACGCCCTTCAACAATACTTCTACCGGATTATTTCCTGAAGCGGCGCTTTCCAATAATATCGATTATGGAAAAAACCGTGCGCAAATGGCTTGGTTCTATATCGACGGTATTTTCACCAGACGTAATTCGTCGCTCACGCCCGATCATATTAAGAATGACAAAGACCAACTTTCTAACCATTTTGTGCGAGAAATATACGAACGTGAAATTTTTCCCAATAAAGAAGCTATATACGGAGAACCGCCCACCATTCCCGTAATGAATATTTCGTTTTATCCCAATGAACGCGGGCCTTATAATCTTGACACAAACGTTGACGCTGACGGAAATTTGATTAATCCGCGCGAGCGTTGGGGCGGAATTACACGAAAAATGGATACGCGCGATTTTGAAGCTGCCAACATAGAATACATTGAGTTTTGGCTGATGGATCCCTTCGTTTACAACGAAACGGGAACCGACAGGGGCGGCGACCTGTACTTTAATTTGGGCGAAATATCGGAAGATGTATTAAAGGACGGGAAAAAGTTCTTTGAAAACGGCTTGCCCGTAAACGGAGATCCAACTGCCGTAGGCACGAGCGTTTGGGGAAAGTACCCGTTGCGGCAATCTACGGTTTACGCTTTCGATAATTCGTTGGGAGAAGAATCACGCCGTATTCAGGATGTCGGGCTTAATGGCCTGAATACCGAAGAAGAGCGTACATTTCCAACTTATGTCGATTATCTCAATGAGTTAAGGAATCGCTTATCGGGCGATGCTTTATCGCGTATGCAGGCCGATGATCATTCTCCATTGAACGACCCTTCGGGCGATAACTTCCGTCATTATCGCGGGCCGGAGCAAGACCAGGCACAACTAAACATTTTAGACCGATATAAGTATTTTAACGGCAGTGAAGGTAATTCCTTGGCTCCCGATGACAATCAACGCTATTCCACCGCTTCGCGGACAACGCCCGATGTGGAAGATATAGACAATGACAATACATTGAACGAAAACGAATCTTATTATCAATACAGAATTCAGCTTCGTCCCGAGCAAATGAACGTAGGCACGAATTACATCGTCGATAAGCGCGAAGTGAGCGTTTCGCTCCGCAATGGCGAATCCGGAAGGGTGAATTGGTATCAGTTTAAGATACCGCTTCGCGATTTTCAATCCAAAGTCGGAAATATTCAGGGTTTCAATAACATCCGATTCATTCGTATGTTCCTGACGGATTTTGAACAGCCTGTTTTCCTCCGTTTCGCCACTTTGGAACTCGTACGAAGCGAATGGCGTACTTACACGCAAGACCTTGAATCGGGCGGTGCAACTTCTGGTTTGGGGCGTTTGGATATTTCCGCCGTAAATATCGAGGAGAACGGCGACCGTTCGCCTATCAATTATGTTTTGCCTCCGGGAGTAACGCGTATTCTCGATCCGAGTCAACCCCAATTGCGTCAGCAAAACGAGCAATCCATATCGTTGAAAATAGAAAATCTCGATCCGGAAGATTCGCGTTCCATTTATAAAAACACCATGTTCGATTTACGCCGGTATAAACGTTTGCAAATGTTTGTGCATGCGGAAAAGTTGGCAAGTTCCGCCGATAATTTACAAAACGACGAAATGACCGTTTTCCTGCGAATGGGATCGGATTACAGAAACAACTATTACGAATATGAAATTCCGCTCAAAATAACGCCCCCCGATACTTACAGCACGCGCAACGTTGCTGACCAGGAAGCGGTTTGGCCTGCCGAAAACATGTTCGATTTTCCGTTGGAATTGCTTACCGGCCTAAAACTGAAACGAAACGCCGAAAGGCGCCGCGGTAGCGGAGTTACTTACCTTACGCCTTATTCGGAACAAGACCCCGATAAACCCGGCAACAGAATGACCATTATGGGCAACCCGTCGCTGGCCGAAGTGAAAGTGATGATGATAGGCGTGCGTAACCGCTCCAATACAAATCGGTCAGGGGAAGTGTGGATCAACGAACTTCGGTTGAGCGAATTCGATGAAAAAGGCGGTTGGGCGGCACAAGGAAATGTTAATCTGGCGCTTTCAGATTTAGGGAATGTAAACGTAGCGGGACGTAAAGAAACCATTGGATTCGGCGCGCTCGACCAGAGTTTGCTTGAACGCAGAAACGACGATTTCTCATCGTTAAACGTAGCTATGAACGTGGAATTAGGCAGATTTCTACCGGAAAAAGCCAAAATATCGGCGCCTTTGTATTATTCTTACTCCAACCAAACGGTTGCTCCGCAATACGATCCGCTCAATCAAGACATCTTGCTTTCGGAATCGCTCGACAATATGGATAACGATCAGCAACGAGACTCCATTAACAGCATCGCCCTGACGCAAACCACCAACAGAAGTTTGAGTTTGACAAACGTGAAAGTAAATATCAAGAGCAAAAACCCGATGCCTTACGACCCGGCCAACTTCAGTTTCGGATACTCATTCAACGAAAATTATCATCGCGATCCTGAAACGGAATACAACAGGATATTAGACCAACGCTTGCAGGCAAATTACACTTATACGCCTTTTGTGAAGCCTTTCGAACCTTTCAAAAACATAAAAAGCAATTCGGGATGGCTGAAATTGATCAAGTTCACCAATTTCAATTATTTGCCCAATAACATCCAAATAAGTTCCAATTTGCTGCGTAATTATCAGGAAACCCAGTTGCGCGACCTCAACGCGTTTATGTCCGGAATGACGCAATCTCAGCGGCATTACCTTTCTTTCAGCCAGAATTTCGTTTGGGACAGAGATTTTTCTATTATTTGGGATTTGACGAAAAACCTGAAGACCTCTTTCCGTTCGGGTACAATTGCCGAAATCGAAGAGCCTTATTTGCAGGTTAACCGAAAAATAAACCCCGACGAATACGAAATCTGGAAAGATTCCGTCATGCAAAGCATCCGCGATTTGGGGAGGCCGCTCAATTACGAGCAAACTGCAGACATAACTTACACCGTGCCTTTTGCGCAAATTCCTATATTGGATTGGATAAACTCCAGCGCTTCATACAATTCCCGTTATCGCTGGGAGCGCGGCGCCGTGGTGCAGGATGCCAATATCGGGAATATGATACAGAACGATTTTTCGTTGACCCTGAACAACAGGCTGAATTTAGTGCAATTCTACGATAAGATCGAGTTCTTAAAGAAAACCAATCAACGCTTTAACGCGGCGCCCAGAACCGCGGCTCAACAGGCACGGCCTGCGGCTACGCCGCAAAAAAGGTTTTCACAAACCGTTCAACTCAATACGGATTCAAATGTGGTTGTTACCCACAATCTCAATTCTCGCAAGCTGACCATTACCGCCCGTAAAGACGGCAGGCAATACGTTGTGCAACACAGAAGGTTGGATAAGAACCGGATCGCCATTCAAAACCGAGACACCGCGAGCATTGAGTTGAATATTATGGCGGCTCCCCCGGCGGAAAATACGCCCATGTACAATTTAGCTCAATACACCGCGCGTGGATTGATGATGGTGAGAAACATCAACGTAAATATCGGCTACAAAACACGGACCGACATCCCGGGTTTCGACCCGATGATAGGCGATTTCTTCGGTCAACAAAACGCACCGAGCGGATTGATCCCCGGATTGGGATTCGCTTTCGGATTTGAAGGCGGCGTTGACTACGTGGAAAAAGCATTGGCGAATAATTGGCTTATCATAAACGAAAACAACATTTCGCCCGCCGTTTATAACAGTACGAAAAATCTGCGTGTGGATGCGACGTTGGAGCCTTTCAGGGGATTGAAAATTGATTTGAACGCACTGTACGAAGATAACCGAAGGACGGAAATACAATACATGTTCGCAGATATGCCGATGATCTTCGGCGGCAGTTTTGTTATATCCACCGTTACTTTGGCGTCAGCTTTCGAAAATTCGAATGCCGCCAACGATTACTTCTCAAAAACGTTTAACAATTTCCTCGATAACAGGCAAATCATCGCTTCGCGAATCCGAAACCAATATCAAAGCAGCAGTTATCCCAATCGTGGGTTTATCGGTGAAACTACGTTCGGAAACCAACCATTCGACCCCGCCGTAGGCGATGTAAATCCCAATTCGGCAGACGTGCTGGTGCCCGCATTTTTAGCCGCTTACACCGGAAAAAGCGCAGACGGCATCGGCCTCACGGCTTTTCCCAGTGTTTTGACGCTGCTGCCGAATTGGGACGTTTCGTATAATCTGGTAAATACATTTCCGTTTATGCGCAACCAATTCCGCTCGTTTATACTTACGCATAAATATATTTCTCAATATCGGGTAGGCGCTTTTACATCGTTCCTCAATTGGGTTCCGTTGAGCGACAACAGCGATTTGGGCTATATTCGCGATGTGCTTACCGGCTCGCCCGTTCCGTCTTCGCCGTACGATATTTCTGCCGTGAGCTTGATGGAAAGTTTCAGTCCGCTTATCGAAGCGCGTGGCGTGCTCAACAACAACATGACGTTGAATTTCCGCATCAACAAAACGCGCGCCATGAACCTCAATATATCGTCTTACCAAATTGTGGAAACAAGCGATAACGATATCGTATTGGGTTTGGGTTATCGGGTGGCCGATTTTAACCGCATCATCGGATTCGGTTCCAACAGTAACAGAGACCGCGACCGCCGCCGTCCGCAAAGCAGACAGAGAAATAACCGGCAAACCGAACAAACTCCACAACAACAACCCACATCCACCGGCTTTAACAACGACCTGAATATCCGCGTGGACATATCGCACAAAACCACGCAAGCGCTTATCCGTAAAATAGAGGATCAGTTCACGCAAGCCACCAGCGGCATCAGAACAACGAGTATAAAGGTTTCGGCGGATTATGCGTTGAGCAGGTCGCTCACGCTGCGCGCGTTTTTCGATAAGATAATCAATACGCCGCTTGTTTCATCAAACTCCTACCCCACCGCTAATACCAATGTGGGCGTAAGTTTAAGGTTTAACCTTACACAGTAATACTTAAAATGAGGCTGTCTCATAAGTAAAATCTACTGTCAAATTGTCTCCCGATAACTATCGGGAGAGTGGATCCGCCAACTGGCGGAGAAACGAAGAATCTGTTTAGCTTGACAAAATAGATGTTTCACTACGTTCAACATGACAGAATGAAGCTATTGTGGTAGTTTTGAAACAGTTTCTTTAGGGGTATTAAAACCTCGAAAAAAGTAACCACGCCACCAAAAGCGTAAGGAAAATGTTGAAAGTTTGCGCGATGAGAAAAGACCAGATGTATTTGGAGTTCTCTTTTTTGAAAATATCTTTGAAACTCGTTTCCAACCCAATACAAACAAAAGCCAACGAAAACAGTAAACCCCTCGGGGCTTTGGCTATATTCGATAATTCTTTGGCTGTTGATGGTTCGAATGCAAAACTGAAAACCAAGGAAGCTATCAGAAATCCCAACACGAACTTAGGAAACCTTTCCCAAAGGACACTCGACGATGGACGGATTTCGTTGTTCGTTCCCTTGTACGACCAATAAATGGAAATAACAAAAGCCGCTACTCCCAGCAACACATTTTGCGCCGATTTGATAATAACGCTGTAATTCTCGGCGGTTTCACCGATAAATTTGCCTGCGGCAACCACCGCGGCGGTGGTATCGATGGTTCCACCCAGCCACGCGCCCGCAACTTCTTGATTCAAGCCCATCCATTGCGCAATAAACGGCAGCAAATACATCATGGGGATAGCCACGATAAGCACCAGCGAAACAATGAACGAAAGTTTTTTCGGGTCTCCTTTTATCGCTCCACAAGTAGCAATAGCAGCCGAAACGCCGCAAATGGAAACCGAACTGGATAAGATCATCGACATTTCGGGATCGACTCCCATTCTCTTCGAAATCCAAAAACTGAAATACCAAACCGACAAAACGACTATCACGGCCTGGATCAATCCCAAGCCTCCGGCTTTCATCATTTCGTTGAAAAGAATGCCGCTTCCCAATATCACCAAGCCGGCTTTGATGTAATATTCACTTTTTACCGCGGGAGACAACCACTTAGGCAATCCGAAAACATTGCGGATAAAAAGCCCTATCAAAACCGAAAAAAACACCGATTCCAATCCCATCCTTTTGATGGAAGAAATATCGGCGATATACTCGGCCAGAAGCGCCAGCGCGTAAATTATTACAAACGAGAGGAGAAATTGCCCCCTGTCTTTGTTTCCCATAAAAAGGTAGCCCAAATACGAGAGCATGCCGATAACCAAAAACAAAACCAGTTGATTTGTCATAAAGCCGGAAAAACCGACAACTAAAAACAAGATGACAACACCGATCAAAGTTGCCGTCCAGTCTTCATTCCTTAAAGATTTGAACATGGGGTGTAACTTAATTTGATTTTCGGCTTCAAAGGTAACAATAATATTTAAAGAATGTTTAAATCTGATTTCTTTTAAGCGAACATGAGCGTATAAAATGATAATATTAAGTGAGCAAACGCTTGTAAATCTCAAAATTCTCCTCATCGAAACACGCAAAAATCACCTCTTCCACCGATTTCGCAGAAAAATTTCTTACCGTATCCACCGCTATTTTAGCGGCTTTTTCCTTCGGAAAACGATAAACGCCTGTACTGATGTTGGGAAAAGTAACAGAGCGCAACCCATTTTCATCGGCGAGTTTTAGTGAGTTTATGTAACAATCGCGAAGCAAATTTTCTTCGTTGTGGTTTCCGCCGTGCCAAACCGGGCCAACGGTATGGATAACGTATTTTGCCGGCAAAAGATAACCTGCGGTTATTTTGGCTTGTCCGGTTGCGCAACCGTTTAACGTTCTGCACTCTTTCAGCAGCTCCGGCCCCGCAGCCCGATGAATGGCGCCATCTACCCCGCCGCCGCCCAACAAAGTGGTATTGGCGGCGTTTACAATGGCATCCACCTCTAATTGGGAAATATCGGCTTGTAATAATTGTATTTTCATTTTGAATTTTGTTTTAGTATCCGATGGCTCCAAGTCCGTGTGATGCATAATAAATCATCCTCAAACCTTCAGGCCGGTAATCCGCCAACGGTCAGACACAGTCGGTCAGACGGTTAAAACCACTTTTTCTTTTTAAAATACCACAGCATTCCGGCTCCCACCGCCAGCATCACGCCCCATACCACAAAGTAGCCGTAGCGGGAGTGCAGCTCCGGCATATTGTCGAAATTCATTCCGTAAACGCCCACAATAAACGTGAGCGGAATAAAGATGACCGAAAAAACCGTGAGCAGCGCCATAATATCGTTCAAGCGGGTGCTCATGGATGAGTGATAAATGTTGAGCTCATCGTAAAGCAGTTCGCGATAATAATCCAGCAGGTCCACCGCCTGATTTATATTGTCTTGCAGCTCTTTGTAATGCGTTTTGTTCTCCTCGCTGATGATGTCCGTATCGAGCTTTACCAAACTCATGATCATTTCTTTGGCCGGCTTAATATCGCGGCGCAAATTGTTGAGTTCGTGCCTGAATAGATTGATTACTTTCAGAATTTCCTTATCGGGGTCGATGATCATTTTCCCTTCCAGCGTTTCAATTTTCTCGCCAAACACGCCCAGTATATAAATGTAATTATCGATCACCACATCCAGCAGGGCAAACGCCAGATAATCGGTTCCCGATGAACGAATTTTGGTTTTGTGCTTGCGTATGCGGTCGCGCACGGGGTCGAAAACATCGCCTGCTTCTTCCTGAAACGTGATAAGCATGTTTTTCATCACCACCAGGCTCAGGTTATCCACCGATACACGGTTAGTTTTCTCGTTAAACTCCATCATTTTCAGCGATACAAACAGCCCGTCGTCAAACTCCTCTGCCTGCGGACGGGAAGATGGCTCCAGCACATCCGACAGTATATCGGCGGGAATGTTCAACTCACGCGCAATGTCTTCCATCAGTTGCTCGTTGTGCAGCCCGTCAATATTGAGCCACGTAATGGAATGCGAATCTTTGTAGGCGCGAATTTCGTCCACCGAGTGGATTTGCGTTTCGGTAAGGTTTTCGGGTTCAATGTCGAAAACGGTCATACGCACTTCTTCGGCTCTTTTGCGGCCCCTGAACTTCAGTTCGTAGGGCGAGAGGCCGATGTCTTCTTTCTTTTTAAACGGGGGCATGTTTTTAGTGATGGGTTATGAGTTATGAGTTATGAGTTTTGAGTTAGGGTATTGACCGCAAAGTTAATCATTTGGAGAAATATACGGTTGTGGATGGGGAGGAAAATTTATTGCTTGCTCGTGCCCACTCGCGCGAGTTTCCGGACTCGTGTGTCGCGAAGCGAGATTATTTTTGTTGAGTAGCGAATGTTTTTTAATCAACTCCTTTCATTATTGCTATAAATGGTTATTTTTGTGGGAGAAATGCAATAACATTCGTTTACACCTATTTATTAAGGTGATTTTACGAATATTTAGTTGCGTAAATAACACGTTATAGGCAATGGTAAAGCGACACTCTCAAAGAATTATAGCAGATGGACAGCATTAAATTAAATGACATATTACGGCTTAACAATGTTACCAACGTGAAGATTCGTTTCAACTTGATGTTCGCGCAAAATTGGAATCCAATCGAACTCTTCAAGAATGGTGATACTTCGACAATGCTGGCGGGACAATATTGGAACTACAATAAAAACAAATCATATAAACAAGGACAAATTACAGTTGGTCTGGTTAAAATCAAACGTAATGAAGATTTATGGTTGCTGTTTCATATTGGAAGAGTAACTAAGGACTTGAATAAATTAAACGGTGTTGGTTATGAATATGTAAACCTGCCTGAATACGATAAATATGTTGGACGGCTAATCATAAAATTTAAGAACAAAGCGCAAACAATGATTAGGAATGCTGAATCAGTAATTAACGACTGTTATGTATCCCAACTTCTACCCGACACTTTTGACAACGACTTGTTTCCGGGATATGAAAAAGTAAACGTTACTTGGGACGAACTGAAAAGAGTAGTCGAAAAGGATAATTGGAAAACTGCACTTCAAAATCAAAAGGGTGTTTACTTGCTTACCGACCAATCAAATGGAAAAATGTATGTGGGTTCGGCATACGGAGAACACATGATTTTAGGACGTTGGAAAGCATATGTTGATTGTGGTCATGGTGGAAATTTCGAACTTAAATCACTGACATTTGAACATATAAAAGCAAACTTCAGATATTCGATTCTTGACATCTATAAATCAACTACTGATGATTTAGTTATTCTTGAGAGAGAAAGCTGGTGGAAAACTGTTTTACTAAGCAGAAAGTATGGATATAACGCCAATTGACAAATCTGCAAGAACCACTGGCTATAATATTGCATTGGCAATATGGCGGGGCGACGTGTAATCAATCAACAACAAATCGCTAATCAGCTTTTGTTCCAGCGCGACCGAACGCTAATGAGCAATAATACAATCAATGAACATTCGTACATTTAGTCAACACCAGCTCTGGGCTGGACGTTCAATGAAATCCGCCACTTCGCCAAGCCGCAAACCGTTATCTATAATTCTAAAAAAAACCATTAAAAAAGATACTAAATGAAAATTGAACATATTGCATTTTGGGTAAATGATTTGGAAAAAATGAAAGAATTTTATGAGAAATATTTCCAAGGTAGAGCAAGCGCAAAATATCGCAATGAATCTAAAAATTTTACTTCATACTTTTTAGAATTTGAAAGTGGTTCTAGAATTGAACTAATGAAAAAACTTGAAATCACAGAAAACAAAAATGACTTTGAGAATCAAACAATCGGAATTACTCATTTAGCATTTTCCGTTGGAAATAAGGAAAAAGTAGATGAGATGACAAATGAATTCAGGCAAGATGGATATAAAATTGTTGGAGAACCAAGAACAACAGGTGATGGGTATTATGAAAGTGTAATTTTGGACCCTGAAAAAAATATAATTGAAATAACTGAATAAAAAGAAAACCAGACAACAACCAAGACTTGAAGTGCTTTTTGAAATTACCAAAATATTAGATATTGAAGGAGCAGAATTGCTCGAAAAACGAAATAAGGACTATGAGTAAAATAACAAAAGAGCAAGAACTGCTCAATGAAATAGAGAAACTGCAAAAGCAGTTAGAAATTGCCAATAACAGGGTAAAAACTGCTAAATATGGTTTGGTTTGGATGGATGTACCAGAAGCATTCGAAGAAGAAAGTGAAAATCAATTACCAGTTTTGGAAGAAGTAAAAGAAAAAGCAATAAAAAATGATGATGACAAACCAACTCATATACTAATTGAAGGCGATAATTATCACTCCTTAACTTGCCTCAATTACACTCACAAGGAGAAAATTGACCTTATCTACATTGACCCGCCTTACAATACAGGAAAAGATGGATTTACATACAAAGACAAAAGAGTAATTGATAGGTTTCCTGATGGAACAGTAGTGCCAAAAGACCACCCATTAAGACATAGCTATTGGCTTTCTTTTATATTTAAAAGAATAGAACTTGCAAAAGGACTATTAAGAGATACTGGTAAAATTGTAGTGAGCATAGATGATAACGAATTAGCAAATCTTGTTTTAATACTATCAAAAATTTTTGGTGATTCAAATCAGGTTGCGATTTTACCAACAATTATGAATTTAAAAGGGAATCAAGACCAATTTGGTTTTGCTGGAACCCATGAATATACTGTAGTTTTTGCAAAAGACATTTCAAAATGTAAATTCAATGAGTTTGAATTAGATGAAGTTGAAATGGTAAAATGGCAAGAAGACGAGATAGGATTTTTCAAAAAAGGGGCTCCAATGCGTGCAACAGGGGAAGAAGATAAGCGAGAAGATAGAGCTGAAATGTTTTACCCAATCCTAATAAAAAACGATTTTGCGTCAACGGTCACAAAAGAAGAACATTCTAGAATTTATAATAAAGAAACCAAAACCTTTGATGATAATTATTTGTCGGAATTAATTCTAAAATATGAGAATGATGGTTTTGAAGTTGTTCTACCAATGTCTGGTAATGATTTTGGACGTTGGCGTTGGGGATTTTCTGAGAATAACAGAAAAAGATTGATTACAGATGTTATTATTAGTAGAACAAAAAATGGTATATCGCTTTACAAAAAGCAAAGACCAGAACTTAATGAAATTCCTTCTAAGAAGCCAAAATCATTATTTTATAAACCCGAATATTCAAGCGGAAACGGTACTGCTCAGATAAAGGATATTTTGGGTTCAAGAGCATTTAAAAATCCTAAACCAGTAGAATTAATAAAAGATTTAATTTCTGTTTCAACCAATAATACCGCAATAATATTAGACTTTTTTGCAGGTTCAGGGACAACTCTTCAAGCCTGTTTAGAACTAAATAAAGTCAATTTTAATTTACAAAATATTATTTGCACAAATGACGAAGGTAATATTTGCACTGAAGTAACTTATCCAAGGTGTAAAAAAGTTATTACAGGTTATAAAAATCCAAAAAATAGAATTGTTGAGCCTCTAGGAAATTCATTAAAATACTACAAAACTTCATTTGTCGGAAAAAACAATATTCTATCAGCTTCCGATGAAGATAAATCTTCATTGGCACATAAAGCAGGTTACTTACTCGCAATTGCGGAAAATACATTAGATGAAATTGAAGCAACTCAATTTTTTCAATTCTTCGAAAATTCAGAAAAAGTTACAGCAGTATATTTCAAAGAAGAAATGGACGAAATGAATATATTTCTACAAAAGGTTGAGGAAGTACAAAAACCAATTTCACTTTATTTGTTTAGTTGGGGCAATTCAAGTGATTTTGAAGGGTTGTTTGACCATATTCCAAACTTAACTATCAAAACTATTCCACAACCAATTCTTGAAATTTATAAAAACATTTACAATATTATATCGGCATGAGTAGATTTAGTCCATTAGACTTTCAAAAGGAAGCAATCCAAAAACTAATCGATGCTTTTCATAAATTATGGCAACGGTCAGAAACGCAAAGGCATTTAGTTTTTAAATCGCCAACAGGGAGCGGTAAAACATTTATGATTACAAATTTTTTGCATGGTCTAAACTCATTGCCAAATTGGGACTACGACAAAGCAATTATTTGGATTACTTTCAGCGATAGTCTTGCTATGCAAAGCAAGGAAAAATTCAAAGAATATTTTAATACAAACTTGCAAAACAATCTTTTAACGATTGAAGATTTCAAGCAAGGAAAACTATTTAAAAATGATGTTCTTTTTGTCAATTGGCAAAAACTTGTATCAAGGTCATCAGAAACAAGAGTTTTAAGACGACCAGATGATGAAAACTTTCAAAAAGAACAAGGTTTTTATTTTGAAGATGTTATTGAAAACACTAAAAAAGATGGACGGGAAATAATCATGGTCATTGACGAAAGTCATACCCATTTGTCGCCACTTGCACAAACTAGTGTTGTCGATGTAGTAAATCCTAAAATTATTATCAATGTTTCGGCAACTCCTTCGTATATTCCAAACAGAGATGAAGAAGATGAAGGACTTGCGGCTTATGTGAGTGTAAAAAGAGAAGATGTTGTAAATGAAGGTTTAATAAAAGAAAAAATCGCAGTTCAAACCGAGGAAGATTTACATAAATTCCCTGGCAGAGATTTGGACGAACTTTTAATTGACTTAGCAATTGATAAAAAGAAAGAGTTAGAAGCTGAATTTAAAAAGTTAGGAAAAAATATCAATCCGCTTATTCTTATTCAATTACCGAATGACGACAGTAAATTGCACGATGCAGGAGAAAAAACTAAAGAGCAAATCGTAACTGACTATTTAACTAGAAAAAAAGTTGATGTTGACAATAGAGTTGCACTTTGGTTTGACGGCAAACAGAAAAATATGGAATTTGTAACACACAATGAAAGTGATGTTGATTTTATGCTTTTCAAACAAGCTGCAGGTACAGGTTGGGATTGCCCAAGAGCACATATTTTGATAATGTTTCGTGAAATCAGTTCAGCAACTTTTTACACTCAAACAATTGGTCGTATTTTAAGAACAGCTGAACCAAACAAGAAAGAAGATTATATAAACAGCCCGGCGCTTCGCACAGGTTATTTATTTACCAATTACAAGCGTAATGAAATCGGTATCCCGGACCAATCAAATAAAAACAAACCCTTTGTTTATACTTCAAAAAGGAAAGAAGGAGTATCAAATATTGAAAATGTTTATTCCGATTTCGTTGCAAGAGCTGACTATGGCGATTTAGGTAGTGCATTTGACTTTCAAATGAGTTTTCTTAAATCAATGGATAAATTTTTCGGCATTGAAGAAAATGAGCATTTAGCATTGACACGTCCAAAAATTGAGGCAAAAGGCGTTGATATTAACCCAAAATTGACAAATAAACTTGTTGTTGATGCTGAATTTTCTGACTATGATAAAATTAACCTTGAGTTTGCAAAAAAAGGTCGAGATGAAGATTATGAAATGTCAAGGAATGATGTTGAGAAACTTTTTAATTATTGGTGTTTCAAACTTTTATCTGAACAAACAGAAAATACAGCAAGAGTTTCAAATGTTGCTCGTTCTTGGTCGCCTTTAAAATCAGCTTTGCGAGTTTGGTTTAAGCGTTCGTTAGACATGGACAGCAATTATTATTATCGTGTATTTATTGCCGACATAAACAAGGAACAGACAAGCGTTTTTCGTCCTGCATTAACTCAAGCATTAAAAGACTATTTTCCAATTAAGAAAGCATATATTGAAAAGCGTAAAAAGGAAATTGAAAAAAGAGAAGCCCCTATTTTTGAAATTAAAGAAGAATACAATTTTACAGAAGATTTTGCAGAATTAACATCTGAAGAAGGAACTTCACTTTTAAGTGTGGTTCAGCCATTTTATTTGAGAAAAGAATACAAAGGGCGTGAAAACGAATTGAAATTTATCAAGTATCTTGAACAGAAAGGTGGTAAATTAGAATGGTGGTTCAAAAGCGGAGAAGCAAGCAAAGAGTTTTTTTGCTTAAAATATTTCAATACTTCGACAAAAGAAGACGCTTTGTTTTTCCCTGACTGGATTTTAAAATTCAAAGATGGTCGAATTGCAATATTTGATACTAAAAGTGGTTTTACTGCTCAAAATCCAGAAGGTCGTGCCGAAGGTCTTGCAGATAAATTAATTGAATTAAATAGTAAAGGTGGCAATTTCATTGGTGGTTTGGTAATACTTGAAAATAATCAATGGTACTACTTTGACAATGAGAAATACTCAATGGAAGACACAATGAATAAAGTTGAAGAACCTCAAACAGTGTATAAATCAAAATTCAATTATGAATATAAAGCAGGGCAATTAAATGATAATTGGAAACCATTAGAAAAAGTGTTTGAATAATGGGCACGCCTCGTGTCAAAGCACATTCGCAGGTTGCACTAGCCAACGCTGCAAACAAAAATTGCAAAATAGTATGCCTTCGCCAACGCACGGTTGACAGAAAATCACCACGCAATCTGCCACTACTCATACAATTTCCCGTGATCGATAACACTTTCAAAACTCCACGTAATCAGGTGTTGCGTAAAATTGAAATATAAACGTTGAATATGGACTGAATATGGACAAATTTGATGACATCAAAAATTATAAAACGTTTACGAAAATAGAACCCATCCATAAAGGCTGGTCTAATGAAAAGAAGTTTTATATTGAAACAATACATAAGGAAAAATTCCTCTTACGTATCTCTGACATAGCTGAGTTTGAACGAAAAGAAAAAGAATTTTCAATACTTAAACGGTTTGCAACAATAGATATCAATATGTCTAAACCAATTGATTTTGGGGTTTGTGGTAAGGGTAACTATGTTTATCAATTGCTTTCGTGGTGTGAAGGCGAAGAAGCAAAAATTGTTTTGGCAACTCTTTCCCAAAGCGAACAATATCAATATGGAATAAAAGCCGGAAAGGTTTTAAAGAAATTAAACTCCGCAGAAACGTACGAAGCGTCCAATGATTGGGCAAAACGATATAGTGCTAAAATTGCCAATTATATTGCCGCATATAGGAAATGTGGTTTTTCATTTGTTCACGATGATTTTTATATTAATTATATAGAAAACAACATCCATTTAATGAATCATCGTCCCACTTGTCTCACACACGAAGATTTTCAAACCGATAATTTGGTAATCTCGCCCGATGGAGAAATTTTTGTAATCGATTTTCAACAATGTGGCATTGCAGATCCCTATTATTCATTAATGTCTGCAATGATTAGCGCAGATGAAAGTTCCAATTTTGCTACAGGACAAATCAAATCCTATTTTGACGGAGCTATTCCTGATGATTTCTGGCCATTATTCCTGTTTTACTTTGTAGCTGAAACGATGAATGGTTTTACCCACACAACAACATTAGGAAAAGAGGAAATTGAATTTTCTCATCGAATGATTGCCAATACGATGGAAAGTTTTGATAACCTACAAAATCCGGTTCCAACTTGGTTTTCAAAAAATCTGTGATAAAAACAGCACAACCCCCTGCTCGCGCGAGTTTCCGAACTCGTGTGTCGCGAAGCGAGATTTTTTAATCAGCAATAAAAATTATCCCCTTAAATCCCTACATCAAAAATAATTACTCAAAAATTTTGCCATCTACCAAAAACCACTATCTTTGCAAAACCAAGAAATGAAAATGCAGACCTTCGACTAAATAGTCAAACGCTGAAATCAAATGCGCGGAGCTCTCAACTAAATAGTCAAACACAGAAAACAACTTTGGGGAGCTTTTAACTAAATAGTCGAGCACGGAAAGCAACGTGCGGGACACTTCGACTAAATAGTCAAACACGGAAAACTACTTCGGTGAACTCTCGACTAAATAGTCAAGATGAGAAAACAATGTTGGGGAGGCTTCCACTAAATAGTTAAACACAAAAATCAACCTTCGGCAGCCTTCGAACTAACTGATTGAACGTAAAAAAATCCATTCGTTAATTTAAAAATTTTAAGTGTATGAACAAATTGTTGACTACTGCTCGTATCACCGAGGTGGACGACACATCGGACCGTTTGCTTGTATTGTACAAGGGCGAGGCCGGTCTTGCCGAAGAAGCTTTTCTGAAAGCGCTTTTCGGTGAAATGCAAATCAAATCAGACCAAATTACCGAAGCCATTAAACGCGACCACATCTTCTCCGAACTGGAAGATGCCGACGCCGAAGTGGAAACTGCCGTGCGCGCGCTGAATGCCATTCTGAAAGGTTACAGCGCCATGCCCATGCCGGCATACAGCGAAGCCGGAAAAGTATTGTATGACGTGATGAGGAAATACAAATTGAAAATTCTGAACATGAGCTATGCCGATCAGTCATCCAACGTCGAAGCCATGTTGATGGACTTGTCGGCGCCCGAATTGAAACCGCATACAGTTGATCTGCCGGGTGTATCGCAAGCCATTGGCAATGTTAGAACCGCCCAAACCGGCTTTACCGCCAAACGCGTGGCTTGGGAAAAAGCCAGGGGGATTAAATCTGAAGGCGCTTCGGCAAGCGAACTGAAAAAACCGCTATTGCAGCTGATTAATGCACAGCTTGTGCCCTATCTTTCAGCCGTCAGGAAAGGAAACCCCGATACTTACGCACAATTTGCCGATGCTGTTACGCAGGTCATCGAAAACACCAATACCTCCATTCGCCGCCGCGGATCAAAAACCGACGACGAAGAAACGGATGCCGGAAATGCAGAATAATTAATTGAAGAAATGAAGCTGTCTCAAAAGTAAGGCTCCACTTTCATTTTGTCATGTTGAACGGAGTGAAACATCTATATTGTCAATCTAATTAGATTCTTCATTTCGCTAAAGCTCCATTCAGAATGACAATTTGATAGCGAATTTTACTTTTGAGACAGCTTCATTTTTTGTCTCCGTTTTAACACATTTCCATTAACTTTTTAAAGCCGACCAACGTTATATTTCTATACATATATTTTAAAATCTCGAAACAATGACGACAAAAGAAGAAGAAAAAGAACAGGAAAGAAAAGTAGAAGAAATGGATTATCCGGCCAACGAGGATATTTTTAATCAGGATAAGCGCGTGTCGCTCGAAGAAACTGTAGAAACCAACCAGGAAGATTTGGATATGGGCTTGGACGTTCCCGGCTCCGCTGCCGACGACGATATGCAAAACATCGGCTCCGAAGACGAAGAAAACAACAATTGGAGTTTGGGCGGAGAAAGGCACGAAGATTAATACATTTACTCATCAAACAACGGCGGGTTATGAGAATATCTCTCACAACCCGCCAATTATTTGAATCGGAATAAGTTTCAGAACTCAGAACTCAGAACTCATAACTCCAAATCCCTACCCCGCATCATTCTCCCATTAACACGTTCATAATATCGCACGCCGATTTGGTTACCGAACTTCCCGGACCAAAGATGGCGGCTACGCCCGCTTTGTAAAGGAAATCGTAATCCTGTGCGGGAATAACGCCTCCGGCAATTACCGCGATGTCGGGGCGGCCTAAACGTTTCAACTCGTCAATTACCTGCGGAACCAACGTTTTGTGTCCGGCTGCCAATGACGATACACCCAGTACGTGCACATCGTTTTCAACGGCTTGTCGCGCGGCTTCAGCCGGCGTTTGGAACAAGGGTCCCATATCTACATCGAAACCGCAGTCGGCATAACCCGTAGCTACTACTTTTGCGCCACGGTCGTGTCCGTCCTGACCCATTTTGGCAACCATAATACGTGGTCTGCGGCCTTCTTTTTGAGCAAACTTATCGGTAAGCTCTCTCGCTTTTTCAAGCGTTGTGTCTGATTTTGATTCTGATGAATACACTCCTGATATTGTTCTGATTATTGCATTATAACGTCCTACAACTTTTTCGCAAGCGTCGGAAATTTCGCCCAACGATGCACGTAAACGAGCTGCTTCAACAGCCAGTTCCAACAAGTTTCCTTGTTTGGTTTCCACACATTTGGTAATGGCTTCCAATGCTTTTTTCACAGCTTCGTTATCACGATTTGCACGCAATGTAGCCAAACGTTCGGTTTGTTGTTTGCGTACTTCGGTATTGTCGATATCGAGAATATCGATAGGATCTTCTTGTGCCAAGCGATAACGGTTTACACCGATAATGGCCTGCACACCCGAGTCGATACGGGCTTGTGTGCGTGCTGCAGCTTCTTCAATACGCATCTTTGGAATTCCGGTTTCAATGGCTTTAGCCATACCGCCCAGTTTTTCAACTTCCTGAATCAACGCCCAAGCTTTGTCTACCAATTCCTGCGTAAGCGATTCCACGTAATACGAACCTGCCCACGGGTCTACCTGTTTGGTAATTTGGGTTTCTTCCTGAATGTAAATTTGCGTGTTTCGGGCAATACGCGCAGAGAAATCCGTAGGCAGCGCGATGGCTTCGTCCAGCGCGTTGGTGTGCAATGATTGCGTGTGCCCAAGGGCGGCAGCCATCGCTTCCACAACGGTTCTTCCCACGTTGTTGAACGGGTCTTGCTCGGTGAGCGACCATCCCGAGGTTTGCGAATGTGTACGCAATGCCATTGATTTGGGATTTTTCGCGCCCATACTTTTCACAATTTTTGCCCACAGCAAACGAGCGGCACGCATCTTAGCTATTTCCATAAAATGGTTCATACCAATGGCCCAGAAAAACGATAAGCGTGGAGCAAACGCGTCAATATCGATACCCGCGTTGATACCGGCACGCAAGTATTCAATACCGTCTGCCAAGGTGTATGCCAATTCAATATCGGCGGTTGCGCCGGCTTCCTGCATATGGTATCCCGATATGGAAATGGAGTTGAACTTCGGCATTTTTTGCGAAGTGAACTCAAAGATATCGGCAATGATTTTCATCGAAAATTCGGGCGGATAAATATAGGTGTTGCGCACCATAAATTCTTTCAGAATATCGTTCTGAATGGTTCCCGCCATTTCGTCGAGGTTTGCGCCTTGTTCCTGTGCGGCTACAATGTAGAACGCCAATACGGGCAGTACGGCACCGTTCATAGTCATCGATACGGACATTTTGTTCAACGGAATACCGTCAAACAACACTTTCATATCTTCTACCGAGCAGATGGAAACGCCGGCTTTACCCACGTCGCCCACCACACGCTCGTTATCGGCATCGTAACCTCGGTGCGTGGGAAGGTCGAAAGCAACGGACAATCCTTTTTGTCCCGATGCCAAGTTTCGGCGATAGAAGGCGTTTGATTCTTCGGCTGTGGAAAATCCGGCATACTGACGGATGGTCCACGGTCGCATAACGTACATGGTAGAATACGGCCCGCGAAGGTAAGGCGCCACACCGGCAGCGTAATTCAAATGCTCCATTCCCTCGAGGTCTTCTTTTGTGTACACGGTTTTTACCGGAATTTGTTCCGGTGTAAGCCAATCGGCTTTTATCTCATTCTTCTCTGCCCACTCCGCAACGTTGGTTGCTTCAAATCCGGCCGATTGAATATCGATGTCGTTGAAATTAGGTTTCATATTCTTTTTTTTAGAGCCAGGACTATTAGAATCAAGAGTCGAGACTTTTTAATGATTATTTTTTCTTTGTGATATATTTTTTATTAATCCAAGTGCCAAAGTCTTGATTCTTGACTCTTGGTTCTTTTATCTAAATAAACGGTGCGATAAAATTTGCGGCCGTCAACAACACACTGAACATTAATACGAGCTTTGCTGTGTCTGTATCGAGAAACTGTATTTTTGCCAGATCGTCGATGGCGGCGGTTTTCATTAATTTGATGTTTTTTATCGCTATCGGAAAACTTACTAACGTTAAAAATGCCAACGGATGCAAAAATCCCATCATCACAGCCACCGCAACGAGTAAATATGCAGCGAGCAGCAGTGTTTGATACATTACCTGCGATCCTTCCAATCCCAAATTCATTGCCTGTGTGCGAATTCCGGCTGCTTTATCCTGAAGCATATCGCGTGTGTTGTTAGCATGCAAAATCGCTACGATAAGCAATCCGGCAGACGCGCTTATCAACAAAACCGACCAGATAAGTTCATTTGTCATTACATACGCCACGCCCAGTGCAATGGATAATCCGTAACAGATGAAGATGATCACATCGCTCCAACCGGCGTATTTGAATTTGTAATAAAGCGTGGAGCTTATAATACCGATTATCCCGATGAACAGCAGCGGAAGTCCGGTGTTTATCAGCAGATAAATACCAAGCAGAATTCCTACCAACAAGACGATGTATCCGTAGATCAACACCGGTTTCGGTTTGAAAATACCGATAACTATCAACCGTATAGGGCCGGTTTTTTCCATCCGGTCAACGCCGCTCACGTAATCGTGGTACTCGCTAATGAGGTTTCCTGCGGCGTGAAATATGATGGCTCCGAGAATCGCCAATATTCCGAATGTCCAATTCGCTTCGTTGATCGCTCCGGTTTTGTACATATAAAATACGTACGAAAATGCTATAAGCGCCGGCGATCCCGACGCGGGCCACGCCCACGGATGGGCAACCATTATCCAGTGTTTGAGTTGGGGTCGTTGAGTCATAATTTTTAGAATAAAGAACAAGGAGCAAAGAACAAAGACTTCTAAGCTTTCCTTGTTCGGATTATTTATTCAATTGATCTTTGAAAGCGGATATCATTTTCTCGAGTTCTATTATTCTGTTTTGAAGTGTTTTGTATTTCTCCGAATCAGTATATCCTAAATTCATTGATACAA
This sequence comes from Bacteroidota bacterium, assembly GCA_023424395.1. Taxonomy (GTDB): domain Bacteria; phylum Bacteroidota; class Bacteroidia; order Bacteroidales; family Dysgonomonadaceae; genus JAFADY01. Next base: position 17 of record JAFADY010000023.1, on the reverse strand, counting down.
GCAATTCTGTTTCCAAT
>JAFADY010000021.1 GCA_023424395.1 Bacteroidota bacterium | reverse complement strand
GAATTACCATAGTTAACAGAATCTGATGTCAATTCTTGGGTTGTGATAAAATCACTTGTTTCGCTTCGTCGGTTGTTGTAAACAGAGCCACTGGGGCTGAAAATAATTTCAGTTAACGTATCGGGATTCCACTCCAAGCGAAAATCCATATTGAAATTTTGACTGAGGTTGTTTGCTACGTTATTTTCATTTTCAATGGTGTTTCCTCCACTTAGCAGGTTTTGTGTACGGGTTTTCGATAACAAATCGTTATCAGTATGTCCATAACGCAAATTGCCGCCTAATTTCATTTTTTCATTGAATTGCTGCACGAAATTAAATCCTGCGTTACCCGCTTTGGTTATACCGTTTTGTCCTCCCCAAAAACGGCCACCTCTGCCGCCGCCGCCCATTCCTCCAAACATGGATGAAGCTAAATCGGTGAAACCGGCATTGTTGGTGTTATTTAATCCGCCAAGAAACGTGTATTGGTTTTTATCTTTCATATAATTCACCATGGTATTGGCTTCATAGCGCTGTTTACTTCCGTAACCAACAAAAGCATTACCCAATAAGCCTTCTTTCATGCCCGGACGCACGGTGAGGTTTATAATGGTTTCTTCTTCGCCATCATCAAATCCAGTCATTTGAGCCATATCGCTTTGCATGTCGAGCACTTGCAGTTTATCTACCATCTTGGCAGGTAAATTTTTGGATGCTACTTTAGGATCGCTACTAAAAAACTCTTCGCCATCAACCATTATTTTTTTTACCTCACGGCCATTAATGGTTATTTTACCCTCGCTGTCTATCTCAACACCGGGCATTTTCTTTAAAATATCTTCTACCACAGCGCTTTCCGTTACTTTGTAAGAATCTGCATTAAATTCCAAAGTGTCGCCCTTCACTACAATCTCCGGCGCCTTAGCCGTTACCACTGCATCTTCCAGGAGAATATTATCATGAGAAAGTTCTATCGTTCCTAATCGAATATTTTTCTCCGAATTGCTGATAGTTACATTCTTATGCGTATTATTGTAACCTACAAAAGTTACCTGAACAATATAATTTCCATTCGGTAAACCGATACTAAATTGTCCTTCCATATTCGTTGCCACTCCGTTTACGTAAGCGCTGTCGCGCTGTTGAAGAATTCTAATATTAGCTTGGGGTATAGCATCTTGTGTGTCTTGATCGACAACCTTACCGGAAATGGTTCCGTTATTTTGGCCTAAAACAGGAAATATACTCAGAAGTAACAGTAAAAAAATAATATTTTTTTTCATCCAACAATTTTATTTACGGTATTTAAATCACCGATGGTGCGCTATGGCTTCTTTTGAATCTACAAAATTAACATTCTCGTTTCATTTTTGTTGTATGAAATAGACAAACAACTTATTTTTATAGATAAATAAGCTATTTTTAAGGAATTATCGAAAATAAAGAAAGATTATAAACTTAACATTTTTGTAACAAAAATGTAACAAGTCTGTAATATAAGTGTTGTAACTTTGTGCAAGTTATAACCAAAAGCAAATTATCCAAAATTGTAAATTTATGGAAGAGAGGATTTTAGTTGTTGACGACGAAAAAGATATCTGCGAAATTCTAAAATTTAATTTAGAAAACGAAGGGTACATTGTGGATGAAGCAAACTCTGCAGAAGAAGCCTTGAATATTCTTACAGATGTCCATCAACTTATTGTATTGGATGTGATGATGGGAGGAATGTCGGGCTATAAAATGGCGGAAAAATTGAGGAAAGAAGAAAAATTGATACCCATTATCTTTTTAACTGCTAAGAATACGGAAAACGATATGCTCACAGGATTTTCAATGGGTGGCGATGATTACATCTCAAAACCATTTTCCGTGAAAGAATTGTTAGCCAGGATCAAAGCCGTTTTAAAAAGAGCAAGTGCAGGTCAAAAACCGCTCGAGGCAAAATGGCAGTATCAGGGACTGATAGTTGATACCATCAGCAATCGGGTTACCATTGAGGATAACGAAGTATCTCTCACGAAAAAAGAATTCGAAATCCTTTTGTTGCTGGCACAAACTTCGCCCAATGTGTTGACCCGAAGTGAAATTTTAAACCAGGTTTGGGGAGATAACGAGTTTGTGTTGGACAGAACCGTAGATGTGCATATTACCCGGCTGCGTAAAAAACTGGGTGTATATTCGTCCTTAATCGTTAACCGATCCGGATTCGGTTATTATTTGAATTTGGAACCAAAAAACGTAGAGTAAAGTTTTAAATGTCTTATAAACGAAGGATAATTCTATATTTTTCACTCATTATCGCTGTTTTTACGATAGGGATCATTTTGTTTGAACGCGAACAAATAAAAAGCGAACGAACAAAAAGCCTTGAAAAGATGCTCGATAACAATGCCGATATTATTCACAAGTATATGAATAATAATATTGTGGGGTCGAAAAACGTGCAAAATCTCGATAATATCCTTTCTTATCTGCCCGAAAACTTACGCCTTACGTTAATAGATGAAAGTGGTAATGTCTTATATGACAACAGATTGGACGAAAGGAATATGGAAAACCATAGCAATCGTCCCGAAATTCAAAAATCAATCGGAAATGGACGTGGGGCCAATATCCGCTTGTCCGACAGCAATCATATAAAATATCTTTACTACGCAAAAAAATATCCCGAAGGTTATTTCATACGGGTTGCGCTCCCTTACGATATACAACTCAAGAGTTTCCTCAATACAAACAATAGTTTTATTTACTATATTTTGTTTTTCTTTATCGTTTGTGTTTTTTTGATGATTAATTTCGCCAATAAATTCTCTAAATCGATCAAAGAACTCAAAGAATTTTCCAGTAATCTCAAAAACGGTCATCCGGTAAGGCCTGCATACACTTTTCCAAACGATGAAGTGGGAGAGGTGAGCGCCGATATTATAGATAACTATCATTTGCTTCAGGAAAATCGGAAAAAGTTGGCTTTGGAAAGGGAAAAGCTATTACAACATTTTCAGTATTCGGAAGAAGGAATTGCCATTTTTTCCGATAACAGAAAGAAAATTTATGCCAATTCACATTTCCTTCAATACCTGAATGTTATTTTAGATAATCCAACGTTGGAGATAGAAACTGTTTTTACCGATCCTAATTTCGAAGAAATTATACATTTTATCGACCTAGAAAAAAGAAAAGAAAATGTTTTTTCTCACCGGATTGAAAAAAGCGGTAAGAAATTCAATGTCAGGGTTATCGTTTTCGATGATGAAAGTTTTGAGATCTATATCAGCGATATTACCAAATCTGAGAAAACACGACTTCTAAAACAGGAAATGACAAATAACATCGCGCATGAATTACGCACACCTGTTACAAGCATCAGGGGATATTTGGAGACCCTTCAAACATTGGATGAAAATGATGTGGAACGTCGCAATAATTTTGTGGAAAGAGCTTATATTCAATCTATTCGTTTATCCGAATTGATTCAGGACATCAGTATGTTGACCAAAATTGAAGAAGCAGCCAACCGATTCCATAAAGAAGCAGTGAACATAAAAGAGATGCTGGACGGATTGGGAATTGATTTGGCTGAAAAATTTCGTCAAAAAAATATAGATTATACAGTTGAGGTAGATGAGAAAGTGGTTCTTTACGGAAGCCGCACGCTTCTTTATTCCATATTTCGCAATTTAACCGAAAATTCCATTTTTTACGGTGGAGAGAATATAAAAATCGTTATTAGTTGCTACAACGAAACAGACGACACCATTTACTTTGAATTTTACGATACTGGAGAAGGAGTGGAAGATAAGTATTTGGTGAAAATTTTCGATCGGTTTTATCGCATAAACGAAGGCCGTACGCGCAATACCGGCGGTTCCGGCCTCGGACTTTCCATCGTGAAAAATGCCGTGTTCTTTCATCACGGCAGCATCATAGCAAAAAACCGCCCCGAAGGCGGCTTATCGTTTATGATCACCTTTCCGAAAGTAACCGAGAGAAAAAAATCGAATAACGCTTAATCACTCTATACGCACTGCCGTTCCCGATGCCGAAACCATCATCATACTTCCTTTATCCCCAATTGTTTCGTAATCCAAATCCACCGCAATAATGGCGTTAGCGCCTAACCGGGCGGCATTCTCTTCCATTTCGCGCAACGCAATTTGTTTGGCCTCGCGGAGCACTTCTTCGTATTTTCCGGAGCGGCCGCCCACAATATCGGTAATGGAGGCGAAAAAATCTTTCACAATATTCGCGCCGATAATGGTTTCACCGGTTACAATGCCGTAATAAGCCGTAATGCGTCTGCCTTCGATGGTGTTGGTGGTTGTTATTAACATAATCTGTCATGTTTTAGTTGAAATAATTTTGAGCTAAAGATACGCAAAACTTCTATACAAATTTGAATATTATGGAAAAAATTAAATCGTTTTTAAGTACAATCTCCCTGTGAACATTGTATCTTTGCGCGACAAAAAACTACTCAAAAACAAAAAGTCATGAAATATGTTGGCGCACACATCAGTGCATCGGGAGGCGTGGAAAATGCGCCCTTAAATGCTCAGGCAATCGGAGCAAAAGCGTTCGCTTTCTTTACAAAAAATCAACGGCAGTGGTTCGCTGCTCCGTACACCTCTCAAAATATAGATCTGTTTAAACAACGATGCGAGGAATACGGATTTTCACCCGACCACATTCTACCTCACGATAGTTATCTCATTAATCTAGGGCATCCTGAAGAAGAAGGGTTAAAGAAATCGCGCTCTGCATTTAACGACGAAATGAAACGTTGTGAACAACTCGGATTAAACCGATTTAATTTCCACCCGGGAAGCCACCTCAATTTGATGCCGATAGATGCGTGCCTTGACAGAATCGCAGAATCCATTAATATATCTTTAGAGAAAACCAAGGACGTTACGGCCGTGATTGAGAATACCGCGGGACAAGGAACTAATTTGGGTCACACGTTTGAACAAATTGCGCACATCATCCACAAAGTGGATGATAAAAGTCGGGTGGGAGTGTGTCTCGATACGGCACACACATTGGCTTCGGGATATGAAATACGCACAAGTGAAGGATTCAACGAAACATTCACGAAATTCTCTCAGATAATTGGATTTCAATATTTAAAGGGAATGCATATTAATGACTCCAAAAAAGAATTAGCATCGCGTGTCGATAGACACGACAGCATTGGAAAAGGCTTGATGAACATGGATTTATTCGGTTTCATTATGAACGATCCACGATTCAATAACATGCCGCTCATCCTCGAAACTCCCGACGAAACCCTTTGGGCCGAAGAAATTCTGATGCTGTACGCCTTGGAAAAATAATCGAAATTTCATTTCTGTAAAACCGCAATCAGTATGTTTTACGCGATGCTTGTTGTGTTTGTCCTCGGAATTTTAGCCATTGCGTTTGAGGATATTATCAAAGTTAACAAATCGGCAACGGCGCTCACGATGTGCATCACTTTATGGTTGATGTTAACGTTTGATGGGCAAAACATTTTGGTAGAAAGGCAAAATTCGAATTATCTGCAATATGTTGAAAGCGCAGATATTTCCAATTTGTCAGACAAAGAGCGAGTTATAAGTTATTTGTCCGAAAGTGCGTTTGTTCCTCATTTGGGGGATGTTTCGCAAACATTGTTCTTTGTGATGTGTACTATGCTCATTGTGAGTATCGTAGATAAGCACGGCGGTTTTCAGGCAGTTGCGCAATTCATCAGCACCAATAACAAGCGAAAGTTGTTGTGGTATCTGAGCATTGCATCGTTCTTTTTCTCGGCGCTGCTCGATAACCTCGCCGCGGCGATTGTACTGATTGCCATTTTGCGTAAACTTGTTCCCGATGCCACCGATCGTATGAAGTATGCCTGTATGATTGTTATTGCCGCTAACGCCGGAGGTTCGTGGTCGCCTATTGGTGACGTTACCACGCTGTTGCTTTGGACAGGCGGTAATATTTCGGCTTGGCATCAGATATCCCACTTATTTCTTCCGGCTTTCGTGAACTTGCTTTTGCCATTAATAGTGGCTCATTTTTGGCTTTTCCGTAAAAATGTAGAATTACGGGTTTTATCGGAAATCACACCTGATGATGAATATGCGAAACTGATTCCGCTTCGTTCGCGCGTTATTATCTTTTTTATCGGGATTTTATCTCTGGTGATGGTTCCTCTATTCCAAACCGTTACACATTTGCCGGCGTTCATGTGTATTTTGATCGGATTGGTTTTTCTGTGGATTTATACCGATATAATGTATGGCAAACTGACTGAAATTAGGGATTCACAAAAGCTCCGAATTTCAAAGATTTTTCACACGGTTGATCTGCCTACTATTTTCTTTTTTCTCGGTATATTGATGTCGGTGGCAGCCTTGAATGTGGGGGGACAACTTACGTTTTTTGCCGATTTTCTTACTAAGAACCTGAAAGAGCCTTATGCGATCAGTTTCCTTATCGGAGCGGTTTCTTCGTTGGTGGATAACGTGGCGCTGGTGGCCGCAACCATGGGAATGTATCCCGTAGTGGATGCTTCGGCTGCTGTAACATCGTATTTGCAATATTTTGTTGCCGATGGCGGTTTTTGGACGTTTCTTGCTTATTGTGCCGTTACGGGTGGGAGTATTCTTATCATTGGCTCGGCAACGGGCGTAACTGTGATGGGACTGGAAAAAGTGAGTTTTAGTTATTATCTGAAACGATTTACTCCATTGGCGTTGTTGGGATATATTGGAGGTGCGGCCGTGTTTTTGTTATTTAGCTGATTTTTCTCAAATAGATACAATAAAAAACCGAGAGTTTTTACTCTCGGTTTTTTATCTCGTATCGCGGAACTCGGAACCCGCTATCAATTCAACGTAATTTCATCTACAAAAACGAATGCCCTTTCTCCTTTACCCGGATGCCAGGTTGGAATAATTTGAGGCCTGACGGTTACCCTGAAATATCTTGCCGTCTTGGGTTCGAAATTCAGCACATGTGTGATGGTATCCGACCAGTTTTCTGTTTTGAGGTCAAGGTATTTTTGGGAATTTACCAATACATAAGTAGTATCTTTCTCCCTCGATTCAATAATTATTTCAGAAGGCCCGAATATATGGTCGGCTGTTATGATACAATTCCTAATTTCGGCTTTGGATATAGCTGTGGGTTCCAACATATCTATAACGGCCACCAAATCGTTTTCTTTAAATCCGATCCATTTTCCGGTACGGTAATTTAATCCGGTACCGTGCAAACCATCTACCAATAGATCGGCGCCCGAGAATTTGTATTCGGGATCAGGTTTGGTTCGGAGATCAATGGGCTTATAACTCGATTTACTTTTATTGATCCATTCTTCGAATATTTTGCTGTTATTAGAGGCTGCTCTGATAGATTTTGCTTTTAAAAACGTATTTTCTTTAATAGAAAATTTTCCTTCGTATTTTATCGATTTTTCAGTGGGTTCGCTTCCGTCAAGCGTATAATATATAGACGCCTCATCAATGGTTGACAATTCCACGTCCAATGCATTCGTTTCGAAATTCGGACTCATATTCGCTTTTATATCGAATACATGTGTTGCGAAATTATATCTCAATTTTTCATATAAATACAATAATCGGGGTAATCGTAGTAAAAATTTTTCGTAGTTTTTCTTTTCGGGTTGCACCCATTGTGTTTCTGCCAGGGCAGCCATGCGCGGCATGATCATGTATTCTACGTGCTCCGGAGTAGAAATATATTCAGTCCACAAATTAGCTTGTGGGCCTAATATATGAACTTTTTGTTCGTCGATTAATTCATCGGGTATCGGTTCAAAACTATATACTTTTTCCAAGGGGACATACCCTCCAATGGCTAGTGGTTCTTTGTCGATGTCATCTGTCTGATAATAATCGAAATAACTGTACGAAGTAGGAACCATAATAACATCATGGCCTAACTTCGCAGCCTTAATTCCGCCCTCAATTCCTCTCCACGACATTACGGTAGCATTAGGAGCAATTTCACCCTCCAAAATTTCATCCCAGCCGATAATACTTTTTCCTTTTTCGTTCAGGAATTTTTCCATACGAGTTGTCACGTAACTTTGTAAATAGTGTTCAGCAGTATGTCCGCCTCTGTCTCTTAATCCGAGTTCTTTTATACGGGCTTGGCAATCTGCACATTCTTCCCATTTTGTTTTGGGACATTCGTCTCCTCCAATATGGATGTATTTTGAAGGAAACAGCTCTGCCACTTCGCTCAAAACATTTTCAAGAAAAATAAAAGTTGAATCTTTTCCCGGACAAAGCACATCTTCGAAAATCCCCCATTCTCGAGCCACTTGATACGGCCCCCCTGTACATCCTAATTCGGGATAAGAAGCTAAAGCAGCAAGCATGTGCCCCGGCATGTCTATTTCAGGAATAACGTTTATGTATCTTTCTTCGGCATATTTTACAATATCTTTAATCTCTTCCTGAGTGTAGAAACCCCTGTGTGGTTTTCCATCGTATTCACCCGTATTTCTTCCAATTACTGTTTCCCTACGCTCAAAACCGATACTGGTTAATCGTGGATACGATTTTATTTCGATTCTCCATCCTTGATCTTCAGTTAAATGCCAATGAAAAGTATTGATATTATGTAAAGCCAGAATATCGATGAATTTTTTCACAAAATCAACCGGTTGAAAGTGCCGTGCCACATCCAACATCATCCCACGATAAGAAAATCGCGGCGAATCTTTTATAAAAACAGGGGGTAAAGCTACCGGATTATTTCCCGTCGGAATGGATTTACGAAGCGTTTGGATACCGTAAAACACGCCTGCCTCCGATGCTCCTTTAATGTTGATTTGATTCTCGTTAATGTTGATTTCGTAATCTTCGGGGGTTTTGCTTTGTAAGCCTAAAGATAAAATAATAGCCTCGGTCTCGGTTGTTGAAGAGGTTGTAGATAATTTTGTGCCTGTAGATAATTCTATATATTCGGATAAAAACTCCGCATTTCGGCTCATTTTTTTATTTCCTTCAGGAAAAACTATTTTTGTGGATGTAGAAAGCAAAAAAGGGTTTCCTTCTTTTTCCTTGATTTCTGCAGGAAGGGGTACGACTTCATAATTAGCAGGTATTGTTTCTTTGTTTTTCTTCTCTTGGCAGGAAAAGAGAGATACAATGAGAAATAAAACAGTACAAAATTTTACCACAGTTTGCATGATTTTAATTGTTAATTGTTTCTTGAAGATTTTTTAAGGTGTTTTTCACTCTCATAGCGCTTGTAACTTCTTGTGTGAATTCGGTAATGATCACTTCCGTTCCGCCCATTTTTAGATTTGGGTTTCGATAAATCATTTGGCTCTCAACAGATTCTCGTGCCGAGAGATGAAATTCTTGCGCGCCTGTTTCGCGTGCTATTTTCGCGATATTGGTTTCGTTTACGCCGCTTCCGGGCATAATGATAATTCTGTTGTCTGCTCTTTCTACCAGTCGTTTCAGTAAATCGATGCCTTGTTCGGCTTTTGGCTGCTGTCCGGATGTAAGGATTATTTCACAGCCGAGGGAAATAATATCTTCGAGACTTTTAAACGGATCGCGGCACATATCGAACGCGCGGTGGAAAGTAACGCTCAGGTCGCCTGCGGCGGCGATCAATTCCCGACAACGCGGTATGTCCACGTCGCCATCTGCCGTGAGGCAACCGATAACTACGCCGTCAACACCCAATTCGCGGCATATTTCTATGTCTTTAAGCATTATTTTGTATTCCAAGTCAGAATACAAAAAATCGCCGCCACGCGGACGTATAATAACGTTTAATTTGGTTTCGTTGAGCAATTTTCTGGCCACAACAATATCGCCATAGGATGGCGTGGTACCGCCTTCGGGAATGGCTGCGCACAGCTCCACGCGGTAAGCGCCGCCCTTTTGTGCTTCCACGCAACTGGCAACGGAGTTGGCGCAAATTTCGATTTTATAGTCCATAATTCTTATATATCTGCAAATATAATAATAATTAAAGCTAAAACGTGTGTCGGAGCTAAAATACGGGATATTTTTTGGTTACAAAATCAAATTTCACTAATTTTACAGTCAAAATGTAAGCAAAAGAATTACATTTGTCTAAATTTCTACAAGTCTAATGTCTAAATAATCGATAAAGTGAAAATAACCTTACCCTCACAATTGCCTGATTATCCTGAATTTAAGGAAGGTATTCGCCGGGCACCCGATCGCGGTTTCAGATTGACACCCGCACAAACAGAAATAGCGTTAAAAAATGCGCTGCGTTATATTCCTACCGAATTACACGAAACGCTGGCACCCGAATTTTTGAACGAACTCAAAACACGGGGAAAAATTTACGGCTATCGTTTTCGTCCGCAAGGTGACCTCAAAGCCAAACCCATCGACGAATATAAAGGAAAATGCGTGGAAGGAAAAGCCTTTCAGGTAATGATTGACAATAATCTCTGTTTCGACATAGCCCTTTATCCATACGAATTGGTAACGTATGGCGAAACCGGACAAGTTTGCCAAAACTGGATGCAATATCGGTTGATAAAAATGTATCTTGAAGAGCTTACGCAAGACCAAACTTTGGTGGTAGAAAGCGGACATCCGCTCGGATTATTTAAATCTAAACCTGATTCTCCGCGCGTGATTATCACCAACTCAATGATGATTGGTCAATTTGATAATTTAACGGATTGGGAAATTGCCGCGCAAATGGGTGTCGCCAATTACGGACAAATGACTGCCGGAGGCTGGATGTACATTGGTCCACAGGGAATTGTTCACGGCACGTTCAACACGTTGCTCAATGCCGGAAGGCAAAAACTCGGCGTGCCACAAGATGGCGATTTGCGCGGACACTTGTTCGTTTCGTCCGGATTAGGCGGAATGAGTGGCGCACAGCCCAAAGCTGCCGACATTGCGGGTGCAGCGTCTATTGTTGCCGAGGTGGATTATTCGCGCATCGAAACACGCCACACACAAGGTTGGGTGCATAAAATTACCGACAACAAAAAGCAGGCGTTCGATTGGGCGCAAGAGGCAATGGCACGCAAAGAGCCGCTATCTATTGCTTACCACGGAAATATTGTTGATTTGTTGGAATTTGCCGAAACAAATAACATCCATATCGAATTGTTGAGCGACCAAACCTCGTGTCACGAACCCTACACGGGCGGATATTGTCCCGCCGGAATTTCGTTTGACGAACGTACCCGATTGTTGAAAGAAGACCGCGAGAAATTCCATCAATTGGTGGACGAGTCGCTTGTGCGTCACTTCAACGTGATAAAAAAATTGGTTGCCGCAGGTACTTATTTCTTCGATTATGGCAACTCGTTTATGAAAGCCGTGTACGATGCCGGCGTGAAAGAAATTTCGAAAAACGGTGTGGACGACAAAGATGGATTCATCTTTCCATCGTACGTGGAAGATATTATGGGTCCTGAGCTTTTCGATTACGGTTACGGTCCGTTCCGATGGATTTGCCTGAGCGGTAAACACGAAGATTTGATAAAAACTGATAAGGCCGCTATGGATTGCATCGATCCAAATCGTCGCGGACAAGATATGGACAACTGGATTTGGATTCGCGATGCCGAAAAGAACCAATTGGTAGTCGGTACGCAAGCCCGCATTTTGTATCAAGATGCACTTGGACGTATGAACATTGCACTGAAATTTAACGAAATGGTGCGTAACGGAGAAGTTGGTCCGATTATGTTGGGACGCGACCACCACGATGTGAGCGGTACCGATTCGCCTTTCCGTGAAACGGCAAATATCAAAGACGGTAGCAACGTGATGGCAGATATGGCGGTACAATGTTTCGCCGGAAATGCTGCCCGCGGAATGAGCCTCGTGGCATTGCACAACGGTGGTGGAGTAGGTATCGGAAAAGCCATCAACGGCGGTTTCGGAATGGTGTGCGACGGCAGCAAACGGGTGGACGAAATTCTTCGCTCTGCTATGCTTTGGGATGTAATGGGCGGCGTGGCACGTCGTTCGTGGGCACGCAACGAAAATGCCATCAGTACCGTCAAAGAGTTCAATCACTCGCACGCCGAAGGGTACCATATTACGGAGCCGTATTTGGTGAACGATGAGATATTGGGAGATGCGATTTCCAAATCGCATTAAAAATAAGCGAATCGGAATTCGCTTGTCCCGAATGAGAAATTTTTCACTACATTGCCAAAAACAACTAATTATGAATTATTTCAGTGCATATAACGCTCAAATTGCTAAATTATGCCGCAAATATAACGTGCGACGGCTGTTTGCATTTGGGTCGGTGCTCACAGACCGTTTCAATGACGAAAGTGATATTGACTTGATTGTAGATTTCGATAAATCAGCTATTAACGATATCTTTCTGACTTATTTTGATTTTAAGTATTCATTAGAAGATATTCTTGGGAGAAAAGTCGATTTATTGGAAGAACAACCTATCCGAAATTCGTATTTGAGAAAAAATATTGAAAATACAAAAACCTTGATTTATGGATGAATACGTGAATAAACATTTAGAAGATATTCTTATTGCAATTGATGAAATTGAAGATTTCTTTTCCGATACAAACAAAAACGTACAACGAGTTTCTCAATAGTTTGTTGTTGAGGCGCGGTTGAGCGTAACCTCGAAATTATTGGTGAGGCGATGAATCGTATTCTGAAATCAGGAAGTGATATTACGATTACAAACGCACGAAAAATAGTAGATACGAGAAACTACGTCATTCACGGTTACGATTCATTATTACCCGATATTTTATGGAGCATTGTTGTTAATCACTTACCATTGTTGAAGAAAGAAGTGGAAAAACTTCTAAATGAATAACTCCCCAATCCGAAATGCCAAATCTAAAATATATTATGAACAAAATTATGGAATGCGTTCCCAATTTCAGTGAGAGAGGCGATAAAAAAGTAAAAAAAACGGTAAATTTTTGACTAAAATAAAATAATTATCGGTAAATTTGCGATTATATTCGAATAATTTATGATAAGTAGAATTATTGGACATAAAATCAAGGAACGTTTACACCAAGAAAAAATAATTTTATTATTTGGTGCACGGCAGGTTGGAAAAACAACATTATTAAAAAAAATAGTTTCGGAATACGGTAATTATTTGTGGTACAACGCCGATGATCCCGAAGTGCAGGTCTTGTTTGATAATCCTTCATCGGTGCGTTTACGAAACTATTTCTCGCAACATAAGTTGGTGGTCATTGATGAAGCTCAACAATTGCCCGAAATTGGAAAAACGCTCAAGCGAATTATCGATTCAATTGATAATGTGCAGGTTGTAGCCACAGGCTCATCTTCTTTTGAATTGAGAAACCGTACTAACGAGCCTTTAACGGGGCGAAAATGGGAGTTTTATTTGTACCCACTTTCATTTTCGGAATTGGCTCGGCATACTTCGTTAATGGAGGAAGTACAGCAAATTCCTCATAGGTTGGTTTATGGCTCTTATCCCGAAGTGGTTATTCATCCAAAAGAAGCAAAAGAGCGTTTGAAGTTAATCGCTGAAAGTTATCTTTATAAGGATATACTAATGTGGCAAAATATACAAAAACCTGATAAATTGGTCAATTTATTGAAAGCATTAGCATATCAGGTTGGGAGCGAAGTGAATTATAATGAATTGAGTAAACTGCTGTCGATAGACAACGTAACTGTTGAGAAATACATAACGTTATTGGAGCAGACTTTTGTAATTTTTCGTTTACCGAGTTATAGTCATAATCATCGCAAAGAATTGAAAAAAGGACGAAAAATTTATTTCTACGATGTAGGTGTCCGTAATGCGTTGCTTGGTGATTTTTCTCTGCTTGAATTACGACACGATGTAGGCGCCTTATGGGAAAATTGGGTAATTGCAGAGTTATATAAAAAAAATAGTTATGAAGGAGGTTTTGGCAATTTTTATTTTTGGCGCACATTCGACCAACAGGAAATAGATTTGATTATCGAAAAAGATGGCGTGTTGAATGCTTATGAAATAAAATGGAACAAAAATGCCAAAATAAATATAAGTAAAACATTTTCATCTACTTACCCGAATCACGAAGTGCACTTCATTCATCCCGGAAATGTAGATGAGTTTTTATTGTAAAACAGAAAAAATCATATAAACCTATAAATCAGAGTATAAACTTACTTATTATGAACAAAATTATGGAATGCGTTCCCAATTTTAGTGAAGGACGCGACAAACAAAAAGTAGAAAAAATTGCGGATTGTTTCCGTGGTAAAGAAAACGTTAAACTATTGGATTACAGTAGCGATTCCGATCACAACCGTTCAGTAATTACCGTTGTGGGTGAACCCGAAGCGTTGAAGGCGGCCGTTATCGAAGCCATTGGCAAAGCCGTGGAACTCATCGATATGACGAAGCACAGTGGGCAGCATCCGAGAATGGGCGCAGTGGACGTAGTACCGTTTATCCCCATTAAAGGCGTAACGGTGGAGGATGCCATCGCTCTTTCAAAAGAGGTGGCACAAACCGTGGGCGAAAAATACAATTTGCCGGTATTCTTATACGAAAAATCAGCATCTGCTACGCATCGTGAAAATTTGGCTGCCGTACGTAAAGGAGAGTTTGAAGGAATGGCGGAAAAAATTAAACAACCTGACTGGAAACCCGATTTTGGTCCCGCTGAACGCCACGCAACAGCTGGAACAGTAGCCATTGGCGCCCGTATGCCGTTGGTAGCTTACAACGTAAACTTGAATACCGACAACTTGGAAATAGCTACGGCAATAGCCAAGAAAGTTCGTTTTATTGGTGGTGGATTACGTTACTGCAAAGGAATGGGAGTAGCGTTGGAAGAGCGTGATATCACACAGGTTTCAATGAACTTGACCGATTTCACCAAAACCGCCATTTACCGTGCACACGAAATGGTTCGTATGGAAGCACAACGGTATGGTGTTTCCGTTGTTGGTGGCGAAATAATCGGTTTGGTCCCGATGGAAGCGTTGGTTGACTCAGCCGCATATTACCTCGGCCTCGAAAACTTCTCGATGAGTCAGGTACTCGAAGCAAAATTAATGGAATAAAAAGTCCCTCTCTTGTGGAGAGGGATTTAGGGAGAGGCTATGAACTGGCTTGAACTTTTTGCCGCTCTGCTCGGTATCGTCAGCGTTTGGTATGCCCGAAAGGAAAATATTTTGGTTTTTCCTTTCGGAATTATCAATGTGGCTATTTATGTTTACATTTGTTTTGCTACCCGTTTATATGCCAATGCCGGAATTAATCTTGTGTATCTTATTTCCAATGTTTACGGATGGTATATGTGGTCTCGCACCGATGAGAACAGTCAAAAGTTACAGATACAACAAAATACGTCCAAACAAAATGCGTTAGCTTGGTCGACCGTAATAGTAATTTATGTGGGGGTGTTTTTTATGTTGCGTTATGTAAATCGGGGTGATGCGGAGTATATACAATCGTATTTGGCTTATATCGATTCGTTTAACGCGGCATTTTTCTTGGTGGCCACTATTTTGATGGCACTCAAAAAAGTAGAGAACTGGATTTTTTGGATTATAGGAGATGTGGTGTCTATACCCATTTTTGCATCGCAGGGATTGTATTTTACGAGTGTGCAATATGCCGTTTTTCTTGTACTGGCGATATTAGGATATAGAGAATGGAAACGGAAAATAAATTGATTTTGGAATTTGAATTTCGGATTTGGTATTGAAAATAATTCCCAAATCCCAAATCGTAAATCGTGAATATGAACAACAACATTATCATAAAAAATGCCGCCCAAGTGGTTACTTGCAGCGGATTTGCCGGAAAATGTGGCAAAGAAATGCAGGATTTGCACGTGATTGAAAACGGAACAGTTATCGTTACCGACGGTATTATTTCGCACGTGCTCAACAGTGGCGAACCTGTTCCCGTAAACCAAGCCGATTACGAAATAATCGATGCTTCGGGAAAAGCCCTGCTTCCTGGCTTTGTTGACCCACACACGCATTTCGTGTTTGGTGGATATCGCGAAGAGGAATTTTCGTGGCGAATGCGCGGGGACAGCTATATGGACATTATGAACCGTGGCGGCGGCATCGTGAACACCACACGCGCAACGCGCGAAGCATCGGAAGAAGAGCTTTTTGACGCCGGAAAACAACGGTTGGACGCGATGATGAAACTCGGCATCACCACCGTGGAAGGTAAAAGCGGTTACGGCCTCGATAAAGAAACTGAACTCAAACAACTGCGAGTAATGCGCCGACTCAACGAAACACATCCGGTGGACATTGTTCCCACGTTTATGGGCGCACACGCTACACCTGCTGAGTGGAAGGGAAGGGAAGATGAGTTTATCGATTTCAATATCAACGAAATGTTTCCATTGGTAGCACAAGAAAATTTGGCGGAATGTGCCGATATTTTCTGCGAAAAAAATGTGTTTACCATCGAACAATCGCGTCGATATTTGCAAGCCGCCCGTGAACACGGGTTCAAACTCAAAATCCACGCCGACGAAATCGTACAATTCGGCGGAGCCGAACTCGCAGCCGAACTAAATTGCCTTTCGGCTGACCATCTGTTACAAGCATCTGATGCGGGTATTCGCGCAATGGCACAATCGGGTGTGGTAGCCACGTTGCTGCCGCTTACCGCTTTCTCGCTTCGCGAAGATTTTGCCCGCGCCCGCACAATGATTGACAATAATTGTATCGTAGCATTGGCAACCGATCTTAATCCCGGAAGCTCGTTCACCGCGTCGGTGCCGTTGCTTTTTGCCTTGGCGTGCATCTATATGAAAATGTCACCCGAAGAAGCCGTAACGGCTTTTACCATCAACAGCGCCGCCGCCATCGGCAGAGCCGATAAAATCGGCAGCATCAATGTGGGCAAACAAGGCGATTTGGTGCTGCTGCAATTCCCTTCATATAAATTCCTGCCGTATCACGTTGGAATGAATATTGTGGATGTGGTAATCAAAAAAGGTTCCGTGTTTCGTGGTTCGCGTTTAGGGTTAATAGGTTCAGCATCAACCCGGAACCAATAACTCGCAACTCGTACCCCGCATCTCGTAACTAACAACTCATAACTCATAACTGAAAACTATTATGCAACTACAAGACTTAACATTAAAACAATTCTTAGAAAAAACCGCAGGAAACGAACCCGTTCCCGGAGGCGGAAGCAGTTCGGCTCTCAACGCGGCCATCGCGTCGGCATTGACCGAGATGTTGGCAAATTTAACCATCGGTAAAAAAAATTATGCCGAAGTGGAAGATTCAATGAAGAAAACCGTTGCGCAAATGGCGGAAAATCAACAACTTTTTGTGAACGATATCGATCGTGATGCGGACGCGTATAACCTTGTTTTCGACGCGTTTAAATATCCGAAAGAAACGGATGAAGAAAAAGCGTTTCGTTCCGGAAAAATTCAGGAAGCAATGAAAGTGGCGGCATCCGTGCCGATGGAAGTGGCAGAGCGGGCGTATAAAATGCTCGATGTGATTGCCGATACCGTAAAAAAAGGCAATAAAAACGCCGTAACCGATGGCTGCGTAGCAATGATGGCGTGCCGCACGGCTGTTTTGGGCGCTTTGCTCAATGTGCGCATTAATTTGGGATCCATTAAAGACGAAGCTTTTGTAAAAGATTTCGCCGATAAATGTGATCGCATTGAGAAAGAAACGGTGGAGAAGGAAAGAGAAATATTTGAATGGGTGAAACAACAAATATAAAAGTTAGCAGTTGGCAGTATTCAGTTCACAGAAAAAGGACTGATTACTGTCAACTGAAAACTAACAACTTAGAAAATGAAAAACATTTATTACATAGGAAAAGACGATCTAACGTTCGAAGATTTGGAACGGATCATCAACGAAAACATCAAACTCGAGTTATCGCAGGAGGCCAAAGAACGCATTAAAAAATGTCGCGATTATCTCGATGAAAAAATGAAAAAACAAAAAGAACCTATCTATGGCATTACCACCGGATTTGGTTCGCTTTGCAACCGCACCATATCCAACAGCGATTTGAGTACATTGCAAGAAAATTTGGTGAAATCGCACGCTTGCGCCGTGGGCGAAGAAGCAAAACCGGTGATCGTAAAACTGATGTTTTTGCTCAAAGCACACGCTTTGTCGTTGGGTTACAGCGGCGTGCAAGTGGCTACCGTGCAGCGGATGCTCGATTTTTTCAACAACGATATTTTGCCCGTGGTGTACGACAAAGGTTCGTTGGGAGCATCGGGTGATTTGGCTCCGTTGGCAAATTTGTTCCTGCCGCTTATCGGTGTGGGCGATGTGCATTACAAAGGGCAAAAACGGGATATCGGCAGCGTGCTCGATGAGTTTGGTTGGGAACCCATCAAATTGAAAAGCAAGGAAGGCTTGGCGCTGTTGAACGGCACACAATTTATGTCGGCACACGGCGTGTTTTCGATAATGAAAGCGCAACGCTTGTCGAAACGCGCCGATCTGATCGCCGCCATTTCGCTCGACGCGTACGACGGCCACATCGAACCGTTCGATGAAAAACTGCACCTCATCCGCCCGCACTTGGGACAACTCGAAACATCGCAGAACATTCGCAAGTTTTTGGATGGCAGCGAATTGATCTCGCGCGAAAAGAAACACGTGCAAGATCCGTATTCGTTCCGTTGCGTTCCGCAGGTGCACGGCGCCACAAAGGATAGCATCGCGTATGTAAAATCGGTATTATTAACCGAGATTAATTCCGTAACCGATAACCCGACCATTTTCCCCGATGAAGATGAAGTCATTTCGGGAGGCAACTTCCACGGGCAACCGTTGGCGTTGGTGTTCGATTTTTTGGCTCTCGCCCTTGCCGAACTCGGCAATATTTCTGAACGCCGCGTAGCGCAGTTGATTTTGGGAAACCGCGGTCTGCCCGAATTTTTGGTGGCAAACCCGGGCCTCAACTCAGGGTTTATGATCCCGCAATACACGGCAGCGTCCATTGTGAGCCAAAACAAAATGTATTGTTACGCCGCGAGCAGCGATTCCATCGTTTCGAGCAACGGACAGGAAGACCACGTGAGTATGGGCGCCACATCGGCGATAAAATTGCTGAAAGTGATGGATAACCTCGACCTGATTTTATCGATTGAGCTGATGAACGCCGCGCAGGCAATGGAGTTCCGTCGTCCGCTGAAATCGTCGCCCATCATCGAAAAAACCATCAAAGATTACCGCAAAGAAGTACCTTTTGTGGACGAAGATATCGTGATGTACAAAGAGATCCATAAAACCGTGGCGTTTTTAAACCGGTTGCAGGTGGATGCGTTGTAGAAATAAATCAGAATAATAAAGAAAAAAGATTAATAAATTATAATCCAGTATTTAGTTCGTTTTCTGTCAAACAGCCTTATTTCTAAAAAGTAAGGCTGTTTTTTGCTTGATCCGGTTTTGTTAAATCCATTCAATTTGTTATTTTTTGGCATCATTTTGTTCAGTTGTCTTAAAAAGACTCAGAAGTTTTAGCCAAATTTGTATATTTTTGTCGTTTTTGTAGCAAATGCTTTCGTGGCGTAATGAGAGCGATTATTAAATATGTCAAGATAAATTGTATGAAAAAAGTAGAAGGAATAGAAGTAGAAGCCCCTCAGTTATTTGGACATCCCAAAGGTTTGTTTGTCCTTTTTTTCTCCGAAATGTGGGAGAGGTTTTGTTATTATGGGATGCGCGGATTGCTTGTATTATATCTCACAAAAGCGCTTTTACAGGGAGATGATCAGGCGTTTGCTATTTACGGAGCTTACACTGCATTGGTGTATATGGCGCCGGTATTGGGTGGCAGAATTGCCGATAGAATTTTGGGATACAGAATTGCCGTGATTTTGGGTGCCATTCTGATGGCTATTGGCGAGTTTTTGATATTAGGTGGAAACACAACCTGGCTCTATATTGGTATGGCGGCCATTATTGTGGGGAACGGATATTTTAAGGCAAATATTTCTTCGTTGGTAGGGAAATTATATAAACCTAACGATGCGAGAAGAGACTCCGGTTTTACCATTTTCTACATTGGAATTAACATTGGAGCACTGTTGGCCACGCTGGTTTGCGTGTGGGTGGGAGAGCAATTTGGCTTCCAATATGGTTTTGCACTGGCGGGTATAGGAATGCTGTTGGGTTTGTTTATTTTTATTGCAGGCCAAAAAACATTCAGGCAAGTGAGTCTTCCGCCTAACCCTCAAAAACTTCATTCTAAGGTTTTTGGGCCGCTCACTCAATTGCATGTAACTGTTTTGTTATCGGTGTTGGTTATTCTGATTCTTTATCTCCTGATCGTCTTTAACCAAATTGTGGGAATTTTACTGTTGGTGACTTTTGCTTATGTTGGTTACACGCTCATTTCGGCCGGAGTGAAAGGGGGAAATATTTTACGCGACAGAATGGTCATTTTTATTATTCTGTGTTTGTTCAATATTGTTTTTTGGGCGTTGTTTGAGCAGGCAGGCTCATCGCTCACGTTGTTTGCCGACAGAAACGTAGACCGCTCGGTTTTCGGGTTGTTTGAAATGACAGCAGGACAAACACAGTTTTTTAATCCGTTCTTCATTATTCTTTTGGGTTCGCTTTTTTCGATGTTGTGGGTTAAATTATCGGAGAAGAAAATGAATCCTTCCATACCTGCCAAATTTGGAATAGGAATTATGTTGCTTGGAGTGGGATATCTCATTACGGCTGTGGGTAAAGATGTACATAACACGCAGTTTCTTGTTCCGCTTTGGATTATTGTGGGAATTTATCTTTTCCATACGATTGGAGAATTGTTTATTTCTCCCATCGGGCTTTCCATGGTAACAAAACTTGCTCCCGAAAATATGACGGGTACGTTGATGGGCACGTGGTTCCTTTCGTTTTCCGGATCCAATTTTCTTGCCGGCCAATTGGCAAAACTTACCGGAAGCAAAAGCGAAGAGGTGGCCGAAGCAGCCGGAACGGCTTTGTCCGGCGCTTCCGAATCGCTTCTCAGGTACATCGACGTGTACGTTACCTTTGGATGGATTGCTGTGGGAACCGGTTTGCTGGTACTTATCCTGTCGCCTAAATTAACTAAATTGTTGCACGGGATTAAATAGTCATCTTTTTTCCGGGAAAAACTGTTTAAAACAAGTTGTTTTTGGCGTATTTTTAGCGCCGAAAGATAAAACGCTTGTTTTAAACAGTTTTTTTGTGATATATTTTGTACATTTGCCCCATACAAATCATAACTGAAAAACAAATTAATACAGACACAAATGACAGAGAAAATTCAAGAATCATTGAGGAATTCTAAAACCGCGAGGTGGACGGCGCTTTTCATTGTTTCGTTCACAATGCTGTGCGCGTACTTTCTGACCGACATTATGGCTCCTTTGGCCGGATTGCTCGAAGGGCAATTGGGTTGGACACGAAGCGAATACGGCACATTCACAAGTGCTTATGGTTGGTTTAACGTGTTTTTGCTGATGCTTATTTTCGGAGGAATTATCCTCGATAAAGTAGGCGTGCGCATTACGGGTTTGGGCGCGACCATTTTAATGGTAGTGGGCACGGCCATCAAATATTGGGCTGTTTCTACAAACACGTTAGACGGACAAACCCTTGTAGGCATCAACGCGCAGGTATTTTGGGCGAGCATCGGCTTTGCCACATTTGCCGTGGGCGTTGAAGTTGCCGGTATCACAGTGTCGAAAATCATCGTGAAATGGTTTAAGGGAAAAGAATTGGCGTTGGCAATGGGTTTGGAAATGGCAATGGCGCGCATCGGCACAGGCTTGGCGTTGGGCTTTTCGGTTCCAATCGCGAAAGCGATGGGCGTAATTGACGTTTCGCGCCCCGTTTTGGTGGCTTTGATTGGGCTTTGCATCGGTATGATCGCCTTTATGGTGTATATGGTGTTGGATAAAAAACTCGATAAATCGGAAGCTGCAACTGTGGTTGCGGGTTCAAGCGAAGATGAATTTAAGATTTCCGATATTTTCAAGATCGTTACCAACCGCGGATGGTGGTATATTGCCATTCTTTGCGTGCTGTTTTATTCGGCCGTTTTCCCGTTCCTGAAATACGCTACCGATTTGATGGTGAATAAGTTCGGAGTGGACGAAAACATTGCCGGAATGATCCCGATGCTGCTGCCGTTCGGAAACATCCTGTTAACTCCTTTGTTCGGAAGCATTTACGACCGAAAAGGAAAAGGCGCGAGCATTATGATCTTGGGTTCTATCCTGCTGATTTTTGTGCACACGATGTTCTCCATCCCAAGCCTCGATAATTGGGTGATTGCCATTATCCTCGTAATTATTTTGGGAATTGGATTTTCGTTGGTGCCTTCGGCAATGTGGCCTTCGGTTCCGAAAATCGTTCCCGAGAAACGATTGGGAACCGCTTACGCGATGATCTTTTACGTGCAGAATTGGGGATTGATGGGCGTTCCGCTGCTTATCGGTTGGGTGCTCGAAAAATATTGCATTAGCGGACAAACCGTTCGCGACGGGCTTACCGTAAACACTTACGATTACACGCTCCCGATGCTTATTTTTGCCGGATTCGGCGTGTTGGCGCTCGTTTTTGCTTTCCTGCTCAAAGCCGAAGACAAACGCAAAGGATATGGGTTGGAAAAACCGAATATCGTGGCGGAAGAAGCGGTAGTGGAAAGTGAAATTAGAGATATGTAACAAGTTGCTACACGAATAAAAATAGAAAAAGCGAATCTGTAAAAGGGGTTCGCTTTTTTGGTTGTGGCGAGGGCTTTGCGTTTGGTACTTGATTGAGAGAATCTCATAATGAAATGTCCTTTTTTCATTTTGTCATTCTGAACGCAGTGAAGAATCTATTTGTCATAAATAAGTTGATATTTCGTTCTGTTAAAACTGAATTCAATAAGATAATTTGATAGTTA
Source organism: Bacteroidota bacterium (assembly GCA_023424395.1). Taxonomy (GTDB): domain Bacteria; phylum Bacteroidota; class Bacteroidia; order Bacteroidales; family Dysgonomonadaceae; genus JAFADY01. The sequence continues at coordinate 329,784 of JAFADY010000021.1, read as the reverse complement.
TTTATTAATTTACGTTTGATATATCCCGCCTGTTATGCCCTATGTTTTATTCAATTATGTTTCTTTCCCAATCGGAAATATCCACGTTTTCAATTTCTTGAATTCTTTTATACTCATAATACTTGTATGCGCCAATAACGAATAGTATCCAAAAAATTGTTCCTAATATCAATAAAATCAATTTTTGTCGGAATTTAGTTTTATAATTGAAATCCCATAATTCTCTTAGTCCGCTGTCGAAAAATTTGAATAATTTATAAGGTCCAAAAAGGAAGATTTTAATCATTTCGAGAGTTGTGTATTTTTCAAATTCATTTCTTTCTGCTTGTTTTTTCCACGCTTTATTAAATGCATTTAAACTGTCCTTATCAGATTTTATTAATTCAAATCTTTCATTTATTTATTTCTCATTCAATCCAAAATCCAAAATTTTCTCCAAAGATTCATTCATTAATTCTTCATCTTCAGATGTTTTATATACTGAAATCAACCAGTCAATTTCGTCCTTATGAACTTTAGATTTTGTCATTTATCTTCAATCTTTCATTTCTTAATGTTGGAAATAAAGGAGCGGAGGATTTGCGATGTTGGACGAACGTGTTTATTTACGCAATAAATATGGATCATATGTAAATCTTTCACATCGGTATCAAATACGCCGAAACGATATGGCAGGCCAACCCTAAAAGCACGAAAATATGAAAAACCGCGTGCACGAATTCCCGCTTGGCGGTGGCGTAAATAACGGCGCCCACGATGTAAAACACGCCTCCGGCGATAAGCCACCAAATTACCTCGATGCAGTTTTTCTCTTTTGCCATTTCAATCAGCGGCTTAAAAGCAATGAGCACCACCAATCCCATCAACACATACGACGCGGTTTTCAGGTGGCTGTTTTTTTTCAACTTCCCAAAACTCACGGCAATGCCCACAAGCGCAATCGTCCACACCAAGCCGAAAAGCAACCACCCCCAAAGCTGCGCTTCGCGCAACAGGATAAGCGTGAACGGCGAATAACTTGCCGCGATAAGCAGGTAAATGCTGGCGTGGTCGAAATGGCGCAGCTGCGCTTTGCGTGCGGGTTCCTGTACGAAATGATAAACGGTGGAAGCAAGCATACACGCCAACATTCCAACACCGAAAATAGAGTAGGCGAGGAGCGCCCACGGATCATCGGCAATAAACGCTTTGCGAAGTAGCAGCAAAGTTGCCGTAAAAGCCATCAACACGCCAAAGGCGTGCGTGATGTAATTGGCGCGCTCTTCACGAACGGTGTAAAATTTATCAGAACTCATTCAATTTCAATGTTCAGCGTTACTTTGCGGTCGGTTTCAGACCAAACGGGAGAACCCAACAACAGGCGTTTGATTTCTACCTCCAAATCGGGACACGAATTTTCTTTTATCACAATATTTCCCGGTTGCCCTTTCCCGTTCACATAAAATTCCACTGTAACTGAAATAGGGTCATTCGCACACAGGGTTTTATCGAAATTTTCTTCGAAATAGCGTTTAAATTCTACTTCGCCAAAAGTAGCAGCTTCGTCCTTGACTTTCGATACAGAGCCTACTTTTGTCTCCTTTTTTTGCGTTCCAAACCCCAGAACCACTACCTCGCTCAACAGATCGGTATTTTCTTTCATAACAATATTGCCAACGTTTTCTTTGAGCGGTATTTCACTGCTTTCATACCCCACGTACGAAGCTACAAGCGTTCCCTTTTCGGTATCAGGAACGGTCAATTTAAATTTTCCTTCGGTGTCTGTAACGGTGCCGAACTGCGTATTTTTAATGTTTATGGTTCCACCGATAATCGGTTCGCCCGACGGATCCACAAGCCTTCCGTAAACTAATTTTTGGTTTGATGAAGCAATGGAAGATGCACCTCTGATACGTACGTTCCTCGACAATTTGTTTTCGCTTTCCGAAGAAACCGCAACGCCCGCAACCCGTCCTTGCAGTTGTTCGCTCACAGAAGAATCAATTTTTGCTTGCGCCGTAACTCTTTCAGGCTCTTTCGGAGTTGTCAGTTTTTTTTCGGGTTGAATAATTTTGTCTTCTTCGGGAGCCAAAACCGTTTCACGTTTTGCGGTTTTTTCTTCCTGAATAGGTGGTTTTGCGGTCGGCAACGCTTCTTGTTCTATGTTGTCCGCCATTAAAATCGTATCTTTTTGAGGCAAAAGAACATCGGATTCGGTTTTCTTCGCCGTTTCCGTTGAGGATGCCACCTGCACATCTTTTGCATCGGGTTGGCGCAACAAAAACGGAATGCCTATCAGCAGCACGAGCACAGCGGCTGCAGCCCACATCCATACACGTTTATCGACGCGTTTGGGTGGTGGCGTAAGTTGTTTCTCCAACTTTTCGATAGCGGAAAAATGGTCGCCCTGCACCGAATCGTAACCGTCGATGGCGTCTTGCAGAAACGCGTCGTTCATTGCTTCGCGCTCCAGTTGATTGGCTTCTTTTCCGTACCGTTTGCCGTGTATGTAGTCTCTAAAATTCATTTTTTGTTACGAGTTGCGTGGTTCGGGTTACGAGTGAAAACTCTCAGCCCTTAGCCCTTCGCTCTAAGTCTTAAAATGCAATTCTTTAAATTTCGTTTTCCGTTCTGTATGTAACTTTTTACTTTGTCGAGCGTATATCCTGTAAGGGAAACGATGTCGGCATACGATTTGTTTTCGTAATAAAAATACTCGATGCTCGTTCGCTGTTCCACTCCCAACTCCGTCATACAATATTCCAACGCCGATTTTTCTTCGTTCGATTGCTCCTCATCCAATAGAGTGAAAAAATCGCCGTTTTCCATAACCGTTTCGTTAATATCTTCGAAAAAAACCTGTTTTTCTTTCCGCAACTTCAACAAACAATGGTTTTTGGCAACCGTGTAAAGCCACGAGTGAAAGTTGGTTATTTCGTAGTTTGCAACTTTTTCGTTCAAACTTTCAAACAAATCCATTACCGCGTCTTGCGCATCGGGTTCGTTGCCGAGGTATTTCAAACACAAACCGTACAACATCGGGATATAGCGGCGGAAGAGTTCGTGAAAACAAGCCGTTTGACGTTCGTTTTTATAGAGTTCAAACAATTCTTCGTTCGATAAGTTTGCTATGTTCCTGTTGAATTCCAATGCGTTGTGGTTTCAATACATTTGACCCGAACACAAAAGTAAGAAATTTATTGGTTAAGGTTATGGAATTTCGCGCCGATTTGCATCTATTTGGATAGAAACTTCAAAAAAATAATATTTAAAACGAAATCTTATGAAGACAACATTGCAACGAATCGGGATGATTCTTTTTATGACGGGATTTATTTTCGCTTCCGCGGCGCAGCAAATAGAAGTAAGCGGAACGGTGTTCGATGATCAAAAGCAACCCATTATAGGTGCCACCATTCAGCAAAAAGGAACCAATATCGGAACGGTTTCCGACGTGAACGGACGTTATCGGATAAAAACTAAAAAAGGAAAAACGCTCGTTTTTTCGTACATTGGTTACAAAGCGCAGGAAGTGAAAGTGAAAGATGCAAAGCTTGATGTGTATTTGAAACCCGATTTGGAAGCATTGGAAGAAGTGGTTGTAGTGGCGTTCGGAACACAGAAGATGGAATCGAAAGTGGGCAGCGTTATGGGTGTTGGCAATCGTTCTTACTACCGTCCGCCTATGGTTATTCCGTATCCGCAGGAAGTGAATACCGAAGAATACGAGGCTTTTAAAGAAAACCGTTTTCTTTCTGCCGTTAAAAATCCGCTTTCCACGTTTTCATTGGATGTGGACGCGGCATCGTACGGGAACATTCGCCGGCTGATTAATCAGGGACAAATGCCGCAAAAAGACGCGGTGCGTGTGGAAGAAATGGTTAATTATTTCTCATACAATTATCCGCAGCCAACGGGCGAGCATCCGGTAAATATTGTTACCGAAACTGCCGTTTGTCCGTGGAACAAAAAACACAGCATCGTACGTATCGGTGTGAAGGCGAAAGAAATTCCTTCGGAAACGCTTCCGGCAAGCAATTTCGTGTTTCTAATTGACGTTTCGGGTTCGATGTACGGGGCAGATAAATTGCCGTTGGTGAAATCGTCGATGAAGCTGTTGCTCAATAATCTGCGCCCGAAAGACCGCGTGGCAATTGTTACCTACGCCGGGGCGGCGGGTGAAGCGTTACCATCCACGAGCGCATCCGACAAGCAGAAAATTATGGACGCGTTGGAAAACTTGCAAGCCGGAGGCTCCACCGCCGGAGGCGCGGGCATTGAGTTGGCGTATAAAATTGCCGAAAAGAACTTTGTGAAGGGCGGAAATAATCGGGTGATTTTGTGTACGGACGGCGATTTTAACGTGGGCGTTTCGAGTAACGAAGGATTGAAATCGTTGATTGAAACCAAACGAAAATCGGGTATTTTCTTAACCGTTCTCGGTTACGGAATGGGAAATTACAAAGACAACAAACTGCAAACGTTGGCGCAAAAAGGAAACGGTAATCACGCGTATATCGACAATTTGCAGGAAGCCAATAAAGTACTCGTAAACGAGTTTGGCAGCACAATGTACGCCGTGGCAAAAGACGTGAAATTACAGGTGGAGTTTAATCCCGCGTTCGTAAACGCATATCGGTTATTAGGCTACGAAACCCGGTTGTTGAACGACGAAGATTTTAACGACGACACCAAAGATGCGGGCGAACTGGGCGCCGGACACACGGTTACGGCACTTTATGAAATCGTTCCCGTAGGCGTAGATGCGCCTGTGGGCAGCGTGGATAAACTGAAATACCAAACAACCAAAAACGATGTAGCGATACCCAAGTTTACCGATTCCAAAGAGTTATTGACCGTAAAACTTCGCTACAAAAAGCCCAACGAAGACGTGAGCAAAAAATTAGAGGTTCCCGTTTTGGCAAACAAAGTGAACGTAAATGTTTCGCCCGATTTCAATTTCGCGATGGCGGTCGCTATGTTCGGACAACTGTTGCGCGATTCCGATTTCAAAGGCGATGCCACTTATTCCAACGTAATCAATCTTGCCCGCAAAGGGTTGGACGATGATCCGAACGGTTATCGGAGAGAGTTTATTCGATTAGTGGAGACTGTGGAGCAGTTGAGTAAATGAGAGTGGGGGAAAAGGAGAACGTGTCTGACCGATGAACGGTCTGACGCATTTATAAAAATTAATAGCATTTAATAAAAAATCAATTATGAGAAAAATAATATTTGTTTCTTTGTTCATATTCACTTTTTCAATTAAAAGTTTTGGGACAATTCAAACGTCTGATTTACTGATTATAGGAAGTGATACGATTCTAATCGATCAATTTCCTCTTGAGCAATTTTACAAAAAAGGTCACTTACACAATCCCGGATTTTTCCCTGAATTTGTTATAACTAATTGTTGGAGAGGATATAAAGCTGTTTGGGAAATAAAAGACAATCAATTCTATTTAAAAGCTATTTACGATTGTAATTTTAAGGAAAGTGTTTCTATAAATAGAATTGGGAGGGAATCCGATAAAGATGGATTAATTTTTGCTGATTGGTTTTCAGGCTCTTTCAAAATAAACGTGAGAACCAAATCCGAAATTAGAGAAAGTTGGAATTTTGGACATTTATTTATGCGCAAGAAGAAAATAAAGATTGCAGAAGGTAGAGTTATTAATTCTCTTAATTAGCCGATTATTCAAAAATAACTTGTAAATCTTGATTATCTTTTTGGTAAAGAGATGGCTTTTCTTCCAATATTGCCCGGAAAATTTGATAATCTTTTGGATGGTTTTGTTTGAAAGTTTCGTAACCTTTTATGATAAGCGTGCAGGGAAAAGTTATTTTTCTTCCTGTACCGTAAATTCCACCAACATCCAAATAGGAAAGACAGTCATTAAATGCATCCCAATTATTTACTCCGACAGCTGAACCATCTTTATGAGTACCAAAATCAAGAATTTCATTGAATCTTTTGGATACTTCTTCTTCATTTTTTAAACCAGTAATATCAATAATTATCTCCATCTTTATTTCTTATAATCATATCTCTTTGATGTTGCTAAAACATAAGTAAAGCCACCAATTATAATAAAAAATTCCGCCAATTTCCAATTAAGCCAAAAACAAAAAACAATAGAGACAACCCCATTATTATAAACGCATTCCGCATATTTGACGACAAGCCTTTAATGTTTATTTCCTCTTTTTGTTCCTTACTCATTGAGTTATAACCGGCAATTAAATTGGGAAACGCTTTCAGTAAAAAACCGAGAACGACAAAGCCAAGTCCTATGTATAAATAAGTTGTATTCATTAAAACAAAATTACAAAAAAACGATACCCCCTGCCAAATCGTCATAAAATTCTCTTTGGCAAGAAATTTGACCATTATTTAACAGTAATTTACGATATTGAAATTTTTTCAATAAACAACTGAATATCTATTGGATTACTACGGAAATATAATTGAATAACAAAAACTAAAAATATGAACTTTAACAATTTTACAATCAAAGCGCAGGAAGCGGTACAAAAAGCCATTGAATTAGCGCGGGCCAACAATCAGCAGATGATTGAGCCTTCGCACGCGCTGAAAGGCACGATGAAGGTGGGAGAAAACGTTACCAGCTTTCTGTTTCAGAAATTAGGTGTGAACCTGAATTCGTTGGAAACGGCTGTGGATAAGGAAATTGATTCTTATCCGCGCGTATCGGGCGGCGAGCCGATGTTCAGCCGCGAAACCAACGCGGTGTTCACCAAAGCAGGTGATTTCGCCAGCAAAATGGGCGACCAGTATGTTTCTATCGAACATTTGCTGTTGGCGCTCGTGAGCGAACGAAGCAAAACTTCGGACTTGATGAAAGCGCAGGGAATTTCGCAAAACCAGCTCGAAAAAGCCATTCAGGAACTGCGCAAAGGCGAAAAAGTAACCAGCCAGTCGGCGGAAGATACCTATCAGTCGCTCAGCAAATACGCGATAAACCTCACGGAAAGAGCACGAAACGGAAAACTCGACCCCGTTATCGGACGCGACGAAGAAATACGCCGTGTGTTACAGATTCTGAGCCGTCGCACCAAAAACAACCCGATCCTTATCGGCGAACCCGGAACGGGAAAAACCGCCATTGCCGAAGGTTTGGCGCACCGCATCATTCGCGGCGACGTGCCCGAGAACCTGAAAAGCAAGCAGATATTCTCGCTCGATATGGGTGCGCTTATCGCGGGCGCCAAATATAAGGGCGAATTTGAAGAACGGTTGAAATCGGTGGTGAACGAAGTAGTAAAAGCCGAAGGCGAGATCATTCTTTTCATCGACGAAATTCACACGCTTGTGGGCGCGGGAAAGAGCGAAGGCGCTATGGATGCCGCCAACATTCTGAAACCCGCCTTGGCGCGTGGAGAGCTGCGTGCGATCGGCGCCACTACGTTGGACGAATATCAAAAATATTTCGAAAAAGATAAAGCGTTGGAGCGTCGTTTTCAGACCGTTATGGTGGAAGAACCGACCGAAGCCGACACTATTTCCATTCTCCGTGGCTTGAAAGAAAAGTACGAAAATCACCACAAAGTGCGCATAAAAGATGAAGCGATTATCGCATCCGTGCAACTTTCGCACCGATACATTACCGACCGCTTTTTGCCCGACAAAGCCATCGATTTAATGGACGAAGCGGCTGCCAAACTGCGTATGGAAGTGGACAGCGTACCGTATGAATTGGACGAGATACAGCGAAGAGTGAAACAATTGGAAATAGAACGTGAGGCCATTCGTCGCGAAAACGATCAACCAAAAGAAGAGTTGTTGAGCAAACAGATCGAGAACCTGAAAGCCGAAGAATCGGAATTCAAAGCTAAATGGCAAGCCGAGAAAGAGCTGATCAATAAAATTCAGCAGAACAAAATCGACATTGAAGATGCCAAATTCGAAGCGGAACGTGCCGAACGCGAAGGCGATTACGGTAAAGTGGCCGAATTGCGTTACGGAAAGATCAAGGAAAAAGAATCGGAAATTGAAACGTTGAACGAGCAACTGCACGCACAGCAAGGTAATCGTGCCATGATCAAGGAAGAGGTGGATGCCGAAGATATTGCCGACGTGGTTGCACGTTGGACAGGCATTCCCGTGAGCAAAATGCTGCAAAGTGAACGCGAAAAACTGCTGAATCTTGAAGATGAGTTACACAAACGTGTGGTTGGACAACACGAAGCTATTGCTGCTGTTTCCGATGCCGTTCGTCGTAACCGCGCCGGATTAAGTGACCCGAAACGACCGATTGGTTCGTTTATTTTCCTCGGAACGACCGGTGTGGGAAAAACCGAATTGGCGAAAGCCTTGGCCGACTATCTGTTCGACGACGAAAACATGATGACGCGCATCGATATGAGCGAGTATCAGGAGAAATTCAGCGCTACGCGCTTGATCGGCGCGCCTCCGGGATACGTGGGTTACGATGAAGGCGGACAACTGACGGAAGCCATTCGCCGCAAACCGTACTCGGTAGTGCTTTTCGATGAGATTGAAAAAGCGCACCCCGATGTATTCAATATCTTGCTGCAAGTGCTTGATGACGGCCGATTGACCGATAACAAGGGTAGGGTGGTGAACTTCAAAAATACGATCATCATCATGACTTCGAACATGGGTTCGAATGTGATCCGAGAGAATTTCGAGAAGATTACGCCCGGCAATCGGGAAGAAATTGTAGAAAACACCAAGAGTCTGGTATTGGCAATGCTGAAACAAACTATTCGTCCCGAATTTCTGAATCGTATTGACGATATCATCATGTTCGCTCCGCTCAACGAAGACGAAATTGCTGAGATCGTCCGCATTCAGTTGAAGAATATCGCGAAAATGCTTTTCGACAACGGAATCGAGCTGCAGTATACCGACGAAGCCATTGAAAGTATCGCCAAAGCGGGCTACGATCCCGAATTCGGCGCGCGCCCGGTAAAACGTGTGCTGCAACGCAAAGTACTGAACCAATTATCAAAAGATATCTTGAGTGGCGTGGTGGATAAATCCAAACCCATCGTGATCGATTCCATAGATGAGCATGTGTATTTTAGGAATTGAGACCTAAATCCTTAAAAAGAATTTTAAAAGCCTTGGAAATTTTTTCTGAGGCTTTTTTTCGAGATGGTCTGCAAGCATTTATCGTTTAACAGTAGAAATGTTAAAATAAACGCATGCTTTTATCCTAAATAAAACACCCTTTCTACGATTTTATGTTCTCTTAATTTAAGCAATATACAATAATCTTTGTCGTTTCTCGCTCTTTTACCATGAGCTAATCTGTAAACATAGAATGTTTTACACTTATAAATTTTGGCTATTTGGCGATAAATTTTTTTGTTCCTACTTATAAAAAAGTAGCGAAAAAGTAATAAAGGGTCCATAAAAGTGAGTACGATTCATTAAATTAGAAAATAATGGATAATAATTAAGTAATCACATCCAATCCTTCATAATAATCTAAAGAAAATGAAACCAATTTTCTTTGTTCTATGCGCAAAAATTAATATATAGGGTTCTTATATATTTTAGACAAAATTAAACATTTATTTTCTTTTTTTTCAAATAAAAAGCGGACAAAAAACGGACAAATATATAATTGATTGATAATTATTTATTTATAAATAAGAATAACTCATTCGTTTTCATTCCAATCACTCCAGCCGCCGGGATAGATGGCTATATTTTTTAATCCTTTGGATTCGAGAACGGAGTACGCCACCGCTGCTCTGCCGCCTGTTTGACAATATACAATGGCTTGCTTGTCTTTGGGAATTGCATTCAGGTTTTCATCAATGGTGCCGTAGAAAACGTGTTTTGCGTTACCAATGCGCCCTTCTTTATACTCACTTTCGCTACGCACATCGATTAACTGAACATCGCGATTACCCATTATCTTTTTCAGTTCTTTTTTATCCGCAACGTTTGCGGAAGCCAGTTTGCTTTTCTCCCATTTCTTGAATTGTGCGGGAGTGATAAATCCGTGTAAATTATCCATCCCGATGCGCATGAGTTTGCGCACGATCTCTTCTGTTTCACGTTTGTTGGCCACTACCACAAACGGTTTGTCGTAACTCATAAACCAGCCCATTTCGGTAGAGAAACCATCGTCGTTAGTAATATTCCATGAGTTTTTCAGGTGGCCTTTCGCATAATTGTCCCATTTTCGGGCATCTACCAACTGATATCCCGATTTTTTGGATTTCTTGTATTCTGTTTCGGATAAATATTTTGCTTTGGGAACTTCGGTCAGAAGTTTGCGATCTTCTTTGTTGAGCTTTTTCATCATGGTGTAGTAACGTGGCGGCTCTGGCTGATTTTCCAGCAATTCCTTCGCAAATCCTTCTTCATCGTTTCCGAATTGCATCGCCCAGTTTCGGATCTTTTCGTAACCCAGCGTGCTCATCGGCACTGCACCAATGGCTTTCCCGCACGAAGAACCCGCGCCGTGTCCCGGCCATATTTGGATGTAATCTTTTAACTTGAACAACTTTTGCAACGACGAAAATTGCTGCTTCGCTCCCGTACTCGACGACTCTTTATCGCCGGTGAGCTTGTCCAGCAGATCAGGGCGGCCAACATCCCCCACGAATATAAAATCGCCGGTAAAAATCATTACCGGCTCATCGGTAGCGGCTTCGTCGGTAACGATATAACTCAAGTGCTCCGGCGTATGGCCAGGCGTGTGCAAGGCTTTTATTGACACATTTCCCAAACGGATTTGGGAGCCGTTTTTCATCCCGATATGCGGAAATTGGTATTGCCATTTTTCGCCGCCTTCATCCGAAAGGTATAGATCGGCGCCGGTTAATTTTGCCAATTCGCGCGAACCGCACAAAAAATCGGCATGAATATGTGTTTCGAGGATATGGGTGATTTTCAACTTATTCTCTTGGGCAATTTTCAGGTACGTATCCACGTCTCTTTTGGGATCGATAACCGCGGTAATGCCTTCTTTCTGACAACCAATAACAAAACTCGCCTGCGAAAGGCTTTTATCATAAACAAATTTGAAATACATTTTTTATAGTTTTACGGTGATAAAACTATAACACAAGCGTTAAATAAATTGTTGCGAAGATTAAGAAAAATTATAATAGAGTAGGAGAGAGTAAATTATAAAAAAAGCTTCGCTAATTTTCGAAGCTTTTCGGTTTTGGAATAAAATATGTTATAAATATTTTTCTAACATATATTTCATCTCCAATTGTAGTTTTCGGGCTTCATCGTGTGCAGCGTCTGCAAAATTTTCCGTGTTAGCGGCGTAAATTATACCGCGAGAGGAATTTACCAATAAACCGCAGGTTTTGCTCATTCCGTAACGGCAAACTTCTTCCATCGATCCGCCCTGCGCACCCACGCCTGGAACCAGTAGAAAATGATCGGGAACGATTTTCCTCACAATTTCGAACATTTGTCCCTGTGTGGCTCCAACAACATACATCATTTGCTCGTCCGATGCCCACGTTTGGGAAGTGCGTAGCACCTTCTCAAACAAACGCTCGCCGTTTGCGTCTTCGATAAACTGAAAATCGTGTGAACCTTTGCTGCTTGTGAGCGCCAGTAAAATAACCCAGCGTTCGGGATAAATAAGAAACGGTTTCACGCTGTCTTCGCCCATATATGGTGCAACGGTAACAGCATCTACTCTGGCCGTCTCAAAAAACGTGCGGGCGTACATTTCGCTGGTGTTTCCAATATCGCCGCGTTTGGCATCGGCAATGATAAACTGCTCTGGGTAGCGTTGCTTAATGTATGCCACGGTTTTTTCGAATGCCATCCAGCCTTGCAAGCCCTGACTTTCGTAGAAAGCGAGATTAGGTTTGTATGCGACACAGTAAGGAGCCGTTTTATCGATAATTTCCTTATTGAATGCGTAAATGGGATCATCGGAATCCAACAAATGTTCCGGAATTTTCTTAATATCGGTATCTAATCCCACACAAAGAAAGGATTTCTTTTTTTGAATCTGTTCAAAAAGTTGTTTTTTAGTCATATAGCAATGTCAATAATCAAATCATTTGCTTCACCGGAAGTTTTCTGAAGAATATACTTCACACCAAGCCCCCGACCTTCATCGAATAACGATGCCGTTAAGCACAAAAATAACAGTGTGAATGTAATAGTTTTTCGTTTCATGGGTATTTAAAATAAAATGTGTTGTTTGTTATTTTTAAAATTACATTTCAGTTTCCTTCATTCTTTCCGCATTTTCACTTACAATCAACTCATCAATAACAGATTGAATATCACCATCCATAAACGCAGAAAGATTGTAAATGGTGTAATTGATGCGATGATCGGTTATGCGTCCTTGCGGATAATTGTAGGTGCGTATTTTTGCCGATCGGTCGCCGGTGGAAACCATGGTTTTTCTTCGTGAGGCGATATCGCCTTGCCGTTTTGTCAGTTCAATATCGTATAATTTTGTGCGAAGCATTTGCATGGCCAATTCGCGGTTTTGCAATTGTGAACGCGCCTGTTGGCATACCACCACAATTCCCGATGGTTTGTGCGTGAGCTGCACTTTGGTTTCTACCTTGTTCACGTTTTGCCCGCCGGCGCCGCTTGAACGGGCAGTGTGAAAATCGATATCCGCAGGATTGAGTTCTACATCGAATTCTTCGGCTTCGGGCAAAACGGCCACTGTGGCTGCCGATGTGTGAACGCGGCCTTGAGTCTCGGTTTGCGGTACGCGTTGCACCCGATGAACTCCCGATTCGTATTTCAACGTTCCATACACATCGGCACCAGATACAGTAAAAATAATTTCCTTAAATCCTCCAGCGGTACCTTCGTTTAAATTGGTCACTTCGGCTCTCCAACCTTTTGTATCACAATACTTTGTGTACATTTTATACAAATCGCCCGCGAAAATAGATGCTTCATCGCCACCGGTTCCGGCTCGAATTTCCATGATCACGTTTTTTGCATCTTCGGGATCGGCGGGAATAAGCAAGAGCTTTATCTGTTCCTCTAAATCGGGAATTTTTTCGGTATTTTCGGCTAACTCTTCGTTGGCTAATGCTCTAAGATCGGCATCATTCTCGCTATCCAGAATATGCTTGGCTTCATCGATGGAATTCAACGCCGAAACATATTGGTTGCGTACCGAAATGATCTTTTCCAACTCACTGTATTCCTTGTTGAGTTTCACAAAACGATCCATATCGGCAATAACCGACGGGTCCGTAATCAAGGTTCCAACTTCCTCGAATCGGGAAACCAAATGCGCTGTTTTTTCTAATAATGAGTTCTCTGACATATGTATTGCCCCTCTAAATCTCCCCTAAAGAAGAGACTTTTTAGGAGATTTATTTAATTGTTATTGAAGCGTTTTCACTTATTATTTTTTTAATCATATTTAAAGTCCCCTTCAGGGGATTTAGGGGTATAGAAACTTTCCAAACTCACTGTCTATCACCAATTCTCTCTTATCCGATTTCTCCACATGGCCCACAATTTGTGCATCAACGTTAAACGATTGGGAAATATCGATAACCTGCTGTGCAAACTCTTCGGGAAGGTAAATTTCCATCCGATGTCCCATGTTGAACACTTTATGCATTTCTTTCCAATCCGTTCCCGATTGTTTTTGGATCAGTTTAAAAAGTGGAGGGATGGGGAAAAGGTTGTTTTTCACCACTTTAAGTCCATCGCCTAAAAAGTGCATGATCTTTGTTTGCGCACCGCCTGAACAATGAACCATTCCGTTTATCCTTCCTCTTAATTCATTCAATATCAATGAGATGATAGGAGCGTAGGTGCGGGTAGGGGAGAGTACCAGTTTTCCAGCGTCTATTCCCAGATTTTCAATTTTTTGCGTTAATTTTACATTGCCGGAATAAATTAAATCTTCCGGGATTGCAGCATCATAGCTTTCGGGATATTTGCGTGCCAAATAATTCGCGAAAACATCGTGTCGCGCCGACGTTAATCCGTTACTGCCCATACCGCCGTTGTATTCCTTCTCGTAAGTAGCTTTTCCTGAAGAGGATAATCCGACAATAACATCACCGGCCTGAATATTGGCGTTGTCGATAACATCGGCACGTTTCATACGACAAGCTACCGTGCTGTCTACAATAATGGTGCGCACTAAATCGCCCACATCGGCTGTTTCGCCACCTGTGGGATAAATATATACTCCCAACGATGATAACTCTTCACAAAGCTCATTGGTTCCGTTTATAATGGCGGTAATAACTTCTCCGGGAATGAGATTTTTATTGCGCCCGATGGTAGATGACAACAGTATATTATCTGTAGCGCCCACGCACAATAAATCGTCAATATTCATAATAAGAGCGTCTTGCGCAATGCCTTTCCAAACGGAAATATCTCCGGTTTCACGCCAGTAGATATACGCCAGCGACGATTTTGTTCCAGCGCCATCGGCGTGCATAATGTTGCAATATTGCGCATCGTTACCTAAAATATCGGGAATTATTTTACAAAATGCTTGAGGAAAAATTCCTTTGTCTATATTTTTTATTGCGTTATGAACATCTTCTTTGCTTGCAGAAACGCCACGCTGCATATATCGTTGGTTACTCATTGAATCTTATTTTATGTTTCGGTGAATATAGTTTGCAAAGATAACGTGTTTTCGCGTTTATTTAAACTTTCCTGAACCAAAAAACTCCATTTTCCTATAATAACTATTATGTTTAATAATAATATTCAATACTGCCCTTCACGATTTTTTTGTGCATAAAAAAAGTGATATCTTGCAATACCACTTTTCTGGAAATTATTTATCATTTGAAATTATAAACCTAATTCAGTTTCTACTTCTTTAAGCAGCGCCGATTTATCGACACCCATCATACTTAAGTTGTAATAAACATTTCTTAGTTTCATTAATCCTGCGTCGATATCTGTCTTATCCGCGCTTCTTCCTTTCAGAAGATTTGTATATTTTTCGAGATGCGGCAAAGATTTTTGATACAGATCTACCGTTTTCTTATCGTTTTCAACTTGCAGTTTTCTATCAGTCATCATCGCAGTTTTTTCCTTCAAATCTTGTGCCTGTAAGATGTAGTTTACAGCCAACGCTTCGAGGGCTCTTTCGCAATTGGCGTCTTGTGCTAAAGCTTTCAAATATTCTGCTTCGGCAGCTGCATAATCCCCTTTTTCGGCCAATAAGGCGCCTTTAACGCTATTTAAGTCGCAAGCGTTGTTGGGATTGTTGGCAATAGCTTGGTCGATGTATTCCATGGCTTTTTGGCTTTCACCTCTTCTGATATATACATTGGCGAGATTTGGGATAAAGTAATTGCTTTGGGGAAATTTCTCCGCGCCTTCGTAAAGAGTTTCTAGGTACTTAGCGGTATCTCCCATTTGAATATGTTCACTTGCAATTAACTCATAAACATCGCTTTCTTGATACGTATTATTTGCAATAAACGGTTCGTTTGCTGCTCTGGTAAGCATATTTAATGCACGCGCGTGATCTTTTGCTTGAATAGCTGTAATGATGGCGTAATATTTGATCGTTTGATAAGTTGTATCCAATGCAAACGCATCTTTTTCACCTTCAAAAATAGGCAATGTTGGGATGTTCCAGTATGCTTCAAAGAAATCGGCAGCTTTATTAAAATCTTGTTTACGGTTATAATAAACGCCTCCGTTTATGTAAAACGGATGATTTGCTTTTAAAATTCCGGAAATATCTTTTCTGAATTTGTTGCGAACTCGGCCTTTGTCATCGGGTAATTGTCCCAATGAATCGGCTTTTATATAAGGTTCGTACGATTCAAGTAAGCCATTGAACATAGCCTCTTGATTGGCTGTTTTACCAAGCATTTCGTTTGTTCTTTCATTATCGAAAGCTTTATTGCCGATGTCTCCGTAAACTTTCCAAGTTTCGGGATCGGTAGCGGTTTCAGGATTTGTAGTTGCCTGTTTAATTAAAGTGCGGGCTTCATTAAGATCGTTGCTTCCCAACGCTCTTTTAGCATCTTTTAAAGCCGATTTCTGCGCAAAGACAGAACCTGTGGCAAAAACGGCTACCATAGTAAGGAATAAGAATTTTCTCATTTTATTCATTTTTTAGATTGTTAATTGATTTTTGTTTTAAATTTTTTCGTTCCTTTGTTTTAGACTATAAAACGACAGAAAGTTTAAATTTCAGTTATTCTTTTTCTTCTATTCCGGCATTATTACTATCTGTTTCGTTGTTTAACAGATTGGTTTGGTTTTCCTCTATTTCTTCGGAATTTACTTTACATACCGATGCGATTTCATCGTTCCTTTTTTCCAAATTAATGAGTCGGACCCCTTGTGTTGCCCTTCCCATAATGCGAATATCGGAAATTTTCATACGTATTGTTATTCCGGACTTGTTAATTATCATTAAATCGTTGTCTTCCGTAACACTTTTAATGGCCACAAGTTTTCCGGTTTTATCGGTAACGTTCAAGGTTTTTACTCCTTTTCCTCCCCTGTGCGTGATTCTGTAAACGGGTTCTCCGTCCTCGTCATTTAATCTGGTTCTCTTTCCGTAACCTTGTTCCGATACTACCAAAATGGAGTTTTCAGAATCCTGTTCCATTCTTATCATTCCAATTATGTAGTCTTGGCCGTCGTCGTCCAATGTCATGCCTTTTACACCGGTGGCTGTACGACCCATCGGGCGGACATTTTCTTCGTTGAACCTTATGGCTCTTCCGTTTCTGTTGGCAAGGATGATGTCTTTTTTGCCATCGGTCAATCTTACTGATATTACCTGATCGTCTTCGCGAAGAGTGATGGCGATCACTCCGTTCTGCCGTGGCCTTGAGTATGCTTCCAACAATGTTTTCTTCACAACTCCCTGCTGCGTACAGAAAATCAGATAATTGGAGTTTATGTATTCTTCATCGTCCAAAGTTTTTACCCGAACAAAGGCTGTTATTGCGTCATCGGAATCGATATTCAATAAATTCTGGACGGCTCTTCCTTTGGAAGTTTTGGTGCCTTCGGGAATTTCATACACTCTTAACCAAAAACATTTTCCTTTTTGCGTGAAGAAAAGCATGTAATTGTGATTGGTAGCCGGATAGATGTATTCAACAAAATCGTCTTCCCGCGTTTGAGAGCCTTTAGCCCCTACTCCACCCCGGTTTTGCGAATGAAACTCGGCCAGCGGCGTACGTTTGATGTATCCCAAATGCGAAATAGTGATGACCATTTCATCATCGGCATAAAAATCTTCGGGATTCATTTCTTCCGAGGAATAGACGATTTCCGAACGGCGTTCGTCTCCGTATTTATCACGGATCTCAATCAGCTCATTTTTAATAACTTGCATGCAAAGTTCTTCATTTTCGAGAATCTCGTTTAAATACGCTATTAATTTTTGGATATCTTGGTATTCGGCATGTAGTTTATCTTGCTCAAGGCCTGTGAGTTGCCTTAATCGCATTTCGACGATGGCGCGCGCTTGTACATCGGATAACGAGAAACGTTCGATCAATCGTTGAATGGCTTCTTGCGGCGTAGCGGAAGCGCGGATAATGGCAATTACTTCATCGATATTATCCGACGCAATGATAAGCCCTTCGAGAATGTGCGCTCTTTCTTCGGCTTTGCGAAGATCGAATTTAGTGCGGCGTATAACTACATCGTGACGATGTTCCACAAATAATTCGATCATATTTTTTAAATTGAGCATCTCGGGGCGGCCTTTTACCAGCGCAATGTTATTCACGCTGAAAGACGATTGCATGGCCGTGAGTTTATAGAGCTTATTAAGCACTACATTGGCATTGGCATCGCGTTTTATATCTACCACAATGCGCATACCGCGACGATCAGACTCATCGTTTACATTGGAAATTCCTTCAATTCTTTTATCGGTAACCAAATCGGCGATATGTTTTATCATATCCGCTTTGTTGACGAGATAAGGAATTTCCGAAATAATGATCTTGTCGTGCGTTTTCCCGGCTTCTATTTCAGCCCTGCCGCGCATCACAATGCGTCCTCTACCGGTTTCGAAAGCTTCTTCCACGCCTTTGTATCCATAAATGTAACCTCCGGTGGGGAAATCGGGCGCTTTCACGTGCTGCATTAACTCTTGTATTTCGATGTCACGGTTATCGATGTAAGCAATTATGCCGTTGATAGATTCCGTTAAGTTGTGAGGAGCCATGTTGGTAGCCATACCCACGGCAATACCCGATGCTCCGTTGATGAGTAAATTGGGAATTCGGGTCGGTAGTACGGTAGGCTCTTGCAAGGTATCGTCGAAGTTGAGCTGGAAATCTACCGTATCTTTATCGATATCGCGTAGCATTTCTTCGGCCAATTTGTTTAAACGCGCCTCTGTATAACGCATTGCCGCCGGGCTGTCGCCATCAACGCTACCCATATTTCCTTGGCCGTCAACAAGCGTGTAGCGCATGCTCCAGGTTTGCGCCAAACGAACCATGGCGTTATATACGGATGAATCGCCGTGTGGATGGTACTTACCGAGCACTTCCCCAACAATCCTGGCAGATTTTTTATGTGGTTTATCGGATGTATTGCTCAATTCCGACATTCCGTAGAGAATACGTCTGTGAACAGGCTTCAGCCCGTCCCGAACATCGGGCAATGCACGAGATACGATAACGGACATCGAATAATCGATGTACGACGATTTCATTTCATCCTCAATATTGATTTTGATGATCCTGTCTTCTTGTTCAGTCATGTTCAAATGTGAATTTTTTCTTCAAATAATATTTGTATGTAATTTATTTTAAGAGTAGTAATACAAATAGGCCCTTTGCTTTAAATAAGATGCTAAGATAATGCTTTTTGATGAATTTAACAAAAAATAAACACGTCTAATTTGCTTATGAAATCGCGCCTTTAATGTTTTTTATTATTTGAGGATTTAGGTGGTAAATGAGAATAATATGCTATGAAATGCATTTACTTTTCAACCATCGGATACATTTACGTAATAAGGAAAATAGAGAGTTTAATTACCGCCTTTTAACCTTTAATTGTGAGTTTCTAACTTATGTGCCTTGGGAAATGGCAAGGAAAGAGTTTGATAAGTTAGAATCAACACAAAAAGGAACAAGATCTGTTGAGGGAATTTCATCTCAAAATGCCCAAAGAGTGGGTTGGAATATTGGACATAGCAAAGCTCCTGCAGGATTAATTCCTAGATTATGGCGTTCAAGAGAAGCTATAAAGAAATATTTAAAAGGAAATAATTAATAACATGAAGATAATATACTATTTTATTTTTCTTTTATTGATGCTCTCTTGTAATTTTAAGGATAGTAATAAAGGTCTAAAAAAGCAAATGGATTACTCTTTTCGACTACCAGACTCAGATTCAAACTTTTTGATTAGGCTGAAAACTCCCGGTTTTTTACTAACTTTGCACCGACCAACAAACGATGGACATGGCGTTGTACCATTGACAAGAAAAAACGATTAGGGGATCGACCCTTAACCGTTTTTGACCAACAAACTCCGAACAAAACATTACCATTGATAAGAAAGGGAAACGGAGTTTTATAAGAAAATAAAACTTGACACAGTTTAATTTACGCTACCGCTCTTTTATATTCATTAATTTGCTCCATGGCAATTTTTGAATTTTTTACCGCTTCCACAAGGGCAAGGGTCGTTTCTGCCGACTTTCTTCTCTACCCGCACGGGTTCCATTTTACGCGGTTCGCGTTGTGGCGGAGCGCCGTTCTCTCCCACCCTATTTTCGTATTCATCTTTTTGGGTGCGGTATTTGCTATAATCGGTCTTTTGCTCAGGAGCAGCTTGACGGACATTTTGCGGAGCCTGTACCGGAATTTGACCGCGCATTAAAATAGAGACAGCTTTGGAATTTATATCGTTTACCATTATCTTGAACAAATTAAACGATTCCAATTTATAGATTAACAGCGGGTCTTTTTGTTCGTAACTTGCATTCTGCACAGAATGTCGCAGTTCGTCCATTTCACGAAGGTGTTCTTTCCAATCTTCATCGATGGTGTGCAAGAGAATGGATTTTTCGAAAGATTTCACCAATGCTTTTGATCCCGACTCGTACGCTTCCTTGAGGTTGGTGGCGATGTTATAGACTTTTTTACCATCGGTAATGGGTATCAAAATGTTTTCGTACATGGCGCCCTGCTTTTCGTAGACGTCTTTAATGACAGGTTGAGCAATTTCGGCCAATCGGTCGGTTTTACGTTTGAAACTCGATATGGTTTTGTCAATTACCTGATCTACCTGCGTATCGGTTTTAAGGTTTTTCATGTCGCCTTCGGCGAAAGGAATTTCCACAGCCATGACGCGGAAAAGGTCGAGTTTCATATTTTCGTAATCGTCTTCGTTGACTTCAACTATATTTTTGGCCGTTTCCGTGATCATGTTGGCGACGTCCATTTCTATGCGTTCGCCCATGAGGGCGTGGCGGCGGCGTTTATAGATCACTTCGCGTTGCGAATTCATCACATCATCGTACTCCAACAAACGTTTACGGATACCGAAGTTGTTTTCTTCCACCTTTTTCTGCGCACGTTCAACGGATTTATTCAGCATATCGTGTTCGAGCATATCGCCTTCTTTAAAACCCATTCTATCCATCAGCCCGGCAATACGTTCGGTAGCGAACAAGCGCATCAAATCGTCTTCCAACGACACGAAAAATACGGAAGAGCCCGGGTCTCCCTGACGGCCTGCGCGGCCTCGTAGCTGACGGTCAACACGGCGCGACTCGTGCCTTTCGGTGCCGATAATGGCCAAGCCTCCGGCTTGTTTTACTTCGGGAGCGAGTTTAATGTCGGTTCCACGTCCCGCCATGTTGGTCGCGATGGTTACCATACCTTTTTGTCCGGCGTTCGCCACGATCTCCGCCTCCCGCTGGTGCAACTTGGCATTTAACACGTTGTGTTTTATTTTGCGCAGCGTGAGCATGCGGCTTAATAATTCCGAAATCTCAACCGAAGTTGTACCCACCAAAACCGGGCGTCCTTGCGAGACGATATCTTCAATCTCTTCAATAACAGCCGTATATTTTTCGCGTTTGGTTTTGTAAATGCGATCGTTCATATCGTTTCTCACGATAGGACGGTTGGTTGGGATAACCACCACATCCAATTTATAAATATCCCAAAACTCGCCTGCTTCGGTTTCGGCAGTACCGGTCATTCCCGCCAGTTTATTGTACATCCTGAAATAATTCTGTAACGTGATTGTGGCGAATGTTTGCGTGGCTGCCTCTACTTTCACGTGCTCTTTGGCCTCGATAGCCTGATGCAATCCGTCGGAATAACGGCGGCCTTCCATAATACGCCCCGTTTGCTCATCTACAATCTTTACTTTGTTGTCGATAACTACGTATTCATCGTCTTTCTCAAACAGAGTATATGCTTTCAGCAGCTGATTTACGGTGTGAACACGTTCTGATTTGATGGCATAATTTTGCAACAATTCATCTTTTTTTGCGGCCTTTTCTTCTTCGGTTAACGATAAATTTTCGAGTTCCGATAGTTGTGAACCAATGTCGGGCAACACAAAAAAATGCGGGTCGTCGGATTTTCCTGTAAGCAAGTCTATCCCTTTATCCGTAAGTTCGATGCTGTTCATTTTTTCATCGATAACGAAATACAGCGGATCGGTTACGACATGCATGTTCCGCGATTGTTCCTGCATATAAAACTCCTCGGTTTTGAGCATGGCCGCTTTTATGCCCGATTCACTTAAATATTTAATAAGCGGTTTGTATTTCGGCATTCCTTTGAAGGAGCGATAAAGCAAGAGCGTGCCTTCTTCCTGTTCTTTTTTATCTTCCGAAGCCATTTTGGAGCGTGCGTCGGCAAGCAAACGGGTTGTTAATTCGCGCTGCGCTTTCACTACCTGCTCTACACGCGGACGGAAAACATCGAACAATTGATCCTCACCTTTCGGCACGGGCCCCGATATAATCAACGGCGTACGCGCATCATCCACCAAAACCGAGTCGACCTCATCAACTATCGCGTAGTTATGCATGCGCTGCACAAGGTCGCGCGGAGAAACCGCCATGTTGTCGCGCAGATAATCGAAACCGAATTCGTTGTTCGTTCCGAATGTGATATCCGCTTCGTAAGCCTTTCGGCGCGCTTCGGAGTTGGGTTCGTGTTTGTCGATACAATCCACCGAAAGTCCGTGAAACATATAAATCGGCCCCATCCATTCGGAGTCGCGTTTCGAGAGGTAATCGTTTACCGTTACTACGTGCACGCCGTTGTGTGTGAGAGCATTCAGGAAAACAGGCAACGTTGCAACCAACGTTTTACCTTCCCCTGTTGCCATTTCGGCAATTTTTCCTTTGTGAAGCACCACGCCGCCAAATAGCTGCACATCGTAGTGGATCATATCCCAAGTGATTTCGTTGCCGCCGGCCATCCAATGGTTCTGGTAAATGGCTTTTTCGCCTTCAATACGCACGAAATCGTGCTTGGCAGCGAGGTCTTTATCAAAATCAGTGGCTGTAACCACTACTTCCGAATTTTCCGTGAAACGGCGCGCCGTTTCTTTCACTACCGAAAATGCTTCGGGCAATGCTTCCTCCAGCGATTTCTCGAATTTGGAAATAATTTCTTTTTCTATTTTATCTACTTCGTTCCAAATAGATTCTCTTTCTTCCAACGGAATATCCTCCATTCCCGATTTTAATTCTTCTATCCGGGCTTTGTCATCCTGAACATCGGCATGGATACGTTGCTCAAGTTCTTTGGTTTTTGCCCTGAGTTCGTCGTTCGATAATTTTTCGATCTCGGTGTATGCTTCCTTGATCTTATTAACGACGGGATTGACTTCGTTTAGGTCGCGAGTGGCCTTATTTCCGAAAATCTTACTTATAAAATTGTTAAATCCCATATTTTTATTTTGTTGCGGTTTTGGGTTTAAACTGCTTTCCCAAATTCCCTTATTTCTAATCCTGATTTATAAATTCTTCTCTCTTGTTTTAAAATAATTCTTTCAAAATATTCGATTTTGCTGCGTTCGGCGCCCTGATGCGTAAGCGATGCGATATGCTTGGTGCAATATCGGTGGCTTCGATGACGCGATCGATCTTTTGTGCTTTTATGGTGTTTCCGAAAAATATAACCGGTGCATGCACGGCATTATCTCTTATGCGTTCTGTGGTTTGGCTGTTTTCGCCGATAACGCGCCATCCCGGTTGAAATTCGATAAAAAGATCGCCCGAAATGCCTTTGTAATAACCGTTGCGGTAACGTTGCACGTTTTGGTTGTAAACGCCGTGTAACATTTGATGCGATGTTACAATATCCTGTATTCCTGCGGATTGAACCAAAAATTCGGCTGCTTTTTGCTGAAGTTCAGCGAAATTTATTTTCTTATCTTCAATAAGTTTTCGGTTAAAAAACAACTGTTGGTTGTAATATTTGCTCACCCATTGCTCTCTGCCGTAAATGGCCATGAGATACATGTTGAGCAAAGAAATGCTTCTGTCGGGATGAAAATCTCCACCCGCAGTAGTCATATCGGCAGGAATTATTTCCTGCTCGTTAAAATATCCGGTAGAGGTAACAAAAATAAGCGCGTTGGCAATACCTACCGCACTATCGATAGCATCGATGAGCTTGCCTATTTCCTGGTCTAAACGATAATACGTGTCTTGAATTTCTACGGAATAGTTTTTATCCAATGCGTTTTCGAAATTTCCGGCGTAAAAAGTGAGCGCCAGAAAATCGGGATTTTGTCTCTTACCCAAGGAATTAGATTTCAGTACTTTTTCGGCAATTTCCCTCACTTCCGTGTTTACCAAGGGCGATTGTTTGAACAAACGGATATTATTTTTTTTATCAGCGCCGAAATGGTGTTGGAAATTGTAAACATTCTTGGTGTAAGGAAAAGCCTTGTAGCTGGAAATATCGATGGCGGGACGCCAAAAATGGGTTCCTATTTTACGGCTGAGTGATTCCGAGCCTCTGTTGTGCTGCTCTACAACGGGTTGTTTGGTTTTATAAAAATTGGTTGTAGCCCAATTTCCCGAAAGGTCGTCTATCCAAAACGCGCCGCTCGCGGCATGTCCGCCCGAAGCCAACGATTGTGAAATATGAGGCGCAAAGGCAAATACATCCGATTGTCCGCCGGAGGCGATTTTTAGTTCGTCGGCAATGGTGGAGACTTTCATAGGAAGCGGCGACAAGCGCTCGGAACTGAAAGTTCCCATAAAATTTTTGTCGTGGAAGGAAGATATTTCAATATTGCCTTCGGCAAGATATTTGTTTTCGGCAGTAATTCCGTGGTAAGAAGGATTGGCTCCGGTAAAAATAGTTGCAATGGTAGATGCACGGTCCAGATAAGGAAAGTCGAACTTCATGTCGGTATAAACCAATCCTTGGTTCAGTAACCTTTTAAAGCCTTTCTCGCCAAACGTGTGTTGAAAGAGTTCTAAATAATCGCCTCTCAATTGATCGATCGTTATCGCCACTACCAATTTAGGAGAACTGTTTGTGTTTTGGGCATTAACGGACGCAATAGAAAGTAACGCAAGTAAAGAGGATAAAATTCTGAACATTCTAATTTATTATCGTTTTATTTTACCTTGCAAAAAGCATGTTAAAAATTACTGCCCCACCCTGCTTTCATGTATTTCGAAGATACAAATCTTTTTCTCTTTGTTCTGGATTTGCTAAACATAAAAATGTTAACTCCCGATCTGAGCCACAAACTCATTGAGAATGGGATGGTTGCGAAAGGTAAATTTTGCGGTATAAGCCACCATAAAAGCAAGAAGAGCGACAAGACTGCAAAGTTAATAAAATGATAAATATAAACCGCATTTCTTGCCGATTTTACCCAGAATAACACGGCAAAAATAAGCGCGAAGAAATTCAACCAAACGAAATTCCAATTTGGATTAGTTGCGGGATGCACCGAAAAAAACATTAAAAAGAAAATGACAACTCCTCCTATCCCTGCGATGGAAAAAAGGATGGTATCGTAAACTCTGGGAAGTATAGTTTTGTTTAACTTTATTATTTGTAAAATAGAAATAATTATGGTGATAAAAAGCAGCGCGAATGCTCCAACCATAGGAGTAAACCATCGCTCTTCGTTACCATCTTTCGTCTGATCTCCAATGGGTAACAAGGTTTCTGTGCTTTTCACAAGCGGGTAATGCAGCGTGTCGGCTTTATTGATGGTTGCACCATCGAACGAATGCATTAAATACGCAGGCAAAAACATTTCTTGGCGTACATCAATAGGTTCGTCCGCGTCTGAACCGATGACTAAATCTATTCCGAATTTGTTCCATGGATAGGGCTCAACGCACTCGTGGATAAGGTCGCGATACGTTTGTGTTTTTTCCGAAGGCAGATATTGGATGGTCGCATCGGTGTATTTCTCAATCATGTCACGCGGACGCGTGGAGCAATTATCGTAAAAATAATTATACCGGTATTCACGATTTTCAGGCAACGAATTGACGTATAGGGCATCAAATAATCGCTGTTTTTCAGTTGCCGTTAAGTTCAGTTGCTGTTCGTAAACTCCTTGTCCCCTTCTTCCGTATTCCGCAAGAAATTGTGCCATGGACGTAACACCCAATACATAATCCGTTTCTCCGCGCACAAAGTGCCACATAAAATTGGGCTGCGTGTTATCGAAATAACCGTAATTAAATACCGTATCCAAACCTGTTGAATCGTCTTGTACTGAAATTGCCGTATGCCCGTAATACAAATAAACGGCTCCATCCCAAGGGGAAGCGGTTAATAAACTTACTTTGGCGCTATCGCTTAAGACTATTTGCGCATTAAGCGTTAAAGAAAAAGAATAAAGAAGTAATAAAAAGATGTATATTTTATTTTTCATAAACTTTCATTTTTTTAGATTTCTCACCTTTTCGAAATCGATGGTTCAGATGACGATATTCTTGAAATAGTGAGTATCTGTTACCTCTTAGGGAGTGCAAATATAAAATAAATCTTTTATTTTATCGGTTTTTCGGTAAAGTTCCAAAGTGGATAACTGATCTTCAAGCCGAAACGATCGAATTTTTTATCCACAAAATTAGTAAAAACCCCTACTCGCCCTAAACCCAGAAAACCAATGGAATAACCGCCTTCCAGGTAATATTTTTGGTTTTCAGACATCAAGGCGTGAAAGTGAATGGCTTCATCAAACGAAAAACGTTGCAGAAAAGGCAGATGCTTTATGAATAAATATTGCGATTGATAGTTTAGATGCCATTCAGTCCACCATTTTCCGGAGGAAGCATAACCCGGCAAAAGATTGAAACTATTTTCAAAATCCTTTGCAGTAAACAACATTTGGTTATTTCTGAAGTATTTCAGATCGTTTAAATAAAGTAATTTCGCGTTTAAAAATCTCCCACCCGAAAATGTGTAACTGAATTTATCGAATGGTGAAACGTTGATGTTTTGCGAAACGGATAAGGAAAGCCGGTCGTACAACGGCGTCGGATTATCGGCAAATAAATTCACGCCTTTTTTATATGAAACGGTAAACGTTGGATATTTGCTTTCCACATACCATTTTCGGCCGTTACGCACCCGATAACGATAGAAAGGCGTGTAGGATAAACCCAAACTGATAGTTGCTGCGGTGTGGGCAGGATACAGATCGGGATCGGAAGGAATATTTTCTTCGACTTCCCTTTGCAGAAAATTAAACGATGTGTGATTCTTTAAAGCGGAACGCTTATCTATTTCCAAGCCGGTAAATAAATGTAATCCGTTGGCAATATCTATGCGGTTATCCATATATAAATAACGGCTGTCGTAAAATCGGATAAAATTCTGTCCGAAATCGAGGGCAGCAAGGGTATTCATTAATCTCGATTCGCCGTTTTCGTCATTTATATCTCTCGATATATGGCCACCCGAAATACGGAACCGACCCAACTGCATGAGCGCATAGCTTACGGACGAAGACGCGTGCCAGAGCCATTTTTTTCTTGTCGTGGCATAATACACCGAAGGCGAAAGCGTGAAGTTGTTTATTTTATTGGGCGAATAATTCAGCGAAAGCGTTTGTCCGAGCCACAGACCATCCACGAAGTTGTATTCTTTCAAAGCTCCCATTAACCCGCCGTAGCGAAGCGAGGTTTTCTTATTTATTTTCCAAATGCCGCCTTGCGTAATTCTTCCAAACACGGTTTTGGGGTTTTCTTCCATTGTGAGCACGACTTCATCCATGGTTTCGTCATCAAATATAGTATCGCCGGCGGCGATAGAATCTCTTCGCTGATAACTCGCTATCTCGTCTTCACGGAGCGGAAGCTCACGAATATTCGCCCAATAAAGGGAGTCGCGGCGCGTTGCCATAGAATCTACTTCCATTTTCACGTTTTCGATGTCTTTTATTTCGAGAGATTCGCGTTGTTTTTTGACTTCTTCGGGTTCGGTTGCCTGCGTCATCAATTTCGACATTTTATAGGCTTCTTTGTTTGTAAGCTCTTCCTTCTCCGCTAATTTTTCAATCTCCTTCAATATTTTTTGCTGTTTGGGTGAAGATTTTTCTTCCACAACCTCATCTGCCAGGGTTTCGTCGGGTACAACCACCGGCTTTTTACTTTCATCCACTTGTACCGAATTATATTTCATTGACGCATAATATCTTCCTGATCCCTTTACACCCATTGTATTCATCTGCATGGAAACATCGTAAGTAGTGGGTAAATAAACCGAAGGTTTCACTTCGTGATAGTTGATGCGGTAATGCAGTGTGGTTCCCAATTCGCTTGCCGTGAGGTCGGCGAGATAAACGTTCCAGGTATTTTCCAAAATATAAATGTGCCCCGAAAACAAGTTCGGATTTTTCTTCCGAGGAATCACATGAATCTTGTTCACGATATAATCGGGTTTATAATCTACATTTTCGAGTTTGAAAGCATAAAATTTAAAAGCGTCTCTTGAAAGCGGCGAAATACGCCCGTCCAATTCTTGATTGTAAATACTGGAGGTCATAATACTCAAACCTTTGGTAACATTAAACTCTTTTGGAATGGATGTTTTTAAAGCAGTAACATTCTGTTTGTAAGTTTCGGGAGACTTAAATTCAATGGCGCTTTTGGACTCCATTACGAGCGGTTTTCCGATAAGCGATTCAAAATCGAACTTTTTATCGTTTACTTTCATCGCTCTTTTAAAAATACCGGGAATTTTATCAATGGTAAGGCTGCCTTTTATATACGATTCGGATGTATAACTCGCGATCTGATACCGATAATAGGGCGCATAAGCGATCGCTTTACGCATGATCCGATAGGCGGGGTCTTCATCTTTGGCATAAACCACCACCTCTTTCAACATATACGATGTTTCTTGAAGTTGTATACGCAGGTTTTGGTTTTGCCCGGTCATTGTGATATCTCGTTTCTCGGTTTGATAACCCAGGGAACGAAATTCGCAAGAATAAACTCCAGATTCGAGCATTGTTTGAAACTGGCCAAGATCATCGGCAGCTATTCCTCTGGATATTTCATAAATATAAACGGTGGAGTTAGGTATAGGTTCCCCGTTTTTATTGACGATGGTTCCTTTCAATTGTTGTGCCTGCAAATTGACGGCTATTAGAAAAAAAAGAAATAAAAACAGCGGTGTCTGTTTCATAGTGTGCGCTAATTGTAAAATTGCAAGCAACAAAGTTAAATATTTTCATTCAGCAATTGATCTCCACTTTATTTGTTAATTATTAACGAGTTTTAATACAGTTATTTAGAGCATTTTCTTATTTTTGTTTTTTAAAAATTAGAATATCAATAATTTATATTTACAAAGATGAGAAAAGGATTTTTTACTATTTTATTAACCGCTTTTGCAGTAACTATGTTTGCACAAGACATAAAATTACCCAAACCCGACAGAAAAGGCGGCAAACCTTTGATGGAAGCATTAAATGACCGAAAATCGACCCGAGAATTTCAGGAGAAGGAACTTTCCAACAAAACGTTGTCGAACTTGCTTTGGGCAGCCAACGGATTCAATAGAGATGATAAACGAACCGCTCCCACAGCCAATAACAGGCAAGAATTGGAATTGTACGTGGCGCTTAAAAGCGGTATTTATTTTTACGATGCAAAAAAACATCACTTGAAACAAGTGAAAAAAGGCGATTTCCGCAAAAATACCGGAACACAAGATTATGTGGGCGAAGCCCCTGTGAATATTATTTTTGTTTCGGACAACAAAAAAGCATCCAGCGAAAAATACGCTTATACCGATTGCGGTTTTATTTCGCAAAACATTTACCTGTTTTGTGCATCCGAAGGATTGGGAACGGTTGTGCGCGGCTCTTATAACAAAAAAGAACTCGAAAAATTATTGGATCTTCCCTCCAACAAAGAAGTGTTGCTCACGCAAACCGTAGGTTACCCGAAGTAAAACAAAAACGGTGATTTTCTGAATTGAAAATCACCGTAATTTTTTCTTTTCGCGAGAATTTTATTTTTTCTTGCGATCTCCGTAACGGCTCATGAATTTATCCACACGTCCGGCAGTATCCACCAATTTTTGTTTACCGGTGTAGAACGGATGAGATGAACTTGTGATCTCGAGTTTTACCAATGGATATGTAACGCCATCAATTTCAATGGTTTCTTTTGCGTTGATGGTAGAGCGAGAGATAAATATCTCTTCGTTTGACATATCTTTGAAAACTACCGGCCTGTAGTTATTTGGATGAATTTCCTTTTTCATTTTTATGTTGTTTTTTATGTTTTTGTTACCGTACAAATTTCGGAATGCAAAGATATAACAAAATGATTAAAATAAAAAAATATATCGGGTTTATTTTCCCTGTGAATGAACTTAATCTCATCAACCTACGTTTTTAGTATAAAACCTTTACAATATGATCCCGAATTATTTACCCATCGATCCCGATTTTTTTGAACTCTTCGAAGATGAAGTTGCAAAGGGTGAAGCAAAAGTTGTATATTTTGCTTTTACCGAAGAACCCGAACTAAAAGAAGCCCAGGGCAAGATTTTGAAGATGAAATCTAAGGATAAATCGGGATATTATCTGTTCTTTGAAAATGGCGAAGAAGTGCGGGCAGACAGGATCATTGCATTCAACGGCAAACCCGGCCCCGCTTACGATGAGTACGACGCTTACGGGCTCGCTCCGCTCACCTGCGAAGCAGGTTACAGCAATTGCAACTTGTAAATTCTTACTATCTTATTGTATAATTTCCGTGAAGAAATCATTATCTTTGCTCCTTAAATATTAGGACTCAATAGCGATATGGCGCTTAGGCAGCAACAGGAACTGAAACAAACTCAACGGCTTTCGCCCCTGCAAATGCAGGTAATAAAATTGGTGGAGTTGAATTCGGTGGAGTTGGAAGACAGGATAAAACAGGAAGTAGAAGACAACCCTGCCTTGGAATCAGGAGATTCAGAGTTTGAAGAAACGAATGACACTGATTTTATGGACGAAACGGAAAATGTTTCGCAGGAAGATATTATTTTGGGCGATTACATCAACGAGGACGATGTGCCCGATTATCAGTTAAACCAATCACAACCACGAAACGAACCGGACTTTATCGGTTCAACCTTCTCAAACGATACTTCGCTGCACGAATTTTTATTGGAACAAATCGGCTTACGCGAATTGAGCGAAGACGAAGAAAAAATTGCGGAATACATTATCGGTAATATCGACGAAAACGGTTATCTGCAAAGAAATTTGCAATTAATTTCGGATGACCTGTTGTTTCAGCAAAACATGGATGTCTCTCTCCGGCAACTACAAGAAATTCTTTACGTTATACAAGATTTAGACCCTGCGGGCGTTGGCGGGCGAAACTTGCAGGAATGTTTGAAAATTCAACTCGATCGAAACGAAGAAAGTAAAGCAAACGAACTCGCAAAGGAAATAATTGTCAACAACTTCGAAGAGTTTTCCAAAAAACATTACGACAAGATTATTCGCCAACTTCAAATCTCGCGAGACGAATTGCGTGACGCCATTGATGTTGTCGTTTCCCTGAATCCGAAACCCGGAAACGTTTTGGGAAATTCCATGGAAATTGCCATGAGCAATATCACGCCCGATTTCATCGTGGAATCATACAATGGCGAGGTAACGATGTATCTGAACAACCGTAATATTCCCGATCTGAAAATCAACCGGAATTTTGCGGAAATGATACAAGGCTACAACCAAAACAAAGAAAGCATGTCGAGCGATAATAAGCAAGCCATACTTTTCATGAAGCAAAAAATCGATTCGGCAAAATGGTTTATCGACTCCGTTAAACAGCGGCAAAACACGCTACGGAAAACAATGGAAGCCATTGTGAACTTTCAGTACGATTTTTTTCTCACCGATGACGAAACCACGCTTAAACCAATGATCCTGAAAGATATAGCTACCAAAACCGGATTTGATATTTCTACCATTTCCCGGGTGAGCAACAGCAAATATGTGCAAACCAACGGAGGAATATATCCGCTAAAGTTTTTCTTTTCCGAAGCCATGCAAAACGATGAGGGTGAGGACGTTTCTACACGGGAAATTAAAGTAATTTTAAAAGAAATCATTGAAAAAGAAAATCCGCAAAAACCACTCACTGACGACCTGCTAACTCAAATGCTTAATAAGCGAGGCTATATCATCGCGCGCAGAACGGTGGCCAAATACCGCGAGCAGCTAAATATTCCCGTAGCCCGGTTAAGGAAAAAAATTTAAATTACATGTTCAATAAATCTTTCTATTGATGAAACAAGCGTCCCATATAGTATCTTCTGTTTTTCAACCGCTGTTAATGCCTATTTTCAGCATATTGCTTCTATTTGTCTATACTCATTTCAGGCTCATTTTCGCACAAGATTTTTGGGCGGTAATATTGCCGGTAGTCTTATTTTCATTCGTTATTCCGGGACTTCTTATCTATATGCTGTACAAACTCCGGCTTATTTCAGATATGTCACTAAAGATCAGGCGCGAACGGTTTATGCCTTATCTCATTGCGCTCACCTCCTACTCCATCATGATCTTTTACTATTACCGGATGGGAATGCCGAAATGGTTTCTCATGCTCTGTGCCGCGTCAATAGCCGTAATGGTTATTGCTATTCTAATTACATTGTGGTGGAAAATAAGCGCACACATGTTTGGCGTGGGTGGCCTCACCGGAGGAGTTTTGGCGGTGAGTTATTTCATTGAAAAAGCCAATCCTTATTACCTGTTTATCATCTTATTCGTTATTGCCGGAATGGTCGGAACCTCAAGGCTTGTACTTAGGAGGCATACATTTTATCAGGTTATCGCCGGTTTTTTATTGGGGTTTGTTATCACGTTTTTGTTTGTATGGATTGGGTCTTGAAATATTTTTGCAAATAAGAAAATAAGTAGTAATTTTACCAAAAGATTAAATCAAATAATATTAACATTATGAATTTTCCTGAAAAATTAAAGTACTCGAGCGACCATGAATGGGTGAAAGTTGAAGGCAATGAAGCATACATCGGAATTACCGATTTTGCCCAAAGCGAATTAGGTGAAATTGTTTATGTAGATGTTACCACCGAAGGCGAAAAATTATCGCAAGGCGATATTTTTGGAAGTATTGAAGCTGTGAAAACCGTTTCGGATTTGATGATGCCTTTAAGTGGCGAGATTCTGGAACTCAATCCGGTTCTCGAAGACCAGCCGGAGTTGGTAAACCAAGACCCTTACGGAGAAGGTTGGATTATCAAGGTTGCAATAGAAAACGATTCGGAACTCGAAAATTTACTCACGGCTGAAGCGTACAAAGAGCTTACCGGCCAATAAAATTAAAAACAAAAGGGGAATCGGCCAAAGGCAGGATTCCCTTTTTTTCTAAAATATGAAACCAATTGTAAGCGTTATAATGGGCAGCACTTCAGATTATCCTGTTATGGAAAAAGCTGCCAAGTTTTTCGAAGAAATGGAAATTCCATTCGAGATAAATGCGCTCTCGGCGCACAGAACCCCCGAGGAAGTAGAACAGTTCGCCAAAAACGCGCACGATCGCGGCATCAAAGTAATTATAGCCGCTGCCGGAATGGCGGCGCATTTGCCCGGCGTTATTGCTTCAATGACCACTCTGCCCGTTATAGGTGTTCCTATCAATTCATCGCTCGATGGGATGGATGCACTTTTGGCCATTGTGCAAATGCCTCCCGGCATTCCGGTAGCAACGGTTGGCATTAACGGTTCGCTGAATGCAGCTATTTTGGCGTTGCAAATTTTAGCTGCGGGAAACGAAGAATTGCAAAATAAAATGTTGAAATACAAACAAGACCTCAAGAGTAAAATTACCAAAGCCAACGAAGAATTGTCAGCTATTAAGTTCAATTTTAAAACCAATTAACGGCTCAATCTTCTTTCAGCCCATTTTATAGATATGGAAATTGATTTTGTGATCACGTGGGTGGATATGAACGATCCTCAATGGCAAAAAGATTTTGCCAAATATTCCGGTAAAATAGACAATACTGCCAATGAGATGTCTGTGGCCCGGTTCCGAGATCACGGGTTGCTAAAATATTGGTTTCGGGGAGTGGATAAATTCGCTCCTTGGGTCAGAAAAATCCACTTTGTTACCTGCGGTCAAAAACCGGAGTGGCTGAATGCCGAGCATCCGAAATTACAGTTGGTAAATCACGAAGATTATATACCGAAGCAATTTTTACCAACCTTTAATTCAAGTTTAATAGAGATTTATCTACATAAAATTCCTGATTTGGCAGAAAATTTTGTGTATTTCAACGACGATTTTTTCATTATCAACCATATTACCAAAGAGCGTTTTTTTCAAAACGGCCTTGCATGCGATATTGCCGCGTTTCGCACTAATTTCGGAAGATCTTTATGGAGTAAATGCCTAAAAAATAACATTCGGCTTATCAATCAGCATTTCGATAAAAAGGAAGTTTTTCAAAAAGACCGCGATAAATGGTTGAATCCACTTTACGGAAAAAAAGCCCGTTTAAATTATTTGTTGTTGCCTTACGATAAATTTATTACCCTCAGAACGCCTCACAACGCGCAACCCTATACAAAAACACTTTACGAAGAAGTTTGGAAACACGCCGAGAAAGAATTAACTGCCATGTCTGAAAATCGGTTCAGAAGCAGTGAAGATTACACGCAGGAGCTTTTCAGGACTTGGCAGATATGCAGTTCGAATTTCACGCCTTATAATACATATTCCGATACGAAAATGTTCCCGCTCATTATCAAATCAGGCCAAGCCATAAGAGCCATCCGTGAACAATCTTATTCATTGGTTTGCTTAAACGACAATGCGCATATAAGAAATTACGATGAAGTAATGAATGGGCTCACCGCTTCGTTTGAAAGTATTTTGCCGGGGAAATCGGGTTTTGAGTTATAACTAAAGCATTAATCACTAAAAAATGGGCATTTCAAAATACATACTTCCCCCTCCACTTTATAGGATAAGAAAACGGAGGTCTTCTATCAGAAGGCAAAAAAGAGTGGCAGATGCCTGGAATCCGATTATCGACGAATATTTTGAAGGGAAAATAAATGGTTTTCAACTAAAAGCTAAAAAGGTTTTCAATGAAGATGAAAAAATAATATGGCAATATTGGGCGCAAGGCACCGATAGCGAATCGGTACCCGAAATTGTTCGCATCTGTTTTGAATCGGTTGACAAATTCAAAGGCAATTATCGTGTTATCCGTTTATCGGACGATACAATTTCCGAATATGTGGACTTACCCGATTTTATTTTGTGGAAAAAAAACAATCATCCTGAATTTACCATTACTTTTTTTTCTGACTTGCTTCGAATCGTATTATTACATGTTTATGGCGGTATTTGGATGGATGCCACCATTCTTCTAACGGACTCTTTACCGCAGAAATATTCAGAAATGGAATATTTTCTTTTCCAGCGCTCTGAGGATGAAAAACACAAAAAATACTGGATGAAAGCCGATCCGTTTTATTTTAACTGGCAACCTGAATTTAAAGTTAACATATTGAGCAGCATAATTTTCGCCCGAAAATCGAGTAAAGTGATACAAACTCTTCTGGATATTATGCTTCTTTTTTGGGAAAAAAGTGAAAAACTTTCTTATTATTTTACCATGCACGTAATATATCATGAAATAATCACACGCAAAATACCCGAATTAAAATGTGTTGAAGTAAACGACTGCACACCTCACATAATCCAAAGCAAATTACGCAGAGGTTATCCGTATGCAACATTCATGCAAGCAGTTGAACTTACAGGTATCCACAAAATGACTTATTACGAGGAGGTAGAATTAAACGAATTGAAAGAATTTTTAAAGGATTTGCGAGCAAACAGATAGAAGCAGATACCTTAATTTTTTGCAATAAGGTTCAAATAAAACTTACGAAAAAGATAATTTAATTGACCCGTATTAACACCGGGAATTTTAAAATTGTGCTCTTTGGCAAATTTTAAAATTTGCTCTTTTGCATATTTTTTATCAGCATGTCGTTTTTTTCGATGTGTTTTTTCTTTGTTAGTAAGTATTGAGTTGACCGAATGATTATAAAAGTATTCTGCATCGGGAACCGTTACCAGTTTGTTCGCAAAATATACCGCCGGCACCGAAAACGGCAAGTCTTCGATAAAACGTCCCTCTTCAAAACGTAGTTTGCGGCTTTTTAGAAAATCCAACCGGAATAAATACCGCCAAACAAATCCCCATTTACCCACGTAAGTAGCGGTGAGTTTATCTTTGGTGTTAACATAAACTTGTTGGTTTTTAAAACGTTGCGTTTTGTATCTGTTGTGTTCATTTATCATACTTCCACACGCAATATCTGTCTCTGTTTCCGAAATGGCTTTTATCATCTTCTCATAAAAAACAGAATTCACACTATCGTCTACATCCATAAAATGGATGTACTCTCCGGTAGCAGCATCCATTCCGGTATTTCTTGCTGCCGATAATCCTTTGTTTTTCTCGTGCGTGATTATTTTTACCGGGTAATCGCGGATAATTTCAGCGGTTTTATCCGTAGAGCCATCATCTACTACAATAATTTCCAAATTTTTATAACTCTGTTGCAACATGTTTTCTAAACAAGTTTTTGCATATTTTTCACCGTTATAAATGGGTATGATAACCGTAATTAATGTTTTGGGCAACATAGTAATTGTAGTTAATTGTGGTTGTATTGGTAAGGTATAATTTTTATTTGTAATAAATTTGGTTTTCTTGATTATGAACAATAATTTTACCCTCAATATTAAAGAACAAAGCTAAAACAAAAATGTGATAAAAAAAAGTGATGGCCGATACGTTTGGTTTGATTAAAAAGGCATCGCTGTATGACGATGCCTTTAATTTTCAACAAAAAACTATTCTACTTCACTTCCCAACCCAACGCGCTGGCGCCTAAAACGGCAGCATCGCTTTCTTTAAGTTCTGAGAACATCAATTTCACCTTATTTTGGAAAATATCCAAAAGGTTTTTTTCCATTGTTTCTCTTATAGGGTTTATAATAAGATCGCCGGCTTTGGCCAATCCTCCAAACAAGATGATCGCTTCAGGACTGGAGAATGCAACAAAATCCGCAAAAGCTTCACCGAGCATATCGCCGGTAAATTTAAAGATCTCTTTTGCCATCTGATCGCCTGCCATGGCGGCATCGAAAACATCTTTCGATGTAATGTCTTCCGAAGGAATATCTCGAAGTTGGGTTTTCGCATCCGGACGCAATTCAAGGTATTCCCTCGCCGTGCGGGCAACACCCGTTGCCGATGTGTAGGCTTCCAAACATCCGGCTCTGCCGCAACCGCAAACACGGCCGTTATTACGACGCATGATTACGTGTCCCAGCTCTCCGGCAAATCCATCGTGTCCATACACTAACTGTCCATTCACCACAATACCGCTTCCTACGCCCGTTCCCAAGGTAATGACAATGAAATCTTTCATTCCGCGCGCGGCGCCGTAGGTCATTTCTCCAATAGCAGCAGCATTGGCATCGTTGGTCAAGGCAACGGGAACTCCTACCCTGTCCTCCAACATTTGAGCAAATGGAATTACACCTTTCCAACGCAAGTTGGGTGCAAATTCTATACTTCCTGTGAAATAGTTGCCGTTTGGAGTTCCTGCGCCGATACCTTTAATTTGATCTTTGGTTGTGGTATCTTCAATAACGCTGTTTATCAACTCTGTTAATTCATCCAAATAGTCTTCTACTTGCGCGTGTTTTGCGGTTTTAATACTTCCGCTACGTAAAATTTGTCCTCTTTTGTCGACGAGGCCAACCACCGTATTTGTTCCGCCAACATCTATACCAATTACATAAGGCTTATCCATGTGTGTTTATTTATAAGTTATTCAATGAGATTAATTGTTTTCGCAAATATACGATTATTTTTGTTTTTCACTTGCAAGAAGTTTAAATATTTACACACTTAGAAAAGAGTTGTTGCATTTATAAGCCACAAAAACTATCTTTGCAGCTTCAAAAAAAGTTTTATATGTCATCTATTAGAACATGGATATCGGCCTTTAGGCTGAGGACGTTGTTTTTGGCTGTTGCTACGGTAGTTTTAGGAAGCGGGATCGCTCTTCACGAAGGAAAATTCAGCTTGTTGGTTTTTGTACTTACACTTGTATTATCCATTTTTATACAGATATTGGCCAATTTAGCCAATGATTTGGGTGACTTTGAAAAAGGTACGGACATTACAGGGAAACGACAAGGCCCTGTTCGCGCCATGCAAAGCGGCAGTATCACCAGAAAACAAATAATTAAAGCTATTTTAATAACGGTAATACTTTCTATGGCTCTCGGAAGCATCCTTATTTTAGCTATTGCTAAAGAAATAGGCCATGCATTTGTATTCGGACTTTTTATCGTGGGGCTCTTTTGCATTTTATCGGCCCTGTTTTATACCATGGGAAAAATAGCATACGGTTACAAAGGTTGGGGCGATTTTTTTGCATTCTTGTTTTTTGGGCCTGTAGCGGTTATCGGAACTTACTTTTTACATGTTCATCGTATAGATTTTCAGCCCATGCTTCCCTCTATCGGGATGGGATTTATCAGCGCAATGATTTTGAATATCAACAACATGCGTGATATTGACAATGATAAAGAATCCGGTAAAATTACTGTGGCTTCTAAACTTGGATTGAAAAGAGCCAAGCTCTATCATGTTTCTCTTACTTTTGGCATGTTTGCCTGTTTTCTGCAATATAGTTTTATGTTCGCTCCATTACCATGGTACCGCTATTTATACACTATTGTGCTATTCCTTTTCTTTATTATTCTTTCTAAAATTACGAACAAAAAAAATAGGGAACTCGATCCTTACCTTAAATTTACGTCATTATCGGGATTCTTATTGGCGGTTGCTTTTTCGTTATGTATAAAATTTTAGAAAGACAATGATGAATTGACAATTAAAATTGAAAATTGTCTCTTCACACTTTTTGATACAAATTATTTCATTAACAAGAAAATATTTTGTATTTTTGTCATTCAATTAGATTGAATTTAGGAACACTTTTAACAAATAAAATTTCAACAAATTATGATTAAAGTAGGTATTAACGGATTCGGACGCATCGGTCGTTTGGTTTTCCGTGCAGCTCAAACAAGGGACGACATTCAAGTTGTAGGTATCAACGACTTGCTGGATTTGGATTATATTGCGTACATGTTGAAATATGACACAATCCATGGTCAATTCAAAGGCGACATCGACATTAAAGACGGAAATTTGGTTGTAAACGGAAAAAACATCCGTGTAACTTCTGAAATGGATCCCAACAACTTAAAATGGAACGAAGTTGATGCGGAATATGTAGTCGAATCTACCGGTATTTTCCTTACCAAAGAAAAAGCGCAGGCGCACATCAATGCCGGTGCAAAATACGTAGTTATGTCTGCTCCTTCAAAAGACGACACCCGCATGTATGTTTGCGGAGTAAATCACGAAACTTATACAAAAGGCGAGCAATTTGTATCGAATGCATCTTGTACAACCAATTGCTTAGCCCCTATAACCAAAGTTCTGAACGATAAATTCGGTGTATTGGAAGGATTAATGACAACAGTTCACTCCACAACAGCTACTCAAAAAACAGTGGACGGCCCATCGAAAAAAGATTGGAGAGGCGGGCGCGCTGCTTCCGCAAATATTATTCCTTCATCTACCGGAGCCGCTAAAGCCGTAGGTAAAGTTATCCCGGAATTGAACGGAAAATTAACCGGTATGTCTATGCGCGTTCCTACTTTGAACGTTTCTGTAGTTGATCTGACCGTTCGTTTGGAAAAAGAAACTTCTTACGAAGAAATTTGCGCCGCTATGAAAGAAGCCGCCGAAGGCGAATTGAAAGGTATTCTCGGATATACGGACGAAGCTGTTGTATCGAGCGATTTCATCGGCGATGCACGCACTTCTATATTCGATGAAAAAGCCGGTATCCAATTGAGCCCGACTTTTGTGAAAGTCGTAAGCTGGTACGACAACGAGTGGGGTTACTCAAATAAAGTGCTCGACCTCATTGCTCACATGAAAAAAGTTAACGGTTAGTTTTTCGACCCTTTATAATTAAGAAAACGCTTCTATAACAGAGGCGTTTTTTTTTGTGTACGCAAAAACAAGAAAAGGTTGAACAGAAAGTCCGTTCAACCCTTTTTACCTTCTTGTCCGGTATATGTTAAGCCGGATGAATTGCTTCTGTAGGACAAACCTCTGCGCAAGTGCCGCAATCTGTGCAAACCTCAGGGTCAATTACATAGATATCACCTTCAGATATTGCATCTACAGGGCACTCATCGATGCATGTGCCGCAAGCAATACAATCTTCATTAATTACGTAAGCCATAATAATAAAAAAAATTTTAGTTAATGTTTCCGATAATCCAATATCATAAATAGGGCACAAAGATAAAGAGTTTTTTAAAATTACAAAAATGTCAAACATTAAATCCTTCGAAAAAACAAAAATAAACAACTGATCTTATTGAAGTACTGATATTGACTTATGATTATCAAATTATTAATAACCTCATAAATAAATTATTTTTATTATTTCTAAATAATAAATTATACCTAAGTCTGATTATTTTCTTTCTCATTATAATAACAGGGTAAAGAAATCGTTTATTGAATGAATGTACACGAAAAAACTCTACATAGCATTTATTTTCATTTTTGTTTTTACAGCGACTATTTGGGCTCAAAAACAAAAGTTGCAGAATCAGCCGTATGCCGACCAAAAAATATTTCATTTCGGATTTATGGTGGGTATGCACACACAAGATCTGATGCTCACCCAATCGGGACATGTAAATGAAAACGGCGAAGTTTGGTTTTCTGAGATTCCCTCCTACTCGCCCGGATTCAG
Organism: Bacteroidota bacterium; assembly: GCA_023424395.1. Lineage (GTDB taxonomy): Bacteria > Bacteroidota > Bacteroidia > Bacteroidales > Dysgonomonadaceae > JAFADY01. Next base: position 289,457 of record JAFADY010000021.1, on the reverse strand, counting down.
CGTTGGAATTATTACCGATCTGTATTTGAACAGTTTTATGAATTTGAGAGCCATCCCTACTTTACACTTAGGCTCAAAAGATTTTGTATTCAAAGAACAAACCTCCGGAGAAGAATTTACTACGGGAGTAAGAAATAATTACATCACGCTGCCGCTGCAAGTGAAAATGGCTGTAGGAAGGGTAAATAATTACCGGCCTTATTTGGTGTTAGGCGGATATGGCAGCGTGGAACTCGCGTCGAGGAGAAATCAGCCGATTTTATTAAAACCTTACGACTATGGAATTGAAGTTGGTTTTGGATGCGACTTTTACTTACCTCTATTCAAACTCTCGCCGGAACTGAAATTTTGTTTCGGATTAACGGATGTATTGGAAAAAAACCGTACGGATTTGGTGGAAACCGAGTTAATGAAGTATCCGTTGTCATTATCCAAAGCCACACAAAGGATGATTGTGCTATCGTTTAATTTCGAATAAGGACTCAAAACACACGGAATTAATTCCCGAAAATGGAAGAATACGTTTTTTTGCCTTTGAAATAATAATTCCACAAAATACTTTCCCTGAACTTAACAGGAATTTTATCCACTGTGGTTTTTTCCAGGTTTAATTTTCTGTCGTACTTAAATTCCGATTTTGATTTATAAAAATCTTTATAGGCATTTATAACCGCTTGCGCACTTTTAAATTGCTTTTTGTACAGAAGATGCAAGCAAGCCAAAGTATCTAAAACAGTGCGGACTGCAAAAGCAATCAAAAATCTATCGGGATGAATATTTTTATATAACATGAGCAGATTATTCCTGAAATTGAGGTAGGTTTTTTGGGGATTATCTTTGCTTAACGATGCGCCGCCCACATGATAAACCACCGATTGCGGCAAGCATTCCACCCTTTTCCCTCGGGCATTTAACCGCCAGCAAAGGTCTATTTCTTCCATGTGCGCGAAAAATCGCGCATCTAAGCCTCCGGCTTCAAAAAAATCTTTTCTCCGAATACACAAACAAGCTCCGGTTGCCCAAAAAACAGGAATAATATGGTTGTATTGCCCATTGTCTTTCTCCACATTTTCCAAAATTCGCCCCCGGCAGAAAGGATAACCGAATTTATCGATAAATCCTCCGCACGCTCCGGCATATTCAAAAAAATCTTTTTGTTTCTGTGATAAAATTTTCGGTTGTACAGCGCTTACTTCGGGATGCGAATCTAAGTAGGAGATCATTTCTGAAAGCCAGTTTTCCGTTGTTTCTATATCGGAGTTCAACAGCACAACGTATTCAGATGAAACTTGCTGTAAAGCTTTATTGTAGCCATCGGCAAAGCCGTAATTTTTATCGAAGATGAGCAAGGGAACATCGGGAAAACCGGCTTTCAGAAATGCCACCGAGTCGTCGCTCGATGCATTGTCGGCAATTACTACTTCGGTTTCGTCATTCAAGGTGTGTTGTAAAACTATCGGTAGAAATTTCTCCAATAATTTACGCCCGTTCCAGTTCAATATTACCACCGATGTTTTCATGTCACTGATTGGTTATATTTCCATTTATCGTGCGACCACAAATAACACGCCGGATCGTGAAGAACGGTTTCTTCCAGCTTTCGTATGTATTTTTCCGAAATCGTGTTTTCTTCTTCCATACTGCCATCGGCAGTTATTACCGAAAAGTTTCCGATGTAATGTCCGCGTTTTACTTTTTTAATATCGAGATAAACAACCGAAAAACCAAATCTCCGAGCCATATGTTCCATTCCTAAAAACACATGGGTTTGCTGATTAAGAAATTCCGTAACATAAGTTTTGCTGTCCGTGCGTGGCCTTTGGTCGCTCAGAAAACCTATTACCATTGCTTTATTCAAATTTTTATAGGCTACAATAGTACGATAAATACTTCGCATTTCAATAGATTTTGAATTAAATCTGGAGCGTAATTTCAAAAAAAGCGAATCGAATGCCGATGAGGATAATCTTTTGTAAACCTGGCTCGATTCCAACTCCCGAGAAAGATACATGACTATGGACGGCACCCATTCCCAATTTCCGTAATGGCCGAGACTTAGCAGGCAGGAATTTCCGTCTTTAGTGAGCCGATTGATAATTTCAGGATTTCTGAAAACCATTCTCTTTCGGATTTCTTTGTCCGAAACGCGAAGCGTTTTAATAGTTTCTACAAAATAATCGCACAGATGGTGATAAAAGCGTTTTTCTATATTTAAGATTTCATGCTCTTCCTTATCGGGAAAAGAGTTGAGAAGATTTTTCCGCACTACTTTTTTTCTATATCCCACCAATCGGTACACCAAAAAATAAAGTATATCCGAAATAAAATAAAGTACCGAAAACGGAAGTAGCGCCATTAAAGAAGTTACTCCGTACAATAAATAAAATCCTATGCTTTTTTTAATTTCTTCGGCCATTGCTTCAATCCTCAGTCAATGAAAAGAGCTTCCATTGCCATTTCTTCATCGTTATACTCACCTAATTTAACTTCCGTAATTTCATTTACAAGAGCCGGATTGTATGGAGCGAAGAGTTTTACATAATTTTCGGTAAATCCATGCATCAACTCTCCGTGTTTGGTATGTTCGAAAATTACTTTGCGATGCATGTTTTTTTGAGATTCATAGAAAGTGTGCAATTTTCTTTCCGAAATGTCTAATAACGATCTGCTTCTCGCGTGTTTTGTTTTCGGGTCAACGATATGATCTATTTTCAACGCTTGTGTTCCTGCCCTTTCGGAGTAAGTGAAAACGTGAAGTTGGGAAAAATCGAGCGACTCGATAAATTTTTCGCCTTCGGCGAAATATTCATCGGTTTCGCCACGCACTCCCACAATAACGTCTATGCCAATGAAAGCGTGAGGCATGGTTTGTTTTATTTTTTCTATTTTGTGGCGAAAAAGCGCCGTGTCGTATTTTCGTTTCATGAGTTTCAAAACAGCGTCGCTTCCTGCTTGCAAGGGAATATGAAAATGCGGCGCAAAGCGCTTTGATTCGGCCACGAATTCAATAATTTCATCGGTGAGTAAATTGGGTTCGATAGAAGAAATTCTGAATCTTTCAATTCCTTCTACCATATCAAGCGATTTAATCAGATCGAAAAACGTTTCTCCGGTCGTATGTCCGAAATCTCCTATGTTAACGCCGGTTAGCACGATTTCTTTGCCGCCCTGTTTTACAATCTCTTGAGCCTGTTTCACTAAATCGGATATGGAGCCGTTTCGGCTCCTGCCTCTGGCATAAGGAATGGTACAAAATGAGCAGAAATAATCGCATCCGTCTTGCACTTTCAAGAAATATCGGGTACGATCGTCGGCAGATACCGAAGGTACAAAAGTTTTAATTCGGTTGGTTTTGGTGGTAACGATCTCACTTTTGTCTTTCTTTGTTAAATCGTCGATGTATTGCATTACATCCAACTTTTGCTCAGAACCAAGTACCAAGTCCACTCCTTCGATCTCGGCAATATCATCGGGTTTGAGTTGCGCATAGCATCCCGTTACAACTACAAAAGCATCGGGATGTTGTTGTATCATTTTTCGTATTGCCTGACGTCCTTTCTTATCGGCCAACTCGGTAACAGAGCAAGTGTTAATTATACAAATATCCGCCTTTTGCCCTCGGCGTGCCTTTGTTACACCCGATAGCGATAATTGCCTGCCTATTGCCGACGTTTCTGCAAAATTCAATTTACATCCTAAAGTATAGTAAGCTGCGGTTTTATTCTCGAAAATTGTTGTATCTATCATATTATCATATCGAAAATTGAAATAAATTCAATTCCAATTCTGCAAAATTACTAAATTTAGTGTAATTAAAATGTCCCTTTTGCTTGCTAATCACGAAATTCGTATTATTTTTGCACAAAACTTAAATATTTGTGCAAAATGATTCAACAAAACTTTGTAAAACTATACGAGGATAGCTTTAAAGCAAATTGGGAGTTACCTGCATTAACTAATTATAAAGATAAGGACACAATTACATACGGTGAACTGGCCGAAAGAATTGCAAAAATCCATGTGCTTTTTGAGCAACTCGGCATTCAAAAAGGAGACAAAGTAGCATTGATCGGAAAAAACCACTCGAGTTGGTGTTCGGTTTTTCTCGCAACTTTTACTTATGGGGCTGTAATTGTTCCTATTTTGCACGAGTTCAATTCCGAAAGCATGATCAACATCATTGAACATAGCGAATCGGCTTGTATATTCGTAAACGATGGAATTTGGGAAAATCTCAAGCATCAAAATTTTCAAGTTCCCGTTTTTAGTATACCCACTTTTAATTTAGTACAATCAGACAACAAAGAAATTAAATCGATTTCCCGGAATATAGATTCATTATTTAGCGAAAAATATGCCAACGGGTTTCAAAAGGACGACATTTCCTATCCTGAGATCAGCAACGAAGAAGTTATATGCTTGAACTACACATCGGGAACAACCGGTTTTAGCAAAGGGGTAATGCTTACGGCCAATAATTTTGCCGGAAATGTTACCTATGCACATACTCTTGATCTTCTTTTCAAAAACGATAGGGATTTGGCTTTTTTACCGATGGCGCACGCGTACGGTTGCGCTTTCGACTTTTTATACGCTTTGTCGGAAGGAGTTCACGTAACACTTCTGGATGTTATTCCCTCTCCGCAAAACCTCATCAAAGCGTTTCAAGAAATAAAACCGCATATTATCATTACGGTACCGCTTATTTTTGAAAAAATTTATAAGAAAAAAATACTCCCCGTCATCGAGAAACCGATAATGAAACCGATCCTTAAAATTCCGGGATTAAATAATCTCATTTACAATAAGATAAGAAAATCGCTCGTGTCATCATTGGGAGGAAACTTCAGGGAAGTGATTATTGGAGGCGCCGCCCTCGGCAAAGATATCGAGGCTTTCTTTTATAAAATTAAATTTCCATTTACCGTAGGTTATGGAATGACGGAATGCGCTCCACTTATTTCTTACGATCATCACTACGATTTTGTACCTACTTCTTGTGGGTCGGTTCTTAAAGGTATTATGGAAGCGCGAATAGACTCTCCCGACCCGGAGAATGTACCTGGGGAAATACAGGTGAGAGGAGAAAATGTAATGAAGGGTTATTACAAAAACCCTGACGCTACCCAGGCCGCTTTTACCGAAGACGGGTGGCTTAAAACAGGCGATTCGGGCATAAAAATCGGCGAAAGATTATTTATAAAAGGCAGAATTAAAACGATGATCTTAGGCCCGAGCGGACAAAACATTTACCCCGAAGAAATTGAATCGAAATTGAATAATTTGCCTTACGTGGCCGAAAGCCTTATTCTTGATAAAGATAAGAAGTTGATAGCATTGATCTATCCCGATTATCCGGCCATGCAAGCAGACGGCGTAACAGAAGAAAACCTGGAAGAGATAATGAACAACAACAAAGGAATTTTGAATAAATCCGTAGCCAATTACGAGCGCATAAGCGGAATAGAGATAATGAAGGATGAATTTGAAAAAACCCCAAAAAAAAGCATAAAGCGTTTTCTATACTCCTGATACTTGTTTAGAAATATTATAAATTGGCCTAAATTTTCTGGAAATTTAGGCCGATTCCTTTTTATATAGTTATCTTTATAGGCAATTTAATAACAATTATTATGAAGAAAAAAATTTATCAATTATCATTACTACTTTTAAGTATTCTTGTTTTTTCGTGTACACAACCGCCAAAACAAACGGAAACAGCTCAAACAAAGGAAGCAGAAATTCCAAGCGAACCTGTTGAGTTCAAAGATTTCGGATCGGAGCCTTTCGTTTTTAATGTAGAAGAATACACATTGCAAAACGAAACTTACCGCACTTCTATTTGGACGGGCACACACATGCAAATGACGGTTATGACCCTTCAACCAGGCGAAGATATCGGATTGGAATTACATACCGACATTGAACAGTTCATTCGCGTAGAAGAAGGTGAAGGTGTTATAAAAATGGGAGATTCCGAAAATAATTTATCATTTGAAAGAACACTTTCTGACGATTTTGGCGTATTTATTCCCGCCGGAAAATGGCACAACTTAATAAATACTTCTTCCGATAAAACACTGAAACTCTATTCTATTTACTCTCCTGTAGAACATCCGCACAGCACAGTTCACAAAAATAGAGAAGAAGGAGCGGAAGCGCATGTCCATTAAAAAGCAAGGCAACAGTAAATTAACCTTATTTAACTATATTTTTTTACGAAAACATGTTGTATAACATAAAAACCGTATAACTTTGCGCGGTTTTTATAAACAGTTATTTACTTATCGTTTAAAATTATTGAAAAAATGAAAAAAGTATTTTTATTCGTAGCCTTGGTTGCTACCATCGGATTTGCTTCTTGCACCAACAAACAAGCTGAAGCTGAAAAAGCAAGACAAGACAGCATTGCTGAAGTTGCAAGATTAGACAGCATCGCACAAGCACAAGCCGACAGCATTGCCGCTGCCGCTGAAGCTGCTGCTGCAGCTGCCGACACTTTGAAACAAGTTGCTGAAGAAGCTGCTGCGTTGTAATAAGTTAAGCAGTCCGAAGATATTTAATCTCTAAGCCACCCAAAAGGTGGCTTTTTTAGTTTGTGTATTCGCCAAAACAGATTAATTTTGTCGAAGATAATAAATGTACTTAACCTCAGGAGTTATGAAGCAGGTTTTTTTCTTCATCGTTATAACAGTTTCATTTATTTTTTCGTCTTGCGTAAGCAAAGAAAAAAAATACTTCGAGAAAGAATTGGTGTTTCCCGAAAATATGAAATCCGAGCACAAAGTAAAGTTGGCGGCATACCTTATCCCCACTGCAAAACAACTTGCGTGGCAAGAATTGGAATTAACCGCTTTCGTGCATTTTGGAATGAATACTTTTACAGGAAAAGAATGGGGCGACGGAACTGAAGACCCTACCCTATTTTCTCCCACCGATTTTAATGCAGAGCAATGGGTTAGAACGCTTCAGGAAGCCGGTTTTAAAATGCTTATTTTTACTGCCAAGCATCACGATGGATTTTGTTTATGGCAAACCAAAACCACAACACATTCCGTTACTTCGTCTCCTTGGCGAGACGGACAGGGTGATGTTGTACGTGAAGTAAAAAATGCCTGCGATAAATACGGATTAAAATTCGGTATTTATCTTTCGCCTTGGGACAGAAAAGCCGAAAGCTACGGCGATTCTATTAATTATAACAATTTATTTACCCAACAACTGACAGAATTGTTGACCAATTATGGAGAAATTCACGAAGTTTGGTTTGACGGAGCCCACGAAGAAGATATTGAAACGAAAACGCAAGAATATGATTGGCAGCGATTTTATCAAGTAATCGACAGCCTTCAACCGAATGCGGTAAAAGCCATTATGGGTAACGATATTCGTTGGGTGGGAAACGAAAATGATTTCGGGCGTTCAACAGAATGGAGCGTTACGCCGCTCAATCCCGAAATAAACGAATCCATCCTACAACAAAATCGGCGATTGAACATCTCTCCTGTATCAGAAGATTTAGGCAGTAGAAAACTGATTGTAGAAGCCAAGCAATTGTATTGGTATCCTTCCGAAGTAGATGTTTCCATTCGTCCCGGATGGTTTTATCATCCCGAAGAGGACCATGAGGTGAAATCTTTACAACAACTCGTAGATATTTATTATCAATCGGTAGGAATGAATTCTGTTCTGTTATTAAACGTCCCTCCCGATAAAAGAGGATTGTTGCACGATATCGACGTAAACAGAATTAAAGAATTCGGGGCGTATGTAAAAAACACATTCGATAAAAATAATATTACTACCGAGCCTAAAATATGGACAGCCAAACCCGGAAGCGAAAAAGAATACAATTTAAACGGCGATACGATCAACACCATTATGTTGAAAGAAGACATCGGAAAAGGCCAGCGTGCCGAAGTATTCAGGATTGACGGATTTATTGATAACGAATGGATTAAATTGGCGGAAGGCACAACCATAGGTTATAAGCGATTATTGAAATTCGACGATTGCGCCCCTTCAAAAATCAGGCTTAGCATCATCGAAGCACGAGATAAAGTAAATATCGCGCATATCGGCGCTTACAGAGCGCCGGCAATTGCCGCAACTGCAGACACTTTGTTGAGCGATATACAAAAAGACAAATGGAGAGTTGTTACCAAAAGTCCGTTGATAGTGGATTTAGGCGAAACAGTTGCCGTAAAAGGTTTTTCTTATTCTCCGAAACCCAATCGGGAATCTGTTTTTAAATACGCTTTCAGCGTAAGCGAAGACGGAAAAAATTGGAAAGAAATAAGCAACTCCCAATTCACAGATATAAAAAATAATCCGTCCACACAATTTGTTCGTTTTAAGGAATCTTCAACGGCATCTTTCGTTAAATTCGAAACAATTTCGGGCGCCGAAGGGGGAAAACCCGGTATTGGTGTTGATCAGTTAGGAATTCTTGTAAAATAATCAGTATGAAAAAAATATTCTTTTTGTTGTTTTTAGGTATCTCATTGTGTAGTTATGCGCAAAAAATAAACGATGTTTTTAAAACAATGCCTTCGCACATTTTACCGGGGTTATCGGAAGGCAACCGGACAATGCTGCTTGTAAATACCGGAACCACGGTTATTACTTACGATATGGGCAAGTTCGAAAAACAAATACATACCGATAGTTACCTCAAAATTAAAACTTCGGAGGCCGGTTTCACGCAAATAAAATTACTTCCACTTGTAAACAATACACAAATTATTTGTGTTATTAAAACCGTTTGCGGTAACGCTTGCGACAGTCATATTCGGTTCTATTCCACCAATTGGGAAGAAATAAACGGAGATACGCTGCTACCCGATACTTCTCCCGAAAAATTTTTCGATCCGGCTAAAAAAGGCACGGATAAATATAAATTTGCCGTATCTTTGCCGGATATTTATCCCGTTTGGGCAGAATTTGTGAATGGTTCAGACATGTTGAGCTTGACGCTCGATTATAAAAAATATTTATCGGAAAGTCAACTCCGTGAAATAGAACCATATATAAAAAGTGAAACTATCACGCTAAAATGGGATAATACATCTTTCAAATAAATTATTTGCACCCGTAGTTCAATGGATAGAATATCGGATTCCGGTTCCGACGATGTGGGTTCGATTCCCGCCGGGTGTACTATTCTATTTTCATTTACTTTCATGTAAAAAACTTTCGATTCAAACTCCGCTCGAACATTTAAAGCAAAATAAACCTGTATTTTTTTCCAGATGTCCGTTAGGATTAACCGCGTGCGACAATAGAAATTAACAAATTTATTCCCGATAAATTTGTCGGAAATTAAAAAATGTTATATATTTGCGGTAATAAGTTAGTTGAATGTTTTCAAAAAGTTGCGAATACGGAATAAAAGCTGTGCTTTACATTGCTACGCAATCGCTTAAAGGAGAACGGACGAAAATAGGCGATGTGGCAAAGTATACCGGTGTGCCCGAGGCATTTACCGGAAAACTGTTGAGCACTTTATCGAAACACGGAATCGTGAGCTCCTATACCGGCCCAAACGGCGGTTTTGAGGTCGTACCCGATGAAATGAAGAGTCACACCGTTGCCGATATCGTTTCGGCCATTGACGGCGATGCCGCTTTTTACGGGTGTGTACTTGGTTTGAGCGAGTGTAACGAAGAACACCCTTGCCCGCTGCATCACTCCTTTTCGGAAATACGAAACCAATTGAGAGACACGCTGCAAAGCACCACGATCTTTGAATTGGCAACCAATATTAAAAAAGGAGAATCGCTATTGGCGCGATAATTTTTTTACCCCTATTTCAGATGTTTTTGTCGGAAATAGAAAAACACCATAAACTATAAAGAAATGAAACATATAGAACGGAACGAAATATATCTTTTGGCGCTTCCATCCATTTTTGTTTGGATAGGATTTATATGTGCCATAAGTTTCATGGAATCGTGGTTAAAATTCAGAGCTCCCGGTGTAACGTTGCCTGTGGGCCTGGGAATTGGAAACCTTGTTTTTGGAGTTATGAACAAAATAGAGTGGGTGCTCGCGTTTGTAACCGCTTTTGCTTTCTATAAATTAAGGCCGGTATGTGCAAAACAGTGCTGTGTTTTTTTTGGTATCGCGTTTTTCATTCTTTTGTTACAGACTTTTTGGTTGTTACCCGCTTTAGATAAGCGAGTGATGATGTACACCGCCGGAACTGATGTACCCAAATCTTCCCTGCATATTTTTTATATTGTAAGTGAAGTTATTAAGCTGTCTGCATTAATCGTTCTTGGCGTTCAGTTTTTAAAATTAAAGTACAGTTGAGAATCGACATCTAAATATCCTGATATATTAACATTCTAAAAAAGACAATTATGACTCAAAGAAAATTATGGATTGCATTCTTCTTGGTCGTTGGGCTTTCGTTCGCAGTTTTGATATTCTATGGCGGACAAATTTATCAGAAAGCTCCACCCGTGCCCGAACAAGTGGTGGATGAATCGGGTAGCGTTCTTTTTACCGGGAACGATATTAAAGATGGCCAAAACGTTTGGCAAAGTATGGGCGGACAGGAAGTAGGTTCCATCTGGGGGCACGGCGCGTATGTTGCTCCCGACTGGACGGCCGATTACCTTCACCGCGAAGCGCAGTACCTGCTCAATAAATGGGCAGGCGGTAATTTCGAATCACAAAGCGATGAGCAGAAGGCTGCGTTGGAAACAAGGCTTCAGGCATTTTTACGTAAAAATACGTACGATGAAACCACAAGAACGCTCTCTCTCGCTGCCGAACGTATCGAAGCTTTTGAGTACAACAAAGATTATTACACGTCTTTGTTTATGGATGATCCCGCATTGGATGAGTTACGCGCCGCGTACGCCATTCCTAAAAACTCCATCAAAGATACGGAACGGATGGAAAAGATGGCGCAATTCTTCTTCTGGGCATCGTGGGCGTGTATTACCGAAAGGCCCGGCTCAGACGTAACTTATACGCACAACTGGCCCAACGACGCGCAAATAGGGAACGTGCCCACCGGCGATTTGGTTGTTTGGACAGGATTCAGCATTATTATGCTGTTAATCGGGATTGGAATACTCGTTTTTGTGCAAGCGCGCACCAAAGAAGAAGAAACGTTGAAACCGGTAGAAGACCCGTTGATGAATCAGGTGATTACGCCATCGATGCAGGCAACCAAAAAGTATTTCTGGATCGTGAACCTGCTCATTCTGGCTCAGGTTATGCTGGGAATTTTAACGGCTCACTACGGCGTGGAAGGAGATGGGTTGTACGGAATTGATATCGCGAGTTTTCTGCCTTATTCCATCACACGCACGTGGCACATTCAAATCGCTATCTTCTGGATTGCGACTGCCTGGTTAGCAACAGGGCTTTATATTGGGCCATCGTTGAGCGGAAAAGACCCGAAGTTTCAGAAACTGGGCGTGAACGTGCTGTTTATCGCGCTGCTTATTGTAGTTGGCGGATCGCTAATTGGACAATGGTTTGGTGTAATGCAAAAACTGGGTTTAGTTGAAAACTTCTGGTTTGGTCATCAGGGATATGAATATGTAGATTTGGGAAGATTCTGGCAAATTCTGCTGGTGATTGGATTGTTCTTATGGCTGGCGCTGATGATACGGCCCATTATGCCGATCATCAAAAAAGGCACATCGGAAAAAGGGATGTTGATTCTGTTCCTCATTTCCTGTTTTGCCATCGCGTTTTTCTACGCTGCCGGATTAATGTGGGGACGTACCACTAATTTGGCTATTGCCGAATACTGGCGCTGGTGGGTGGTACATCTTTGGGTGGAAGGCTTCTTTGAAGTATTCGCAACCGTGGTGGCTGCGTTTTTGTTTACTCGGATGGGATTGCTGCGTATAAAATCGGCCACCAACAACGTGCTGTTTGCCACTACTATTTTTTTGATAGGAGGTATTTTAGGAACATTCCATCATTTGTATTTTAGCGGTACGCCCACAGCCGTCATTGCTATCGGAGCTACCTTTAGCGCGTTGGAAGTTGTTCCGCTGGTATTGATCGGTTTTGAAGCATTCCACAATTACCGGATGAGTAAATCCACCGAATGGCTTGCCGATTATAAATGGCCGATCTATTTCTTGCTATCGGTGGCATTCTGGAACTTTTTGGGAGCCGGAATTTTCGGATTCATCATCAATCCGCCCATCGCGTTGTACTATATGCAAGGATTAAACACAACTCCTGTACACGGCCACGCGGCGCTTTTCGGCGTTTATGGAATGCTGGGTATCGGACTGATGCTGTTTGTGCTTCGCAGTATGTATCGCAAACAGAAATGGAATGATAAACTCATTAAATTCACGTTCTGGACACTAAATATCGGTTTGCTGGCTATGGTAGTCATAAGCTTGCTGCCTGTGGGGTTGATGCAAACTTTTGCAAGCGTAAATCACGGAATGTGGTACGCGCGTTCGGCGGAATTTATGCAACAGCCTGTAGTAAACGCGTTTAAATGGTCGCGTACCATTGGCGATACCATATTCGGTATAGGAACAGTTACATTGTTTATATTCGTATATCAATTAACCATCAGAAAAAATAAGCGAAAAGACAATTAAATTATTCATTGTATGCTCATTGGCAACGGTGGGCATACAATTCATTTTAAAAATCACACAAAATGGAAGTTAATTCAGAAAGTATTATTGGAAAAATTGTAGCAGAGAATTATAAGGCTGCCTCGGTATTTAAATCATACAATATCGATTTCTGCTGTAACGGAAATCGCAGTATTGCGGCAGCGAGTAAAGAACAGGATATTGACGAAAATGTGCTTATGCAGCAACTGTCGGAAGTTTTAAATTCGAAGCAGGAAGCGGATATCGATTTTAAAACGTGGTCGATTGATTTGCTGGCCGATTATATCGAAAAGAAACATCACCGTTATATTCGCACCAAAATTCCCGAAATTACGCCGTATTTGGATAAAATAACGAGAGTTCACGGCGATAACCATCCCGAATTATATGAAATTCAGGAACTGTTCGCACAATCGGCCAACGATCTGACGGCGCATATCAAAAAAGAAGAAAACATCATCTTCCCTTGCATCCGCGATATGGTCGAAAGAAAAACGAACGGAGAAAAGTTGATAAAACCGCCTTTCGGAAGCGTTGAAAATCCCATTAAAACAATGCACATTGAACACGATAACGAAGGTGTGCGTTTTAGAAGGATAAGCGAATTGAGTAATAATTATGAAACTCCGGCCGACGGATGTGGAACGTACAGAGTTACATTGAATCTGTTGAAAGAGTTTGAAGATGATTTGCACAGACATATTCACATCGAAAACAATATTTTGTTTCCGGCAGCCATTGAATATGAAAAGGCAAATTTAACGTAATAAACACCGAAAACAAATTTTTGTCGGGGCCTCGAGCCCTGACAAAATTATGGTTATGAATTCAAATCAACCACCTGTTATTTATACGATCGGGCATTCAACTCAAATGTTGTCTGACTTTATCGGTATGTTGAAATCTTTCGAAATTCAGGTGTTGGCAGATATCCGGCATTATCCGGGTTCAAGAAAATATCCGCATTTCAACAAAGAAAACTTAAAAAAGGAACTGCCTGAAAACGGAATAGAATACTTGCATCTGGAAGCGTTGGGCGGTAGAAGAAAAACGGTGCAAAATTCAAAAAACACGCGATGGAGAAACGCTTCTTTCCGCGGCTATGCAGATTATATGGAAACCGACGGATTTAAAGAAGGCATTGCCGAACTGCAAGCTCTCTCCTCCATTAAAACAACCGCATATATGTGTTCCGAAGCGGTGTGGTGGCGCTGCCACCGGTCTATAGTTTCAGATTGGCTGAAAGCAAAAGGGTGGAAAGTTCTGCATATTACCGCTAACGATAAGGCAACGGAACACCCGTACACTTCCGCTGCACGGGTGGTAGATAATCAGGTTTATTATTTCGATGAAAATTTATTTCATCCATAAAAAAGAAAGCTATGGCACACAAATTTAAAACAGGTGATAAGGTGAGCTGGAACTCTGAAGCGGGAAGAGTTTCGGGGACCATCGTGAAAGTGCATACAAAAGATTTTGATTACAAAGGTTATACACACCACGCCACAGAAGAAGATCCGCAATACGAAATAAAAAGCAGCAAAACCGACCACATTGCGGCGCATAAAGGTTCGGCGCTTACCAAACTGTAAATGCCGATGCCGACCATTGCCGAAAAGATCATAGCATTTAACAGTGAATTGCAGTACACGGGACATTTGCCCGAAGGTTTTCAGGTACTGAACCCGTATTTGGACAATCCTGAGACTATGGAGGTAATGCGAAAGTTTTATACCCGTTACTACAATGATACGAAACCGCGACGATTCATCATCGGAATAAATCCCGGCCGGCACGGCGCCGGAATAACGGGCGTGCCTTTTACCGATACCAAACGGTTGGAAAGCGTTTGCGGCATACCGATGAAATCGGCGCGCACGCACGAGGTTTCGTCGGTTTTCGTTTACGAAATGGTTGCCGCTTACGGCGGTGCAGAGAAGTTTTACGCGGATTTTTACATCAATTCGCCGTTTCCGTTGGCCATTATCCGTGAGACAAAAACCGGCAATTGCGTGAATGCCAATTATTACGATGACCCGGCCTTGTTTGAGATGGTAAAGAAGTTTATGATAACTTCATTGAAAAAAGATATCGGGCTGGGACTGGATACCTCGGAAGTGTTTATTCTGGGAAAGAGAAACGCTCAATTCATCGGAAAATTAAACCATGAGGAAAAACTTTTCGGCCGTATGACGGTATTGGAGCATCCGCGGTATATACAACAATACAAATCCCGAGAACAAACAGCGTATATCGATAAATATTTACGTGCTTTTTTAGGAGGAGGAGGAGGAGAATCAGGATGAAAAAGATCATTGTCATAGGTTGTGGATTTGCGGGGTTGCAGTTTGTGAAAAACTTGAAAAAGAATACGTTCGATATCCTTATTATCGATAAAATAAACCATCATCAGTTTCCACCGCTGTTTTATCAGGTAGCTTCGTCGCAAATTGAACCGGCCACCATATCGTTCCCTATACGGAAAATATTTCAAAACAGAAAAGACGTCCGTATTCGTCTGGGCATTGTTGAAACCGTGAATCCGCACGAAAAAACCATAGACACTTCCATCGGTACCTTTTCATACGATTATTTGGTCATTGCCACCGGCTCGCGCACCAATTTCTACGGGAACCAAAAAGCCGAAGAAAACTCGCTTGTATTAAAATCAACCTATCAGGCCATCAACGTCAGGAATTCCATACTTCTCAATTTTGAAAAGTTATTGTATGCGGCCGATAAAGAGAGCCTGTACAACATTGTAATTGTTGGAGCCGGAGCCACAGGAGTAGAGCTGGCGGGCGCGTTTGCGGAAATGAAAAAAGATGTGCTCCCGAAAGATTATCCCAACATTGATGCCGGTAAAGTAAATGTATATCTCCTGGAAGGAGGGCCGCATACATTGTCGGCAATGAGCGGATTTGCGCAAAATTACTCTGAAAAATATCTTCGTTCGATGGGAGTTATAGTAAAAACTAACGTTATTGTAACAAAATACGACGGTAACGAGATAACACTGAATAACGGCGAAATCATTCCCTCGAAAAATGTGATATGGTCTGCCGGAATAACAGGAAACACGATTAATGGAATTCCAAAAGAACTGATTCGGCGCGGCGGAAGAATTAAAGTGGACAGGATGAATTGTGCGGAAGGCCTTTCCGATATTTTTGTAGTGGGCGATGTGGCGTATATGGAAACCGAAAAGTATCCTCACGGGCATCCGCAGCTGGCAAACGTGGCTATCGGGCAGGCGAAAAACCTGGCGCGAAACCTCCATCGCATTGTCAATGGAGAAAATACATCGAAACTTTACGAATACCGCAATCTGGGCACTATGGCAACTGTGGGAAGAAATAAAGCGGTGGTTGACCTGCCGTTTGCCAAATTCAAAGGCCGGTTCGCTTGGTTTATCTGGATGTTTCTGCATTTGATGCTGATTTTGAGCGTGAAAAACAAACTTATTATTTTCATCAACTGGGCGTGGAACTATGTTACGCGAAATAATTCGTTACGTTTAATTTTAAAGAATGAGGATTAAATTTTTTATAAAACAAAAAAAATAACTCGAGTATCAAATCGTTAAAAAGCAATTATCTTTATTAATCGTCTCTGTCAGCTATTCACCCCACTTCGAATCAAGAATTTACAGTAAGAGGAATTGCGGATAATCATAAAAAACACTTTCGCACAGACCTACGGCGGCAATTTCCTTTGTCAAATCATCCAAATAACCTATATTTGCGCGATAATTTCAAGCCGACCACATAATGAACATAAAAAAATCCGGTGTTGCATTCCTCTTGTTTAGCGTTATCTTTTTGCAAGCCTGTAATAAAAACAACTTCAAACTACAAGAAGGCGATCTGCTCTTTTCTGTAGGAAGAAGCAATTCGGAACTGCAAAGAGCTATTCAAGAAAGCACTTCGGTAGGAAAAGAGATTTCATTTTCTCATGTAGGCATCGTGAAGCATGAAGGCGATGCGGTGTATGTTATTGAAGCCAATTCCCCCGAGGGCGTAGTAAAAACATTTCTGAATGATTTTATGAATGAAGCCGGACACCTGAACAATCGCCCGCTTGTAGCCGTGGGCCGATTGAAGCCTCAATACAGGTATTTGATCCCTAATGCGATGGAAAATGCCGAAGACATGATCGCGAGTCCTTATGATTTTGCTTTCGATGAAGAAAACAACGCTTATTACTGCACTGAATTGGTTCGTTTTTCTTACCTGGATTCTCTCGGAAACCCGATTTTTCAGCCTTTGGCCATGTCTTTCAAAAACAAAGAAACAGGCGAAACAGACCCTTACTGGATCAAACATTTTTTAGGGATCGAGAAAGAAATTCCGGAGGGAAAACCCGGTACCAATCCGGTGGACATGGCTAAATCGCCGATCATAAAAATTGTGCATCTATATTATTAACTCAATTTCAAAATGGATATAAAAAAGCTGTTCTTTATCATCGTAATTTTTTCAATTTTCAGTTCTCAAATAACCTCGGCGCAAATAAATGAAAATCAAGTTTCGGTTACCGATACTGTTGAGTCTGTTTCGTTGATAAAAAAAATAGAAAATTGGTACGAAAACAACATGAACTATGGCAGTATAACTGCTTTGATGATCATCGAAAGTTCTTTTGTACCTTTTCCCTCTGAAATAGTTATTCCGCCTGCGGCCTATATTGCCAGTAAACCTGAAAGCAATCTAAACATTTTTCTGGTAGTGATTTTCGGTACTTTGGGAGCGCTAATTGGAGCTTATATAAATTATTTTCTCGCGCTTTGGTTAGGACGGCGATTGGTTTACAGAATAGCTGACAGTAAATTCGGGAAACTTATGCTTCTAAGCAGCGAAAAAGTTCAGAAATCTGAAATTTACTTTAACAAACACGGTAAAATTTCAACTTTCATAGGCCGACTTATTCCCGGAATTCGACAACTCATTTCATTACCCGCGGGATTGGCCCGTATGAATTTAGCCTCTTTTACAATTTACACAATACTTGGAGCCGGTATCTGGAACATAGTGTTGGCTCTCTTGGGTTATTTAGCGCATGGACAAGCCGATCTGATCAACAAATACAGCCACGAATTAAGTTATATTATTCTGCTTTTAGTTGCAATAGTATTTTTATATTTGATTTTCAAATATTTAATCCAAAAAAGAAAGAAAAAAACTCAAGTTTTTGATCAAGAAAATAAAATATAAATAGCAGCAAATGGAGAAAAATCATATTCAACCGAAGATTTATTATTTTGAAGACGACGGAATTTTTCCCAACAGTAAATATCCGGTGCTACTTTATAAACAGGTTTTTTCCGAAACCGGCGAAGCCGCAGCCGAATGGCTTGAAAAAACTTTTAAGAATAACAATTGGTACAACGGTTGGAGAGACGGCGTTTATTCTTATCATCATTATCACAGCAATACGCAGGAAGTTCTGGGCGTTTACGCCGGACGGGCCTCTATTTTATTGGGTGGCGATAAGGGCGAATTGGTGGGAGTGGCATCGGGAGATGTTGTGATAATTCCGCCGGGCGTGGCTCACAAATGCATCTCGAAAAGCGATGATTTTATGGTTGTGGGCGCATATCCCAACGGGAAAAATCCCGATTTGAACCGCGGGGAAGAAAATGAACGCCCACAAGCAGACAAGAAAATCGCCAACGTTCCAATACCTGATACCGATCCTTTACTGGGCGAAAATGCCGGATTGGTTGAAATTTGGAATAAATTATAACCTGTTATTTAAATTTTTCACCGTTAACGCGGGATTCATTTTTTTTTACCTCAGCCAAAATCTCTTCTATATCGTCTTCATTCAATCGCAAAGTCCTGCTTCCACCTTTATAATAAAGCGTCAGTTCGTTTTTAGAAGGTATTCTGTAAGAATGAAAATCTTTCAAAGCAACAGGGCGGAACGCTCTCCCGAATGTATGTTGGTGTAACAATTGGCCATCATCCGTAATTCTATAAGTTTTTACGGTAAAAAAATATAAAGCTAAAAGAGGAATTAAATTGATCAGCAAATAATATTTTTGGGTTGTAATCATCCAAATAAATCCGGAGGCCAAAACAAAATAAGAAGCAATATACCAGCTCCTTTCGCGTTTGCTTAAATACACTTTTTTAATCTTTTCCATGTCTTATCAGAAATTTTTTATACAAAGATAGCATATTTTGCGTTAAAACTTTTGTTAAATAAATGGCTTTCAATAGAAATATATAAATGGCTTTTTTATATCTATAAACCGTGTAATTTTATCGACAAATAACTAATAAAAATAACATAAAATATTAATTATCTGTCAATTATGAATAATAAAGATTCTTAAAACGGCTCTTTCAAATGAAACTTTTTATATTTTTGACGTCAAACCAAACAGCATTTATTAATCATTAAAAATTTAGACAAATGAAAAAGTATTTTATATTTACATTGACTGTTTTGCTTTCCGTGAGCCTGTCTTTATCGGCTCAAGATACAAATAGAAAACAACGCGGCAAAACCGGACAACGCGAACAACGCGCTATGAAATTTACGGCTAAAGATCGTGCCGAAATGATGGATAAACAATTGAATCTGACCGATGCCCAATTATCGCAGTTGCAAATTTTGTTTGAAAGTCATGACGCCGAGAGAGCTGAACAATTTAAAGAAATGAAAGCGAAACGCGAACAAGGCATTATGGGCGACCGCGAAAAACATCGCGAGGAAATGAAAGCCCTTCGCACGCAAAGGATGAATGCTCATGATGCTCAAGTAGAAAGTATTATAGGGAAAGCAAAAATGGATGAATGGAAAAAAATCCGTCAAGACAGAAGAGACAATACGAGAGGAAAAATGAGAAATAAGAAAAGCCCAAACAACCAAATTTAAAAGTAGCAGATTTTCATAAGTAGAAAGAGGCTGTCTCAAAAGTAAGGTTTCACTTTCATTTTGTCATGTTGAACGAAATGAAACATCTATATTGTCAATCTAATTAGATTCTTCATTTCTCCGCCAGTTGGCGGATCCATTCAGAATGACAATTTTATAGCAAATTTTACTTTTGAGACAGCCTCTTTTCAATAGTATTTTTCGTACATCTCCCGAAACTCCTTTGAAGAACGGAAATTATCGAAAAAACTATTTATACTGTCCAGCAATATCGGCGAATTTTTTCTTACCGCCCACGATTCCAGTTGGGTGAAACCCACAGCGGTTTCAATATCTATTTCGGGCAACTTTTCCGATAGTTGCTTGGCAACTATTTCGTCGCACACCGTAAAATCAATATCGCCCCCGGCCACCATCATTACCAATTGTTCGGCTTCGTACGTTTCGTTTTGTTCAACAAAAATGGTATCTCCTATTTCGTGAGACAGATTTTGCAACCGGAGTATAACCGGAGAATTTTCGGCAACATAAATCGTTTTTTTCGCTAAATCGAGATGCTGACGAATAGGTTCCGTACCATCGTTAAATTCTGCACGCCGCTGAACAAGCACTTGTTTGTTCAAGCCTATGGATTCTGTAAAATTGAATTTTTCCCGTAAGGGAGCATTTACCGGGATGTTTCTGGCAACAATATCATATTGACCTTCCAACAATCCGTTCAAGTTCTCGTCGAGGCTATTTTCCAGAAAAAGATTTACTTTTAACCCCCAACGCTGCTCAATAGCTTTTATCAACTCATATTGAAAGCCGGTTACGGAATCTCCCGATACGTAGTATCCGATAGAATTATAATCGGTAACTACATTCAATTCTCCCGATTCCCGAATGTTGTTAAAATCTCTTGGAAGGGTTACTTCTTTGTGGGTGGGCCTTTTCAGATTTAATAAAAAAACCATCAGAAAAATGGCTACGATCAACAACGCGATGTACAACAGAAGCAGTTTTTTCGTTTTCATGGAAAACGCGGTTAATTGTGTAAATCAACGGATAATCCTAATTTTATTACAGAAGGATTTACCGGATAGTTAGGAAGGGAAAAATATTCGCGTGGCTTCCAAAAGGTAGATGCCACATTGTAAAGCATTACAAAAAATCGGGTTTGCTTCAAATGCATGTTGGCGTAAACAGTTGCAATGGGATAATTACCGATTTCTTTCTCACGCTGGTTGTAAAATTGAAGCAGTGCGGGTTCGTATCCGGGAGCGAAATATTTGGTATGGTAATGCGCATCAACGCCAAATTGTAGAGTAAGTTCTTTGGCAATAAGCGCCTTCAGGTACATATTGCTGTACAAACTCAACATGGGTACAGGAATTACCTCCTGGTTGCCCGATGTTTGATAAACCAACTGATTATCCCAATTGAATATGCCGAATTTGAGATTTTGGTTGGCGCGAGCCATCAATACTTGAATGTTGCCGTTATGCTGAGCTATTTCGGCATTGCCATCGTAATAAATATAATTTTGTAAATTCTCAACGCCAACGCTTAAAGTGGTATTCGTGAAAGGAATATACAATTGTCCGCCTACATACACACGGCGAATATCGCCGAATTCGTTGTTCCACCAAAAATATTTCGATTGATGATTCTCCTCCAGATATTTCGGTTTCAGATTTTTGATATATGCTTCAGCCGAAAGCGAGGTAACGCGCCCTGCAATCTTAAAAGATGTTTCAACATTCCCCATTGCCCTGAATTCGCCCAAATTAGCGCCCAAAACTCCCAAATCGGCTTGCAAATTGAATCGTAGGTTCTCGCCTTGTTGCTTGTTCAGAATTCCGCCTATGGTAACTGCGCTTTCGCGATGTTTCATTCGCCCATCGATATTCACGGAGTCAAGCATGGAATAGTTTCGAAGGTCATATTCTAAAAATCCCGTTAATCCGAATTTTACCCAAGGCTTGAATCCTTCACGCAACGATAAAGCAACGGTATTTTTAAAAGAAGAATACGTTACACTGTCGTCAACCGCTGTATTGTAATACCGGTTTCGATAAAATTGGTCGATGCGTTGCAGCGGGAGATCATTCACCGTAACACGTGCAGTATCGTAAGAAAGAAATCGCCTGTGTTGTGCGGTATAGTGCGAGGTGAAAATAATGCTTGCCACGGGTACGAACTCTCCCAACCCGCGACTCAATGAGTCTTTCGGAAGATTTTTATAACCAAGGTTATATTTTCCTGAAAAGAAAAGGTTATTGGTTTTCACTTTATTCCACGTATCTGTAAATTTAACGGGAATATCGGTTGTGGAAAAA
The DNA here is from genome assembly GCA_023424395.1 of Bacteroidota bacterium. GTDB lineage: Bacteria > Bacteroidota > Bacteroidia > Bacteroidales > Dysgonomonadaceae > JAFADY01. The sequence goes on along the minus strand of JAFADY010000021.1, from coordinate 267,637 downwards.
CTCTGCCCCACAGAATCCGGTTCGCGGATAAACATTTCATCGGTTATTCCGCCATTCTCAAAATGCATTACGGTTGCCGTGGATGCGTAAGCATGCGCTTCTATTCTTTCACCGATATAATTTCCGTGGATCAGCCAATCGGAGTGCTTTACGGATTGAGAATTGTAGAAACCGCGCGAATTGATAAGGTCTCCTTCAATACCTGCATTGATATGTTTATTGAAGTTGGCGGTGAGAATAGGGCGAAATCTTTCTTCTTTATATTGACGCGTTCCGGCAGTTTGATAATTGAGTTGAGAATACGGCACGCGTGTGCTGTAAAAGATATGTGTTTGGGGATTTTTGTTGTAAGGATAATAAACATCGGAAAAAATAAAATGTCCGCGTTCTTGCCTATCGAAAAATATTTTAGAGATAACAGGCGATCCCAAAGGCCCCAAAAAACCTGTCGCTACCGAATATCCATCGGGTAAAGTGGTCTGTTGAAAATTGTGTTTGAGCGTATCCATCGGCAAAATATACCTATCGCCGTTGCGTGGATTTAGGCGCCATACAATTGCCGCAGGCAACTCCAAGTTTACGGTATCTACGCCATGGTCGTGATCGTGGCCTTGTGGAATATTCCGAGGTAGCAAATTTACCGAATCGGGATTGGTTGTGATCTGCGATGAATCAGGCAAAATAACGCGCGACTGCGAAAACGAAACAACCGTCCACACACATAGCAGATAAAAAATAATCAGCTTTTTTCTCATCGGGTGCAAACTTACATAAAAATTTGCCACGCACGGATAGTTGGTTGCGTTTTTGTGTGGATTTTGAGATTTTTTAGGAAGGAAAATCTTTAATCGTATGTTCAAGATTTGAAATTAGTAGCTTATAATTCAAACTCCTTCGCCAAAAGCCGATATGATCTTCTTCTGTTTTCCATTTTGGGATAGCTGTCTAAGATCATGATTTCATCTACTTCTGCATTTTTTGCCCAATCCTTTAATCTTTCCGCGACAACATCGGGTGTTCCTATAACGAATTTTCGAAGGGTTTCTTGACGGATAGCTTGTTCATGCACAGAATATTTGTAGGCAGCCGCCTGTTCTGTAGTGGGATTTAATAATTTCTTTCCCGTACTTAACATTGTCCATTGCAGCACGGCGGGTTCAGCCAAATAACGGGCTTCTTCGTCGGTTTCGGCGGTGAAAACGATAATGGAAAGAATACTTTTCGGTTTCTCCAGGTAAACGGAAGGTTTGAATTTTTGTCGATACATCTTCAAGATGGGGACAGCGTAATCGGGATTTATTTGCCCCGCGAAAACAAATGGCAAACCTTTTTCTAATGCAAACTGCACACCTCCGGTACTGGACCCAAGCATAAAAATAGCAGGAGTGAGAGAAGTATCGGGGTTTGCTTTAATATTAACAAAAGGATGATTTTCGGGCAAGTTATGCCCAAAAAAACCCAACAACTCCGTTAATTGGTCAGGAAAAATATCTTGGTGAATGGCATCCCATGTCCTTCTAAGGGCGAAGGCCGTGCGTCCGTCCGTTCCCGGTGCGCGCCCTATGCCAAGGTCGATCCTTTCGGGGTGTAAGGCTTCTAACATCGAAAATCGTTCCGCTACGCTCAACGCGCTGTGGTTAGGGAGCATTACCCCGCCCGTTCCCACGCGGATACGTTTGGTTAGCGATGCTACGTGCGCCACCATTATTTCGGGGAACATACTCATTAAAGATGTAAAGTTATGGTGTTCGGCAAACCAATAGCGGGTATAGCCCAATTCATCGGCAAGAAGTGCAATCTCTGTTGAGTTTTGAAGAACTTCCGATGCAGTTTTAGTTTCTTCCGAGAAGCGAGCCAAATCGAGTATGGAGAGTTTTAGTCTTTTCATTTGCAGAAGTCTTTTATTATTAAACGTACAGGACTCATTTAAGTTTTTGCAAAAAAAAATGGCTGAAAATCCAGCCATTTTTTAACGATAGTGTAGTTTATATTTTAGTCGTCGTCCCAGTCGTCATCATCATCCCAATCATCGTCGTCGTCCCAATAAACTTTTTTACCGAAAACTCTGTGGTAACGTTTCCGGTATTTTCTTTGCTCTTTGCGAATTTTCTTGGTTCGTTTTTCCCATTCTTTCTCGCGCTTACGCTGCTCTTTGTAAATTTCCTTGTTACGTTTTTCAATTTTTTTGTTGATCCTTTTGATCTCTTTGCTCGAAGGGCCAAAAATAATCATTCCATCATCAATAATGACCCTTCCATTGGCGGCAATCACAGGGGAAGGGCTCTATCGTAGTTCCGGTATCCATCAAAATCTCTGTCGTAGCGGGAATAATCTGCCTGTGCAAACATCGTTATCGATGCGAAGGCTAACGCGAATGTTAAAACTACTCTTTTCATAACTATCACTTTTAATCAGTTTGTCTCATTCTATTAAATCAGACACCGATTTCCGTGAAAAGTTTAAAATTTGACAGCTACTTGATTGTTTTATTTTCTATTTGTCAGAATGGCTTTTTGCGAGCAGATAATAATCAAGTATGGTAATAGCCGCCATAGCTTCCACGATGGGAACGGCGCGGGGCAGAACACACGCATCGTGTCTGCCGCGGGCTTTTATGGTAGTATCGTTTCCGTGGATATCCACCGTATTTTGTTCCATTAAAATGGTTGAAACGGGTTTAAATGCTACGCGAAAATAAATATCTTGTCCGTTGGAGATTCCTGCCTGAATACCGCCCGAATTATTGGTGCGGGTGCTAATTTTTCCATGATTGTTGAAAAACACATCATTCACTTCCGAACCGCGTTTTTCCACATCAAAACCCGTTCCGTATTCGAAACCTTTTACGGCATTGATGCCGAGCATAGCACTCCCTAAGGCAGCGTTCAATTTTCCGAAAACCGGTTCACCCAAACCCACAGGCGCGCCTTTTATGACACAGGTGATAACTCCGCCGATGGTGTCGCCTTTGGAGCGGACTTCCTTGATCAGCTCCGTCATTTCTTCCGCTTTTTCAGTATCAGGACAACGTACAAGAGTGTCTTCCGTTTTATTGAGATCGAATTTCGTGTAATCGTTATCGAGTTTTACATTTCCCACTTGTGAGGTGTATGCATCGACAGAAATTCCAATCCGTTTCAGATATAATTTTGCCACTGCGCCCGCTGTAACACGTGCAATGGTTTCGCGCGCCGATGAACGGCCACCACCCCGATGGTCGCGAATGCCGTATTTTTGCTGATACGTAAAATCGGCATGCGATGGCCGGAAAATATCTTTCAGATTATCGTAATCGTACGAATGATGATTTTCGTTTCTCACCATAAAGCCAATGGGTGCGCCGGTGGTTTTTCCTTCAAAAATTCCCGATAAAAAATGTACCGTATCGGATTCTTCGCGCGGTGTGGTGATGCGCGATTGACCGGGACGACGCCTATTCATTTCGCTTTGGATAAAATCCATATCGATTTCCAAACCGGCCGGACAACCGTCAATAACTCCCCCAACGGCTTCGCCGTGCGATTCGCCGAACGATGTTAACCTAAAAATATTTCCAAAAGTATTCATTTTGACAGAAAATTTGACTTCGTACTGAAAATTCAGTCATTAAAATTGATAACGTATTACAAAAATAATCGATTTCGTTCGATAATCGGGCACGATTACAAAAATTAAAAACACAGGCCTTTTACAAGAAACCTGTGTTGTATAATTTATGATTGTACGTATCGTTTAGCAACTGCAACCCGAACCACAGCCGCCTGATCCACAGCCTCCTGCTTCGTTGCCGTCGCCGCAGCCACAACCACCTGAACCGCAATCACAACCACCGGCTGAAAATAAAGCGGCAATTTCTTCGGCTGAAGCTTCGCGAACACCGGTTACAGAGCCTTCAAAGTGCATGGTTTCTCCGGCCAACGGATGGTTAAAATCCATTGTAACCGACTTATCATCTACCGAAACAACCGATCCCATCAAGCGGTTTCCCGATGAATCCATCATGGGCAGCGTATTGCCTTCAACCAACATTTCGTTGTCCACTTTGCCATCCACTTCGAAAATATTGATGGGTAATTCGATGATCTTCGATTCATCGTAATCGCCATAAGCTTGTTCGGGAGTTAGAGAAAAAGAGAACTTGTCGCCTTCGCTTAAACCATCGATCTGTTCTTCGAAAGCTTCGAGCATGGAGTTTGTTCCGAATATAAATTCGAGCGGACTTTCAGTTGTGGCACTTTCCATTAATTCACGTTCTTCGCCTTCGCCGACGTTCAAATCGTAAGCGAGGGAAACGTATTTATTTGCAGAGATTTTCATTTTTTACTTGTTTTGAAATTATTTATTGAGTAAGTATTGTGCATAAATGAAACAACAAACCATGGTTTGAGGTTTATACTTGCATTGCTTTTTTTAGATTATTAAGAGCTTTTTCAATGATCGATCGCGAAGTTCCCACGTTTAAACGCATGAAACCACGGCCTTCGGCGCCGAAAACAGAACCGTCGTTGAGCGCGAGTCCGGCTTTTTCCACGAATAATTTCACGAGTTCCGTTTGCGATAAATTCAATTCACGACAATCCAACCATACCAGAAACGAAACTTCAGGCAGGATCGCTTTGATCTGCGGTATGTTTTCTTTCAAAAAATTATCGACAAAATCTACGTTGCCTTGAACGTATTGCAGCATTTCGTTGAGCCACTCCTCGCCTTCCTCATACGCGGCACGCGTTGCCGTGAAGGCAAAAATGGTTCCCTGATTCAGTTCGCGCGGTTCAAGATAATCGATGTATTTTTTCCGTATATCATCGTTGGAAATAACGGAAAACGAACTCACAATTCCCGCGATATTGAAAGTTTTGCTCGGCGCCATCAACGTAATGCTGTTATTTCGCGCTTTCTCGGAAACTGATGCGAAAGGCACGTGTTTAAAACCCTTCAGCGCCATATCGGAATGAATTTCATCTGAAACCACCAAAATATTGTTATCGTAACAAATTTCCGCCAATTCGGTTAATTCTTCAACAGTCCAAACCCTTCCTCCCGGATTTTGCGGATTACAGAATATGAGCATTTTACAATCGTTTTCCGCAACTATTTTCTTTAATCCGGTTAAATCCATTTTAATTTTTTCGTTTTCCAACGTAAGCGGATTATTTATGACTTGCCGCCCGAGCGATTTAGTAACGATGCGGAAAGGATGATATACCGGCGGCTGAATAATGATCTTGTCGCCCGGTTGCGTAAACACATCAATAGCAAAGGCAAAGCCTTTTACCACACCGGGAACAAACGTGATCTCTTCTTTTTCAACTTGCCACCCGTGCCGTTTTTGCAGCCAATTTACGATGGAAACAAAATATTCTTCCGAAGGAACGGTGTAGCCGAAAAGGCCATGCTCAACACGCTTTTTCAATGCTTCAGTAATCGCCGGAGGTGAAAGGAAATCCATATCGGCCACCCATAATGGGAGTAAATCTTCACGCCCGAAAATGGATTTTAGTTTTTCGATTTTTACGCAATCGGTGTTACGTCTATCGATGATTTCGTCAAAATTATATTTCATAATAGTTTAGTTAGGTTCAATAATAAACACTTCTCAGCCACGAGTTCTCCCTGATTTTCTTTCCTCCAAAATTGAGGGATTCGTACGCCAATCCGACCATGAACTGGTGCGACATGATCTTTGTGGTAATTTCATTTACATCGGTTTTGTAATAATCGCCCAAATAACCCGTCCTTACCGTAAAGTTCTTTATGGGAATATCTACAGTAAAATAATTCCGCAATGCGAGTTGATTCTGAAATGAAGCAAAACGCACCGTGCCTTTTCCGTTTCCGAGAGAAAAAATTTCATAATAGGATTGTCCGTATTCCGGCGTGAAAAAAACGCCCGCCCAAGGAGAGGTTACTTGCCAACGAAAGGTTAAATTACGCCAATTATAAACTACCATAGCCGATAAATTCAAATTGACGGAGGTTTTCAGCGAACCCGGATTATTGGAATTCCTGGCATTATAAATCCCGCCCAAAGAGGCCTCCGGCCCGCCTCCGGCGAAAAATCTGAACCCGTTGGTTTCTACAAACGGATACAAACCGTTGGCTTGGTAGGAAACCTCGCCAAAATACTCGGAAGCCGATGCGGTTGGATTTTTTGTGATGGCAACTTGTAATTGAAATTGCTGTTGTAACAAAAGTTTACCTGAAAAAAGTTCCGTTCCTTTCATTTGCTCCTGTAAAATGGATACGGAAAGCCCGTCGTACTTTAAGGGAGAAAGGTAAGTATCGGTCAGAAAATTTTTTCCAATGCCTACGAGCGTAGCCCGATTGGTAGGCTTTAACGAAATATCCTGCGCCGAAAGACTTCCTGCGAAAATAAAGGAAAACAAAAGAATAAGAATTGTCGCGTTACTTTTCATTTATTTCTTTGTTATAATCCTTAACCGGATTATAATGCTAATCAAACAAACTCATTTGGCCGGTGATCTCGTCCAGCAGGTCCGAATCGGATATGCCGTTTTCCTCCGCTTCTATTTCTACCGTTTTTTCCGGCTGTTCTTCGGGCTCAGGAAAACGTGTGGGTTTTAATTCTTTCACCTCTTTTACTTGAAAATTGGATATGCGTTTGCCTTTTGCTTTAAAACTTTTTATTCCGATAAATTGCTCAACATCAATTTCCAGGGGGTCGCGAAAATCGTCGTTTCCTCCAAAAATCGCTTGCACACGCGGATAAAACACATCGGTGAGCAAATATAACTCCGAGTTGCTGTTATCGCCCATAAAGTTAGCAACTTTATCGGTTGCCTCAAATGTAAATCGTTTTAAATAAGAAAAACCTTGGTCGGCATCGAAGAGCGCGGCAGACCAGACTTTGGTTTCGTCATATTTTTCAATGCGCACATAATTAGGTTCAAAATGGCTGCTCAAATCGAATGAGGTTGTGTGAAAATCCCCATTTTTGTTCACGACCAGAATTTTGTCATCGCCTAAAAATTCGCCCAGATACAATCCGCCGCCATCGTAGTTCAACCGCAAAACATCGGGATCGAACCATACTTTTCTTCCACCCAGCGTAGATAAACCCTTTTGTTTCAACATAATTCTGTGAACTTCCGCCTTGGTTAGAATATTTCCCATGGCTCCCCTACCCTTGATATCGATCTCGCTGAAATCTTTCTCGAATTGCAGGATGCGCTGACGCGGTTTCGGTTTCAGAATTACTTTTATCGTTTCGGCTTCGCCGTTGTGGTTAGCGCTGAAATAAACGATCCGTGAACCGGCTTTTCCGCGTGTCAGATCGTACTCTTTGTCGCGAGTTACGCCTGTAACGCTGAAGCGTTTGATGTAGTGAGGCGCGGTTCTTCCATCCCGATAAACAACGTTATAAATGGTGCGTTTATCGTTCTTTTTGAATACATTGGCATACAGAATACCCTTGCCCACAAACATTTTTTCGCTCACTTTCACCACTTTGTATTTCCCGTCTTTGAAGAAAACAATGATATCGTCGATATCGGAGCAATTACAAACGAACTCGTCTTTCTTCATTCCGGTGCCGATAAAGCCTTCTTCGCGGTTGATATAAAGCTTTTCGTTGGCCTCTACCACTTTGGTAGCTTCGATATTCTCGAAGCTGCGAATTTCCGTTTTTCTCGGGTAGTTTTTGCCATATTTTTCTTTGAGCATCAGGTACCAAGAAATGGTAAAATCTATGAGGTTATTCAGGTTGAGGTCAACTTCTTCAATGTCGCTTTTGTATCTCGCTATCAGCTCGTCGGCTTTATCCGAATTGAACTTGAGAATGCGCGCCATTTTAATTTCCATCAGTTTAAGAATATCTTCCGATGTGATCTCGCGGATGAAAGTGGGTTTAAACGGTTCCAGTCTTTTATCGATATGCGCTACGGCAACGTCCATGTTCTTCGCATTCTCAAATTCCCTGTCTTTGTAAATGCGTTCTTCGATGAATATTTTTTCGAGCGATGCGAAGAGCAGAGATTCCAGTTTTTCGTTTTTCTCTATCTCCAGCTCTAAGCGAAGAAGGTCTTTCGTCCTGTTGGTTGAAGCCCGTAGCACATCGCTAACGGTCAAAAAATGAGGCTTATCATTCTCTATCACACAGCAATTGGGAGAAATGCTGATCTCGCACTCGGTGAACGCATAAAGCGCATCGATGGTTTTGTCTGATGAAACGCCGGGAGCCAACTGAATCTGGATTTCTACGTTCGCGGCGGTAATATCGTCCACCTTTTTTATCTTTATCTTGCCTTTGTCGTTGGCTTTTAGAATAGACTCCACCACCGAAGCCGTTGTTTTGCCGAACGGCAAACTTGTGATAACAAGGGTTTTGTTATCCAATTTTTTGATGGACGCGCGTACCTTCACAGAGCCGCCGCGCTCGCCGTCGTTATATCTTTCCACATCTATGTAACCTCCGGTCTGGAAATCGGGATAGATTTTAAAATCCTTTTCTTCCAAATACGCCACAGAAGCATCGCATAAATCGTTGAAATTATGCGGTAAAATTTTGGAAGACAAGCCTACTGCAATTCCTTCGGCGCCTTGCGCCAAAAGCAAAGGAAATTTTGCGGGAAGCGTTACCGGTTCTTTATTTCTTCCATCGTAAGAAGGTTTCCATTCTGTGGTTTTCGGGTTGAAAAGAACTTCCAAGGCAAATTTCGACAGGCGTGCCTCAATGTATCGGGGAGCAGCCGCGCCGTCGCCGGTTAAAACATTTCCCCAGTTTCCCTGACAATCCACCAGCAGATCTTTTTGCCCAAGCTGTACCAATGCATCGCCGATTGAAGCGTCGCCGTGCGGATGAAATTGCATGGTGCTGCCGATAATGTTGGCTACTTTGTTGTAGCGCCCGTCGTCCATGCGTTTCATGGCATGCAGAATGCGTCGCTGAACAGGCTTCAAACCATCGGTAATATGAGGAACGGCACGTTCCAGAATTACATAGGAAGCATAATCCAAAAACCAATCCTGATACATGCGGGACAGGTTTAAAGGCGAATCTTCTGTAATTCTGGTAGTAAGTTTGGGATTGGAGGCAGATGATGAAGTTGAAAACTCGGATAATTCTTCCTCTTCTTCTTTCAATTCATCATTTTCTTCCAAGTTATCTTCTTCGTAAGTATCTTTCGGCAACATAAATTACTTTGGGTTGAAAAAACGGTCAAAGGTAATGATTTTCGCTTGGATTTCCAAAGGCAGTGCAACACAAGATAAGTGGTTTTTTTTGAAAAACTGTTATTGCAAACATCAAATTATTTAAAATACAAGATAGATGAATTTTAAATAATGGCGTTTTTAGGTACTGCGCTTTTCATGCCGTTTCGCCTGCAAAAATAATTTCAGACTTATTATATTCTGTTTTTTAACAGAAATCTTCGCAACTATAAAAAACAAAAACGAAAGAATATAAATTCTTTGTTAAACTTCTTTCCCAAAAAAATGTTTATATATCATAGAATCAATAAATGGATTATCATAAAAAAGAAATTTATCATTCTTAAACTTTATAAAACAAATAAAACCTATGAAAAGAAAAAATTTGATCAGATCTGCCAAATTTTCTTTTGTGGTATTGATCACGCTGGCTGTTTTGGAAGCTTGTGGTACGGTGCCCCTAACAGGAAGAAGGCAGTTATCTCTGGTATCGGACGAGCAGGTAATTGCTCTCAGTTTACAACAATACCAGGAATTTATGCGCAGCGCACCGGTAGAAAGAACTACCAACAACGCGCAAATGGTATCGAGAGTAGGAACAAGAATTGCCAACGCGGTAGAAACGTTTCTGAAAAACAATGGTTACGAATCGGAATTGGAAAAATTTGCGTGGGAATTTAATCTTGTTAAAGATAAAAGCGTGAACGCTTTTGCCATGCCTGGCGGCAAAATTGTGGTTTTTGAAGGAATTTTACCTGTTACACAATCGGAAGAAGCACTGGCAGTGGTTGTAGGACATGAAATTGCCCACGTTGTGGCTAAACATGCCAACGAGCGTATCAGCCAACAAATAGCGGCACAGTATGGAGGCGCCATTGCAGGCGGCATATTGGGTAACTCTATCGGCGGACAATTGGGGCAAGCGGTATTCGGGCTCGGCGCTCAATACGGAGTTATGCTTCCTTACGCTCGCAAACAAGAATACGAAGCCGATGAACTCGGCTTGGCATTTATGGCCTTGGCCGGATACGATCCGCAAACGGCTATTCCTTTCTGGACAAGAATGGCGCAAAGCGCTCAAGGCGGCAGGCCACCCGAATTTGCAAGTACCCACCCTACCGATGCAAACAGGATAGCTAACTTGCAAAAGATCATGCCCGACGTGCTTAAATATTACCAAGGTACGGGAGTACAAAACCCCACGACTTCTAAAATTAAAACCGATACAAAAGTCCCTAAAACAAAAGTGAGAACTTCGGAAGAGTGGACTTTCTAAACAATCTGTAGGGATTTTATCCAACAAGAAAAGGCTTGCTGTTTGGCAAGCCTTTTTTGTTATATATAAAAAGAGTTTTTTCTGGATTTATATTTTTTTAACGTTTTTTTCTGTTAAAACTGCAACGTTTTATATACCGAAATCATCATTACGTTAAACAGGGTAAGTTTTATGTCTGAAGATCGTTTAATAACTGCTTGCAGAAAAGGAAAAATGTGGGCAAGAAAAGAGGTATACGAACAATATGCTCCACAAATGCTGGCATTATGCAAACGATACCTGACAAACAACGATGACGCAAAAGATGTGCTGCAAGAAGGCTTTATTAAGATTTTCACCCAAATTGACCAATATTCGGGAAATGGCGCCTTCGGCGGATGGATACGGAAAATTTTTGTAAATACCTCGCTTGATTTTTTAAGGACAAAAAACCGCTTGCAGAAAAAAGAAGTGCTCTCCGATATAGAAAACGAACAAGAGGAACAACCGGCGACCATCAGCAGCATAACCACAGACGAGTTGATGGAATGCATTGCCGAACTTCCCGATGCCTATCGCATTGTTTTCAACTTGTTTGCCGTGGAAGGTTATCGGCATCAAGAAATAGCTGCGATGCTGAACTTGGAAGAAAGCACCTCGCGGTCGTACTTTCACAGGGCACGGCATCTCTTGCAAGAAAAAATAATTCAAATAATGAGCGACTAAAATGAGTTCCAATACTAAAAATATCAACAATTTGGACGATTTTTCGCGCGGCGTAGCCGATAAAGTGAGAAATCATCAAATTCCGGTTGAGCCGGATGTGTGGGAGCAAATAAACAAACGACTCATTTCTCCCTCACGCAGAAACTTGCGCGTTCTGCCTTGGGCAATCGCAGGTGTAGCGGCTATTTTGATAGGATTGTTATTTTTGGCCAATCCGTTTTCGGGAAATAAAATTGGTGAAGATGCCTTTGTCGCGCAAGAATCGGCGGAAACCGAAAAAATAACGGATAGAACATTTACAGAAAAAGAAATGATGCGCGAACCGGAAACGGAAAACAAATCCCAAACACATTTTGCTCAAAATAACCTAAAACCACGAAAAAGAAATACAACGCAAGAAAAGGCTCAGACTAATATTATCGAACAAAAGGAATCAACCGAAACATGGCTAATTGAGCCTGTGAAAAAAACTACACCAACCAACCGAGATGAAAACATGTCAGAAATATCTCCTCAAAAAGCGTTGGAAAAAGACGAGAATATCTCGTTACCGATAATCTCCGAAGAAGAAATAACAGAAGCGCCTGCCGAAAAAACCGAATCTAAAAAACGTCCTCTGTTGACCGCGCTGATAAGCAGTGGAGCAGGTAATATCGGTTTGGGTAACGGAGACATGGTGTCCGATCTTTACTATACTCCTATCGGAGATGGCTTGGGGCTTAGCAATGGAAATGAAAATAGATACAAAACTTTGTCGCCGTCGGAATATTCCGATATACGGCATTTACCGCCACTTTCGGTGAGCGCTTTGGTGGAATTTCCCATCAACCGCACGTGGAGCATCGAAACCGGGCTGATGTACACATTTATGACAACTAAGTTCAGAAAACCAGAAGGAAATGTCATTTATCGCGGAAACTTGGATTTGCATTATTTGGGCATTCCCACCAACCTTAAGGCAAACGTTTACCAAAACGAAAAATGGCGTGTGTATATTTTGGGAGGTGGCTCCATTGAAAAAGGCTTGGTATCGATATACAACCAAGAAATTGAATATTTCGACAATCTCACTCGACATACCTATTTAAGGTCAGGCATTAACGGATTCCAATTCTCCGCGCACACAGCCGCAGGATTCGATTACAGAATCAATCAAAACATCCGTGTCTTCGGCGAGCCGGGCATTATTTATTATTTCAAAAACAATCAACCTATGAGCGCCCGAACGGAAAACCCATTCACTTTCGGGCTAAACGCAGGCATTAGAATTCAATTTAAATAATTTAATATCAATTTTTATGAAAAAGTTATTTTTTTTATTATTCATCCTCAGCGCAGGCATGTTGTCAGGCTGTAAAGAGTCTGCGCAAGAGTACGTAACGTACACTACAAACGAGCCGATTTTCATGTCGGCGAGCGAATTCAGAAGTTCGGTAGCTGTAAAAGATCAACCGCAAGCCATCAAACAGCAAGGCAAAATCGTTTTCTTTAACAACTATCTTTACATTTCCGAACCCGGCAAAGGTATTCACATCATTGACAATCGCGACCCGAAAAGCCCGAAAAACATCGCGTTTATCGAGCTGTTGGGAAATGCCGATATGCACGTCCGAAACAATTTGTTGTATGCCGATTCTTTTATAGATTTGGTTTGGTTCGATATAAGTAATCCGGTGAAGCCCGTCTTAAAAGGACGCAAAGAGGAAGTCTTTCCTCAAGCGTTGCCTCCTATCGATAATCAGTACGGATATGATTATTTTCCGAACAATAGGGAAAAAGGAGTAGTTGTGGGATGGAAAGTTGTAGAGAAGAAAGTTCTTGTTGAAAATTACAATAGTGGATGGTGGTTTGGAGTTGGCTCGAATCAAGATGCTTCTTTCGAAAATTTAAAAGGAAATAGAGGCGTGGGAATTGTAGGATCTATGTCGCGTTTTGCCATTTACAAAGACAATCTTTACACCATTATCAACAACTATTTGGGTATTTTTAATATCGCTGCCGAAACTCCGGTAAAAATAGGCGAAGATATCGGCATAGGATTCAACGCCGAGACTATTTTCACATATAAAGATTACTTATTTTTCGGGACACCTACCGGAATGATAATTTACTCGGTACAAAATCCAGTAAAACCCGAATATCAGTCGCGCGTAGTGCATATTCTCGGCTGCGATCCGGTAGTGGTAGAAAATGATGTTGCGTATGTAACGGTTCGTTCGGGCGATTTTTGCGGCCAAAACGTTGATCAATTGATGATCATTGAAGTGAAAGATGTGAAGCACCCCAAACCTATCGTTACGTATGCGATGAAAGGCCCCAAAGGATTGGGCATCGATAACGGAACGTTATTTATTTGCGATGACGGACTAAAAGTTTTCGACGCCAAGAATCCATTGACCGTTATGGCAAATCAGTTGGCACATTTTAAAGATATGGATGGATTAGATGTAATTCCGTACAATAAGGTGCTTATGATGATTGCCGAAAACGGCATTTACCAATATGATTATTCGGATATTAAAAACATTAAACAATTGAGTATGTTACCTATCGGTAAATAAAATCCCTGTTTTCTCAATTGATTGCTGCCGCCCAACTTCGGTTTCGCGGCAGTTTTTAATGAAAAGAAACTGTTTCAAAAGTAAGGCTCCACTTTCATTTTGTCATGTTGAACGGAGTGAAACATCTATATTGTCAATCTAATTAGATTCTTCATTTCTCCGCCAGTTGGCGGATCCATTCAGAATGACAATTTGATAGCGAATTTTACTTTTGAGACAGCTTCTTTTCATTAAATTTTTATCTGAGCCTATTCAACGACCTAACAAGCGCCTCGTCGGCGCCTATTTTGCGTATTGCCAAAATAGTTAAAATAATGGCAATTATCGGCATAACAATGCCGATGCCTATTTTCTGATACTGTAATCCGGCATCGGGGTTGAAACTGTAAACCAAAAATCCGAAATAAAGATAAAAACCTATCATCACGAAAATATTGAAAATAGACATTCTTATCTGCAGCATTCGTTTTTTGTACATAAAAACGGTAACCAAAGCCAGAATAGCGCTTAAAGCGCCGATAACGAAAAGCCCCCAAGTGGATGTTTGAAGTTGTCCGTTTTCGTAAATTCCCATTGCCTCAAAAGTAACCGCCCCTTCATTATGTGTAAATGTAGCCAGGGTGGTTACTGATGCAACCAGCATACAAGCCGATGCCAGCAAAAGAAAAACCGTTTGAATACGTTGCAGCATAGTTAAAACTGATCTTTTTCTCTGGTGGGATTACGATGATATATTTCGCTTTCTTCCCACTCTTGTATAGCGATGAGCGAAGGTTTGGGAAGTTTTTCATAGAAACGTGAAATCTCTATCTGTTCGTGATTCTCAAAAACTTCCTCTAAATTATCGGTGTACGATGCAAATTCCTGCAATTTGGTATCGAGGTCTTGTTTCATTTCAACAGAAAGCTGGTTTGCTCTTTTGCTCATAATTCTCACCATTTCATAAACATTCCCCACCGGCTCCGCCAGTTTCATCACTTCGCGAGTTTCCGTATTGGTGCTCGCGTTAACTTTTCTGTAATCCATTTATTTTATAATTATTTTGTTTTTATTTTTTACGAAGGCAAATGCTCTATTTTTGTGAGCGCCTGACGGTAATATCTTTCGGCTTCATTCAAATATTTGCCGCTCGGATATGAATTTATATAATTGAAATATTCGTCCACCACCATTCTGTATCGTTGCGGCTGCATGTTCAGGCTGCTTCTTTCGGCAAATTCGTGCCTTGCCCGAAGTATGATCATCTGATAATCTTCAGTATATTTTGAGAAAGGATAACTTTTCAAAGCTTCGCGCGCAACCACCACCGCCGATTCGTAATTGTTACCCATATAGTTTCCTAAATTCAAATACAATTGAGCCGCCAGCAATTCCTTGTGTGCCAGTTTTTCTTGTAGCTCGAACATATAATTTTTCGCTTGGTCTGCCCTGTCGCTTTGCGGATAAACTTCCAAATAGCGCTGAAATTCGGCAATGGCTTTGTATGTTTTGGTCTGATCCAATCGGGCATCGGGAGAGTCCAGATACATTCCGTAAGCAGCGTAAAACAACGCGGGCTCCGCGTATTCTCCGTTCGGAAAAGTGTTATAATATGTAACGAAAGACTCTGTTGCCGAAATATAATCCTTTGAATTGTAGTAGCTTTGAGCCAATAAATAAAGAGATTCTTCAGCACGCGCCGTTCCTTTAAAAAACGGCACCAATTCTTGAAGCAACGTGATGGAACGACTGTATTGGCCTTCATCGAAATATTTTTTCGCGTAGGTATATTTCAGTTCCCTGTCCGTACTTTTTAAGATTTTATTGTATTCGTTACAAGAACTAAATAAAACAGCCAGTAACAAAAAATAGATGGGTTTTATCTTCATTTTTTAATAAAATCGATTTTAATCCGCAAATTTACTGAAAGTTTCTCATTCGGGCGTAATCCGATACAAATTTTATTCTATTTTAGGATTTTGTTGCAATATAATCTTGCATGCTATCCACGTATTTTCTGTCGTTTGAAAGCTTGGGAACTTTGTTCTGCCCTCCCGATCTTTCCCTCGATTTCATCCATTTGTAGAATCCGCCTTCATCAACAATTTTTACCACAGGCCTGTTCAGGGATAGATTATATGATCTTTTGGCCTCGTAATCCGAATTTAATTTCTTCAGGCTCTCGTCCAATACCTCCACAAATTTTTCGAAATCGTAGGGTTGGGTTTCAAACTCGATCAGCCACTCATGTGCGCCGTTGTTTTTATCTCCGAAAAATATGGGAGCGGCGGTATATTCCGTTATTTTCGCTCCTGTCTGCTTGCAGGCTTCATCAATTGCTTTATCGGCATTTTCCACGATCACTTCTTCGCCGAAGGCGTTCATAAACTGCTTGGTGCGGCCGGTTATTTTAAACAAATACGGATCAGTAGAAGTAAATTCCACGGTGTCGCCAATTTTATAACGCCACAAACCGCCGCTTGTAGAAATTACCAAAGCGTATTGTTTTCCGGTTTCCACTTCGCTTAATGGGATGGCGGCAGGATTTTCTTTATCCCACTCTCCGGAAGGAATAAATTCGTAGAATATTTCGTTGTCCAGCAACAGTAGCATGTCTGTGGATTCGGGTGAGAATTGCACGCCGAAAAAGCCTTCGGAAGCGTTGTAGGTTTCCCAGTATTTCATCTTTTCCGTAGGAATGAGTTTTTCGTATTGTTCGCGAAACGGAGTAAAACTAACGCCGCCGTGAAAAAAAACTTCGAGGCTGGGCCACAACTCCGGTAAAAATTTTTGGGTATCATTTACTATTTTTTTTAGTAACACTAAAAGCCAAGAAGGCACTCCTGCAAAAGCCCGAATATCGCTGTTTACAGCATAGTCGGTGAGTTTTTGTAGTTTTACTTCCCAATCGGGCAACAATGCTATTTTTTCCGGCGTTCGTGCCATTTTCGCGAAGAAAGGCAAATTTTTCATCAAAATGGCCGATATATCTCCGGTGTAAATTCCACCGCCAATATTGTTTATTTGCTGACTTCCGCCCAAAACAAGCGTTTTTCCCAGAAAATATTTCGATTGGGGATGGTGGTGCCCATACAACCCAAGCATATGGTACCCACATTTGTAGTGGCAATTTTGAAGCGATTCTTTGGTAACGGGAATGTATTTGCTCTTATCTTCGGTGGTGCCGCTCGACATGGCAAACCACTTTACCGGCGAATCCCAAAGCACATTGGATTTTTTTTCTACAATAATTTTATCCAGATAAGGACGCAAATCTTCATACGACGCGACCGGAACATTTTTTTGAAAATCGGAAACACTTCTTACAGCATTAAAATTGTGTTCATTTCCGAAAAGGGTGTTTTTGCCATGTGCAACGAGAAATGAAAACATATTTTTTTGCGTATCGATGGGAGCCTGCAGAAACTTATCGATCGGTTTATAATATGATCTTATAACTGAACTTATAATTTTTTTTATCATTCAAAAGCGAGTAGAAATGGTGTAGTGCAAAGATAATGAAGTTGTTTCGGATAAAGAAATTAGTTTTTACGAATTGTTTTTTCAACATATTATCCTATCTTACTGATCTTACGGAGTTTATCCTCGTCAATAATTTTTATTTTTCTGCCGTCCATTGTAATAATTCTCTCATCAACAAACGTGGATAAAGTTCTGATAGCGTTGGAAGTAGTCATGTTGGACAGGTTTGCCAAATCTTCACGTGCTAAATAAATATTGATGGTGGCGCCATCTTCCTCTAAACCGTAACTCTCTTTTAAAAAAACAAGAGACTCGGCAAGCCTGCCCCTGATGTGTTTTTGTGTGAGGTTTACTACGCGTTGGTCTGCAATTCCTAAATCAATGGAAAGAAGTTGGACAAAAAAATACGCCAGGTCGCCGTTTTTTCTGATCAGGCTTTCCACCACCTTCATCGGTATCATGCAAACTGTGGAAGATTCGAAAGCTGAAGCGGCAGTAACATAAGGCTCTTCGGCAAAATAAGCTCTGTATCCAAAATACTGTATTGGCCGTATCATCCTGATAATTTGAGTTCTTCCCCCTATTCCACTTTTGTATATCTTCACTTTTCCTTTGAAAAGCACCATCAAATCCAGCGGGCCTTCGTCTTCGATATAGATCATCTCATTTTTTTTGAAATGAGTAATCCGTACATTCTTTTTAATAATGTTGCGTTCATCCTCATCCAATACTCTCCAAATATCAGATAAAGATGAAGATAAATCAATTATTTCTTTACTTTTTCTAACCATGAAACCTTGTTGTATAACAATGTTCTAAAACACAAAAATAAAACAAATTTTAATTACTTGTAACATAATCGTCTTTTTTAGTGTCTTAAATCAATTCTTTTTAGAAATTTCCGTAGTTTTGCATCACAAAAAATGAAAAGTAAGGCGCTTATATATATTTTTTTTCTTTTCGCAACGTCGGCCACATTTTCGAATGAGGCTACCCCTCTTGATACGTTGCTCAAAAGATCGATGAGCGCAGCCGAAAAATACAACGAATTGGTTGAGAATTTCGAGGCAGAAGTTTATATGCGTACATACGTGGAAACTTTGAAAAAGAATTTTCTCTACAAATACACTCATTTAGTTCCCCGGTTTGTTTTGCACGACCCTCACTCCGACGAGGCCTTGATAGAGACATTGAGTACCTTGAAATTCGATTATCCAAATAATTACGTGCAGGATATTAAGTACGTTACCGGAACACTCACAAGCAAAAAAGACATTGAAATGGTTCCGTTTTACTTACTCAATATCAACGTTTACGGCGAAACCACCAACGATGAGAGCTTTTTTATGCCCGTGCGTTTTTCAACTGCCAAATATTACACGTACAAACTCAGACAAACCCATACCGAAAACGAAAATACTTACTACACCATCGATTTCGATCCCATATATGAAAACTCAAAACTTTTGAAAGGCAGTTTTGTAGTTGAAAACGGCACGTGGCGCATAATCCATTTCAAAGCCGAAGGCATTGATATTTTTGCCGATTTTTCTTTTGAAATTACCATGGGTAATGAATGGATCACAAATTATTTGCCGGTAGAATTTGTAATTTATCACAATGCTGCCTACTTAGGCAATGTTGTAGCAAGCAGGCATTTGGCTACCATACAATATAAAGAAATAGAGTTAAGACAAGTGGCCGAAAAAAGAAAGTACCTTAATATCAGCGACTTTTATCGGATAAGAGTAGATTTGATGCCTATAGTAACAGACTCCGTTTTTTGGGATGAGAATCGCGCTATACCTCTGCAAGCGAGAGAAAAAGAGGTGATGACTCAGTTTTACGCTAAACAACAAGAAAAAATAAAAACCGATAAAAAAGATTCCGTTCAGGATAAGTCCAATGCGCAGCAAATTGCCCAAAGTATTGTGTCAAACACCCGATACAAATACAAATCTACCTTGATAGATTACAGCGGTTTATTTAATCCGTTAATGGTAGGTTACTCTTCGCAAGACGGAATTTCGTATAGGCAGAAAGTTTATTTTAATTTAGATTTAAAAAGAAGCCGGACATTTAAAGTAAACGCGTTTGCCGGATATATGTTTAAGAGAAAAGAATTGTTTACCGATGTTACCACTACTTGGAACTACGAACCTTTCTTTTTAGGGAGCGTTTCGTTTTCGGCAGGTATCGGAAATCCTTTGTACAGTTCCCTTAATTTGATCCAAAATCAGGATAGTTTGCCAAACGGCGGAATTGCGTTTGAAGATATATCTTTCAATCGTTTCACGGATTATTATGTGAAACTTTTTAACAACTACGAAATTTTTAACGGATTTCTCGCTACTGCGGGAGTCGATTATCATATCCGCCGTCCGAGCAAATACTCCGTTCAGGAATTAGAGGC
Organism: Bacteroidota bacterium; assembly: GCA_023424395.1. Lineage (GTDB taxonomy): Bacteria > Bacteroidota > Bacteroidia > Bacteroidales > Dysgonomonadaceae > JAFADY01. The sequence continues at coordinate 248,049 of JAFADY010000021.1, read as the reverse complement.
CAATGGCAACGGCAATGCCGCGATATATGAAACGCGAAAAGCGTTTGTGCCTTTTATTCGGTTGAGCTGGACGCCCGAACAATATTATCGATACGAGGGAAGACAGAAGATATACGTAAGATCGCGTTTCCCTACGTTTAAGGTGGAGTTTTCGCGAAGTTTCAGTGATATTTTGGGAAGTAATTCACAATATAACCGGGTGGAATTCGATATTAATCAAAACATTCCTTTGGGGTTGATGAACTCTTTTCAGTACCACATCGGCGCCGGGAAATTTATCAACCAAAAAACACAATATTTTGCCGATTTTTATTACTTCTCAAAAAATTTCTTCCCCGAAAATTGGAGAGACGGCATTGGCGGTGGTTTTAATCTGCTGCGCAGGCATTTGTACAATGCTTCCGATTCTTACGTTCAGGCGCATTTTATGTTTGAAACTCCGTTTCTTGTTTTAAAAACAATACCATTCGTTTCAGAATTCGCCGATAAAGAAAGGCTGTATCTGAGTCAATTATATACGCCTCAAATCGTTTCCTACACGGAAATCGGCTACGGAATAGGCAATCGGTTTTTTAACGCGGCCGTGTTCGGTTCGTTTCACAAAACAAAGTTTAGAGAAATTGGGGCGCGGGCCTCTTTTGAGTTTTAATTCGGCTTCTATGAATGCCCTCCCACTACAATTCTCATTACTTTAAAACCAATCACGAAAAAACGAACAACCTGATAAAGGATGCATGTACGCCAAAACTTTGTCCATCCGGTTGGCACCGTAGCATAAGACGATTCACTGTATGGTATTGTTCTTTCTGTAGTCATACTAATTGTATTTTTGGAGTTAATTATTCAGGAATTAGCCACCATAAAGGTTTTGTTTTGGCCTTGTAAAGGAACATGTAATGCATTATCAGTTTAAACCAGTGGCCGGCCAGGCCAATTTCACCGATGGTATAATTGATGTTTCGGCCCCATTGCGGATATTTTTCCCAGTCCGGAACTATCGGAAAAACCGTAAGCGATGCGGCTTTGCCTTTTTTCAAACCAAATCCTGCCGAAACCACACAAGCAGCGCCCATCTGCGCCATAGATGCCTTGTGTTTATATTCGCGTTTTCCGGTTTTAATAATATCGGCAATATTTTCTGCAACCACTTTGCCTATAACGCCGGAAGGCATTCCAGTACGGGGAGCTGTGGCTGTAATTACAGTTCCTTTGGCACTTACCATTGGTTTAGAGATGGTATGAGGCGGGGCAAATGCAATTCCGGTAGCGAAAATATTGTTATAGGTAGGATTTTCGTAAATAGAAGGCCAATCCGATGTTTTCCAATCGCTAAAAGCTTTTAAGTTATAATCGGCATCTACTTTTAGAAATCCGTTACCTGCAAAAATCAGAGAAGTAATGTCCTCATTGGCTTTGTTATATGCTTTGAGCCCAACTCCGGTGAAGCTCGGAATTAGCATGGCAAAATCGAATTCCTTTGTCAATTCTTCGCCCGAGAGCGTTTCGAAGTGAATAACACCGGGTTCCACTTTTTTCACTCCAGCTCCAACTATCCAGTCTATGCCGTATTCTTTGAATAACGATTCCGCCAAAATTTTTGTGGGGGTAATATAACCGCTTCGTTTCACGTAAGCGCCGCCCATTCCAAAATCGCCCAATTCGTACTCATTTGATATCCAGGTAATTTCGGCCAGATCGGTTAATTTTCGTCGTTTAATCTCAAAAGCGACATTCAGCGCGTATTCAAAAGCAGCTCCCTGACACGTTGCCAAAGGGTGGCCTGTACCTATGACAAATCTTTGTTTTTCGCCGTTTTTCATTCTTGAAAAACTTTGCTGCAAATGCTCCCAAGTTTGAGCCGCATGTTGGTATGTACAAACCGAATCGGTGTACAATTCCGGCCCTAAGCCTTCGGTGCCGGCAAAATTGAGCTTCGGCCCGGTAGCATTGATCAGGAAATCATAATCGACAATTTCTTCCTGTCCCTTTTGTTCGTCGGAAACGTACTCAATCTTAACAAAACCTTTGTTTACTTCTTCATTTCCTTCAGGATGAATTGAAATGGCTTTAGCCTGTTTGAAGATTATGCCGTTTTTCTTGTAAACAGGCGGCAACTTAAAAATTACTTGGTTAACCTTCATCAATCCAATACCAACCCAGATGTTGGACGGAACCCATTGATAATGCAAATTGGGGCTAACTACTACAACTTCGTGTTCTTTACCCAATTTTTTTCGAGCAGTTAAAGCTGCTGTATGTCCGGATATACCGGCTCCCAGAATGAGTAATCTTGCCATAGTACAGGTTAATTTAAGTTTATTTTTCTGTGATTAACAGCAAAAATAACAATATTTTATCACTTAACAAGAATCGAACTTATTTTTTTCCAAAACAAAATATTTAGATTAACGCTACGAAATCTCAAAAATCGTTACGGCTTCTTCGTTATTTAGTCTGTTTTTTATCCAATCGGTAATTTTTTTCTTATCCGTGTTGCGTAAATTGGCGCGTGAGGTTGAGAGAACCACCACAGGAATTTTAGCCGAGCGGATAGTTGTATCGTTTTCTGCGGTATAAGTATAGCTTTCGGAGTAAGTGCATTTGATGATTTGTGGATATATAGATTTGATTTCTTTCAGGATGTTTTCTCCTCTTGTAGGAATGTTAAGGATACTATCGTTTTTCAATTCAACCTGTTGCAAGGCAAAAGCAGCGGCGCTTAGTTTGTTATTTAATTGCTCAGCTTCGGTTTGAAATTTCCGGGTATTCTCTTCTACGATTGACGCCCCGAAACCTTCCTTTATGTATAGTTTGGCGGTATCTATATCGTTAATCAGCGCTTTAGTTATTATTTCGGTAATGTTTTCATCTGTAAGGCCATAACCGGAATAAATTAATTCGAGTGACCGATTATTCGCATTTATATTATTCTTTTGAAGAAAATTTCCATCTACTAACGCTACTTGTTTTAGAAATGCATCGGCATTCTGATTGAAATTTTCTTTCTGCACCAATCCGTACCCAAAATAAATACTCGGAATGGCTGTTAGGAGAATAATTGCCGTGATGGCTCTTTTTACATTTCTTTTTCTTTCGTTATCTACTATAGAGCGGATGGGGAATTTTAAAAACTGACAAACCGTAAGAGCGGCAAAAGCAATAAAAACCGTGTTGATGGTAAATAAATATAGGGCGCCGAATAAAAAATTGAGTTGTAAAGTAGCCAATCCGTATCCTGCGGTGCAAATTGGCGGCATAAGCGCCGTTGCGATAGCCACTCCCGGAATTACGTTTCCTTTTAATCTGCTGCTCATGGCAACAATACCGGCCAGTCCGCCAAAAAAGGCGATAATAACATCGTAAATAGTAGGGCTTGTACGGGCAAGAAGCTCTGAATGAGCCTCGTTAATGGGAGATAGAAAGAAGTAAACGGAAGAGGTAAGTAAACTCGCCAATAGTGCATAGGTTAAATTTTTCAACGAACGTCTGAACAGCGGAAAATCGTAAGTTGCCAAACTGTAACCGATTCCGTTTATCGGCCCCATTAACGGTGAAATTAACATCGCGCCGATAATTACCGCCGTGGAATTCATATTGAGTCCCACAGAAGCAACCACAATGGCAAACATCAAAACCCAAAGGTTGGTGCCTTTGAAATCGATACCTTTTTCAATTTCCTTATGAATTGAATCGTAATTCTCGAGTTCGGTTCGTAAATCGAACCATTTAACGAATTTAGTAATACCTTCGCTCATAAAAAAAAGTATATAAAGTTCGCAAATATACAAAAAAGAACGGCAAAAATCATTCAGCCGTTCTTTAACACAATGAAAAAATTTAAATAGATAGTGTAGTTTGTCTTTAAATTATAGTATCTGTTTTTATGATGGTTGTGCCTTCTGATATTTCTGTTATCACAGGCTCATCGGAATCATCGGTAAATTCGTAAGAATATTTTCTGTATTTTCTGCGCACTTTACTTTCTACTCTGTTGTCTTGAAAATCCTCCAGTTCGTTGCTTACCTCTACCCTTTTTCCCTTGGGAACGGCAATTTCAACCATCATTTTCTGCACCCTGAAACCCTGCTCAATGGGCGTTGAGAAAAATTCGGGGAGAAGCAGTAAAGAATCCTGCTGTTGAATATTGTAAGTAAATTGCTGAGCATTCGCTTTGGCTAACTTTTGATCGCGTTCCCTACTGAAACTAATTGTTCTGACATGAAAAAGAGAATCGCTGCTATCTACAATATCCAATCCGATTTCCTCGAAAAGAAGCGAATCTTCCCGCTCGTTGTAATAAGGCAAATCATCTATATCTGCGTCCGGCCCGATACCGCTTGTGAATTTATAGTAATCGCCTTTGTGCGGAAGCATTTCCACATACATGGTACGACTGTTTATCGGGTTTAAACTTACTGTTTTTTCTACCGAATTCTCCTGTTTATATTTCTCCGCTACTTTAAAAGTCAACATTAATCCGCAGAAAATTCCTATCGTCCACAAAATTATGGCAGCAATGCCTATAACAGGACGCGATTTCGCTTTCATTGAACGCCGGACTATCCACACGATAATGGCTAAGAACGGCACGGCAATAAATAAAATTCCGAATAGCCACAAAAGGGTATTTTCGGTCCCCGAATTAATAAACAACGATTTCAGATCGATCAGTTGTGTGCCGGCAAACAGGAATCCTATCAGCATTCCCAATAACGCTACGCCAAATATCCCCACAAAAGCAAAGAAAATGATCTTCACAAAAATTCCAAGCGCATTTAAACAACCGGAGCGTTCGGGCGTTGGCGTAGCGCTATACGGCGCCTTCGGCGGAATTTGTCGGGGAGGCTCGGGCGGCATGGTTCCTAAAACTGTTTTTGAAGATTCGCCTGTGGGGTTTGCCAAGTAATTAACATTTCCATCCGTTGTTTCGGTTTTGCTTCTGACTGCTACCACATTATCGCTCACCGTTTCGCGGATGGATTTTATATAATCTTCTTCGCCCATCATTTCCAACTTTTGTTTCACTGTTGAAGCCACGGGAATAATAATCCAAAGTACGGCGTAAACCAAGAATATGCCAAAATTTATGTTCCAATTTACATCCATATCGTCAAACAGCCTGTTGAACGGAAAAAACGGGATAGTGAACATGGGAATTAAACTGAGCATAAGCGGAATGGCGAATATAAGCCTCGGTATCCATGAGTCTATTTTAAAATAGGCTGCTATTCCGCCGCAAACGCCGCCTAAAAACCGGTCGTTGGGGTTTCTGTACAAACGTTTTGTTACATTCGACTCCAATACTTTGGGTTTCAACACGACCCAAAGCAATAAATAAACCCAAAATAAAATGCTGAAAAGCAAAACGAAAATGATGCGGATCCAAACCGGGTCGGTTTTGAAGTAATGCCCCAATCCACTGCAAACGCCGCCGATTATTTTATCGTTGATGTTGCGATAAAGCGTTCGTGGCTCTTCTGTTGCGGTGTGGGCATCCGATTCGCCGCCCTGTGCGAAATGCGTTTTTTCACTTACAGCATGTTCGGGGTTTACCATCTCTTGGTATTCAGCATCGAAATCTTCGGGCCGTCCGATATTTGAGATGATGGATTGAACATCCTCATCGGTTATACAATTGATGCCCAGTTTCAAGCGATTGCCGAAGAGCTCGGCTATCCGGCTTTCAATGTCGTTCACGATCTCTTCGCCGCCTTCCTCGCGCGAGAAATACTTTTTCAGGCTTTCAATATATTGCTTAAGCAGTTCGTAAGCGGTTTCTTCAATGGCAATTACCTGGCCTTGAAAATTAATATTGATGACTTTTTTCATTGCTGTTCGTCGTTATTATTGGGTTTAATTTCTTCTGTTCTGTTGGCGCCTTTTATTACTGTTTCCACACCGGTTGAGAGTTCATTCCACGTCGTTTCCAAGAGCGAGTAAAATTCACTTCCTTTTTCAGTTAAGCTGAAGTACTTGCGCGGAGGCCCCGATGTACTCTCCACCCACCGGTATTTAAGAATTTCGGCATTCTTGAGCCTGTTCAACAAAGGATACAGCGTTCCTTCGTAAAGTTGCAAACCGGCATTTTTCATTTCATCTATTATATCGCCGGGATATGCTTCGCCGCGCTTAATAATGGCCAAGATGCAGTATTCCAGCACGCCTTTTTTCATTTGGCTTTGGGTGTTTTCTATATTCATTTCTGTATATTCGATATTTTTTATGCCACAAAGATAAATCAAACAAGGTAATATGCAATACATAGTACTTATTAAATTTTAATTTTTAGATTAATTTAACATCAAGGAAGACAAAAATTCAACTTCTGTTATAAGTAAATCAAGATAGCTGAATATTCGCAAATTTTGTGTACGTTTGCATTACAAATAACATCAACCATGTCGTTACAAGGTAAAAAGATAGTTTTGGGCATAACCGGAAGCATTGCTGCTTATAAATCGGCGATACTCGTGCGTTTGCTTGTAAAAAAAGGCGCCGAAGTGCAGGTAGTTATTACGCCTTCGGGAAAAGAGTTCATCACTCCCCTCACCTTGTCCACTTTATCGGGAAAACCCGTTATCTGTGAATTTTTTGCCGCAAACGAAGGAACATGGCACAGCCACGTAGATTTGGGAATTTGGGCAGACGCCATGGTAATTGCTCCGGCAACCGTATCAACAATTGGGAAAATGGCGCACGGCATTGCCGATAATATGCTTATTACAACTTATTTGTCAATGAAAGCGCCCGTATTTGCAGCGCCAGCCATGGATTTAGATATGTTCTGGCACGTTACTACCAACAGGAATCTGCAATTATTGCAATCAGACGGCGTTCACGTCATTGAACCGACCGAAGGCGAATTGGCAAGCCATTTGCAAGGAAAAGGAAGGATGGAAGAACCCGAGAATATAGTGATAGTATTAGAAAACTTTTTCTCGGAACAAGAAATTCTGCATAAAAAAAAAGTCCTGATAACAGCCGGGCCGACCTATGAAAAAATAGACCCGGTGCGATTTATCGGGAATTTTTCCACCGGAAAAATGGGCTTCGCCCTTGCAGAGTCGTGTGCGCAAAAAGGAGCCGAAGTTATCCTGATTGCAGGGCCGACAGCGCTCTCACTCTCCCACCCTCGCATCCGCAGGATTGATGTTGAATCGGCGCAGGAAATGTATGAAGCATCCGTGAAATATTTTCCCGAAACCGATATGACTATTCTCTGCGCTGCCGTTGCCGATTATCGCCCCGAACAAGCCGAAACGAACAAAATTAAACGTAAGGACAACGAAAACGTCTCTATTACATTAACTCCCAATCCGGACATCGCCGCCGCATTAGGAGCACAGAAAAAACCGAAGCAAATACTCATCGGCTTTGCGCTCGAAACAGACAATGAAGAAAACAACGTGCTCAAAAAAATGGAGAAAAAAAATCTCGATTTCATTGTTCTCAATTCGCTGAACGATGAAGGAGCCGGATTCGGCCACGATACCAACAAAGTAACCGTTCTTTCGCGTAAAGGTAACAAATGGCCGCTTACACTCAAAACCAAAAAAGAAATAGCGAATGAAATTATCGAAATTATTTCGGACAAAACAACAAACGATGAAAGTTAAATACATATTCCTCCTATCTTTTTTAATCACAATAAATCCTATTTTCGTACGATCACAGCAATACGCAAGCCCGGTAAATATTCCTCCGGCATTGAGCGCAAACTTCGGCGAACTTCGCAACAATCATTTCCATTCGGGCATCGATTATAAAACACAACAAGTAGAAAACAAACCCATTTTTTCGGTAGAAGACGGTTATGTGTCGCGAATAAACGTTTCTCCAAGCGGATACGGACTTGCGCTTTACATCGATCATCCCACAGGGCATACTAGCGTTTACGGACACCTGAACGGTTTCTCGAAAAAAATTGCCGATTACGTGAAACAACAACAATACGAAAAAGAAAGTTACCGCGTTGAACTATATCCGGGTGAAGGAACGCTTCCCGTAAAAAGAGGAGAACAGATAGCTTTAAGCGGAAATACCGGCAGTTCCGGAGGCCCGCATTTGCATTTTGAAATCCGTGACACAAAAATGCAAGATCCTTTGGATGTTTTCAACTTCCTGGGCAGAACCATAACCGATACACGCAAACCCGACCTGCGTGGTATCGCTTTTTATCCCGTGGAAGGAAAGGGCATTGTAAACGGAAGCAGTAATGCTGTGAGGTTGACAATCAGCAAAGACAAATCGGGAAATCCGTTGGGCTTGGGCAGAACCATCAGCGCTTGGGGAAGGATCGGCATCGGCGTGAAGGCTTACGACCGAATGAACGGACAATCTAATATTTACGGCGTAAAATTTGTACGATTGTATGTAGATGACAAGTTGGTTTTCAGCAGCGCAATGGATAGGTTTCCTTTTAGCAAAACCCGTATGCTCAACTCTTTCGTAGATTTTGAAGATTGGAGGCTCCGCAGTTCTTTTTTTATGCGTTCGTTCGTGGAACCGGGAAATACCTTAAGTTTATACGATACAACAAACAACGGTTATATCAATATTAACGAAGAACGCAATTACCGGATGCGTTACGAATTGGAAGACCATCATGGTAACCAACTCAATTATTCTTTCACAGTAAAAGGGCAAAATCAACCCATTGCCACCCCAAGCAAATGCGAAAACTATATGGCATGGAACTTTAATAATTCTTTTGTCGATTACGATTTCACGCTCACCATCCCGATGGGCAACCTGTACAGCGATGTTTGCTTCAATTATTCAAAGAACAATTCGTTTAACTATTTTTCCCCCATACACACTGTAAATAATAGGCCTGTGCCATTACACGAAAATGCAGTGATGTGGATAAAATTAAGATCGGATACCTTAATCGATCGAAGTAAGTATGGCATTGTGGAAATAAATAACAACGGGCGCGCCAATTGGATCGGCGGAACCTATAAAAACGGAGGCATGGAAACGTCTATCAGAGAACTGGGTAAAAAATACGCCATCGATACGGATACCGTAAATCCCAGAATTATTCCGCAGGAACCGGCATCCTGGGTTTCGAGGAAAAGAATTCGCATTCGTTTAACAGACGACAAAAGTGGAATTTCGAGTTTTCGGGGAACCATCGACGGAAAATTTGTTTTATTCTCTCACGATGTAAAATCATCCATTTACACATACGTGTTTGATGACGACCGATTGGAAAGGAACAAAAGGCACGAATTGATATTTACCGCAACCGACGGCGCGGGAAACACATCGGAATACAGGTATGGGTTTAATTATTAAAAAACAAAAAGCAACTGATCAATTTTCCAAAAACTCAATAAAATCTACGATGCTTCCCACGTCTTCAAAATCCACTTTTTGGTTATCGGTGTATTCTTTGATTTGGGTGCGTTTGTCCTTATAAATTTTCCGTAATTGATTTAGATTGGAAAAACTTTTCAAATCGTCGCCGCTTTTAATCCAATAGGTTATGCTTGGTATGATTTTATAATCATCGGGAAGTTTGAGTTCATACACTCTTCCACCCGATAAAATGGACGAATAAGATTGAGAAGACGATGTTTGCGACGTTCCTCCGTACGCGGCAGGTTTTGCGGGCGGAATTATACGACATTTGTGTTCCGCAAACAATTGCTTGTCGCCCGAATTCTGTAGAATTTCCTTGAAACCTTTTTTAAGCCAAACAAATTTTTTATCGTCCATAAATACCGTATCTACCTGTAGCAAAATTTCGTTTCCCAATGCCAAAACCGTTCCGTTGTTATTGAAAACCACTTCTTCCGACAGCGAATTGTAATTGAGTAGTGTCTTGTTTTGTTGGCCGTTTTTCATCAACACAATACCCTGCTTAAATTCAGGAAAAACATAGTGCGACAACTGCACCGTTTGCTGCGCATATAACGCAGTTCCTATGAAGAGAAATATAGTAATAATGAGATTTTTCATATCGTGATATTTTTATAATCGTTTGCTCCGTAAAGATATGCGATATTATTTTGATGGCAAAAAGTTTAACGTTTTGAAAAGCTCAAAATCGAAGGGTGAAATTGTAAAAAGTAAACAAAAACCTTAATGTACTACGGACATTTTATTTTCAAACAAACAGGATTGATCAGATACCATAGACAAATCCTGTTTCCACGAACAGAAAGGCCTTCGTACTGCAAACAAAACCTTTTCCGCCAAACGGAAACACCTACATACTGCAGACAAAACTTATTTCGGCATATTGACAAATACTCATACTAAAAACAAATGCTGTTTCCACAAACAGAAAAGCCAAAACCCTAAAAACAATAGCCATATCAAACAGCTAAAATCAGAGCACACCTTTGTCAAAGTTTAGAACTTTGACAAAGGTAAAAAACCATCCCCTCAATTCTCTCTTTTTTCCAACAAATTCGTTAACTTTGCGCATCATACCAACTAAAACTTTTAAACACTATGTTCGACAACAGCAATCGTGCTTTTATAGCCATCAACGATGAAGCGGAAGTGTGCCTGATACCCAAAATGGCCAACCGCCACGGATTGATCACCGGCGCCACCGGAACCGGAAAAACCGTAACCCTGCAAACTTTATCCGAAACTTTCAGCGATATGGGCGTACCCGTTTTCGCCGCCGATATGAAAGGCGACCTCTCGGGCGTAGTAAAAACAGGAGGAAACAAAGAGAGCGTTACCAAACGCGTGGACGGTTACAAACTCCACGAGAAAGGATTTGAATTCAAAGCGTTTCCGGTTCGGTTTTGGGACGTTTTCGGCGAACAAGGGCATCCCGTGCGCACCACCATCACATCGATGGGGCCGCTATTATTGGAACGTCTGTTGCAGTTGAATGACACACAAGGCGCCATTCTATCCATGGTTTTCAAAATTGCCGATGATAATAATTTACTGCTCATTGATTTAAAAGACTTGCAAAAAATGGTTCAATTCGTGGGCGATAACCGCGCCGAATTTATCACAAAATACGGAAACATTTCGCCTGCAAGTATCGGAGCCATTCAGCGTTCGCTCATGCGATTGGAAAGCGAGGGCGCCGATAAATTCTTCGGTGAACCCGACTTGGAAATCACCGACTTTATCCAAACCGAACAGGGAAAGGGTGTTATCAATATTTTGGCAGCCGATAAATTGATGAATTCGCCGCGTGTGTACACCACGTTTTTGCTGTGGCTGCTGGACGATTTATACGAAACGCTGCCCGAAGTGGGCGATTTGGACAAACCGAAACTGGTTTTCTTCTTCGATGAAGCACATTTGCTGTTTAACGATATGCCGAAGTCGCTCCTCGAAAAAGTGGAGCAAATTGTCCGCTTGGTACGCTCCAAAGGCGTTGGCGTTTATTTCTGCACGCAAAACCCCGCCGATATTCCCGAAACCATTCTCGGACAACTCGGAAACCGTGTGCAACACGCGCTTCGTGCTTACACGCCCAACGACCAAAAAGCGGTGCGCGTGGCGGCAAATACGTTCCGTGCCAACCCCGCATTCGATACCGAACAAGCCATTACCGAGCTCAACACGGGCGAAGCCTTGGTTTCGTTCCTCGATGAAAAAGGCGCGCCGCAAATGGTGCAACGCGCCAATATTCTTCCTCCGCAAGGACAAATAGGGCCGATTACCGTTGGCGAACGCGACCAAATGCTGCGCTCATCACTCATTTACGGCATTTACGAAAACTTAGTCGATCGAGAATCGGCTTTCGAACTATTATCGAAAAAAACCGAACTTCTCGAAGAAGAACGTCAGCGTGCCGCCGAAGAAAAAGAACGCATTAAACAACAAAAAGAAGCCGAAAAAGCCGCTCGCGAAGCGGAACGCGTTCAACGTGCCGAAGCCCGTCGCAAAAAGGAAGAACGCGGTTTTGTGGGCGATCTTATGGAGCAAGTTGGCAAAAGCGCCACGCGCCAAATAAGCAATCAATTGGGCAGAACGCTCACACGAAGCATTTTTGGCGCTTTGTTTGGGAAGAAATAAACCGGCTATTGGCTGTTAGCTATTGGCTATTGGCAAACCGGCAGATAATTTACCGACTTGTCTACTAGTGTAAAGTTTTTGTTCTTTGCTCTTTGCTCTTTGTTCTTTGCTCTCAACTACACTAACAACGACAATATGTATTCCTCCTTTTTCCAACATCATTGGCTGAAAAGCCTGCGTGCCCCCGGATATTACAAGAATTTGCTCGTAAATATCTTTATGGGGCTTACCGTACTCTATTTCTTGGTGATCTTTGTCGCTTTGGGGTTTATGTTGCCCAAGATTCTCACAGAAACTGCCCCACAAGCCGATCCGGCGCTTATGTTTAACGGTGGAATGATTTTCGCGGTTCTTGGTATCCTGTTAATTCGGTTTTTGTTTCAGCAGTTAAGCACCATAAATCTGCAAAGTTATCAGGTGCTACCCATAAAAAGGAGTAAACTGGTTAATTACCTACTGCTGAAACCACTATTGAATCCGATAAATTATCTCACACTCACTTTTGCGATTCCGTTTTCCATTACGGGAATTGCCCCAACGTATGGCGCGGGCGGAGCGCTTCGGTTTATACTCATCGTAATTTTTCTTATTTGGTTCAACACGCTTTTTGCATCATTTCTGAAACGAAAATTCGGCGCCAACATCCTCGGAATTGCTGTTTTTCTGATAATTATAGCGGGATTAGCCGCTTTGGAGTATTTTAAGATCTTTTCCATTTTCGATTTATCGCAGCGTGTATTTAATTTTCTTATCGCTAATCCCATCGGGATGTTAATTATTCTGTCAATGAGCGCATTGTCTTTCGTACTGAACAAATGGTTCTTTGCGCAAAATTATTATCCCGAAAATTTCGATAAAAAAACATCTAAGAAGCAAGTCCAAACACAAAGTTTCTCGTTTATGGAGCGTTTCGGAAAAATCGGCGAGATTATTTCGCTACAAATGAAACTTGCTTTACGCCACAAGCGTACCAAAAATGTGATTTATATGGCCGTGCTGTTTCTGCTTTACGGCCTGCTGTTTTATCCCAACGATATGTACAAAGAGAACGATGTGATGTTGATGTTTGTGGCCATTTTTATTACCGGCATCGGAATGATTATGATTGGGCAATGGATCATCAATTGGGAAGGTTCTTATTTCGATTATCTGATGACGAGCGAGATCGATACCCACACGTATGTTAAGGCTAACTATATGTTGCTATTGGCTTTGTGCGTTATTTCCTTTATCCTTACCACCCCTTATTTTTTATTCGGAAGGGAAATTTTAATAAACCATCTGGTGGCTTTTCTGTACAACGCCGGCGTGAATATTCACGTGTATCTTTTCGGCGCCACGTTCAATACCAAGCGGTTGGAGCTTTCTAAAGGTTCGGCAATGAATATGCAGGGGGTTACGTACAAAAATTTTATTGTGATGATTCCTTTGTTGGTTATTCCAATGACTTTAATCGGAATTTTCTCGTTGTTCGATGCCAAAAATATCGCGCTGATCATTCTCGCTTTACTCGGATTAGCCGGAATAGTTTTCTGGAGACAGTTGCTCGAAATTACCGAAAAACAATTCCTGAGACGAAAATACGCGCTTTGCGAAGGGTTCAGAAAGAAAGAATGATCCCATTGCGTATTTGGGATTTACAATTTTGGATTTTTTGACTTCTAACTTCTATTTTTTAACACAATGATACAAGCAACAAATTTAACACAATGATACAAGCAACAAATTTAACAAAAATGTACGGCGGGATAAACGTGCTTAATATTCCGTCGTTGAGGATCGGGAGCGGCGAAAGTTTTGGGCTGGTGGGAAACAACGGCGCGGGAAAGACCACTTTTTTCCGCCTGATTCTCGATTTGATTGAAGCCACCACGGGCGAAGTGAGCATTGACGGACAAAAAGTTGCCCGTCGCGATGAATGGAAATCGAAAGTGGGTTCGTTCCTCGATGAAGGTTTTTTAATCGATTTCCTTACTCCGGAGGAGTTTTTCTCGTTTACGGGAAAAGTGTACGGAAAATCGGAAGGCGATATTTCAGCTTTCCTGTCATCGATGGCTGAATTTTTCAATGGCGAAATTATAGGAAGCCGTAAGCTCATCCGCGATTTATCGAAAGGCAACCAAAAGAAAGTGGGCATTGCTGCCGCCCTCCTGCCCAACCCCGAAATCCTCATTCTCGACGAACCTTTCACCGCGCTCGATCCTTCATCGCAAATCCGTTTAAAGCGTTTGCTCAACGATCTGCAGGCAAACAAAAATATGACCATGCTCATTTCGAGCCACGACCTCAATCATGTTACCGAAGTGTGCAAACGTACCGTTGTTCTTGAAAAAGGCCTTGTTGTGCGCGACATCCACACCACCGAAGATACATTGAAAGAGTTGGAAAGTTATTTTGCGGTGTAGGGGTGAAGCGATTTCCAAATCGCTTTTTTATAAATATTTATCAATGATCTACCTCAAAAAATTCATATTAACCGACGAAGACGCCACTTATTATCGCGGATGGGATAAAATAGCGTTGAAACACACCCAAGACGAACTATATCCTTTGGGAATTTTCGCGTTGAAATTGCACGAGGTAAATTTTTCCGATATTACCATCTTTTACGGTGGAAACGGTTCGGGCAAGAGTACGTTGCTCAACTTGATTTGCGAAACGCTCGATATTCAGCGCTCCGAACGATACAACCGCACACAGATGTTCGATTTTTTCGTGCAACACAACAGCTACGAACTCAACGAGTTGAAAAATATTCCCGATGAAGTTATCGGCGCATCCATGTCGGCATTTTCATCGCGTGCGAATCGCGAGCAAGGCAAACTTCCGCGCGTTCCGCTCAACAGTAAATTCATTGTTTCGGACGATATTTTCAAACATATGTTGAGCATTCGCGAAGGTAACAGTGTCATCCGCGAACGAAAAACCGATGAAAGCGATTATTACGACGAAGTAAAAAATACCGCTTATTACGATTATTTCGGCGGTGGTGTCCGATTGGATATGGAAGATAAAGAAGCCATTGATGCGTTCAGAAAATTTATGGACGGCCGTTCAAAAACGAAACGCCAGTTTGTGAAAAACCGCGCCGGACAACTCGAACGCCAATATTCAAACGGCGAAAACGCACTGATGTATTTTGACAAACAAATAGAAGAAAACGCGCTTTATCTGCTCGATGAGCCCGAAAACAGTATGTCGCCGCAATTTCAACTTCAGTTGAAAACATTGATCGAAGATTCTGTCCGCCACAAAAATTGTCAGTTTGTGATTGCCACGCACTCACCATTTATTTTAGCCCTACAGTACGCCAAAATTTACAATCTCGATGCCCAGCCTGTTACGGTTGAGAAATGGCATCAATTGGAAAACATGAAAATTTATTACGAATTTTTCAAACTGTTTCAGTATAATTTCGAAACCGATTAAGTTATCAATTACGTAATGTAGAGTCTATTAAGGCCGGGGAACAACCATGCATCTTTTTTCCCAATCAAAATATTTTCTTTCCATCTTTTTTACTTTTTGAGGGTATTTAGAAGCTAAATTTACCTTTTCGCTTCTGTCATCATTTAAGTTGTATAACTCCCAACTTTGGTTATTCCCGGGCATGACTATCTTCCAACCTTCTTTGTCAATTAAAGCTTTTTCATGAAAATGTTCGAAGTAAATTTCATTATGCCCCCTGCGCTTTCCCGTTTCAAAAATAGGAATTAAACTTATTCCTTCGCAAGGTTGAATACGGTGGTCATTATATTCTTGGGGATAATCAGATGAAGATATTTCTATGCAAGTGGCCATAATATCTACAATATGACCAATCTCATTGTTGATTTTTCCTTCTTGTTTAATTCCTTCAGGCCAATAAGCGATCATCGGGGTGCAAATTCCTCCTTCGTAAGATTTGGCTTTCCAAAAACGAAACGGTGTATTGGCTACGTTCGCCCAACGAGTTCCGATGGAAGCAAAAACAGTTTGAGGGCCGGGAAGAACTTCTTTTTTTCGGGGGTATATAATCTTTTCTCCATGCCTTGTTTCATCAGGCCGATCATTTTCTCCCGGCGAATAATTTTGGCAATCTTCATTGCTCGCTCCGTTATCGGATAAGAATAGGATTAGCGTATTGCCCAATTCATTTTTATTCTCCAATTCAGCAAGCAAACGCCCGATCTCTCTGTCCATTCTATCAACCATTGCCGCATGAACTGCCATCGCGCGCGCATCCCATTCTTTTGCAGGGTTTTTTTGCCAATTATCCTCGGTGTGCGGTTCAGATAAAAAATTATCCGCTTTGCCAAAAAGTTTCATCTTCTTCATCCTATTATACCTTTCTGCACGAATTCGCTCCCAACCTACTTTATAGATATCTTCGTATTTTTTAATATCTTCCGGAAGAGCATGAAGTGGCCAATGCGGAGTGTGATAAGATAAATACAGAAAGAAAGGCCTTTCAGATCGCGAGTATCTGCGTACGTAAGCCACAGCGCTATCGGTCATAGCAATAGTGGCATAATAATCATCCGGCACAGTTCTCACCGGCTTATCTCCATTTACCAAACTAAACGGATCGAAAAAATCAATAACACCATATATTGTCCCATAAAAATCCTGAAATCCTCTATTGACAGGATAGTTGTTTTTTGGTGCAAATTTTTCGTAATATACCTGATGTGCAAGCCATTTTCTTTGATCAGGTCTAAGCGGAGTTTCCGCAACATGCCATTTGCCTATCATTCCTGTTTGGTAACCCGATTCTTTCAGAACTTCGGCGATGGTAACTCCGTTTCGTGTTAATGTTCCACGATAACCCGGCTGCTGTTGGTCGAAAGTCATTCTTCCGATTCCCGCTTGATGAGGATATAATCCTGTAAGGAGTGATGCACGGGTTGGACAACTTCTGCCAGCATTATAAAAACGCGTAAAACGCATTCCATTTTGTGCTAATCGGTCTAAGTTGGGTGTTTCGATTTCCCCACCGTAACATCCGAGATCGGAATAGCCTAAATCGTCGGCTAAAATAATAACAATATTAGGTTTTTCTTTATTTTTTGATAAGCCCAATGTAGGAATAACTAACAGTCCCAATGAGCTGTATTTTAATAAATGATTATTTTTCATAGACCGGGAAAGCTGAAATCCTTAAACGCGCGGCACCCATGGGAATCAGCGTTATTTCATCGGTTGCAGCTTCAAATTTACGATTTTCTTTGATGGGGAGTTCTCCTGTAAGGCCATATTCATCAATTTCCCAGCCAATGAGCTTTTTACCTGTGGCTTTTATTTTGATGGGAACATTTTCAACGGTAAACGGAAAATCATCCTTCGGCCAGTTTGTTCTAACGACTTCAAAATTTTGTTCCAGTGGTATTGCATCATCAATTGCCAACGCATAATTCCAATCGCTTGACGGATAAATTTCGTAACTCGGCCACTTACCGACATCGACAGTTTTTTGCCATTTTGAATCGCCGATAGCCGTTTCAATGCTATTGACAACCTTGTAATTTTCTTTTATCTTAAGCGAAAAGGTGAGCGGCCCGTAATTAATGCTGCGACTATCCTGATTTACATGCCAAACCGATTGAGATAATTTCATAGGAACATTCAAAATCACTTTATCGCCTTTTTTCCATTCTTTGTTGATGCGGGCATATTTGTCATTTTCCAATGGAACATTCAGAATTTCGCCATTAATTGAAATCGTAGGATTATCAGCCCACGTGGGGATTCGCAAATAGAAAGGAAATGATGCGGTCTTTGAGGGATTAACGGTAAAGGTGATTTTTTCTTCAAACGGATAATTGGTTTCTTCTATTATTTCGACTGTTTTTCCGTTCGCAACTTTTACAGTTGCGTTACAAGCGCTGTAAATAGCTGCCGCGATTCCGTTATCGGGAGTGGCTAGAATAAGATGCTCAATGAAATAAGGCCATCCTTGTCCGTGGTTGTGCTGACAGCAGCGGCTGCTGAACGGATTCATTGCCAAAAATGGACCACGATTATCGATACCCGGATGGTGGTTTTTTGAATCGCTTATGGTGTGATTGGGTGAAGTGATGTATCGCAGCGCTTTAAAATCGGGCATAAAGGCAGCCGGATAAGAATTGAAAGCGACGTTTTCGCAATGTTCGGCCCAAAAAGGATCACCTGTTAAAGACAGGAGAATTTCATTGGATGCCATTTGCTCCACAAAACCGCAGGTTTCAGTTCCTTGTCGAGGATCGATATACCCCATGCGGGCATTTTCATCGGCGCCGAACATTCCGCCGGGAACTTGACCGAAGGTATTGCGGATAAGGTGATGTACATTATATGTGGCGGCTAAATCGGCGGAATCTTTTGATAACATGTAATACGTTGCCGGTTCGCGAAAACTTTGAGCAATATTTACATTGTGCCAGTTTGGCAGCGTTGACCGCTGTCGCCAATTGGCTGTATTTTTATGTGTTTTTTCAGCTAAATCCAAAAGATATTTTTCTCCGGTTATATTGTACAACCAATATACACTCAATAAATTATCTCCACCCCGGCTGTTTTCCCAATAATCTTTCAGAAACATATCGTCGGGCAATGCCAATTGCCACTTAAAATACTTTGTCATTAAATCAATCACTCGCTTGTCTTGCGTATATTCGTAATACGATTGCAGGCACCAGATCATAATCATATTGCCCCACAAATCAGGCTTGCCGTTTTTCTCAATGTATGGGCCAAAATAACCATCTTCACGCTGACTTTCGAAAACAGCTTCGAGCCACGTTTTTGTTTCATCGATCATTTTGTTATCGTCTAATATATACGCCATATTGCCGTATCCTTTTAACCAATATGGAACTTCTTCCCAACCGTAATCGGTTCCGGTTCCAAGCCACGCGTTATTTTCTTTATCGAGCCAAGCACTGATCTCTCCAAGATGACCGTTCAATCCGTCGCGTTGAAGTTCGAGAAAACGCAAGATCCAACCCTTTGGCTTCACGCTACCTACCGGAAGTTTGATGAAATTCTGCGGGAACAACGGTTTTCTGTTTTGTACATAGGAGGTATTGGTAACTTGGCTATTTGGCCTGTCAACCATTGTTATTTTGGTTTTTTCGGCCGAAAATATTGCTACGCAAGTAAACAACAAAAAAACAGTCAATGAACTTTTAAAATTTCTCATTATAAATTACGACTAGTGTTAAGAGAATCTATTTGTTTGGCAAATACATATCGAAAGGTTTGTCCCTGTCTTTTACGATAAGCTGACCATCAACGATATCTAACTCTGCCACCTGAAGAGAAGATCGTCTCATTTCGTAGGGGATATTTCCTATTTCATTGTGATAGTCTTCAATGTGAAAACGACGACCGGGATGTGTGAAATAAAATATATATGCTTTGTCTTCCAATACAAGTACATCGCCGTGTGCTCCGCTTGGATAATCATCTTTTCGCCTACTTGGCGTATCCAAAATCCGATCGTTCTGTTTCCTCCATTTCAATAGATCGTCCGATCTGTAAACTGCCATTCCTTTCCACTCGTCTGTAATAAACCAATAAGAACCTTTAAAATGAAACGCTTTTGCACCTTCGTGCGGTTCATCGCTTACAGCGGGAACCGAATCTCCTTTCCATTCAAACAAATCTTTACTATCGGCAAATAGCGACTGATTGTTCCACTTATACCACATGCGCCAATTACCATTTGGCAATTGAATTAAAGTGGCATCAATTACATCTTTTTTAGGGAGCTTTACAGGGCCTTGATGTTCCCAATCCCATAAGTTCTTGCTTGTATAGTGCATCATCGTGGCGGTTCCACCCCAATGATTACCAACTCCTTTTGTGTAAGAAACAAACATGTGATAAACTCCGTTATGAAAAACAACATCCGGAGCCCAAAAGGTATTTTTTCCGCGCTCGAATTCAAGACCAAGGGTGCCTCTGTATCTCCATGTTTTTCCATTGTCTTCGGAGTAAGCAATCCCTATCTTATTTCCATAACAAAAAGCAACATCGGCTGTTTCAACATTCGCTCTTCGTTGTGTGTAAAGTATCCACCATGCTTTTTCGAAAGGGTTGTAAACAACACATGGATCTGCAACACCATCGGTAATAGGATCCCGGTATAATGGCGCAGGTGTCTGACAAAATGCATCAAAAGAAAATAGGACAATTAGTAAAGAAACAACAATTAATCTAAAATTTAAATTTTGCTGAGTATTCATTGTTTATAAAATTATTTTTCTAATTCAAATTTCGATAAAAGCGCGTATTCCGTTATATAGGCAAATTGACTCATACCTTCTAAATTATTTTCATGAATATTTTCTTTCCAACCTTTTAAAAGATTGTCAGGCAGGAATCCTTCGTAGAGAAAATTTTTATAGCCGTAGTCAAGATTTTGTTGGAAAGTTTGAATATAGTTTCCGGTGTTTTTATAAAATGGATAAAAATCTATAAAACCACGCAATAATACAAGATTAAACCAATTTCTGAAACCGCTGACATCGTACGTGTAGTATCCGTCTAACTCGTCACCTAAATTTGCAAAATATTTAAAACTTGCATCTGATAAATTTACACCATCAGTGTAATATATATTATCATCGGTGACTCTATAAAGATCAGCAGCACCTGACAACATTGTTCCACTGTTGTAAGTGATCGCAGGCCCTACTCTGTCAATGCAAATAATACCTTCCCTGTATTTTTCTCCATAAATATTTTCGACTTCGGGTTTATTCGGAGAACAACCACCCATCATATCGTCATAAACTCCATCGGAGCGAAGCAGATGTTGTTTCTGCCAATCGTAAATTTTTTCAGCAAAAAAGAGATAATATTCACTCTTCTTGATCTCTTCACTCTTGCGCGTTTTCTTGTCGACAGAATCGATAAATCGGTATGTAATTAAATCACTTTTATTCTTGTATATTTCATGAAGCCATACAAGAGGGCTTATCATAGGAGCATTACTACAAGCGTGTTTTGATACATAACCCGGCCCCCATGTAATGCCTCCGCGCTCATTCCCATCTTCATCCATTGTACAATCCCACCCATCTAATACATAAGTTGTAAGATATTCAACTTCACTTAAAAAATCTTCATTGCCTGTCAGTCTGTAAGATTCTATTAATTCACGAATTAACCACATTTGATCATCATATACATTCTCTATTCCTTCTACTTTGGCTCTCCCTTTTTCTATACCTCGATTGACACCATACACAGTCCATTCGGCAGTTTGAGTATATGAAGTAAGCGTAAATGTTCCTAAATAATAACCGGCATTAGAATAAAGATCACTCAAAAGTTGTATATATTTATTGTAATATCGATCGTAGTAACTTCTATTTCCTTTCTCTTTCTCAGTCGTTATGGAGTGTAGAATTGCATTAACTGCTTCAATGGCGCTGTTATACATCCAGATGCTGCCTTTCTCGTCAGAGCTGAGTTGAGTGTATGGATTGTAATATCTACTCATTACCATAGAATCTCCTGAAAAATAAGAAGCCATTGCATTGTCAGCCAATTTTATGGAGCGTGAGATATTCACCTCGTACTTTTGGGTATTATTTGTACGGGGTATCTCTCTTCCATTTTTTGTTTCACAACAAGTAAAAAGCGTAATTACTAAATAATAACCTATTAAAACTATTACTTTTTTCATCGCAACTTTGTAAATTAACGGTAAAGACATCGTCTTTATATCGCGCTATAAGAAAATATTACTCATCAGCCAATTCTTTTTGCAATAGTTTCATAAAGTATCCACCTACTACTGAACGCGCTTTAAACCCGACCATTCTCCCATCAGTTGTTTCATGCCAATCACTCAAGGGTACACGTGAACTTGTTTCGTTAGCATATTTATGAACGTAATCCGTTAGTGCTCTAAAATCCTGCATATTGTCAGCCATTGTTGCCGTCCAAACAATCCAGTCAGATTTCGTATAGGTTTCCCTAATGTCCAACGGCAACCCGTATGCATTTTGTTTTGTAAGATAATAAGCTATCTCTTTCTTGGCAATATTTGGATCGAATATATTATATCCCAACAATTTATCCCAAACCAAATTATACTTCTGGCTCCAAGTATCCGGACGGTCGAAAGTTAAACGGTAGTGATCTCCATCGTTGGCCATTTTTTCCCATTCAATTGCCATTTCCTTTGCCGTTTCCATATATTTTTCAGCGATGTGGGGTTTCCCGAGCATATCGGCAAGTTTACTATAAGACGCAATGCCCATTATGGCTTTTATAGACAGGTTAGCATTGTGTGCGAAGTGTCCGGCAAAATCATCCGTGCATAGCTGATTATCAGGGTACAAACCCTCATCCACCAAATAATTTGCCCAGGTTGTTAATATTTTCCAATGCTTGGCTGCATAATTAGCCCTACCTTCTCTTATTGCAATGGCTGCAGTTAATATCAACATATTCCCTGATTCTTCAATAGGCATATCTCCGCCGTAAGTCTGTCCATTGGCAATCGGGTAAGTACCCACATCGTGTGCAGCAAATGGTTTTGTCCATTTCCCACTTTCGCTGTAATAAAAGATATGGTTGAGCATTCCTTTGACTAACTCGGTGTTGTAAATTAAAAATAACGGCGCGGAAGGATAAGAAATATCAACAGTACCAATAGAGCCATTACTATTATTTTCTTTTGACAGAAACAGCAATGTACCGTTTTTATCTTTTACCAATTTATGTGCTGAAATAGCTTGTCTGTATGCCAATGCGCAAATTTCGGCATATTTTTCTCCACCGCCATATTTTGCATCGGTCATTAATTCGATATTAAATTCGGCACATCTATCCATGATGCTTTTGTAATCTTTTTCAGCTGTTTTAAAAACCTCATAAATATCGGTTTTTCCATCGTTGGTCCAATAGCCCTTAAGATTATCGTTGAAATATTGAATGGAATATATATCATCATATCCTAGCATGATATATCCTGAAATTTTTGATGTTGAAACTCTGCCTAAATCGCTACTTAACGAGAGAACGGTCATATTTTCAGACATGTTTTCGGATAGATTTTGAGAAACCATAGGGCGTATTCGACCATTTTTCTTAAACTCTTTCTTCGAATCCCAGTAATCTCCAAAATTTAAAACCGATTCATTTGACTTTCCCGTTAAATAGAAATATCCCCAGTCGATCCGTAAATCATCAC
Organism: Bacteroidota bacterium; assembly: GCA_023424395.1. Lineage (GTDB taxonomy): Bacteria > Bacteroidota > Bacteroidia > Bacteroidales > Dysgonomonadaceae > JAFADY01. The sequence continues at coordinate 224,876 of JAFADY010000021.1, read as the reverse complement.
CTTTTTTTTGAAGAATTGGTTGTTCTTTCGTACCGGTTTTAAGATACGTTAATCCGTCTTTTTCAATTTTTTCAAAATCAACGGGTTGACTGTCATCGTTCACTGCCCATTGTGGAGTAGCTTCAAAGTAAACCTGAACGTCGTGAGAATCATTATCGCGAGACTTTACTTGATAAGTAATATAACTAACGGGTCGTGAAATTAATGCAAGTTGATCCAATAGGAGCGGCGTAGTAAAAATAACTTCTAAATCAACAGGACCGCATTCGAAAGCGTAAATTGTTTGGGTTGGTAATACATTGGCCGATTTTTGAATGGCTGTTTTATTAAACGCTTCCTTATTTGGTTCTTTTTCATATAAACCAAAATCCACGTATCCTCCACCCGTGCGATTATGACAATGAGCTGTAATAATATTCCGGCCCCTCTTTAATGTGGCTTTAACTTCATCCGAAAGTTCTTCCAACACGTTATACTTCCACGAATAACCGGTACCTATTACTTGAATTCCGTTGATATACAACTCGAAAATATCATCGTGCGAATAATGTAAGTAAATAGTTTTATTTATCAAATCTTCGTCTAAATTGAAAATGCGGCGTACCCAAATATCTTCTGTTTCCCATAGTGTTGACAAATTCGGTTCGTTTGGCGTGCCAAAAGCGGATTTACCTGTTTTCCATACCCCATCATTAAAATTTATAGATTTCCATCCATCTCCGCGTGGTCTATCCAATGTATATTTTCCACTCCATTTTTCTTCGCGAACAGTTGGGAGAATAGGTTTTAGCGATAAGTTTTCTTTTCCCAAAAAACGATAAGTTTCTCCATCTACCCGTATTACACCCAGTAATGGAAATTCTTTCCCTGTCCAGTGCCTTACTTGGTCATCGTACAAATTATCGGTATAAGACCATGCGCTGAAATACGGATCTACTGTAACCAATGGATATGCGGGCGCACGCAGATTGTTGGTTATATCTATAGGAGTTAGCTCTGGAGTGTTTGCATTTATTTGTACAACAAACAAAAAGATAATTAAAAAAGATAATATCAACTTAGCTTCTTTTCTCTTCATAATTAAAGGTTTTATTTATTTTTAGCGTCATTAGCGTTAATTATTCTAGTTCCGCTTACCCTTCCGGTATTTGTTCTTATAACATATTTCAGTTGTAAAGAATCTGAATCTATTTTGAACGGTTTTGTATAATTTATACCGTACTGCATTGGGTCTTTACCATCCAGCGTATAATAAATATTACTGTTTAAAATCGGCGATTCCATTTTAATAAATATTTCATCATCATTTTTTTCGGTTGAATAAAACGCATCCGGAATTCGGAAATTTATTCCTTTTTTATCCAACCACACCAAATTGTGGCTTAATCTATTGGCGAAATCCTTAAAATCTTTTTCAGGTGTACTCCATCCAATTTCAGCCACCGCCATTAATCTCGGAAACGCCATGTATTCTACTTTCGGGTAACTATGGATAAACTCCATCCAAACGTTTCCCTGTAATCCGATAATGTATTTTTGATTTTCTTGTGGAATTTTTGGCGATAACGGTTCATAATGATAGACTGTTTCTAAGGGAACATAACCGCCGATATTTACCGGCTCCTCCTCATGCTTTCCTTGGTAATAATCCAAGTACATAAAAATATTGGGCGCCATTACTACTTCATTATGCAGTTTTGCCGCCTCTATGCCTCCTTCTTCTCCTCTCCAACTCATTACAATTGCGTTATCTGCAAGGCCTCCTTCCATAATTTCATCCCATCCCATCATTTTTCTGCCTTTACTTTCAAGATATGCTCCTACTCTTTTTACGAAATAGCTTTGTAACTCATGCTCGTTTTTTAAGTTCTGTTCTTTAATCTTGTTTTGGCATTTAGGGCACTTTTTCCACCTATCTTTAGGAGCTTCATCTCCTCCTATATGAATTATTTTCGAAGGAAACAATTCAAGTAATTCGTTAAGAACGTTTTCTATAAATTGATATGTTTGTTCATTTCCGGCACACATAACGTCTTTTTGAATACCCCAATGTTCTAAAACCTTAAAAGGTCCTCCTGTGCAAGATATTTCGGGGTATGCGGCCAATACTGAAAGTGTATGTCCCGGCATGTCTATTTCCGGAATAATTGTGATATTTCTTTTTTGTGCGTAAGATACGATATCTCTAATTTGCGCCTGCGTATAAAACCCTCCGTGAGGCAACCGATCGAATGATTCTACCGGATGAAAAGATTGAGTGCCTCTTCTCCATGCACCTATTTGAGTAAGAAGCGGGTATTTATTAATTTCGATTCTCCAGCCGGCATCTTCAGTTAAATGCCAATGGAAAGTGTTTAATTTATAATGAGCCATTAAATCGATGTATTTTTTCACATCACTAACAGGAAAAAAATATCTTCCTACATCCAACATAGAACCTCTATATTTGAAGCGTGGTTCATCGTAAATTTCCATCTGCGGTATGTTATAGGACGAAGAAGTTTTATTGAACGGCATTAATTGCAGAAAAGACTGCAAACCATAAAATAATCCTGCTTCGTCTCCAATAATTTCAATAAAGTCCTTCTTAATTATTAATTCATAAGACTCTGATTTGTAAGAATTATCCAATATAAGATTTATCTGTTTATTCTGTTTCTTTCCGATTTTTTGTGTAGTCAAATCTAAACCATAGTTGTTACTTATAAAATCGGTTAAAAAACCAGTCAGGTGTGCTATTTTATCATCATTATAATTAATTTTTGTGTTACCATCAAACGAAAAAAATCCCTGTTTTTTGTCAATTTTTAGGGGCTTTGGAATTATACCTGATTCTTGCGAAAGTAACGAGGTAGAGAATAATAAAATAAAAATTTTTATCAAAAGAAGTTTCATATTTATTTGTATTTGAGTTAATCTAAACCGGTGGTCTGGAATAATTAGTAAATTTTACAAATTTACTAATTTCAGTTCTACCAAAAAACCTGAAAAAGATGTTGTGTAGCAGAAAAAATAAAAAAACGCTCCCTTTTTGGAGCGTTTTTTTGTTATGAGCTTTGTCAAAGTTTTAGGACTTTGACAAAGTTAAGAAAGTATCTTATCGCCATCATAACCCCATTTCAGGTAAACGCTTCCCCACGAGAAGCCGGCGCCGAAAGCGGTAAGAATAATGTTGTCGCCTTTGCGTAATTTCGGTTCCCATTCCCACAAACACAGCGGAATGGTTCCGGCGCTTGTATTGCCGTAACGCTCTATGTTTATCATTACTTTTTCGTAAGGCAAGCCGGTACGTTGTACTGCTGCGTCTATGATGCGCATATTGGCCTGATGAGGCACAAGCCAATCCACATTTTCCGCTGTGAGATTGTTTCGCTCCATGATTTCCAACGAAACTTCCGCCATACGCGATACCGCGTATTTGAATACGACTTTTCCTTCCTGATAAACAGTGTGCTCCAAATTTTCAACGGTTTCGCGCGAAGCCGGAAATTTACTGCCTCCTGCTTTCATTTGCAACGGTTCGTACCCTACTCCGTCGGAATGAAGTTTTGCATCCATTATGCCTATCTTTTCCTCTGTTGGTTCAATCATAACTGCGCCTGCAGCATCGCCGAATAACGGACAGGTGGCGCGGTCTTTATAATTGGTTACGGACGACATCTTATCTCCGGCCAAGAGAATAATTTTTTTGTATTTCCCCGTTTTAATCAAACCGTTACATATTTCCAAACCGTAAATAAATCCCGAGCAAGCCACTTCCATGTCGAAACAAAAAGCATTTTTAATGCCGGTATTTTCTGCGACAATGGATGCGGTGGATGGAAAAAGATGATCGGGTGTGGTGGTTGCGAATATAACCGCATCCACTTCTTCGGGTTTGGTGCGGGTCTTATTTAATAACTCTTCAACGGCTTTGGTTCCCAAAACGGAAACGCCCTGTCCTTCTCCTTTTAAAATACGTCTCTCTTTTATCCCAACGCGGGTCATTATCCATTCATCGGAAGTATCTACCATGGTAGAAAGTTCCTCGTTGGTGAGAATGTAATCCGGTACACTTGCTGTGATTCCTGTTATAACGGCATTCAAATTTGTCATTTTCTAAAAAGTTAAAAACCCCGAAAAACAAGAGTGTTGTTTCGAGGTTTTATTTTAATTCATTTAAAAAAAGGTTATACGGCAACCCCTTTTTCGATTGCTAATTTTCCTCTGTAATATCCGCACTCACCGCAAACGGTGTGATAAATGTGCCACGCACCGCAATTGGGGCAAATTGCCATTGTGGGCATTTTAGCGTGGTCGTGCGATCTTCTTTTTCCTTGTCTTGAAGAAGACTGTCTTCTTTTTGGATGTGCCATTTTATATTTATTTTATGTTATTTGATCAATTAATTTTCATCGAAACTCAATCCTTTAAGGCCTTCCCAGCGGGGATCGACAGTTTCGGAGGTATTATTATCCTCGTCATCGTCTAATTCCGTATCCTCGTCCAATTCGTCATCACCTTCATCATCTCGACTTACAGCTCTGTGCTTGCGAAGTTTCGAGGACATTGTTTTATTGCAAGTGCCGGGTTCATGAATATGTTTGATCGGAATATTCAACGCTACGAATTCGTACAAAAACCAAGCGATATTAATTTCTCCCTCGTCTTCGGGAATGATAATCACCTCGTCGCTTTCTTCGGAATATTCTTTGCCGAGTTTCACAATAAGGCGGTTTTGCGAATCTACCTCCTGGTTCATATCGTCCAGGCAGCGGTTGCAGGGAATCTGTATAACGCCTTTTAAATCGAAGTTAAATTCATACGTAGATGAAGTTTTGTTTACCGTTAACCCCACTTTCACGTTCCCTTTTTTTACTTCGTCTCCGTCGATGGCTTCAAAAAACTTTCTATCCAATTCATACTCATAAGTATGTTTACCGGGAGAGAGGTTTTTTAAAGATATATTGTATAAACTGAATTTTGCCACTTTTTTTACCTCAAAAATAAAGCGGTGCAAAGATAGTAATTTTTTCTTTACATCGCTTGGTTTTATATTATTTATTTATCGATTCTCAGTTTTTGAATTTGTCAGCCGTATCAAGAACAATCCGTTGCATGTTGTCGAAATTCTCTTCGAGGCTTTGTAGAAATTTAAATTGTGCTTTGGAGCGTATCAAATTATGATCGCCGTAAGCGATTTTGTAATAAGTATCGCCATCGATATAATCGGTGAGGAAACGCACGGTTTGCATATAAGTGAGCAACTTGGCTCCGAAAGCCAGATTTTCTATTTCCGTATCAGTAAGGAACGAAGCCGCGTTTTGCAGATAACCTTTGGTGTAACCTTCAAAAATATCTAAATCGAGGGCGACATTCTCCAAGTTTTTATCATCTTCCGCGCCTTTGTTGGCTCCGGTGCGGATGAAATCACCGAAATCCGACAATACATAGCCAGGCATCACCGTGTCCAAATCCACCACACACAAGACTTGGTCGTTGTGGTCGAAGAGCACATTGTTCACTTTCGTGTCGCAATGATTGGTGCGTTTGGGCAGTTTGCCTTCGCGGTATAACTTTTCGGCTTTGCACATTTCATCGGCGCGATCTTCAATCTCGTTCACCAAATCCTGAACCTCGGCCAAACGGCCTGCTTTATTTGCCTTGACGGATTCTCTGAAGGTTTTCAAACGCGACTCCATATTGTGAAAATCGGGAATGGTTTCAAACAACGGCCCGCCGGGCAAATCGGCCAGCATACGTTGAAATTCGCCGAAGGCGAGGCCTGCCCTGTAAGCCAGTTCGGGAGTAATTTCGTCGTAGCTTTTGCTGTCGTGGATAAAATCCATCAAGCGCCAGTAATTGCCTTTGATGTCTTGGTAATATAATTTGCCATCGGCGGTTGGGATGAGCGTCAGCACCTTGCGGTCGATGTCTTCCACTTGGGCGTTCATCAGTTTTTGGCGGATGTGCGTGGTAACGCGTAGAATATTATTTTGCAGTTCAGGCACATTTTTAAAAATAGCATGGTTAACGCGTTGCAACACGTATTCCTTTTCTCCGGCTTTTACCTTAAAAGAATCGTTGATGTGCCCTTTGCCCAAAGGCTGTATATCGATGTTGGCTTTTTGCCCGATAAATTGAGTTACGATTTCTCTTAGTTGGTTGATATCGTGCATATTGTTTTGAATGAGATTGATGATTTATTCTAATTCTAAAATCCCGAAAAATTGGGGAGCATGAAAATTGGGCGACGGCGTTTCGATGAGATTCCAGCTGATAAAGTGCGGTTCAGGCGTTTTATCGCCGCACTTGTAAAAATTGGCTCTTAGTTTTTGTCCCGAAAGCGATTCGGCCTCGGCAAACCCCATCGCTTTTTTGGGGATTTCCAGATAAGCGCTCCAATCGCTCATCTGAATCCCGTTTTCATATTTATGTTCAATAAATGTTTGCCTCACTATAGAAGGCATCTCATCTACCAAACGTTCGGGAGAGTTTCTGTCAAATCGTTTTGCAGCAAGCAGAGCGCCCAACACATTACATTCGAAGTTACGGTATTTCTCTTCTCCTTCGCGTTGCATAAAAAATTCCACGCAACTGTCTTCCCACACAGGGCCGAAGTCTTCGATGGTTGCCGCATGCAATCTTTCACCTTTCACGTTGTAAAGCAGATAAATTTTTTCGCCATCGTGTGCAACGCGCACCGAAACCGGAATTTTTTTCGGAAACTCTTTTTTCCAATTCACTTGTTCGATGATAGCTTCTGCGCCGGCTTCGTGAAGCAATTTAATTTTATCGAAAATAGTTTCATATCCGGAAATATGCTGATGTGGAACTTTGAGTGTTTTCATCCTCTGAAATATTTTTCTCAAAGGTATTGTTTTTAGAGAAATTGAGCAAATAAAATTATAGTTCAAATAGTTTATTCGAGCTATAGAATCGTGTTCATATGATTTATCGTTGAGACAAATCGTTTATCATTTGATTAAACTCCGTTTCTTTCAACAAATTATCCAACGATATATGCATCCGATAACACCAATAGTGGTGAGGGTCGGCAGGAATGTTTATCCGCTCTTCGGCGGCATTTTTTCTGCGAAGTTCTTCGGAAACCGACATCCAATCTTGCCAAGGCAAAACTACCCACATAGCCGACGAATCGAGATGCTTTTGCAGAATTTCGGCGCATAATCCGGGCGAACATTCGTCGGGCGCTTCGCCTTCGTGATAAAGGATTTCGTTGTAATAACGTTGCGTCAAATCCTTGTTCTCGGGCCACCACAAACGAATGGGCGACATGTCGTGCGTAGAAGTCGTGCAAACCGACAAATACGGCAAACTGTTTAAATCGGAAAACACCGTTTTGGGGTCTTTGGGCATGCGTTGTATTTCGAGGCTCAAAATCTGTAATTCGTTCATTACCGATGGTACGCAATCGGGCACCATTCCCAAATCTTCTCCGCAAACGAGCATGGAAGTTGAAGAAATGAGCGCGGGCAACTTTTTCATGGCTTGCTCGCGCCAGAAATAGTTGTGGCGGTGATAATAAAAATCATCGTACAGCCGGTTAAACGCGTTTTTCACCTCATCGGGCAAATATCCGTAAGAATAGGTGTATTGCGCGGTGATGCGCGGATGATATTTATTGTGATCAATGCGGTCTTTCACGAACAGTACTTCGTTGCACAAGGCATACAATCCGTCGCGAATGCGGAGGTTTTTTTCATCGGTTTTGTCCCAAAACAACCCTTGTATTTTGTGTTGTGTATTGTATTCGTGCTTGAGCGAAAAAAGTTGCCACCCCGATACATTGAGGTACTTTTCGATAACTTCCGGCGTGTTTTCTCCAAAAATATCGGGCAAAAAACCTTCATGAATAAAGGGTTTTGCCATTCTCTCTTCATCGAAAGGAATTCCTGCCCTATGCAGTTCCTCAGCCCAATAAGGCAGAGCCGGGCGAAAATGCCCCAACAATCCTTGCATGGAATGCATAGGAATTTCCCAAATCCTGAAAAATCCGAGAATGTGGTCAATGCGGTAAGCGTCGAAATAATCCGCCATTTTTCGGAAGCGATTTTTCCACCAGGCGTAGCCTTCTTTCTCCATGGCGAACCAATTGTAGGTGGGGAAACCCCAATTTTGGCCAAAAAAAGAAAAATCGTCGGGCGGCGCGCCAGTTTGAGTATCCATATTGAAAAGATGCGGCGATGTCCAAGCATCGATGCTGTCGCGATTTATCCCGATCGGGATATCGCCTTTTAGCGCTACGCCTTTGGTGTGCGCGTATTGCTGTACGCTGGACAATTGTTTATCGAGCAAGAATTGCACGAAACAGTGAAAATCGGTGATTTGCTTAGCTTCGTCGTTTTCCCGGATCATTTTTTCTAATTTCAATTCATCGTAAACGGCATATTCTCCCCAATCCCTGAAGTGAGCTGTTCCGAATTTATCGCGTAAATAGCAATAACAAGCGTATGAAAAAAGCCAAAATTTATTTTTTTCGCAGAAAGTTTTATATTCTGGCGAAGCCAAAATTGCCGCGCCTTCTTGTGCGAATAAATCTTTGGTATAATTTGTTTTGAGTTTCAGTGTGTTTTCGTAATCGATCACGGGTAAATCATTCAGTTTTTTTGCCGCTTTCAAATAAGATTTCATTTTGGCCTCTTTCAATGGAAATTCTTTCAGCCCCAAATAAATAGGATGTAAGGCGTAAATTGAAATAGCGCTATACGGATAAGAATCCGCGTTGGAATGGGTGGTTGTCGTATCGTTGATCGGCAACATCTGGATGATCTGTTGGCCTGTTATCGAAGCCCAATCTATCATTTTTCTCAGATCATAGAAATCGCCTATTCCGAAGCTATCATCACTCTTTAAAGAAAAAACGGGGATAGTGGTTCCCGTACCTTTGTATGAAAAATTATCGTAATGATATTGCAAAGCCATTTCCGCGAGAACAGTATTTTTTTGCTCATTTTTTCCGGAGCTTAAAATACGATTTTCCCCATCTTCCCAATGCACAACTTGTTTGTTATCCTTATTGAGGATAACAAATTTATAGTTTGTACCATCAGTAATTTTTTGCGCGTTGAGAATTATTTGCCATTCTGAATTTCCAACATAAGACAACGGCAAAGATTTTTCTGTTTCCCAATTTCCTAAATAATAGTTATTTCCGCAAATAGCCACATATTCTCCTTTTTTTACATAAGGACAGATGACATTCACCAAAATGCTGTTGGGAGTATATTTTATTTGCTTATGGTTTTTCTCGTGGGCAAAAACGCTTTTTGTAAAAACCGAAGAATACAAATAGCTATGATATGGTTTGTTTTTCCACGAATCCCGAACAATAAAATTTTTGTTTTTTCTCATTTGTAATCGTCGGTTACTTCCCCATTCCCGTCTCGTTATATTGCCGTGTTCACTCAAAAAATAGTAATATCTCAATACGTCTGACGATGTGGTTTTGATTTCGGAAGTCCAAAGCCCGTCGGCATAAGACAATTTCAAAGCTTTACTTTCATCCATGCCTCCTAATTCGGGAATGGAACCGCAAACAAACAACTCTTCTCCGAAGTTGGTGTGGTAATCTATTTGAAATTTAAGAAGACTCATTTATATCTGTTATGATAAAATTCATGGTTTGGCAACCCAATATATTTACTCTCTCTGTAAGTCGGAACAATGGTATTAAAAATTGTCCGCTTAAACAAAACTACGAATGTTTAAACAAGAAACCATTTAATAAAGCCGTTTTTCGTCGATAATCAAGTGCAAACGATTGCAAATAAGCGACGCTTACATAAAAAGAAGAATCATAAGTTGTGCCGTTATAACACGTAAAAACATAGTCAACGGATAAACCGTTGCGTAACTCACGGCAGGAATATCATTACCGGCAGTTGCATTGGCGTAAGACAACGCCGGCGGATCGGTCATACTGCCCGAAAGTAAACCCATTAAAGTGAAATAATTGAGTTTACAACCTTTTCGGCCAATCACTCCCACAATGAACAAAGGAACAAGCGTTATAATTACTCCGTATCCAATCCATTTGTATCCGCCATTTACCACAGTCTCTACGAAACCTTCTCCGGCGCCCAGTCCTACACAGGCGAGAAACAAGGCTATTCCTATTTCGCGCAACATCAGGTTGGCGCTCATTGTTGTATAGGTAATCAGGCCATATTTGGGGCCGAACTTACTCATCAAAATGGCTACGATTAAGGGGCCTCCGGCTAAACCGAGCTTCACAGGCTGCGGGATGCCGGGCAACATAAAAGGAATACTTCCTAAAAGCACGCCCAAAGCAATACCGATAAAAATAGAAATGAGGTTTGGCTCGCGTAGGCGTTTTAATGAATTTCCCAAGAACTTTTCCACATTGGCAATAGCGGCTTCGGAACCTACAACCGTAACGCGGTCGCCCAATTGTAATTGCAATTGCGGGTTGCCGATCAGGTCAACCCCTGCTCTATTTACTCGCGTAATATTTACTCCGAAAAGGTTGCGCAGCTTCAGTTGCCCGATAGATTTTCCGTTTATTTCCGATTTTGTAACGTTGATTCTTCGGGAAACGAGTTGAGAATCCAGCTTATCCCATTGCTCTTTATACATCTCAATCCGTTTGCCGATAAGCGCTTCCACCGTATCTATATTTTGAAGATTGGAAACCACTAAAATCTTGTCGTTGTTGTTTAAAACCGTATCGGTTTGAGGAACGACCATCATACCGCTCTCCACGTGCAGAACCCGTGAAACTACAAACTCTTTTTCTATCAATTGTTTTATTTCGCGAATCGTTTTTCCGAAAATAGCCGGATTTTGAACCTGAAGAGAAAACATGTGTGGTTCCGTCATTTGAGTTCCACTTGTGGTCTCTAAAGATTTGGTTTCTTTTTCAAGATTTATTCTAAAAATAATTTTGAAAAATACCAAGGAAAGAATTATTCCTACTACGCCCAACGGATAGGCAACCGCATACCCCATAGCTATCGAAGGATCGTTAGTTCCGTTTATATCAAAGTAAGTTTGCTGGGCAGCGCCAAGTCCGGGGGTATTTGTTACCGCTCCCGACAAAATCCCCACCATTGTTGCAATGGGTGTATCGGTAACTAAATGAATTATATACGCGGTAACTACACCAAGCAAAATTACTCCCGAAGCCAGAAAATTTAAAGTAATTCCACCCTGCTTAAAGGATGAAAAAAAACTCGGCCCAACTTGCATCCCGATAGAATAAATGAATAGTATCAACCCGAACTCTTTGATAAAGTGCAGAATATTTTCATCGATGCCTAAGCCGAGATGTCCAAGAAATATTCCAACAAACAAAATCCAAGTGATTCCGAGTGAAATACCGAAAATTTTAATTTTTCCCAATAAAATACCGGATGAAATAACCAAAGCCAACACAAAAACAGCGTGTGCCACGCCCGAACCGAAAATCAATTCGCTAATCCATTCCATAGAGATTATAACCTAAAACTTTTTATAAAATGTACATCGGTTGCAAAGGTACAACTTATTTTTCAGGAAAGCCAATAAAATTATTATTCGCGTTGGCACACAACAGCTACCCAATTTTCTTTTTCGGAAAAGGAATTGAACTTTAAATCAAACTCTTTTATCCTTTCTTGAATGGCAGAAATATCTTCCACGTAAAAACCGCTCATGATTAGGTGTCCTCCCATATTCAAAATACTTGAGTAAACGGGTATGTCTTGTAATAGAATATTCCGGTTTATATTGGCAAATATCACATCGTACTTTTCTCTACCCAACAACTCGGCTCCGCCGAGATAGACAGAAACATTTTGAATGTTATTGAGCTTTATATTCTCCAATGCGTTGCTGTAAGCCCACTCATCTATATCGATAGCCGTAATTTTTTTCGCACCACGCATAGATGCCAAAATAGCGAGAACGGCCGTACCGCATCCCATATCGAGTACGGTTTTGTCGTGCAATTCCATTTTCAATATTTCTTCCAATATCAAACCGGTTGTTTGGTGATGTCCCGTGCCGAACGACATTTTTGGGTCGATTAAAATACGATAATCGTAATCGCCGTCAATATGGTGAAAAGAGCTGTAAATTATACATTTATCATTTATAACGATGGGTTGGAAATAGTTCTTTTCCCACTCTTCATTCCAATTTTTATCTTCTATTTTTTTAATTCTAAAACTAAATTTTGCGTCTAAAATAAAATTTCCGATAATTTCGGCTAATTTATTTTCAGAGAATAGAGATTCCTGAACATAGGCTAACATTCCGTTATTGGTTTCAACAAAAGTTTCGAACCCTATATCGGAAAGTGACGCAGCCAAAACGTCCCTGACGGTGTCAGTATTGGGTTTGCAAATTATATGTATCTCTAAATATTTCATCGTTTGAGATTATTTAACTACAAAATTACAATTTTTGCCGATTACTTAGTTTTTATAAGGAAGTGTTTTTACGATAAAGTGTTTAGCATTGTTATGAAATGTCATTTTTTACAAAAACAGATGACGCTTTCAGTTTTTATTTTACTTTTACGCTCTTATAATTAAGATTTAAATGAAAAAAATAAGAATAATTCCCTTACTCATATATTTTATCTCTTTTGCCGGTTTTGCCCAAAACAAGAGTGCGCAAGTACTTATTGATGAGGGCGTAAAGCTGCATGATGAAAGTCAATACCGACAAGCAATACAAAAATTTGAAGAAGCCCTTAGGGTAAACCCACAATCTACAAAAGCGATGTATGAGCTTGCTCTTTCTTACTTAAAATCAAAAGATTACCGGAACGCCTCGAAGTTCAGTACACAAGTTATAAACTCCAACGATAAAAGCCTGTCGGTTGGCGCATATACAATAAAAAGCGAATCGCTGGCGGCGATGAACCAAATCGATAACGCGATAGCGTTGCTGCAGGAAGGATTACAAAAAAACGGCGATAACTATTTAATGCGTTTTAATTTAGCCCTTAATTATTATAAGAAAAAAGATCTAGACAAAACCTTAGAGAATGTAGGGCGTGCCATCGAATTGAATAAAAACACCAGCGGGGCTTTTCTGTTGGACGCTTACGCCAACAAAGATAAAACCTATTGGGTAAGGAGCATACTGTCGTTCCAAATGTTTTTATTGTTGGAGCCCGACAGTCGCAGATCGAAAAACGCTTTCGAAGAATTGCTACAAACCATGCTCATAAAACCCACTTCCGGGCGGCCCGTTGAAAGGTCTTTCATACAGCAACAACTCATGAAGGATACCCCCGAAACAGTACTTTTTCCGCATGAAATTCCGCCACTTTCTATTTATGACGGATTAAATCGTAATTTTGTTTACCATGCCATTACTTCCACCCTCGATTCTCTAAAATCTGTTAACAAGGATACCGATCTGTTTGTCGCTTTCAAGCAAGTGAACCGCTCCATCATAAAAGTTATGGAAAGAGAAAGCCGAAATAACAAAGAAGGAAATTTCTGGAGTTTTTATGTTCCGTTCTTTTCAAGCATCATCAATTCCAAACATTACGATACTTATTGCAGGTACATCAGCGTTTCTTATTTCGATGAATCCATGGAATGGTGGAAGAATAACAAACCCAAAGCAGAAGAATTTATTAATTGGTTTGAAAAAGGCGACAACAAAGATAAAAGATAAAAAAATCTAATTATCTTTGCAACTGAACTTCAAACGGGTTATGGACAGAAATATCGAAGAACAATTATTAGAGGAATTACGCGATCCGAGAACACAGCGACAAGGTTTCTCTAAACTTGTTGCAGAATACAGCGAAAGGCTATATTGGCAAATAAGAAAAATGGTGCTTTCTCACGATGACGCCAATGATATTTTGCAAGACGTTTTCATTAAAGCGTGGACAAATATCGAAAATTTCCGCGGCGACGCCAAACTCACCACCTGGCTCTACAGAATAGCTATTAACGAGAGTATCACATTCATCAATAAAAAGCGTAATCAAAACAATATTTCAGTAGATAACGATGACTCTTTTTTGTTAAATACTTTGGAAGGAGACCAATATTTCGATGGCGACGAAGCTCAAAAACTTCTGCAAGAAGCAATACTAAAACTACCTGAAAAACAAAGACTTGTGTTTCAGATGAAATATTTTGATGAAATGAAATACGATGATATGTCAGAAATACTCGGAACTTCAGTAGGAGCTTTAAAAGCATCGTATCACCATGCAGTAAAAAAAATAGAAAATTTTTTAACTGACAACGATTAAACCTTTGTATAGAGCATTAGTCTATTTAACAGTACAGCGCAAAAACGAAAGGTATGAAAACAAAAATTAACAAACTTGAAGAAATAGAAAAAAGAAATCCCTTTACTGTACCCGAAAATTATTTCGCCAACTTCAACCAAGAAATAATGAATCGCTTACCCGAAAAAGAAATTGTAATACCTAAAAAGGTTACAATGTGGGATAAGGCAAAGCCTTGGGTGTACATGGCTGCCATGTTTATGGGAATCTTTTTTACCATTCAATTTCTCACTAAAAATATAAATAACCAACAACCAACTGCTCAACAAAACGCTGTTTCCATACAATCATCGCAATTTACCGACGATTATTGGTCAACAGTGCAAATATCGGAGGAAGAATTTTACCAATACCTCGAAGATCAGTTAATGGAAGAAGGTTATTACGATTATATGTACAAGCAATTATACTTGAATTAATAAAATAGAAATTTAGTATTTAAATATCATCAATATCATTGATTATGAAAAAGAATATTACACTTTTATGTTTCACATTAATAATCAGTTTTTTCGCTACAACCGCAATGGCGCAAGTAAGAAAAATGAATATGGCTGATTATGAAAAAAGAAAAATGGAATACATAATAAAGGAAGCCGGGCTTACACGAAGTGAAGCAAACAGATATTTCCCTCTTTACAACGAATTATCGAAAAAGAAATTTGAATTACATAAACAACATCGCGATAAAGTAGAAAGCATGAAGCGCAATAACAAAAACATGACGAATGAAGAATATCGCAAATTGCTTGAAAACGATGTAGATGTAAAACTAAAAGAAGCAGAACTCGATAAAGATTATTCCGACAGGCTAGAAAAAGCGCTCTCACCCGAAAAACTTTATAGGGCGCAGCAAGCCGAACGGAAATTTATGCTGAAAGAAGTATCCAAGTTCAGAGGGTATTAAATACAATAAAAAAACAACAAAATAACCCGCATCGAAAAACTGATGCGGGTTATTTTTTTTAGGCAATTCTTGCAATTATATTTCTGTAACTAATCTGTATCTTGGAACCAGAGATTTCATAATCATCCAGCCTATCAAATAAGCAAAGGCACAAATACAGAAAATGATAAAATAACCGGCTTCAATTCCCTGAAATCCGGCGAAACGCATATTTGTATTTGCCGAAAAATCAAACAAAATACCTGAACCCTGATTAATGAGATAAGAACCGATTCCTCCGGCCATTCCTCCGATACCCGTTATAGTTGCTACTGCATATTTAGGAAACATATCACTAACTGTAGAAAAAATATTTGCCGACCACGACTGATGCGCTGCTGCCGCGATTCCTATCAGAATTACGGGAATCCAAATGGAAATTCCACCTAATGGCTGAGCGAATAAAATTAAAACGGGAAAAAATGCAAAAATCAACATCGCCTTCATTCGCCCCAGATAAGGGTCCATTTTCTTTTTGTTCATAAAGTAAGCGGGTAAAGCTCCGGCAACGACTACCGATATCATAGAAATGGCATAAACAACAAACACATGAAGAGCACTTTGAGTGGAATCCAATCCATAGACCGACTTTAAATAAGCAGGAATCCAAAACAGCAAAAACCACCATACTCCGTCCGTTAAGAACTTGCCAATGGCAAACGACCATGTCTGTTTATGTCTGAAAGCTTTGGCAAAGGAAACTTTCTTTCCGGCATGCTTGTCCACTTCTGCCACGGCTCCTGTGTCATCCTGATTTATGTAAGCCAATTCCAATGCATTTACCTTTTTGTTTTGTTCAGGTTTTTTGTAAACGAATATCCAAAAACCCATCCAAACAAATCCTAACGCACCAATAACAATAAATGCCACTTCCCAACCCCATGCTCTCGCGATAAAAGGAATGGATAATGGAGCAATCAATGCGCCAATTTGTGCACCCGAATTGAAAATACTTGTTGCATAAGCTCTGTCTTTCTTCGGAAAATATTCGGCTGTCGCTTTAATGGCTGCAGGGAAGTTTCCGGCCTCTCCAATAGCCAAAACCAAACGGGCAAATACAAAAAGAGTTACGCTCACGGTAACTACTTGCGAAACATTGCTTACGGTAGCTATTGCTTCGCGTGCGCCTAAAAAGCTCATTGTCCATTCGCCGGTGGTAATTCCTGCAGTGGCGATTCCGCAAAAGGCATGAATTACAGCTCCGAATGACCATACACCGATTGCCCACAAATATCCTTTTTTCGTATCCATCCAATCGACGAATTTTCCGGCAAAAAGCATGGAAATGGCATAAAACAAAGAAAATAATCCGCTGACGGTTCCATAATCACTGTTTGTCCAATGGAATTCGGGGGCGATAAAATCGGCCCACGTAAGAGATAACACCTGACGATCGAGGTAATTGACTGTAGTCGCCAAAAAAAGCATCGCACAGATTGTCCATCTGTAATTGGTCATTTTGCCTGCTTGTTGTTTTAGTTCACTCATTTTATTACATTTAATTGTTATATTATTTATTTATGTATTATTGTATTTATTTACGATTGAAATGCTTACGCGGCAATTTTCAGTTATTTTCGCCCAGTCATTATTTTTTAGGACTTCTTTAGGAAAAAGGTTTGAGCCCATACCAACCGCAGTTACTCCCGCTTTAAACCACGCCGAAAGATTTTCTTGTGTTGGTTCTACTCCGCCGGTAACCATTATCTTTGACCAAGGCATAGGGCCTTTGATATTTTTCACAAACGATGGACCTCCAACGTTACCTCCCGGAAACACTTTCACTATTTCCGCTCCAAGTTCTTGCGCCAAACCTATTTCAGATGTCGTAGCGCAACCCGGAGAGTAGGCTATCTGTCGACGATTGCATACCTTGAAAATATCGGGATTTAACAGAGGTCCAACGACAAAATTAGCACCTAATTGTATGTACAATACAGCCGTTGGGGCATCTACAATGGAGCCAATACCGAGTATCATTTCGGGACATTCCTTGTCTGCCCATTTTACGAGTTCACCAAATACTTCGTGAGCAAAATCACCTCTGTTGGTAAACTCAAACGCACGAATTCCTCCTTCGTAACAGGCTTTCACCACCTGTTTCGCTGTTTCTAAATCTGCATGATAAAATACAGGTACAATTCCTGTTTCTTCTATGGTTTGATAAACCCTTAATCTTGAAAACTTAGCCATTCTTCTGTATTTTTTATTATCTGACCACTCTACCCGAGCCGTCGCCTTTCATCAAGGTTTCGACTTCGGCAACCGAAACTAAGTTAAAATCCCCATAAATAGTATGTTTTAGACATGATGCGGCTACAGCGAAATCCAACGCTTTTTGATCATCGTTTGCATAAGTGAGCAGCCCGTATATCAATCCACCCATAAAGGAATCTCCGCCGCCAACTCTGTCTACAATATGTGTTATGTCATATCTTCTAGATTGACACAACTTGTTGGAGTACAGACATCCGCCCCATGTATTGTGGTTGGCATTAATTGAGCCACGTAATGTTATTATTACCTTTTTAGCACGCGGGAATTTTTGCATTAATTGTTTGCAAACAGATTCAAATTCTGCAGCATTCACTTCGCCGCCGGTATGTTCAACCTGAAACTCTTCGGGTTTGATGCCAAACACTTTCTCTGCATCTTCTTCATTACCAAGAATTATGTCGCATCCTTTTACCAAAGCAGGCATAATTTCAGATGCTTTCTTACCGTATTTCCATAAGTTTTTCCGATAATTGAGGTCGCACGAAACAGTTACGCCCATTTCATTGGCCGTTTCGATAGCTTCGAGACAAGCATCGGCAGCGCCTTGCGAAAGTGCAGGCGTAATTCCCGTCCAATGAAACCACGAAGCATCTTTCAAAATTTCTTTCCAATTAAACATGCCTTTTTCGACCTCTGCAATGGATGAATTTTCTCTGTCGTATACTACTTTCGACGGCCTTGCAACGGCTCCTGTTTCCAAAAAGTAGATTCCTACCCGCTCTCCGCCACGCATAATATACTTGGTTCCAACACTGTACTTACGCAAATCTGAAATACACCATTCTGCTATATCGTTTTTAGGCAATCTTGTAACGAAATCAACAGGAATGCCGTAATTGGCTAAAGATACGGCTACATTGGCTTCGCCGCCACCAAAAGTAGCTGTAAGATTATCGGTTTGCACAAATCTCTTATAGCCGGGAGTAGCTAAGCGCAGCATGATCTCTCCAAAAGTGATAACTTTTTTCATGTTACTTGATCTCTACTTTTAAAGGTGCAGCTAATTTTCCCCTTTGATCATTCAAAAATTTTGTCCATTCGTCAAAACTGCCGAATCCGGCTTTGCTCCATCCGCCACCGGCGTAATACGTGTAAGGAGTACCAACTTGGTAACTGTTTAATCCCAAATAATGCCCGTCGGCAACTTTTACTGCACCAAATCCCTTTGGATGAATGACTCCGGTATAAATTGTCCCGTTCAGACTGTCTGCAGGAACTTCATAAGCGAGAATTCCCGTATTTACACCGTAAGTTACTTCGGGTTTATCAGCAACCATCACTATTCCCGTTGCTACTTCAAAATCTGTGGTGTCGACTTCAAAAATATTGGTAATTTTATTAAGTTGACTATAAGCATCCAAAGAAATGATACGTGTTTCTGTAACTGTTTTGCCGAGAACATCGTAAGGTTCATAGGACAGTTTTACGGTCATTCGAAGTGGGCCTTCATCAAGAATTTGAGAACCTACAAAATTTTTCCCTAAAATCAGGGTGTCATTATTAAATGGAGCTGTCATTCCCAAGCCAAGCGTTCGTCCGACTTTATAAAAATCCAATCCTTCGCCATGATCCTGATGATAAGATGCAGCTCCCGACAAATCATTTTTATACCATTTATCAATTATAAGAGAATCTGTTTTTTTAGTCCAAAAATCCATTCCATTGCTTATTTCGCCTGTCTCTTGTAGAGCAGGGCCATATACCCTGAAAGCTACACGATTATTTTCCCACGTAAAATCATCTTTTCTTTCTGGGACTAACCTGCCATACACCATAGGTTGAAAATCCACAGGAATTCCTTCGGAAATTTGAAATGTTGCCTTTTTACCGGCTTTTAATGAAACCGGAAAAACCAACAATTCAACCGAATCGGCACCATTAGTGACAAGTTGATAAGGTATTTGCTGCTCAGAGCTATCGGCGATGATTATTTTTTGGTCTCCCGATACAGCAAGTTTTGCCTGTACATCTTTCCAAGATATTTCTACCATCTCGTTTTCCCTATCTAATGAAGATGGATTACTAATATCTATCAGAACTTGATTTTTTGAAGTATTGCATCCCAAAAATACAGCAGTCAGCAAAAACAAACTCAAATATTTTGTTTTCATATTATCAGTCAATTAAGGTTGTTTACCAATGTAAGCTAAAATTCCACCATCGACATACAAAATATGTCCGTTTACGAAATCGGAAGCATCCGATGCAAGGAAAACTGCAGGACCCATTAAATCTTCCGGAGTTCCCCAACGAGCAGCAGGAGTTTTTGCAACAATAAACGAATCAAATGGATGACGCGAGCCATCAGTTTGACGTTCACGCAAAGGAGCAGTTTGCGGGGTAGCGATGTATCCCGGGCCGATTCCATTACACTGTATATTGTGCTCGCCATACTCCGAACAAATATTTTTGGTTAGCATCTTCAGGCCACCTTTGGCAGCGGCATACGCCGAAACAGTTTCGCGTCCTAATTCACTCATCATGGAACAAATATTGATAATTTTTCCGTGACCTTTTTTAATCATGTGGGGAATTACAGCTTTAGAAACGATAAACGGCCCATTCAGATCAATATCGATTACTTGACGAAATTCAGCAGCGGTCATTTCGTGCATAGGAATACGTTTGATAATCCCGGCATTGTTTACTAAAATATCGATTACGCCCACCTCTTCCGTTACTTGAGCTATAAATTTATTCACAGCATCTTCATCAGTAACATCACAAACATAACCATGCGCATGAATACCGTCTTGCTTATAATTACCGATTCCTTTATCGACAAAATCCTGATTAATATCGTTAAAAACAATCGTTGCACCTGCATCCGAAAGTGCTTTTGCCATTGCATATCCTATACCGTAAGACGCTCCTGTAACAAGAGCTATTTTACCGTCTAATCTAAAATTTACCATTTTACACTATTTTTCTTAATTATCTGATATCGGTTATTTTGGAGAAATCCTGATCGCCGTAATCTAGATTTTCTCCTGCCATGCCCCAAATAAACGTGTAGTTAGATGTTCCGGCAGCTGCATGAATAGACCATTGCGGAGATAAAATTGCTTGGTTGTTATGCATCCAAATATGACGCGTTTCTTGCATTTCGCCCATAAAATGGCAAATAGCCTGATCTTCGGGAACTTCAAAATAAAAATATGCTTCCATTCTTCTTGAATGAACATGCGGCGGCATTGTGTTCCACACACTTCCGGCAGCAAGCTCTGTCATTCCCATTTGTAGCTGACATGTAGGCAAAACCTGATTTACAATCATTTTATTGATATTCCTGTGATTGGATGATTCCAATGAGCCCATTTCGGTCACAACAGCATCAGTTTTTGTCACTTTTTTATCGGGATAATTTTTATGAGCTGTTGCAGAATTGAAATAAAATTTAGCGGGATTTGAAACATTATCGCTTTCGAAATATACTTCACGATCTCCCGAACCCAAATAGAGCGCTTCTTTGTAATCAAGTTCAAAAACATCGTCTCCAACTTTTACTCTACCTTTTCCACCTACATTATATATTCCTAATTCGCGGCTACGCAGAAAAACCGGCTGTTTCAGAGGATCAATGGCTTCCAACTGTATTGACTCGTTTACAGGCATTGCACCACCAACAACCATTCTGTCATACATAGAATAAACCATGTTCACTTCATCTTCCGCGAACAATGTTTCTATCAAAAAATCCTTTCGCAACCTTTGCGTGTCATAAGTTTTTGCATCCTCGGGATGCGCTGAGTAACGTAATTGATAATTTGTTTTCATATTGTTTATATTAATTATTTACAAAATTAATATAAATGTGCACGTGCACAAATTCCTGCAGACTTTTATTTATTTTTTAAAGAAAAATAAATAAAAAAGTTGGTAATGACGAACATTACCAACTTAAAAATCGTGGAGCTGGAGGGACTCGAACCCTCGTCCAAACGAGGAAGCAATCTGCTTTCTACATGCTTATCTTCATTTTATTTGTCGGGAGAGAACACGACTGAAGCCGCCTAATTCTATCCTTAGCTTTTTTGTTTTTGAATGAGCGTCAAAGCCTCGCTCAATCTATCTCCGATTTACCTGCACCACCTGATCGGAACGCTTCGGAGCCACAGCTTCCGGGTGATGTCTTGTTTCGGCACCTTGGCCGAAATTAAGCGTCTGATCTACTATACTTCGATCACGCAGCAAGAGCGTAATTATTATTGCCAGTTAATGGTTTGACGTTTGAGATTAAAGTGCAAACCGACAACGCACTGCATGCTTACAAACCTCTTCTGCCCGCTGTCAAAACCGGTCAACCCCTGTTTGTATAAACTATATGATACAAAAATAGGAAAAAAGTTTAATATTTGCAATTCATTTATATACTTACTCCCCTCCTAATAATAAATAATAATATTTTTCACTTGTTTTTAAAATAATTCTATTATCTTTGCAGCATAAAAACTATAAAAATGACAGCCAACATGCTTCTTCATCATCATTTTCATACTTGCGATCAGGCGAGCTGAAATAGATATGTGTAAGTGTAAAGAAGAAAACATTTATAAGCCCGTCTGATATTTCAGGCGGGTTTTTTTACCCCTAAATTCCCTAAAGGGGACTTGTGAAATAGCAATCAATGAGGCCAATATTCATAAAAGTATAGATAGATGGATAAAAATACACAAAATAATAACTTCAGCTCAACCCAAAGCCCCCTTCAGGGAGTTGGGAGTAATAAAATTAAAATTGCCCTTCAAAAAAGCGGACGATTAAGTGAAAAATCGCTGGCTTTACTCGACGAATGCGGCATTAAAGTAGCGAACGGCGACCGCAAACTGAAAACCGAAGCCAAAAACTTCCCGATGGAAATCCTTTTCCTTCGCGACGATGATATTCCGCAGTACGTGGAAAACGGCGTAGCCGACATCGGTATTTTGGGCGAAAACGAAGTGTGGGAAAAAGATAAAGATGTGGAAATCATCGAAAATCTCGGATTCGGAAACTGTCGTCTCTCGCTCGCCATCCCAAAGGACGAAGTATATACAAATTTAGACTTTTTCAACGGAAAACGAATTGCCACAAGCTATCCGAAAATATTGGATAAGTTTTTCTCCGTTAAAGGAATAGATGTAAAAATTGAAGAATTGGGCGGCAGCGTTGAAATTGCCACCGGAATCGGTTTAGCCGACGGAATTTTCGACATTGTAAGCACCGGCAGTACACTTATAATGAACGGGTTAAAAGAAGTAGAAGCCATCATCAAAAGCGAGGCAGTGCTGATTTCGAACAAAAACCTCGATGCTCAGAAACGGGAATTATTAGAAAAGTTGCTCTTCCGTATTCGCGCTTACAAACGCGGCATTGGCAGCAAATATATCGTAATGAACGCGCCCAACTCATCTATCCCCAAAATTTGCAGTATTTTGCCCGGGATGAAATCGCCAAGTATTCTCCCTTTAGCCGAAGAAGGATGGAGCAGCATCCATTCCGTTGTGCAGGAAGACCAATTCTGGGACGTGATTGATGCGCTGAAAGACGTTGAAGCACAAGGAATTTTAGTGATGAATATTGAAAAAATGATTCTGTAAATAGTTGACAGTTTACAGTTAGCAGTTTTCAGTAATGATGAGACTACACGTAACTCGTAACCCGTAACTCGAATCCCGAAAATGAAAACAATAACCAACCCATCACCCAACAAATGGGCAAAACTGGCAGAACGGCCGATGATAAAGCAGCAAAAGCTGATGAAAATTGTAGAAAAAATGTTCTACGATATTCATCGTAAAGGCGATAAAGCCGTGCTGCAATACGGACGTAAATTCGATTTTCCCGAACAACAAACGTTGTTGGTGAGCAAAGAAACCATCGATGCCGCTTCGGAAAAAATTTCGGAAGAATTGAAACAAGCCATCGATCTGGCGCGCCAAAACATAGAACCGTTTCACTTGTCGCAGCAGGAAGAAATACGCAAAGTGGAAACCGCTCCCGGCGTGGTTTGCTGGCGCGAATCGCGCCCGATAGAGCGAGTTGGCATTTACGTTCCCGGTGGTAACGCCCCACTCTTTTCCACCGTGCTCATGCTCGCCGTTCCGGCAAAAATAGCGGGATGCGGCGAAATTGTGCTGTGCACGCCGCCCGATAAAAACGGAAATATTCATCCCGCAATTTTATACACGGCAAACCTCGTGGGCGTTACCAAGATTGTGGCTGCAGGCGGCATTCAGGCAATCGGGGCAATGACTTTCGGCACGGAAAGCATTCCGAAAGTGGATAAAATTTTCGGGCCGGGCAATCAGTACGTGATGGCGGCAAAACGGTCGGCGCAATATTATGGCGTAGCCATCGATATGCCCGCTGGGCCAAGCGAAGTGCTTGTAATTGCGGATGAAACGTGCGAGCCGTCGTTTGTAGCAGCCGATTTGCTGTCGCAAGCCGAACACGGGCCTGACAGCCAAGTGATTTTACTTTCCGATAACAAGCAAGTTATCAAGGATGTAAATAAAGAAATAGATCTTCAGTTGGCAAATTTGCCACGTAAAGAAATCGCCACGCAAGCGTTAAAAAACAGTCGGGTAATTTTATTTAAAAATCTGGATGACTGCATCGCTTTCAGCAACTTATATGCGCCCGAACATTTGATTTTGGTGGTAGAAAATCCGGTACTTACGAGCCGAAACGTAGTAAACGCCGGCTCTGTTTTCCTCGGAAACTACAGTTGCGAAAGTTTGGGCGATTACGCGAGCGGTCCCAACCATACGTTACCTACAAGCGCTTACGCAAAGGCTTACAGCGGTGTTTCGCTGGATAGTTTCGTAAAAAAGATCACGTTTCAGCAAGTATCTGCCGAAGGTATCGCCAACATAGGCCCCACCGTGGAAGTAATGGCGGAAGCCGAAATGCTTTTTGCGCATAAGAACGCGGTAACGTTGCGGCTGGGTGAAGTGATTTCCAAATCGCTTCATTCTGAACAAACAATTTCTAATTCAATTAATTAAAGTGATTTGCAAACAAATAACAAAGCGAGCCGGAACTCGTTTCACCCAATGAAAACATTTGACTTAAAAAAACTTGTTCGTCCGAACATTTGGGCATTGAAGCCATATTCGAGTGCGCGCGATGAGTTTTCGGGTAGTGAAGGCATCTTTCTCGATGCCAATGAAAGCCCTTATGGCACGCTGAACCGATATCCCGACCCGCACCAAAAAGAACTGAAAGCAGCTTTATCGGCACAAAAAGACGTTCCGGCTGAAAATATTTTCATAGGCAACGGCAGCGACGAAGTAATTGATCTTATTTACAGAGTGTTCGCCACGCCGGGGAAAGACAGCGTTTTGATTTGTCCGCCCACGTACGGAATGTATGAAGTATCGGCAAACATCAACGACATCAACGTTGTAAAAGTTCCACTTCTCGATGACTTCCAATTGAATATGGATGCTGTTTTAGAGAAAGTTAAATCCAATCCGTCCATCAAAATCATTTTTGTATGCTCCCCTAACAACCCCACGGGAAACCGGTTGAAAAATGTGAAAATGCTGGTTGAAAACTTTCAGGGAATTGTGGCTTTAGACGAAGCGTATATCGATTTTCGTGCCGACCGGACATATCTTCCCAAAATTAACAAATACCCCAACCTCATTGTTATGCAAACGTTTAGCAAAGCGTGGGCGTTGGCGGGCGCCCGAGTGGGCATCGCGTATGCGCAAACCGATATTATTGAGTTACTTAATAAAGTGAAACCGCCTTACAACGTGAGTCAACTCAATCAGAAAGCCGCATTGGAAGCCCTATCCATAAAACACGTAAAATCCGATAGGGTGGGTAAAATTATGAATGAAAGAGAATTTTTGGTAGAAGAGTTGGAGAAACTGCCCATTGTGGAAAAAATCTATCCGTCTGACGCCAATTTTTTACTGGTGCAGGTTTCGGATGCGAACTCCATTTACAAACAATTGGTGAATAAAAAAATAATTACCCGCAACCGTCATTCTCAAATCGACAATTGCATTCGAATTACGGTGGGAACGCCCAACGAAAACAGAATGCTCCTGGCCGAATTAAAATATATGACCGTATGAAAAAAGTACTTTTTATCGATAGAGACGGAACACTTATTCTTGAACCTGCTGACGAACAAATAGATAGTTTGGAAAAGTTGGTATTTTATCCCAATGTTTTTCAATATTTATCGCGCATCGCCAACGAATTGGAATACGAATTGGTAATGGTTACCAATCAGGACGGACTGGGAACGGATTCGTTTCCCGAAGACACTTTTTGGCCGGCTCACAACAAAATGATGACTGCACTGGAAAATGAAGGCATTACGTTCAGCGAAATATTAATCGACCGCTCTTTTCCTCACGAAAACAAACCAACCCGAAAACCTGGTACGGCAATGCTGACGCATTATGTAAAAGGAAAGTATAATTTGGCTAATTCTTATGTTATTGGCGACAGGGAAACAGACATACAATTAGCTATAAACTTGAATTGTAAATCGGTTTTATTAAGTAAAGCTTCGCATCCAAAAGCTACGCTTTGCACCACCGATTGGGGCGAAATTTATCGTTTTTTGAAAGCTGAACCTCGCACGGGTAAAGTGAACCGAAAGACCTCCGAAACCGATATTTTCGTGGAAATTAATCTGGATGGAGCGGGCAAAAGTGATATCTCCACCGGATTGTCTTTTTTCGATCATATGCTGGAACAAATTCCCCGTCACGGAAATTTAGATCTCGTTCTTCGCGTAAACGGAGATATTCACGTGGATGAGCACCACACGATGGAAGATACCGCTATTGCTCTCGGCGAAGCCTTTTTGCAGGCTTTGGGCAAGAAGAAAGGCATTGAGCGCTACGGTTTTTTGTTGCCAATGGACGATTGTCTGGCACAAGCAGCCATTGATTTCGGCGGACGGCCTTGGCTGGTGTGGGAAGCGGAATTCAAACGCGAAAAAATTGGCGATGTTCCCACCGAAATGTTTCTGCATTTCTTTAAATCGTTCAGCGACAACGCTAAATGCAATCTAAACATCAAAGCCGAAGGCGAGAACGAACATCACAAAATTGAAGCGATTTTTAAAGCATTTGCCAAAGCAATAAAAATGGCGGTGAAACGAGGCGAAAGTTCGGGAATACCAAGTACGAAGGGGGTACTATAAAGTTTACAGTTCTGAGTTTAGAGTTTACAGAATGATTGCAATAATAAAATATAACGCGGGCAATATCACCTCGGTAAAAAACGCGGTGGAGCGGCTGGGATTTGAGTGTATCATTACCGATGATGCCAACGAAATTCGTTCTGCCGACAAGGTAATATTTCCCGGAGTGGGCGAAGCAAAATCAGCAATGAAATACCTGAATGAAAATGGATTATCAGAAATTATTAGATCATTAATTCAGCCTACGTTGGGAATTTGTTTAGGTTTGCAATTGCTTTGCAAGCATTCGGAAGAAGGCACAACGCAGTGTCTTGGAATATTTGACGCGAACGTAAAACGGTTTCCGCCGAAAGATATCATTCCACATATCGGTTGGAATAATTTATCGACTGTGCGATCTCCGCTTTTCAACGGTTTCGAAAGCGATGACACGGTATACTTTGTACACGGTTATTACGCTGAAATCTGCTCGCAAACCATCGCCAAATGCAATTATATTTTGCCGTTTAGCGCGGCAATGCAGAAAGATAATTATTTCGCAACGCAATTCCATCCCGAAAAATCGGGCAGCGTAGGTGAAAAAATATTGCTGAATTTTTTAAAATTATGAGAATCATCCCTGCCATAGATATCATCGGCGGAAAGTGTGTACGCCTCACCAAAGGCGATTACCGCACGCAAAAAACGTACAACGAAAGTCCGCTGGAAGTGGCGAAAGAATTTGAAGCGAACGGCATCCGGTTTCTGCATTTGGTGGATTTAGACGGTGCGCGCTCCAAACACATTGTTAATCACAGAACATTGCGGGAAATCGTCTCTAAGACAAGTTTAACGGTCGATTTCGGCGGCGGGATTAAATCAGATGACGACGTGCGCATCGCTTTCGAGAACGGCGCCGCTCAAATTACGGGCGGAAGCATTGCCGTACAAAATCGTGAACTATTCCTCAGATGGCTCGAAACCTACGGTTCCGATAAAATTATCTTGGGAGCCGACAGCCATCACCGAAAAATCGCGACACACGGCTGGCAGCAACAATCGGAACTCGACGTCGTGGATTTTATCGCAAATTACGAAAAACACGGCGTGAATTACGTTATCTGCACCGATATTGCGAAAGACGGTATGCTACAAGGCTCTTCCGATGCGCTTTATACGGAAATTCTGCAGAAAACCAACGTAAAACTCATCGCGAGCGGTGGCGTTTCGTCTATAAATGATTTAATCGCGTTGCAAAAAATAGGGTGCGAAGGTGCAATTATCGGGAAAGCAATTTATGAGAATAAGATAAAATTAAACGAGTTACGAGTTTTGAACTACGAGTTACGCAACTGATAACTGAATACTGTAAACTGATATGCTTAAAAAACGAATCATTCCCTGTCTCGACATCAAAGACGGACGCACGGTGAAAGGTATTAATTTTGTGGGGCTTCGCGACGCGGGCGATGCCGTGGAACTTGCCAAACGGTACGTGCAGGAAGGTGCCGACGAACTGGTGTTTCTCGACATTACCGCCACGGTAGAGAAACGGAAAAATCTGACTTCACTGGTGGAAAGAGTCGCTCGCGAAATTAACATCCCGTTTACCGTGGGCGGCGGCATCAATTCGCTCGAAGACGCACAAGCGATCATTAAAGCGGGAGCGGACAAAGTGAGTATTAACACATCGGCGGTAAAGCGACCGGAACTTAT
This sequence comes from Bacteroidota bacterium, assembly GCA_023424395.1. Taxonomy (GTDB): domain Bacteria; phylum Bacteroidota; class Bacteroidia; order Bacteroidales; family Dysgonomonadaceae; genus JAFADY01. Next base: position 196,532 of record JAFADY010000021.1, on the reverse strand, counting down.
TACAGAAATCGCTGAACAGTTTGGGAATCAATGCGTAGTGGTCGCCATTGACACCAAGTTCGAGAATAACGAATGGAATGTATTTACACACGGCGGACGCACCGAAACACCGCTCACTACCGTAGAATGGGCAAAAGAGGTAGAGCAGCGCGGCGCAGGCGAAATCCTGCTCACATCGATGAACAACGACGGCACCAAAAACGGCTTTGCCATAGACATTACCGACACCGTTTCCCAAGCCGTAAACATTCCCGTTATCGCTTCCGGTGGCGCAGGAACGATGCAGCATTTTGCCGAAGTTTTCACACAAACAAAAGCGAGCGCGGCGTTAGCGGCAAGTATTTTCCATTTCGGGGAAATTCCGATTCCACAATTAAAAGAGTATTTGAGAGAACGAAACATTCCTGTAAGAATTTAAAACCATAGAGACGCATTGAATGCGTCAATATTTAGAAGATATATGAGTATAAATTTCGAAAAATCAGCCGGATTGGCTCCGGTTATCGTACAACACGCCAACACATTGCAAGTACTGATGTTGGGGTATATGAACGCCGAAGCACTAGAAAAAACCCGTGCCGAAGGCAGAATTACGTTTTTCAGTCGCAGCAAAGGACGGTTGTGGACAAAAGGTGAGACATCGGGGAATTACCTGATCGTGAGCGAAATCTTGGAAGATTGCGACAACGATACGCTGCTCATCAAAGCGTTTCCGCAAGGGCCGACGTGCCATACCGGAAGCACATCGTGTTTCCGCGAGGAAACGCCGAAAGGCTTTCTCTACGAACTGGAGAAAGTAATCGAACAACGCATTTCCGATAAAACCGAAGGTTCGTATACGAGCAAACTCTTTAGTCGCGGTGTAAACAAAGTGGCGCAAAAAGTGGGCGAAGAAGCTGTGGAACTCGTTATTGAAGCCAAAGACAACAACCTCGATCTGTTCAAAAACGAAGCAGCCGACTTACTTTATCATTTCCTTATTTTATTGAAAACGAAAAATCTGAAATTGCAGGATATCGAAGAAGTGCTGGCGGAACGACATAAATAGTTGACAGTATTCAGTTAGCAGTTTACAGAAAATAGTGCAAAAGTTTCTGTAAGTGAGATTATTTCTTTAATTTGTGGGAAAAATGAAAACATTCGTAAATGAAGACCTCCGTTGGCCGTAATGCAAAAACAAAAAAACGATAAGAAATGATAGATAGATTTTTAAAGGCAAAACATTGGCAGCTATTCCTGTTGACATTTGGAATACCACTGATTTTTCAATTTATAATGATGGGAGCTCTGTTCGCAAATATTGGAGCAAACAATAACCCAGAACCTGATTTCATGTTCAGTTATATGAAGTTTTTCCCAATAATGATGTTTCTATTCATGGGAGTATTTTTCGGTTGGTTTTGGTCTGTTGGTATTGGACTTCAAAGAGTGATTCCTGATGAAATAAAATTGAAAGTCGATAGGTTTAAAATCTTCCTCTTGATTCCCATTGTCTACATGATTTTCTTTCTCGGGTTTTTCATCACTTCATTTACTTCGGGTACACCGAATCCAGGAATATTTGCTGTTATCGTACCCCTACATTTATTTTCAATGTTTTGCATTTTTTACAGCTTATATTTTGTTACAAAAACCTTCAAGACTGCTGAACTCCAACGAAAAGTGACTTTTAGTGACTTTGCGGGTGAATTCTTCATGATTTGGATCCAATTGGGAATTTGGATAGTTCAGCCGAAGATTAACAAAATGATAAAAGAAAAAGCGCATACTGTCAACAACGGCAAAGAAAACATGAAGCTGAATGTGCGAAACGCAACTTTAGTTCTTCGTTGTATATTTTAAACTCGTTCGTGAGAAATATTTCTGGCTGGGAATGCCGTTTTACGAAGCGGTTTTTGAGAAACAAACGACCTAAATCCTCCCCAACATCTTATCCATCACCCAATTGGTGCGGGTGCCTGAGCGGAAATCGCTTACGGGATAATCGCCTTGGCCGTTTAGGAAATGGACAATGCTTTGTACCAAGTTAAATTGTATGTTTTCGGGATTGGTTTCTTCGAAAGTTTTCTCTCCCAAAGCATTTTTTAAAACAATGGGCGTAAATAAAAAAGTAGAAAAACGGATGGAGCCTTCCGAGCCGATAATTTCAATTTCATCGGTACGTTCGGCAACGGGAGCGGCAAATTCCCAATTTCCTTCGCCCTGCACTCCATTCGCGAATTTCCATGAAGCCGAAACAATATCTTCCACATTGTACAATCCGGCAACATTTTTTGCGCTTCCGTGCACTTCGGTTATTTCACCGAAAAGAAAATCGAGATAATCCAGTTGGTGCGATGCCAAATCGTAAAAGTATCCGGCGCCGGCAATCTCTTTTTTTACGCGCCACGGAAGGGTTTCCTTATTCAAATCGGAAGGGTGCGGCGGTATGCGAAAACGGATAATCACTTTTGAAACCTCTCCTATTTCGTTATCCTCTACCAACTGTTTCACCCGAAGAAAATACGGCAAAGTACGCCGGTAATACGCCACAAAACAAGGTATTCCGGTTTGCTCGGCCACTTCAGAAATCGCCACACATTCTTCGTACGAAGCCGCCATCGGCTTCTCGATATAAACCGGTTTTCCGGCTTTCAGGGCAGCAATTGCATATTCGGCATGGGAGCCGGGAGGCGTGGCAACGTAAACGGCGTTTACTATGGAATCGGTAATTAATTCGTAAGCGTCATCGTACCACTTTCCCACTCCATGGCGTTCGGCATAATCTTTTGCCAATGCGGAATTTCGGCGCATAACAGCCGCCACGTCCGAACCGGTTGCTTTGCGGAAAGCAGGGCCGCTTTTCTTTTCGGTTACATCGCCGCAACCAATAAATCCCCAATGTATCATGTTTGCTATTCTTTGTCTTTAATCAATTTCCGAGCAGTTTCAATTATGGTATCAATTCCTTTGGCCGCGTCCGTATTTTTCATATCGACTCTGATATCGGGATCAATGCCGAATTCTATATGTTCCTTATCGGTATTGTACATAGGCGAAGCCGAAAAACGCACCGACCATCCGTTGGGAAGTTCCGAAGAAAAAGGCAAACCGCTGCCGCCGCCCGTTTTGTCGCCTATGATAATAGCATTGGGGGCGTGTTTCATTACGTTTACGAAATCGTTGGTAGCGCTGTAACAACCTCTGTTGGTAAGCACGACAACAGGTTTCTGATAGCGCACTCCGTTGAAACTCAATATATATTTTGGATGCAATTCGGAGAAATCATTGTGTCCTCTGCCTATTTTGTGCGAAATGTATCCCACGAGGGTTTTCTCGTTAAAAAATCTGCTTGCTATTTTCTCAACATTGGTCAGGCTTCCTCCACCGTTATTCCTTACGTCGATAATAATGCCTTTGCAAACAGCCATCCGGCTAATGACTTGCGTCACATTTCCGGCGCTTACATCGTTTGAAAAACTTCCGTAGTAAATATAACCGATATTGTCTTCCAAGATATTGTAATTTATGCCGCCTGCTATTCCGTATTCTTTGCCCAGATATTTGCGCTTAATTAACGCAGCATCGAAATTGACGGGATAATCTTCCGTCCAATTCCAATACCGCGAAATATCGTGCGAGGCTATCAGATTAACATGGCCGTCTTTGAGCGAAGCAAGCATATCGCTCATCAGTTTAAAAAGGGCATCGTTATCCATAGTGTTTTTCACGCGCGGGCTATAAGCATGGTAAACAGAATCCCAATCTACATTTTTGTAATCAAAAAAACAGTAATTCTCATCGAGAATAGTCCACAAAGCGGTAAAATTTCCTTGCGGGTTGTTCTCGAAATTCAGGCGGTCGTCACATCCGGTTATCCCGAAGAAGACAATGAGAGATAGAATAATAATGGAAATTTTTCTTTTCACAAATTACGGCATTAAAAGTTTTTCAAAATCCTCGGGTGCATATCTGAAATAATTTAAGTCGATGTCGTTAACAGCACCGTTCACTTTTCCCGTGTGAGAAAATTGCCAAATCACCCAGTCTTTGTATTCGCTTCCGGGTTCGTTGTGCAGATCACATATCCATAACGGATTTTCGGGGAAATTATTTTTGATGTACAATTTGTATCCATCTTTGTTCGTATAAATCAAAGCGCGCTTTCCGTAATGATCTAATATAGCAGTTTCGAGTTTCTTCAATTCTTTTACTGTTTTTTCTCTGCATTTTTCGTCTTCGCACGGCAAATTAAAAGTTGAATGTTCTACATCAATAGCAGGAATCATGTCTTTAGAAGTTACCTTGGAATTTTTGATGAAATGACGCGCTTGTCTGTTTCCATCCAAAGTAAAACTGAAAAAATGATAAGTTCCTACTTTCAGCCCCGCTTTTTTTGCCGCAGCGTAATGTTTTTTATAATTTCGGTCTCTATGGCTGACGCCTTCGGTGGATTTCAGATAAACGAAACTTACATTTTCATCATATAAAGTTTGCCAATCTATCCTCGCATTGTGATGCGAAACATCCACTCCCCACACCGGGTATTTTCTGTACTGCCTGAAATCCTCGAAAGTATGAAAACGATCGTCTTGTTTTCCGCATGCGCGGTAAATTCCCATGGCAACAACCAAGCCCAATAGCAAAAAAATCAGTCGGTAAAGCTGTTTGTTGGTTCGCTCTCTCCTGCTTTTTGCCGAAACCTTGCGGCGTTTGGTTTTTGCCATGGATTGCTCCGCAACAAATTAGCCGTAAGGTATTTTATGAATGCGCCTTTCGTGGCGGCCACCTTGAAACGGCGTGTTCAGAAAAGTAACCAGCACATCGTAAATTTCTTCTTCTGAGATCATTCTGCCGGGTAACGAGAGAACGTTGGCATCGTTATGCGCGCGCGCATAAAAAGCCATTTCTTTATTCCAGCAAAGCGCCGCGCGAATGCCTTGGTGTTTGTTCATCGTCATGTTTATACCGTTTCCGGAGCCGCAAATGGCGATGCCCGGATAGCATTCGCCGCCTTCAACCGCGTTGGCAAGCGGGTGCGCATAATCGGCATAATCGGAACTTTCTTCGGAATAAGCGCCGAAATCTTTGTAAGGAATACCTTTTTCTTTCAATACGCTGATGACATATTGTTTTGCGGGAAATCCCGCGTGATCGGAAGCCAATCCGATAGGTTTGACCGTATCTTCAAATAATGACATGTTCTTTTCCTTTAAAAGTTGACAGTTTCATTTAACTACAAACTGTTTATTTTTCCAACATTTTTTTCACTTGTTCATAAACATTTCTGCCGGTGTAGCCGAGTTTTTCGTCGAGTACTTTGTATGGAGCAGAAAACCCGAAAGATTTCATGCCCCAAATATCGCCGTCATCTCCGACCAAACCTTCCAATGTAACCGGCAATCCGGCAGTAAGCCCGAATTTCTTTTTGCCTTTAGGCAAAACAGATTCCTGATATTCAATATCCTGAGAACGAAACAGCCCTTCAGACGGCACGGAAACCACGCATGATTTAACGCCGTCGTTTTTGAGCAATTCAGCTCCTTCGATCAAGGTTGAAACTTCCGAACCCGACGCCAATAAAATAACATCGAAATCTTCATCCTGCTGAACAATGTAGGCTCCACTTTCGGCCTGCAAAGCTTCCTGATAACGCGATTCCCCGGCAGGAAGATCTTTGATATTCTGACGCGAAAGTATCAAGCCTGTTGGTGTGTGAGCGTTTTCCAACGCCATTTTCCACGCCACAGTAGTTTCGTGAACATCAGCGGGGCGAAGCGCCAAAACCGCATTGTGTCCGCTGTGGTTTTGAAGTTTTTCCAGTAAGCGAATTTGAGCTTCCTGCTCCACAGGCTGGTGCGTTGGGCCATCTTCTCCCACGCGGAAAGCATCGTGCGTCCAAATGAAAATAACAGGCGTTTCCATCAGCGCAGCTACGCGGATAGCGGGTTTCATATAATCTGAAAAAACGAAGAAAGTTCCGCACGCCGGAATTACGCCGCCATGCAAACTCATGCCGATGCACAAACAAGCCATCGTGAATTCCGATACGCCGGCTTGCAAAAATGCGCCGGAGAAATCGCCTTTTTCAAAGGCTTTTGTTTTTTTGAGGAAACCGTCTGTTTTATCGGAATTAGAAAGATCGGCGGAAGCCACGATCATATTTTCCACTTTTTGCGCCAAAACAGAAAGCACGGTGGAGGATGCCGCGCGTGTAGCCGCATCCGATTTTTGCTCGATAGAGCTCCAATCAATTTCGGGTAATTCGCGTGAGAACCATTTTTGTTGCTTGGCTGCTAATTCGGGATTTTCTTTGGCCCATTTATCGTGCTTCCCTTTTTTGGCAGTAACTATATCTTGAAGTTCTTTTTTTCTTTTTTCATATAATTCCTTTGTGTCGGGAAAAATTGCGAACGGATTTTCCGGGTCTCCACCTAAGTTTTTTATCGTTTGTATAACGTCTGCTCCTGCATCGCTCAAGGGTTGCCCGTGCGTAGAAACCTGACATTCAAACGAACTGCAATCGGCAGCCAAAGCTCCACGCCCCATTATCGTGTTCCCGATAATAAGCGTTGGACGTTCTTTTTCGGCTTTAGCGGTTTTCAACGCCTCGCGAATTTCATCCACATCATTTCCATCGATGGTAATTACATTCCAGTTCCACGCTTCGTATTTCTTGGCTACATCTTCGCTTGTAACAACGTCGGTTACCGTAGAAAGCTGAATGCTGTTGGAATCGTAAAACATAACGAAGTTATCCAGTCCCAAATGTCCGGCAATACGTCCTACGCCTTGCGAAATTTCTTCCTGAATTCCTCCATCGGTAATGTAGGTGTATATGGTATGATCGGCAACTTTTCCCAATCGGTTTTCTAAAAATTTTGCCGCTATGGCCGCGCCGGCCGCGTAGGCATGTCCTTGCCCCAGTGGGCCGGACGTGTTTTCGATACCTCTTTCCACATCATATTCCGGATGTCCCGGCGTTGGACTTTCCCATTGGCGAAACTCCTGAAGCTCCTCCAAAGAAAATTTCCCGCTCAAACATAGTACGGAATATAACATGGGCGAAAGATGCCCCGCATCAAGAAAAAAACGGTCTCTGCCTTCCCAGTTCGGGTTTAAAGGATCGTATTCCAAAAATTCGGAATAAAGAACATTAACAAAATCCGCTCCGCCCATGGCACCGCCGGGATGTCCCGATTTTGCTTTCTCCACCATCGATGCCGCCAAAATTCTGATATTGTCGGCGGCTTTGTTCATGCGTGTTTTATCATTCATAAGAATAGAAATTTTTATTTTTTGATTGTATTGAGTTCATTTTGAATTTTCGAGTTTCACAAAGATACATTTTTTTGGAAATAGTGCACTTAAATATTTGATAAGTTTAACGGCATAATTGAAAGCTTTATTGATTTTATCGGATTAATGTTTAAATTTGTACATAATAGAAGGGAAATTATGTCGTTGAGCAAAAATAAAATCAAATACATTCAATCTTTAAAAGATAAGAAACACAGAAACCTGCACGGAACTTTTGTAGCCGAAGGCAAAAAATTGGTATTCGATTTATTGGATGTCTGCAAATGTGAATTTATTGCGGTTTTACCCGAAGCTCAACACGAAATTCCTCCATCCTTTAGTAGCGAGCTGATCGTTTCTACTGCCGAAGAACTCAAAAAAGCATCTTTCTTAAAAACTCCCCCGCAAATTATCGGCGTTTTCTGCCAACCGCAATATAATTTACCGGAAATCAAACTGAAAAAAAGCATTCATCTTGTTTTGGACGACATTCAAGATCCGGGAAATTTGGGAACCATTGTTCGCCTGGCCGATTGGTTTGGGATTGAGCATGTTTTTTGCTCCAAAAATACGGTAGATCTTTACAATCCTAAAACCGTACAAGCTACCATGGGAGCCATTGCAAGAGTAAAAGTCCATTATGTGGATTTAATGTATTTCCTCAACGAACATCACCAAATTCCCGTTTTCGGAACTTTTTTGGAAGGAGAAAACATCTACGAAGCCGAACTTCCGACAAACGGATTCATCGTAATGGGAAACGAAGGGAAAGGTATTTCACGGGAATTGGAATCGCTTGTAACCAAGAAGCTTTTTATACCAAACTTTTCATCGGACAGACAAACATCGGAATCTTTAAATGTGGCTGTGGCAACTGCAATTGTCTGTTCGGAGTTTAAGAGAAGGCAATAAAAAATCACGTATAAAAATACGTGATTACCTAAAACAAATCTAAAAATGGCATGATTATCGACCATTCGGGTGGAAAACGGGGCTCGAACCCGCGACCTTCGGAACCACAATCCGACGCTCTAACCAACTGAGCTACAACCACCGTGTTTTAGCGGATGCAAAGATACATATTTTTTCATCAATCGCAAAAAAGTACCGGTTTTTTAAAAATACGAAGATTAATTTTTCGTTACAATAAAAAATTGTATTTTTGAAACAATATAAAATCAATTCATATAACAGTGAACAACAAAGTCAAGCTCTCTATACTCGGAATTTCATTCAGCCAGGTGCAAGCAGGCGCCTATGCGCTTATTTTTGCGGAAGAAGAAGGAATCCGTCGGCTTCCCATCGTCATAGGCACTCCCGAAGCGCAATCCATTGCCATCGTAATGGAAAACATAACGCCTCCGAGGCCGCTTTCGCACGATCTGATGTACAATATTTTCAAGCAAATAAATATTGAACTGGTGGAAGTTTTTATCTATAAATTTGAAGACGGCGCTTTTTTTGCCGAATTGCTTTTGAAACAAAACGAAAAGGAATTTCGTATCGATTCACGCACTTCCGATGCCGTAGCATTGGCCATCAGAAGCAGTTCGCCTATTTACACTACCGAAGAAATTATGCAAAACATGGCCATTGTTTTCGATGAACGCGATGTTTTGCCCGAAGACCTATCGGGATCATCTTCATTCGAAGAAAAATTTTCAGAAGATATCACGGAAGTGAGGATCGATGCTTTGAAAAAAAGATTGGACGACGCCATAAGAGAAGAAAATTACGAATTGGCGACAAAACTACGAGACGAGATAAACCGCAGGGAAAAAAACTGATATGACAGATACGCTCTTCTATAATCCCAATATAAAACAAACGCGACAACTTACTGAACAAGAATCGCAGCATTGCGTAAAAGTTTTGCGGATGAAAGAAGGCGATGAATTAACAGTTACCGACGGAAAAGGATTTATGTACCCATGTTCTTTGTTGCAAGCGCATCCCAAGCATTGCCTTGTTACAATAAACGATGAAATTTATCAGCCAAAGTCACACAATTTTGCGCTTCATATCGCTTTTGCGCCAACAAAACAAACAGACCGGATAGAATGGTTTGCCGAAAAAGCCGCAGAGGTTGGAATCGATCGGTTTTCGCCTGTGGCTTGTCGTTTTTCGGAACGAAAGGAACTAAAAACAAGCCGGTTAGAAAAAATTGTAGTTGCAGCTATGAAACAATCCCAGCAAGCCGTATTGCCCCAAATAGACGAGATGATCGGATTCGATCAATTTATCACCCAACCGTTCAATGGCAGAAAATTCATCGCGCATTGCTACCCTACCGAAAAAAAGCTTTTAACAAAAACTTACCGGCAGGGAGAAAATGCACTCGTTCTTATCGGCCCCGAAGGAGATTTTAGCGAGGAAGAAGTACAGAAAGCCGTTATTAACGGTTTTGAACCGATAAGTTTGGGTGAAACCCGATTAAGAACCGAGACGGCCTGTTTTGTAGCATGCCACACCATACATGTTTTAAACAATATTTAGTAACCCATGAAAAAAAGATTTTTTTTAATTGCCTGCGTTATTCTCTTTGTTTTTTTGAGTTGTAAAAATTCCGCATCCGATAAAGAATTATCCCGCGTCGCTATTGCCGGAATCGCCATAGAATCCAGTACTTTTTCTCCCGCAGTTACCCACGAAGAAGCTTTTAAAGCGCGTACGGGAGATAGCGTTTTCACGTATTATCCATTCTTCGCGTCCGATTCGGGAATTATTGAAAGAGCCGAATGGTTGCCCACTTTACGCGGACATGCTATGCCCGGCGGCATTGTAACACGCGAAGCGTACGAATCTCTTGTAGAAAAAACACTTGATATGTTAAGAGATGCTATGCCTCTTGACGGATTGTTTTTCGATATTCACGGAGCGATGAGCGTACAGGGTTTGGATGACCCCGAAGGCGATTTTATAGTTCGTATTCGTGAATTGATAGGCAATGATGTGTTAATTTCCACTTCGATGGATTTACACGGATGCGTTTCTAAACGGCTGGCGCAAAACACCGATCTGATCACTTGTTATCGTTTGGCGCCTCACGAAGATGCCATTGAATCAAAAAAAAGAGCCGTTACAAACCTTCTCGATCGTTTAGAAAATGGAAAAGGCAAACCCGCTTACAAAGCGTGGATTCCTGTTCCCATTTTACTTCCGGGTGAAAAAACAAGCACCCGCATCGAACCCGGAAAAAGTTTATATGCCGCAATTCCGGAGGTTATTGAACAAGATAAAGTTATTGATGCCGCTATTTGGATGTCTTATCCGTGGGCCGATGAACCTCGCAACCACGGTGTTGTGATGGCCTATGGCGATGATGAACATGCAGTTGCGCAAGCTGCCGAAAAATTGGCTAAACATTTTTGGGATGTAAGGAATGATTTTGTTTTTGTAGCTCCTACAACAAATTTGGATAGCGCTGTTGCTAAAGCAATTGCAAGCGACAAAAAACCATTCATCATCAGCGATATGGGCGATAACCCTACTGCCGGTGGCGCAGGAGATGTAACTTGGACACTTCATGAATTATTTAAGTATCCGGAATTAACATCCGCCAATGGCAAAACACTCATTTACGCTTCCATTCCCGGTAAAGAATTTGTGGAAAAAGCCAAGCAAATAGGTATCGGAGGTGATATTGATGCGGAAGCGGGCGCGATAATCGATAATCGTTATGCACCGCCAATTCGTTTAAAAGGGAAAATCACAGCCATAAAAGAAGGCGATATTGACGCAAAAACCGAAGTAGTAGTAAAAAGCGGTAATATTTATGTGATCGTTACCGAACAACGCAAAGCGTATCATTACGAGAAAAACTTTACCGATTTGGGATTGAATCCTCGCGATGCAGGTATTTTGGTGGTGAAGATCGGCTATCTCGTTCCCGAACTTTACGACATGCGGGGCGATTGGATTATGGCGTCAACACCGGGCGGTGTGGATCAAAACCTGTTGCGTTTGCCGTACAAACGCATTAATCGCCCTATGTTTCCACTCGATCCGGATATGCCGGAACCCGATTTGCGGGCGCAATTTATTCCGTTATCGGATGAAATTTTTAATTAAATGGCATCGAAATCAGAATTAAAGGAACTTGCGAAAGTATTCCTGAAACTTGGAGTCATAGGTTTTGGAGGGCCCGCTGCACACATCGCCATGATGCAAGACGAAGTTGTGACAAAAAGGAAATGGCTTACCGACGAAAACTTCCTCGATCTGTTGGGCGCCACCAATTTAATTCCCGGCCCGAACAGCACGGAAATGGCCATTCATATCGGCCACGAAAGAGCCGGATGGAAAGGTTTGTTGGTTTCGGGGCTTTCTTTTATTTTACCCGCTGTTTTTATTGTTGGTTTTTTCGCTTGGCTTTACAAAGAATACGGACAACTTCCATCGGTACAACCTTTTATCTACGGAATAAAGCCGGCAATTATCGCTATTATTTTAGGAGCGGTCTTTCCTTTGGCCAAAAAATCGGTAAAATCATGGCAATTGGGAGTGCTTGGATTAATTGTACTCGTTTTATCGTTATTGGAAGTAAATGAAATATTCTTGATGTTCGGTGCCGGATTTCTTTTCCTGTTTTTCAAATATCTTAAAAATAAAAAAGATAATAACTTAAACGGAATTGTTCCGCTTACTTTTTTACAAATTGCCGCAACAACTGTTTCCTCCGTTTCCAACCTGAATTTATTTTGGATTTTCCTGAAAATAGGCGCTATTTTATACGGAAGCGGATATGTATTGTTTGCGTTTCTCGATACGGAATTGGTCGCAACCGGGTTGTTAACTCGGGAACAGCTTATCGATGCCATTGCCGTGGGGCAGTTTACGCCGGGCCCTGTTTTCACGTCCGTAACTTTTATCGGTTATCAAATAAACGGAATAAGCGGAGCCATCGTTTCAACCTTAGCCATTTTTCTGCCATCTTTTGTGTTTGTAGCCCTGTTGAATCCATTGGTAAAGAAAATGAGGAATTCCAAGTTGTTTTCCGCTTTCCTCGATGCCGTAAATGTAGCTTCTGTAGCTATCATCGTGGCTATTTGCATTATTATGGGTAGAGAAACGATAACCGATTGGCGCACTATTTTGATTGCAATTTTAAGTATCTTTGTTGTTTTCAGGTATAAAATAAACAGCGCGTTTGTGGTAATCGGCGGTTCTTTGTTGGGTTATCTGCTAACGCTTTTTTAAATAATGACGAAAAAAGAGAGATTCAGAAAAGTTATCGAATGGTTTGAAGTGAATGCAGAATCATCCGAAACCGAACTGCATTATAAGAATCCTTATCAATTACTGATAGCGGTTATTTTATCCGCTCAGTGCACCGATAAGCGGGTGAACATGCTCACACCCAAAATATACGAAGTATTCCGTACTCCCGAAGTAATGGCTGCGGCTTCTCCCGAAGAAGTTTATGAATACATAAAATCGTGTTCGTATCCTAATAACAAATCGAAAAACCTTGTGAAAATGGCTCAGAAATTAATGAGCGATTTCAATGGTGAAGTTCCGGGAGATATTGATTCGCTTTTAACCATTCCTGGCGTAGGCAGAAAAACCGCGAATGTAATGCTTTCCGTAGCTTTCGATACTCCCGCCATGGCTGTGGACACGCATGTTTTCAGGGTTTCTAACCGGATTGGATTGACCGATAATTCTAAAAACCCGGTACAAACCGAACGCGAACTTGTAAAATATATTCCCAAGAAACATTTATCGAGAGCACATCATTGGCTCATTTTACACGGCAGATACGTATGCGTGGCGAGAAAGCCCAAATGCGAGATTTGCGGTATCAGGCCATGGTGCAAATACTTTGAAAAAAAACAGAAAAAAGAGCTTTAAAAGCTCTTTTTTTATATGTTTACCGGCTCTTTTTGTTCTCGATGCAACAGCAAATAAATAATCGGCAAAACACCTGCAGTATTAAAAACGGCTATGCAAATGAACCAAGCCAAATGGTTGTTTCGCGCGGATTTCCACATCGCGATGGCTTTCATTACAGCATCAATAAGGACAACAATTACAATAAGAATTATTAATCCGGGTTCCAAATAGTTCATTTTATCTTTATCTATAATTTTTCGTCGATGGCAGCTATTTTCTTCACAATAAGTTCGAGCTCAGACTTGATCTTGTTCATTTTATTATTCATGTCATCCACCAGATTATTCCCTTTTTTAGAAGAAACGGAAAGGAACCCGATGTTGTTTTCATAAGTCTGCAGTTCGTTTTTCATACGTTCGTATTGACGCATCAATCTCTCGCGTTCGCGAAGAAGTTGTCCTTTGGCATTGTCCGATTTGGCCAGGTCGGAGATGTTCGATCTGAAACTGTCAAGTTTTCTATCGGCTTTATCCACGTTCAATCTGTCGAATTGGGCTTCGGTGGCTGCATGAAAATCCTTATAGATTTTATCTTTGGCTTTGAAAGGCACATATCCAACTTCATACCATTCATCCATAAGCTCTCTGATCAAAGGAAGCGCTTCTTCGGAAGACAAAGAGGTATCGATATTGTTTATTTTTTCAACGATTTCCTTTTTCTTATTCAGATTTTGAGCTTCGAGATCGTATTGTGACGGATTATGCAATTTTTTCTGCTCGAAAAAATGATCGCAAGCGGCAACAAACCGCTTCCATGTGCTATCCATATGCTTGCGGGGAATAATGCCGATGGTTTTCCATTCTTTTTGGATCCTTATCATTTCCTGCGTTGTATTCCTCCAATCTTGGCTGTCTTTCAGTTCTTCCGCACGTTCGCAAAGAGCGATTTTCTTTTTCAGGTTTTCTTCCATTTCTCCGTGCAACGATTTGTAGAATTCGTTTCTGTTCCTGAAAAAGAAATCGGTTGCAGCGCGGTATCGATCGTAAACTTTATTGTTCCACTTCCTAGGAGCATACCCGATTTCGCGCCATTTGGCCTGAATATCGCGTACCATTCTCAATTTGCTGTTCCAATCTTTTATGGTTTTTAGCTGCGAGTAATCAATTGCTTCTATTTTTTCGCACAAAGCCGTTTTCAGCGCCAAGTTTTCTTCTTCCAGTCCTTTTAAATCTTCGAAATAAGATTGGTATTTTCTATTAATGACTGTTGACGCCGCTTTGAAACGCTCCCATATTTCTTCCCTGTCTTTTCGGGCCACCGGGCCGATTTCGCGCCATTCCTGATGCAAGTTCTGTAATTGATGAAATGCCGAAACAACATCGGGCTCGTCATCCAGTCTTTCGGCGGCTTCGCAAAGTTCGGTTTTCATTTCAAAGTTTTTCTTGAAATCGTATTCGCGAAACTCGTTATTGATGCGCACCAGATCATAGAATTTCTCTACGTAACGTTGGTACTCCTTCCACAATTCATTCACTTTTGATTGCGGCACCAATCTTATTTCGTTCCATTGTTGTTGTAAGTTGCGGAATTCCTGATAAGACTTATTGAAGTCTTCGTGGGTTTGGGTTTCGGTATATTGCTTAATTTGCTCTATGATGGCTAATTTTTTAGCAACGTTGGCTTCTTTTTCAGTTTCTTCTTTTGCAAAAATTTCAGCCCTTTTATCTTTTATTTTTTGCAGAAGTTCTTTGCCCTCTGCGTATATATCGGATTCATTGGCTATGAAATCGATAGATTCTCCGCCTTCGGCGATGAAAGCGGCTTTTTGGGTTTCGGTTTCGTTCCGCAATGCTCGGTAAAAATGATTTTTTGCTTCTTCAACATCTTTTCGTTGAGGATTTTCCGAGTCATTCAGTTCGCGTAGTTTTTGAACGATTTCCTCAATCAAGGGCAACGCCATAGATTCATCGGATGCGTTATCGGTGTCGATGCTGTCTTCTTCAGTAGTTTCCTCTCCAACGTGAGGCTGATCTTCTATATCGTAATTTATTTCTTTTTCTTCTGCGGTTTCCGTATCTGTTGCTGCGGCTTCCGGTTGTTTGGGCTCAACGTTTTCAGTCTGCCCGGGCTCAGTTTCCACAACATTAACTTCATCAGATTCGGTTGTTTCTTCGGATAATACCTCTTCGATAGTTTCTTCTTCAACCTGAGGGCTGTCTTCTATATCTCGATTTATTTCTCCGGCTTCTTTGGTTTCTGTATCTATGACTGTAGCTTCCGACAATTCGGATTCAACGTTTTCAAGCTCTGTATCAACTTCAACGGATTCGGCTTTCACTTCAGCCTCTGTCTCTTCAACGGGAGTTTCTTGCGTTACTTGCTCTTCTGCAGCATCTGTGGTTTCCGCTACATTATCCCTTAAAGCATCGATCTCCGGTTGTACTTTGGTATCTTCAGCATTGTTAATTTCTTCATTTTGATGAAGTTTTTCATTTTCTAAATTATTAATGTCCATCAATTCACCCTTCATTTTAATCTCCATAAAAGTTACGGAGAAATTGCATTTCAAAAAATCACTTAATTATAAAACAAGTTTACGCTTATTTCGTTTAAACATAAACTTTAATTCATTACAAATTAACGAATTTTTTTTGTAAAATTCGTAGGTTTTGTTCTTTATTTAAGCAAACATTTTTTTTGATTGTTTACAAATCACTCAAAAATTATTTAATAGACTGTATATTAATAATATAAATTATGAATGACTTGATTATTACTTATTCGCTATCTAAAAAAATTAAAATAACAGCCATCATCGCCGGTATATTTTTAACGGCGTTGTCGGCAGGAATTGCTATTCTGCAAGCCCTTGAAAATAAATTCACGTTCTATTTTGTGGTCGGTGTTCTCGGAGTGTTAATCGGAATTATTTTGATATTGGTAGTTGTTTCTCATCCCGACGACCTTCAGTTGGAAATTAATAATGACGAGTTTCGCATCAGGCTCCCCAAGCAACGCATAGATGGATTGATCGAATGGGTAAATGTAAGGCAGGTAGGTATCGGATTGAGTTTTTTAACGCTGGCAACCGAAGGAAAAAACTATAAAATTGATTTGGGAAATCTTAAATATAACGATCTGAAATTGATAAAAACCAAACTCATCGAAGTTTGCGAAGCAAAAGGGATTCCGTATAATAATATATGACAATGCTTCGCTAACTATCGCGAACGAAGTGAGCATTATCGTGCGTAGCACATTATCTGCCCGAAGGCATATCGCACTTTAGTGCATTTATTATTTCTCCCTAAAAAACACATTTATCGGCGTACCGTTAAAATCCCAATTTTCGCGCATTCGGTTTTCTATAAAGCGGCGATACGGCTCTTTAATCCATTGCGGAAGGTTGCAGAAAAACACAAACGACGGCACGCTCGTGTTGGGTAATTGCGTAACATACTTCACTTTAATGTATTTTCCCTTGTTGGCGGGTGGCGGCGTTTTTTCGATAATGGGCAACATCACCTCGTTGAGTTTGTGCGTAGGCACGCGTCGTTTTTTGTTTTGATACACCACTTTTGCCGTATCCATCACTTTCAGAATGCGTTGTTTGGTGAGCGCCGAGCCGAAAATAATTGGAAAATCGGTAAACGGTGCGAAACGCTGACGAATGGCGTTTTCGAAAAACTTCATCGTGTTCGTATCTTTGTCTTCCACCAAATCCCATTTATTGACGAAAACAACTAAGCCGTTGCGGTTTTTTTGTATCAGTGAGAAAATATTCAAATCCTGACTTTCGATTCCGCGGGTGGCATCGAGCATAAGGATGCTCACATCGGCGTTTTCTATTACGCGAATGGAACGAATAACGGAAAAATACTCCAAGTCTTCCGTTACTTTTCCTTTTTTGCGGATTCCGGCCGTGTCAATCAGGTAAAAATCCATTCCAAATTTGTTGTAGCGCGTGTAAATGGAGTCGCGCGTGGTGCCGGCAATATCGGTTACGATGTTGCGGTCTTCGTCCATCAAAGCGTTTACCATAGACGATTTTCCGGCATTGGGACGCCCAACAACGGCAAACTTCGGAATATCTTCCAATTGTTCCTCCTCGTTGTCTTTTCGGAAAAGCGTGAGAATATGATCCAAAAGATCACCCGTTCCCGAACCGTTTATCGCCGATACGCTATACGGATCGCCCAGTCCCAACGAATAAAATTCCGCCGATTGATGTCCCAAATCAAAATTATCGGATTTGTTGGAAACCACAACCACGGGTTTTCCCGATTTACGCAGCATTTGCGCAACGCCCGTATCGAGATCGGTAAGCCCGTTCATCACATCCACCACGAAGAGAATCACATCGGCTTCTTCAATGGCAATGCGCACCTGTTTGTTGATCTCGTCTTCCATTACATCGTCGGAATTCACTACCCATCCGCCGGTGTCGACCAACGAAAATTCCTGTCCCCCCCACTGCACTTTTCCGTATTGACGGTCGCGCGTGGTGCCCGAAACTTCCGTAACAATTGCCTGACGGCTTTGCGTTAAGCGGTTAAACAACGTGGATTTCCCAACGTTGGGACGTCCTACTATGGCTACTAAGTTTTGCATAAGCCTCTCCCCTAACCCTCTCCACAAGAGAGGGAGTTTGTTTTTTATAAATCTACCCCGCTTCTCTCCCCCTTGGGGGAGTTGGAGGGGGCTTAATCCAGTTTATAACCAAACGTTTTAAGCATATTATCGCGATTGCGCCAGTCTTTTTCCACTTTCACGAACAGTTGCAGAAAGACTTTTTTCTCGAAAAAACGTTCAATATCTTTTCGTGCCATTGTGCCGAGTTTTTTCAGCGATTCGCCTTTGTGCCCTATGACAATTCCTTTTTGCGTGTCACGCTCGACCAAGATCACGGCGCGAATGCGAAGAATATCGGGCTCATCTTTGAACTCCTCCACAATTACCTCAATAGAGTACGGAACCTCTTTTTGATACAGCAGCAGCGCCTTTTCGCGAATAATTTCCGTTACGAAAAAACGTGCCGGTTTGTCCGTGAGTGCGTCTTTTTCGAAATAGGGCGGCGAATCGGGCAAAAGTTCCATAATTCGTTTCCGCAACACATCCACCGAAAAATTATTGCTTGCCGAAATGGGAAAAATCTCTGCTTTGGGCAATAATTCCCGCCACGTATCCACCATTTTCACCAATTCGTCTTGCGTGGTCAAATCTATTTTATTGATGAGCAGCAGCACGGGCAAATCCAGTCGTTGCACTTTGGCGAGAAACTCGTCGTTTTTATCAATTTTCTCCACCACGTCGGTAACGTAAAGCAGCACATCGGCATCTTCCAACGCCGAAAGCGAAAAGTTGAGCATCTGCTCCTGCAACTTGTAATTGGGACGCAGCACGCCCGGCGTATCGGAATACACGATTTGGTAATCCGGTGTATTCACAATGCCGATAATTCGGTGGCGTGTAGTTTGAGATTTGGCAGTAATGATGGAGATCTTCTCTCCTACCAATCGGTTCATTAACGTAGATTTCCCCACGTTGGGATTTCCCACGATATTTACGAAACCTGAACGATGATTTTGTTGCTGCACGTAATGGATGCTTTTGAGTTTGAGGTGCAAAGATACAACAAAAAAGACATTTTAGAGTCAAGAATCAAGAACCAAGAAGAAATCCAATGAAAAAATATTAAAAAAACGCTATTTGAAAAATGTTTATATTTGCTGAATAATTATCAAAATACCATACATGAAACGCATCGTACTTGTTTTATTTTGTTTTCTATTTTTGGCTTCGTGCTCAAAAGAAATTTTATACGATCTTGAAGTTTCAAATAACACTGACTACAGAATTGACAAATTACGTTTTAGATGTGCTATTTCCGAAACCGATATTTCGTTAGACAAATGGTCAAAAGTTCGGATTAGCGTTATCTATAATCAAAATTTCGGACGATTTCTTACCGAACCCTTTTTTGTTACGATTTTATGGAATATCCCGATTCCGTAAAGTCGTATAAAAATACGTACGGGAAAATGTTTTCTATTAAGACAGGGGAAATTAAATAAATGAGATTAAAGTAAATGGTGATTAATATTTTACTTCTCACGCGTGGTTATTTACAACACACATGTAGCTATTCACTACGCACATGGCAATAATTACAACGCGCATGGCCTTCTTTACTGCTCACATGGTCTTCTTCACTGCTTACACGGCCTTCTTTACTGCTCACACGGCCTTCTTTACTGCTCACATATCAATAATCACAACACACATGCCTTTACTAATAACTCACACGTCAATAATCACTACTCACACGGCCTTATTCACAACGCACATTTCATTATTCAAACAGCAAAACGCACCGGTAACGGTGCGTTTTGCTGTTTATACTTCTTTTACTGAATGAAAAACTTTTCTTCAAATATTATTTCTGCTTATTTTCCACCAATGATTCCAACAACTCCATCATTGTTTTATCAAATACCGGATGAATTACATCGGGAGCAATTTCGCATAAAGGCGCCAACACGAAATCACGCAAATGAAATCGTGGGTGCGGAATGGTTAAATGAGGAGTGTTTATAACAAGGCCATCCACCAAAAGCATGTCGATATCGATAATGCGGTCAGTATAATTTAGGTTTTCGCTTTTCTCCACCCTACCTATTTCTTTTTCAATAGATTGAGTTATTGAGAATGCGGAGATATAGTCCAAAGATGTATGCACTTCGCATACGGTATTCACAAAAAGATTATCGGATTGAAATCCTTGGGGTTCGGATATAAAGAAAGCGGATCGGGAAACAATGTTTCCTATCCGCTCTTCGATTCTTTCGTATGCGGTTTCAATATTTTTTTGTTTATCACCCAAGTTTGAACCCAAAGAGAAAAAAATAATATGATCACTGTTTCCAAGCATTTTTTAGACGATTATTATTTTTTTCGATAGGCTTGCGCGATAGGTTTTGTTTTCAACAAAACGGATAACAATTCACTTCGTTCATGATAATATACTTATCGGCGAAGCCACTATCATTCACAGAGTGAATCTATCAGCATGCTGTTAGCAAGCATCGGACATCCAGCACTATGCACCCTGCACCCTGCATCCTGCATCCTGCATCCTCAATCCACTATCAGCATGGCATCGCCGTAAGCTCCGAAACTATATTTTTCTTTTACCGCCACGTCATAAACCGACATCGTTCTTTCGTAACCTCCGAAGGCGGCAGTCATCATCAACAAGGTTGAGTACGGTAGATGGAAATTCGTTATCAGGGCATCTATCAATCCGAATTCGTATGGCGGAAAAATAAATTTATTGGTCCATCCGACTTTCGGTTTTATGTGCCCATCGGTGCTAATGGTGGTTTCCATAGCCCTAAGGACTGAAGTTCCCACAGCACAGATCTTATGCCCGTTGTCTTTGGCGGTATTGACTTTTTTGCATAGTTCTTCGGTAATGACCATTTGCTCCGAATCTATTTTGTGCTTGGTAAGGTCTTCAACATCAATATCGCGATAAGCGCCCAAACCGTTGTGCAGAGTTAAAAAACCGAAGTCGATATTTTTGATCTCCATCCGTTTCATCAACTCTCTACTGAAATGCAATCCCGCTGCAGGAGCTACAACCGCGCCTTCATTGGCTGCAAAGATATTCTGGTATCGGTCTACATCGTTTATTTCGGCGCCTCGTTCCAAATATTCGGGAATTGGCGTTTCGCCGATGGAGAACAGTAACTGCTTAAATTCGTCGTACGGGCCGTCGTAAAGAAACCGCAACGTACGTCCGCGAGATGTTGTGTTATCGATCACCTCAGCAACCAATTCTTCGTTCTCCCCAAAGTACAGTTTGTTCCCGATTCTTATTTTCCTAGCCGGATTTACCAATACATCCCAAAGATGTTGCGACGGGTTGAGTTCCCTCAAGAGAAAAACTTCTATTTTGGCTCCTGTTTTTTCTTTGTTGCCAAACAACCGGGCGGGAAAAACTTTGGTATCGTTAAAAACAAAAAAATCTTTGGCTTCGAAATAGTTCAACACATCTTTAAAAACCACGTGTTCAATTTTATCAGACTTTCTGTGAACAACCATTAAACGCGACTCGTCGCGATGCGTAGCCGGATATTTGGCGATAAGCTCAGTTGGTAAATTAAATTTGAATTGAGAAAGTTTCATATATAAGCGTAATTGTAATTTAATTGTCTGTCTCTTAATTGTGTATGTTCGTATTGAAAAAATTATCCAGTTGATCTACGTCCAAACAATCTTTCACGTGAACATCACCTACTCTGGTACGTTGCAAAGCCGTTAAATGTGCTCCCGAACGGAGGCTTTCACCAATATCGCGCGCTAAGGCGCGAATATAAGTTCCTTTGCTGCAAACCACACGAATAGTGATTTTGGGCAAATCAACCGATAAAAGTTCTATCTTATCTATAACCAATAATTTGGGTTTTAGTTCAATATCTTCGTTTTTTCTCGCAAATTCATAAGCTCGTTTTCCATCTACCTTTACTGCCGAAAATAAGGGTGGCACTTGTTGAATTTCACCTATGAAGTTTTTCAACGAACTTTCTATTAATTCTTTGTTTATATGATCCGTAGGATATTCCCTGTCAATTTCGGTTTCGAGATCGAACGACGGAGTAGTAGCGCCCAATGTTATTTCGGCTACATACTCTTTGGTTTGCAACTGCAACGATTCTATCTCTTTCGTCTTCTTTCCGGTACATATAATCATCACTCCTGTAGCCAAAGGGTCAAGTGTGCCTGCATGGCCTACTTTCAGTTTTTTTATTTTCAAACGGCGGCAAAGCTTGGCTCTGATAACTTTCACCAAACGAAAAGAAGTCCAATGCAAAGGCTTGTTGATATACAAAATTTCTCCTTCGAGAAAATCCATCAGATGATATTTGAAAGATTACCTGTAAGCAGAAGCACGATAAGAACCGCGCCTACTATTATCCGATACCATCCAAAAGCCTTGAAGCCATGTTTGGTAAGAAAATCGATAAAAAACTTAATCGCTAAAATAGCCACCAGAAATGCCACTACATTTCCCAAGATCAATACAAATATATTTTCTTGCAACATAGTTGCTGATACAGGGTCTTTAAGAAGCTGATACAACTTATAACCGGCGGCGGCGGCCATGGTGGGCACAGCTAAGAAAAACGAAAATTCAGCGGCATTTCTTCTATTGAGTTTAGAACTCATACCACCTACAATAGTGGCAAACGAGCGCGACACGCCGGGAATCATGGCAATGCATTGAAAGAACCCGATCTTTAAGGCGCGCTTCCAAGAAATTGATTGATCTTCACTTGGGTTGTTGAACCATTTGTCAACAAACAGCATTACAATACCGCCAATGACCAACATAACCGCAACCACCATCACATTTTCGAGCAATGTGTCGATAAAATCACCGAACAACAGTCCGAGAAATCCTGCGGGAAGTACGGCTATAAACAATTTCCAATAAAAATCGTACTTATGCAGAAATCGTTTTAAATAAATCCACGCTTTATTGGTTCCAGAAGTTTCTGCAACAGTTTCTTTATCGAAAACCTGAATGGGATTCATCCGAAAAAAGCGTTTCCAATAAAGTACCACTACGGAAAGGATGGCGCCGAACTGAATGATAACGGTAAATGCCTTGACGAAAGGAGTGCTTTCCACCCCCAAAAGCGCCTGTGCAATAATCATGTGGCCGGTAGAAGATACCGGCAAAAACTCTGTTAAACCTTCAACAATAGCAATTATTATTGCTTCTAAAATACTCATTTAAAACAGGAAATTATTATTTATTTTCGGGATTTTCTTTTTCAACTTTTTTTGATGGATATAAAATACCCACAATCATTCCTGCAAATCCAATCAAACAAACTACAGGGGCAAGTTTTATGCGTCTCGCACTAAAAATGTCCGGGTTAAAACCGCTCTCAACGGTAGTTGCGCCTCCGGTCATCAAAAGGAATCCGATGAGAATTATTAAAACGGAAACAGCGCAGATAATAAAATTAATTTTCCCGAAAGCAAGATTTTTTTGTAACATTTTATTTTGAAATTAAACGTAGTAAAGGTTATCGGTATTCATTTTCAGATAACGGTTTACCGCAAAGTAAGTTGCAGTAGTCGTTATAAGCACTCCGAGAATAATTACCGATGCAAAAATAATTATCAAGTTAGATAAAGTAAGGATCGAGCTTAACTCGGCATATTCTCGGTTGAAATAAACCACAATGAGGTAAATAATCCCATTGGCAAGCAATCCGGCTAAAATGCCGGTGAAGATGTTGTTTCGGATAAAGGGGCGACGAATAAAACCGCCCGTGGCGCCAACCAATTTCATTGTATTGATGAGAAACCGTTTCGAGTAAACACTTAATCGGATCGTGTTTCGTATCAACGTGAAAGATATGAAAATAAGAATGACGGCTAAGATGAGTAAAATAGTGGTCACTCTCGATATATTATTGTTTATTAAATCGATGGCTTCCTGCTGATACAACAAGTCTTGCACATTGGTTTCTTGCCTCACCTGTCGGTTGATCACAGCGATGCTATCGTTATTGGCGTATTCAGAATGCAGGTAAATTTCTATCACATCCTGCACCGGATTAAATCCGAGCAGTTCTTCCGGGTCTTCTCCCAAATCTTTTATGAGTTGTTGTTTTGCTTCTTCCTTACTTATAAATCGGGATGATTTAACAAAAGGCTTTGCTTCTAAATTATTTCTTATTTGTTGAATTTCAGCGTCGGTTATATCGTTCTCAAGCATTACGCTGAAACTCATGTTTTCTTTCACAAAACTCGACAAGCCGTTACCCATAAAAAGAATAAGAATAGTTATGCCCAACAGCACCAAAACCAGCGTAATGCTGACAGTAGATGTGATCTTCGCGTTTAAAAAACGAGCTGTGGATACCTTTTTCTTTTTAGACATAGCGCTTTTTGAATGGTTATTTCAGAACCCATTTACCGAAAGGTAGAAATAATCGGGTGCAAAGTAACGAAAATATTGGCAGAATCAGAAATATACACGTTAAGAAACTCTTAAAGTTTCGGAATTTATTTTTTCTCATCAGAATTATCTTCCATCACCTCCTCCACCAATTCTTTCATTGGTTCGGGGTCAGGAATTATCTTGTTTCTCTCGATTCTCTTTGCTCTGATGATGGATGCGATAATTGAAATAAGTATCAATGAACCAATTACTGTTAAGGAGGTTACGTTGGCAATATGGAAATCCATTCCCGATTCCTTGGCGTAATGATTGAAGATCATTTTAAATCCGATAAACACCAAAATAGCGCTGAGCGCATATTTCAGGTAATAGAAATAATCCATTATGCCACGCAATGCAAAATATAGCGCACGCAATCCTAAAATAGCGAAAATATTGGATGAATAGACAATAAACGTATCGGTGGATACCGACAATACCGCAGGAATGGAATCAACAGCGAA
The DNA here is from genome assembly GCA_023424395.1 of Bacteroidota bacterium. Classification (GTDB taxonomy): domain Bacteria; phylum Bacteroidota; class Bacteroidia; order Bacteroidales; family Dysgonomonadaceae; genus JAFADY01. The sequence goes on along the minus strand of JAFADY010000021.1, from coordinate 171,932 downwards.
TACCAAATCGGTCATTTCGATGACCAGTAAGGCCATAAAAAACGGTGTCGCGTGCATTTTTCCGTTGATTCTTTTAAAGAAACTACCGTCGGACATATCGTCGGTTACCGGCATTATTTTCTTCAGCATTTTTACCATGAAATTATTGTTGGGATCGCGTTTTTCCAGCTCTTTTTTCTCATCGATAATTTTGAACTCATCATAGATCATTTTTGCACCGGTATAGAGCAGGAACGCGCCGAAAACGTACATGATCCACGCAAATCTTTCGATCATCGCAATTCCGGCATAAATGAAAATTGCTCGGAAAATAATAGCTCCCAAAATACCCCAAAAAAGCACGGAGTGCTGATGTTCAGGTTTAATATTGAACATGGCGAAAACGATGATAAAGACGAAAAGATTGTCGATGCTCAACGATTTCTCAATGAGGTAAGCCGTAAAAAACTCGATCCCGCTTTCTTTTCCGAACCAAAAATAGACACCTATATTAAAAAGCAGCGCCAATGAAATCCAAAAAAGACTTAACCACAATGCTTTTTTTACGCTAACGGCTTCGCCTTTTTTATTAAAAACATACAGGTCGAGCGCGAGCAAAATAATAACCAACGCTATAAAACCGGCCCAAAACCATGAATTTACTTCCATATTTATTTGTATAACCTAAAATTTAATTGATTTACTTTACAATTTCATTAACGATGAACGAATAACCTTTTTCATTCGGATGTAAACCATCAAGGAATAGGTCTTCGTTTATTTTTCCGCTTTTCAAAAGCAATCGATTTCCAACGTCTATGTAAGTAAATTTGTTCAGTTTTACCATCTCGGAAATCTTTTGGTTAAGCGTATTTATTTGTTCTTCGGTATTTCTTCGAGGCAGAATGCCAATGACCTTTATGGCGGCATTCGGTTGCCTTACTTCTATTTGCTTGAGCAGGAACTCCAATCCTTCAACTATTTTTTCATCCGGATTTGAGCCGACGTTATTCGTTCCTATCATTAAAACAACTTCATCGGCTTTATATTCGTCCAATTCTCCGTGGTAAACACGCCAAAGTACATTTTCGATTTTGTCCCACCCGTATCCCAAATTAAAATATCCTTTGGGCAAAATCACGTTTTTCCATGTTTGGCTACCGTTTTCACGACCCGGTTCTCCACCCCAATAATGCGTAATGGAGTTACCGATAATCACTTTTTTCGGCGGATTTTGTCTGATAGCATCCAACATATTGGCGTGGCGCTCTTTCCATTCGTAAATATACGGCTCACGGCGCTGACTTACGGGTTTTGTGGTGGTTGTTTTCCCAACGTGCATACGCAGGATTTCTCGAATCATTTTTTCGTATGCATCGGCATAAACCTGCATTCCGAGATCATTTGGATGAATATTGTCCACACAACCGTCATCGGGGAAATTGATGGTGTCTTTGTGCAGGTGATAAATATTTTTTATGCCCATGTTTTTTAGGGAATCGAATGCTTGTCGCGATGCAATGTTCATTCTGTCGGCAGATTCTTTGGTAGATTTATTGGTTTCATCGTTTCGGTATCCGATGTGATCAACGATAATAATGGGCGCGTCGTGATTTTCGCGCAGTTTCTGCACACCATAAATCGTTCTTTTCATCACTTCTTCCGATGTTAAACTGCCCATATTAGGCAGACAATCAAAAATATAAAGCGATGCATCTATTTCGTCCATCAAATCCACCAATTCCTTTTCCAACGGGCCGTTCCCCGAAAAGGCAAGATTGATGACCGGATAATCGAGTTTTCTCGAAACAATATTCGTCCATGCCATTCCCGGACGCGAAGCGCATCCGCCCTGCGCGATGGAAGTTCCGTAAACGACGATCGGTTTTTCTTTCAGTTGCGGAATAAAGCGGAATTCTGCTGAATCGGGAATGCCGATCTCCATCCATTTCACGGAATTATACAACGGAAGAAACATTCGGTATTCGTATCCGTGCTTGTGGTAGCGGCTCTGCGAAAGGTTATTGAACGTGTAGGTAACCGTATCGGCGAAATTGAATTTATCGGTGGCTACACGCCATTTTCCGTCGGAATCAATAGCGTACAAATCAATTCCTGATTTCCCTGTCGCCGGCATGTGATTCATGGCGTGACTACCTTCCACACCGTATCTAATCTCGATTTTCTCGGCATTCGTATAGAAATGAATTGCTAACCCGGCTGAGTTTTCCGATAAATTCCATACGGGTTTTCGCACAATTTTTTCGGCTCTGTCCGGCAAGCGTTGATACGTTTTACCGATCTCTTCGGGCCACGCTTGGTTTTGAATTACGGGGTAATTTTCCGATAACGGATTGTGCCACGTTGTTTGCGACAAAGAGGTCGCTGCAAAGAAAACGGAGAACAGAAAGAAAACTAATTTCTTCATAATTAGGAATTATTTCACGGGATTCAACCCAATTTCTTTTGCTTTTTGGATCATGAATTCATAAGCGGAATCGTGTTCATTGGGAATAATGCCGTCGAGAATGGCTTCTTTTATCGCTGATTTTAATATTCCGACTTCCGCTCCCTGAGCTAATCCGAAGACTTCCATGATTTCGTTCCCGTCAACCGGAGGTTGAAAGTTCCGCACGCGGTCTTTTTCCTCGATTTCTTTGAGTTTTCGACGTACGATCTTGAAGTTATTGATAAATCGACGTACTTTTTCGGGGTTTTTCGATGTAATATCCGCTTCGCAAAGTGTCATCAGATCGTCGATGTCGTCGCCCGCATCGAAAAGCAATCGCCGAACGGCAGAATCGGTAACTTCGTCTTCCACCAACTGCATGGGACGCATGTGTAGCGAAACCATTTTTTGCGTGAACTTCATTTTTTCGTTTTGCGGAAGTTTCAACCGTCGAAAGATTTTCGGGATCATTTTTTCGCCCACGTAGTTGTGATTATGGAATGTCCATCCAAGTTTGGTATCCCATCGTTTGGTTATCGGCTTCGCAATATCGTGCAACAAAGCCGACCAACGAAGCCACAAATGATCCGTTTCGAGGGCTATGTTGTCTAACACGCGCAGCGTGTGATAAAAATTGTCTTTGTGTCCTACCCCGTCTTTTGTTTCAGCGCCTTTGAGAGCTGTGAGTTCAGGAAAAAGAATATCGAGCAATCCTGTTTTTTCTAATAAAATAAAGCCGATTGACGGTTTGGGCGAAAGCATGATCTTGTTAAGTTCATCCGAAACCCGCTCCATGGATACAATATTAATACGTTCTTTGTTGCGCTCAATAGCATCAAATGTATCGGGGAAAATATCAAATCCCAATTGCGAAGCAAAGCGCACGGCGCGCATCATGCGCAAAGGGTCGTCACTGAACGTGATATCGGGGTCGAGCGGCGTGCGGATGATGAGGTTTTCCAAATCCTGAATTCCACCGAATGGGTCGATCAGTACACCGAATCTGCTCTTATTCAGGCAGAATGCCATAGCGTTAATGGTGAAATCACGCCGTTTTTGGTCGTCTTCGAGTGTGCCTTCTTCCACAATGGGTTTTCGGGAATCGTGTGTGTACGATTCTTTTCGGGCGCCCACAAATTCAATTTCGTAATCTTTATACTTTATCTGAGCGGTGCCAAAATTCTTGAACACCGTTATTTTAGTATGTTTCCCGAGCTTCTTCGCAACGGATTCCGCCAAATCGACACCTTTGCCTATGGCCACTATATCTATGTCTTTTGACGATCGATACAGAAAATAATCACGCACGTAACCGCCAATCACATAGCAATCTAACTGCATTTTGTCGGCAGCGTCGGAGATTAATCTGAAAACGGGTGTATCTAAAAACGTTTGTATCTCTGTTTGAGATATATCCATAATTCTTGAATTCTGTTACAAATTGCAAAATTACAATAAATGCACCTTAAAACAGCTTTGGAAGGATTTTATTTTGTAAATTTGTGAAAGTGTAATCAAGCTTTTATTGCATGAGATTTTCTTTAATTACAGCTTTTTTATCGGTTATTTTCATTCTCTCCGCATCCTGTTCGGGTAAAGACAAGAGTGCTAAAAGCTATTTGTCGGAAGCCGAACAATCCTATCAATCTGGTAATTACTCATTGGCTAAGCTCAAGATTGACAGTATACAAATTCTTTTTCCTAAAGCGTTTGATGAGATCAATAAAGGCTTTGCTCTTATGCAGGATGTGCGTATGGGGGAGAACAAAAGGAATGTCGCTTTTTGCGATTCAATGCTAAATGTTAATTATGCCAAGCTGAAAGAAATGCTCGATCAATTTTCATACGTAAGAGACGACCGCTATCAGGAATTCGGTGAATATCACCCGAAAATTTATCCTCAAAACGTTGTTTACAGTCAAAACGGATTGCGTTCGGGTGTGGGCGAAAAAGGAATGTTGTTTATCGAAAGCGTCTTCTCCGGTTCAAACTTGCGACACAATAAAATTAAAGTTTCCACACGCGATGGCAACTTTGCAGAAACGCTGCCCATTACTTCCGACGGGTTGAACTACCGATTTACAACGATTAACAATACTTACGAAATTGTCCGCTATCGCGGCAGCGACGAGAACGGTATTGCAAATTTCATTTTCACATTTCGGAACCAACCTTTAACGGCCGATTTTATCGGAAACCGAACGGTTTCAGTCCCTTTGAGCGACGCTGCTAAAAAAGGCATTTCTCAATCGTTTGAACTCTCTTCTCTACTGCTCGAAATAGAACAACTCAAGTTCGAAAAAGGAAAAAGCGAAACGTTGATCAGGTATTTAGAGGAGAGGAAGAAGAAATAACAATCAGATTTTATATATTTGGCTTTGGGACTGCCTACTAATAAATTATCGCGAATGTTCCCGCTAAAAAGCGATCCTCCTTGTGGAACATATACAAAATTTGAACGCGTATTCTCTGAAACCGGTATATTTTTTTCTTGTCAAAAATAGTTGTTTTCCCCACTTTTTCCCTATCTTTGCCCCCGAAATAATGGTGTTACTCATTCCAAATTTGGCTTCGGAATGCGTAATGAAAAGGGAATCAGGTGAAAATCCTGAACAGACCCGCTGCTGTAAACTTCGTTTACGTGCTGAATAAACTACCTTTTGCCACTGCCCCGATAGCTCGGGATGGGAAGGCGTTCAGACACGGAAGTAAGTCAGAAGACCTGCCATTGTTTCGCAAAATAGTTATATAGCTTTCGGGAAATAAAGCTTGAAAACGACACGCGAACAAATCTTACATTTATTTTACGTGCTTCATTTTCAACATGCTTTACCGGAATTTTAAATTCGGTATAAATGAACGCATTAAAGCGATTTGGATTTCTTTTTTGTTTAACGTCAATGTTACTGCCATTGCGCGCACAGAACGTTCCGGATAGTGTGCATTTACCCGAAGTGGTGATCACAGAACGGTTTTTCGACCGCGAACTCCGATCAACCGCACCAATGCAAATCCTTTCGGATAAAGAAATCCGAAACTTGAATGTATTACAGGTTTCGGATGCTGTGAAGCATTTTTCGGGCGTAACGGTGAAAGATTATGGTGGAATCGGTGGTTTGAAAACCGTTTCAGTACGCAGTTTGGGCGCCAATCACACAGCAGTGAATTACAATGGAGTTACCGTTACAGATATACAAACAGGGCAGATAGATATCGGGCGGTTTTCATTGGACAACGTGGAAACTCTTTCGCTGAATAGTGGACAAAGCGACGCTATTTTTCAGCCCGCCCGGGAATTTGCGTCGGCATCGGTACTGAATATTCAAACGGTTGCTCCAACATTCAAAAACGATAAAAAAGCCAACGGTAAAATCAGTCTTAAAGCCGGTTCGTTCGGTTTAGTGAATCCTTCGTTTTACACAAATGCGAAATGGAACGATAAACTTTCGTCTTCGTTCAGCGGCGAGTGGACGTCGGCACACGGCAGATATCCTTATGTTCTGCAATACGGAACCGAAGGCGTGGACAGTTCATCGGTAGAAAAGCGTGAAAATACCGACGTTAAAAACCTGCGGTTAGAAACGGCGCTCTTTACCGATCTCTCCGAAAAAACAACCGGAAACATCCGCCTTTACTACTATCAGTCGGAACGCGGATTGCCGGGCGCAACCATCTACTACAATACTCAAAACTTTTCCGCACAACGCTTGTGGGACAAAACTTTTTTCGTACAGGGACATTTTGAGCATGCTTTTTCTCCTAAATGGCTGTTTCAGGCAAATGCCAAATACAATCACGGATATTTACGGTATTTAGACCCCGCATACTTAGGCGCTTCCGGCGAAATTGACGATATTTTTACACAAAATGAAGCCTACGGCTCGCTGTCTGTTCTCTACAGAGCGTTTGAGAAATTATCTTTTGCCGCCTCCACAGATTTATCCACAAACACGATGCAGTCGAACCGGAAAAACTTCGCCATCCCCACCCGACTTACATCGCAATCTGTGGTGGCGGCAAAATGGGTAAGCAATCGGGTTCTTGCGACGGCAAATTTGCTTTATACACAGACCTTTGAATCTGTAAAATCGGGAGAACCGGCCGACAATCATCAAAAAATGTCTCCTTTCGTGAGCCTGTCGGTAAAGCCCTTCGATGATATGGGTCTGCGTTTCAGGGTTTTTTACAAAAACAGTTTTCGTCTGCCCACGTTCAACGATCTGTATTATCCCGCTATCGGACGGCGAAACTTGCTCCCCGAAGATGCCGCTCAATTCAATATCGGGATAACATTCGCTACGGCGATCGGTGAAAGCGTGCCGTTGTTGAAGTTTTCAGCCGACGCGTATCGCAATAACATCACAAATAAAATTGTAGCATTTCCTGCCGGAAACCTGCATCAGTGGTCGATGATAAATATCGGTAAAGTGAAAATAAACGGAATGGATGTTACCGCTGAAAGCGCTGTAAATTTTTCTGAAAACACACATTTATTGTTAGGAATAACGTACACTTTCCAATACGCGACTGACAGAACCGACTCGACCTCATCCACCTACAAGCATCAAATTGCCTATACTCCGCTCCATTCCGGTTCGGCAAGAGCGGCGTTAGAGCTGCCGTGGTTCAATGCGGGTTATTCGGTAATTTGGTCAGGAATCCGCTATTCGGGCAACTATAACAGCAAGGAATTTAAATTGAACGGGTATGCCGACCATAGCTTATCGGTTTCAAAGAACATCAAAACTCAATTTGGCAGCATAAATTTACTGGTCGAAGCGCTGAATTTACTGAACAATAATTATCAGGTTGTCCGAAATTATCCTATGTCGGGACGTTCTTACAGGGCAACCATTTCAATGAATTTCTAATTTTAAAAATATAAATGATTATGAAAAATCTGTATTTCTATCTGATGGCTCTCACAGCCTTTTTTTTAGTAGCATGTTCCGATGTAGACAACCCTATTGACAATAATATTCCAAAAGAAGTAAAGAAACTTTTGATACTTAACGAAGGAGGCATGGGACAAAACAACAGCTCATTGGCATTATACGATTTAGATTCAGAAAAGATGGATAACAATTATTTCCGAACAATAAATAATCGCGGATTAGGTGATACGGGAAATGATATGATTCGCCACGGCTCAAAAATTTATGTAGTTGTGAGCGGGTCAAACACTGTGGAAATAATTGACGCTAATAATGGTAAATCTTTAAAACGATTGGAAGTTGTTGACGGGCTTGGCAAACAACCACGCAAAATCGCAGCGAGTGGAGAAAAAGTGTATGTAACATCATTTGACGATGCAGTTAAACGTATCGATACCTTATCTCTTTCTGTAGATGGTTCCGTTAATGTAGGACGCGATCCCGAAGGAATCTGTATTGCGAACAATAAAATCTATGTAGCCAATTCCGGCGGATTGGATTTCGAAACAGGAAATTTTGACTCCACCGTTTCTGTTATAAACATAGTAACCTTTAAGGAAGAGCAAAAAATTGAAGTCGGAAAAAATCCCGTTCACATTTTCGCCGATTCGCAAGGCGATGTTTACGTGGCAACGAGCGCTATTTGGCAGGGATGGACAAAAGTGGCAGATGCTACATTTAAAAAAATAAACGTTTCCACTGGACAAGTTGAAACCATCCAAAACATACATCCCAACAAACTTACGTATGTCAATAACAAAGCATATATCATTATCGACGATTATTCGCAAAGCCTTGTAACCGTTTACGATTGCTTGAATGAGAAAATAGCCGTTGAGAATTTTATTGTCGACGGAACTAAAATGTCCACTCCGTATAGCGTTTCAGTTGATGCTTTCTCCGGCGATGTCTTTCTCACTGAAACCGATTACGTCACTCCCGGAAACGTGCATTGCTTCGATAAAAACGGAAAGCTTAAATATACTTTGAAAGCGGTCGGAATAAATCCCACGTTTGTGGCATTTTTAAATTAAAAAAGCAGCTGTCTCAAAAGTAAAATCTACTATCAAATTGTCTCCCGATAACTATCGGGAGAGTGGATCCGCCAACTGACCGAGAAATGAAGAATCTAATTAAATTGACAATATAGTCCCGATAGCTATCGCGATCACTTCGTTACCAATGACATATTTTTATAAATATCTGATTTTGAGTTGTTATAGATTTCTCACTTCGTTCGAAATGACAACCGCAGATAGATGGGCTACAAGTCAATTGTCATGCCGACGAAAGGAGGCATCTATTTAATTATTATTCATGTCATTTCCTTTTTATGCCTAATTTTTTGGGTGGGGACTCAACAAAATGAAAGTAGAACCTTACGTTAGAGACAGCTTCTTCTCCCTACTCTACTTAAAATTAAGATTTCTTATCTTTGGTTTTTAATCACCCCTGAAATTCTGCCTTACGATGCATCCCATCGCAATAAGGCTTATTGGATGACTGGCCACAACGGCAAAAGTAAGTGGTTCCTTCGCGACGATCAACGGAACCATCCGCTTTTTCAACTTCACAACCTCCCGAAACCATTAACGGCCCATTCGGAATAACTTTTACTTTCAATAATGAATCCATAATACTTTTTTAATTTAAGTTTATCACTTTATTTTTAGGCACTGTTGCCACAAATTCTTTTAAATAAAATGGCTCGAAATAAGCACTGTCCACGAACATTTTGTTATTATATGCCTCTAAAGCCAATTCCATCATAGAAGACGCTAACGACTTGACACCATCGATAAAGATGGCATTTTCATGATCTAATGTTTTTTTAATTTTCTCTGCTCCGTTACCAAAGAAAGCCACTTTGTTATTTTCTAAAATATCGGCATAACTATCTTCGGTAATAATATCCGCAGCAGTTTTACGGATAATATTCAGTTCCGAATCAAAAAAAGTAGCGTAAACTTCCATTCTGCGTGCATCTATCATAGGACAAAGTATGGTTTCTTTTTCTACTTGGTTCTTCAATATCGATGCCATAATTTTAGGGGTTGGAATCGCGATAAGCGGTATGCCTAAACCATAACTGAGTCCTTTTGCTTGAGACACGCCAATGCGTAAACCTGTATAGGAGCCGGGGCCACAACTTACGGCTACGGCATCTATATTATTTTTTTTATCCCTCGCATATTGCATCATATCCTCGACAAAAACTCCTAAACTTGTTGCGTGCGATTGCTGCTCTCTATTTTGTTTAAAAATAATTATTTCATTATCAACAGACAATGCCGAAGAACATACTTCAGTAGCTGTTTCAATAAGGATGAAAGTAGGCATGAACGATGATTTGTGAATTATAACGTTTAAAGATATTAATGGTTCATAAAAAAACTGCACCTTAAATATAAGACGCAGTTTCCTAAAACTAAATAAGATGAGATATTAATATCTTTCTCCTCTGTCTCTATTACCGTAACCGCCACGATTACCATAACCGCCACCACGATTGTTATTACGAGGGCGATCGCCTTCCGTGCGCGGACGCGCAACAGAAACCGATAGTGTACGTCCATCATATTCCGCATCGTTTAGTTCGTCAATGGCGCGTTGTCCGTCTTCATCAGACATTTCAACAAAACCGTAGCCTTTAGAACGACGGGTTTCTCTGTCAGTAATAATTTTTGCAGAGGAAACTTCTCCGTATTCCTCAAAAAGTTCTTTTAAATCGGCATCGCTAATTTGATAGCTTAAACCTGCAACAAAAATGTTCATGTAAAAAAAATAATATAAATAAAAAAATTAATTTGTGCAGAAGAAATTGTATAAGAGAGAAGGTTAAAAAATTGCTCGCCTCCAATTAAAAGGAGAAAATAACTAAATAACTGTTTCTGCTATAAAAACTTTTGCAGTTACAAAGATATAAATAATTTTCAGATAAAATAAATTGAAGTTATTTTTTGTCAGTTAATTGTTAGATAAATCACTTTTTGCGTCTTCGGGCCACAAGTTTACTTCAATAAATATATTTTTTTACAAAAATAACCGCTAAATTTGCAAAAGTTTCACAAATTATCAGAAAAGTTGCCTCTTGTTTGACAACAGCAAGTTTTATATCAAAAACAGATGACATTTTAATCGTTTTACTAGCGTATGAAAACAAAAAAATTTATGCTTCCCGAAGCGGAAATACCCACGCAATGGTACAATATTGCGGCCGAGATGAAAAATAAACCTCAGCCCATGATCAATCCCGGAACCAAAGAACCGTTGAAAGCCGAAGACTTGTATCCGCTTTTCGGAGAAGAGCTGGCGCGTCAGGAAGTGGATATGAGCGCTCCGTGGTTCGATATTCCAGAGGAAGTCCGCGATCAGTATAAAGTGTACCGCCCTACTCCATTGGTGCGCGCCTACGGGTTGGAGAAAGCCCTGGATACGCCAGCGCACATTTATTTCAAAAACGAAAGCGTAAGCCCCGTTGGATCGCATAAATTAAATTCGGCGCTGGCACAGGCGTATTACAATAAAATTGACGGCACCACCAACATCACCACAGAAACCGGTGCCGGACAATGGGGAACGGCTTTGGCTTATGCCTGCAGGGCTTTCGGACTTGAACTGGCCGTTTATATGGTGAAGATCAGTTACGAACAAAAACCTTATCGCCGTTCGCTGATGCAGACGTGGGGAGCCGAAGTGATCGCTTCGCCCAGCATGTCGACCAAGATTGGCAGAAAGATCATAACCGAAACCCCGGGTTATAAAGGCAGTTTGGGTACCGCCATTTCCGAAGCCATCGAACTGGCCATGCAAACCCCGAAATGTAAATACGCATTGGGAAGTGTGTTGAGCCACGTTTCGCTCCACCAAACCGTTATCGGGCTGGAAGCCGAAAAACAAATGGAAATGGCCGGCGAATACCCCGATGTGATTATCGGCTGTTTTGGCGGCGGCTCCAATTTTTCGGGGATCTCGTTCCCGTTTTTGCGCCACGTGATAAACGGCGACAAAAAAACCCGATTTATCGCGGCTGAGCCCGCATCGTGCCCCAAACTCACGCGGGGTAAATTTCAGTACGACCACGGCGATGAAGCCGGCTATACACCGCTCATCCCGATGTTTACACTCGGACACAAATTCGCTCCCGCGCACATTCACGCCGGAGGATTGCGTTATCACGGCGCAGGCAGCATTGTGAGCCAATTACTGAAAGATGAATTCATTGAAGCCGTAGATATCCATCAGCTCGATTCGTTCGATGCAGGTGTTTTGTTCGCCCGCACCGAAGGTATTATTCCCGCTCCCGAATCGAATCACGCCATTGCGGCAACCATTAAAGAGGCTATTAAAGCCAAAGAAGAGGGCAAGCAAAAAACCATCTTGTTTAATCTTTCGGGACACGGTTTGGTGGACATGAGCGCATACGACCAATATTTGGGCGGTGATTTGATCAATTACAGCCTGACCGATGAAGAGATAAGCAAGTTTTTGGAAAAGAATTAATTAATCTCACAGGAGAGCCTCTTGTTCAAAGATAATTTTCTTAAGTACAAAAAAAATGTTTGAAAAAATTTGGTTGTTTCGTTTATACGATTTATCTTTGGAATAATAAAAATGATTGAGTTATTGCCGCATTGGTCGATTGGGAAACTCATCAATTACATTCTATAAACCGAGACTCGTTTTTGGTATCAATGGCGGGCCGCATCCTTCGGGATATCCGTCTTTTGGCGGACGGCGGATTACAAAGATACCTAGACACTCAAATCCTGTCATAAGGAGTTTCGACTTATTCCACCGATGCGGCTTCTTATAAGAAGGCAGATTAGCAAACTATTGCAGTCTGCCTTCTGAGTTTTTGCGATAAGTCATCGAATTATGAAAAAATATTGGGAGCTTTTCCTCATCTTTTTTAAGATCGGAGCATTTACCTTCGGTGGCGGATACGCCATGATCCCGCTTATCCGCAACGAAATTGTGATGAAAAAAAACTGGCTCCATGACGATGAATTCATGGACATGCTGGCCATCGCGCAATCCATGCCCGGCCCAATCGCGCTGAATACTGCCTTGTTTGTGGGAAATAAAAAATACGGATTTAAAGGCAGTCTATTTTCGGGAGCGGGCGTTATTTTACCTTCTTTCATCGTTATTTTACTCGTTGCAGTTGTCTTTACTCAATTTAAGGAAAATCCGGTTGTGGAGCGTATATTTAAAGGAATCCGCCCGGCTGTGGTTGCGTTAATTGTTTCGCCGCTTCTTTTACTCGGGAAATCCGCAAGTGTAACTTGGAAAAACGCGTGGATTCCCATTGCCGTAGCTTTGGGTGTATGGCTACTGAATATATCGCCCATTTACATGGTTATAGCCGCTATTTTAATGGGGATCGGGCATTTCATTCTCATCAAAAAAATTTATAAGAAGTAGCATGGAATTGCTTGAGTTATATCTTGAGTTGTTTGTGGTCTTTTTCAAGATCGGATTGTTCGGTTTTGGAGGAGGATACGCCATGCTTTCGCTTATTCAGCACGAAGTGGTAGATGTACGCAACTGGATATCGGTAAGTGATTTTACCGATATTGTGGCCATTTCGCAAACCACACCCGGCCCTATTGCCTTTAATTCCGCCACCTACATCGGATACACGTCAGTAACCGAAATGGGATTTACCACTTTTCAGGGAGTTATCGGTTCTGCCATTTGCACGTTGGCGGTAAGTATTCCGTCTTTGATAATTATGACCATTGTTTGCGCCTTCTTTGCCCGGTTAAACAACAACCCGTGGATGCGCGCAGCGCTTTCGGTGCTGAAAATTGCGGTTCTCGGACTCATCGCTTCCGCGGCGCTTATGCTCATGGACGGCCATAATTTTATCGATTACAAAAGCTGGATCATTTTCGGCTTGGTTTTAATTGCTTCCGTAAAGAAAGTGGATCCTATATTGTTGATCGTTATTGCGGGAGTTGCGGGACTTTTCTTGTATTGAAGCAAATAACAAATGAAAGAATTTTATCAATCAATAAAAATATTCGGTAAAAAATATATATCCCTTCAACGCACATATATTTTATTTGCGTTGATACTCTTTTTTGTATATTTTTTTCTTGTAAACCACAATCCTTTAGCGGATTCTTATAAATACGCAAGCAGCGTGAAATACGGCGTTGACCTTTTCTCGCCTCACCACCTGTTGTATAACGCTTTTAATTATATCATTTACTCCATTTTAAGCTTAAATTCTTTCTCCATAGATGTAATGCGCTTTATGCAATTTGTGAATGCATTATTCGCTACCGGATCTTTTTATATGCTCTACAAGATAATTTTCAGTAGAACCGAAAATAAAAATTTATCGTTTGCGGGGGTTATATTTGTGGCGAGTTCATTTGGAGTTATGCGCTTCGGAGTTGAAGCGGAAACATACATGATCCCTATTTTTTTCTCACTTTTATCTTCCTGGTTTTTTTTACAACACTCAAAAACACAAAAAATTATTTACATTTTGTTGAGTAGTTTTTTTATATCGGTTGCTTGCCTGTTTCATCAAATACATATTTTTTGGGCGATAGGCTTATTCATAGGCCTGTTGGCGAAAAAAAAATATGCTTCATCAGCCCTGTTTGCCTTGATTCTATTATCTATTCCCCTTGCGTATGTTTTAGTGCTTGTTTTTTATGAAAATCAACTACTTACCTTTCAAAATCTTTTACGGTTCGCTGCCGATCATTATTATTCGGAGAATTCCGATGCGCAATTAGGCTTACAAAATTTTCTGATCACACCTATAACATTTATACGGACATTTTTTCAAATTCACGGCGTGGTGCTGACTGCTTTCAAAAATTTATTTTTTGTATATTTGATCGTTCCCGTTGTTATTTTCTTTCTTATTTGCGGTGTACGCCTATTCTTTAAAGATTTCAAAGTGAGAAAGAAAAATGTCAAAAATGTGAATTTTGAGAAAACACATATAATAATTTTTGTGCTGCAATTGGTATTTGCTTTTTATGCACACGGAAACAGTGAATTTATGGTCATGCTTCCTTTCCTGATGGCTATATTCGTTCCGATATTTTTTCGGATAAAGATTAAAACCGTTTTAACTATTTCTGCAGCCATGTTATTGTGGAACATATCAACAGGTATTTTGCCCAATTATATCCTCGATTATCAGAACAACCAACAATTAACCAAGGTTATTTATGATAACAAGGATATGGATTTTATAGTTAAGGAGAAAATTTTGGTTTCTTATCAGTATTTTTATGAATACGGAGAGAAATGGAGCCCCCGAATTCTGGAAATGAAAGATGTGAGAGAAGGAAGAACTATTTCTAATTCCATCTACTATACGGACTTGTTGAGTAAAAAAACGCCATTTAGTAGAAGCGATATAGCGCAAAAAGATAATTTAACCGATTTAGTTTTTATAGGCCATTTCAAACATATAGAATCCGATAATGGCGGCTTCTATATTGATAAAGTGGAATATACGGGCAAGAAAGAATAATCCCTGATTTACGGAAACCGGTAAATTACACTGTTGATATTCATACCTGCGCCCACCGAAGCAAGCACAATATTATCGCCCGAATCCAGCTGGTGGCTTTCCATATTTTTGCGTACGATCATATCAAGCAGTGTGGGAACAGTAGCAACCGATGAGTTTCCGAGCCACGATATAGTCATGGGCATGACTTCGTGCGGAACGACTTTTTCGTTGTATAGTTTATAAAGACGGGCTAAAATGGCGTCGTCCATTTTTCCGTTAGCCTGGTGGATAAGCACTTTCTTCACACGCGAAATGTGCATGTTCAGTTTATCGAGCCCCGCTTTAATGGTTTTCGGAACATTTTCCAATGCGTACTGATACAAACGACGTCCGTTCATTTTGAGGTATAGATCTTCCCTTTCGGCCAGTTCTTTGTTGTAAGAATAACCCATGTGGAGCATTTGCGCGTAATCCAACGCGTCGCTGCGCGAGTTGTGCCCGATAATACCTATCGGCGTATCACTTTCCACACCTTCCATAATGGCTGCTCCGGCTCCATCGGCATAGATCATGCTGTCGCGATCGTGCGGGTCGGAAACGCGCGATAACACGTCAGCCCCCACAACCAATACTTTCTTTGCATCGCCCGAACGGATGTAATAATCGGCCTGAATAACCGCTTGCACCCATCCCGGACAACCGAACAAAATATCGTACGCTACCGCGTTGGGATTGGCAATGCCTAACTTTTGTTTTAGGCGTGCTGCCATTGTGGGCAAAATATCTATGCGCATGTTATTTACGTGCGTTTCGCCAAAATTATGCGCAAAAATAATGTAATCCAGTTTCTCTTTATCTATTTTTGCAGATTCAATGGCACGTTCGGCTGCGATCAGCGCCAAATCTGAAGTTACCTGATCGTCCTCGGCATACCTGCGCTCCTCAATAGTGGTAATTTCCCTGAATTTCTCCGTAACCTCTTCATTGGGAGAGGGAATGCGCTCGCCGGTGGAATCGTAAAATTCGTTTTCGTGAAAGTACTCGTTTTTAATTTGCTTGGTAGGCACGTAGCTTCCCGTACCGGTGAATACGCTATATATTTTTTTCATCTGTTTGTCTTTTATTTTTATATTATGTCAGGTGGAACTCGCTATAATCATTTCTTGTCTGTAAATGATTTACCTGCTTGTTTCATAGAAATTCCGTTTATATTTCAATAGTCAGTACAAAGATACGAATAAATAACAATGACACCGACCAAAAGGTTTCGGGAAAATTAACAAGAGTTACCCCGAAACATGCTTTTCTTTGTCTCCGCCGTTTTTTTCAGGCGATGCGTTGTGGATAAGCACCGGATTGGAGACTTCTTCAAATATTTCCAGATCGAAATAACGGACCGCCGCCGTAACGTGGTCAAAAATGTCTGACATGATATTTTCATATTCAGCCCAATTGGTAGTAGCCGTAAACAAATACAATTCAAGCGGCAAACCTTGTGCGGTCGGCGCTAACTGACGAACCAGCAACAACAACTCTTTGTGCACTTGCGGATGACTTTTGAGATACAACTCCACGTATTTCCTGAAAAGGCCCATATTGGTGAAGTTTCTACCGTTCACCGGAAGACTTCTGTCGGCGTTTGTCTCCTGATTAAAAGCGTCCAGTGTGCCTTTCATCTCGTTGATGTATCCGGTTAAAAGCTGAATTTTTTTGAAACTTTCCAATTCTTCATCACTTATATACCGAATGGTAGATTGTTTGATATTTACGGCTCTTTTGATACGCCTCCCGCCCGCATCGGTCATACCGCGCCAGTTCTGAAAAGCTTCGGTAACCAACGAATAAGGCGGAATGGTGGTGATGGTTTTATCGAAATTCAGTATCTTTACCGTTGTCAGGTTTATTTTAATCACATCGCCATCCACACCGTATTTGGGCATCGTAATCCAATCGCCTATGCGCACCATATCGTTGGTAGAAACCTGCACACTCGCAACCAAACCCAAAATCGTATCTTTAAATATCAACAACAAAATGGCCGATGCCGCGCCCAATCCAGCAAGAATGGTTCCCGCATCTTTCCCGATGAAAAAAGAAATAATAATGATGCCTCCAATAAAATAAAGGAATATCTTAATAAGCTGCAAAAAACTCTCAATGGGTTTATCTTTCAGGTTATCGCGGCTTCTCAATGTATCACCGAAAGCATTCACAATGGACGAGAACAGCCAGATAAAATACAGGACAATGAATACGTTAAACACTTTCAGCGCGAAATCCATTATTACCGGAAAATCGTTGAATATGATCGGTATCGTACCCTTTATAATACTTATCGGCACTATCATAGCCAGATATCTCGGAAATTTGTTTCTAATAAGATGCCTTGCAATGGAAAAACGTCTGATCTTCGCCATTCGTTTTAGTACGAATGTGATGATCCGCTTGAGAAGAAATTGCGTAACGTAAACAAGAACAATGAGTAGCGCCAATAAAAAAAGCATATTGATGAGCCGGATGTATGCATCGGAAACGCCGATGCCCTGCAAGAGATCTTTCGACCATTCACTGATCAGGTTTGCCGTTTGATTAGAGAGAGCTTCTACCCTGTCGCTGTCCACTGTATCGTTGAGTTGCTTTACTTCGTCTTGTAGCATAAATCGATTTTTTTGATTTTTCAAGCCACAAAGGTAACCATAATCGTCTGAGGGTTCAATTTAAAACTCTAAACGAATTATAAATACAAACTAAAAAACCTTACTTTTCACAAATTAAATGTATATTTGTGTTTCAGATGAAAGATAGCAGACGGTAGATATCAGATGGAAGACTTCAAATGAAATTTCCGACAGCTCACAATCTAAAGTCTGAAATCTGATGTTTAATTGTCTAAAGAATTACAAATGGGAAAAGTACTGATTATCGGCGCCGGTGGCGTCGGAACCGTAGTAGCCAATAAAGTGGCTCAGAATAACGATGTTTTTACCGAAATTATGCTCGCCAGCCGCACCAAAAGCAAATGCGATGCCATTGCCGAAGACGTGAAACGTCGCACGGGCGTTACCATTCAAACCGCGCAAGTGGATGCCGACAGCGTGCCCGAATTGGTAAAACTGTTTAACGATTACAAACCGGAACTCGTAATTAACGTGGCGCTTCCGTATCAGGACCTGACCATTATGGATGCCTGCTTGGAGTGCGGCGTAAATTATTTGGACACCGCCAACTACGAACCTAAAGACGAAGCCAAATTCGAATACAGCTGGCAATGGGCGTATCAGGATAAATTCCGCGAAGCGGGTCTCACAGCCATTCTCGGCTGTGGATTCGATCCGGGCGTAACAAGCATTTTCACGTCGTATGCAGCCAAACATCATTTTGATGAAATTCATTACCTCGATATTGTGGACTGCAACGCGGGCGACCACGGCAAAGCGTTCGCCACCAATTTCAATCCCGAAATTAACATTCGCGAGGTAACACAAAAAGGGCGCTATTGGGAAAACGGCAAATGGGTGGAAACCGAACCGCACGAAATCCACAAACCGCTCACCTACCCTAACATCGGACCCAAAGAATCTTACGTCATCTATCACGAAGAATTGGAGTCGCTCGTGAAAAATTTCCCGACCCTTAAGCGCGCGCGCTTTTGGATGACCTTCGGTCAGGAGTATCTCACACACCTGCGCGTGATCCAAAACATCGGTATGGCTCGCATCGACGAAGTGGAGTATAACGGACAAAAGATCGTCCCCATTCAGTTCCTGAAAGCCGTTCTCCCCGATCCGGGCGAGCTTGGAGAAAATTATACGGGCGAAACTTCTATCGGTTGCCGCATTCGCGGTATTAAAGACGGCAAAGAGCGCACCTATTACATTTACAACAATTGCAGCCACCAAGCCGCCTACGAAGAAACCGGCGCACAAGGCGTAAGCTACACCACAGGCGTTCCCGCAACCATCGGCGCCATGATGTTTATGCAGGGATTGTGGTGCAAACCGGGCGTGTTCAATGTGGAAGAATTCAACCCCGATCCTTTTATGGAACAACTCAACAAACAAGGCCTGCCTTGGCACGAGTTATTCGATATTGATTTGGAACTGTAAACGATTTACGATTTACGATTTGCGATTGGGGATTTGGGATTTGCAATAAAACCCTTGCTCCCGCTCGTTTGCAACGTGTGTGTATAGAAACGCGACTGATCGCGACTCTACAATAAGCAGAGTAACCTTGAATAACCCCGACTTTCAAGTCGGGGAAATCAATCACCATACCCAAACCGGACTTTAGTCCTGAATTAATCACGGTTAAAGCCGATACGCGGATAATTCACCCTAACCTCCGCCTAAAGACAGAGTTATTAGAAAATATCATCTCCTGCTCCCGCACGTTTGCAACGTGTGTGTATAGAAACGCGACTGACCACGCCTCCATGATAATCAAGTCAGCCGTAAATACCCCCGACTTGAAAGTCGGGGAAATCAATCACCATACCCAAAGCGGACTTTAGTCCTGAATTAATCACGGCTGAAGCCGAAGACTATTTAAACGTTATTTAAAATTAATTATCGTAAAAATTTCAATTTTATTTGTAATTATTATTGCAATTACAAACTTAATATCTATATTTGTCAACAATAATAACAGACTTTAAGAACGTAGATTTCTCTTTGAAAACGGGTATTTTTATTTAAAACGCAACAAAACGAGATTAAATTCCGACTAAACTTAAATAAACTGAGATTCACTGATTAAGAAGGGGTTACTTTAAATTTTATTAAACAAACTATTTTGAAAAGGGGCAATAAAAAAGCCCCGATAACAGGCGTACGGGGCTTCACAGAAATGTGCAAGCAATTACGTGTTAAGCAGTCGCGGATGTTGTAGGAGACAACGCGGCTGTTTTCTTTGTAATCTTCATCACATTTTCCATCTGATTTTCACTTCGCGTATCGCGGCCTTTGATCAAAGATTGATATGGAATACTCCATTCATTCAATTCACTTATCAAAAGCGTATAATCCACGTCGGGATTTTCTATGGAAGCCAGCTCGATCCTTTGAAAGAAGTTGGTAACGGCTTCCGATATTTCACTTTTCACGGCCAAAGTTTCGATCCGGCCTCGGGCCGATGTTTCTTTTACCCGTTCTTTAGTTAATCTATCTATTTCCCCGTGGAGGGTACGCGCCTCGTTCATAAAACTGTTGAATCCCAAAGCAGTTAATGCTTCGCTCAACGCTGTGTTACTATCAACAAGGGAGAATAACTGCACCAAACGTTCCGTCCGTTCCTTTTCGTTAACCCTGCGTATTTCGCCCATCATCCATCCGGTTCAGAAAAGTTTTCACAATTCCTACTTCGTTTTCAACGGATTCCATACCGGCCAACTCATAAGAAGCCAATTGTCTTAAAATGGCGGAAAGAAAATTATCTCGTTTCTGCCGCAATTGATCAATTTGCTTCGAGAGCGGATGCGAACGTTCGTTCACCGTCAGTTTATCCACAAGTGCAAGCTTTCCAAGTATTATGCTTGTCATCGACTCAATACCGAGGGCAATGGCATCGTACTTATCCACGATGGCCTTTATCCCTCTCACATAGTCCGCAAACTCTAATTTGCAAAGCCTATAAAAACTAAAAGAAATTATCTTCATAATTTAATTAATTTAATAATGAATAATTTCGATCGCGTTTTTTACCGACGCTCAAGTTGATTTACATGCCGGAATAGCCTGTATATTCCAAAATTTATAAAATCCGATAGCGCCGCCGCGCGATCGCGTTAATAAGCAAAATCCCAATAAGATCAGAATTTTACCCTGCCAAGTTTAAGCAATTTTTTTTTAAGTAAAAAAACGATTCGGGTAATAGTTATTTCAACAACTTTTCATATCTTCTTGTTTTACTTTGATAATCTGATAATTAATGAATCTAACTTTATTGAAAAGTTGAACAAATTGTTAATAACTTTGTCGAAAATTTTTTGATAAACCCTTTTTTGATAATAATTTTATGAAGATTACATCGTAGAGCACGATCATTGAAATATATTCCCTCCATTCGTCCGGTTTTTGTTCGTATTAAAATATGTTATCGCCTACCACCGACTCTTTTATATTATTTAAATATTACGTATTTAACTCATTTACAGTGTTATTGGTATAATTGCAAGCCTGCAACTACAATCTCACACAAAAAAAGCGCTTTTTGCAACGCTGCAACCGGTGTTTTTTTACGTGTTTTTCGGTTTATGTAACCAATTTTTTAACACTTTACCGATGTCGTTTAACAATTTCATACCGTTCCACCCCTAAAACAGCCAAAATTCTTCAGTTGCAACGTTGCATTTTGCGGTTCACGGCCGCGAAGTTATAATTGCAAGCTTTCAATTATCGGTTTTCACATAAAAAGTGGCCGTTGCACACGTGCAAAATTCGGTATGGAGAGAAAAAAAGGTTTTGCAAATGTACAAAACCCGGTGCCGAAAATTTATGTGGGTTTTGAGAACGGGCAAAAACCGGAAACAAAACCTGCACCGCTGTTTAAAAACCGGGGAATGCCGATAAATAAATCCCGTTCCAATCGTAGAGACGCAATTCATCGCGTCTCATTCCTAATCCCAATATCCGATTATTTTTTTCAACGAAGATTGTGTGGGTTGGTAAGTACTGTTGTGAATTGCTTTCAAAAATTTGTATCTTTGATATTCTGAACAACTAAGCGCAATTTGTGAGCGCTATCGTCCGGCAAAGAATCCACAAGAAGCAACACATAGCTTCACCACGTCAGAAATACGCCTGGCAATCTTAGAAATCCAGCCTCAATTAAACGTTACCGAGGCCGAAGTTTATACGGCAATGAAGCGCGCCGGATTCGCATTCAATCTACTTCCGGGAACGCAATCAATACTTTTTAAATGGTTATTGGTTGAGAAATAGGGATGCCGCACGCGTTCTCTCATCAAAAAAATGTATATTTGTAAAAAATAAAATTATAATTATTATGTGGTTCTGGATACCTTGGATTTTATTTTGTCTTGTGTGTGCGTGTATTTTTTGCAAACCAAAATACAAACACATCATCCTGCTCACCGCTATGATGAGCATAGTTTTCACACCGTTTATTGCGATACCTATTTTTGGACGGCAAAAATAGAAAATGTGTTAAACTCCGATAATTGTTATCGGAGTTTTTTTTGTCCTTTCCGGCGATTCAACTTCCGTGTATTTTTGCCTAAAATCAAATACATCAAATATATGGTTACCGACCAAATGACGAAATCTCAATTTGTCGTAGATGTGCTTAATCGCGATATTCGTAATATTTACAAAGCACAACTCCTTATTGCGCAACACAACACTCGACTACAGGGCTCAACTTTTAAGCAAAAAAAGCGAGCTGGAAAAAAGTTGTCGGAGCGATCTGGTCGTCTTTTAGAAAAACTACGTAATCCGGATTTTAAAATAATCGGAACAGATGGCAAATTTCAGGCAGTTGCAAATATAGCCTTGCAGACACGTTTTCTTGATATGAAACGTCTCGGAAACTGGATGATCTACAATCGGCAAGTATGGGGCATATTGTACCGAAATTCAATGCTTGACATAAAATATGGTTATGGGCGTCAAGTCCGCGATAAGCTGGGCGAAGCTCTCGATAGCGCATTCAATAACGCACAAAAAAAATAAAAATGGCAGGAAAACTCACTCAAGACGAAATAAAATGGATCCTTTCCATTGATGCTAAGGGTGCCAATAAAGAAATAGCCGTAGTATCGTCCGAAATCAACAAGTTGGCAAATGCAAACAAGGTGATGGTTCAGGATATGAAAGCCGCCGAAAGGCAAATTAAAGACACTGAGCGCGAAATGGCGAAACTCGCCAAAGCGGGGAAAGAAGATTCCGATGCGTATAAACAATTGCAGGCAACCCGAGATTCCGCACGTCGGGATATGGACGATTATACACGGAAAATTGGTGAAAATAATCGCGCAATTGAAACCAATAAAAATAAAATTGGTTCTCTCGAAAAAACAATGAGTCTCAGCGAAATGACCATGAAGCAACTACGCAATAGGGCAAAGGAACTCCAAATGCAGCTCAATGTTACTTCACGTGCAACAAATCCGGCGGCTTACGATCGACTTCAGAAAGAACTCGCACAAACGAATAGCCGAATGATCGATTTAAAAAACAATGCACATCAGCTCAGTCGAAATATGGGCAGATCTATGTTTTCAAAAGGAGCATTTGCCTCTTTCTTTGGAAATGTGTACGCACAAGTTTTTATGAAGCTTACGGCCATGGTTTCTAAAGCCAAGGAGTTTGTTCGTGAATCCGTAGAAATGGCATCTAAGGCACAAGGTATCGACCACGCCTTCAGCCGTATCGCAAACAAAGATTACCTCAAGTCTCTGCGTGAGCAAACAAAAGGACTTATATCCGATTTTACGCTGATGAAGTCTGCCGTTCGAGCCGAAAACTTCGACATTCCACTATCTCAATTAGGAAAACTCTTAGAGTTTGCTCAAAATCGAGCGCGCGATACCGGCGAAAGTGTAGATTACTTGGTAGAATCAATCGTAAACGGTATTGGACGCAAATCACCGCTCATTCTCGACAATTTAGGCATTTCCGCTGTCCGGCTTCGCGAAGAAGTAAAAAAAACAGGCGATTTCGCATCAACTGTGGGAAAAATTGTGGAAGAAGAAATGACAAAAGCAGGTCCGGCTATTGACACCGCGGCCGATGCCGCTACACGCAAAAAGGTAGCTTGGGAAAACTTACAGCTTGCAACAGGCAAATTCTTTCTCGGCTTTAAAACCGGATGGGATAACTTCTCTACTCGCTTTGCTGAAGGTGTTGCCAAAATTATTTCTGGCCAGGAAAAAATGTCAAAACAATACGAAGATCAAATCAATAAAGTAGCTTCGCTAAACACCACTCTCCATCCGCTTTTGTCTCGATACGAGGAATTGAAAACAAAGACATCGCTTACGGCGGCTGAGCAAGAAGAGTTGAACAAAATTATGAGGCAGGTTTCAGATATTGTTCCCGGAGCAGCTGTAGAGTTTGACAAGTATGGCAACGTTCTTTCCATTAACACTCAAAAAGTTTGGGATTTTATTGATGCGGAAACAGCTAAACTTGAAATAATGAACGCGGGTGCCATTAAAGAAGAAACAAAAAATCTCGAAAAATACCGCAGGGAACTCAACAATATAAATGCTGCACGTCAAGCAGGAACAAAGTCAATTTACATTTCTAAAGGACTGAAAAACAACACAATTAAGCCGTATTTTAACTATATATAGTTAAACATTGTTAAGTGTTGATGTTATACCGTTTATAACAATTATATTTGCGGGAAAAATCATGAAAAGAGAAGTAAAAATATACCACGCTTACATTAAAGATTCAGAATATAATTTTTATTTCGGATCACTCAAGGCACTACACGAGCAACTCAATCACATTATTAATTTGTCTTATAACTACCTTGCGTTAAAAATGAGTAATAAAGATGTTTTTGAAACGGATAAAATTAAAGTGATCCGATCCATATTAATAACACAGCCGAAAAACCAACAACAAAAAACATAAAAGGAAAATGTATATTTATGCAGTTTTTATATATATTTATACAGTCGCTGAAGTGAATTTCAAGAGGGAGAATAATGCGTTGGTAATCAATGAGATATGAAAAAGAGTAAGGGGGAGATGGGAGGGGTAACTATTTGATAATCAATGTGTTATCAGCTATTAAGTGTAAATTTAACACTTATCCAAACTAAAAGTTTTAGTTTATATATTATACCTATAATATAACAAACACGTTGTGAATTGCTCTCAAAAATTTGTATCTTTGATATTCTGAACAACTGGATATCATCAT
Organism: Bacteroidota bacterium; assembly: GCA_023424395.1. GTDB lineage: Bacteria > Bacteroidota > Bacteroidia > Bacteroidales > Dysgonomonadaceae > JAFADY01. The sequence goes on along the minus strand of JAFADY010000021.1, from coordinate 147,181 downwards.
TTATTTAAAACACAACAAGTTGCAAGAAGAATTAGAAATTAAAAAAATGTTGTTCTGAAATAAAAATCCCGTACGAAAGGCGGGATTTTTTACTTCTAAAATAACTCTAATTGCTGATAAGGGGTTGTAACTTCTTTTTCTTTTTTCCCGATAAATAACTCCATATTTCCAAACTGTTTATCGGTAATGCAGAGAATGCCGATTTGACCGGCCGGAGGAAGAAAACTTTTGACACGTTTTATATGCACATCGGCATTTTCCCGACTGGCACAGTGTCGCAGGTAAATGGAAAACTGAAACATAGTAAAACCATCCTGGATAAGTTTCTTGCGAAAATCGGAATATATTTTTCGATCTTTCTTGGTTTCAGTTGGCAAATCGAAAAAGACTAAAACCCACATAATTCTATATTCGCTAAATCGATGCATAATAATATGTTGAGTAGACTAAATTGTTTACTCAAAAGCAGGATATTTTATTTTCCTTATTTCGCCCGAAAAGCATTTGTAAAGCGAAGCGGTAGTTTGCCCAACAGCTACCATCAAGGGACTTCGCTGATTATTAATAACTACATCTAGAACCGGAATATTCAATAATTGAGATTTTATTTCCTGTGTTAATTCCGAAAAATCCTTGTTGGTTTCCATTATTTCAAAAACCAATTTATCCACAAACGGACGGTAGGGTTCCATAATATCATCAGCAAGGCAGTAAGCGTTGTATTTGTTGCGGTGGTGAATGCTTAATGTTGGCAAAAGTCCGCTGGTTACCAATGAGCGAGCAACAACCGCCCGCAAAATAGCATATCCGTAATTCAGCAGATTATTTGGCGGAATACCTTCTCTGCCACGTGTAAAACCGGGAATGTGTGGGAAAACATTATTCCAGTAATAGACCGCTGCACGAGCTTCAAAATTGTCGGGGTCGCCACTTTTAACGTCGGCGGCCCATACCCTCATATTTTTAACAATGACATTTGACTTTTTGTCTAAAACGTAGGCTTGGTTTTCTATTTTTGCTTGTACGGTCTGTTGCCAAAGTTGTTTTTTCAGCGGAACGGATGCGTCTATTTGCTCCCGAAAACGCTCTGTTTGCGTGGTGTTTCCATCCAATGGAAGCATCAACCCGGCAGGCATTCTGGAGTTGTTGCACGTGATAAAAGCACAATTATTTTCCAGCATAGCTTCCATTAGTCCGTGCGTAATGGTAATCTGTTTATTGTCCAAAACGACCACTCCAATATCTTCTATTGGGATGGTTTTAACAGCATCCTCCTTAAAGGTTTCGGGCAACGTGTCGTTTTTAACCACTTCAGGCAACTGGATAACTAATTGCTTGTTGCGTAAACTCAAGTAGGCGGGATTGCCGAAGTAAAGGGTTTTCTTTATCATCGGAATACTTTTTTAATTTGACCTAAACGGTTGATTTCTAATTTCCAACAGATAGATTTAATCATAATCTGATCAATAGATTTTTCCATTTTATTCAATGCCGAAAACTCATATTTATTAATAACACTCGATGCAACTGCATTTTGAATGAAAAAAGCTTGACTACCTGAAGAACTCACAAATTTATACACTCTTTTTGTTTGTTCTGTATTTAAGTCTTAAAGTCTATCAAATTGGGATTTTCTTGTTCTTCTACGGTTGGGACATAAACTAAATCATTGGGTGATAAGTCGAAAAGTAAAGTGTGTCCAATGTTGTTTGTTGCAGGGCAAGAGGGCAATCCTTGTTTCTGACGTTCGATAACGACGTTAAGCGGAATGGTTTCATAGCTGCGATTTCCCTCATTGTTAACGTAAATAGCAAAGAAGAGATTGGTGCCTTTTGCAGCTTCCACGTATTTATCTTTCTTGTTTCCGGAAAATCCAACATTAAATTTATTTCCCATAGTCTCATACGTACGAACTTTATATATAGGTGCGTGTGGTTTTCCACCATTGAGTTGCGATAAATTTTTATTTAATTCTTCAACACCTTCAGATGAAAAAGCAAGTATTTCGGCTGCAACAAGTTTTCCGTTCTCGTCAGACCGTCCTTTGTATTTTTCTAAATGTGCCAAAAGAATTTTTTGTATGCCACTGTCTGTTATACTACTAATACGCTTTTCGTTAAAACTGTCATCCAGTTTTATTCTTGAGGCCGCAAGTTTATTTTTTTCATTATCATTTGAAAAATAATAGATTTCAACTCTTGTGATATCTACACTTTCCCATTCGTTATTTTGCTCTTTGAAGTATTTGACTATCTTTTTCTTATCAAAACCATTCGTTTGCAATCCTTTAATTTTCTTTTTAAGCGATTTATTCACAATGTTGTCCACATTATCCAAAGCCGATGATAGAGTTACGGTTTTTGTACTACGTATATTCACTAATGCAGAAACCGTATCTTTGTGCAACGGCTTCCTTATCGCCCAGCTGTCTCCTTTGGTTTGTTTAACGAATATTTTTTTCATTGATCCGTCTGCTTGCTTTTCCCATTTCTGATAATGGTTTACTGTTTTGTTGATAATGCGGTTGTTCTTTTTGAAACTTACAATTATTTTTTGTAACTCATTTTTAGCGTCTTGTGTGAAAGTATTCCAAGGTTTCAGAAACTCTCTGGCAACGTTTATTTTTTTTCGGACAATTTCTCCATCAATCGCTTTTTCAACTTCTATTTCTTCTATTTTACGTAGTTTCTTTCGTAAGTCATAGCGTAATGGTTTGTTTTTGTCTTTTCCGTTAGCATTGTCATTATTCAGATAATTGATGTGATTGCGGGTGCTACAAGCTACAATTAAAGCATCCAAAGAATGGTGGCGGTGGTCGATACGCTTTTTGTTGAGCTTCATCAGTTCCGGTTCAATGTTGTTGATTTGGAAAACTCGTTTGCCGTCTTTGTTTTCCCACGAGCCGTATTTTTCATAGCCTGCCATTTGATTTAGTCGTTCAAATCGGGGTGTTATAAGTGAATTCCAAACATCATTCAATCCCCAATCTTGTTTCAATCGGGAAGTGATTGCCCCCGACGAAACAATAACGTTTTTTGCAATACCTTCCTCCTCGTTTTCTTCCCGAACGATGTTTGAAAGCAATGATTTAACAACCCGGCTGATATATCTGGTGTCGTTCATTTGCCTTTCAATAAAGCTTTCGGGAATTTCTTCCAACAATAGTTTTTCTCGCTTGGATTTTAATTTGTTACCGTAGAAGTATTTTTTTACATTTTCTTCATATGCTTCCGGTGAAAGTAATTCTACAAATTTTCCGTGGCTTAATTCTATTTTTAGTCCTTTATTGTTCTTGATAACGAGACATGCAAGCTGATTGTCTTTTAGTGAATTTATCTCCGATTCACAGATGATTTTATTGCTCAGGCTATCATCAAAAAATCGAGACTGAGGGATAATGTGTTCTATTTGATAATCTGTAGAAAAAAGACGACTTAATGGAATAGTCCTTCCCGTATAAGGCGATTTGTAGCCTTGTTCGAGCCAAAGTTTATATCTTTTTATTTCGGCAGATGTGGGTTGAGATTTTTTACGAATTTTCTCAATCTCGTCCAATTCTTCTTTTCTGCTCTCGTTATTATAAATGCCTTCTTCATAAATTTTGAGAATTTCTTGTTGCATTGGTGAGTATGGGCGGATGTCATTATTACCCTCGTTCAGCAGTTCAGTTAATATTGCTTTAATACGGATATTTGTATTTTCATTATCTGTAACACGCTCAGTTATTGCACGGCGTTTGTCTGCGGGATTTTTCATTTCACGCCCTAGTTCAACGTGTATTTCGTCGAAAAACTTTTCTTCTCCATTTCCGTAATATTGCCAGATTTCACGAACGGTTTGTAAGGTTTCGTTTATTACTTGCTCCACAATCGGGTTTCGAAGCGAGTGCTGTTTCAGAAGTTCAATGTCTTCTGCTCGATGCCAGTATTGTACATCGGAGGTTTCGGAATGACGATCATATACGATGTAACTTGTCAACCAAAGTGGTAGGTTTTGAAAATCACTTCTTTCTGTTAGAAAAAATGCTTTCTCACGAACTCGATTTTTTATTTTCTCATCATATTCTCCCGTAAGAATTTTATCAATTCTATCTTTTGTTTTTTCGTCAATTGCCGAAAAATTCCACCATTTACCAAAACGCATTAACGTTAAAAGCTTTTTTATTGCTTTTTCTGAAAATGAGCCATATTCCTTATCAATTCTCGGATATTTTTTTAAAACGTCAACAAACTCATCGGGCAAATTGTGTTTTGCCGCAAATGTATTCAAAGCCTTTTCTATTTCGTTCTTGTCCTCTACCGAATAAAGTATATGCCATAGACGATATTCAATTTCCTTTGTTAAAAAGGCTTCATCTATACCACTCTTACTCATTCTTTTCAGAATTTCACCACGTGTTTCATTCATTGGATATTTTTTATCTTCTACAAAATTCCAACGATAATAGGTGTGTAGTCCTTGTTCTTTATTTTTTTTGAAAACACGGAACTGCTCCATTCCTAATTGGTGACGAATTTTTTCTTCTAAGTTAAAGTCGGGATATTTCAGAATGGTCTTTTGGTCAATATCTGTTTTGTCATTCAACCATTCAAACAACCTTTCACGCTTCGAAACAGTAGGTAGTAATTCGTCGGTAACGTCAATATCCTGTTTGTCATCTCTTCTGAATATTTTCAGGTTATTCATCCATTGCAACAGCCTAAATTCTTGATAAAATGGATTACTTTTAGCAATGCATTTTATGCCTTCTCGCTTTTCAACTCCATCTACTTTGAATGTTCTATATTCTAAGGAACAATTACTTATGAGTGATTTTTTGCTTTTTAACGGTCGTTGATAAAAAATAATATCATCAAGAAACAGATAAGTGAAATCTCTGTTGAGTATATTGTTGCGATGTGCTTCGTTGTATTTATACAACTCTTCAATACAAGCTGTGTAAATTTCTTTATTTCGCAATTCGGTATGATATTCTTTTTGCTTTTCGAGTATTTGGCGAAGTTCTGTTTTGTAAAATTTTCGTTCAATTGTGCGAACCAATTTTCCACGTATTTTTTGGTTCGGCTTTTGAAGAAGTGTGTCGTAGATGTATTCACCAACGGTTTTATTGGAAGCAAAAATATCTTGTTCCGTTTTTTGTTTGATGGCTATCCAATCTTGTTCTGAATTTACCGCTTTGAATGTTCGCTTTGTCTCACCAGATGTTGTTATTGTAGTGGTTACGATGAACTCTTTTGTTTTTCCTATCCAATCCTCCGGCTTTACTATTTGGCGATCGTACTTCCAACCATTTGTAAAATACACATCGTAGAGAACAAGGTCTTTTCCTCTTATCTTCTCGCCAGAATCCATTACTTCCGAAACAGTCAACACTTCAAATGACTTTTCTTTATTCTCTTCTACTTCCTCTTCCTCGCCCCTTAATTGATAATAACCTCTTTTCTGATTGAAATTCAATAATATCCAAGCCAACTCTTCCTTTTCTATTTTTTGAGAAAGTGCTTTTTTCCTAAGATAATAAATGGTCCAATCGTAAGGGATCTTTGTTTCTTCGCCATTAGGTTTCAAGTGAAATAATTGTGCTTGTGTTTCCCTAAAATCATTTACCATTTCGTCAAAACTGTTTTTGAATATAAACTCAAATTTATTCTCCGAGTTTTTTCGATAAGCAATCTTAGGCTCTTTATCTTTTTTGAACTGTCCCACACGATGCTCAAAATCAATTTCTTCCGCATAATGATCCGGTAAGAAATCAAGAACATTCAAAACCCGATGCAGACGTTCTCTACGAAGTAAATCTCTCTCCAATAAACGTCGAATACCTCGAAAACCAGTTCTTTCTGCTGTTTGAGATATGGATTGACCTGAATCAAACTTTCCTAAAATATCTTGCGACATCGGAATAATCCGGCTTCCCATTCCCAAGATTTTCCCTTCTTTGTTTTCGAAATTGTGTTGTATTAGTGCCCACCCAATTGAATTTGTCCCTAAATCTAAGCCTAAAATCGTTTTCATATTTAACTGATATTTAATTTTCTCAAAGATAAAAATAAAAATTAACTTAAAAAATAATTGTTTATACAAGTTATATTTCTATCTTTGTCATTACAAATTTTGAAGCAATTCACAATAAGGATTATTCCGTTGTGAAAACATTTAGCGCCTCGCCTATCTGCGGGGCATTTTTTTATCTTCAATCAGTTAACATAACAATTCTTTCCTTCCCATGACAGACTTACCCGGCAATGCAATCTATAATCGTTACTTTCTGAAAAGCAAAAAGAGGTTGTTTGTACATGACCTCTTCGGCCCGAAAGTGGAAATGCCGGTTTCCTATTATTTCAGAAGCTACGGGCAAATGCCGGAACTGGAGAAAAAAGCCCTCGGCTTGTGCACGGGAAAGATACTGGACATAGGAGCCGCAGCGGGTTCGCACAGCCTGGAACTGCAGAAGAATAACAAGGATTGTGTGGCTCTTGAAATCTCATCGCTTGCCTGCGAGGTAATAAAAGACAGGGGTGTGAAAAACACAATTTGTGCCGATTTTTTTCAGTACGATAAGGAAAAGTACGATACGTTGTTGTTGCTGATGAACGGCATCGGCATTTGTGGCTCACTTCATGGATTCAGAAAATTTCTGGCGCACGCTAAATCGCTGCTGAAAGAAAACGGCCAAATCATCTTCGACTCTTGCGACATTGCGTATATGTATGAAGAGGAGGAATTTCCCCAACAGCAGTACTACGGAGAATTTACGTATCGGTATGAGTACGATAAAGCCTTTACCGATGCTTTTCAGTGGCTCTACCTCGACTCTGCAACCTTGAAACAAATCGCTGCCGAAGAGAACTGGCGGGCGGAGATTGTGCTGGAAGATGACCGTCATCAGTATTTGGCGTTGCTAACTCTGATGGATTAATTATTTCAATACCGGCCATAAAATGTAGCGTGCCACGTCTCAAAAACGTCAACAAATAAAAAAACAACATGTCTGATAAATTCAGGAATAAATACCGCATACCGTCTGCCCGTGACCTCACCCCTAACCCCTCTCCACAAGAGAGGGGAACTCCAGACACGATTATTCAAGGTTCGCCAAAGTCTCTTCCGTCCTGCAGGTTACCATTGCAAACCAAGCGAACCCTTGCCATTCGCCGGGATCGCTTCGCAAAAGAATTCGATCAATTTCTATCACATGGTATTTATTCCGATGCTGAGCTTTTGAATTGGTTTGTGAACGAATATCACAAGTACAGCAACCAAAAACTCGATATGGGAAAAAGCTGCATCCGCTTCAAGAAGTTCGATGAAATTCCGTATGATCTGATAGGCGAGCTTATGACTAAAATTTCTGCCCAACAGTGGATAGAAACGTACGAAAAAAACCTTGTTCCCAAATCGAAAAAGAAAAAAAACGATTAAGAGAATCTTTGCTTTTTGATATAGTGATTATCGTATATTTTACTCAAAGGCTCGGAGAGCCACATTTTCGTTTGGAATGACAAAATGAAACGGGCATGAATTAACGCGGCAAAATTTCAGTTGATACAAATAAAAAAGGCGCACTCGCAAGGAATACGCCCTATTATATCGCAAAATACTGTTTAATTTCCTAAGCCAAAATTATAAGCGATGCCTACGCCTAAACTGCCTGCGTTATATTTTTGATCGCCGATCTGTCCTTTATCTCCGGTGAATAATTTTGTATAATGTACAAAGAAATTCCATTCGCGATTGTGGTAACCAATTTCAGGTTTCAGATACAAACCGCCGTCAGGCCTCATTTCGGGTAAACCTTCCGCTACGAGCTCATCACCAACGATAAATCCATATCCTAAATCTGTTCCTAAGTAAAAACCTTCTTCGGCAGGATAATAACGAAATAATGCGGCTACGGGAACTACTCCGAAATCGTTGTTTTTTACAACATCATTATCTCTTCCGAAAAAATGATTGTAACCAGTTACCAAACCTAATCCGAAGTTGGGAGTTACAAGATGTTGATAACCTAGATCCAAGCCTATGTTGCCTGCTGCGTTTTCTTGAGGAACCGAAGCTCCACCCATTACACCTAATTTAAATGTATTCACATATTGAGCTTGTGTTGCGAATGTTGCGGATAATATAACAAGTACCGCTAAAATAGTTTTTTTCATAATTTTCTAATTTTACATTGTCGGAATTGTGCTCCAACGTAGTTTATAATTTCAATACTGCATTGTTGCAATACCCATGTATAAACAACTTTTCGGAAGAATTGTTTATTTTGGGGTTTATAATAATTATAAACGTGAGCGCTCGTAACCGCATCTCTGCGCGATACCAAACCCAAAAATTCGCGCGCCCCAAAATTACCAATGTATCCTCATTTTGCCATGTTGAACGAAGTGATCCCGATAGCTATCTGGACTATATTGTCAAGCTAATAAGATTCTTCAATCCTCCGTCAACTCTTCAATACGAGCTAACAAGTCCGAGCGAGAAGAATCGCCCTTAGGCAACGACATTTCAATTGCATATTTTACTCTTGAGACGAAAAAGTCTCTTCCGCCAACTGGCGGAGAGAGATTTAGAGAGGGGCGATAGTCATTTGGAACGGCGCGTTGCAAAGTAAGAAATCAAATAAACAGATGTTTCACTTCGTTACCGATGACATATTTTTATAAATATCTGATTTTGAGTTGTTATAGATTTCTCATTTCGTTCGAAATGACAACCGCAGATAGCTGGGCTACAAGTCAATTGTCATGCCGACGAAAGGAGGCATCTATTTAATTATTATTCATGTCATTTCCTCTTTATGCCTAATTTTTTGGGTGGGGACTCAATATGACAAAATATGTATTATATAAATATTTTCATCTTTACATCGGTCATCACATTTTCAGCAAAACCATACACATGTTCTCTGTTTTTTGGCTACATTTGTATAAAAATAATACGGTACGGCAATACGAACCCGTAACTCGTATCTCGCACCCTGCAACACCAAATTGTATGCAACCCAAAAGTTTAGTCAACATCAGCGATTACGGAAAGGACGATATCTTGCGCATCCTGGAAAGCGCGGCCAAGTTCAAGCAAAACCCCAACCGCGACCTCTTACAAGGCCGTGTGTGCGCCACGCTGTTCTTTGAACCCTCCACGCGTACGCGTTTGAGTTTCGAAACGGCGGTGAACCGTTTGCGCGGACGTATTATCGGGTTTTCCGATGCGGCCACGAGCAGTTCCACCAAAGGAGAATCGCTTAAAGACACCATTATGATGGTGGGCAATTATGCCGATCTCATCATCATGCGCCACCATCTGGAAGGATCGGCCCGTTACGCGGCGGAAGTGTCGCCCGTGCCCATCATCAATGCCGGCGACGGCTCCAATCAGCATCCCACACAAACGATGCTCGATCTGTTCACCATCTACGAAACGCAGGGCACGCTGGAAAACCTGACTATTACCGTAGTTGGAGATTTAAAATACGGCCGCGCGGTGCATTCGCTTATTCAGGGGTTATCGCATTTTAATCCCAAGTTCAATTTTATTGCTCCCGAAGAATTGGGGATTCCCGAAAAATACAAATCGTTTTGCGACAGCAAGAATATCGAGTACAAAGAGTTTACCGATTTTTCGAAAGAAACGATCGATGTTGCGGACGTTTTGTATATGACCCGCGTTCAAAAGGAACGTTTTACGGATCTGATGGAATACGAAAAGGTGAAAAACGTGTACCTGCTCAACAATGCAATGCTTGACGACTCAAAAGAAAATTTGAAAGTTTTGCATCCGCTTCCGCGAGTAAACGAGATCAGTCAGGATGTGGACGATAACCCGAAAGCGTATTATTTTCAGCAGGCAAAAAACGGCATGTTCATTCGTCAGGCAATTATCTGCGATTTGTTGGGGTTATCCCTCTAATCTTCCCTAAAGGGGAGCTCTGAAATAGTGGAACGATCAATATTAACAACCAAATAAAAACAGCCCACACATAAAGTCCCCTTCAGGGGATTTAAGGGTAAAGTGAAATATGGGAAAAGAATTACAAGTAGCCGCGCTCGAAAACGGAACGGCTATCGATCATATTCCTTCGGAACAACTTTTTAAAGTAGTTGCGTTGCTGCAATTGCAGAAACTCAATAACCGCATCACCATCGGCAACAACCTGAAAAGCGGTAAAATGGGCGCCAAAGGCATCATCAAGGTTTCCGATAAGTTTTTTCAGGAAGATGAGATCAATCGTATCGCTTTGGTGGCGCCGAGCGTGAATCTTAACATTATCAGGGATTTTGAAGTAGTTGAAAAGAAAAAAGTAACCCTGCCGGATGAAATTACGGAAATAGTGAGATGCAATAATCCCAAATGCATCACCAACAACGAACCGATGAAAACCCGTTTCCATGTTATCGATAAAGAAAAAGTGGAACTGCAATGCCATTATTGCGAAGTGAAGATCAGGAAAGAGGAGATAATATTAAAATAAGTTTTAAGTTTACAGTTTTGAGTTTGCAGTAAAAATCGAGTCATTTGCTCTTTACCGCCTACTATAAACTGTTTACTGTAAACTGCCAACTATATATGAAACAAGACTGGAAACCGGGCACAATGATCTATCCGTTGCCGGCAGCGATGATAAGTTGCGGTAACACGCCCGATGAATACAATATATTTACCGTTAGCTGGGTGGGGACCCTTTGCAGTAATCCGCCCATGTGTTATATTTCGGTGCGCCCCGAGCGGCATTCGTACGACATTATCAAACGAAACATGGAGTTTGTCATCAATCTCACCACCGAAGAACTGGCCCGTGCAACCGACTGGTGCGGCGTTCGCTCCGGACGCGATTACGATAAATTTGCCGAAATGGGGCTTACGCACGGAAAAGCATCGATGGTAAACGCGCCGATCATAGAAGAATCGCCGTTGTGCATCGAGTGTCGGGTGAAAGAAATTATTTCGCTCGGCTCGCATGACATGTTTATTTCTGATGTGGTGAACGTAAAAGCCGACGAAAAATTCTTCGACCCCGAAACAGGACGGTTCGATATGCAGCAAGCCCAACTCCTCGCCTACTCTCACGGCCATTATTACGGTTTGGGAAAGCAGATAGGCAAGTTTGGATGGAGCGTAAAGAAATAATGCACAATGCATAATTAGAATCACGCCCAAACTCATAAATCATAACTCATAACTCATAACTATCAACTACATACATGCCTGTAAATTTACCCGATAACTTACCCGCGATAGAAATATTGAAGAAGGAACATATTTTCGTAATGGACGACTTACGCGCGTCCAAACAGGACATTCGTCCGTTGAAAATACTGATCCTGAACCTCATGCCGCTCAAAATCACCACCGAAACCGATTTAATCAGGTTGCTTTCCAACTCGCCGCTGCAGGTGGAGATCGAGTTTTTGGGATTGAGCACACACACGCCCAAGAATACGCCCATCGAACATCTGATGTCGTTTTACACTAAGTTTTCGAAGATAAAGAACGCGTATTACGATGGAATGATCATTACCGGTGCGCCGGTGGAAATGCTTCCGTTTGAAGAAGTAAAATACTGGGGCGAACTTACCCGAATTTTGGATTGGGCACGCACGCACGTAACATCCACTTACTATATTTGCTGGGCGGCGCAGGCGGCCATGTATCATTTTTACGGAGTACAGAAATATCCGTTGGATAAAAAGTTGTTCGGTGTTTTCCGTCACACCATCAATAATCCGTCGTTTCCGTTGTTTCGCGGTTTCGATGACGTGTTTTACGCGCCGCACAGTCGACACACAACTGTATATGCCGAAGAGATCATAAAGCAGCCGGAGTTGGAAATCCTTTCTCAATCCCACGAAGCGGGCGTGTATATCGCTGCATCGCGCGGTGGTCGCGAGATTTACGTTACCGGCCACTCGGAATATTCGCCTCACACGCTGCACAATGAGTACGCGCGCGATATGGAAAAAGGGATGGACAACGTGGAACTTCCGAAAAACTATTATGAAGATGATGACCCCAAAAAACCGCCCCTCGTTCAGTGGCGTTCGCACGCTAATCTACTGTATATAAACTGGTTAAACTATTTCGTGTATCAATCCACACCGTTTAACTTATCCGAAATCGCACAACTGGGAGATTTGTAATTGAAAACCGTCAGAAAAATAGAACTCCTTGCTCCGGCCAAAGATAAGGAAACGGGGAAAGAAGCCATTTTGCACGGTGCCGATGCCGTGTATATAGGTGTGAAAGGATTCAGCGCGCGATCGGCTGCCGGAAATTCGGTGGAAGACATTGCCGAACTTGTCGAATTCGCGCACCCATTCAACGTGCGCTTGTATGTGGCCGTGAATACTATTTTGTATGACGATGAATTACCGAAGGTAGAAAAATTAATTCACGAACTATATAGCGTAAACGTTGATTCCATTATTGTGCAGGATATGGGAATTTTGCAACTCGATTTGCCTCCTATCCCACTCCACGCGAGCACGCAAACCGATAACCGAACGGTTGAAAAAGTGCAGTTTCTGGAAAAGGCAGGATTTACACAAGTGGTGCTTGCGCGCGAACTTTCCATCGGAGATATTGCGGAGATTTCAGAGCAAACCAACGTTCCGTTAGAGGTATTCATTCACGGCGCACTGTGCGTTTCGTATAGCGGACAATGCTACATCAGTCAGGCCGTTACGGGACGAAGCGCCAATCGGGGCGAATGCGCGCAACCGTGCCGTTTGCCATACGATTTGTTCGATGCCGACGGCAAAGTGATAAAAAAAGCCGCGCATTTGCTATCGCTCAAAGATTTTAATCAGTACGATAATCTGGAGAAACTGCTGGACGCCGGCGTTTCGTCACTCAAAATAGAAGGGCGATTAAAGGACGCGTCGTACGTAAAAAATGTGGTTGCGGCTTACAGACAGAAGCTGGATAAAATTTTTGCCAAACGTCCGGAATTTATGCGCGCATCGTCGGGAAAAAGCTATGTGGATTTTGAGCCCGATCTGTCGAAAAGTTTCAATCGGGGATTTACCGATTATTTCTCGCACGGAAGGCAGCAAAACATCACGTCTTTCGATTCGCCTAAATCCATTGGCGAATACGTGGGTACGGTACGTTCTGCTGGAAAAAATTCCATCGTTCTCAACACCAAATTTACCATTAACAACGGCGATGGTTTGTGTTTTACCGACCGCAACGGATTGAACGGTTTTCGCGTAAACCGTGCCGACGGCAATGTTGTTTTTCCGGCGCAAATGCCCAATATCAACCTTGGCACTAAAATCTATAGGAATTATAATCACGAATTTGAAACGCGGTTATCGAAAAAAACCGCCGAACGGAAAATCAGCGCAATCATTCAGCTTTCCGAAATTCCTTTCGGGTTTGCGTTGCAAATTACTGACGAAGACGGAAATCATGTGACCATTGCCGAATCGTTTGAAAAAAGTCCTGCGAAAAAGCCTCAAGAAGAAAACATCCGCACTCAACTATCGAAAACGGGAAACACCATTTTCGAAATAACTGATATTGAGATCAATTTTTCGCACGATTGGTTTCTTCCATCGTCATTACTAGGCGAATGGCGGAAAAAACTGACCGAAAAACTGTTATCAACCCGAAAAATAAATTATCGACAGGAACGAAAAAAAATTCAACCCTCTCGGCACGAATTTCCCGAAAAGCAACTAACGTATTTGGGGAACGTTGCCAACGAGAAAAGCCGTTCATTCTATACACAGCACGGAACGCAGGTTTTGCAGCCTTCTTTTGAACAAGTTGCCCGCAAAAACGTTCCACTCATGTTTACAAAACATTGTGTGAAATACGCTCTGGGTTGGTGTCCGCGTGAAACACGAGACAAACAGGATTTCCGTGAGCCGTATTTCCTTGTAAACCAACAAAACCGATTTAAACTTACCTTTAATTGCAAAGATTGCGAAATGGAAGTTTCTTCGGAAAATACATAAAACTAAAACAAAATGGGATTTTTCAACTTTTTCAAAACACCCGAAGAAATAAAGTCGCTAAATGCGGCTGATTTTAAAACAGCCATTGCAGACAAAAACGTGCAACTGATTGATGTTCGCACCGCGCAGGAATTTCAACAGGGAACCATTGGCAATGCCAAATTGATAGATATCTATTCGCGCGACTTTGAACAACAAATAGAAAAACTGGACAAAACTCGTCCCGTTGCTGTTTTCTGTCATAGTGGCGCGCGAAGCTTACATGCTGCTAAAGTACTTGCCAACAAAGGCTTTTCAGAGATTTATAATCTTCGGGGAGGAATTGTTACGTGGCGATAATTTCATCGCTCACATAAACTTAACATAATCGTAACAGAATAAATCATTCCAATCAATCAATACTAATTACCTTTGTATCAACAAATAGCAGAATTAGACTGAATGAATTGAATGAAAAATCGCATTAACGAGCCGAGTGGAGATAACGAGTTGAAATTACAAATAGAAAATCAATCGGTATCAAGTTCCTATCAATCAACAAACAATCGAAAAATAAGAGTGGCTTTTTTCACGGATGTGCTCATCAGGGATTTTGACGGCGCAATAAAAACAATGTATCAACTTATCAACCGAATTCCTCAAGATCGGTTTGAATATGTTTTCTTTTGCGGAGTGCCGCCCAAACACGATTTTCCTCATCGTGTGGTAAAAGTCCCGTCGATGATCATTCCCTTTAACACTTCTTACCGCGTTAGTCTCCCCCGATTTGCAAGAGTGAAGTTGTGGCGGAAATTATCGGAATTTAAACCCGATGTAATCCATATTTCTACTCCCTCGTTTCTGGGATTTTTCGGGCTGAATTATGCTGAGAACAAGGGCATACCGGTGCTTTCCATTTATCACACGCATTTCATTTCGTATATGCGTTACTATTTCAAGCATTCTCCGTTCTTGATAAAGCCCATCGAATCGCTTATTGCTAAATTGTATCAAAAATTTTATAATCGATGCGATTTGGTATATATTCCCACGAATTTCATGATGAAAGAGTTAATTGATCACGGCATTGCTAAAGAACCGCTCAAACAATGGCATCGTGGGCTGGAAACCAATTTGTTCAATGCCGAAAGGAAAGATGAGGCGTACGTTCGTGGAATAACGGGCAACGACAAACCTTGTCTGCTTTACGCATCGCGTATTGTGTGGGAAAAGAACCTTGAAACGCTTTTCGAAATATATGATGAAGCCGAGGCGCAGCAATTGGACGTGAACTTTATCGTTGCCGGAAGCGGCGTGGCGGAACCCGAAGCGCGTGAGCGAATGAAAAATGCTCACTTCTTGGGCTACCTCAATCACGATGAACTGGGGAAATTGTATGCGTCGACTGATATCTTCGTCTTTCCATCTATTTCCGAATCTTATGGGAACGTGGTGGTGGAAGCAACAGCCTGCGGTTGCATTCCGGTAATCGCTCGGGGCGGAGGCTCACAGGCATTGGTGAAAGACGGCGAAACCGGATTCTTGTGTGAACCGAATGACCCCAAAGATTACATCGAAAAAATAAAACTTTTATTGAGCAACAAAGCGCTCAGAAACAAAATGCAGGCCGCCGGAGCCCAGTATACCTCATCGTTGAGTTGGGAACATCTGGCGGACGAATATTTCCGCGATATTGTACTATTGACGGAAGCAAAGAACTGATATAGAACAAAATGAATTTTATTGTCTTTGTAAAAAAATACAAACAATATTTTATTGGTATTCTGCTGGTAGTGGTTTTGATTTTGGTTGGAAAGTTTATTTCAACTGTCGATTTCCGGCAATTGGGCGAATATCTTTCCCGCATGCCGGGCATGTTTGTGGGCGTGGTTATTGCATCGCTCTTTGCTTATCTGGCGCCGACGTACGCTTGGCAGCTGATCATGGGCAAAGAACGTAAAAAAGTGCGTTTTTTCGACTTGTTTATGATCAAGCACGTGGGCGAAATGCTCACGGCATTCAATCCCACGGGAATTATCGCCGGCGAAAGCGTGAAAGCGGTCTATCTCCACAAACGCGGCGTGGATGCCCGTCAGGGGCTCAGTTCTATTATCATGTTGCGAATACTCATAATTTTATCGGGTATTTTTCTGGCAATAATTTCGGGAGTTTATCTGATCATAGTAAAAGCCGGAGACAGTTCAAACCTTTTGTATATCCTGATCGCTGTTGCGTTGATCGTTTTTTTTTGTTATCTGCTAACGGTATTTTTGTTAAATTCGAAACTGTATCTCGGAAAAACGGTGGAAAACATCAAAAGAAAAACAAATTGGTCGTTTATAACAGATAAAATTGTTTCGTCGTCTTACGAAATTAATCAACTTTCGGCAGATTTCTTTGCTGCGAACAAAATCCGTTTTACAGTTGCTTTTATGTTGTGTGTTTCGCAATGGATTTTCGGATCACTTGAATTTTATATTATTTTGCAGATGCTGGGACTCGATATTTCCATGGTGGATGCCGTTGCCGTGGAAATGGGCGTCATCTTTTTCCGAACAATTGGAGCAGTTGTTCCGGGGCAAATCGGGATTGAAGAATACGGCAACAAAGTTATGCTCGATGCCATTGGCGTTGAAAGTAACGAAATCTGGCTCATTGCTACGCTAATGCGTCGTGGCAGACAAGTGCTCTGGCTGGGAATTGCGGGAATTTTCATGATCATTATATCCAAAAAAACAAACATAAAATTGAAAGACAATGACGGAAGTACTTTGCATAACTCATAAGTATCCACCCGTGATAGGAGGAATGGAGAAGCAGAGTTTTGAGCTCATTAACGGATTGTCTCAATATTACAAAACGCACGTTATCGCCTATCAAAACGATGGAAGTAAAGCACTTTGGTTTGCCACGCTTAAATCCAAAATACAAATAGTTCTAAAAGAGAATCCCTATATAGGCCTTATTCACCTAAACGATGGCTCAATGGGTGCTGCTTGTTTATGGTTGCAAAAATATACGGATATTCCTGTTGTGGTAACCTATCACGGGTTGGACATCACTTTTCCGATGGATATCTATCAAAACAAGATCGTGCCTAAGCTGGCAAATTACGGCGGAGCCATTTGCGTGAGCGAATTCACCCGGCAACAATGTCTTCTGCGCGGTTTTAACGAAGACACAACTTTTACTGTTAAGAACGGTGTAGATATTTCCATCGGGAACATAACCAGTAATGATAATTTTGCAGAAAAACTCAGGAACGAATATGGTGTGGATGTTTCCGGCAAACACATTCTGCACATTACCGGCCGTCCTGTAAAAAGGAAAGGCTTTTCGTGGTTTTTAAAAAATGTGATGCCGCTGCTGAATGACAATATCATATTGTTAATGACCGGCCCCATGATAAACGAGCCTACATTGTTGGACAAAGGCCTGAATAACATCCAGGGTTTTCATAACATCCAACTCCTTTTTGGGCTAACGACCGATGCTGTTGATATCGCTGAAGAGTTGCCGCAGCAGCCAAATGCATACCACTTGGGCAGTGTGTGCTATGAAGATCTGTTGCAAATCCTTTCGCTTGCCGATTTATTCTTAATGCCCAATATTGAGGTGGAAGGCGATGAAGAAGGCTTCGGGCTCGTAGCGCTCGAAGCCAGTATGCGCGGCACATACGTGCTTGCTTCGGGAATCGAAGGCATTACCGATGCCGTTATCGATGGAAAAAACGGAACCCTACTCCCAACCGGCGATGCACAAGCCTGGGCCGACAAAATTCACGAATTGCTAAGCGATAAAGAAAAATTACAACAACTTTCCGTACGAGGAAAAGATTTTACCCGGCAAAATTACTCGTGGAGTAAAATGGTAGAGGGATATAAAGAAGCGTTTGAGAAAATAATGAGATAAAATAAGTCTGCCTCTTAAGGTATCGACGCAAACTTTACACATACCGGTTTACTGAGAACGATATCCTGATTCGTATCCGTCAATAAACCCGTTTGCCCATCGATGGAAAATACCTGAATTTTATTATCGTCGCGACTGGCAACTAACAGAAATCTCCCGTTTGGCGTAATGGCAAAATTACGCGGGTGACGCCCTGTGAGTTGATAAGCCACTTTGGTTAAAGTGCCGTCTTCCTGATTTATCGAAAAAATGGCTAAGCCATCGGCTTGTAGTCGGTTTGAAGCGTAAAGGAACCGGCCGTCGGGCGAAACATGAATATCGGCGCTGCCTCGGGCACCAACGGTATCGGCTGCAACGGTTTGCTTCTGCACAATGTCGCCGTCGTTGTAATCAAATACGATCACTTCCCCCGATAATTCGCCCAAAACGTACATGTACAATCCATTGGGATGAAAATCGAAGTGGCGCGGCCCCGCGCCTGCCGGAACGGCAAATTTCCTTAAACTGCCCTGCGAAACCGCGGGCTGTCCTTCAAAAACAGAACCCACGGCGTCCATTCGGTAAATATTATCCGTGCCTAAGTCGGTGGCAAAAAGGTATCGGTAATCGGGCGACATACGCACACTGTGCAAATGCGGTTGTTTCTGCCTCAGCGAATCGCTGCCTACGCCGTTGAATTGCATTAATAAGTTAACTTCCGATAATCCTCCTTCGTCGTTCACCTGAAAAGAAGAAATACTTCCGCCTCCGTAGTTGGCCGTAAAAACATTCTTCCCGCTCTTGTCGGTTTCAATGTAGCACGGGCTTGATCCCCGCGTATTTTTTGAATTGAGCAACTGCAACGAAGCGCTGTTTTTATCGAAAGAAAAAGCGTTTGCCATGCTGTTTCCTTCGCCGTTTTCGCTGACGGCATATACGAAACGTTCATCGGGGCTTAACGTCAGATACGATGGATTTTCAACTTCCGCCATATTCAGCGAATCGGCTTTTCCGGTTCCGGTATTCAGTTTATACAAATAAATTCCTTTACTGCCTTCTTCCGAGGTGTATGTTCCTACAAGTAAAAACATATCCTCTGTTGGTGCGTGTGCTCGGGTGCTATCTTGTTCTGTTGTCATTGTTTCTTTTTCCTGTTTTTTATTGTTACAGGCAAACAGTAATAGTGCAAAAGATAATAAAAAGATAATATTTCGGTCCATCTGTTTTGTTTTAATGTAAGTGCGATGCAAGCGCAACTAAGGTTGTTCAAATAAATATCGTGAAATAAATTTAAGCAGTTCCTCAATTGAGTTTTCTCCTTTTCGAAATTCGGGAAGTCTTCCGGATCAATAAAACCAATTTCTTCAATAGAATCATTTTGGTTTTGTGCAAAAACATTTATTCCAATAATTAAATACAAACATAAAATCAATAATTTTGTTTTCATCTTAATTTGTATTTTATATCGTTTTTTGAAAATAAGGTAATAAGGTCTTCAACCCTGTTATTTGTTGCTACTAAGGTTATTTGAATGAAATAAGGTTTTTTTAATTTGGCTTTGCTCATAGAATTTTCCAATCATTATCGTTTCCGAAACCTTATTTCCTGCTCTCTCAACCTTAGTAGAAATGATTACCATCTCACACCCTAAAACCTTATTACCTTATTTTATCGGATTAATCAATTGCGATTAAAATGTCGCTCAAAATCGCGATTACTTCCTAAACCGATGGTAACGTTCAGATAAAAATTGTATTTCATTTCGGCAAAATCGTTCTATTCAATCCTGTTTTTTTTGCTACTAAGGTTATTTGAATGAAATAAGGTTTTTTTAATTTGGCTTTGCTCGTAGAATTTTCCAATTATTATCGCTTCCGAAACCTTATTTCCTGCTCTCTCAACCTTAGTAGAAATGATTACCATCTCACACCCTAAAACCTTATTACCTTATTTTATCGGCTGAATCGTTTTCTGATAAAATCTGATAAACTCATCGTATTCTTTGGCAAAAGTTTGTTTTTTATGATGTTCTTTTTGGTTCAGAATGTATTTGCACACTTTGTTTATATCGCTTTTCGAAACAGAGAATGCCGAACACGCACGCTGCCATTGAAAGTTACCTTTGCACAATTTATTATCATTTATAAAACGCTCCGAACTGTTAGCGACAATTGTCGCAAGGGTTTCTTCATCTATATCCGGCGAACGCGATACTAAAAAATGAAGATGTTCCGGATTTGCAAAGATAGCATATAACTGACAGTTATTATTATTTACAATTCCTGTAATATATTTTTCAATCCGTATTTTGTTGTTTTCCTCAATTAGCGGTAGCCTATTGTATGTTGTGAACACAAAATGCGTATATAAATTATTGTACTGAACTTTCATTTCATCCACATCAAATAAAGTAATGAAATCTGTTTGATTTATAGAACTGCCGTTATTTTTATTTCGCTAAGTTAATGGTTTTTTGCCGAAATATTCCATTGCAACAAAACAATTGATGTTTTCAGTTGTAAAATTGAGCAATACTGACTATTTTTGTGCTTTATTTTTGCAAATAATTTTGAACTAAAAACAAGAACAGATGCTGGCCAAAATATTATCGGTATCGGGTAAACCCGGTTTGTATAAACTCATTTCCACCAATAAAAATTTAAATGTTGTTGAATCGCTTTTAGACGGAAAAAGAATTCCGGTTTATATTACCGAAAAACTGGTTGCTTTAAGCGATGTATCAATATATACCGATGAGAGTGATGTTCCGCTGAGAGAAGTTTTCAAAAAAATGAAAGAAAAAGAAAACGGCGCTAAAGCGGTTTTAACATCTAAATCGTCAAACAAAGAGTTTTTTAATTACTTCGCCGATATTTTACCCGAATACGACAGAGAAAAAGTTTATGCCTCCGATATTAAAAAAATAGTCAGTTGGTACAATATTTTGATGGACAATAATATCGACTTCGAAGAAGAACCTGCCGAAGAAGAAACTACGCAGCAACAAGAAGAACCCGAAAGTAACGAATAAAAACCTTTTAAATTGAACTTTAAGAATTTACTCACGCGTGTTGTAACCGGAGTTATATACATCGCAGTTGTTCTCTTTGGCATCCTTGGAGGAGAGTATTCTTTTGTGTTTGTTTTCGGTAGTTTTCTCGGAATAGGACTGTACGAATTCTACCGAATGGTAGAAAAAAATACCACGCACGCCATCAGCAAAATCTTTAATATAACATCGGGTATTGCTATATTTCTCTCTTGTTTTCTTTATCTCGAACAAATTTACACAGCAGCCCTCCCGATAATTATCGCCATTTATTTACTTATTCTTTTCGCTTCGGCAATTTTCATCAATCGGGGCGATATTTTTAAAGCCATCGTTTATTCCGTTTTCGGACAAATATACATCACTTTGCCGCTTTGTTTGCTCATGTTCATTTCGTATCAATACAAAACTGTAGATACCCAATATCACTATATTTTTGTCTTGGCCATTTTTATATTGATTTGGGTAAACGATACTGCGGCGTACTTCTTTGGTTCGTTAATAGGAAAGCGAAAACTCATTGAACGGATCTCTCCGAAAAAGTCGGTTGAAGGCTTTATAAGCGGCATTGTTTTTTGTGTTATCACCGCCTTTATACTGGCGCGGTTTTATACCTCTTATTCACTTCCGTTTTGGATCGGGTTCGCGGTTGTGGTATCGCTCTTCGCCACGCTGGGCGATTTGTTTGAATCGCTTATTAAGCGGACTTATGGCGTTAAAGATAGCGGAAACCTTATTCCCGGGCACGGCGGAATCCTCGATCGGATAGACAGCTTGCTGATTACTATTCCGGCTATATATCTTTACATTTCGGTTATTTTGGCTCTTTAAGCGTTCTTTAATAATTACGCTCCATAAGCGCGCCACTTATGCAGGCGTAAGTGTTGTCCTTACGTACGCGTAAGGGATGTTCTTATGCATACGTAAGTTTTGGCCTTAAAAAATTGCCGTTTAAAAAATAACTTGCAGAGAGAGCCCAACCGACGTAGTTCTTTGCCCCAAGTAATTATGGTTACCGATATATGGATTCAACAAAAAACCGATCTCTTTTTCTTCGCGTACATCTTGAAAATACATGTTATTTACCTTCGCGACGTTCACGGCATCGAATACCGACCATACATCAACAATAAAATAACCTAAAACGCCGGCCAGCATCAGTCCGAAACCCTTAGTATCTACAACGTTATTGTTTTCATCGAAAAAATTGTTGGATTCCATATTTTGCAACATTCCCACAACCGATACGCCCATACAAGCCATAGATCCGCCGAAAAAAGCCATGCCTCGTGCCGTTTCGCCACATAAAACCTGCCCCAATCCGGGAAGGATAAAAGAGCTTAATCCGGCAATCATCGGGTTGTTCGGATCTCCGTATTGTGGTATATATTCCCTGGTATTATAAACTTCTTTGTTCAGTTTATAAGTTTGCGCCTGGGCAACGAAAAAACTGCAAAAAAATACAAGCAATGCGGATAAAATAAATTGTTTCATAAGATAGATATTAGTAAGCGAAGCAAATATATATACTTTTCTGATTCAAAAATGTTAAATAACGTGAGTTCGGCCTAAGCGGCTCTCCATCTTTCTATATCTATAATGTCTGTATTCGTATTAATCGAGGGCTTTTTCGGAAAGAATGAATACGCTGCCAAGGCTGCCAAAATGTTGATTACAAAGTTGTCAAAACTTCGGTGGCGGATATGTTCTATTTGACACATGTTTTTCAATTCATCGTTTACGGATTCAATCAGAACTCTTTTATGCAACATAATCCTGTCCTGTAGAAGCATCAGGGCATTTTTCATATTCTTTCTCAGTTTGGTAATCAAATGCACCCCA
The DNA here is from genome assembly GCA_023424395.1 of Bacteroidota bacterium. GTDB lineage: Bacteria > Bacteroidota > Bacteroidia > Bacteroidales > Dysgonomonadaceae > JAFADY01. The sequence continues at coordinate 124,456 of JAFADY010000021.1, read as the reverse complement.
TCTACGAAAAGCTGTTCAAACAGGTCTTTTGAGATATAACCTTTATCTCCAAAAAGCTTTCCGAAGATGCGTTTGTGCAAGTCCATACTTTTGAGCGGTTCTCGGTCGTCTACATTGCCCGGTGTTAAGATGAAATCCAAAATCTCACCTTTGTCATTAATGATTAAATGCAGTTTGAAACCGTAAAACCAACCAATGGAGCATTGTCCTTTTTCGGCAATTCCTTTAAAGGTTTTGTGCTGTTTCTCCCGTTTAATGTGGCAGCTTCGAAGAGGGGTAGAATCGATGAAAGAGATGCCCGTACACTTGCCCTAACACATCATCTTTACAAAAACGGCCAACGGAATGCACATTTTTGGTTGCAGTTCCACAAAACGGTTATAGGATACGGTTGCCGGAAAATCTTTCTGCATATGCTTTTGAACGTAAAATACATAAAAACTTTTCAAGTTCTTGAATGATCCGAAATGAAATAAAAGTAAAATGGTCATCACTTCGCTTTCGGACATTGTAAATTTGCGGTTTCTTTTCTTTGTGTTTGGGCTTTCTAAAGAATGTTCTCGTATGATGGTGTAAAATTCTTTGAAAAACTCATCGATAATAAAATAAATCTCTATAACTTTATCGTCAGGAATCATAGCGGAATTTTCATTAATTATTTGTAATTCAACACTATAAAATTACTGACTTTTCTGCTATATTCCTAATTTTCAAGCATATTTCTTACATCGAACTCACGTTTTTTTAGAAAAATTTATTAATTATTCCTCGTTTTCCAACTCAATTACAAAACCTCCGCCGGGGGCTAAATGAATGGTTAAGTTATCAGATGATGTAACATTTATTTCTTTTCTGTCATAATCCGTGCCTTTTCTATGGGCGTTTTTGCCGTCTTTGAAAATGGTTGTTTTATAGTTTTTCTTGGGCAAGAAAGACAGGTCCAAAGTAATGTCTCTTGCTTCCCAATTGGTGATTCCGCCAATGTACCAATCGTTGCCGCTTCGACGGGCAATTGTCACGTATTTCGCTACTTCTCCGTTCAATGCGACCGATTCGTCCCAAACGGTGGGAATATTTGCAATGAAATCCAATGACTCCGGCTCTTTCATATATTCCGTAGGGCTATCACACAGCATATTTATCGGCGATTCAAAAACAACGTACAGAGCAAGTTGCCGGCAACGCGTTCCCTGACTCATCGGCTCCGAATAAATGGGGCGATAATTTCCCTTTGAAGCGTTTCTCATAGCTCCTTGTGTATAATCCATTGGCCCTGCAACCATTCTGATGAAAGGTATAGTAACATCGTAAGTGACCATATCCAATGTATCGGGCGACCATTTGAGTTGTTCAAGGCCGTTAACACCTTCAAGATTCAATACGTTGGGATAAGTCCGTTGTAAGCCCGTTGGTTTGTACATTCCGTGAAAGTCCAATAAAAGATCATATCGAGCAGCCGTTTCCGAAGCTTTGTAAATAAAATCTACCATCTGTTGATCGTCCCTGTCCATAAAATCGACCTTGAATCCCTTTACTCCCATTTCGGAGTAATGTTTGCAAACGTTCTCCAAATCCCGATGAAACGCCCAATATCCTGCCCACAAGATGATGCCTACATTTCGATCTTTTCCGTAATCGATAAGTTCAGGCAAATTAATTTCCGGCACAACCTGCATCAGGTCGGCTTGTTTATTTACCGCCCAACCTTCATCCAAAATCACGTATTCGATATTGTGTTTCGATGCGAAATTGATATAATGTTTGTAGGTTTGATTATTAATTCCTGCTTTAAAATCCACGCCGTAAATATTCCAATCGTTCCACCACTCCCACGCCACTTTTCCCGGTTTTATCCACGAAATATCATTCACTCGCGAAGGAGAAGCTAGTTTGTAAGCCATATCGGAAACGGTCAAGTCTTTATCTTCGACGGAAACGATAGCCACTCTCCAGGGAAATTCTCTTGCTCCCTGTACTTTCGCAATGTAATTTTCCCGTTCGGTTACTCGCTGCTGCAGCATATTGTGTCCACCTTGTTCCGTTTTAGAAGGATACTTTGCAAAAACTGCCTGCAAAGACGGTTCGTCAGTTTTGTTTTGGAGATACATTCCCGGATATGACTCTAAATCGACTTCGGTGATACAGATTTTCTTGGCGTTATAGGCTTCAACCAATATGGGTAAGAAAATGAGTTTATTGGGTTCGATTTCCGATAATGACGTATACGTATAAATGTTCTCGAAGGAACTCTGTAAAGAGTCTGTCCGGCTGTAATCTCCTCTTACGTAAGGTACGTACGTTGTAAAATCTGCCGGAAATTTAAAGTCTGCCTGCTCCGATTCGATCGTGAACGGTGTTTTTTTGTTACTCACAAACCTATACGCCATACCATCGTTATACATCCTGAATTTTAATGCCCAATCTCCCCGGAAATTTATGGTAACTTCGTTATAATGGTTTTGCACCGTTGCATTTTTACTGAATGGGGAATTTATCGTTTCGTTTCTTGAATCGGTTTTAGTATTCAGAATTCTTGGTTTTTCTCCCCAAACTTCGCCTGTTGTCAATTTCATAGAGATCGGAGCGGCATCTATCAATAGGTCACTTTCGTGGTAAAGGCTGTATGTTATTCTTTCATCGACTTGTACCGATACGCGGAGCTTTTTATCGGGTGATGTTGCAGATATTTCTTTAGCATTTATGGAAAAAGAGAATAAACTCAACACAAGTAGTACTAATAATTCTTGTTTCATTTCTACAATCTTCTATAATTTTCTCAGTTTTCCAACAAAATGACCACAGACCTAGAAAATTCGGGAATTTCTATTTCTCCCGATGAAATCATTGCCGCTTTTACCCAAGCATCTTTCCACGGGTCATACACACTATATTTTTTCCTACTTGTAGTTTGTATCTTTTCAATATTAATATGAACGTTTGATATTGTTTGAGGTTTGGTGCCGTTTTCGAGTTCCGATTTCCAATTATTGGCAGCATCCCTGAGCCAAACCAATGTCTTGTTCTCGCCTTGTAATACATACCATTTCAATCCACTATACTCAAAGAAAAACGGCACGAATTTTTCTTTAATAGGGTCAACTTTGTTAATGGCATTGTTAAAACGTTTAAAATGATACCATAAGTTATTTTTATCGATATAACTGTCCCAATGCCAAGCCCCCCCCGAACCTGCCGCTCCTGCAAAAAAGGGAGCAAAAATCATATCATGAAGCAGTAAGCCTTCTTTGTCAACCGGATAAAGTTCTGAAGGACCTATATGAGACGGTTGAACTGCTCCAATTTCGTTTACTACTATGGGTTTGTTCGGCACTCGCTTATAAGAAAAATCTACACCGTAAGCAGCTAATTCATCCATTGGAATTCTAATCTTTTCATATTGTTGCCACTTATCGCCCAAGTCCAAATATCGATGCACCGAAATGAAATCATTGTTTTTAATTTCGAAATAATTAGGATATTTAGTCGTTTCCGAAAATTCAGAATCGAGACTACCAACAGTTTGTACTACCAAGTGATTGGGGAACAACTCTGTTACGGCATCAATGGCTGAGTTAGAAAAACCCATCCAGTCTGCATCGATCATCCCGTCAACTTCGTTCCACAGCTCCCAGCTATAGATTTGCTCATTGTTCTTATACCTATCGGACAATGCTTTGGCCCTTTTAAGATAAGACGCTAAACCTTTGGGTGTGTTTGCATATTCACGGATATTCTTATAATTTTTTGCCAATACGGCACTGTTCGACCATTTATTAGAAGAAGAGATGGTAGTGATGTGTTGCAAAGTGAATTTTATTAATATTCCATATTTTTCAGCAAGAGCCAGCATCTTATCAATCCGCTCAAATTTCAACGGGTTATACACGCCTTCCTCTGTGTCTTCAATTTCTAAAAAAGGAGTACTTATCCATATTCGTAAGGCATTTCCTCCGTTTGAAGAAAAGTTTTTAAAATATCTTTCAATTTCTGCAAAGGCTTCATCATCATTTGCCGCCTGTTGTCGGGGAAGATAATTTATCATTATCGGAATCCAAGTGTTACCGGTTTTTTCGATAAAATATCTAGAGTAATCTTTGCTAATTTGAATGGGTTTTTCAATTGGATCTATATTAGTAATAGATTGTACCCCAATCGAAAAGAAAATTGTACTTATCAATAAAATAATTTTTTTCATAACTATATATTTTCATTTATTTTACACAAGATGATTATCGTACCGAATAATATTACTCCCATTTGACTACATTTGAAGGAACAGACGATCCTGAAGCATTTTTAGCAATAATCCGGTAATAATACCCTTTTTGTATTTTTTCATTTTGAAACAGAGGCGGATAACTGTAATCCTGATACATATCAGAGACATTATTGCCAATTGTTTCCCAGGTTTTGTTGTCTGCCGAACGTTGAATATCATATTTATCGGCGCCTACGGAACCTTTCCAGTTAATGGCTTTTGCCGACTCGGCAACGGGGAGCATTACCGGAGCTTCCGGCACAGGGATAGCAGGCACGGTGAGCCCCTGAATCAGAAATGCGTTTTTATACACCTCCTGAATCACGCCGGTTTCATCGTAACCATCATTAAGTGCGAATCCCGGCCAATGATAAGCCCAATACTTTACACCATCTTTTTCAGCGTCGAAGTGTTGCCAAAAGCCGCCGGCTTCCCTATGTCCCCGAAGCGACCAAAGCATAATCCCCGAAACACCTTCTGTAACGGCGGCATTTAAAAGACGACGAACTTCCTCCACCCGTATGTGCCCGTATTCGCCTACGATAAACGGTTTTTTCCCGCGCGCAATATTCATATCCGTGATAAGGGCTTGTACCAAATCATCGTGATTGTTGGAGCCTTTATAATAATGGTTGGAAACGATATCGATGTTCGGGTCGGTCATACCCACCGGTTTGCCTCCCGATCCCGATTTTATCAAGGACTCTTCCATATCGCCGTCTATCAGCAAATGATTTTTATCGATTGATTTTACATATTTTGCTATGTCGCTCACCCATTCGTAGTTTTTATTTACACACCACAGTTCGTTGCCGGTTTCCCACGCCAAAATAGCTTTATCATCCTTATATCTGACACCGGTAACTGTGTTCACCCTGTTCAACACATATTTAATGGTTTCTTTAAAATCTTGCCGTATCTGATCGTTCGTAACAAAGGCGGCGCCGTCATCATTTACCGGTAAATTTCTGAAAGCCTGATAAGAATATACGCCACCTACCCACGGATAATCGTATTGATCCACAAAAGGAATGATCACCCGTATTCCGTACTGATTACACAATGCCAAAAACCGATCCATAGCTTTAAAAGCAGATTCGCTGAAACGGCCCGGCCCTTGAACATGCGCTTCATATGTTTTACCCGCCTGACGCGTGGAAAGAGCATACCTGCGAATTACTTTTCCGCCCATCTGTACTATGGTTTTTACAATATCTTCCTGTTCCCACGGGGTCAATTCTTTCCAAGTTCCTCCTTCACCGTCTTCGGTATAGTCCACAAACGGGACATTCACGCTGCAAAAACGAAGCTCTTTGTTTCCATCCCAAAGCTTACCGTCTTTGGCTGTTATAAAATTGTCAAACACGGTTTCATAATCGGGAGGATTTGGCGGGTCGGGATCTTCTTTGGGAGGTAGATCCGGTGGCGGCTCTAAAGGCTTGGAGGGGTTATCGCATGCCAAACACATCAATAGAACCAAATGAATAAAAAGGGTAATAAATATTATTTTCATATAGTTTATAATTTATTTAAAGCATCATCGTATATTTACCTATGTTTATTTTACGCCGATTTACGCTAATTTATTTCGCTGATAAGCGCAGGAAATCACTCAAATTTTCCTTGTCAGCGTAAATTTGCACTAAATTTTGCGAATATCTGCGTGAAGATTTTTCAAGGCAGCGTTTTGAGTATATTCATTTTTATTTTTCACATTAAAGTTTCCGGACAATTCGGTTGATTTATGTTCAATATCACTTTGAATAAGATAAAAAATCATGGAAGATATTCCAATACAAACGCCATATCATGGCCGATATAGTTAGCATGTTCTCCGTGTCCGCCCATACGCATATAGGGGGGGTCAAACGTTATGGTACCATCTATGCAATTCACTTCAGTATCAGTCAGAAACTGCCCCCGCCAAGTATGATAAATTTTCAAGTTGTATTTCCCTTTTTTAAGAGAGGAAATAGTAACTTTTTCTCCTGCTACATCTGAAACAGAATTAACTACCCATCCGTAAATAAACTCGTTGCTCTGCATAGCATAGGCATCCCCTCTAAGACATTTTATTTTTGCAGGAGCAAGATTCGTCAATTTTGAGAATGGTATTCTTTCGGTAAATCTCCTGATGCAGGTTAACCGCGAACTTACAATATTATCATTAAGGAAAAGGTAATCTGAATATGACCACCAGAAAGGGGTCATTGCCGAACCGGTTGCCATCGTTGCCCACATGGCGTTGTGGTACATTGCTAAGTAACCGGGCATTGACGGTTCGTAAAAAGTATGATCCCACCCTGTTTCTCCGTTAATAACAGGCTTGCCGTATAAATTCCACAATTTCAGGTTCTCTTCGGCATAATTTCTGTAGCTGCTTGTTAAGGGATGAACTGCAACAGAATCGATGGTGCTTGTTCTGTTGTTAGGCCACCCCTGTGATTCATAAATTTCGCGAGCTGCAATATCAAATATTTTATAGCCATCATCCCAGTATTCCTTTATCCCGCCTGCTCTGGTACCGGTTGTGGGACGGTTCCATGGATCATTCGTCTTAAAATAATCATGCACCTTTTTACCCCATGCTGCCGCTGCAGCGTAATCTCTGGTCCACCACCCATCGGTATCGTTTATTTCATCTACGATAAACCAAAGCGCCAGGGATCTGCTGTAACCCCATCGGGCTATGAAATACCTGTAAAGTTTTTCCTGATATTTCCATCCAATATCACTTTTAAAAAAGTCTTTGGCTTCTGTAATTTGCTGATAAGGATTGGTTCTCCAATTTGCATTCGAAGCAAGGAAGGAGTGAAACCATATATTAAGGCTCAGAAGCATATCTCGATCTTCTAACATTTGAAGCAACTCGTCAAGCCGGCCACAGATATTTTGATCGTATCGTCCAATACCACTGGCAATGGTTTCTATGGGAGTTATAAATGTGCTTATAAAATTAACCCCGAGAGATTTAAGTTCATCTAATGTCTCCGGCTTTATATTTCCCCGATTAAAGGCGGAATAACCGTCATTGTACCATAAACCCACACCATAAAAGTTTGAATTATCGCTATGTATAAGATAACGCTTATTATCGGCTACTTTTATGTGGCCTTTTTTCGGCGACTTTATTGCGGTAAATGACCTTGACTCGGAAGAGGTTTCTCCTCCTTTATCTTTAACAGTTATAATGTAACTCCACGAACCTGCCACATCCGGAGAAAATCTTATTCTCCAAGAATTACTGTAAAAGGCCGGGACTATCCATTTTTTGCCGGTAGGGGAGGTAAAAACCGATGTGATATTAACTTCATCCGGATCAAAGACGTTTATATATTTATTGTCATTGTTGACAATAAATGAAATTTCAAATTTTTCATATAGTCCAACAGTATCAGTCCACTGCTGTATTCTCTGTATCTCGGGAATTTCTATGGAGAATGCATTGTTAACCATAACGGAAAACAATACCAGAAATAAAAAGATCGATTTTTTTTTCATAATTAATTTCTTTACATTTTTCATCATAATCAGAAAATTAAGATTATTCCTTTTCCTCTATACTCATATTGTCGAGTGTAATTTTACCTATGTTGCCCCAGCTTTCAACTTTAATAACGAGGTACATTTTGCCGGTTACCGTGGCTTTAAACGTACCATCCGGCTCTATATCCCAGCGGCCACATGCGATCGTCGGCAGATTGCCCCACTTTGGATTTACCAAACATCCGTCGGGAGCATAAGTCCAGAAAGCAACATACGGATGCGTATCATAATTCTGGAGTGGCACAGGTTCCCATGTGCCAATATAAACTATAAAAGTGGTTGATGTAACAGCAGTACTGGTCATATCTCCTTTGAGTACATACTTCTTGTCTTTTTCCACTTCTATGGCCTGGTAAGCCGCAATACGAGCGTTTCCATCATTAGTAAAGCTCATTACTCCGTCCTTAATTTCAATTTTTCCACCCGGCATTTCCGGATCCAATTGAACTATCCTCCAATATTTCTCGTTGCCAGCCTCCATATCACCACCCTGCAAAAGGTTTTTTCCTAAAAAGACGCGGGCATCAATGACAACAATTGTTTTGGAAAGTTTTTCATTCAATTCATATTTTGTAGGATCATTAATACCTACCACCAATACAAGAATTCTGGTTTTATTCGATGCGTTGGCATCCACTACTTTCTGAAGATCGACGGTTAAAAAAAACGTTTTTTCCCTACTGCCACTTTCCACTGAAACTTCGGATGGTAAACTATAAGTTCCTTCGGGTAATACCACACCCCTGGGTACGTTTTTTGCAGCATCTGCAGAAGCCACTGCATCGGCTTTTACCTTAACAGAAAAAGATTCCATATTTTCCAACCCAGACCTATAAACGCTTAAAGGAATTTTCAATGTCTTCGTAGCGGGATCGAATTCATAGTTTTTATGAACAGTATCTTTGTTGAATGGCACGGGATACTCATTAGATAGACCGCCGTTAAGAAGTGATGCCTGCGGCATATATATTTTGGAATTTCCCCATTGAGTGTCGCTATCATCTTTGTCACAAGAATTTAACACTGCGAGTAAAATACCTAAAATAATCGTAAGAAATATTTTTACTTTTTTCATTTTAAATCAGTTTAATGGTTTACCAACCCGGATTTTGTTCTAACTTTCCTGACAAGAGTTTAGATTTATTAATTTCGACTTGTGGTATAGGATACAGATACATCTTAGAAGCATCGAATTTTCTATCCTCAACAACAAATTCTTCATATTTGTAAGTGTTTTCTTTTATAGCCTTGACACCTTTAATAGGAGCATTTAGTACCGTTTCGGCATCTTTCCATCTCAACAAATCCCAATGTCTGTGACTTTCAAAAGCTAACTCTATTCTTCTCTCGTGTTTAATCCTTGCCCTCATTTCTTCTTTTGTAGTTGCTATAACGGGAGGCATTTGTACGCCGTTCCTGTTTCTGATATAGTTAACCGCTTCCCTTGCACTCAACCAATTACCCTGATTGTCATCGGGGCCATAAGCTTCATTCATAGCTTCGGCATAGTTTAGAAATGTTTCTGCAAATCTGAATACCACCCAATTGTGGAGTTTCCGCTCATCACGTAATAAGTTTAAGTTCGGAGTTAAAAATTTTTTAAGATAATAACCGGTTTTGGAAGTATTCGGTTTGTTTGCGTCGTCTATTCCACCTGGAGAAATGTCAATCATCCGATCGTTCCACCAGCTATTATTGGTTACTACAGTATATGCCAACCGTGGGTCACGGTTTTTATATGGGTCAAGAGGATCCGGACTTCCCTTGTACTCATATGCTTCCACCAAATTATGAGAAGGAGTGATGCCGCTTGCACCGCCGGGAGTACCTATCGGATAATTGAGTTTTTCAGGTGTATTAGTCATACCACCTCTGATAGAAAAAATAATTTCGTTTTCGGTGGCACTGTTGCCTTCGAGAAAGAGATTTTGATAATTTTGCGAAAACCAATATTTACTTAGCTCTATTACATTGTTTGCTGCAATTGCTGCGGCTTCCCATTTTTTTATGTCGTTTGAAGGATTGTTTAACGGACTAGCCGCATACAATAGAGCTCTCGATTTTAATGCCAAAGCAGCTCCTTTTGTTAATCTACCGTCTCTTGCTACATCAACATCTTCCCAATCCAAAACGAGGCTATCTTTAACAGCATCTATTTCGGTAACGATGTAATTCACTATCTCATCATAACTTGAACGCTCGATATCGGCATCTTCGCCTTCGGCGAACACTTGTGTAATTAATGGAACACCGCCATAGCGTTTTATTAAATCAAAATAAAAATAAGCTCTCAACACTTGGGCTTCTGCCCTTAACCACTTCATATCAATTACTTCCTTATCATAAGCGCGTTTCCCTTCCAATGAAATTGTATCCCGGCCTTTAGATAATAAATCCTTATAGTCAATGGTGTAATTTAAAAAGAATGTTGCAGCTCTTATGCCTCTGTAATCACTTTCATAAACGTTGTCAGGGTTGCTTACTGCATTCCAGCTACCATTATTAAATAATTGCGTTTGTGAGGTTGATGCCGTTTGTTCTGCCTCATCGCTCAAAGCAGCATCTATATTTCCATCAATATAATAAAATTCATTTCTTAAGTAACCATACGGAGTATAGCCTAAATCGAAAGCCCTATTGCGGTTTGCTGTAATATCATCCCATGTTTGCTGTAAATCAACTCTTGTATCCAGTTGATTGCAACTGAAGAAAAGGATCATCAAACTTAAAAAAGGTATATATTTATTTTTCATTTATAAAAATTTTAAAAGTTCACAGTTAATCCAACATTGTATGATTTAGACCCGGGATAACCAACAGGTGATTCGGGGTCCATCCGGTAGTTGCGTAGGAACGAGCTTAAAGTGAATGGATTTACGGCAGTAAAATAAATTCTGAGTGATTTGAGTGTATCGCGAAACAAATTTGATGGCAAGGTATAACCGAGTTCAATGTTTCTCACTCTGAAGAAATCGCCGGATTTCGTCCAAAAAGTGGAAGGTATGTAGTTGTTGGAATTGCCTACCAAAGATAAACGGGGGAAAGTTGCATCAGCTCTCGTATCTATTCCTTGATCGGGATAATATGCCCATCGTCCTTTAGCCATTTCGTATGCAGTGGAATTATTTTCAAACGGAATTACTTTGTCCCAATAATCCAACAAATTCAGATCTCTTCCTCCTATTCCTTGCATAAGTACTTTAAAATCGAGGTTATTATAACCCAATTCTATGTTAATAGCGTACATTATTCTTGGAATGTACGGATTGCCTATCTTTATCATATCTCTGTTATCGACAATGTTATCTTCGTTCACATCCCTGTATTTAATATCTCCGGGTTGCACCTCTCCGAAGCTTGGTTTTGGAATTTCACTGTTCAGAACGCCATTATTAAAATCTTCAACTTGATAAAAACCAATAGCATCGTAACCGAATCGTGTACCTATAGGATGGCCGGTTAGTGCTGAATTAGGAGAAGTTTGAGTAACTTCAGCCATATAGTTAATCTTGTCTGAAATGATAGTTGTGTTTCCACTGATCAGATATTTAAATTTATTTATATTGTCCGCAAAACTAACCGCAATTTCCAGTCCTTTAGTTGTAACCTTCCCTACATTACGATACGATGCTATAGTTCCTGTGGATCCGGGGAGCGAATTATCATAAGTAACAATCCCGCCCCTTTTGTCAAGAAAACCATCCATTGAAAAAGACAGTTTTTTTAAAAGCGCCAAATCAAATCCGATATTTACTTTATAACTGTTCTCAGGACCTATTTCACTGTTGGCTGTATACAGAGGCTCCAAGCCCCATTTGGTTTCGGGGGTTTCTCCATTGCCCATCAAAAAAGATCTTCTTGATATATAATAAGGTTGATATAAATACCTACCCCCGCTAAAACCATCGTATCCGACTTTTCCTACAGAAGCTCTCAATTTAAACAAGTTAATATTGCTAACAGCAAAGAAAGGTTCGGCGGAAATGATCCAACCGGCCGAAACAGCAGGATAGAAGTTGAATCGATTATCCTTTTTAAAGTTATCCGATCCACTATATGCTAAAGCCAATTCTCCTATATATTTTTTTTGGTGTACCAAATTTACCCGTGCGGCAACATTTTGGTGTGCATAAGTTGTGTGTGGACCCGCTGAGCCGTTTATATTTTGATCTATATTATACGTGTATTGGAGATAATTGATGGCAGAAGTTAAAACACTGTTATTAAATTCTCTATTATATCCGAGAGTTGCTGTGAATTGTTGCCACGACCATTGATTGGTTCCATAATCGTCATAAACCTCATAATTGGTGTCTTCGTCGCTTGTTTGTTTCACATCATTAATAAATCTCGTGTAATTCCTTGTAACATTATAGGTTCCTCTGGTCCATGTACTAAAAGATATCCCTTGTGCTAAATATAATCCTTTTACAAGGAATCCGAGGTCTTCTTTTAAAGATAAGTTGGTTTGCAAAAGTCTGTCATGGAAGGAGACATATCCTACATCCGTAATTGAAGCCAATGGATTGTCCGGATGGACTGCAGTTCCCGTCCAGGTACCGTTTTCATTTTTAACAGGATATATATTATTGGGATACCTGGCTAGATTTTTCCATAAATCTCCTGTAGAATAATTAGGCCTGAACCTCTTCTCAATTCTGCCGCCAATATCGACTTTTCCTTCAAAAATTTTCAAAATCTTAAAGTTAAGGTTCGTTCTGATGTTATATAAATCTAATTTAACGTTTGAATGCGTGTCGTCTTTCTTAACATTGTAAAAGCCTTTATCACCGGTATAACCCAACAAAGTAAAAAATTGAATATTTTCTCCACCGCCTTTCAGGCTTACGTCATAAGATGTATACATTGTATTCTCATTTAAAACTTCATTGTACCAGTCAACATCCGTTAGTTTGTCAAGCTCAGACCCATTATAAACCGGACTCCAAACTCTGTTATTGTCATTGCTTTTTGCCTCATTGTACAGAATCGCATATTCACGTGATGCTAAAGGTTTATATAAATTAAGAGGCTCTTTTAATCCCACTCTGGTATTGAATTCGATACTCGGTGACCCATTGTGCCCTCTTTTGGTCGTGACCCATAAAGCTCCGTTGGCTCCTTTCACGCCTAAAACGGATAAGGCTGCGGCATCCTTTACAACACTAATACTTTCTATTTCATTTTGAGATAAATATCTTAAATAACCAAGATTCGATTGAAACCCGTCGATATAAATAGCAATATCTCCACCATTATAAGAACCTAAACCTCGTATAAGCATCCAAGCATTGTCATTTCCCGGTTCACCACTTCCCTGATTGACATATAATCCGGGACTCAGTCCGTACAATGTATTACTGATATTGGCTGTTGGAGTCCTGAATATTTGCCTTGAAGTAATTGTGGAAACAGCAGATGTGCTATAATCTTTGTCAACATCAAAAAAAGGCATTTCCACTACTTGTTTAAGTGAGTCAAATGAATTTATTAATGAATCATTTTGACTCACAGCATTACTTGCATTCACAACGAAAAACAAGAACGCTATCTTTATATTGAATTTTATTGTGTTAAATTTCATTTTAATTGGTTTTATATTAATACCCCGGGTTTTGAACAAGATATCCCTTAGTTACTTCATTTAGTGGGAACGGATTTAAATATTGACTCGCATTCCAAAATCCATCATACATTTTCTCCACAGTGTAACTTTCATAGTCTTCAGGTATTGAACCGTGAGATCTACCGGGTTTGTAGAACCACCAAAGACTGTATTTAGGGCCTCCAATAATGCCATTTCCGATGTCGGTTAGTTTCCAATGTTTTACATCGAACAGACGATGCTCTTCCATATAAAATTCGATAGCCCATTCTCTTTGAATGATTTTACGAAGAGCCTCTTGGTTGGCTTCGTTAATATTAGGAAGACCGGCTCTTTTTCGTATTACATTAAGATATTCATGAGATTTGGCGGGTTGTCCCAACTCATTATACGCTTCGGCAGCGTTTAAATAAAACTCAGCTAATCTATAGACCGGGAAATCGAACCATGATCTTTTTCCGGCATGATAGTAAAATTTTACCGGACGCCCACTCGCTTCAAGTTGTGCATAGGTAACCCATGCTTCGGCAGAAGAGATTACTAGGCTGCTCCAGTATTCATCATTCGGGTTGTTCCATGCATCAATTCCGGCGCCCATGACAGATGCCTTATATCTGGCTTCGATATCCTGAATGCGGGTATAGTAATCGGAGTAAGGCTTCACTTCCTTAAAAGCAGGCCAAGTTTGATCGGTACCATCTTGTTTATAATATTGTTGTAATTGTAAAAATCCCATTCCATTTTTTCGCCCTCTGGGAGAATGTTGATAGTAAAATTCTGCAACATTCGGATTAAGGGCACGATTTGCTATTATCACTTCTTTGTTACCTGGTGTGGCTACGGCATTTCCGTAGTCATCCAATGGTTTACCGGTATTGATGATGAAGTGACCGTTTTGTAACGACCAATCAATCAAAGCCATAGAAGCATCCGCTGCTCTTTGCCAAAGAGCAGGATCAGTATTACCAAAACAAATTAGATTGTTATGTTCACCGAAATCGAGATAAGGCGTAGACGAATTAAACAATGGACGAGCGGCATAAATAAGCGCTTCTGCCTTAATTGCCAAGGCAAAACCTTTAGTAGCTCTTCCTTGTGAAAAAGCGTCTTGTGCGTCAGGTAAAAGCGGTAGAGCTTCGTTACATAGCTCAAGAATAAAATCCAGCGTTTCTTTTAACGAACTTCGGTTTATTTTTACTTCATCCTGCGTTATGGAAAGTGATTTTTTCACCAACGGCACACCGCCGTATCTCTTAAACATTTCTACATAACGATATGCCACAAGCGCTAACATCTCACCTTTCACACTCTGTTTTTCCGCTTCCGTCATGTCTTCAACCATATCTATATTTTCCATTACGAGGAAACTTTGACGTATACTCCAATAATTGTGATTGTAATTATCGTCGCAATTAGCTCTTCCATCTCCACTATCTGCAAGCATGCCTGCTCGTTGTATTTTATATGCGATTTCCCAATTGTGATGGACCGGATTATTTTCCCCGGACATATCAGACATTATACCAAACCAATCGTCTCTGTCCGGATCGAGAGACAACAGTCCGTAATTGTATGCTCGCGATATGGCGCTAATAGCCTTTTCTCGTGAGGAGAATATTTCATTAATAGTCAGGTCACTTCCTATTGGTTTATCAAGATACTCAGAGCATGAGTTAAACGAATAAATAATAATGACCAGGAATAATATTATATATCTATTTTTCATAATTGCAACGTAATTAGAAGTTAATATTTACACCAAAATTATATACTTGTGTCGGAGGATATAAATAACCCGAACTAATTACAAGCGCATCCGCTTGTTCGGGATCGAATCCATCAAGTAATTTTTTGGACTTCCATGTATATAAATTATCTCCGTTAACATATAACCTGATGCCTGCGACACCCAATCGCTTGAGCGCACCTGCGGAAGAGAAGGTGTATGCAATTTCGACATTTTTAAGCTTTACAAAATCAGTCGGCATTAACCAAAAATCACTCGGATTTGTAACATTTTGATTGGTGGAATTCGTTGAAGCTCTCGGATAAGTAGGAATAATGTTCTGCTTTACTTTTTCTTCTGTCCAGCGACCTTCAAATTGGTATAGAAAAGCATTTCCGATACCCTTGTTACGAAATGGTGTAAGTACTGCATTATCTCCATGAGACCATATAGTCATACTCCCTTTTGCGCTTCCTATAAAAAGTGCAGAAATTTCGAAACCTTTGTAACCCAAATAAAGATTACTTCCGAAAGAATATCTTGGTAAATTAGAATTACCGATAGGAACCCTGTCGTTTTCATTAATTTTTCCATCTCCATCAATGTCGATATATCTTATGTCACCGGGTTGGACTTTATTTCCATCAGCCGAACCATACGGACGACTAAATACTTCAACCGAATTATTATAAAAACCATCGCTTATGAAACCTCTGTATTGACCAATGGAGAAGCCTGCCCCATTCATCCACTCATAAGGTCGAGGAGGCTCATCCATATAAATGACCTTATTCTTCGCATAATTAACGTGCCCTTCAATTCTATAAGTTAAACCTGTAGCTGTTTGATCCATCCATGATAGTTGTAATTCGTAGCCTGTATTATCAACTTTCCCGATATTTGCCGGGGGAAGAAATCGTGAAACAATACTTGGAACTGATTCGGAATACCAAAGAATATTATCCCTCTTCTCGCTGAAGATATCTCCTGTAAAAGATAATCTATTATTAAAGAATTGTGCTTCTAAGCCGATATTGCCTTTTTTAGCTCTTTCCCACGTTACATCGGGATTGCCTATCATACTTTCTTCGGCTCCGGGAACATACGGAGGTCTGGCTTCGGGCCCTGTAACACCAAAATGATATCCAGCAGCATCCATTCTCCATTTATCGGGCAGGTATAAATATCTTCTGCCACCAATCTGGTCATTTCCCACTTCACCATAAGATCCGCGTATCTTTAAGAATGATATTATTCCTTGCTTCGGGAAGAAATTTTCTCTTGAAATCGTCCAACCCGCAGAGACGGCTGGGAAAAATCCAAATCTTTTGTCATCCGGGAAATTTTCCGAACCGTTATAACCGATGTTTAACTCCGTCATGTATTTCTGATCATAATCATAAGTTACCCTTGCAGCGGAACCCAGAATAGTATTGGCAGTATGAAATTGCAGATTAGGATCTTTTAATATGTTAATATTATAAAGAGCCAAAGCACTAATTGTATGTTGTCCAAATGTTCTGCCATAATTTAACTTGCCTTCTGCATAGGTCCTGTTCATTTTATAATTCTCGAAGTTATCGGTAATACTATATGGTGCAGTTAATTGGTCGTCGAAAAAAACAAGTTTTGAAGGATCACTCACATCTCTCATCATAATGTATGTTTTTACTAACTTTTGAAATCGTCGCGACTTCAAATATGTATCATTATACGAAAACGTGCCTGAAACAGATAAACCGGGCGTTATATAATCCATCAGGTGTGTAACTTTTAAATTGGTGTTCATATTGCTGCTTGACGTTTGCTGCATAGCCGTTCGGAAAAGTCCTGCCAATGGAGAGTCCCCCTTACCTCCTCTTATGGGATTGGGATATAAGGTTGAACCTACGTATGTTGATATTAATTTACCGTCATAGAGACCAGGCCCCATAAAAGGTGTCCCTGCATAAAACAGAACCAACATTTGCTTATCCCTTCCTTCGTCTGTTCCGATTAAATTACTTCGATTTTGAAATTGACCCGCAACATCTACTGAAATTTTAAAATTTTTAAAAGCATCAATATCAACATTCGATCTAAAATTATATCTGTTATAGCTTGGATTTATCTTGTATCCGTCGTATTCACCAACTTTAAAAATTCCTTCCTGACTGAAATGGCCGATTGAGGCAAAGTATTTCACTTTGTCGCCTCCGCCAGAAACATTTATATTGTACTGCTGTTGTGGGGTTATTCCGGTGAATTGTTCATCCCAATAATCATGACTCTGATAATAAAGCGACGGCATATCAAGCAATCGTCTTTTTTGGTCTTCGGGAATATCCATTGCGGCTACCTCTTCGGGTGTGTAATCCCTGTTATTTTTAAATTTCCATAATTCGTCATCCGTAAAAAGCAAATTCTGGTAATTCCCTTCATTATCTCTTATGTAAGCTTCGTTTCTAAACAAAGCATAAGAGTAAGAATCCAGCATCTTAAATTTTGTGGCTAATCGTGTTAGGCCGTAATTGTAAGAAAGGCTTATTTGAGGTGCAGAAATCCTACCCCGTTTTGTGGTAATTATTATAACTCCATTTGCTCCTTTCACACCATAAACTGCTGTAGCAGAAGCATCTTTCAAAACGCTTATATTTTCGATCTCATTGGGATCGAGTACGTTCATAAAGCTAACAGTACTTTGTATACCGTCTATAACGATCAGGGGAGATTGTCCTTCTTCATTAAGTGTTGCTACACCTCGAATGTTAATAGCACTTTCATTAAACCCTGGTTCACCACTCGTTTGAAGACTTGTTATGCCGGGGATTTTTCCAACAATTGAATTACTGATATTGGCGACAGGGCTTTTAACGACCTGGTCTCCCGATAAAGTGGATATTGCTCCCGTAACAGTTTCTTTTTTCTGAACGCCGTACCCTACAACGACCAATTCTTCCAGCAATCCGCTATCCTCTTGCAAGATAATATTAAAAGTGTTTCGAGAGCTCACGCTGATCTCTTGCATCATATAGCCGATATAAGAAATAATTATGGTTGCATTGTTATCTACGGATAAGGAAAAATTACCATTAATATCGCTAACTGTTCCATTTGTTGTCCCTTTTTCTACAATATTTGCACCGATAATAGGCTCTTGATTGGCATCCAAAATAGTACCGCTGATAGTTTTGCGAGTTTGCTGAACAATTTCGAGCTCTGGAACCGATTCTCTTGCCGCAATTACCGGTTGAGGAATCCTTCTGATGGTTATTTGTCTTTTTACAATACTGTAAGATAAATTAGTGTCTTTCAGCAAAACAGATAAGATTTCATTTATTGACTTATCATTAAAGTTAACATTCACTTTCTTTTTCAATTCTCTCTCGGCATCATCCATTATTAAAAATAGATAATCTGTTGTTCTCTCAATCCGATCAATCGCTTCTCCGAGAGTAACATTCGTTAGCTTTAACGTCACCGCGTTCGATTGGGAATAAGTATTTTCCGCAAAAACTGAAAAAATACTTAAAAGAGTCATTAAAACGTATATTTTCATAATATTTAATAACTTCTTGTTTTTTTTCAGAGCAATTTGTTTAAAGTTATTTTTTTCATGCATATTTTTGTATTGGATTTTAATTTATTAATTGTCAGCCACAGTTAAAATTATTATTCATTAGTCGGATAATGTTACCAGCATTATTTGACTTTTTTTACAGACTTCAAATGATTGCTTCCATAGGCATGCTAATTTTTTATATTGATTATTTTATCGGATTCTTCTTCGTATTTGAGCAATGTCATTTCGGTAAACGCTTTTAAAACGTCGCGAATATCATCAGAGAGAAATAGTTTTCCGGAGCAGGTTTTGTCGCTGATTTTTAGGTCTTCATTATACCGAAACTCTACATTGTAATATCTGCCGATTTTTCGAAGGACTTCGTCCAATGGCATTTTGTTAAGTTGCATAAATCCGCTTTTCCAACTTATATAATCTGAAACATTCACATTTTGGCTTTTGATGTTTCCGTTTTCTATCTCCGCTAACTGATTTGGTGACAAAAGTAGTTTTGCCGAACGGCTTTGAATTTGTACTGATCCCTCTACCAATACCACCGATTCTTTGGCCTCATCGGTATATGCGCTTACGTTGAAAGATGTTCCAAAAACTTTAATTTGAGATTGCGGAGTATGTATAATGAAGGATTGATTTTGTTTAACTACATCTATAAAAATTTCTCCTTTGATCTTTATCTCTCTGGTGTTACCTTTAAAATCGGAAGGAAATTCTATTTCTGTCCCTGAGTTTAACCATACTTTTGAACCATCTGCTAAAATAATGGTTGACCTTCTTCCAAAAGGTACTACAAGTTTATTGATTTTATTATCAGCTAATTGAATTGATTTTTGCGACAAAGAATCCTGGATAATAGTTGTGTTGCTGCTTTGCGAGAAATCTAAAGTTGAATTGTTATTGATATTTACGACTTGCTTACCTGCGTAAAGCTGAATTTCGTTATTCTGTGTAATTTTTCCAACAACCAATTCTTGAGTGGCATTATTACGGAAATTTATTGTTAAAATAGTGGAGGTAACAAGAATAAGTAGCGTGGCTGCAATTGCGGAAATTGAGAAATAAAAATTCCGTGTCTTTTTTTTGTATATTTTTATACTTTCTTCAATTCGCAGCTTAACAAGTTCTTTATTTTTTAAGTCTTCGGTTTTGAAGGATTTGATAGACTCAAATTCTTTTATTGCGTTATAATAATCATTTCTTAAATGATTATTTTTTGAAATATAATTCTTCCAGTAATCATCCAATTCTTTAGATGATTCCACTCTCCAATAAATAAATAGGTCATCATTCAGAAACTTTATAACTTCTTTACTGGATTTAGGATTAAAATTTCTAATCATTTTTTTAGTAACTTTATCTAAAGACACTAAAATTTATAAAAAGGGACAATTATTAACCTTAATTAACCAATCATGATGAGGATTGTAAGAATAAACAGATCTTTTGAATCCCGTGAATTATCCCTCATTTTTTTCAATGACCTAGTAACAAATTTCTTCACTGCGTCGGGCGACATATCGAGAATGGTCGCTATTTCATTGTATTTTAGATTTAAAACATATCGATAGTGAATTACTTTCTTTTGTTTTGGAGATAATGTTTTGAGAAGTCTTTCAATGGTTTCTTTTACCTGAATAGTTGATTCATTTTGGATAATTCGTTCAATAATTAATTCGTCTTCATCTAAGATGTTACTTTCTATTTCAATGTTTCTTGTTGCTCGATGCTTATTATGTATATCAAATAGCCTGTTTCGTAAACTGTGTAGTAAATAAAATTCAATATTTTCTACGTGTCCAAGTTTTTTTTTCGAAGTGAAAATGTTATAAAAAACATCGTGTATGGCATCCTTGCAAATTTCTTCATTAAAACCCAGCTTCAATGCATAAGCATAAAGTTCGGGAAAAAATTTCTCGTATAATAAAGAGAAAGCGTTGTCATCCCCTTTCAAGAAACTATTCCAAATATGAATGACCATACAATTTTTTTTGATTTTAAAATATAACCGGAAACGCTATAAATAATTAACAATTTTAATCTAATCTAAGATAAACAAAGTTATAAAAAAAATGAAAGATACTTATCGATCGATGCTTTAAAATAACAGATTAACCTTAGAAAATATTATAACGAGGAAATTGGAACGGGTCGTTTTTCATAAAAAAAGTAAGAGGATGCCTACTTGACATCCTCTTACTTTAAAGTTTTTAAACCAAATTATTTGAGGCTAGACAATGCTGAGCCTGGTTTAAATTTGGCTGTTTTTTTAGCAGGAATGTTGATTGGTTTTTTGGTGCGAGGATTGATACCTTTTCTGGCACTTCTTTTAGTAACAGAGAAAGTTCCAAAACCAACCAATACTACTTTACCACCTTTTTTCACTTCTTGTGAGATGGATTCTAATGTTGCGTCTAATGCTTTTTTAGCATCAACTTTGCTAAGTCCCGATTTTTCGGCAACCGCACTAATGAGTTCTGATTTATTCATAAGAAAAACGTTAATAAAAAATTAAACAAACTTTAAGTTAGGGCATTAGCCTGTATTTTGCGCCAAATATAAAGTTTTATTTGAAAATAATCAAGAAAAAATGTAAAAAGTATTTGATTTTCTTAAAAAAAAGCCATTTATGGGCAAAAAAACCACATTTATATGTACTTTTGCGCCTCACAATGGTAATATTAGTATGAATAATTCCAGATCGGTTTTTGGAGGTTCAATACCTCCCGTAACGCTGAATTTAATCATTATAAATGTAATTGTTTGGCTGGCTCAATGGGTTTTTTTGAGAAGCGGAACAGATTTAACAGAGATTTTCGGCTTACATTATATTGGTTCGAAAGGGTTTCGCATCTATCAGCTTATTACTTATATGTTTTTGCACAGCCCCTATTCATTCGGCCATGTTTTTTTTAATATGTTTGCCGTATTTATGTTCGGACGAACTTTGGAATATGTGTGGGGAAGCAAAAGGTTCCTGACTTATTATTTAGTAACCGGAGTAGGTGCGGCCATTGTGCAAATGCTAATTACTTTCATTCGACTTGAGTTGATGAAAAACAACTTGTCGCCTGACGCGTTAAACGATATTTACACCCAAGGTTATAGTCTGCTACAACAAAACATGAACTATATTGATACGGCACAAGCAAGTTTTAATGTTGTATTGAATTCGGTAACCGTTGGAGCTTCAGGAGCGGTTTTTGGAATATTACTTGCTTTTGGCATGTTGTTCCCGAATGCCGAATTGTTTATCATCCCCATTCCTTTCCCGATAAAAGCGAAATGGCTTGTGATCGGTTACGGCGCTTTGGAGCTATTTTTAGGGATGGCAAATCTTTCGGGCGATAATGTTGCGCATTTTGCGCATTTGGGGGGTATGTTGTTCGGTATTTTTATGATTCTTTACTGGAAGAAAAAGTACAAAACCAATGACAGATTTTATTAATCGGTTAAAATACAAATACAAGAATGGCAATTTGTTGATAAAACTTATTTTCATTAACGCCGTCATTTTTTTTATTCTTGCAATAATCGGGGTTTTTGCAAAGTTATTTAATATATATCAGTTAAATTTAATCCCCTTTGTGGGAGTACCTTCCGATACGTCACTTTTAATTAGGAGATTTTGGACGCCTTTAACCTACATGTTCGTTCATGTTGATTTTCTGCATATTCTTTTTAATATGCTTTGGTTATACTGGTTTGGGAAAATTTCCCTACAATATTTCAGCGGCCGGGTTTTAGGAAGTTTATACGTTTTAGGTGGTTTGGCAGGCGCTTTGTTGTTCATCATAGCATTTAATACTATTCCTTATTATGTTAATATGCAGAGAGATTGGTCTGTGTTAGGTATTTCTCCTCCTTTAATAGGAGCTTCTGCGGCTGTAATGGCAATTGTTATGGGAGCGGCGTTTTATCGGCCCGACGTACACGTAAACTTATTGTTTCTGGGCTCGATAAAAATTGTGTATATCGCCATTGCTGTTTTCGTTCTCGATTTTCTTGCTCTGGGTAACGATACAAATCCCGGCGGGCATATTGCTCATATCGGAGGAGGATTGCTTGGTTATTTTTTTGCCATTCAATATAAAAAGGGGAGGGATATTACCGGATGGATGAGTAAAATCATCGATTGGTTTACAAATTTATTTAAGCGTTCCCGTAAATCCAAAATGAAAGTAACTTATCGAAAAACCGAGAGCGATGCGGATTACAATGCAAGGAAGCATAATGAGCAGGACGAAATAGATATTATACTTGATAAACTGAAACAATCGGGTTACAGCAGTTTGTCTTCTGATGAGAAAAAGAAACTTTTTGATGCGAGCAAAAAATAAAAAAAGAAAGTTCGGACGGGTTATTAAATATATTGTTTTTGCGACCAATGTAATAATGATTGGTTTGCTTTTGTCGTCTTATTTAGCTTGGACCGTTTCGCCGTTGAAAACCAATTTATTTTCGTACATCGGATTGGCTTTCGCTATTATTTTAATCATTAATATTCTTTATCTTATATTGTGGATTTTCACGAAGAAATGGGGATTGGCTCTTATTTCGTTCGCGGCTTTGGTGATTTCTTCGAAACCGATCCTTACTTTTTTCCCATTGAATATCTCACAAAAAGAGGTTCCCGAAAACAGTATTCAACTTTTAACCTATAATGTTCAATCTTTTGAAAACGAAAACTTAAAAGAAAGTATAGAGCATCCGCTTTTGGATTATATTGCGGGTGCCGATGCCGATATTGTTTGTTTACAGGAATATATGGTGAGTAAAACAGGACAATCGCTTATTTCTCAGCGAGATGTGAATAGAATTTTAAATAAATATCCACACCGGTCTGTAACGGCTTTAGAATCTTCAAGCAAGTACCATATTTGGGGATTGGCTATTTTTTCGAAATTTCCTATAGAAAATACACACGAAATAATTTTCGAAGACTCGTACAACGGTGTAGCAGTTTATACGTTAAACGTGAATGGCGAAAAATATGCTGTGGCAAATGTGCATTTAGAATCGAACCAAATTACGCAGGAAGACAAAAAACTATATAACGATTTCATTCAAAATTCCGAAGAAGTGAATTTGGAAGATGTTACCACCAATATAAGAACCCGATTAGGCCGGGGCTACAGAATGCGCGCAGCGCAGGTTGAAAAAATTAAAAATTATCTCGATAGAATAGAAGTGGATAAAATTATAATTTGCGGTGATTTTAACGATACACCCATTTCTTACTCCTACAACCGATTAAAGGAAGGCCTTTCTGATGCTTACGCATCCAATGGTTTTGGCCCGGGTGTTACTTATCACGAGGATTTTTTCTGGTTCAGGATCGATTATATTTTGCACAGCAAAAACCTCAAGCCCTATCGCACGCAAGTAGATAAAATAAAGTATTCCGATCATTATCCGGTTCGTACCTATCTGTCGAGTAATTGATTAACATGCAATATGTATAAAATAAGTAAACAATTTTCTTTTTCGGCGGCACACTCTCTTTGGGGTTTGTCTGAAGACCATCCTTGCACCCGATTGCACGGGCATAACTACGTTGTTACGGTTCATTTAAAAGCAGAGGAGTTGAACGAAACAGGATTTGTAAAAGATTACAACGAGCTAAAGATCGTGAAACAATATATCGATGAACATATCGATCATCGAAACCTGAATGATATAATGCACCCGCTCAATTCTTCTGCCGAGAACATCGCAAAAATGCTTTTCAACATCTTTAAGCCGATGATACCCGAATTGTTCGCTGTTGAGGTGAGCGAAACGCCTAAAACTTCCGCTATTTATGAACCTGAGGGTAAATGAAATTTTCTACTCGTTGCAAGGCGAGGGCGGAAGAACCGGCGAGGCTTCCATTTTCATCCGGTTATCGAAATGCAATTTGGCTTGCACGTTTTGCGACACCGACTTCGAGTTTGGCAAAAAAATGAACGTAGATGAAATATTGGATGAAATTTCAACATTTCCCTGCAATTGGATAATTTGGACGGGCGGAGAGCCTACTTTACAACTTACCACCGAAATTGTTACTTTTTTCAGGAAAAAAGGTTATAAACAAGCCATTGAAACAAACGGCACGCGACGCTTGCCCGACGGTTTGGATTACATTACTTGCAGCCCCAAGCAGGATTTCGAGAAAATACGCACTCTTATTCCCCAAGTAGATGAGTTGCGTTTCCCGATAGAAAAAGGCGATCCATTACCTGATATTTCTATTCTTCCAAAAACAAAAAAATATTTTCTCAGCCCTATTTTTAACGATTTGGAAATTATCCCCGAGAATATAAATTATTGTATAGAGCTCATCAAGCAAAATCCCGTCTGGGCGCTTAGTTTACAAACGCACAAACTAATTGGAATCCGATAAATGACACGCTTCGACATAAAAATACTGGGTTGCGGTTCGGCAACGCCCACAACAAATCACAACCCTACATCGCAGTTGGTGAATGTGAACGAAAAACTTTTTATGATCGATTGTGGCGAGGGAACTCAATTGCAGATGAGGAAATACAGATCGGGTTTCGGCAAGTTGCACAGTATTTTTATTTCTCACCTGCATGGAGATCATGTTTTTGGCCTTCCGGGACTGATTTCCACACTCAATCTGTTGGGCAGAAAAGGCGAATTGTTGATTTATGCACACGAAGAGGCGCAACTTTTATTACGTCCCACTTTGAATTATTTCAACAGGCGCATGGGTTTCGAGGTAAAACACGTAGTTTTGGAGAAAAACAAAGCAGGTTTGATATTCGAAAATAATTCCATGCAGGTTTTTGCTTTTCCGCTAAAACACCGCATTGCCACCAGCGGGTTTATTTTTGAAGAAAAGCCCGGAATGCGGCACATAAAAAAAGAAATGATCAATTTTTACGGAATTCGCGGCATTGAAATAAAACACATAAAATTGGGCGCGGACCACACGCTTGAAGATGGAACCATTATTAAAAACGAGCAACTTACCTATGCGGCGGCGCCTCCACGTCGATATGCTTATTGTTCCGATACGGCTTTTTCGCCCGAAATTATTCCGTACATCCAAGGTGTGGATGTGTTGTACCACGAGGCCACTTTTGCCGAAACCGAAGCTGTGCGTGCGCACGAAACATATCACTCAACTGCACGCCAAGCGGCGGAAATAGCCAAGGCGGCTAATGTGAAAAAACTTGTTATCGGGCATTACTCTTCCCGATACAAAGATTTGAACAATATATTTAGTGAAGCAAAAGCCGTTTTCGAAAATACGGAATTGGCATTCGAAGGCATGGAAATCTCCCTCTAACGGCTTTTTACCGGAAAAATTACACAAAAAGTGAAAAATTTTTCCAAAAAATGATTGCAGTATAATTTTTTTTCTATCTTTGTGATGTAAAAGGGGTAGTATGAAAAGATTTTACATCACGATTTTAATAACATTTTTATCGTTATTCGCTTTTGGACTTTCGGTTAACAGCCTGCAAGCCCAAAACAGGATCGTTATGGAAGAATTTGTACCCGAAGTGCGAATTTCCATCGCTGCGAACAAACTAATTGTTGAAAATTTGCCTAAAGACGGCATTCTCGAAGTTTTCAGCATTGTGGGCGTAAAAGTTTATTCGGAAAAAGTAAAAGCCGGCACCAACGAGTACACGCTTAATTTACCGAAAGGTTATTACATCGTTAAAATCGGAGATATCGTCAAAAAAATTGCGGTAAAATAAAAAACCGCGCGTATTTCAATCAAATTACATCGCATAAATATAGGTTATTGAAGATGACGGTTTTATACCATTGTCTTCTTTTTTATTATCACATAAGCAAAAATATTAAAAATGAAAATTGCCATTGTTGGAACAAGTGGCGCGGTAGGACAAGAACTGCTGCGCGTACTCGATGAGAGAAATTTTCCGATGGAAGAGCTGTTTCTTTTCGGTTCTTCCCGAAGTGCAGGATCAACTTATAAATTTCGCGGAAAGGAAATTACCGTGAAAGAATTAAAACATAACGATGATTTCAAAGACATCGATATCGCGTTTGTTTCCGCCGGAGGCGGAACTTCTAAGGATTTTGTCGACACCATTACTAAACATGGCACAATAATGATCGATAATTCCAGTGCGTTCCGCATGGATGACAATGTTCCGTTGGTTGTACCTGAAGTGAATGCCGAAGATGCGCTCAACCGCCCGAGAAATATAATCGCGAATCCCAATTGTACAACAATTCAAATGGTTGTTGCGCTGAAAGCGATAGAAGATATTTCGCATATTAAACGTGT
Source organism: Bacteroidota bacterium (assembly GCA_023424395.1). Classification (GTDB taxonomy): domain Bacteria; phylum Bacteroidota; class Bacteroidia; order Bacteroidales; family Dysgonomonadaceae; genus JAFADY01. Next base: position 97,490 of record JAFADY010000021.1, on the reverse strand, counting down.
ACACGTGGCTACTTATCAGGCAGCATCGGGAGCCGGAGTGGCCGCTATGCAAGAACTCGAAGACCAGTATAAACAATTGGTTAACGGCGAAAAACCCACAGTATCGAAATTCGCCTATCAGCTTGCATATAATCTTATTCCTCAGGTAGATGTTTTTACCGAAAACGACTATACCAAAGAAGAATTGAAAATGTATAACGAAACGCGTAAAATCATGCACTCCAATATCGAAGTGAGCGCCACCTGTGTGCGGGTTCCGGTTATGCGTGCACATTCCGAAGCTATTTGGATCGAAACCGAACGCCCGGTTTCGGTTGAAGAAGCGCGCAAAGCTTTCGGCAATGCCGATGGGATTGTCTTAATGGATAATCCCGATAAAAAGGAATATCCCATGCCGTTGGATATCGCCGGAAAAGATCCGGTGTATGTCGGACGTATCCGCAAAGACCTTACCAATGAAAACGGATTGACCTTTTGGGCGGTGTCAGACCAAATTAAAAAAGGCGCGGCATTAAACGCCGTACAAATTGCGGAATATTTGATCAAACAATGATTTTTCAAACAGCAGTTATCGGATTTGAAGTACCAAGTCCTGCGGCTGTTGTTTGCTTGTGAATGATGAAGATAATTCTGTTCGATGGCGTTTGTAATTTCTGCAACGGCACGGTCAATTTTATATTAAAACACGATAAAGAAAAACAATTCCTGTTTTCGGCCCAACAGAGCGAGAAAGGACAAGAAATTTTGAACCGTATCGGTAAACACGATGAAAATCCGAAAAGCCTCATTCTCATTGACGAAGATGAAGTTTTAGAAGCTGCCGATGCCGCTATCAGGATTTCAAAGTACCTAAAAGGCTTTCCACATATATTTTACAAATTGCGTTTTCTTCCGCGAAGCATCAATCACGCGGCATACAATTTCATTGCCAAAAATCGGTATAAAATGTTCGGTAAAAAAGAGGAGTGCCGAATTCCTACAGAAGTGGAAAAAGAGAGTTTTTTGTGAATTACATCAACGTTTTCACAAAGAAAAATAAAATCAACCCAACAGAAATCAGTTTAAGCGTTAGGCCTGCAATATAACCCAAAAAGGCTCCCGAAGCTTGTTTCGCAGCAGGCATTATTTTATTTCCGGATAATAGCGCGCCTCCGAGCGCACCCAGAAAAGGCCCGAATATAATGCCCAATGGGCCGAGAAAAAATCCAACGAGCAACCCGATGGTCGCGCCCCAAACTACTTTTTTATTACCGCCCATTTTCTTGGTTCCCCACACCGGTAAAACATTATCGATAATGGTTACGCCAAGTGTGAGAATTCCCAAAACCACTATAGTAACCCACGAAATGTTATCTGAAACCGAAGGTGCGAATTTCAGCACCAGTAAGGCAGCCCAACACAAAGGCACGCCGGGCAAAACGGGAGCAACCGTTCCAACGGCGCCCACGATCATTAAAATAACGGCTATGATAACGTAAATTGGGTCTTCCATGTACTTAGTCGTGAATATGATTGTGATGATTCTCGTCGTGATTCATTACCACCCGATGAGGCAAAGAACCATGTCCCAGAATTTCTATCGGGCATGAATCGTATGCGCCTGCGAGCCATTCTTGTGAAACATCCGTCCCGGGGTGATAATGCAAATACTGATTGACGCAGGCAATATTTTTTACTTGCGAAATAATGGTTCCCATATCGTGCGAAACCAAAATAATTGCGACACGTTTGTTGATCTCATCGAGCAATTTGTAAAAATTGGTTTCGAAGAGTTTATCGACATAAGAATTGGGTTCGTCCAAAATAATTACTTTCGGATTGTCTATGATGGCTCTTCCGAGTAATACGCGCTGCAATTGTCCGCCTGATAATTCACCGATTGAATTATTCAGCAAATGTTCAATTCCTAACTGAGCAGCCGTTTCCTTTACTTTTGCTTTTTCCGACGAAGTATATCTTTTAAAGAATTTGCCTTTCATGGTTAATCCCGATAAAATAACATCCGACACCGAAATTGGGAACTTTTTGTCTAATTGGTTTATCTGCGGGAGGTAACCCAAATTCAGTGAATTCACGGCTTGTCCGTTTTCGAAGAAAGAAATGTTTCCGGATGAAGGCTTCAGCAATCCTAAAATCGTTTTCAGCAAAGTTGTTTTACCTCCGCCGTTGGGTCCGATAATACCCAAAAAATCATTGTCGTAAACCGTAAGGTCCACATCTTTTATCACGTTCGGTTTATTTTCGTATCCTGCCGAAACATTTTGTATTTCAATGATTTTATTCATTTATTTGCCCCGATAAAATTTTCGCTATCCGCATCAATTCTTTATCCCATTCATAGGCCAAAGGATTAATCGTAAATGACTCAGCTCCGATTTCTTTGGCAATAACTTCAGCATTTTTTTTATCGAATTCCTGCTGAATGAAAACAACTTGTATATTTTCTTTTTCGGAGAGGTCAATCAAATTTCTCATCTGAGCCGGAGAGGGATTTTTTCCCTCAAACTCTATGCTATGCTGATGCAACCCGTAATCGTTTGCAAAATAAGACAATGCCGGATGATATATGATGAAACTTCGGTTAGAAACAGTATCGAGCATGCTTGCAATGGTTGCATCGGTTTGCCGGATTTTTTCAGATAGTTTCTCAAAGTTTACACGATAGAAATCGGCATTTTCTTTGTCCATTTCAATAACTGCATCAAGCATGTTTTGCGAGAACTTGAGCGCGTTTTTAGGCGAACTCCAAACGTGCGGATCCACAGCTTCACCTTCATGTTCGTGAGAATGCCCGTTGTCGTGATCATGATGGTGTTCACCGTAAATCAATTCAATTCCTTCGGAGCAATCAATGATTTTCACATCGGGATTGTTGGCTTTCAATTTATCAGACCACGCATTTTCGTATCCCAAAAAGCCAACTTTAAAATATAGTTTGCTGTTGCCCAAATTTACCATCGCCGAAGGCGCAGGCTCATACGTTTCGGGACTCGATCCCGGCGGAACAAGCGTTTTTACGGAGAATTTATCGCCCACAATTTCCTCCAAAAAAAATCGTTGGGGTTCAATGGTTACCGTTAAAGTATCTTTTTCTTTTTTTTGATTCGATTGGCACGAAAGTAGTAGTAAAGTCAGCGCGAAAAAACAATATTTTATCATTATTACAGATTGAAATTTTAGCAATTACAAAATTAAGAAAATAAGAAACAGTGACTATATTAAACAAAGTTTTTTTACATTTGTTTTATGGTACTTTTAACGGCTATGGATACAAAATTGAAAATCACCGCAGATGGATCGCACACGTTTTTCGTTCCGGAACTTGACGAGCATTATCATTCCGTGAACGGCGCCATACAAGAATCGATGCATGTTTTTATCGATGCAGGATTGAAGCAGTGTGAAAAAACCGAGGTGAATGTCTTGGAGATTGGTTTCGGAACCGGATTAAATGCTTTTTTATCGCTGCTTGAAGCCGAAAAAATGAACTGGAAAATTGATTTCACATCGCTGGAACTCTATCCTATTTCCGCTTCGGAGGCCAAAAAACTAAATTATGCGGAGTTGATTGATCCCTTTCAGAAAGAAAATTTCCGCAAATTACATTCTGCTGAATGGGATAAGTGGGAGCAAATTACGATATATTTTTCGTTGCAGAAATTATGTCTGGATTTCAGTGATCCTCAAAACTTTCAACCTGAAAGTAAATTTGATATAATATTTTTTGATGCTTTCGCTCCCGATAAGCAACCAGAAATGTGGGCGCAACCCATTTTTGATAGTTTATACTCGTTTTGCAACGCCGACGCCATCTTAACCACATACTGCGCAAAAGGATCGGTAAGGAGAATGCTAACAACTGCCGGATTTAAAGTAGAAAGATTGCTCGGCCCGAAGGGAAAAAGAGAAATGCTGAGGGGGAGGAGAATATGAACATTTCATTTTCCGTCTTTCCTGAAGATAGTTAAAAACCAACCATGATAAATTTGACAGAAGCCAATTGTTAATTCAACGGGATTTCACAATTTGAATGAACATCTAAAGTTATTTTGTTTGTACATATTTAAAATTTACTTCTATTTTTTAGTATCTTTGGCAAAATCAAAATTAAATTTATTAAACAAGTAACAGATTAAAAAGATTAGCCATATTGAAGAGTATTTTCGGTATGGTTCTAAAAATCTAAAAATAAAATATGAAACAAAAAGCAGACATAGGATTAATCGGTTTAGCCGTGATGGGCGAAAACCTCGTGCTGAATATGGAAAGTAAAGGCTACACAGTAGCCGTTTTTAACCGCACGGTAGAAAAAGTAGATAAGTTTTTAAGCGATAGAGGAAAAGACAAAAACTTCATCGGAGCACATTCGCTCGAAGAGCTTGTTGCTTCGTTAGAACGTCCTCGGAAAGTGATGATGTTGGTAAAAGCCGGACAACCGGTAGACGATTTTATTGAAAAACTCATTCCGCTTCTCGAACCGGGCGATATTATCATTGATGGCGGTAACAGCCATTTCCCCGATACCATTCGAAGGGCAAAACTTGTTGAAAGCAAAGGGTTGCTTTATGTGGGTACTGGCGTATCGGGCGGTGAAGAAGGCGCGCTGAAAGGTCCTTCAATGATGCCCGGCGGTTCACCCGCTGCGTGGCCATTTGTGAAAGATATTTTTCAGGCGATTGCAGCCAAAGTGGAAGACGGTTCGCCTTGCTGCGATTGGGTAGGAGAGGACGGTGCCGGACATTTTGTGAAAATGGTTCACAACGGTATCGAATATGGGGATATGCAGATTATTAATGAGGCATATCATTTAATGAAAGATCTTCTCGGAATGGACGCGTTTGAACAACACGAAGTGTTCAAAAAATGGGATGAAGGAAAACTCGATTCGTATCTTATCGAAATCACACGCGATATTCTTGCCTTTAAAGATGAAGACGGAAGCCCATTGGTGGAAAAGATTTTAGACACCGCCGGACAAAAAGGAACCGGAAAATGGACGGCCGTTTCAGCGTTGGATTTGGGTATTCCCTTAACACTGATAGGCGAATCGGTATTTTCACGCTGTTTGTCGGCTCAGAAAGATTTGCGCGTGAAAGCGTCCAAAGCGATTCAAGGCGTAAAACCGCATTTCGATGGAGATAAAGAGCAGTTTATCAGTGATTTGGAAGAAGCTATCTACGCTTCTAAAATTATTTCGTATGCGCAAGGCTATGATTTAATGATGGAGGCTGCCAAAGAATACAACTGGAACCTGAATTACGGTGGCATCGCGCTGATGTGGCGTGGTGGCTGCATCATCCGTTCCGTATTTTTGGGCGACATCAAAAAGGCGTTCGATACCAATCCAAAATTAGAGAATTTATTGCTCGATCCGTTCTTTAAAGAAAGCGTAGAAAAAGCACAGGAAAGTTGGCGCCGAGTGTGCGCTACCGCTTTAACAAACGGAATTCCTGTTCCGGCAATGACATCGGCTTTGTGCTATTTCGACGGAATTCGCAGCGAACGCTTGCCGGCAAATCTGTTGCAAGCGCAACGTGATTATTTTGGAGCGCATCAGTATGAACGCGTAGATAAGTCGCGCGGCGAATTTTTTCATACCGATTGGACGGGGCATGGCGGCGACACCGCATCAACAACATACGAAGTATAAAATTGGGTGAAGTGATATCCGAATCGCTTTACTAAAATTCAAGCGAATTGGAGTTCGCTTGTCCCGCAATAAAATGATTTACCACAAAAACGGCTCGCGCACACATAATCTTTCGCAAGAAGATTTACGCGAAGGGCTTTTCGAAGCTTTAGAAAAATTGGGCGAACGGCGAAAAATTCTCGCCATTCCGCCCGATTATACGCGTTTGCCGAGCCGCGCCGGAGAACTTACCGAATTGTCGTGGGAATATTACGGCGAGCGGCTTACCGACGTGCTTCCCGCATTAGGAACACATACACCAATGACCGACAAGCAAATTTCCGGTATGTTCGGGAAAACGCCACGAAACCTTTTTCGTGACCACGATTGGCGTAACGACGTGATTACTTTGGGGCAAGTTCCGGCAGATTTCGTGCGCAAAGTTTCCGAAGGAAAAGTGGATTTTTCGTGGCCGGCACAAGTGAATAAGTTGTTGGTGGAAGGAGATTTCGATTTGATATTGTCCATCGGGCAAGTGGTTCCGCACGAAGTGGTTGGAATGGCCAACTACAACAAAAACATTTTCGTGGGAACAGGTGGCGCCGAAGCCATTAACAAAAGTCACTATGTAGGCGCGGTGTACGGAATGGAACGAATGATGGGGCGCTCCGATACGCCTGTACGTAAAATTTTCAACTACGCGTCGCGGCATTTCGCGAAAGAACTACCTATTGTGTATGTTCTTACTGTTGTTGGAATTAACGAAAATGGACAGCAACAAACATACGGATTATTTATCGGAGACGATTTTGATGTGTTCGATGAAGCGGCTAAACTTTCGCTTGAAGTGAATTTTGAAATGCTGGAAAAACCGCTGAAAAAAGTTCTCGTTTGGCTCGATCCAACCGAATTTAAAAGCACGTGGTTAGGCAACAAGTCCATTTATCGTACACGAATGGCCATTGCCGATGAAGGAGAATTAATTGTTTTGGCTCCCGCCCTCAAAGAATTCGGAGAAGACAAAGAAATTGACCGTTTAATTCGCAAATACGGCTATTTTGGCACTTTGCGCACACTGAATGCCGTGTTGGAAAATGAGGAACTTCAAAACAATTTGAGCGCGGCAGCGCATTTGATTCACGGCTCGTCCGAAAGGCGGTTTTCCATAACATATTGTCCGGGGAGAGAAGCGGAACATTTGTCGCAGCAAGAAATCGAAAGCGTTGGTTTTCAATATGCTGATATCGATGAAATGATGCAAAAATACAATTTCCACCAATTAAAAGAAGGTTTTAACACCCTGCCAAACGGAGAGGAGATTTACTTTATATCCAATCCTGCATTGGGTTTGTGGGCACATCGCGACAGGTTTGAATACTGAAATATTATAAACTCTAAAACATTCATATCAATGAAAAAAACTATTTTAATTCTATTTGCAATGATGATTGTAATTTCCTCATCGGCGCAAGAGCCGAAATGGCAGAACTTATTCAACGGCAAAAATTTGCGGGGTTGGACCAAATTAAACGGAACGGCAGAGTATAAAATCAAAAACAACGAAATTATCGGAATTTCTAAAATGAACACGCCAAACACGTTTATGGCAACCAATAAAATGTACGACGATTTTATTCTTGAATTCGATTTTAAGGTTGACGACGGACTTAATTCCGGCGTTCAATTCAGAAGCAACAGCCTCAAAGATTATCAAAACGGACGTGTTCACGGCTACCAATTCGAAATCGATCCATCGGAACGAGCGTGGACGGGCGGAATTTACGACGAAGCGCGTCGTGGATGGCTCTATCCGGTAACTTACAACCCAATCGGTCAGCGCGCTTTCAAAAACAATCAATGGAACAAAGCCCGCATCGAAGCCATCGGAAATTCGATCCGCACGTGGGTAAACGGAGTTCCTGTTGTCGATTTGTTAGACGATGTAACAAAATCGGGATTTATTGCACTACAAGTCCATTCTATCAATAATCAGGAATTGGAAGGCAAAACCGTTTCGTGGCGCAACATCCGCATTCTTACTGAGGATTTGGATAAGTTCAAAACACGTGAAAATATCGACGGAATAGCGCAAATAAATACCATTGCAAATACTATTTCCGAAAGAGAAGCACGCGAAGGATGGAAACTTTTGTGGGACGGAAAAACGAGCGATGGATGGCGCGGCGCCAAATTAGACGAATTTCCCGAAAAAGGTTGGTCGATGGAAAATGGAGTTCTGAAAGTACATAAAAGCGATGGCGGTGAATCCACCAACGGCGGAGATATCGTAACCACGCGTCCATACAAAAATTTTATACTGAAAGTAGATTTCAGAATTACCGAAGGAGCTAACAGCGGCATTAAGTATTTTGTGGATACCAACTTAAACAAAGGAGAGGGTTCGGCCATTGGCTGCGAATTCCAAATATTAGATGACCGCAATCATCCCGACGCAAAATTGGGCGTAGCCGGCAACAGAACTCTCGGTTCGCTGTACGATCTTATTGCCGCCCCGGCAGACAAACCGTTTCGTTCCGGATTTTTCAATACGGCGATGGTCGTAGTAAAAGGTAACCACGTAGAACATTGGCTTAATGGCGTGAAAATTGTTGAATACGAACGAAATAACCAAATGTGGAATGCATTGGTGGACTATAGTAAATACATTGATTGGCCTAATTTTGGAAATGCCGAAGAGGGTTTGATTTTATTGCAAGATCACGGCGACGAAGTTTGGTTTCAGAATATAAAAATTAAAGAATTGGATTGAAATTTTTTAGTATGGATCGACGAAATTTTCTAAAAAAATCTGCCATTACGGCCACCGGCCTGAGTTTAACTCCGTTGTTGGGAAAATCGTACGCATCTGTTTACGGTGAGTGGGCGCCAAGCAATAAAATCAAGATTGGATTGATAGGCTGCCGCAATCAAGGTTGGACTAACCTCAAAACCTTTCTTCAATATCCCGGCACAGAGTGTGTTTCGTTGTGCGACGTAGACGATCAATGGCTCTATCAACGCGCGGATGAACTGCAAAAACAAACCGGTAATAGGCCTCCGCAATTGGTGAAAGATTGGCGTAAAGTCATCGATAACAAAAATGTGGATATGGTTATCATCGGCACGCCCGACCATTGGCATTGTCTTCAGTTGATAGCTGCCTGCGAAGCCGGAAAAGATTCTTTTGTGGAAAAACCGCTGGGAAACACCATCGAAGAGTGCGATTTGATGGTAAAAGCCACTCGCAAATACAATAGAATTGTGCAGGTGGGGCAGTGGCAGCGGAGCGATCCGCATTGGGACGAAGCGGCTGCTTACGTACAAAACGGAAATTTAGGACGTGTGAGAACAGTAAAGGCTTGGGCATACCAAACAAGTAAATACACGCTTCCCGTGGTGCCCGACTCGGCTCCTCCCGCCGGAGTGGATTACGATATGTGGTTAGGTCCGGCTCCAAAGAGAAATTACAACGAAAATAGGTTTCACTACAATTTCCGCTTCTTTTGGGATTATGCCGGCGGATTAATGGCCGATTGGGGAGTGCATTTGCTTGATTATGCTTTAAAAGGGATGAATGCGGGTTTACCGTCTTATGTGTATGGCGCGGGTGGAAAATTCGGTTATCCCAATGACGCGATGGAAACTCCCGACACGCTGATGGCAACTTGTAAATACCCCGATTTCAATATTATTTGGGACCACGCGTGCGGCATAGGGAACGGAATGTTCGGGCTTCGCGAAGGGGTTGCTTTTTTTGGGGAAAACGGTACGCTCATCCTTACCCGTCAGGGTTGGGAAGTATTGCCCGAACAAGCGGTCAACAGCCGCAATTTTCCTTATTGTTATCCGTGTGATAACGAAAGAAAGCCAAATACGCCGCGTATGGAAGCGATTGAGAAAAAATTGGGTAGCGGCAAAGGATTGTATTTACACGTAGGCAACATGTTGGATTGTATGAATTCGCGTGAATTACCCAATGCCGATATAGCGATTGGGGCAGAAGTAGCTAAACTAAGTCATATGGCGAATATTTCTTCTCGGGTAGGATCGGCACTTCATTGGGATGACAAAGCGGGAATTTTTGATAACAAAGATGCAAATCGTCTGCTAAAAGCAAATTATAGATCTCCTTGGAAGTTGCCAAAAGTATAATCAAAATAAAAGCCAACTGAAATATTTTCATCAGTTGGCTTTTCCAATTCTTTTTAGCGATTTAAACAAATACTTTCTTTAAATCGCCTACCCAAGCCGATAAGCGGTCTTCGGTCATATCGTATTCATTGTCTTCGTCAATGGGTAATCCCACCCACGTACCGTCTATCACGGCGGTAGAATCATCATACGTGTAACCTTCGTCGGCTACTTGCCCCACAAGATTGGTTTTGTCTTTAATCTCATCGTATAATACGCGTAACGATTCAGCAAAACTACTCGAAAACGAAGCGCTGTCGCCAAGCGCAAACATAGCAACTTTTTTATCCGACAAATCCATTTTCGAAAACGATGGCAAAAATCCATCCCAATCGTCTTGCAAATCACCCATGCCGGTAGTTGAAGTTCCCAAAACAAGATACGGATAATCTTTTATTTCATCAAGTTGAATGTTTTCAACGTTATATAAGTCGGCATTTCCGTCGAATAATTCTTGTACTCTTTTAGCCACGGTTTCAGTGTTTCCGCCCGATGAACCGTAAAGTATCGCAATTTTGTTCATTGATTTTTTCTTTTATTGAGTTAGTGATATAATTTGTAAACAGTTTAAATAAGAAAATGTTTGCACACATAAAAAAGATTGACTGTACAGCGTAAGTTTAACTTAAATAACTCAAACTTCAGATAGATAAAACTTAACTCAAAACTTATCATTATCTTTGCACCGTTTTTTAAAAGACAGAAAAATGGATTATAATTTCGGAGAAATAGAAAAAAAATGGCAACAATATTGGGTTAACCATCAAACGTATAAAGTAACGGAAGACGCGTCTAAACCAAAGTTTTATGTACTTGATATGTTTCCGTATCCTTCGGGAGCGGGTTTACACGTGGGGCATCCGCTCGGGTACATCGCTTCCGATATTTTTTCGAGATTTAAACGCTTGCAGGGATTCAACGTGCTTCACCCAATGGGTTACGATGCCTACGGACTTCCCGCCGAGCAATACGCCATTCAAACCGGGCAACATCCGGCAATTACTACCAAAAACAACATTGCCCGTTATCGCGAGCAACTGGATAAAATAGGTTTCTCGTACGATTGGGGCCGCGAAGTACAAACCTGCGACCCCGCATATTACAAATGGACGCAGTGGGCGTTCATCAAAATGTTCCATTCGTATTATTGTAATCAGGCACAGCAGGCGCGTCCGATTGAGGAGCTTGTACAAGTTTTTTCACAACAGGGAACCGACGGGCTGGATGTAGCTCAAACCGAGCCGATGAGTTTTACCGCCGAAGAGTGGAACGCCAAATCGGAAAAGGAACAACAAGAAATTCTGATGAATTACCGTATCGCTTATTTGGGCGACACAATGGTAAACTGGTGTCCGCAATTAGGAACCGTTCTCGCCAACGACGAAGTGAGTGAAGGCGTTTCCGTTCGTGGCGGATATCCCGTGGAACAGAAAAAAATGCTTCAATGGTGTTTGCGCGTATCAGCTTACGCTGAGCGTTTATTAGACGGACTGGAGAAAGTGGATTGGACAGAATCGTTGAAAGAAACGCAGAAGAATTGGATTGGAAAGAGTGTGGGAGCAGAGATGAAGTTTTACCTCTCACCCGACCCCTCTCCACAAGAGAGGGGGGAAGAAGTCCCTGCCTCTCTCCACAAGAGAGGGGAAGACCAACCCGAAAATGATAAAGGATTTTTCAATCCTACTACAAATAAGGAGCAATGGAAATTGTTAATTAATATTGCAAAAGAATATCGGTCAATCCAAACTAAAGCCGAAGATGTTTTGTGGCAAGTATTAAGAGCAGGAAAAATCGGTTATAAAATACGCCGTCAACATATTGTGGATGGTTACATTGCAGATTTTATCAATTTAGAAAAAAGTGTTATCATTGAGGTTGATGGAAGTATTCATTTAACAAAAGAACAAAAAGAAAAAGATGATTTCAGAACAAGTGTGCTGGAACAATGCGGTTTTAAAGTTATCCGTTTTTCAAATGACGAAGTTTTAAAAGATACCCAAGCTGTTGTTCAGAAAATAAAATTGTTTTTGGACTCAGTTCCATCATCAAGAAATAACAGTTCATCAGCTCCGACACCCCTCTCTTGTGGAGAGGGGCAGGGGGAGAGGTCGGGTTTCGATATCTTCACCACCCGCGCTGACACTATTTTCGGGGTAACTTTTATGGTGCTTGCACCCGAGAGCGAATTGGTAGAGCAACTTACCACCAGCGAACAACGCCAAGAAGTAGCCGATTACATCAATAAAGCAAAAAAACGTACCGAGCGAGAACGCATTGCTGACAAAACCGTAAGCGGTGTTTTCTCCGGTTTTTACGCCACGCATCCGTTTACGGGCGAACCGCTGCCGATATGGATTTCGGACTACGTGCTGGCGGGTTACGGAACGGGAGCCATTATGGCCGTTCCGGCGCACGACAGCCGCGACTACGCTTTCGCCAAGCATTTCAATTTACCGATTATTCCGCTGATTGAAGGCTGCGATGTTTCGGAAGAGAGTTTCGATGCCAAAGAAGGTGTTATGATGAACTCCGATTTCTTAAACGGAATGACCGTGAAAGAAGCCATTCCTGCCGCCATTGACGAAGTGGAAAAGCGCGGATTGGGATACCGAAAAATAAACTTCCGCTTGCGAGACGCTATTTTTAGCCGTCAGCGTTATTGGGGTGAGCCATTTCCCATTTACTATAAAGACGGGATGCCTTACACGCTGGATGAAAGCGAACTTCCGCTTGAGCTTCCCGAAGTAGATAAATATTTGCCGACCGAAACAGGCGAACCTCCACTCGGCCGTGCTAGAAACTGGAAAACGAAAGAGGGCTATCCATTGGAAATGAGCACTATGCCCGGATTCGCCGGTTCATCGGCTTACTACCTGCGCTATATGGATCCGCGAAACAAGGAGGCTCTTGTCTCTGAGAAAGCAAACGAATATTGGCGAAATGTGGATTTGTACATCGGCGGAACAGAACACGCCACCGGCCACCTGATTTATAGCCGTTTCTGGAATAAATTCCTTTTCGATTTGGGCGTTTCGTGCGAAGAAGAACCGTTTAAAAAACTTGTAAATCAAGGTATGATTCAGGGACGGAGCAATTTTGTGTATCGTATTAAAGATACCAACACGTTCGTTTCTCTCAACCTGAAAAACCAATATGATGTTACACCCATTCACGTGGATGTGAACATTGTACACAACGATATTCTGGATATTGAAGCATTCCGCAATTGGAATCCCGAATATAAAACAGCGGAATTTATTCTTGAAGGCCTCCCCTCAATCCCCTCCAAAGGAGGGGAAGGAAACCCTGATTTACCGTTATCGAAATCGTCTCCCCTTCCCTCGGAAGGGGCAGGGGGTAGGTACGTTTGTGGCTGGGCGGTAGAAAAAATGTCGAAATCAATGTTTAACGTGGTTAATCCCGATGACATTGTGGAAAATTACGGCGCGGATACACTGCGTTTGTACGAAATGTTCCTCGGTCCGTTGGAGCAATCGAAACCGTGGGATACCAACGGAATTGACGGTGTGCATCGCTTTCTTAGGAAAGTGTGGAATTTATTTTACACCAACGGGCAGCTCGATGTTTCTTATGCCAAACCCACAAAAGAAGAATTGAAATCGGTGCACAAACTCATCAAAAAAGTAACGTCCGATATAGAAACATTCTCATTCAACACATCGGTTTCTGCTTTTATGATTTGCGCGAACGAACTTACTTCGCTCAAGTGCAATAAACGAACCGTGCTAAGCGATTTCGCAGTATGTCTTTCGCCTTTCGCTCCGCATATTGCCGAAGAATTATGGCACGCCTTGGGTAACAACACATCGGTTTGCGATGCCGCTTGGCCGAAGCACAATGAGGAGTTTTTGAAGGAAGACGCTTTCCCGTATTCCATTTCATTCAACGGGAAATCGCGTTTTATACTGGAATTTCCGGCCGATGCCACCAATGCTGAAATTGAAAAAGCGGTGCTGGAACATTCAAATTCACAAAAATGGCTGGAGGGAAAAACGCCGAAAAAAGTAATTATCGTACCTAAGAAAATAGTAAATATCGTCATTTAAAAGTATGGCTGAAATAAGTTATCTCAAATCTTTTTACTGGAAAGATTACATTACCATCACCATTGGTGTAACCCTTTTTGCAATTGGGTTTACAGGTTTTATCATCCCCAACGAAATTGTTGCCGGAGGGCTTGGCGGTGTGGGACTGTTGCTGAAATACGCTTTTGGTTTGCCCGTTTTCGTAACATTTTTAGTCGTGAACGCTTTTCTGATGGTTTTGGCGTGGTTCATTTTGGGTAAAGGCTATGTTATGAAATCGCTGTATGGTGTTGTGGGTGTTACATTGCTAATGGGTTTTGCAGAGAAATATATCACAGAGTCGCTCATTCACGCTGATCCGTTGATGGCGAGCATTGTGGGTGCCATTTGCTGCGGTGCGGGGCTGGGCTTGGTTTATTCCGTGAACGCGAGCACCGGTGGAACAGATATTCTCGGCGCAATTATAACCAAGTACCGCTATATTAGTATGGGGCGCGGACTGTTGTATATTGATATTTTTATCGTGAGCAGTTCTTTTTTGCTTTTTCAAAGTTTAGAGAAGATTATTTACGGTTTAATCGTGATTTCCGTAATGTATTATACAGCAGATATGGTGATTAACGGAGCACGGCAATCGGTTCAATTTATTATTTTTTCTACCAAATACAACCTTATCGCTTCGCATATCAATTCGGAACTTCATAGGGGATGCACCATTTTAGACGGAACAGGATGGTACACGCAACAACCTCAGAAAGTGCTCATTGTTTTGGCGCGAAAAGCGGAAGCTACTTCCATTTTCCGATTGGTAAAAAGCATTGATAAAGATGCTTTTATCTCGCAAACAAATGTTGTGGGCGTGTATGGCAAAGGATTTGATCAGATGAAATAAGGCTGCGAGAGTGTGTTTGTTGAATGGAGGCGTGCCTTACTCCACCATATAAATTTTCGCGTCAATTTTTAACCATTTGTTTTTTCTTTTGGTCGATTCAATGCGGCAAAAGAAAGCTTTTCCTGCGTCCATCAAACGAGAAATTACTTCGTTGAGTTCTTGTGGAACCCAGCCAACACGATCTTGTTTGTAGTAAATGCCGATAGCAAGGTTATCGTAATCGTTTTTGGGATGACGGATCATTTTCAACACGGTTTGGGGAATTAAAAACGGCTCCAACTCGTCTATTTTTTCGCAAAAAGTGGTTCCTGCAACCACAATATCCAACAAAAAAATTTCACGAGTGAATGGCGCAATGGCCTTCACACCGTCGGTTCCGATGAGTGCGAGTAATTCGGGAGAAAGTTTAGCTATTCCGGTTTCCATTCTTCTAACAGCGTTACGTATGTTTTGTGTTTTTCAATTTCTGCTTTATAAGCTTCAATTTCATTATCCGCGGCTTCACACTCAGCGCTAATCCAGTCCTCATCTTTCAATTTTTCCCTATAGATAAAAGGGAACTCACTATTGAGAAGCTCAATTTGATGTTTGAGTATTTTAATGTTTTCTTCTGTATGCTTGATAGTCTCGTTTAAAGTGGGCAAAGCAATTTCTATACCTGAATTATCGTCGTTAAGAAGAAGTAGAATTTGCTGAAGAGCAGACAAATCGTTTATATCATAAGCCGTTTGCGCTTTAACAAATAAATCTTTCATCCTTTCAGATAAATTGGGATTTATGTCGGGATGCAAACGTTTTACAATGATATAGTAAATATCTCTCATTTTCTTGCTCTCTTCGGGCGAAAGAAAAGGACTTTTCAAAAACTCTTTGGCTGCGGCAAGACGTTGTGCTTCGGCCTCAATTCTTTGCTGATAATCTGCAAACTGCACCTCAATTTCTTTATCCACCAATTTTAAATCAGGCTTTTCATTTCGGTTCACAAAAGATTGCAAAAGCGCAAGCCGATGTTTTAGTTTTGCCAATTCTACACTTAAACAATACGATTCGTACTTTCTTTGCCCAATTTTTTGCAGGTAAAGAGCAGTCAGAAACGGTTGTTCCTGCGAAAGCATATCTTGCTTTAGGGCAAAAAGGTCAGAAAATTCCTTCTTCAACTTAGAATACAGTTCGCGCAAAAATTTTTTCTCAGCGGATATATCGAGAGTAGCATTATTTACTCGTTTTTGAAACATATCTAAAACAGCAAGCATATCGTGAGGCAAATAGTTTTTTGCTTTTACAGCCAATGTAAGCGGAATGCCATAAAAAGCCTCCGCTATGCTTCCAACAATTGCACCAATGGTATCGCTGTCACCGCCAATTGAAATAGCTTTGCGGATGGCATCTTCAAATGAGAAGCTCTCGAAAAAACACACAAGAGATTCGGGAACAGTGCCTTGACAAGACTCGTTGAATGAATACGTTTTTCGCAATTCATCAACCGTATTGTTAAACGTGTAGCCGAAATTTTCATTAATGTATTCCTTAATGAATTCCTTGTCTTTTCCTTTTCTGGAAAAGAAGATAGCAATAGCAACTGCCTGAGCGCCTTTGATGCCTTCGGGGTGGTTGTGCGTGCACTCGGCACTTTTGCGAGCTTCGTCCAAAACGGATTGTTCTGTATTGAACAGCCAACCCACAGAGCTAACGCGCATTGCGGAGCCGTTTCCAAAACTGCCGTACGGTTTAGTGTTAGCGGAATACATCCAACGAGAGAATGAGCCTCCATAAGCACCTTTTGGATGCGGATAACGCAATGCCCATTCGCGAATGGTTTTACCGTAATCAGCTTTGTGCAAAATAGCATCTGCCACGGCAATTGTTAAAATACTGTCATCTGTATAATTGCTTCCTTGCGGAAAGAGTTCAAAGTCGTAGTTTTTGGTATTCGCAAATTCGTAGGTGCTACCTATAATATCGCCGAGAATTGAGCCGAGCATATTTAATTAATTATTTAGAAAGACGGGTTGAAATATTAAGAGGTTACTATAATTTATCCGTTAGAAACAGAATCCACCACATCCTGCACCACCAATCCACTCAATGTAAATCCGAAAATCGCGGTAATATGAACCAATGTGCCGTTTACGGTGGGTTTATCAAAAGGAGCGTCCTCATCGGCATTTTCTTTGGAGAGTTTTCGTCCTTTATTTTCCTGAATTTCTTCGCTATACACACAAAGGAATTTCTTGTGCGGCATTTCGTTCTTGCGTAACCGCTGACGGAGCGCGGCGCCGAGGCGGCAGCCTTTAACTTTCCAAAACTCAGCAATCTTTATTTTTTGTGGGTCTAACTTCAAGCCGGCACCCATCGACGAGAATACAACCGCGTTGGTTTTGGAGGAGGCAACCAACAAATGCGCCTTGTGTTGCAATGTATCAATAGCATCCACAATATAATCGTATTGCTCCAGGTGAAACGATTCGGAACTTTCTTCGCTATATATCTTAGGGATAACGGTAATTTTGGCTTCGGGGTTAATTTCTTCGAGGCGTTTTTTCATCACGTCCACTTTCAGTTGCCCGATGGTTTGTGTGGTTGCCGGAAGCTGCCTATTTACATTTGCCGGAGCTACATCATCGGGATCTACAAGTGTTAAATTCATAATTCCGCTCCGAATCAACCCCTCCGCGCACCAACTTCCAACGCCTCCAACGCCGAAAAGAATTACTTTTTTTGATTTTAGAGTATTAATTGCTTCGGGGCCGAGAAGCAATTGCGCGCGGGCAAATAATTCGATAAAACTGTATTCCATTGTGTTTCTTCTTTTTTACAAAAGTAATGGATTTTAGGTAAAAAGTAAACGCATCCCTGATGAGATGCGTTTTTATTCCTCAAGCCTCTCCCGTGTGGGGTGATAAATGTAGAGAACTAATAATATGTGTCGTTTTTCGGCTCAAAATACGCTTGCGGATGCAAACAAGTGGGGCACGTTTTGGGCGCTTTTTTGCCTACGTACACGTATCCGCAGTGGCGGCACTGCCATTCAATTTCTTCTTCACGGGTAAAAACCGTTCCGTCTTTCACGCGTTGCAGCAGTTTGAGGTAGCGTTCTTCGTGAATGGATTCGGCTTTAGCAATCATTCGATACATTGTGGCAATTTCTTTAAATCCCTCTTCCTGAGCAATATCGGCGAATTGAGGATAAAGAATAGCCCACTCTTCGTGTTCGCCTTCAGCGGCTTCGATGAGGTTTTCCATTGTATTTCCGATTTTTCCTGCCGGATACATCGCCGTAATTTCCAGCATACCGCCTTCCAAGTATTTAAACATACGTTTTGCGTGCACCATTTCCTGATCGGCAGTTTCCTGAAAAATAGCGGCAATTTGTTCGTAGCCTTCTTTTTTGGCTTCTTTTGCGAAATACGTGTAGCGCATTCTCGCTTGAGACTCTCCTGCAAACGATTTTAGGAGATTTTTCTCTGTTTGGGTTCCTTTTACACTTTTCATATCTTTTGATTATTTAAAGATGGTTTTCAAAATTGTGAATGTGCAAAATTAACTAAAAAGATGAGGATTGCCGCATTTGAAATCGGCTTTGAGATCAATTTATATACTTTCTAAATAGTGCGTTAAGAAAACTCGCTCAGTTCGAGCCAGCGCATTGTTTTTTCGTCGATAAGTTCGATAACACGCGATATGCGATTGGATTTTTCGATAAGTTCTTCAGATGACAAGATGCCCGACGAAAGCTGTTGTGTTAATGTTTCTTTTTCGGAGTCAAGTTGTTGAATTTCAGATTCCAGTCCTTCAAATTCCTGCTTTTCTTTATACGTGAGTTTTGTTTTTTCGGTATTTTTAGGTTTTAATGGTTGTTCTGTTGGTTTCGTGGACGTTGTTTCTACGGCTATTTTTTTTTCTTCTATCGCTTTCCAGTGGCGATATTGCGTGTAATTTCCAGGAAAATTTTGGATATCTGCGTTTCCGTGAAAAACAAGCAAATGATCCACCACTTTGTCCATAAAATAGCGGTCGTGTGAAATGACGATAACGCATCCTTTAAATCCAACAAGGTATTCTTCCAGAATGTTCAGCGTAATGATATCCAAATCGTTGGTGGGTTCGTCGAGAACCAGAAAATTCGGATTTTTGATAAGCACGGTGCACAAATACAAGCGGCGTTTCTCGCCACCGCTCAGCTTGTACACAAAGTTGTGTTGTTTTTCGGGCGGAAACATAAAATGTTGCAGAAATTGTGATGCGGTCAATCGGTTTCCGTTTCCCATATCAATCACTTCGGCAATGTTTTGCACCACGTCAATCACTTTCATTTGCTCATTGAATTGCAACCCATCCTGACTGTAATAACCGAAATTAACCGTTTCGCCAATATCAAAACTGCCGCTATCGGGCGCAACTTCGCCGAGCAACATTTTCACAAATGTAGATTTTCCCGTGCCATTGTTTCCCACGACACCCATTTTCTCGTAACGCGAAAAAACATAGTTGAAATTTTCCGTAATGCGTATGTTGTCGTACCTTTTTGTTACGTTTTTCGCCTCGAAAATTTTGTTGCCGATGTATGCGCCTTTTGCGGACAGGCGAATGTTTTCGTCTTGTTTTTGTTGTTGCGCTTTTTTCTCTATTTCGTAAAACGCGTCGATGCGCGATTTGGCTTTTGTAGCGCGCGCCTGTGGTTGGCGGCGCATCCAGTCCAGTTCTTTCCGGAAAAGGTTTTTTGCGCGGTCAATTTCAGTGTTTTGCGCCAACACGCGCTCGTCGCGTTTTTCAAGGTAATAGGAATAATTCCCTTTGTAAGAGTAAATTTGTTTGTCGTCAATTTCGATGATTTGCGTGCAAACACGATCCAAAAAATACCGGTCGTGTGTAACCATTAACAGGCTGATATTGTTGCGGGTAAGATAATCTTCCAACCACTCCACCATTTCCAGATCGAGGTGGTTGGTGGGCTCGTCCAACAGAACAAGTTCCGGCTCGCCGATTAACGTATTTGCCAGCGCCACACGCTTTACCTGTCCGCCCGAAAGTTCGCCTATTTTCTGATTGAAATTTGTGATCTTTAATTGCGAAAGTATCTGTTTTATGCGCTGTTCGTATTCCCACGCTTTCAGCAAATCCATTTGCGCGAGCACTTCATCCAACCCATCCTGATTTCCGGAGGAAATAATTTCTTCGTATCGGGCAATGGTTTTTACGGCATCGTTATCGGTAGAAAAACAGGCTTCGAGCACCGTTAATTCGGGGTCGAATTGCGGCATTTGCTCCAGATAAGCAAACCGGATATCGTTTCTGAACACCACACGTCCGCTGTCGTAGGGTTCTTTTCCGGCAATGATATTGAGGAGCGTAGTTTTTCCCGAACCGTTTTTGGCGATTAACCCGATTTTATCGTCCTCGGCAATTCCGAAAGAAATATCGCGAAAAAGCACCAATTCGCCGAAGCTTTTGGTCAGCGTATCGATTTGTAAAAGCGGATTTGCCATTGTGAGAAAATTTTTTTACAAAAATATACAAAAAAGAGTATTTAGTCGTTTATAAATCATAATAAGCGCTTAAAAAACCTTGACTGAAAACGAAAATTCATATAAACACATCCTCAAGGCGATTGGATTTTTCGGAAGTTCTCAACTTATCCAGATTTTAACGGGTATTATCCGCACAAAAGTTATTGCTGTTGTTTTAGGCGCGACAGGTTTCGGAATTATTAGTGTTTTGCAAAATATTGTGCAAATTTTTACGAGTACCGGAATTTTGGGTTTCGATACAGGGAGCGTTAGAAAGATCGCGCTGATAAAAAACTTAAATGATTCGAATCAACTCGCCCGGATCGTTGCAATTACCAAGAGTTGGTTTAAAGGATTGGCGATTACCGCATCTCTTTTTTGTTTGGCTTTTTGTTATCCGATCAGTTATTTGGCTTTTTCTAGTCACGATTACGCTCTTTTAATAGCGTTTCTATTCATTTCTGTATTTTTTACCATTTTAGGCAGAGCTAATTATACTATTTTACAAGCAACAAATAATGTAGAACCCATGGTGAAAGTTTCCATTTTCGGAAATATCCTTTCACTTGCCGCGGCCATTCCTCTTTATCTGATTTTTGGATTGCAGGGCATTGTTCCTTCACTTATTATAACAAGTATTATTCAATTCTTTTTTGCATGGAAGTATGCCGATAAATTAAGAATAGCAAAAGTTACCGTTGCCCGTGCCGAAAGTTGGAATGAAGGCAAAGATACATTGAGGTTTGGGATTGCCGTTATGGTAGCCGCTGTAGCAAATACTTTGACAATGTTTCTGATAAGGGCTTTTATTATCAGAAGATTGGGACTGGATTCTGCGGGATTGTTTCAAGCGGTGTGGACGATCAGTAATACTTATATGCTGATGGTGCTGAATTCCATGAGCGCCGATTATTTTCCCCGTTTAAGCGCAGTCTCTGAAGATAAGGCTCGGATGGATAAAGCAATAAACGAACAAACTTTTGTGGTTTTAAATATAATAACTCCTGTAATTGTATTGATTATGGTTTTTGGGCAACAAATTCTGAGAATCCTTTATTCGTCGGAATTCATCGAAGTAGAAAAGCTGCTAAATTGGCAATTATTGGGAACTTTTTTGAAAGTTGCGTCGTGGCCTATGGCTTTTATTATGTTGGCCAAAGGCAAAGGGACGCATTTTGTTTTTTCCGAAATATCATTTTTCCTGGTTTATTTTATCTGCGTTTTTGTGCTTTTCCCATACTTCGGTTTAGATGCGACAGGCGTAGGGTATTTATTGGCCTATGTGTTTTATTTTGTACTTATTTTTCTTTATGCCAAAACTCTGTTTGCGTATCATTGGCCCAGCAAAAATCTGCAAACCTTCATTGTTGCGAGCGTTTTGATAATTTTGGCGTTCGGGTTGGGTTATATTACCGGGATGTGGAAAGTTGCATTTGGGTTGATAATTCTTGCACTATCCATTTTTTGGGCTTATAGGAATCTGCGTGAGATAATTGATTTTAAATCGATTATGAGAAAAATAAGGAAGAGATGAGAATCACTTACTTTCCCAAAATTCCAGATATTGCTTGGCCACTTGAATGTGGTAGTGATGTTTTTTTACATATTCGATACTCTCTCTGCTTAAACGTGGAATTTCTTCCTTATTTAAAACCAGCCATTCCAATTTGTTAAAGACATCTTCTTCCGAAGGAAGAACGTTGATTATAGGCCGTAATTCGGTTTCGTTTATAATCGCGTAATTTTCCGGCTCACCGCCGCCAACAACCACCAATCCTTTTGCCATGGCAATGAGACTGTTCATAGAAGGTGTGTAGGAATACAATTGATCCAAAATGATATCGCTTCCATCCATCATCTGTTGATACTCGTGATAAGGAACCGATTCGGCTTTCAATATTTCTATCTCCTCCGGATATTTTAATTGGAGTTTCTGCAATGCACGTAACATAATATCTGTTCCTTTCAACTCATTCTTTTCCTTTTGGATTCCGATAAAGAATTTTATTTTTTTTTGGATACTTCCTTTCTTTTCAAAACTCAAAGAATCCATATTTATAGGAAGAGGAATAAAAGTAGCTTTATCGGGAAAATACTGCTGGTAAGCTTTGAAATATTCGTACAAACAGCAAGGAATTCCATTACAGGTTTCGGCTATTTCAATATTAACATTTTTCTTTTCCGTATGCATCCATTCATGGATCTGCTCCAAATTATATCGACTATCGATTAATTGTTCCCCTATTTTGAATTCCGAATAACGGAAGATGCCATCTTCCAAACAACTTTTAACCCAATAATAATCGGTGGCATACCCTGCAAGGAATATTTTCTTATTGTGTTTTTTAAGGTAATTATAAATTTGAAGATTTCGTGAAGCTTTTAATTGAAAAAAATGAGCCGGATTGTTGATCTGAACAACATCGAATCCTTTTAATTTCGGTAAAATTCCGGACAAAGAGAGTAAATAGGAAAGTGTATGTATTAATGAGCCGGATTTTCTGGTAATTTGGAGATCGCTATAATATTTTCGCCATCCACCATCGTTCGTTACAAGCAATACCTCATGTCCAAGTGATTCAAGCGCTTCTTTCAAATGAAAATGAACGTTGCTGAACTCTCCGATAAATAATACTTTCATAAGGCAAATTTCGAACAAAGATAGCTATATTTGTGAAAAATTAAAGAATGAAGTTAAGTTTTGTTGTACCTGTTTATAACACCGAAGATTACCTTTCGGAATGTTTGGATTCTCTTTTGCATCAAGATATTCCAAAATCGGAATACGAGATCATTATTGTGAACGACGGTTCAACGGATAAGAGCATTGAAATTGCAGAAGATTACGCGAGTGAGAATTCGAATATTAAAATCCTGCATCAAGAAAACGGGGGATTGAGCGCTGCAAGAAATGCGGGGCTTGAGTATGCAGCCGGTGTATACGTTTGGTTTATCGATTCGGACGATTACATTAAAAAAAACTGCTTGAGCTCTTTAATGGATAAAATAGCACAGCACAAAGATCCTGATATTGTTGCTATTTCAAGAATTAAATATCTCTCTAATAATCAGTCGGAAAAATATATAGAAAAAAGAGCAAATGGACTTTCAGGGAGAGAGTTTCTTTACAAACGTACTTATCAGGCAGTTGTTCAGTGCTATTTGTTCCACAGGGATTTTTTAAATGAGCACAAACTCGTTTTTCTGAGGGGAATATATCATGAAGATGCAGAATTCACTCCCCGAACGCTTTTCTACGCTCAAAGTATGGTTTTTGTAGAGGATATTCTTTATTTTCATCGATATAGGCAGGGTTCTATCACAAGTTCTAATTATCAGAAACGTTTCGATGATTTGATCACCGTAGCCAAGAGTCTCGAGACTTTTAGAAATAAATATTGCAATACTTATGACGATGTGAAAATCTTCGACAAAATTATTTCTTATACCTTGCTTTATCTTTTTTCCTTGCTTTACGAATACGGTGATAAAAAATTTGCCGTAAAATTCATCGCTCGGCTGCGAAAAGAAAAGTCGCTACTAAAGACTTTACTCACAAGTGAGAAAAGTACCTTTAAAATTGCTTACTTTGTTCTAAATTTAAATCCGGCTTTATTCTGGGAAATTTACTCTAAATTCGAAAAAAAACGTTTGGATGATAAAAATAGCCATCGTAATACCCATTTATAATAGGGCTGATTTTCTACCACTGACTCTCAATTCCATTGCGCAGCAAACATACAGGCCTTTGGAATTAGTTCTTGTGGACAATAATTCTACAGATGAATCAATGGCCATTTGCCATGATTTTAAAAATCTTAATCAATCGGATTCTTTTGAAATAAAAATCACATCAGAGAGTAAAAAAGGAGCCAACGCCGCCCGAAACAAGGGGCTTGAATTAGTAACCGCTCCATATGTATCGTTTTACGACTCGGATGATAAAATGTATTCTTTTAGAATGCAAAAGATCGCTGAAACTATCGAAAAAAATTTTCCCGATATAGTAGGTACTACCGTTAATTTTAAATTTCCCAATGGAAAGAGGAAACCCAGAAGCAAAAATTTCTCCGATAAACCGGAAGATCAAATTTTAACCGGATTTTTATCTACCCAAACCATGACGGTTAAAACTCAGCTTGTAAAAGATGTAGGAGGTTGGAATGAGTCTGTTTTTCGTTGGCAAGATTGGGAATTAGGTTTAAGGTTATTGTTAAATACAAAAAACATTGCATGGCTTAAAAATCCGCCTTTGGATGATATTTATGTGCATGAAGATAGTATCACAGGAGCTGGTTTTTCACGATCATATAAAGAAATTTCAAAAGCTATCGGCCACGCTTTACAAGCAATAATTGATTCATCTACAACCGATAA
This sequence comes from Bacteroidota bacterium, assembly GCA_023424395.1. Classification (GTDB taxonomy): domain Bacteria; phylum Bacteroidota; class Bacteroidia; order Bacteroidales; family Dysgonomonadaceae; genus JAFADY01. Next base: position 72,848 of record JAFADY010000021.1, on the reverse strand, counting down.
AGAAAAAATAACGCTGTGCGTTCAGTTTAAAAAACTGATTGTTGCAGGCGAAATTTATAGAGAGGGAGAAACAGAAATAAGTGAACGCTGGTTTTCGGAAATTTTATTATCCATTCCTCAAAATAAAAAGATACTTTTCAGGATTTTATATATTTATAAAAAAATGGGCGGCCGGGGCGGTTGGAGAATATTTAAATTGTTCGCTTAGAATTTATTCAAAAAATCCACTATTTTTTTTGCTTCATCTAAACTAATTACGGGGCTTATCGGCAAGCTCAATTCTTCCCGATGGATTTTTTCTGTCATGGGAAATTCAAGATGATTCCATGCTGCGAAGCAGTTTTGTTTGTGCGGTGGAATAGGGTAGTGAATAGCTGTTTGAATGCCGTTTTTGACGAGATATTCTTGTAATTCGTCTCGTTCTTTGCTAAATATAGGAAAGAGGTGAAAAACATTAGAAGCGGAGTTTGTTTGCTCCGGCAAAGTGATTTTTTTATGGCGTATATTTTTTACGTAAAAATCGGCAATTTCTTTCCGATGGGTATTTTCTTCATCCAAATATTTTAATTTTACATTTAATATAGCCGCCTGAATCTCGTCCAATCGACTGTTTCTTCCTTTCAGAGCGAAGATATTTTTCTCTTTTGAACCGTAATTCCCCAGCCGGCTAATTAAATCAGCCAATTCATCGTCGTTGGTTGTAACGCTTCCGCCATCGCCCAAGGCACCCAAATTCTTTGTCGGGTAAAAACTGTGTCCTGCGGCATGGGCCAATGAACCTGTTTTTCTGCCACCGAAAAGGCATCCGTGGGCTTGGGCATTATCTTCAATCAATTTTAAACCGTATTTTTTGCAAATATTCCCGATTTTTTCGGTGTAGGCGCATCTACCGTAAAGATGCACTATCATAACTGCTCTTGTTTTTGGAGTAATGGCTTTTTCTATCAAGTTTTCATCGATTTGCAAGGTTTTGATGTTCGGTTCAACGAGTATAGGTATCAAATTATTTTCCGTAATCGACAAAATAGAGGCGATATAAGTATTTGCAGGAACGATCACCTCATCGCCGTCAGACATTGCGCCCAATTCTTTATAAGCTCTGAAAATCAGAGTAAGAGCATCAAGGCCGTTAGCTACGCCTACGGCATGTTTTGCGCCGATGTATGACGCATAATTCTGATTGAAGAGTGCATTTTGCTTACCCCTAATAAACCAACCTTCGTTGATAACCTTATTAACAGCCTCAGTTATTTCTTCCGCATGAGCGGCCGTTATTTTTTGTAAATCGTAAAATTTTATTTCAGTCATCTCAAATCTATCTCATATATGTCGTATACAAATGTTCTTGCGCCAAATCCTTCCTTTTGGAAAATCAACGATTCGTTCAAAATTCTGCCATCTTCTATCGAAGATTGCCCGAAATCGAAAAATTTCTCGGAGCTTTCGTAATAAGAATTTATGATGAAATCGAATAACAAATCAATTACCCCAACTTTTTTCCCCTCTTCATCGGCAGAAATATATTGGGTACGAATTACATTTTTTGTTTCGTAGATTACCGTACCGCCAATTGTTTGATTATTCTTTAAGGCTAAAAATAATTTTATCTTGTCGGGAAACCTATTGTGTAAAAGTTCAATTTCCTCTATGTTATGAACGGGTTTACTGTTGTGTTTTTCCGTGAGATTGTTATTTAAAATTTTCCAAAAATCTTTGAAAGAATCGCTTTCTTTTATAACTATATTTTCTTTTTTTGCTTTTCTGATCCCTTCTTTTCTATTGGGTGAAAATGTTATTTTTTTTGATAATGTAATCGCGGACGATGGATGCCGTTCCACCAATTTGGAATTGGTTAAAAAAAGTGCGTACAAGTCTGTTTCGGCAGGATAAAGATGGTAAATATGAGGGACTGTTTTGTATAAGAATTTAGTAAATCCATTTTTTTTGAACAAAACCATCACCAATTTCCACATCGCTAAGAAATCGGATGTTTTGCAATTTTTATTGATGATGAATCCTCCATAAGTAAGTCCCTGATGCGAGTAGATAACATTTTCTTGTATGTTTGCCGGGAGTAACGCAAAAAGCTTGTTTTTTTTGTAAATCAAAAGAGAAAAATCAGTGAATCTATCGACATGATAATCCATGTAATCCCTATCGAATAAAAAAGTGCCGTTTATGGATTCTTCCATAAAATGATTCCATTCGTTTTTACAATCTGCCGTGTATCTTACTATTTCAAACACCTTTGTATTCTTTAAATTCTGCATAATCGCGGATGTAATCGGACTCATTGTATATATCAGACGCTAAGGTAAGACAAACCGATCCGGACGAAAAATTCTTCAATTTTCTCCAAATTCCCGGAACGATCAACAGACCTATATTGGGCGAATTCAGTAAAATTGTTATTTCGTCTTTATTGTCCTCTAAAATAATTTCAAAACTTCCGCTGACTGCAACCAGCAGCTGATAAATAGTTCTATGGGCATGAGAACCTCGGGTGGCTCCGCCGGGGATGTCATACAAATAATACACCCTTTTTGTATCGAAAGGGATTTTTTTGTTATTTTCCACCACAGTTATATTTCCATTGCGGTGATTTATTTTTCCCAAATCTATTACTTTGCAATCAGATACAGATGTGTCCTTCATTTTTGTAAGTTTAAAAATTCAGAAAAAGAACGTATATAATCCTGCTCGTTATAAGTCTTAGAGGCGATAATCAATGCAACAGTATTGGTGGAAAAATTATCGAGTTTTCGCCAAGTGAGTTTCGGAACAAAAAGCCCCTTATTAGCCCGGTTTAGTGTAAATGTTTTTTCTTCGCTGCCCGTATTTACCATAATCTCAAAACTTCCCGACAAGCAAACAATAAATTCTTCATTTTCAAAGTAAGCGTGTCCTTCTCTTTCGGCTCCGCCGGGAACGTCGTAAATCCAATAAGTTCTTTCTATTTTAAAGGGAATATCCTTGCGCTCTTCAATTACCGAGAGGTTGCCTCTTTCATCGGGTATTTTCTTAAGTTGGATTATTTTGGGTTCAGTTTTCATTTCTACTTCAGTTATCAAAATTTCCATCTTAAATAAGTGAAAATATCGGTTCTGTTATTTCCGACAATCAGTTCAGTGCCTGAACCTATCGTTTCTCTATCGGAATAGCGAGTGTACCCGCATTTTACTGAAAACGCAAGTTTCGGCGTAATATTGTACCTTCCCGAAAGAGCCAGACGAAAGCCTTTTCCGTAAAACGAAGGCATATAAAAAGTTGTGAGAATGTTGCGTTCGTACGAATATAATCTTGTATTGTAAGAATCCGCATTAAAAAATCCCGCGAAAACGTCTCCCGAAACTTTATCGTTTCCCCGATAACCGATGTTTTGAGAAAGCATCCATCCTTTTTCTTGAGCAAGTAATTTAGGTTTATAGACAACTCCGTCTAAAGTAGTCCTGAAAAACCATCCGTTTTGTAATGTATTGTTGTATCTCAACCTCAGCTTGTGGGTATCGTAATGAAAAACAGAGGCAATTTTGTCATCCGGCAGAGTGAAATTTCGTTCTTTTTGTTTGAACTTATACCTGATCTCAATGTTGGATTCGCGATGAATGGAATAATTTCCCAAAAAATAAAGATCAATTCCTTTTGAAGGCGTATCAACCTGATATTTCAGCCAAGGAAATTTAAAAAGATCAATATAAGTAGTAACCGACACCTTACGAACGGGACTAAAACTGGCACCCAAATATAAACCATGCTCGTTCTGCACCCTGCTCCCTTCGGAAAACGCTTGCGCGTATAACGCGTTGTAAGTGATCGGGAAAAACCGGTGCAGCGCCGAAAAAGACAGAAGCGACGATGGAGAATATTGGAACATATTGGTGGTGGCAATTGCTCCGTTTTTTGCGATAGCGGTTTCGCCCGCGAAAGAAAACCGATTTATTCGGTAAGAATAATCGATGCTCGCGTTTAAGTTGGCAGAATCTCTTAAATAGTAAATGTTATAGTTTCGGAGCGTGGGGTTGTACATTTTGTTGTAATTATAGTAAACGCCGCTAACGCCAATTTGCAAATCACGGTTCCTATAATTGATGTTTACGCCCGCAACTTGCTCACGGGCATTTTTTTTCTTTTCCATCTCCGATGGTGTTCGGTGATAACCATCGGTTTTAAAGGAAGTTATTTCGTTGAAATTGGAAAGATTGACGTCGATATTTTTACGAGAATAAAAAGCCGTCAGGCTGAAGTTTCTAATATCGAAAACAGCGGCTGCGCCTCTGAAGAATCCATACTCGGCGGTTGAAAAATGCCTTTTCGGATCTTGTGTTCTACGAATGATGTTGTTGGTAGCCCACGATTTCGATAGCATGAAATCGTTATTAAGAACCAATCCTTGTCCGAAGGACAATCGGTAATCGCCAATTGCCAGCGTGCGAAATCTCCCAACATCCCTCACGATTAAGTGAATTCCGTAGTGGTCGTATCCTTTCCGATATCCGGTTTTCAGAAAAGGTTCGCCCGCATCTTTCTCTCCCAAAAGGCCGAATTGAATTTTATCGCGATACGCGAAAGCGTATTTCAGCGATGTATAAAAATCTTCCCCGCGATATTTCCGGTTTGGATAACGTTGTAAAATACTGTCTGAAAACTCACCGTATCCGGCTCGTTTAGTGAGAGTTTTGTCGAAACGAAGCTGAATTTCGCTGCGCCCGGTTTTCAACATTTCTTTTGCAGTAACTTTTCTAACAGCCATTTCGGCTACGTAAAAAAACGGCAATATCAGTTCCACCGTGTTAAAATCAAGAAGAGGTACGTTCCGAAGTTCAAATGCGGTATAAACAGGGCGGTTTTTCTCCAAAAAATCTGCAAGGCTTGTTGCCTGTTCAAAAGTAAGCAACGGAAATCGTTCCAGTTGATTTCGCGTTACCGTATTTAAATTCATGGGATTCGTTTCAAGCATCGATAGTTCTTGAAAAATATTCTCAACAGAAGTTTCATCGGCATATTCCTCATCCGACCTTTCTTCGGCGAGTTGCTCTAAGTAACTGCGCCAATCTCGCTCTTGCGCCATGGCTACGCTGCAAAAAAGCAGCAGGATAACTGTTATGTGGAAAGTATATTTCATAAGTGTAAAATAACTTTCGTGTTGTGAGATCAGTTTCCGCAAAAATAACTAAAAACTATAATTCTGCAAATAAATGGTTGAAAATTACATATATTTGCACTTTGTTAAAAGGCGTATATGCACAAATTATTACAAATTGTTTTAGCGAGTTTACTTGTTTTTGTTTCCTGCCAAAATTCGCAGAAAGAAAAAGCAACAAGTTATGACTTTCCGCAAATTTTAGAGAAGGATACACTTCGTGTAATCACCCTCAACACATCAACCTCGTATTTCATTTACAGGGATCAGGAAATGGGTTATCATTACGATATGATCAAAAATTTCAGCAAAGAACAAGGTTTTGAATTGCAGATTTTAGTAGCCCAAAATCCGAATATGCTACTCGAAATGCTATATACAGGCGAAGGCGATGTTATTGCCTATAATGTGCCGATAGAAAATTCCTTGAAGGATTCTTTGTTGTATTGTGGCTTAACAGAAATATCACATCAGGTTTTAGTGCAGCGATCGACAAGGCAAGATACGCTGCTTACGGATGTAACTCAACTCATTGGTAAAGATGTATATGTGGTGAAGGATACAAAATTCCATCAGCGCATGCTGAATTTGAATGCTGAATTGGGTGGGGGAATTGAAGTAAAAAATGTGGATAAAGATACAGTTGTAACAGAAGATCTGATTAGGATGGTTTCATCCGGAGAAATACCCTTTACGGTTGCCGATGAAAATCTTGCCAAACTTAATTATACTTACTTTAGAAATATTGATGTGCATTTGCCGGTAAGCTTCGACCAACGCACATCGTGGGCGGTAAGAAAAGACATGCCCATTTTAGCCGATTCGCTTAATAAATGGTTTGCTCGTTCCAACAGAGAGACAAATTCTCTGAGGATCATCAAACGCTATTTCGAAGAAACCAAAGGTTTTTCTGAAGAAGATCGACCTTCGTATGTAGAAATACTCGGACCGGGGCAGATTTCACCTTTCGATAGCTATTTTAAACAATACGGGAAGGAATTAGGCGTAGATTGGCGATTGTTGGCATCGGTTGCTTATCATGAATCGAGTTTTAATACCGAAGGTGAATCTTGGGCGGGCGCCATCGGTTTAATGGGATTGATGCCTGCCACTGCGGCTACAATGGGTGTAAGCAGAGATGAACTTTACCAACCGGAAATAAATATAAAAACCGGTTCGCGCTACCTGAAAACTCTTATTGATGCTTTTACGTCCATCGATGATCACACCGAGCGTATTAAGATGGCTTTGGCCTCTTATAACGGAGGAATCGGACACGTATCGGATGCCCGCGCTTTGGCCGAAAAATACGATGCCGACAAAAATATTTGGGAAGGAAATGTGGAAAAGTATATCCAATTGAAACGACTCGAACAATATTACAAAGACCCGGTTTGCAGAGCCGGATATTTTCGCGGCGACGAGACCGTCAATTATGTGCGCAACGTAATGGAGCGGTGGAATGTTTATTCGGAGAAAGTGAAGTGATTTACCTATTGATCAATTTTGAAAAAGCGGCCATATACGAAAGATGCTTCTTGCATTTGAATTTTTACGCAAATACAAGTTATAGATTTATAACTTACAAAAATGTAAGTTCATCAAAGAAATTAAAAAAGATTTATTGAATATACCAACGATACATTTTTTCAACTCCCTCTTCAATCTCTATATTGTGTTTCCAACCCAACGAATTTAGTTTCGAAACATCGGTGAGCTTTCGCATGGTTCCATCGGGTTTGGATGAATCGAAAGTGATATTTCCATCATATCCAACTGTTTTTGCAACCAATTCAGACAGTTCTTTGATACTGATCTCTTTTCCGGTTCCAATATTGATGTGGCAATTACGGATTTCTTTCTTTCCTTCGCAAAGGCCTGTAAAATCAACATTTTCCATGATGTAAACACAGGCGTCGGCCATTTCTTCGCTCCAAAGAAATTCGCGCAACGGCTTTCCTGTTCCCCATAATACGACTTCTTTATTTGTAATGCCGTATGTTATTAAAAGTTCTATGATGTCTTCTTTGTTTGCCGATCCGTTTACCTTTTCAATAGGCCTTTTATCAAGATCGTTTCTTATTGCTTCCCAATCTTCATTTTGAAGCAGTTTGGCCAAGTGTATCTTGCGTATCATTGCCGGAAGCACGTGGCTTTTTTCTAGGTCGAAATTATCATTGGGGCCGTAAAGATTCGTAGGCATTACAGCGATAAAATTGGTTCCGTATTGGATGTTGAAACTTTCGCACATTTTCAATCCGGCAATTTTGGCAATGGCGTATGGCTCGTTGGTATATTCCAACGGAGAAGCCAACAGAGAATCCTCGCGCATAGGCTGTGGCGCCTCTTTGGGATAGATGCAGGTGCTGCCCAAGAAAAGCAGCTTTTTCACGTTGTTGCGAAAACTTTCCCCGATAACGTTGTTTTGAATTTGCAAGTTCCGGTAAATAAAATCGGCGCGATAGGTGTTGTTGGCAATTATTCCGCCGACGTGAGCGGCTGCAAGGAAAACGTATTCAGGGTTTTTTTTTTCGAAAAAGCGGCGAACGGCCGCGCCATCCATTAGATCGAGTTCGGCGTGTGTTTTGCCGATGAGGTTTTTATAACCCTTCGATTGGAGGTTTTGCCAAATTGCTGAGCCTACCAATCCGCGATGCCCGGCTATGTATATTTTTGAATCTTTGGTCATTATTTTCTTTCGTCTATTTCCGCTCTGATCTTTAATTTTCGCACGAAGCGCATGTCGTGTTCAATCATGATTTTCACCAATTCATCGAATGATGTTTTTCTCGGATTCCAACCAAGCAATTCCCGCGCTTTGGACGGATCTCCCAAAAGGTGCTCTACTTCGGCAGGGCGGAAATATTTTGGGTCTATCTCAACAAGGGTTTTTCCTGTATTTATATCAATTCCTTTTTCTTCTATTCCCGATCCTTCCCATTTTAAATCGATGCCTGAAAATTTAAAAGCCAGTGTGCAGAATTCACGCACGGAGTGGGATTCTCCTGTGGCAATGACAAAATCTTCGGGCGTATCGTGTTGGAGCATCAGCCACATACATTCCACGTAATCTTTGGCGTAACCCCAATCGCGCATAGCATCAAGGTTGCCCAAATAAAGTTTGTCTTGCATTCCCTGTGCGATACGTGCAGCGGCGATGGTAATTTTTCGGGTAACGAATGTTTCGCCCCTGCGTTCGCTTTCGTGGTTGAACAAAATTCCGTTTACGGCAAACATGCCGTAAGATTCGCGGTAGTTTTTCGTAATCCAAAAACCGTACAATTTGGCTACCCCATACGGACTTCGGGGATAGAACGGTGTGGTTTCTTTTTGAGGAACCTCTTGCACCAACCCGAACAATTCGGACGTGGACGCTTGATAAATTCTTGTTTTTTTCTCCAATCCCAGTATGCGAACGGCTTCCAATAAGCGAAGCGTGCCGACGGCGTCGGTTTCGGCAGTATATTCCGGCACATCGAAACTTACCTTCACGTGGCTTTGTGCCGCGAGGTTATAAATTTCATCGGGTTTGACGGTTTGAATGATGCGAATAAGAGAGCTGGAGTCAGTCATGTCTCCATAATGAAGGTTGATTAATTTCTTTTGGCGCATGTCGCGAATCCATTCATCGAAATATAAATGTTCGATTCTTCCTGTGTTGAACGATGACGAACGGCGCAAAATACCGTGTACCTCATAATTTTTTTCGAGAAGAAACTCGGCTAAATAGGAGCCGTCTTGGCCGGTGATGCCGGTTATTAATGCTATTTTTCTCATGAAATTGATTTTATAACCCAAAAATACAATTATTTAAGAGAATATAAGAAACAAAATATCTTTATTAAACAAAAAGAGTTGAAAGTAAATCCAACTCTTTTATCTGTTTATCTTTTGAATAATTTTTTAAATCCTTTTTTCTTTTTCTTCGTTTTTCCGTATCCGTAACCATATCCACGTCCATAACCGTATCCGTAACCGGATTGGAAGTCGCTTACATCGTTGAGAACCAGAAGCATATTTCTTAATTTGCCTTTTTGCATTAGTTCGTTTGCAAAGCGGAGATTGCCTTTGCTGGAATAATTTGCCCTGGCTACATATACGGTGGCATCAGATATTCTGTTTATTATTAACGTATCGGTTACCTGACTTGCAGGAGCAGAATCTATAAAGATAAAGTCGAATTCGTTCCGCAGTTCCTGAATAGCCTTGTCTAAAGTAGGCCTTGATAATAATTCCGATGGATTTGGTGGAATAGGTCCAGCCGGTAATACAAATAGATTGGGATGAACACCGGAAGGAATTATCAGGTTATCAATATTTTTTTCAAAACCCGATAAATAATTGGTTAAACCGTTATCAGTTGTCAAGTTTAAGTAATCCTTTAGTTTAGGAATACGCAAGTCCATACCTATCAATAAAACTCTTTTGCTGAGCAGTGCGATACTTATCGCCATATTCAGAGCGACGAAAGATTTACCCTCACCAGACACGGTGGACGTGAATATAACAACTTTGTTTTCCGAACCCAAGGTTAGCATAAGATTTGTGCGTGCCATGCGGAACGCTTCGTCAATCTCCCGAGTTTCGTTTTCTTGTACAGCAATATTTTCGTCTTCATCGTGGGTAGGGATTTCAACCAATAAAGGCACTTTCGATATTTTATCCACATCGGCACGATTACGGATGCGATATTGGAACATGTCTTTTAAATATAGTATGGCAGCAGGAATCAATAGCCCTAATAACAGAGCAATAAGCAACACAAGAGAAGTCTTAGGAGCTACTTTTTCTTTCTCTTTTCTCGGCTCATCTAAAACTTTTGCTTTGTTGGCAGTTGCGGCTAAGGCCAATGCATTTTCTTCTCTTTTTTCCAACAACATCAAAAATAAACTGGCTTTAATTTGTTGTTCACGTGACAATTCCAAAAATTTCCGTTCTTGGGTAGGCACTCTGCTCATTCTGCCTCCGAACATATTGGCTTGATTGCGCACATCTCTACGCTGTATTTGCAGCGCATTCTGTACACTATTGATAGACGAATTTATACTAGTTTTTAATCCGTCGATTCTTTCATTCAGATTTTTTAAAGCCGGATTGTCCTCAGTCATACTTTGTTCCATCCTTTTTCTTTCCAACAAGAGTCTGTTGTACTCGGTAGTTGTAGCTGCTAGCGTTGGATCTTGTATGCCGATATTGCTTGGGATTGTTTTATCGGCATTTCCAGCATTATTTATATAATCGTTTAAGGAATTAACAATATTCAACTGAGTTTCAACTTGTACCAATTGCTGTTCATAATTAGTACTCATACCCACATTGCGTTCAATATCCGATGCGATGTTGGTTAATCCTTGCTGTTCTTTAAAATCCTCTACATTTTTCTCAGCATCACTTAATTCTCTGTCTATGATAATTATACGATCCTCTATGAAGCGCTGAGTGTTTAGTGCCTCTTGATTTTTATCTTCAATGGCATCATTGTTATAGACTTGAACCAATGTGGTTAGGAAATCTTTTCCCTTGTTAGGATATGGGGTATGCAATGCCATATCCAGCACGGATGCGTATTTAGATACCTGATCAACATATATGTTTTTCCGGTAGGCGTCAATAGCGTCGTTAGGGTTTTGAATAATTACATTTATTTTATCGTCACTATATTTGTAGTCTTTAATATTTTCTCTCCACATGAAACTTATATTTCCGTATGGTGTAGTTAAAAGGGCCGGAAGTTTATCGAATATTTTGTCAATTATAAATTCATTATTCGTTTCTTCATCTTGATTTTTGATCTTTCCTTTTACGTGAATTTTTTTTCCTTCGATTATTTCTGTAGATAATTTAATGTTGTGTTCAAGCGTTTCCCAGTCTTTTTCTTCCATGTCAACCACAATAGGGCTCATGTTATAAAGGTCGACATCCTTTTTTCTCCTTTCAGGGAGATAGGAGGTATATAGTTTTAATTGTTTTATCGTGGAACGTATTGTGGAACGCGATTGAAGAATGTAAATTTCATTATCAACATTTGTTACAGCGCCCATCATTCCTAAACCGCTCAATGGGTTCAACCCCGGCGCCATCATGGATGATTCTGCTTCCTTTAATACTATACTCGAAGTGATGTTATAAACAGGCGTTTTATAAGATAAATAAATAAAGGAAATTAATATCGTTACGAGAATACCTATCAAGAGCCACTTCCAGTTTTTTAAAAGAATTCCAATTATTTCCATAAGTGAAACTTTTCCTTCATTTTTCTCCACTTGATTAATAGGTAAAATACTATTATTTAAGTTTTCGTTCATTTTTTTACTTTAAAATAATTACTACTAGGCTGGCAACAGATAGAAGGATTGATGCGGCCGATATCCACAAGTTGGTAATAGGTCCAATTCTTGCATTTTCTGCTACAACTGCATTGGGCTCCACATATAAAATGTCGTTTTGTTGTAAGTAATAATTAGGCGAAAATATAAGGTTAGCGTCATTTAAATTTATGGGAATAATGGTTTTTTTTCCATTCATATCCTCTCTTATGATCTTTACATTTTCTCTTTTTCCGTAGATAGTAAGATCGCCCGCCATGGCTAATGCCTCAAAAATATTGATTTTTTCATTGGCAATTGTAAATGTACGAGGACTTCTCACTTCACCCAGAACAGATATTTTATAATTTTGAAAATTTACGGTAACGATAGGGTCTTCTTTCAAATAAGTTTTTAAAAGCTCTTTTATTTTATTTTCGGTTTCTCTTTTTGTCAAACCTTTTAAGGTGATCATACCTAATACCGGAAAATTAATTTGGCCGTTATTATCTACCAAATACGTTTGCAACACAGGTTGTGAAATTGTTGTAATGCCTGTGGTTGCTACCGGTGTTGTTAAATTGAAAAGATATGAGGCACCCGGGTCGGTTGTATTTACAGTAATCGACAATAAATCCTTCGGCATTATCCTAGCGTCGTATAGGTAAGCATTTTGGTTAATGTAATCTTCAGATAGACTATCGGAATTTTGCAAGTAAGCAATATTCTGGGGCGCCTTGCATCCCGTTATATTTATTAGGATAATAAAAATAAAAAAAGCGTAGAGCGTTTTATTCATAATCAATTTTTTCAAACAAAATAAAAATAGTAAATTTTCTTTAAGAACGTTTCAGAAGGGTTTTTAGTGTAATTTTTTCGGATTTATTTGATAAAGGAACAATAGAATTATCATTGACTCATGTTTTCAATTACCTTACAAACAATATATATATCTTCGTTAGATAATGAGGAGCCCGATGGTAAACAAAGCCCTTGATTAAATAGTTGAGATTCTGTATTATTTCCGTAATAGGATGAATTGGAAAAAACAGGTTGCAGGTGCATGGGTTTCCACAAAGGGCGGGTTTCAATGTTATTTTCTTCCATTTTCAAACGAATGTCTTCCCGTGAAAAACCGGCAACTTTTGGGTCAACTTCAATGCATGTAAGCCAATGATTTGAATCAAAATCTGAAGAAGGATTATCAAAAAGAGTAATTCCTTTTAATCTGCTCAATACTTTTTTATAAATAGCATGAATCTCTCGCCTACGTGCTACGTGTTCATCAAGCACCTGCATTTGGCCGCGTCCAATACCTGCACAAATATTACTCATACGGTAATTATAGCCTATTTTCGAATGTTGGTAATGAGGAGCTTCGTCTCGAGCTTGTGTGGCATAAAACATGGTTTTTTGTGCTTCTTTTTGGGAACGGCATACTAAAGCGCCTCCACCCGAAGTCGTGATCATTTTGTTCCCGTTGAAAGACAAGCAAGCGAATTCTCCAAACGTACCGCACTTTCTGCCTTTGTATTCAGAGCCCAGAGCTTCAGCGGCATCTTCAAAAACAGGAATTTCATATTCTTGCGCAATTGCCGTAATTTCATCCATTTTAGCAGGCATGCCGTATAAATGTACGGGAATTATTGCTTTGGGTTTTCTACCTGTCTTTGTAATCCGGTCTTCTATTGCTTCTCTCAAATAAACGGGCGACATATTCCATGTATCTTCTTCACTGCCTACAAAGATAGGTTTTGCCCCTAAATATGTTATAGGATTCGCTGATGCGGCAAAGGTGAAACTCTGGCAAATCACTTCGTCGTCTCTTTCTACTCCCAATTGCACCAGCGCCAAATGAATGGCAGCGGTTCCGGAGCTAAGAGCCACAACATGAACATCTTTTTCCAAGTATTCTTGTAAATCTTGCTCAAAACCATTTACATTAGGCCCTAAAGGAACTACCCAGTTGGTATCAAAGGCTTCTTGGATAAATTTCTGCTCATGTCCCCCCATATGAGCGAGCGAGAGCCATATTTTTTTTTGCATAAATAATCTTTTAATCAATGAAATTTTATTGCTTTAGCCGGTATGCCTACGGCAGTACAATTTGCCGGAAGAGATGTGGTAACTACAGCTCCTGCTCCTACTATTGTCTTTTCACCAATTTCGACTTGGTTTATAATTTTAACCCCCGTACCTACATAAACTTCTTTTCCAATTTTCACCTCTCCTGATATATTAACTGTGGGCATAAATGAACAATAATCTTCGATAATGGTGTCATGTCCAACCGTACAAGCAAGGTTAAGTATTATGAAGTTTTTTAATTCTATATTTACCGTGATCATTACACCTGCACATATAATACAACCTTCACCAATTGAAGTAACCTCTTTTTTGCCAATCAAAACAGATGGATGTATTAACGAAGGAAAAGAAACCTTATTATTTACAATATTTTCAATGATTTTTCTTTTTGTTGGTGGATTGGCAATAGCAATAGCTAAGCATAGTTCTTCTTCAAAAGCATTTAATTCCTCTATTCCTCCTAATATAGGATAAGAGTTAATAATCTCTCCTTTGGTCTTACCATCATCAAAATAACCGATAAACTCATATTGAGGAGTCATTTTATTTATATCCTGAATTAAGAACTCAACTTCTCGTCCAAATCCTCCTGCTCCGTAAATTGCTATTTTTTTCATTATCTAATTTTTATTTTGAGTTTATCTCTTCAATGATTCCTTACATTTTACATTACACTTTTATTCTGTCCCTTTAAACGCCTCCATCGTTACACTTGTACCGGAACTAATGCCTTCTCTTTTAAAGATCTTTTTTAGTGTTTTCAAAAAGATTTTAATATCTAAAGATAAAGAAATATTGTCTACGTACCATACATCGTAGTCGAACTTCTGCTCCCAGCTAATTGCGTTTCGTCCATTTATTTGCGCCCAACCGGTTATGCCGGGGCGCACTTTGTGGCGGCGTCTCTGTACATCGTTGTAAAGCGGAATATATTGTATAAGAAGTGGGCGAGGTCCTATTAATGACATATCTCCCTTTATTACGTTTATTAATTGTGGAATTTCGTCCAACGAAGTTGAGCGTACAAATTTACCTATTTTTGTCAGACGTTCGGCATCGGGAAGTAAATTCCCTTCAGAATCTCTTTCATCCGTCATCGTTTTGAATTTGATGACTTTAAAAATTTTTTCGTTTTTCCCTGGGCGTAATTGTCTGAAAAATGCTCCTGCGCCTTTATTGGTCATAGTTAACCAGACCCATAAAAGAAAAAATACAGGGCTGATTAGGATAAATACAATCAGAGAGATTATAAAATCAAAAAAACGTTTAAAAAAGTTTTTATACATCAACCTTGAAGTTCTTCATAATAATTTGATATGCCTTTTCAACCGTATAATTCTGTTGAAGAAATTCGTATCCATTGTCGCCCATTTCTTCCACTAGATCTTTGTCATTGCAAAACTTATCAATAAACTGATTAAATTCATTCAGGTTTCCATTTAAGGTCCAAAAGCCATATTTATTCACTTGTGCAATCGGCCCGATATCGGTATTAACGTCTGTTGCGATCAATACAGGCATTTTGTTTTCTAAATAATCTAAAATACGTGAAGGATAATTGGGTGTAGTAAATTTTTTCGATAAAAAAATTAATCCAACATCCGATGATTTAACAAGATTACGATAACCGTTTTTAGGTAAATAAGGAATTAATTTTGCATTCAGCGGTGTATTTATATCAAACCAGTTTCTTATTTTTGAATATTCTGTTCCTGATCCTACTATTAGAAAATAGCGATCGGTTTTATTGTTGTTGCTTTTCAACACTTCAAGCAAGAATTCCAAACCCTGCGGTTTGCCTAAATTTCCTCCGTAAACAAAAACACTTGATTTTAAAGGAATGTTATATTTTTCCCGGATGGTCTCTTTTTCCAGAACAGTAGTATTTTCTTTATTTATTAATTCTATTGAATTCGGACATACATCAATAATTTTATTCTTTAACTCAGGGTTATTTTTTTGTAAGTATTCTACATTTTTTGGAGACATGCAGCCAATAAAGTCAGAAACTGCATACAAACTTTTCTCTTTTTTTCTAAAGAATCGATGTATAAAGCTTCCCTTTTTCATCAAACCAATGTCAACGGCATTTTGAGGAAATATGTCTTTGAGTAATAAATACGATTTTGCCTGGTCTCTCTTTTTTATAAAAGAGATAACTTTAACGAAAGTTATAGGTGGAGTTGAATAAAGAATTAAATCGAACTTTGTATGCGGCAAATATTTTTTAATGGCGTTCAGAAATTGTTTTTCAATGATCAGTGTTCCTAATCCTTTCTCTAAAATATTGGTTTTCTGAATGTTTAGGGTTTTTACTTGTAGTATGTAATTGTTATTGAAAGTTTGTAGGTTAGTCTTAATTTGTTCTCGTCTTTCTGCAGCAGTTACAACGGATATATGATGTCCTTCTTTAATGAATTTCCGAAGCAGATCTTGATATATTCCTCTTTCATCAAAAGAGTTAATTTCAACTAACGTTAGAAATAAAATATTCATATATTATTCTCCCCAAACAATACGTTTTATGTAATCGGTGTAAGAAATAATAATGCGCACTACTTTGTCGCTTACATTGGGTATATTGTAATCGTTTACCGGAAGAAAATTACGTTCCTCCCCGATTTTCTGATATTGCAATTGAACCAATCCTTGCATCACACGTTCAGGGTTTAATCCCACCATCATTACCGAAGCTTCTTCCATGGCTTCGGGGCGTTCATGGGCTTCGCGAATGTTTAATGCGCGAAAATTAAGTATTGAACTTTCTTCTGAAATAGTACCACTATCTGATAATACAGTAAACGCATTTATTTGTAATTTATTGTAGTCACTCAAACCCAAAGGCCTCATCAATTGTATGTTTTTATGGAACTGAATCCCTTTCTTTTCTATCATTTTGCGAGTACGTGGATGGGTAGATACAATAATCGGATAGTTGTATTTCTCCGCAATATCGTTTAGTATTTTCACTAAATTATTGAAATTCTTTTCAGAATTGATGTTTTCTTCCCGATGCGCCGAAACTACAAAATATTTTCCTTTCTGCAAGTTGAGCTGTTCCAAAATAGTCGATTTTTCTATTTTCGGCAGATATTGCATCAGCACTTCATACATCGGGCTTCCGGTTTTTATAATGCGGTCGGGGCGAAGTCCTTCGGCAAGAAGATACTCGCGGGCAATGTCGCTGTAAGTGAGGTTGATGTCGGCCGTATGGTCAACAATTTTGCGGTTGCTTTCTTCGGGTACGCGCTGGTCGAAACACCGGTTTCCGGCTTCCATGTGAAAGATGGAAATGTGGCGTTTTTTGGCGGCAATGGCGCAAAGACAGGAATTAGTATCGCCCAACACCAAAAAAGCATCCGGTTTTTCTTTTTCCAATACCGGATCAATATTGATAAGAATCTGTCCGGCGGTTTCCGTGGCATTTTTACCTGCGGCATTTAGAAAATGATCGGGTTTACGTAAACCGAGGTCTTCAAAAAACACCTCATTCAATTCATAATCG
The DNA here is from genome assembly GCA_023424395.1 of Bacteroidota bacterium. GTDB lineage: Bacteria > Bacteroidota > Bacteroidia > Bacteroidales > Dysgonomonadaceae > JAFADY01. The sequence goes on along the minus strand of JAFADY010000021.1, from coordinate 55,810 downwards.
TAATTTTGCCCGGTATGCACCAAAACATGATCAACAGCTTCGCTACTATCAAGTTTCTGCAAAACACAAGCCAAACGAATTATTTCGGGACGAGTGCCGACAACTGTTACAACTTTTAGTTTTTTCATTTTTATATTTTCCATCTTTCTGATTATACTTCCAAATAATAGGTGTCGGGATGTTCTTTATCGAAAATTTCGTTCACCCACATAACCGTTACCATATCGGTTTTACCAAGATTTTCTATATTATGCGTATAACCCACCGGAATATCTATGACTTCTAACTTTTCGCCCGAAACAAAATATTCGAGGATTTCCTCCGAATCAATTTTGCGAAACCTGATAACTCCTTCGCCGCTAACAACCAAAAACTTTTCGTTTTTAGTGTTGTGCCAATGTTGTCCCTTGGTGATTCCGGGTTTGGATATATTGATTGATACTTGTCCTCTGTCGGGTGACTTAATAAATTCCGTAAACGAACCGCGATTATCCACATTCATTTTTAGCGGATAACCAAACGCATCTTTCGGGAGATAGCTTAAATAAGTAGAGTAGAGTTTTTTAGTAAACGCGTCACTCAAATTAGGAATTTGCAAGGTATCTCGGCTCTCTTTAAACGAATAGATCAAATCAACAATTTCACCCAGTTTTACTTTATGAACAGGATTTACGTTCTCAAAAGTTTCATGTTCCGCTGTGTTTGTATTTTCATTCTTAAGTTTTTGAATGAAAGACTGAATAACATCATCAATATACACCAATTTCATCTCTACGGTCGGGTCGTTTACTTGAATAGGCAGGTCATTGGCTATGTTGTTACAAAATGTTGCTACGACGCTGTTGTAATTCGGCCTGCACCATTTCCCGAAAACGTTGGGAAGCCGATATACATACACAAGAACATCATTTTCTTTCCCGTAATCAAATATCAGGTCTTCCCCCGCTTTTTTACTCTGTCCGTACGGATTTTCCAGTACAGCCTGAATAGATGAACTTATTAACAAAGGCGCTTTATTGTCGTGTTTTTTTAATTTATTCAACAACTCCGAAGTGAAACCAAAATTACCGGTCATGAAATCTTCCTGTTTTTCGGGACGGTTTATTCCTGCTAAATGAAATATAAAATCGCAATCTCTTGCAAATTCGTCCAAGAGAGTTATATCGGTATCTTTATCGAATTCCATTATTTCGGTAAAACTTTGGTTGCGGAGTTCTGCAACTAAATTTTTACCTACAAATCCTTTGGCGCCTGTTACAAGTATTCTCATTTTTTCAAATCCTTTTTTATCACATCCAGTTTCAACAAAAGTTGTTTCATTTCTTGCACATTCAATTGTTGTGTGTTGTGTGAATGATAATCTTCGACTTTCGACATATCTTCTTCGCCTTCAATAAAATATTTATCGTAATTTAAATCACGACTATCAGCCGGAATACGAAAATAACCGCCCAGATCCTCCGCTTTAAACATTTCTTCGCGCGTAACCAATGTTTCATAGAGTTTTTCGCCGTGGCGCGTGCCTATTACCTTCACTTTATTACCGACATGATAAAGTTCTTTGAGCGCTTCGGCTAAAACTGTCAGAGTAGCTGCCGGAGCTTTTTGTACGAACAGGTCGCCGTTTTTTCCATGTTTAAAAGCATACAGCACCAGGTCTACTGCATCGTCCAACGTCATCATATATCGCGTCATCTTTGGATCGGTGATGGTGATGGAATTTCCGGCTTTAATTTGTTCTATCCACAGCGGAATAACCGATCCACGGCTTGCCATCACGTTTCCGTAGCGCGTGCAACATATTGTTGTTTCCGCATTTTCGCCTAATTGGCGCCCTTTGGCAATGGCTACTTTTTCCATCATGGCTTTGCTGATACCCATTGCATTAATAGGATAAGCAGCTTTGTCGGTACTAAGTACTACTACATTTTTCACGCCGTGTTCTACCGCAGAATCCAAAACATTCTCCGTACCGATTACATTTGTTCTCACAGCCTGCATAGGAAAGAACTCGCAGGAGGGCACTTGCTTCAATGCGGCAGCATGAAATACGTAATCTACGCCTATCATGGCTCCATCTACGCTGCGTTTGTCCCGGGCATCTCCGATATAAAATTTCACTTTCGGACTCTGCAATTGATGACGCATATCATCTTGTTTCTTTTCGTCGCGACTGAAAATTCGGATTTCTTTAATATCCGAGTTAAGAAGCCGTTTCAATACTGCGTTGCCGAATGAACCGGTGCCGCCGGTTATGAGGAGGGTTTTATTTTTAAACATAATTGCTTGTCAATATCTTTTTTAAGTCGTTTTTTCTTGTATCATACGAAAAATGGCTTACAACGTATTCTGCCCCTTCTTCGAGGAAGTTTTCTTCTATATTCAATAATTTTGATTGTAAAGATGGTATTTGGTCACTTATGTTTTTGTCAATATCAAAATTAACTCCATAGGAACCCACGCTATCTTTTAATCCACCCTTGCCGGAATTAATAACAATGTTTTTAGCGGCCAATGCTTCCGTTGCGGCTATGCCGAATCCCTCATAAATGGATAACTGCATATATATCTTACTTTTTTTAAGTATGCTTATTTTAGTTTCTTCATCTACCGCGTCAGTAAAAAAAACCTTGTCTTGAATATTGAGTTGTTCTGAAATTTTACTCAAATAATCGCTTCCTAGCCCCTTTTTTCCTATAATTATGAACTTGTAGTTTTGATATGGTTGAAAATTATTCACTAAATAATAAAAAACTTTTAAAGATGTATCAATACCTTTTCTAATTACATTTCCTTCATTTTCCATCCATGCAATAGAGGTAAATATTTCATCTTTTTCGTTTAAGTTTTCGCATAGGTACTTATCAACCTCAATGGAATGGAAAGAAAGAGAAATTTTATTGGGCAAACTGCCGTTATAAATTTTTTTAACATTTTCTTTATCTGCAGTTGAAACTAATATACAACTATTTGAGAATAAACGACATAATTTAAAAAAGACCTTTTGTTTCTTGTGCCTTGAAGGTTTAGCGTAACTTTCTTCTAAATCATCGATCCCGCCGGTAAAGTAAACTTTTTTACCTAATATTTTAGAAATAATTGCTACGAACAAGCCGTAAGTGTAGAAATAGATAAATGCGATATCGTATTCACGTATTCTAAAGAAATCCGATATCTTATTTGTTACGTAAACATTAAATCCGAGATCCTTTAAAATATTTATGTCCGTTTTATAGAAACTTTGGGTTTCAAAAAGGTCTTTTGATTTAACGCTTGAATAAAAAAATATGTTGTTTTTCATTAATTAAGTATAGACAAAATTTTTTTAACTTGGATATAAGGATTTTTGTTTTTTAAAATAAAATCGGAAGCCTCTTTGCCAAACTGATTTAATTCATCTTGAGTTTTTTCGCAAACTTGAATAATTGTATCCATAAGTCCTTCGTCAGACTCATTATCTGAAAAATAAATGTACTTATGATACTCTTGTGGTATTCCTTTTAATGGGTGCATAATCACAGGGGTTCCCGATGCTAAATATTCCATTGTTTTGGAAGCAAAAGAGTATTTAGTGAAATCGCTATTGGATAACCTGGGGTTAATTAATACTGTTGCTTTTTTTTGCAAAGATAATACATTTTCTCTTGGAATTTGCCCGAAATAGGTAATCCGTGTATCATCCTTTGCCTGTTTTATAATTTCATTTTTATAATCCCCATCTCCACATATCCACAAACGGTAGGTTTCGCTAGGTATTTTTTTGAAAGCATTAATAAGATGATCAATTCCGTAAACTTTTGCAAGGGTGCCGGAATATAAGATTGTTTTGAAGGTTTCTTTTTTTTCCGATAATTCAATATTTTTTTTCTCATATATGCCTTCTACAATTACGTAAGGCCTGCCGTTTATATTCAATTTTTCATGCATGTATTTTGTAAGAATAACAAAAGAATCTACACTTTTTAGGTATAAATTTATTTTTTTTTCCATGGCATTCATTACAATTTTGTTGAAAGGGCTTTTAGGTAGAACCATAAATTCCATTAAATCCGTAACAATTAGGTTAATTCTGAAATTTCCGATTTTTTTCTTTAATTCATGACAAGCCCTTAAAATAGCAATATCTAAGGAATAAATAATGACGTATTTATTCTCATTCGTATTTTCTACTAACCATTTTCTCAGTTCATTTTTTATTCTTTTGTATCTGCTTAAGTTTTTATATAACGTTAAGTTTGTAAATCCCACTTCGATACTTGCATCATCAATTCCTTCGTAGTAAAATTTACTCCCTCTATAAAATAAATTTTTGTATCGATAAGGAAAGCTTCCGAGCATAGGAGCAGTTATAATTCTATCGCAACTCTCATGAGCTATTAAACCTGATAATAAGGCTTTTTGATAAGTGTCGCCCGCATTTTGTATAACCCCAATAGAGTTTTTTATTATTTCCTCTTTCCTGTGTGCCGGGAAAAAGGATCCTAAATAAAGAATCTTCGTTTTTTCGTTGTCCGTCATGCTACTCTGTTAATTTGATTTTTCTTGTTAAATATAGGATAAATACAATAACAAAAGCCATGAAAGAAGAAGATAAAACCTGATTGTTAGCAAATGCGTAAAAAACCATTATAGCAAAAAAAGCGAATAAAGGAGCAGAGTATAAATTACTTTTAGTTAATGTGTCGAGCCATGTGGTTGAGAAGAGATATCCTATAAAATAAATAATAATTGGGACACCAAAAAAAGTGAAATCATTTGCAAGCCAAACATATAATGAGTGCCAGTTCACGGTCGGATGTATGGCGTATTTCTTATCTAAAATACCTTGGTAGGTTTGAGATAGCAGATAATCGTAGTCATAGCCAAAAAGGTTTTCAAGCAAAACCATAGTGAAAGTATTGTTTCCGTATCCATACGTAAATACAGTCTGTTCGAGGGAAACTTTTAAAGCACAGGACAATGCATAATATCCTTGACATAAATAATTGGTAATAGAACTTAATGGAATATAAATTACTGGAGATACATAATTTTCATAAAAGGGCTTTACGTCTAAACCTATTACTGCTATATCTATATTATTTAGATCTTTCAAATCCACAGTGGATCGAGAAAGATTTGAGTAAATAAAATAAAACATGAAAAGAGCTAGGAAAACAATTAATCCGAGGAGCATTTTTTTTCTTTTTTTGCTGTCGTCTAATAGTTGTTTATTAGTAGCGATAATCATCAAAATTGTTATCAATAATATATCAAGTAATCCTTTTCTTGTACCGATCCCTATCCAAAATACTATTTCCAAAAATATCAAGAAGAAAATAAATAAGTGAAAAGTTTTGGATAAACTCTTCCAATAAACAATTCCTAAAGGTATTGCTGCAAAAGAGATGAACGATAAGAGGGCGTGCATAATAGCTCCACCGCCTCCCAATCCTTTTTGCATAAATTCAAGGTTCTCTAAGTAAACGTCGGCCGGATTAGTAAGTCCCTCAATGAATTTCTCCCAAATAGCCCCGGGGCTTACACTGTTAAGTCCCCAATTTACCAGGAGGTTCATAGGTGAGACAACAAAAAGGGAAAGTATTATAAATGTTTTAATTATTGTTACATCGTTAATTGTAGTAGAACTCTGATGGAATTTATATTTTGTTATACCTCTTTTGTATCCCAAATAGAGTGATAGGTTTAATATAAGAAGATATACACCAAGTAAAAGGGGGAGTTCTAAGTCGTAGTGTAATGGACCAATAAATAGTAGGATTTCTGTAAATAGCAGAAAAATAAATAATATTTTGAAAGGAAAGTATGCAATTCTTTTTGAAATCATATTTTTTTTCTTTTCCCTTTATTCAAATAAGTAATAAAATCTATTCTTTTATTCAAAATAAAAAGGCAATATGAGCTTACAATTATGGATATAATAATTTTAAGTAGCCAATTCGTAGTTTCATTTTTTACTATAAGAGGTAAGAGTAAAACAGCGGAAATAGCTATGCTGAAAAAAAATAAAAATTTCCAAATATTATTTGAAATAATTATTTTATATTTTAATCTCATTACACTATTGAGTACAATCATTATAACTAGTGATCCCAAAATATAAGAAATTCCCAGGCCTCCTAATCCAAATAGTTTATATGCAAATATATTTAGTAGAAACGCTGTACCGTTGCCAATTATTGCATCAAAAGTAAAATATGTTTTTTTATCTCCATATGCTAAAATTATAAAAGACATAGCTTGCCAGATTACTTTAAAAATAAGTGAGGAAGCCATAAACTGAACAATAGGTACTATCGATAGAAATTCTCGTGAATAAAGCAATAAAATTAACTGATCGGTGAAAAGGATGATAAGGCAAATTAAAGGTGAAATGATCAGAATAAGGAGCTCGATTTGATGATTAACGATTTTCTGTAATTTTATTTTATCAAAAATAGATTGTGACAATCTAGGGAAATAGTCTGAAGAAAGGATTGATGTGAAAATGATAAGATTTCCATACGTTGAAGTTATGGCTGCATTGAAAAACCCTACCTCGGATGCACCTCCTTCTCTATTGATGTACGAGTTTAAAGCTAATGTGAACAAAGTCATAATTCCATTACTTAACATCAATATAAAACCTAAGTTAATTATTGGAATACCTATAGTTTTTAAATCTTCTAAACTGGAAAAGCGTATGCTTTGCAGAACATCTATTTTTCTTCCGTAGAAAAAATATATGAGAAACACTACCAGATTACTCGCCAATATAGCAATGGGTATAGATTTTATACCGTAAAAAAAGTACAATGGCGTAGCAAGTAATACAGATAAAAAAGCCCCCACAAGAGAAGCTTTAGCTAAAGGTTTTAATTCTCTTAGACCTTGAAAAATGGCTATGTAACCATTCGACAGAATTAAAAAAAATAATGCAAGAGAAATAATTTTAAAACTAATATTATAGTTATCAACATCGAATACTATAACACTGAGTTGCTTCGAGAAGAAGAAACAAATTGCCGCACCAAAAAGTGCCGTGAGTAATACTACAGTTGAAACAGTATTAATTACTTTTTGTTTCTCCTCCAACGAATTTGATTTTGCTTGAGAAATATCTCTAACAGAACTCTGAAAAACGCCAAAAGTGGTGAATTGTTGAAGGGAATCTAAAGTTGTAATAAATAAGGCTTGAATTCCCATTCCGGCGGGACCCAATAATAATGCCACTATTTTGGTTCTTAGCAACATTACAATAATTTGGAATATTTTTATACCGCCAAATAACGAATTTGATTTAAGAGTTCTTTTGTATAAATCAGAATCTGTCATTAAATTATTAGGCTAATTTAATAATGGGTGTACTTGTAAATGATTGGAGTAATTTTACTTTCTCAAAAAATAAGAACTTAATCGTTTGAATCTTCTGCTAACAGAGGCTCTGAAATCTCTTTTATAATTAGAATTGGTGAATTCGTTTATTACATTATAATTTAAATGTTCGCCGCGTTTAATACCTGGTCCAAAAGTTACCGTATTTTCTATTATTCTGTCAGACATAGTATGAGTAAAATCATAAAAATCTATTCTTTTTAAATTTCGAGATACATTATTGTATTGACTCGAATTAAAAGAAAAATCTCCATTAATCGGATCTTTGAAATGAGGGGCAAAATATAACGGCTGTGATTGTTGACGACTTGATCTGAACGCGCTGTTATTAATACCGTAAAACGCGTTATTGTTGATTTGAATGTTAGCATTATTAACAGTATTCTCAAAAAGTACTCCGGCGTCTATATAAATGAGGTTATTCTTAATAATGTCTTCAATCCACTCTTTCTTGTTTAATTTCGAAAACGCAAAATCATTGGTGTATGCTATGATATTATTCCTAACCGTAATTGATTTATTAACACCCATAAAAATACCTATTTGCACTCCATATACAATATTATTGAAACAGTCAATGAACGATGATCCGGTATCAAAATAAATACCTCTTCCCATACCTTCATGTGTGCCTACAACATCGTGTATTAAATTGTGAGCAATTTTTGTGTTTGGTTGTTCGCCCAGAGTATAGATACCCGCTCCATCACTTAAATATCCCCCCATTATATGATGTATGTGATTATAACTGATTTCATTAGAATTTAAATGGGAATCGTAAAAACCCCAGGCCCAACCGCAGCTTATTCCGGTGTACTTGGTTTTCATTACTGTATTGTGCTTAATCTTGCAATTATTACCATGAACGAGTATTATACCTACTGCATCCCAAGATAAATAACCGATATCGTAAACTAGATTATTTTCGATAAGAATATTGTTGGAAATTTTTTTCTTATCTTCGGGAGAATCCTCTCCAATTATTATTCCTCCACAAGTTTGATGTATATATGAATCTTTCACCGTACATTTACTCGAACCATGTTTTATTGAAATTGCGTAGCCTATTGTATTGTAAAATTCACAGTTTTCGATTAAAATATTTTGACTGTTCATACATGTTATTGAGCCTACTGCATCAATATTGGCTTGAGGAATAGTGTATAGTAGAATGTTATCGGTATTAAATCTAAAAATAATATCTTTGATATCTATATTTGATGAGTTCTGGATATTGATTAACCGGTCGGTTACAGGAATTTTTACCTTAATATTATTTATCGTCTCCCCTCGATTCAATTTATAATATACAAATTTGTTACCTCTAGAATTTCGAAAATAGTAACTTCCGGGAGTTAGAAGACTTGAACTGTTGTAAATACAATATTGCTCGCCTACGTAAGGTGCGTAATCAATAAATAATTTAGTATCGCTCTCAATAATAACGGCATTTTCTCTATTTATAATGCTTGAAACAGTTCTGAATTCTTCTTTCCACCAACTGCTGATCCTTAGAATACTTCCTAATTCAACTTTGTTAATATCTTTTCTGTCAATGCCGACCTTATAATAATATTTATCTCCAACCTTGTTTTTATTATTATCGTATCTTGTAATATCAGCAAAAGATTTAACGGTTGACATAAGAAAGGGAGTATCTTCTGAATGAGATAAATTTACAGATTTATTATTTATTATGAGTTGATAAACATCTTCAGTAATTGGTATTTTTACAATATTATTATTTGACATGGAAAATGTTTTATTATCCAATGTTCGAGTCCCTTCAATTATGGCGGCTCTTGGACTGATACTTTTAATTGCAATATTTCGGGAATTGTTTCTTATGGATATGGGTTCTTTTATTTGATGGACACCTCCTAATAAAATAATATTAAAATTTTTATTTTGTCGATCTGTTTGGGCAATTTTGAGTGCTTGATGTATTGATTGCAAAGGAGCTCCTAGCGTTCCTGAATTACGGTCGCTGCCGCTTGGAGATACATAAATATCCTTATTGTTTTCTGTATTAAATAGCATCATGTTTGCATTCCATTGGATGTCATTATTTCCAACAAGGTGGTAAGAAGCTAAAGCCCAAATAGATGCTAATAAAAAATATTTTATATTCATTTTACTGTTTTTTCTAACTATGGAAATTATGTGTGTTTATAATATAACGTCAAAATGACTTTTTTATTCTAAGTTTAGTTTGTTTTCGAAAGCATTATTTCCACTCCCGTACATCTTCTCATAATACTCCTGATAATTGCCGCTCGTAACATTATCCAACCACAATTGATTATCCAAATACCAGCGGATGGTTTTTTCAATTCCTTCCTCAAATTGGAGAGAGGGCTCCCATCCCAATTCTTCTTGCAATTTAGAGGCATCGATGGCATAGCGCAAATCGTGTCCTGCACGATCGGTAACGTAGGTAATGAGTTTTTCCGATTCGCCTTCGGCGCGGCCAAGTAAACGGTCTGCCGTTTTGATGATCACTTTTATTAAATCGATGTTTTTCCACTCGTTAAAACCGCCTATATTGTAGGTTTCATCTTTTTTCCCTTCGTGAAAAATTAAATCAATAGCCCGCGCATGATCTTCAACGTAAAGCCAATCACGAACGTTTTCGCCTTTTCCGTAAACCGGAAGCGGTTTATTCTGCCGGATATTATTGATAAATAAAGGAATTAATTTTTCGGGAAATTGGTATGGCCCGTAATTATTGGAGCAGTTTGAAATAACTATGGGTAATCCGTACGTGTCATGATAAGCTCGCACGAAATGGTCGGATGCGGCTTTGGATGCAGAGTAAGGCGAATGCGGATCGTAGCGCGTTTCTTCGGTAAACAGTGTATCATCAAATTCCAAGGCGCCGTACACTTCATCGGTAGAAACGTGGTAGAAGAGGTGCGGGGTGCGGGGTGCGGGGTGCGGGGTGGCTAACCACGACCTGCGAGCGGCTTCCAGCAGGTTGAGTGTTCCCATCACGTTGGTGCGGGCAAAACTAAACGGGTCTTTGATGCTTCTGTCAACGTGGCTCTCGGCTGCTAAGTGAAGAACGCTATCTGGTTTGTATTTTTCAAACACATTTAACATTGCCTCGAAGTCACAGATATCGGCTTTCACGAATTCATAATTGGGAGCATTTTCAATATCCTTTAAGTTTGACAAATTTCCGGCGTACGTGAGTGAATCGAGATTCACGATTCTGTAATCAGGATATTTGTTTACGAATAGCTGCACTACGTGCGACCCGATAAAGCCGGCTCCGCCGGTAATAAGGATGTTTTTGTTGAAAGTGGTCATATTTTTAGTTTTTTAGAGCAAAGATCCACCCGCCGCTTTTTTTACCTTGAGTTTAAAAATCAGTAGCCACATCAATTAAAAACTCTTTTATTTCGGTTTTGGTTGGCGGGGATGGAATGAGGTATTCCACTTCTTCATCGTAATTTATATCTTTATGAAAAGCGAGTTGTTCTCTGAAAAGTTTTTCCGAAAATTGTCCCGAAAAAATAAGATAAGCCTGTTCACTCACTTTGCTGATGGAATGAAAATCTTTGAAAATGAAGTATAAATCAACATAATCCTTCCATTTTGCGCGACGACCGAGAGCAAACGCTTTCATTGCCGCCAATGTTAAAAGAGAAGGCAGGGATAAGTTGTTTTTTAACGTAACCGGATGCTGAACCGGATAGGGATAATTGAAAAAAGCAACTTTTACATTATTGATAATCAGATGAAGTTGGTCTATATCTTCGCCAATAAGTTTCTGCTGAAAGGGAATGTCTCGCAACGTTGCTTTTATTCGAGTTCGATTGAGTCTTGATGGCGTGAACAAATCAAAGTCTATGGAACGTCGGTGTCCGATGTGCAACGCGATTGCCGTGCCGCCAACCAAATAAAACGAGCGCTTGTACTTACTCAAATAAGGCAGTAACGTTTGTTGATTTTCATCGAAGATTTCAATGTGCATGTCGGCGAAAATAATGTTGAAAAAAATTAATTGTCAGTTCATTATAGTTTGCGGCTCGGCGCGGGCTGATTTGCAATGTGTGTTCAAAAATATTTTTTGTTTTCTCTCTACCCAATACATTCAACAAATCAACCACCGCGCGCATATCTCCATAATTCAAAATAAATTCCACCAACGTTTCATCGCTGATATGCTCTTTTTTGTCTTCGGGAATATACCAAAACAGCGAACTGTGCTCGCGGATAAACGCTTTTATTTCGGGACTTCTTTCTTGCATATTCGGACTTTTGAGATGTAAAGATAGTCGTTTTTTTTCATTTTAACATCCGACGATTCGCCTTATCTTTTTCCGATAAAATAATATCTTTTGCCGGTATTTTCCAATCGATATTCAGCGCGGGATCATTCCACAAAATGCCGCTTTCGTAATCGGGAGCGTAATAATTATCGCATTTGTATTGAAAAACGGCTTCGTTGCTTAATACGGCATATCCGTGTGCAAATCCGCGCGGAATAAACAGTTGTCGTTTGTTTTCATCCGAAAGATCCAAAGCGATGTGTTTGCCGAACGTGGGTGAATTTTCGCGAATATCCACCGCCACATCCAACACACGGCCTTTAACCACACGTACCAATTTGGCTTGTGCATAAGGGGGGTTCTGGAAATGTAACCCGCGCAACACACCGTATCGCGATTTCGATTCGTTATCCTGCACAAAAATGGTTTTGCATACTTTTTCTTCAAATTCGCGTTGCGAAAACGATTCGAAGAAATAGCCGCGCTCATCGCTAAAAATTCGCGGTTCGATGATGACTATGCCTTCAATTTCGGTTTTAATAACATTCATCGCTAAATTGTGCCTTGTAAATTATGCATTATCAATTAATTTAAGCAAGTATTGCCCATAGGGATTTTTCTTCATCGATTCACCCATTTTTCGTAATTCTTCGTCTGAAATCCATCCATTACGCCAAGCGATTTCTTCTAAGCAGGAGATTTTCAAACCCTGGCGCTTTTCTAATACCTCTATAAAATTAGATGCTTCAGAGAGTGAATCGTGTGTGCCGGTATCAAGCCATGCAAATCCACGTCCAAAAAGTTGAACTTTTAAGTCCCCGTCTTTCAAAAATTCTTGGTTGACAGTTGTAATTTCCAATTCTCCACGTGCGGAAGGTTTAATTTTTTTAGCGACTTCTATCACTTTATTCGGATAAAAATACAAGCCCACCACTGCATAATTTGATTTCGGTGTTTTCGGTTTTTCTTCAATGCTCAACACCTTGCCGTTTTTGTCGAACTCGGCCACACCGTAGCGTTCAGGATCATTTACGTAATAACCGAAAACGGTTGCCATGGCGCGTTCTTCGGCATCTTTCACGGCTTGGCGCAACATCGTCGGAAATCCGTGTCCATAAAAAATATTGTCGCCCAGAACTAAGCATGCAGAGTCGTTGCCAATAAATTCTTCCCCAATAATAAAAGCTTGTGCCAGTCCGTCAGGACTGGGTTGTTCGGCGTATTCAAAATGAACGCCGTAATCGGAGCCATAGCCTAAAAGCCGCTTAAATCCGGGTAAATCCGCAGGAGTCGATATAATAAGAATCTCTTTAATTCCTGCTAACATCAGTGCAGAAATCGGATAATAAACCATGGGTTTATCATAAATAGGGATGAGTTGTTTGGAAATTCCTTTTGTGATCGGGTAAAGTCTGGAACCGGAGCCACCTGCAAGAACAATTCCTTTCATGGATAATTAATTTTTATCGTTCATACAAAAGTAATAAATAAACGCAAATAATTCAATTCTATTTATAGTACAATAAGGTTTATAGGAAAAAATCACGTAAATTTGCACTCGCCAAAAAGCAGCATGCAAACTAAATAATAAAAAGAATAAATGGATACGGTACTTAGTGGCATACGTTCGACAGGAAATTTACACTTAGGAAACTATTTCGGCGCTTTGCGCAATTTCATCAAGATGCAGGAAGAGAATAATTGCTATTTTTTTATAGCGGATATTCACTCTCTGACAACGCATCCGGATCCGGGTATATTACACGATAATGTTAAAAACGTTTTGGTCGATTATTTGGCAGCAGGCATTGATCCGGATAAATCGGTCATCTATATCCAAAGCGATGTGCCGGAAACTATGGAGCTTTATCTCTATTTGAATATGCATGCATACATGGGCGAATTGGCAAAAACCACATCGTTTAAAGAAAAAGCCCGAAAGCAACCCGAAAATGTAAATGCCGGTTTATTAACTTATCCTACGCTGATGGCTGCCGATATTTTAATTCACAATGCAGATAAAGTGCCTGTCGGCAAAGACCAGGAACAACATTTGGAGATGACGCGTAAATTTGCGCGCAGGTTCAATAATTTCTACGGAATAGAGTATTTTAAAGAACCGATAGCCTATAATTTTGGACAGGAATTAATAAAAATTCCCGGATTAGACGGTAGCGGCAAAATGGGCAAATCGGAAGGAAATGCCATTTATTTATCAGATAGCCCAAAAAATATTGAGAAAAAGGTTAAAAAGGCTCTTACAGACTCCGGCCCCACCGAACCTAATTCCGCAAAACCCGATTACATCGAAAACCTTTTCACCATCATGCGGGTAGTTTCCACTCCCGATGTGGTGCTGCATTACGAAGACAAATGGAACACTTGCGAGATCAGGTATGGCGACATGAAAAAACAGTTAGCCGAAGATATTATCAAAGTCACCCTTCCCATTCGGGAAAGGATTATCGAAATAGAGAAAAACCAGGCATATTTGCACAAGGTAACACAAGAAGGAGCTGAAAAAGCCAGGGAAAGTGCATCGAAAACTATTTCAGATGTGCGGAAAATAATGGGTTTTAAAAACTTTTAATTTACTAAAGAGCACATATATTTGTAGCGGAATGGCTTTGGCCATTCCGCTTTTTAAACTTTTCGCCCCAATAAATTGTTTCAGAATCTATAAGAAAAAAGTACACCGAATTTTATGTTGACATTCAAAACTATCGAACTCGAAGATAAAAAAACAATAGATAAATACTTATCAAACCAAAATTATCGCGCATCCGACCTCTGTTTCACCAATTTGTTTTCGTGGGGAGGAAAGTTCTCTACACAGTTTGCAACAACCGATGACTGGTTGTTTATTCGGTTCAAAGACAATAACGGCCGAAATTCTTATTTAAAACCCGTGGGCTTGGGAAATTTAAAGGGAGCCGTCGAAATTTTAATAGAAGACCACAAGAATAACGAAGGGCGTTTTCAGATGAGGGGATTAACTAAGGAAATGATTGAGGAAGTAGAAAATGTTATGCCCGGAACTTTCGATTACAAATTAAACCGAAGCGTTTCGGATTATATTTATAATTCTGAAAAACTTATTAGTTTGAAAGGAAGGAAGTTACAGAGCAAACGCAATCACATCAATCGATTTAAAAGAGAAAACAAATGGACGTATAAGTCCCTTACGGGAAATCCTGTTTTGGTTGAAGAATGTAAAAATATGCTGGATAAATGGATGAAGATGAACAAAGAAGACAAAGACCCATCACTTGTTTACGATGACTATGCCACTACTTTGATGCTCGAAAATTTTGAATATTTCGGCTTAAAAGGCGGGCTTATTTGTGTTGATAATAAAATCGCTGCCTTTTCTGTAGGAGAGCCGCTTACACGTGATACTTTTATTGTTCATGTTGAAAAGGCTTTCACTTCCATACACGGCGCTTATAATATAATAAATCAGCAATTTATCGAGAATGAAGCCGCTGAATTCGAGTATATAAACCGGGAAGAAGACATGGGTATTGAAAATTTGCGGCAAGCGAAACTTTCTTATCAACCCGATATTATACTCGAAAAATACAACGCCCGATTTAAAGAATAATTCATGATCCGATACGCCGATAATACTGATAAACAATTGGTTTGGAATATGTGGAAGACATGTTTCGGCGATTCGGACGATTATATGGATATTTATTTCCGCAGGAAATACAAAAACGAAAATACGCTTATATATTTCCACGAAGGTAAAGCGGTTTCATCGTTGCAAATGCTGCCGTTTAATTTAACTTTTCACGATACTGAAATTCCCATTGCTTATTTGTCGGGTTTATGCACCTTGCCTGATGCCAGAAAAAAAGGTTTTATGGCTGCGCTGATTGAAAAATCTTTCGATGAAATGGGAAAAAAAGGCGCTTGTTTAGGAATTTTAGTGCCTCAGGATGAAAGTTTATTTAAGTTTTACGAACCGTTTGGATTCATCCAAACGTTTGATTTGGGAGCTCCGCTCCCCAATTTGCAGCAAATACTGTCTGCTTCATCCGATATAAATCACGCTTACCAACGTTTCGACTCTTTTTTTCGCTCTCGCGATATGACTGTTCAAAAAACATTTGACGATTTTGTAGCTATTGTAGAAGAGGCAAAACTTTTCGGCTATCCGTCGAAAAAAAGCCTTATCGGTATGTCGCGTATCATAAATGTTGAAAATTTGCTTTGGCTTTTCACGAAAAAATATCCGTCAAAAACTTTTTCGCTACAAATCACGGATACATTACTTGAGCAAAATAACGGATTTTTTGTAATCGATCAAGGAAAAGTTTCTAAAAAATACACAAAACAACATCTTCATTTCTCGTTGGATATTAAGCAATTGACACAATTTCTTTTGGGATATAGTCTGCCGGATTTTCAGGAAGATTTGCAACATATCTTTTCTAAAAAAGAACCTTTGATTGCTTATATGATGGAATAAAAAAAAGGTCACCTCGATCGAGATGACCTCTTTTGTCTTTGGTTTTACGGATTAGTAATTAAGGTAAAAAAGATTGTTTTAGGTTATCGATACAAAAGTAAGGGATGTTTCATAATCTGCCAAACAAAAAAACATGTTTTATAACACTATTTTACAATATGTTTTTTCATTTCGGAAAATATGTTGAAAATAAAAAAGAGTGAACAATTTTTTATTCACTCTTTTTTTGCTTTGTTGAAAATTTTACTTTCTGATACCCAATTCTTTAATGATAGCTCTGTATCTTTCGATATCTTTTTCTATCAGGTAATCCAGCAAACGACGACGTTTACCAACTAAAATTCTCAAAGAACGTTCCGTGTTATAATCTTTTTTGTTTGACTTTAAATGTTGAGTCAAATGCGAAATACGGTATGAAAACAATGCTATCTGCGCTTCAGGCGAGCCGGTATCAGTGTTAGACTTTCCGTGTTTTGCAAAGATTTCTTTCTTTTTTTCAGAATCTAAATACATAAATTGTTTGTAATAAAATATTAATATCCCGTTTTTAGGGGCTGCAAAGTTAAGGCTAATTTTTTTAAATACAAATAGTTTTCCTCTTTTTTCTCTTTGGAGCCTCGCCTGAAGCATATTTTTAATTATAGGAGGCAAAATTATCTTTCTCTCCTCAACAATTTATTGCTCAATCGTTTTATGGCGTTTGTAATTTCAATATCGGGTTCAATCACGTTATAATCTCCCCAGAAATTGGGGTCTTGAAAATGTTCTACTTTTTCGGCGATAACATCGGTTGAGCGAATACGTTCTGCCCGCGGGAATTTGGTCACATTTTCGTCATACCTATCCGTTATCGCCATTTCCGAGCCAATGGTGTACATGGTTGAAAAAAGTCCGAAAAACCGGTTTGTCCATCTTACCCTGAATACCACTTCCGTACTGCTGTAATTGAAGTACCATTTACCGTCCTTTTCAATAAAATCCACGGCATAAGCAGCTTTGTCAATATCTGCTTTCATTCTCGCCGGTTTTTTTCTGATAAAAATATTAGCGGCATCTTTTCTATCTTCCACGTTCATGTTAAACTCCATCCTCGAAAAAGCGAGCGATTGCGCATCCAAAAATGCCGTTCCGCGAAACAATATATCGGTTATTCCTTCGCGCGGATTGAAATGAATGATGTAGTGCGGTTTGTTATTGATATTGATCATTCGCTCGATCTTGAACTCATACTCATCGCCTTTTTCTCCGAAAACAATTTCGGGGTTTTTGGCAACATCCAGCAAAAATGCCGTACTGATGCCACCTTGGAATTTTAGTAAAACCGTGTCGCGTGGAGAAATATCGGTGGCCTTTCGCCCGATATATATTTTTGCCTGGTCGTTTTCAAATGAACGATACGATGCTTTGTAAACATCTAAAACCGCTTCTACCAACGAAATGTAATTAGATCCTTTTTTGATGGATTCCCTGTAAAAAGCCACCATCATATTCGGGTCTGTAGGATAATTCGTCGGAATTTTCCTCAATGCTTCCTGTATAAGTTCTCTTCCGTCGCCCGACACAACTTGCAATTCGCTCAGTTCGATGGCTGATGGCGTGAGCATAATGTGCTCGTTCACCTTATCTATAAGTGTTACAACAGGAATTTGCAGATTCTCGTATCCCAAATAACGAATGATGATACGCGAATTTCTTGCCGAACCCGGAACGCGAAGCGAAAAATATCCATCTTCATTGGTAACCGTAGATATATTAGAATTCACAACTGTAACGCTGGCATTCACCAATGGGTTTTTGGTATCTCCTGCCAATACCCGTCCGCGCAATGTATATACGGCATCTTGCAAAACTTCTTTATCGCCTGCCAAAACCACCGAAAAGGAGAGCAACGATAAGAAAACGGATATAATAATAAGCTTTTTCATATATTTCGAAAATATTTAATTGTTAAGTATCTTACGTACGTACAAAGTAAATATTATTTCGCAAAGATTGAAATAAATCGCTGATATTTAACTATTATTTTAAAGAATTTGGCGCATAAGGACTTTCATTTCCCGATAAATTAAATTCATAATTAAACATAAATACTTAAATTTGTAATCCTAAATAAACTTAGAGAGATATATGATTCACAAATACGATTTTCTGGTTATCGGCTCAGGCATTGCCGGCATGAGCTTTGCGCTGAAAGTGGCAAAATACGGTAAAGTTGCCATCGTTGCCAAAACCACTTTGGAGGATGCCAATACTTATTACGCGCAAGGCGGTATTGCTTCCGTTACCACGCCTTGGGACAATTTCGAAAAACATATTGCCGATACTTTGGATGCCGGCGCCGGTTTATGCGATATTGATGTAGTGGAAAAAGTGGTGAGGGAAGCTCCAGCGCAAATAAATGAACTGATCAGCTGGGGTGTTGACTTCGATAAAGATGAAAAAGGAAACTTCGATCTGCACAAAGAAGGCGGACATTCCGAATTTCGTATTCTGCATCATAAAGACAAAACCGGAGCCGAAATTCAAACGAGTTTGATTGAAACCATTCGCAACCATCCGAATATTGAAGTCTTCGATAATCATTTTACAATAGAGATACTTACCCAACACCATTTGGGGCAAATTGTTACACGCCATACGCCGGAGATCGAATGCTACGGTGCATACATTATGGATATGGAAACAAATCGGGTAGATACATTCCTCGCCCGGGTAACGATGATGGCTACCGGAGGTATCGGATGCATTTATCTGAACACGACCAATCCGCTTGTAGCTACCGGCGACGGAATAGCGATGGTTTCGCGCGCGAAAGGCGAAGTGAAAGGCATGGAATTTGTGCAGTTTCATCCCACCGCTTTATATCATCCGGGCGTACGCCCGTCGTTTTTAATTACCGAAGCCATGCGCGGATACGGCGGCGTACTCAAAACCAAAGACGGAAAGGAATTTATGCACAAATACGATGATCGATTATCGCTCGCGCCGCGCGATATTGTGGCCCGCGCCATCGATACGGAAATGAAAACCCGAGGCGATGAACACGTTTACTTGGATGTTACTCACAAAAACCCCGAAGAAACAAAAGAGCATTTCCCGAGTATTTACGAAAAATGCTTATCGTACGGCATCGATATTACCAAAGACATGATCCCCGTTGCGCCTGCGGCGCATTATTTATGCGGCGGCATTCTGGTGAATATCGATGGGGAAACCAGTATCAACAGGCTGTATGCCAACGGCGAGTGCGCTTGCACCGGACTGCATGGAGCAAACAGATTGGCATCGAATTCGTTGATCGAAGCGGTGGTGTTTGCCGATTCGGCCGCCAAACACGCCATCCCGAGATTCAAAGATTATCCTTTCCAGGAAAATATTCCGGCGTGGAACGACGAAGGAACCACATCAACCGAAGAAATGGTGCTTATTACGCAAAATTATAAAGAGGTGGGACAAATCATGTCGTCTTATGTCGGCATTGTCCGTTCCGATATGCGCTTGCAGCGAGCGATGGACAGGCTCAACATCCTTTTCCGTGAGACGGAAGACCTTTTCCAACGATCGGAGGTTATACGCGAAATTTGCGAACTGCGTAATATCATAAAAGTAGGATATTTGGTTATAAAACAGGCTATGGCGAGAAAAGAAAGCCGCGGCTTGCATTACACCATCGATTATCCCGATAAAAAACCAAACTCCACGCTTTAAATGCCTAAAACAATCAACATAAACGGCGAATTGCTCGACCTTTCCACACCTGCGGTGATGGGAATCATGAACATCACGCCCGATTCTTTTTTTTCGGGGAGCCGTAAGCAAACCGAAAAAGAAATTGTGGAGCGCGCCGGGCAAGTTCTGAGCGAAGGCGGAACAATTATCGATATAGGCGCGCAATCCACTACGCCCACTTCGCAGTTCCTCTCGGCAAAAGAAGAAATTCAACGATTAGAACCTGCTTTGTCAATTATTCGCAAGGAATTTCCCGATGCCGTTTTATCGATAGATACTTTCTATGCCGAAGTGGCGCAATGCGCCGTGGAAAAATACGGCGTCAATATTATCAATGATATTTCCGGCGGACAAATAGATGAAAACATGTTTGAAACCGTTGCCAAACTCAACGTGCCATATATTCTCATGCACATGCGTGGAACGCCGCAAACCATGCAACAGCACACCGGTTACGACAATTTCATTCAAGATGTTCTGTACTATTTTTCAAAAAAAATATCGGAACTGAATCTGCTTGGAGTCAACGATATTATTATAGACCCGGGTTTTGGTTTTAGCAAAACTTTAACGCAAAACTATGAGTTAATGGCATATTTAAAATATTTTGATAACTTTGAACTCCCGATATTGGTGGGCATATCCCGAAAATCGATGATTTATAAGATGCTCGGAAGCTCGCTTCAGGAAAGTTTAAACGGAACGTCCGTTTTAAATACGTATTCTCTTTTATCGGGAGCCGATATGTTGCGGGTGCACGATGTGAAAGAAGCCGTAGAATGCGTAAAAATAGTATCCAAAATAAAAAATTCAGTTCCCCGAAATCAGATTCTAAAACAATAATATGTTAGATCACTTTGGTTTAAAAGATTTTATAGACATCCTGCTTGTAGCGCTGCTGCTTTATTACCTGTTTAAATTGGTGAAAATATCGGGTATGCGGCCGCTATTTTTGGGTATTGTTGTGTTCTTGGTAATCTGGATACTTGTTTCACAAGTATTCGATATGGTGCTTCTGGGTTCTATTTTAGACCAATTTGTGAATATAGGGCTTATATTGCTGGTAATTTTATTTCAAGACGAGATACGCCGCTTCCTGATGTCGCTCGGCTCAAAAAGAGGTTGGAAATTTATTTCGAAGCTCATTATGCCCAGCAATATGAAAACCAAAGATTATTCTCACGTAACATCCATTGTGCTGGCATGTATGAATATGTCTCGAAGCCGGATAGGAGCGCTTATTGTTTATCAGGGAGATATTCAGTTGGGGCTGTACGAACAAACGGGTGAGATCATCAATGCCGATGTTTCGTCGCGCCTTATAGAAAATATTTTCTTCAAAAACAGCCCTTTGCACGATGGCGCCATGATCATCGTAGATAAGAAAATAAAAGCTGCGGGCTGTATTTTGCCCGTATCGCAAAACCCCAACATCCCCAAACACATGGGGTTGCGGCATCGTGCAGGTTTGGGCATAACACAAGAAACGGATGCTAAGGTAATAATTGTTTCGGAAGAAACCGGGAAAATTTCCTTTGCCAGCCAAGGGCGTATCAGAACCAACGTCAATCCCGAAGACCTACAACAATTAATTTTAGAGGAAGATTGATATTCTTTGCAGTTGTAGCAACTAACATCAATCTCATTCAATCTTTATTCAATTCCCAAAATGATTCTCAAACACCTTTCGGTTATCAATTATAAAAATTTGGAGCAAGTAGATATTACACTTTCTCCCAAAATCAATTGTTTTATAGGCAATAACGGAATGGGGAAAACCAATTTACTCGATGCCGTCTATTACCTTTCCTTTTGCAAGAGTTACACCAATCCCGTAGATTCTCAGATAATTAATCACCATGCCGATGTTTGCATGCTGCAAGGGAAATATGTTTTTGACGGACAACCCGATGAGGAGATTTATTGCGGCCTGAAAAGACGGCAAAAAAAGCAGTTTAAACGGAATAAAAAAGAGTACGAAAAACTTTCGGATCACATCGGGTTTATTCCGTTGGTGATGATCTCTCCGGCCGACATCGGGCTGATTGAAGGAGTGAGCGAAGAGCGGCGCAAATTTATGGACATTGCCGTTTCGCAGTTCGATAAAGAATATCTCTATTCGCTGTTGCGGTATAACAAAGCGTTGCAACAGCGAAACGCTTTGCTGAAAATGGAAAGGGAAGAAATAGATTCCGCATTGTTGGACGTTTGGGAACAGCAAATGGTGGAAAACGGACAATTTATTTTCGAAAAACGCGAAGCGTTTATCGGGGAGTTTACACCTATTTTCGAGAAATTTTACGCCCTTATCAGCCGTTCCAAAGAACTGGTTTCTTTTGAATACGTTTCACAACTTTCGGGAAGCAACTTTGCCGAGTCGCTTCGCGCCAATCGCTCGCGCGATATGGCCATAGGGCATACTACAACCGGCATTCACCGCGACGAACTGGAAATGCTGCTCGATGGTTATCCCATAAAAAAGGTGGGTTCGCAAGGACAAAACAAAACCTATTTCGTTGCCCTGAAATTGGCGCAATTCGATTATTTACTGAAACGCGGCAGCCAAACGCCCATTCTGTTGCTCGACGATATTTTCGACCGCTTGGATGCCAATCGGGTGGAGGAGATCGTGAAACTTGTATCGGGAGAAGAGTTCGGACAGATATTTATTTCGGACACCAACCGCGAATCGCTCGATAAAATACTGCAGCTTCTCCACAACAGTTATCATATTTATTCCGTTAAGAATGGAGAAATAACGCAACTCAACAGCTAACGCGTGATGAAAAAAAAAGATGCCCAGCCCTTGCGAGAAGCTATGTCTCAATTCTTTGAAGAAAACAGGCAGTTAAAAACCAGTTTGGCGGAGCATCGTGCGGTAAAGGCGTGGAACGAACTCCTGGGCGAGGGCGTTTCGCACTACACAAAAAACGTATATTTTAAAAGAAGCACTCTTTACATTCAGCTGAATTCAGCCATTTTACGCGCTGAATTGTTGATGAACAAACAAAACCTTATCGAGCGGTTGAACGAGTACGCCGAAGAGGAAGTGGTAAGGGATATTGTCATTCGATAACAGATTGAGGAAGATTGAATGAGAGTGATGCTTTCGATTAAAATTGCTGCCGCAATACGAAGACCATTACTCGCAGAGCGATATGCCCTTTCGGGTTGTTTATCGAATTGAAGTGCAGCAGCTATCGTATGATTATTTTATGTATCTGCGTACCCTGAACGCTTATGCCGATAGCGACGACATGCCTTTTATGGAACCTGTTCAAATTTTCTCCAATATAAAAGACGGGACGGGCATTTTGGGAAGCGCTGCGGTTACAAAAAGAACAGTCGTTTTTTGAAAATGTTGAACAACATACATAGGCATTTTTAATTTGAATGCCTATTTTTGTAACCGATATCGGGCACCTTGCGTCTAAATGGGAAAAGTATTATTATGAAGAGATCAATTTTAAGCATTGCAGGTTATCTGTTTTTCACGATCGCCATTTTAAGCCAAACATTTAAAGGTACGGTTACCGATGAACAGGGACAACCAGTGGAGTTTGCCAATGTGGCGCTCTATTCACTTCCCGATAGCGTGCTTCAAACCGGAACCGTAACCAACGCCGAAGGCGAATTTATGCTCAATGCACGCCCCGCGGCTGGCAATGCATACATACAAATATCGTTTATCGGGTACGAAACCAGAATAATTTTTGCCGAACCACAACAAACCGTTGTATTGAAAGCGTCGCCCATGACGCTGAACGAAGTGGTGATAAGCGGCGATTTGCCCAAGATCCGTTTAAGAGACGATGCGTTGGTAACTACCGTACAAAACTCCGTCTTAAGCAAAGCCGGAACAGGTAACGATGTGCTGAAAAGGCTTCCTTCACTTACGGGCGACGATGGCGTTTATTCCGTTTTCGGCAAAGGGCAGGCGAAGATTTACATAAACAACCGCGAAATGCGCGACGTGTCGGAGTTGGATAACCTGAATTCCGCCGATATCCGGGAGGTGGAAATCATCAATAATCCCGGCGCGCGTTACGATGCTTCGGTAAAAGCAGTCATCCGCATCAACACGGTACCGAAAGCGGGCGACGGCTTCAGCTTCGATGTCCGGTCGAGTTTTTATCAATCTCAAAATACCGATTTAAGGGAACAATTGAACCTAAATTATCGTAATAACGGTTGGGATGTTTTCGGAACATTCTTTTATAATTACAACGAGTGGTATCAAGACAGCAAAATGTGGCAAAAAACGTATGTCGATACACTTTGGACGCAAGACAATACTATGTTCTCGGAGGGCGCATCGAGTACGGTAACAGCAATTTCGGGAATTAATTACGAAATTTCTGCTAAACAATATGCAGGTATAAAATATACCCTTTCGTCTTTTCCACGCCACAGTTCTTTTACCAATATGAACAGCACGGTGCTTGCCAATGGTGAGCTATACGACCGTTGGACGAGCAGCGAAGTGAGCGCTTATAACAATCGGCCTGCACATAGGTTAAACGCATATTATAATGGTGATTTCGGTAAATTGAAAGTCGATTTCAATGCCGATTTCTACGGCAATAAACAATCACAGCAAACCGAAGTTACCGAAACCAGCCAGGAGTACGAAAACAGGAAGGTAAATTCAGAAAACAATGTAAGTAACCGGTTGATAGCTTCAAAATTGGTGCTTTCTTATCCGGTATTAGGCGGCATTTTTTCAATGGGAAGTGAGTACACCAACACAGACAGGAAAGATGTTTATATAAACACACAAAACATCGTTCCTTCATCCCATACCGGTATAAAAGAGAAGAACAACAGTTTTTTTGCAGAATATTCACGGGCAATCCCTATTGGGCAGATCGGGGCGGGCCTACGTTATGAAAACGTCAGATCGGATTACTTCAGCAACGAAATAAAAGTAGAAGAACAAAGCCGGCATTACGAGCAGTGGTTTCCCAACGTTTCTTTTGCTTCGCAAATAAAAAATGTGAGCCTGCAGCTAAGTTACACAGCCAAAACAAAACGTCCCTCATACCGGCAATTGAGCAGCAATGTATTCTACGGAAACAGATTTACGTTGCAAACCGGAAATCCGTTCTTAAAACCTTCCACCATCCACGATGTTACGCTGGTAGGCGTATGGAAATTCATCCAGATAATGACGAGTTACAAAAACGAGAAAGACGCCATAATTTACTGGACGGAACAGATGGAAGATAACCCGGCTATATCGCTCATTGCTTACCGGAATTTAGAAAAATTGCCGAGTTTAACGGCTTTCGTAACCATTTCTCCCACCTTCGGGATTTGGTCGCCGCAATTGAGCGGTGGAGTCATCAAACAATGGCTCACCATCACAAGTAACGATTTGCCGGTTACGCTAAACAACCCCATGCCGATAGCTTCGTTCAACAATTCGTTCCGCTTGCCGAAAGGTTTTGTTTTCACACTCGATGCAAATTATCAGGGAAGCGGACATTATCAGAACATTTATCTCACCGAAAACAAATTTGTGGTAAATGCGGGAATAACTAAATCGTTTTTCGACGAACGCCTCCGTGTAGAATTAAAAGGACATGATTTATTCTACGGTAGCAAAGAAGGCAATTTGCTTTACAACAGCCAAATGGAGTTTTGGCAATACAATAGGAACGACAGTCGCGAAATAGAATTAACCGTTCGTTATCGGTTTAATGCTGCCCGAAGCAAATACAAAGGCACGGGAGCCGGAGATAGTGAAATCGGCAGGTTTTAGAAAAACGCGGAAACTCCCAAAAATACCCTGTCGGGATAAGGAGAGTTGGTGTGGTTTACCAAATCGTAGTTCAGGGTTATGTGCGAGCGGCCCAACCTTAAGCCGGCGCCTACCAAAAGAGAAGGCACGAATCCCGAATCTTTGCTTGTTGTTCCTGCTGTTACGTTTGTAACGTTAGACCACAAATAATTTAATTCGGGCTGGGCAAAAACCACCAGAAAATTTACCGGATAAAAATAGCCGAAGACATTGGGGCCGAGCAAGTGGTTCTTGTATAAATATTCTTCGTTATACCCGTAAGCGCGAACTTTGTTGTAGTAATATTTAATTCCCGCGCCACCCATAAAATATTTGTTGAATTGATAGCCAACCTGAGGGCCCAAAGTGAAAACGGTATAGTTGCGGCTAAAAGACAATCCTATATTCGCCCCGAAGCGCAGCTTGCTTCTGTCGAAACCCATAACCGGCTTTTCTTGCAAACGCACGGGTTGCTGTTGTTGCTGTTGTGGAGCCGGTTGGCTATACGTTCTCTCGCGTTGGACGCGATTGATATTTCTTGCATCATCGGGCGAAACGCGAATGGTATCGTAAGTAATAACTTGCGCCGAAACAAGCATCGGGAAGATAAATGCGGCCAGTAAAAACAATTTTTTCATATAAAATAGGAATGAATTAACTTTTAGTCCGACTAAAAAATTTATTGAGGGTTTAATATTTACAGCTTTTAATCTTAAACAGCATTATAGAGCAAATAGTTCTAAGAAATAAACGGATAAATATAAGAGGCTGCCTCAAAGTTATTGGGCAGCCTCTCTGTATCGATTATTCAAAACTCTTATTACTCTGTAGGAGGTGTAGTTGGCGCCTGTTCCACAGGAAGCGGAGCAGACGGTATTGGTGTGCTCGGAGCCACATCGGGAGCGGTGCCCGGATTGAGCGGAGCAGGTTGTTGCACCTCAATTTGAGACTGAGGCGTATTTGTATTGGATGTAGTGAATTTAGCGGTTAAAATACTTAAAATAATCATCGCCGCCGCTAACGACCAAGTGAATTTTTCTAAGAAGTCGGTGGTTTTGCGCACACCCATAATTTGGTTAGACGAGGAAAAGCCCGCAGCCAATCCTCCGCCTTTTGAGTTTTGCACCAATACGATGAAAATCATCAGGATGGCTGCAACCAAAATAAGAATTGTAATGAAGATATACATATTATTGTTGTTTTTTATTTTTCTCGTTGAGGATCAAATATTCCAAAAAACGAATTTGGTCGGCAAAGTAAATACTTTTTTTTGGAAAATTCAAACTTAATCGCTTAATAATTGTGAGCGCCTGCTCATATTTTTTTTGTTTGATGTAGATTTTAGCCAATGTTTCGGTTAAAAATTCGCTTTCTGCAACTTCTTCAGGTTGAGGTTCGTCACTATTCTCAGCATTTCGTAAAGGTGTTATAAGCGCTTCGTCGGAACCGGCTTTCTCCAAAAAACTGTCGATAATATCTTGATGCTTCAACTGCCGGGCTTCTTCCGGTTCAGCGGATGAAACCGCCGCATTTTCGTGATTCTCCAAATATGCCAAATAATCTTCCGACACTATGTTAGAAGGCGTTTCCGAAATTGTTTCTTCTTCCGAAAATCTACTTAAATAAGAATCCAACAGCGTTTGCGTCCTGTCTGAAGTTATCTCCGTCGGTTGTTTCGGGAAGAATCGGGCGTATTTTTCTTCGTTCAGGTAGTAAAACAATCGGGTGCGGTCGGAACAGAAAATAGCGGTTTCAGACAAATTTTTATCTATGTCTTCGTTTCCCGTTACGATGCCGTTTTTAAGCAGCAATAACCGGGCTGTTTGAAAATACGGATATTTTTTTACCAAACTCGCCAGGCCTTCTAAAGAATCATTATCTAAAGAAGACGGCTTTTGCATATATTGATAAAGAGTTTCCGCGTTCATTTTTACCAGTTAGCCATGGTTGAGTTAAATATCTGATCCACGATTTCTTCTATAAGTTCTTCTACCAAAGCGTCTTGAACATTGTCAAAAACAACATCGCTGGAGAAGTTACGGTTGGCCGAAAAAGTTTCCTCTTTGTCTTGTCCTTCCACTTTGTTGTTTCGGTAACGCATCCTGACGGTCATCGTCAGTTTTGTTTCCGAAGCAAAAGCATCTTCCTGAACGGCAAGCGGCGTGAGTTCGTACCCTACTATTTCGCCTTCGATCTCCAAATCGCCATTTTGATTGACAATTTGCAGCCGGGTATTTCTGGTGAACATATCCTTGAGCTCTTCATTGAAACGCGTTTCCAACGGAGGATAAACCAACGGGGCCTGATTGACGAAATGAGACAGCATAAGCGTTTTAGTTAAGTTGTAATCGATGGAGGCGCCCGTAAATTTATACGAAACGCTGCACGAAACGAGCAACAAAACCAAAGAGGCCAGGTAAATATATTTTTTCATAAATTCTCGAGGTTGTATTCCTTTATTTTCCGGTATAACGTGCGTTCGGAAATGCCCAGTTCCGCAGCCGCCGCTTTGCGTTTTCCGGCATGTTTTTCGAGCGCTTTAGAGATCATTTCTTTTTCAGCGTCTTCGAGCGATAAACTGGAAAATTCTATTTCGGTTGCCTCTTCAAAATCGTTGGTGTCTGCGGTTTCTGCAACATGCGTTTTTGTAGCAATCGGTTCATCGTAGCGGAAAGGTAAATTTACTCTTGTTTTGTCTTGGGGCATAACCAACGCATCGGAAAGCGAGCTTTTCTCTTCGCGAGAATTGCTTGCAGCATCTTCGAGTAGGTTTTTTACCACCAGTTTTAAATCGTTAATATCTTTTTTCATATCGAAAAGTACCTGGTACATTATTTCTCGTTCCGAAGAGAACGAACGTTGTTCGGCCTCCCTCACGTGCGAAGCTAAAACAGGAAGCATTTCCTTTTCGGCTTTCGGCAAATATTTTTGCAAAATATCCGAAGTGATGACTCTTTCGTGTTCTATTACCGAAATCTGTTCCGTGATGTTTTTTAGCTGACGGATGTTTCCCGGCCAATAATATTCTTTAATCATTTCGCGGGCATCGTCGGTGAGCGAAATGGGCGGCATCATGTATTTTTCGGCACAATCGCTCGCGAATTTACGGAACAACAGCGGAATATCTTCTTTTCTATCGCGAAGCGGCGCTATGCGAATGGGAACGGAATTTAACCTGTAATAAAGGTCTTCTCTGAATTTCCCTTTGTCAATGGCTTTTGCCATATTTAGATTGGTGGCGGCCACTACGCGAACATCGCTTTTTTCCACTTGCGAAGAACCCACTTTGATAAATTCCCCTGATTCGAGTACGCGAAGCAGTCGCGCTTGCGTGGAGAGCGGCAATTCGCCCACTTCATCCAAAAACAACGTGCCGCCGTTGGCCACTTCAAAATAACCTTTCCTTGTAGCGGTAGCGCCGGTAAACGATCCTTTTTCGTGGCCGAAGAGTTCAGAATCGATAGTCCCTTCGGGAATGGAGCCACAGTTTATGGCAAAGTAGGGACCGTGTTTTCTGCGGCTGTACTGGTGAATGATCTGTGGAAAATTCTCTTTACCTACTCCGCTCTCACCCGTAATCAGCACCGAAAGGTCGGTAGGGGCAACTTGCATAGCAACGTCAATGGCACGTTCCAATTCCGGCGAAACACCAATGATGCCGAAACGTTGCTTTACTTGTTGTGTATTTTGTTTTGCCATTTTATAAATGTACTGTTCTTTTATATTCTAAGGCTTTCCAGATTTCTGCTGTTATCCCAAAAAGATAAAATATATATTTTCCTTTCTTCAATTTTATAATACAAAGAAAATCTTTTTAGAATGACGAGTCTTCGAATATTTTTATGTTTAACGTCTGATCCAATATAAGGATTGCGCTCCAACAAATCGAGTGTATGTTTCCACTTCCTCAAATATGCTTTGAGAAAATGAGTACGATTGGTTATGATTGATCCAAAATCTCAATATTTCAGCGTGTTCTTCAATAGCTCTTTCGTGCCAAACTATTTCAAACATCCTTTGAAAATTTTCCGAGCTTCATCTCTCGATTTTACTTTTCCTTTTTTTACACTTTGTAAACGGCTGTCCAGGATTTCTTTTTGAAATTCAGTTAATTTTATATCCTCGGAATCCGTAAACTTTATTTTCATTTCTTCGAGCAAATTCTTGAGAAGAAAATATTGGCTTTCTGAATCAGGAAAAACAGTAATTGAATTCATTTTAACTCTGTTTTTAATTATTATGCCTTTATATTTTTGACTTTCAAAGATACCAATTATTTATTATTGCGCCAAAGCATACGTTTTGGCTTTCAGAAATTCTCCCAAAGCCACCGGATCGGGATATTTTTTTAGTTCTTCGGGAGATATGGGTTCGCCTACGGTAAGCACCATTTCTTTGCCGTTTTTGTTTTTTAATTCGTGGCAGAGTCTTAAATTACGGGCTTGCCAACCGAAGATTTTGGAAACATAGAACGAAAAAGAATTTCTACCCGAAACATGAATGGGAATAACCGGTTTCTTGGCTTTTTGTATCAACTTGAGAATGGAAACCTGCCATTCTCTGTCTTCGATAATCATTTTACTTTTCTTAAAGAGCATGTTCGATACTGCTCCCGAAGGAAAGAAGCCAAGCGGATGCCCGCTTTTAATATGGTCGATGCATTCTTTTATTCCGTTCAGTGTAATTGCCTTTTTACCTCCGAGCCCATTGGGATTTACCGTAATGAAGTTTTCCGACATTGTGTCAACCAGGCCTAAAATTACGTTTACCATCATCTTGAATTTAGGCGCTCGCGAAGCAACGGTTTCTATTATAGCAATGCCGTCCACATGCCCGTAAGGATGATTGGATACCGTAATAAATGGTTGGTCTTTGTACTGGTCTAGGATTTCAGCATTTTTAACCGTGCGTTTAATTCCCAACTTATCTAAAAGGTCTTTGCAAAAAGCAGGCCCTGTTAAATGTTTCGAGCCATCGTAAACATCGTTTGCATGTACAATACCCGCCAGTTTCATGCCTAAATCGATAATCTTATCGCCGTGCTTCCCTTCCAGCACTGGGTGCAATTTTCTAAGATCATCGCGAGCAACCATTTTTTCCTTCATAAACCAGTCTTTTGTATCAAAAAAATTACCGCAAAGAAACAGCTTTTGGCGTTTAATTACGGCAATCGATAAAATTTTTCACTTTCTTTACGCCAATTCCTTTATTATTTCTATAATTTGTCGGCCTATTTCTTCTGCCTCTTCAACGGATTTGGCTTCGGAGTATATACGGATGATGGGTTCGGTATTCGATTTGCGTAAATGAACCCATTTATCGGGGAAATCTATTTTCACGCCATCGATATCGGTAATTTGCTCGTGGGCAAATTTTTCTTTTACTTTCAGTAAAATCGCATCAATATCGATGCCGGGCGTTAAATCCATTTTTTGTTTAGCCATGAAATAGCTCGGGTAACCGGCACGAAGTTCACTTACTTTTTTTCCCGATTTTGCCAGGTAGGTAAGGAACAAAGCGATACCTACCAGAGAATCGCGGCCGTAATGCGATGCCGGATAAATAATGCCGCCGTTTCCTTCTCCTCCGATAACTGCATTTACTTCTTTCATTTTTTCCACAACATTTACTTCGCCTACGGCGGCAGAATAGTATTCACCGTTATGTTGTTGAGTTACGTCGCGAAGCGCGCGTGTTGAGCTCAAATTAGAAACCGTATTTCCGGGAGTGTGCTTTAAAATGTAATCCGAAATAGAAACCAATGTGTATTCTTCGCCGAAGGGCTCACCGTTTTCGGCGTAGATCACCAATCTGTCCACATCGGGATCCACGGCAAAACCTACATGGGCTTTCGAGCTTTTCATTAAAGATGAAAGTTCCGTAAGGTGTTGCGGCAGCGGTTCCGGATTGTGTGAAAAATTGCCGTGCGCGGCGCAGTGCAATTTAAAAACTTCTTTTACGCCCAAGGCGTAAAGCAATTCAGGGACGGCTATGCCGCCAACGGAATTTACCGCATCTACCGCCACACGAAAATTGGCTGCTTTTATGGCTTCAACATCTACCAAATCGAGCGATAAAACGCTGCTGATATGTTCGTGCAAGTACTGCTTATTAGTAACTTTACCCAGTTCATCAACCTCAACAAAAGAAAAATCATCGTTTTCAGCAATGGATAAAATCTCGTTTCCTTCTGCGGCGTTCAAAAATTCTCCTTTGTGGTTGAGGAGTTTCAAGGCATTCCATTGTTTGGGATTATGGCTTGCAGTAATAATAATGCCGCCGGCTGCGCCTTCCTTGGCAACAGCAATTTCCGTTGTAGGCGTTGTGGCCGGGCCTATATCTATTACATCGCATCCCATAGCCATCAACGTGCCGGTGATAATTCTATGCACCATCGGGCCCGAAATCCGAGCATCGCGTCCCACAACGATTTTTATTTTATCGTCCTGGGCCGTTTTTTTAATGAAAGCAGCGTAGGCGGCAGTAAACTTTACAATATCTATGGGTGTGAGATTATCTCCTACAGCTCCTCCGATGGTTCCCCTGATTCCGGAAATAGATTTAATAAGTGTCATTGATTTTTATATTTTAGATGCGAACCTGTAAGTTACTAAATCGTAATAAGTTGTGTAGTTATTGGATATTTCGGTACGTGAACCCATATTGAAAGGAACGATCATTTTTGCACGGCCCTTGTGTCCGATATATCTTAACGGAACTGCCCAAGCCGGCGTAGAATCTCCGTACATTTGTTTTGTTGGCAAAGTAACCGGCCCCCGATAAGTGAGGGTGTTTGCCGTAGCCGCTTGAAGAGTGGAATAGGTTGTGGTGTCTTTATCGTCGAGTGTCAGCAACCTTAAGCCGTCGTATCTCACGTATATGTCCTCAGGAATGCTTGCAGGCCCGGTTTCTCCTTTATCGATGATATTGAAGTAAACGCCGGTAGCCTGATCGCGAAAAAACTCATTTGATGCGAAAACGGTGTCGGCAGGAAATGTTTCCAAAACAACGATATTGTTTTTGGAAATAAATCTGTCAATGATCCTTATTTCATCGCGCAGTAAATCTGCATAAGTTTTTCTTTTGTCGCAGGATGCCGTGAGCATTAAAATTCCGATTAAAGAAAGTAGGATTAAATATGTTTTTTTCATCTCTGTTTGTCTTTTGTGAAAATTGGCTACAAATGTAATGAAACAAGTTTAAAAAAAATGTTATTTCACTTAAAATAAACTATAAACGTTGGTCAAAAAGCGCCGGCCTCGTGTCTGAGCTTATCGGCGTAGCGCTCGAGCGCTTTTTCAAAATGAGCGATTGAATCTTGGAGCGTACCGTAAAATTCCCCTCCCGAAGCATTTAAATGGCCGCCCCCGCCGAAAAACTCAGCAGCGAATTCGTTACTCGGGAAATTGTTGTGGGAACGGAACGAAAGTTTTATCAAGCCTTCGTCCTCTCTAATAAAAGCGGAAAAAACAATTTTCTCAATGCTTAGCGGATAATTCACGAAACCTTCGGTATCGCCTTTGTTGTATTTAAATTGGCTTTGATCTTCTTTGGAGAGATAGATAAGCGCGGCATGCAAATCAGGATAAATTTTCATTCGATGCAAAAGTGTAAAGCCAAGCAAACGAAAACGGTCTTCGGATAAATTGTTATAAACTTTGGCGAAAATAGCATCTTTATCGATCCCTTTGCGAAGCAAAAGGCTGATAATTTGAAAAATCTCGGCGCTGTTGGAGTTGAAGGTAAAGCCTCCGGTGTCGGTCATCATGCCGCAATAAATACACTCTGCTTCAATCCGGTCCATATCGTCGTATTCGTCGGCTTGGTAAAACAACCTAAAAACGAGTTCGCTTGTAGAAGAAATCTCCGGATACGAGATGATCACATCGAACATGTCGCCAGGAAAAAGATGATGATCGATAAGTATTTTATGGGCAGATGATTTTTCGAGAAAAACTCCCATTTCACCGACTCTTTTCGGAATATTATAATCCAAACTAAATATCAGATCGGCATTCTCGATGATGGTTTGAGCGGCGCGAGGATTATATTCGTAAACGCCGATTTTTTGCGTCCCTTGCATCCATTTTAAGAAATAAGGATAAGAATTGGGCACGATTATTTTAACCCGCTTCCCTTTTCGCAGCAAATAATTATAGAGCGCAAGCGAAGATCCCAATGCATCTCCATCGGGAGAGAGATGGGTTGTAATTAAAATCTGGCCGCTTTCGTCAATTAACTTGAAAACTTTTTCTACATTCTCTTGCGAGATAACATTAGATAACGATTCGTAGTATTTCATATTCGTTCGTGAGATACAAAAATACTAAAAATTTATGGAAAACGCACCCATCTGCGCAACATCGTGGCACCGAATGCCTAATTCTTTGCATTCACTCGCCATCCTGTTTTTGTGAAAATTAGAAATGGAGGCATCGATAACCACAATTTTCGGTTGGAAAATATTATTTAATTGTTTAATAGAAAAAGACTTATCATTGGAAATTATGAGTACATCAACTGGAAAAATTTGTTGAAAATTTGTTTGTTGAAAATTGTTTTCGGAGAGCCGCACAATTATTTCCGAATTGTGTGAAATAACACCGTTTGCCGGAACCTCAATAAACTGTCTTTTGGCATTGTAGAATAATCCGATCTCGCTCACACCCGATTTATTGAAAACAACGAGTTGAGGCGGATTTTCAGCAATTAATTCCATGCTATTCGTCAAGACGAGAAGAAGCCAAGCAGACAAACCAACGATAAGATATTTCGCTTGTTTTCTGGTGAAAAGTAACGCTGCAAAAACAATCAGAGCGAGCACCAAAAAAACTTGCAAACGGGTGATATACATATCTGAAATTTGCGCGAATGGCAAATTCTCAACAAATTGCGCTGTGTGTAACACTATATTTATAAACGATTTTAATATCCATCTGAAAAAGTTGAAGATGATTTCGAATGCAGCAAATCCGGTTTGTTTGAGCAGGGCGAAAAATATTACGGGAATTATGGAATAGATAATGAGCCCTATAAGCGGAACAATAAGCATGTTTCCGATGAAAAAGTAAGTGGGAAATGTGCCAAAATAAAAAAGGACGATCGGAAACACGCCGAGTTGCGCCGCCAAAGAAACGGTAAATAAATTCCATGTATATTGAAGAAACTTGTTTCTCGCGGTTAATAACTTGTCTAATTTGGGTTGAAAAAACAGAATAGAAAGAACCGCGGTAAAACTCATTTGAAAACCCACATCGAAAAGCAGATACGGATTGAAAATCAGTATCATAAATGCCGCTGTGGCGAGTGTATTATACGTGAACCCTTCTCTCGCGCGCATGTTGCCGATGCACACAATTGTGAGCATAATCACAGCGCGCATTACCGATGGCGACATTCCTGTAACAAAAGCGTAGAACCACAAGGCTATAATAATAAGCCACTGTTTTAATACATATTTTTTGCCGCTTTTCCCGAGAAAGGCAAACAAAGTAGAAAAAATCAAGAATACAATCCCTACATGCAAGCCGCTAACCGCCAAAACGTGCGCCGTTCCCGATGCACGAAAAGATGCCTGCATATCATCCGTCAGGAAATTTTTGTAACCTAATGTCAGCGCCGAAATGAATGCATACGCATCCGGTTCGAGTTGAAACGACCGATAAAAATCCAATGCTTTTGCCCTCACGTGTTGAGAAATAATTGAAACGGTGAGAATTTGTTTTCCGGTGGTCTTCCAATTTGCCGAAGGCAAATAAGCCGATCCGGCAAAACCTTTGGTTTTCATGTATTTCTCGTAATTAAAATCATCGGGGTTACCGAAGTTTCGAAAAGCCTGAACACGAGCGCTGAAAATAATCTCTTCGCCGGGCGAGAGCAATTGGGAATTATCCGTTTTTTGCAGGTAAACAATAATTTTTTTGTTTTCGGGATATTTTAAACGGATATTGCAAGCCACGGAACGTGGCTTTTCTTGCGGAATATCCAATACATATCCCATGTAAATGTGCTCTTGTTCCGGGAAGTTATAAGTGGAGTTTCTGTCGTGAAACTGAAAAACCGCAGAAATAAATCCAAAAATAAAAATATGTAATCCCAACCCGAAAATCCATCGCAAAGAAAATTCTTTTTCTTTACTTACGAAAAACGAAAAGATCATCAATCCTATACCTGCAGCGCCAATCCAGAGAGGATAAGGAATAAGCGCCAAGTAGAAATTTGCCAAAATACCTGCTGTTACAGGTATCAGCAATTTAAGAAAAGGTATTTTAGGTAAGAAATCGCTCATAAAGTTAAATTTATGAGTGAATGTAGGAGTCCTCTAAATATGTTTCAATTGGTGTATAACTTCCGCAGGATCTTCAGCCGAAAAAACAAAACTTCCCGCAACAAGCACATCGGCGCCGGCGCTAATCAGTTGTTTGCCTGTTTCGAGGTTTACGCCGCCGTCAACTTCAATTATCGTAGCCAAACTTTTTTTGAGTATCATTTCTTTTAATTCAGCTACTTTTTCAATGGTTTGTTCAATAAATTTTTGTCCACCGAAGCCGGGGTTTACCGACATCAACAAAACCATATCCAAATCAACCAAAATATCTTTGAGTACGCTCACCGGCGTATGCGGATTTAATGTTACCGCCGGTTTCATGCCATGTTTTCTGATTTCTTGCACAACCCGATGCAGGTGTGTGCATGCCTCGTAATGCACATTCATATAAGTTGCTCCGGCTGTTGCAATTTGCGGTATAAACTTTTCCGGCTGCACAATCATCAGGTGAGCATCGAGTGGTTTTTGAGTTTTGCTTTTCAGTAAATCGATAACCGGAAATCCGAAAGAAATATTGGGCACAAAAACACCATCCATAATGTCGAGATGTATCCAATCAGCTTCGCTGTTGTTAAGCATTTCTATATCTTTCTCCAGATTCAGAAAATTGGCGGACAGTAAAGAGGGGGCAACCAAATGACTCATATCAATTTCACTTTATTCCCCAAAGATAATAAAATATCAATTGATAATAAAGCTGTTTTCTAAAATTGATAATTTTTTTTCCACATAAAACGCGCCTGCGAACTGCTGAATGATCTTGAGGCTCAAATCGGTGGGCGCTTTTTTTTTGGGGTTGGGAAGCGGTGGGTTCAATTGACGATTTCGAGTAGAATTTATCATACGCTGCAATGTTTGTTTAATTTCAAAACGCAGCATTCCAATATTTATTATTGATTGTATTAAAAAATAATTAATAACTTATGATTCATGCATTTTTTGTATATCTTTGCGACGGTTTTAAATATAAAAAAAGAATAATTATGAAGAAATTTTCAATTTTATTAATTGCAGCGGTTGCGTTGTTTGCTTGTCAGAACAACAAAACGTACAAAGTAACCGGAACCGTTTCCGATCCGGCTTACGAAGGAAAAAACGTTTACGTTCAAGAAATGACCGACACCGAAATGATTACTGTTGATACTGCCGTAGTACAAAACGGAACTTTTACTTTTGAAGGGCCTGCAGATTCAACTTTGTTAAGATTCATCGCCTTAGATGAAACGGTAAATCCTCAAAAACCCTCGCGCGTTTTGGTGGTTTTAGAGCCGGGCGATATCGACGTAAGATATGATTCTGTAATTACCGTAGCCGGAAGCAAACTCAACGAAGATTATTCTGCTTTCAGAAAAGAGCAACAAGACCTATCGAACGAGATCAGAGCGCTTTCGCAAACTTATCAATCGGCTACCGCCGCAGGAACTATGACCGATTCTTTGGACGCAGAAATAACTACGGCTTACGAAAAAGTAGCTGAAGACCTCGAAAAGAAAAACGCCGATTTTATTAAAAATAATATCAAAAATCCGCTTGGGAAATTTTTGTTTATGACATCGGCAGAGATGTTTACGCCCGAAACGCAAAAAGAAATACTTGCCCTTACCGATGACTCTTACAAAGCGCAACCCAACATCCAAAGAATTTCGAAAAGGTTGGAAAATTACGACAATGTCGCCATCGGCAAAAAATTCGTCGATTTCAGCATGAAAGATACCGAAGGCAATGATGTTTCTTTATCGAATTATGCCGGACAAGGTAAAGTTACGCTGATCGATTTTTGGGCAGCCTGGTGTGGCCCTTGTCGGGAAGAAATGCCAAACGTAGTTGCCGCATACAGAAATTACAAAAACAAAGGATTTGAAGTTGTTGGTGTATCTTTAGACAAAGAAAAAGACAAATGGCTTCAAGGCCTGAAAGACCTGAACATGACTTGGCCTCAAATGTCAGATCTGATGATGTGGGACAGCCCGGTTGTTGATCTTTACGCTTTCCGCGGAATACCTCACACCGTGCTTTTGGATAAAGACGGCACAATCATCGCTAAAGACTTGAGAGGAGCCGAATTGCACAATAAATTGGCAGAACTTCTGGGAGATTAAGAAAAGCCTGAAATACTTTTAAGAAAAAGAGTTGCAGTTTTGGCAACTCTTTTTTTGTTAAAAATAGTGTAGGAAACAAACAAATAGAGCCCGATACAAAATAAATACCTATTTTTGTAGAAAAGAAAAAGACATGAGAGGAATTAGGCTAAACATACTATTTATCTCTTTGTTTGGGTTGATTTTTTTATTTGCTGCCGAGGATGTGTATGCGCAGAAAACAAAATTCACGGTAGTTATCGATCCCGGCCATGGAGGAAAAGACCCCGGTGCGGTTGGTTCAAAATCAAGAGAAAAAGATATAGTTCTATCGGTAGGCAAGAAGTTAGGCGATTTAATCGCTAAAAACCATCCCGATGTAAAAATCGTTTACACCAGAAATACGGATAAATTCGTTGCCCTTAACCAAAGGGCAGTCATTGCGAATAACGCACATGCCGATCTGTTTATTTCCCTGCATTGCAATGCGTTGGATAGAAAGAAAAAATCGCCGCAGGGCGTGGAGACTTTCGTGTTGGGGTTGCATAGGAGCAAAGATAATCTGGATGTTGCCAAAGCCGAAAACTCGGTGATCCTTTACGAAGAAGATTATTCT
Organism: Bacteroidota bacterium; assembly: GCA_023424395.1. Lineage (GTDB taxonomy): Bacteria > Bacteroidota > Bacteroidia > Bacteroidales > Dysgonomonadaceae > JAFADY01. Next base: position 17,150 of record JAFADY010000021.1, on the reverse strand, counting down.
ACCAAATATCAAGGTTTCAATCCCCGCGAACCTGAATCGTACATCATTTTCGAATTCATGTCCGATCAGTTTCTGCAACAAAGCGTTTATTTCGCTACCATGGTACAAAATCAGTTGGTAAACAAGGCCAAGAGAGTAAACCGGAACGTTAGGCAAGCCGGATTTTTGGTTTTGAGAGAAGTAGCAATGCCAAGCATTTTGGTTGAACTCGGCTACATCTCAAACGCAACGGATCAAGCGTACATGATGACCCAATCGGGGCAACAATCCATGGCAAATTCCGTTTACAACGCATTCAACGAGTATAAACGTGAGTACGATAAAAAAAGCCACGTCTTTACCAATCCGAAGGATAGAAGAAACACTACGCAAAACGTTTATGTACCGCCTACCGAAACTGCCGGAGACACGGAGTATCGGGTACAATTTCTTACCTCGTCGCGAGTGCTCAACAACAATGCTTCGCAACTGAAAGGATTATCACCCGTAAATTATTATAAAGATGGTTCAACATATAAATATACTTATGGAACCACAAACAACTTCGAAGAAATAAACAACACGCTCAGAGAAGTAAAAAAAGTTTTCGCCGATGCGTTTATCGTTGAATTCAAAAACGGACAAAGGATAAAATGAAGTCAAACATCAGTCGCAATTTTTGGATAGGCCTCGCATGTATCGCGGCAATTGTAATGATATATTTCGGGTTGAATTTCTTGAAAGGAAAAAATATTTTCAAGAAACAAAACAGCTATGTAGCAGTATTTGGAAATGTTGCCGGACTTAATATTTCATCACCAATTTTTGTAAACGGGTATCAGATCGGAATCGTAAAATCGATAGATATCCTCACGCAAAATCCCATTTCCTTTGCCGTTACGTTCGATTTAGACGGAGCTTACAAAATTCCCGAAGGCAGCACCATGAGTTTTGGCTCCGATTTCTTAGGGGCTTCTACCGCGAGTTTAATTATTAATGAAGAGGCAAGAGGATTTTTACAGCCCGGAGATACACTACGTGGAGTGCAGAAGAAAGGAATGATGGATAATGTAGCGCACGTAGTGCCGAAGGCCGATTCTATTTTGACGCACATAGATTCGGTTGTTCTTACGCTCAATCGATTGATGTCGAACCCCATGTGGGAAAGGTCAATCGTGGGAATAAGCTCCACAGTAGATGAACTTCATGCATCGAGCAGAAATGTGAACCAAATAATGGCATCTCTCAGAAATGATTTGCCGGCAGTTACTCAAAACTTAACCGCAGTATCCAACGATTTGAAAGATGTAACCGGAGAATTGAATTCATTGGAAATAGAGAAAACATTTGCTTCTATCGACAATACGGTTGAAAACCTAAAAATGTTATCCGATAAACTAAACGCAACCGATAATTCTTTAGGCAAATTAACGAGTAGTACGGAATTACACGATAGCTTAACAAATACCATCAACACTGCCACGAAATTACTGGAGGATATTCGAGAAAATCCCGAAAGATATTTAAGTGTCAGGGTGCGCCTGTTCTAAGTTATCTTAATATAAAAAAGTAATAAAATTTTTATTTAAATAGATTCATTCTAAATAAGAATGCTTTCGGAAAAAAGCAAAAGTGTTTGATTGATTGTGTCTAAGTAACAAAATTGTAACTTTATTTTGAAGACGGAAGTAAAAAAATGATTTTATATATAATGTTGTAAATGAATGTGTTATAAAGCTTGATGAGACGCTTATCTATTGATTTACAACATTGTATGTATATTTTATTGATAATTAAGGTTCTCTTTTTTTACAAATGAACGCCAAAAATTATTGATTTTTTTTTCTCGATTTTTTTTGAGAATTTTGTAGAACCAATTAGAAGAACAAGGAAAATCTTCGCGCTGTGCTAGTCATGAATAAAAAAACAGATTGTAATATTTTGTGGGGCAAATGTCTGGACGTGATTCGGGATATAATTCCTGAAGCTGCTTTCAGCACTTGGTTTATGCCGATTGTTCCGTTAAAATACGATGGCAATGTATTTACCATACAAGTGCCGAGTCAGTTTTTTTATGAGTATTTGGAAGATAAATACGTGGACTTATTGCAGCAAACTCTTTACAGAGAAATAGGGGAGGGAACAATCCTCAATTACCGAATTTTGGTGGAAACGGAGAGCAATACGGCGGTAGAACTTCGGGGAGAACCCAAACATGTTTCGGGAGACAACAAAGGTTGGGGAAAAGTTTCCGTGAAAGCGCCCAATCCTTTCGAAAGAACAGAACCCGCAAATTTTAACTCGCAATTAAATCCTAAATATACTTTCGATAATTTTTTCGATGGCGAAAGTAACCGATTGGCTCGCACGGCTGCCGAGGCGGTAGGTAACAATCCCGCCAAAACGGCTTTCAATCCACTTTTTGTTTATGGAAACTCGGGAGTAGGAAAAACGCATCTTTGCCATGCAGTGGGTTCCAAAATTTTGGAATTGTACCCCGATAAAAAAGTGCTTTACATCACGGCGCATCTTTTCAAAGTGCAATATACCGATGCTCGTCGGTTCAATACCATAAATGACTTCATCAATTTTTACCAAGGTATCGACGTTTTGCTGATCGATGATATTCAGGAATTAATAGGATTGGAAAAAACGCAAAACACGTTTTTCCACATCTTTAACCACTTGCATCAGAACAACAAGCAATTGATACTTACCTCCGATTGCCCGCCAACCGATATGCAAGGGGTGGAAGAACGTTTGCTGACGAGATTCCGTTGGGGATTATCGGCAAAATTGGAACGTCCCGATAAAGAGCTGAGAAGGAAAATACTAAAACATAAGGTTATAGCCGATGGTTTGTCAATTTCAGATGAAGTGATCGACTTTATTGCTGAAAACGTTACCGAAAACGTGCGCGACCTCGAAGGAATAATCGTTTCACTTATGGCGCATTCCATCATCAACAACCGCGAGGTTGATATGAATCTTGCGCGCCGCGTGATGGAACAAAACGTAAAGTTCGAGAAAAAGAAAATCACAGTTCAGCGTATTCAGGATACCGTGTGCGATTTTTTCAATATTAAAAAAGACCTTGTACAATCGGCTTCCCGAAAAAGAGAAATTGTTCAGGCGCGCCAGGTTACCATGTATTTCATAAAACAACATACCGAGTTATCGCTTTCTCAAATCGGCATTCAGGTGGGAAACAGAAATCACGCAACCGTGCTCCATGCGTGCAATACGGTTAAAGATCTTGCACAAGTTGACAAAGGTTTTCGCGCCGATATCGAGGAAATAGAAAGGCTACTCTCTGTCTGATTTCTTCCAATCAAAATTTTTATTCCAATAATTCTGACTATTTTTGCTCCAGTTATGAAGTTAATCAATAGCAGATATTGCCTCGTTCTTTTTTTGAGGTTGCTTGCGTTTGTGGTTTCAGCACAAGAAAATGTGAAAATCGCCGTTATCAGCGATGTCCATTTCTTTTCAGAAAAATTAGCCCCGACTGATAAAGCAATGCAACTTTATGAAGAGCAAACCGGAAGAAATATTCCGATCTTGCACGAAATTTTGGATACCGTTTTAAACAGAATATCCAAGGAGAATCCGGATTTTTTATTTATTTCCGGAGATATCACCAACCACGGTGAACGACAAAGCCATCTGGATTTTGTGAGTAAATTACAACCTCTTCGCGAAAAGGGTACGAGAATATTTGTTATTCCCGGAAATCATGATATTAACATTCCCAATTCAAAAAAATATACCGACACTGAGAATTTATCTACTGAATCGGTTTCAGCAAAAGAATTTACAGAAATTTATCGCGATTTCGGTTACGAAGCGGCTTTAAAGCGAGACGATGCTTCTTTGAGTTATCTTGCCAAACTCAACAACAACACCCATTTGCTGTGTTTCGACACAAACCGATATGCCGAACACAAAACAAATTCCATTTCTTCGGGAAGAATTTTGCCCGAAACCATGCAATGGGCATTGGATATTTTGCGCGAAGCGCAAGAAAAAAACGTGACCGTTTTAGGGCTCATGCATCATGGTTTGGTGGAGCACATGCCTTATCAAAGCACATTTTTTGCTGCTTATTTAATTGATGTATGGCAAAAGAACGCTCAAATTCTTGCCGATGCCGGATTGAAAATTGTTTTCACAGGCCATTTCCACTCAAACGATGCTTCCTCTTACACTTCGCCCTCGGGAAACATCATCACCGATGTTGAAACGGGAAGCCTTTCGCAATATCCTTTTCCTTACCGCGTAGCGGAAATCAAAGCCAATAGCTTACAAATTACATCGCACTTCATAGAATCTATTGCCGGATTGCCGAACCTCGCGGAAGTCTATCGGGAAAAATTCAAAACAAATGCCGCTATTGCAGCGGAAGCAAGGTTGAAAAACATCGGATTGCCTTTGCTCGGGGAAACCAAGAAATCGTTGACGGAACTTATTTCGCAAATGACGGTTTTGCACGCTGCAGGCGATGAAGCTCCTGATAAAGAAATGCAAAAAGCGATTGAAAATTTGGCGGAAATCTTCAACAGCAATGAAGTGGACTTTTCTTTTCAACTCGATTTTCCCCCCGAAGACAATCGGTTGATAATTGACCTGAAAAACCAATGAAAGATCGCGAACCATTATTGTTTTGCATGCAGCAAGATTGCCTCGAAGCCGGCTGCGATGAAGCGGGAAGAGGTTGTTTGGCAGGTCCCGTTTTTGCCGCTGCAGTGATTTTGCCGGAAGGATTTTTCCACGAAAAACTCACGGACTCAAAACAACTTTCGGAAAAAGACCGGAACGAGTTGCGCGGCATTATCGAAAAAAATGCTTTGTGCTTTGCGGTGGAAATGTGTACTCCCCAAGAGATAGACGAATTGAATATTTTGTGGGCATCCGTTCGTGCAATGCACAAAGCATTGGCGAAGTTAACGCTATATCCTGAGCATATTTTGGTGGATGGAAACCGTTTTTTGCCTTACCAAAACGTTCGACACACGTGTGTTGTGAAAGGCGATGCCAAGTTTATGTCTATTGCGGCGGCTTCGGTGTTGGCAAAAACGTATCGGGATGAATATATGCAACGCCTACACGATGCTTTTCCCGATTATTGTTGGAAAAGCAACAAGGGCTACCCAACCATCACTCATCGCGAGGCGATAAAAAAGTACGGCGTTACACACCATCACCGCAAAAGTTTCGCTTTGTTTGAAAGGCAATTGGAGATTGAGTGGTCAGAATAAAACTTTATTCTTCATCTTTTCTCCTGTTCAGCATTTTATAAATGCCGCCGGCAACCAATGCGCCTACCACATAATAACCTACTGTCATTAATTTTTTGCGGTCTGTTCCGGCAATAGGCGTGTTATCCAAACCCAATTTTTTGGGAAGCACCATAGCGCCCGCGCCACCCAAAGCGCCGATTACGCTGTTTAGTTTAAACGGCGTGAACGCATAGTACAATGCATTGGTTAAGATGTCTCCGGCAACGGTTGCGTTATAAAGCCTGTCGTGGTCTTTTACCTGTAAATTCATCTTCCCGAGCGATTTATCGATCGCTTCTTCTTCTACTTCATGAAAATCGGGGGCATCATTAAAATTATCCTTTACAATACGATGAAGAATACTGAGAGCAATGGCTCCGCCAAATCCGGCTATTAGTTTTTTCCACATAATTTCAGTTTTATAGTTGTGTTTATTATTAAAACTAACTCCCGATTCGCTTTGTTCACTTTGACACAAAAAAATGTCCGAGAAATTTATTTCCCCGGACAGTAAAGTGTGATTTTTTCGCAATAATTATTTGTAAAACACCTTGTATTCCCAAGGCTTTAAATCGATTTGTTTTATGGCGTTTGTTGCTGCCGAATCGGGAAAAGATACAAATCCGTTACCCGGAATTTCTTCGTCAAAATTAACCGACATCATCTCTTTGCTCAAGTTGAAAACAGCCACTATTTCGTTGCCATCATTCACGCGTCTGAAAGAAAATACCTGGGATGGATTATCGTTTGAGATTTCTTTCATTTCACCTTCTTTTTCTTGAGCCAATAATGCTTTATTGCTTTTTTTCAGTGCGTTTAAAGATTGATAGAATTGCGTAAAATTACCTGCGTCATTCCACGTAATGGAATCTTTTTCAAAGAATTCCAATCTTTTGTTGAAACCGACTTCTTGCCCGTTATAAATGAGCGGCATTCCCGGAAGCATATAACTTAAAACGGCAAAAGCCTCCGTTGCATCGCCCATACGTTCGAATTCGGTGCCGTTCCACGAATTTTCATCGTGATTGGAAGTAAAATACATGGGAATGGCTTGCGGAGCAAAGCGGGTATTCATTCTTTGTAGCGATAACCGTAACGAATCGACATTTTCTTTGCCTTGCGCCACCATATTCATTTTGTGGTGAAAATCCCATGCATAATATGCATCGAAAACCGATTCGTTCAATTCCGGTTTTTCGGCTTCGGCAAGCATAAAAATATCCGGTTTCAACGATTTCAAAGAATCCACCGCCGTTTCCCAAAAATCCGTAGGCACTTCGCCCGCCACATCGCAGCGGAAGCCGTCAATATTCGCTTCGCGAATCCAAAACATCATATCCTGAATCATAGCAGCGCGCATTTCGGGTTTTTCATAATCTACCGGCCCAATATCCGTCCAATCATACATAACGGTAATATTGCCTAAACTGTCGCGCTTGTACCAATCCGGATTCGACTCAACCCATTTTGCATCACGCGCTGTGTGGTTGCCCACCCAATCCAGTATTACTTTCATCCCCAAATCCTGCGCTTGTTTAACTACGCTTTTAAAATCTTCGAGCGTACCGAACTCGCTGTTCACTTCTGTATAATCTTTAATGGAATAATAGCTCCCGAGCGTCCCTTTCCGGTCTTTTTCACCGATGGTTTGGATGGGCATAAACCACAAAATATCCACGCCGAGTTCTTTCAATCGGGGGAGGTGTTCTGCAAAAGCATCGAAAGTTCCTTCAGGTGTGAATTGGCGTGTGTTCACTTCGTAAATAACCGCATTGTAAACCCACTCGGGATGCGCATTATCGGCCACCGGCACGGGTTGTTCTTTTTTCTTGTTTCCGCAAGATACAAGCACGGAAAAGGTAATTAATAATAAAAATATATTTCTCATATTCTTTAAAGATTTGCTTTTAAATTTTGTTTTCTCAGATACGCATCGTCCCTGTCCTCAACGCGGGAAACGAGCAATGCCGCGATAATAAGCGCCACTCCACTCATAACAAGCGCGAAAATGGGATTGCCACCGTATAAATATTTCACGATCGGGCCTCCTATAAGTGCATTGATGATTTGCGGGATAACGATGAAAAAATTAAAAATTCCCATATAAACTCCCATTTTTCTTGGAGGAATTGAACCGGCAAGAATGGCGTACGGCATTGCCAGAATACTAGCCCATGCGATTCCGACAAAAATCATGGAGGCAATGAGCCAATATTGATTCGGCACGAAATAAACGGAAATTAAACCAATCCCTCCTATAATAAGCGAAATGGCATGCGTGCGTTTTCTGCCGAACTTGTGTGCTATGTAAGGCAAAAAAAATGCAAAAAAAGCGGAAACCAAATTATAAACACCGAAAATAACGCCTACCCAATCGCCCGCATCCTGATACATTTGGCTTTTTGTATCATCCAAAGCAAGTCCGTAAATATGATGAGCTACGGCAGGGGTCGAAAATACCCACATGCCAAACAAAGCGAACCACGAAAAGAATTGAACCCAAGCGAGTTGTTTCATCGTTTTGGGCATTTTTGCAAAATCGGTGAAAATGTCGAGGATGCTCGATTTTTCTTCTTCAGGAACTTCAAAATTTGTTCCTTCCGCTTGTTCAAGAAGCGCCACTTCTTCAGGGGTATATTCTTTGGTAGTGAAAATGGTAAGAAAAATGGTTATCACCAGAACGGCCGCACCGATGATAAAAGAGAGCAGAAGATTAAGCGGCACAACCCCATCGGGAGCGGTATTGGCTACTCCGAAAAAATTGGTCAACGCATAAGGCAGCCACGAACCAATTACAGCTCCCAATCCGATAAGTACTGTTTGGATACTAAATCCCAGTGTTCGCTGATCGGAAGGTAAAATATCTGCCACCAATGCGCGGAATGGCTCCATAGCAATATTGAAAGACGCATCCATGATCATCAAGAATCCTGCGCCAACCCAAAGGGCAGGTAGAAACTGAACGAAAATATCTGCCTGCGGCATCAAAATGAGGCCTATGGAAGCTAAAAGCGCACCCGTTAAAAAAAACGGTTTGCGCCTACCCAAACGATTCCATGTACGGTCGCTATAATGGCCTACTATGGGCTGGACAATTAATCCTGTAAGAGGAGCTACGATCCAGAACCACGATAAAGTATGCACATCGGCGCCGAATATTTGCAAAATGCGGCTTGCATTGGCGTTTTGTAAAGCAAAACCCATTTGTATGCCCATGAATCCGAAACTCATGTTCCAGATTTCCCAAAAAGAGAGATGTTTTTTTTTCATGTAAGATGTTTTTCTATGATTTAACACTCATTACGCAAATATATAAAGGTTTAGGGTGCGAAAAGAGTACTAAAGGACTAAAATCGGAGATTTTTTATGCAATCGAATGCATTGACACGGACAAGCATTAGAAAAAGAATTAGGATTTACCTGGTTGAATTTCTTACCACCAACTCCGTTTTTATCAGTTTGCTGACGATGCCTTTTTTTGTTTCCTTGCCTTCAACCCTGTTAATAAGTAATCGGGCGGCTTGTTTGCCCATTTCAAAGCCGTGTTGCTCTATACTGGTGAGCGTAGGGTCGGTAACTTCCGTAATGTATGAGTTCGTGAATCCGCAAACGGAAATATCTTCGGGAATCTTAAATCCTGCAGATTTTACAATTTGCAAGGTATATGCCGCTACTTCATCATTAATACAGAAAAACGCATCGGGAACGTTGTCCGATTTTAGAATTTCGGGGACTACTCTCCAGGCAACCTCTATGGTGTCGCAAATATGTATAAGTTTTTTATTTACAGGAATATTGTGTTTTCTCAAAGCATCTTCATAGCCCATCCGCCGGTTATTGGCAATGGGCAAATGGGGATTTGAGCCTAAAAATGCAATTTCCTTACAACCCGTTTTTATCAGATAATCCACTCCATTGAAAGCGCCGGCATAATCATCTATCACCACTTTATCGGTATTGATGCCGGTACAGATCCGATCGAAAAAAACCAAATGCACATCGTTATCCAGAATATTTTGAAAATGCTGAAATTCTTGCGTGGTTTTGGATTGCGATGCCAATATGCCGCAAACACGCGCATCGAGAAGGGTTTCAACACTTTTGGCCTCTCTTTTGTAATCTTCGTTTGAATGGCATATAATTAAATTGTAGTTTTCGCTCTCTGCTTCTTCCTGAATTCCGGCAAGTACGGTGGAAAAGAAATAATGGACAATTTCGGGTACAATGACGCCAATGGTATTATTACGGTTAGTTCTAAGCCTCAAAGCCAATGTATTGGGTTTATACTTGTGTTTTTCGGCATATTGCTGTACAAGTTCTCTCGTTTCTTTGCTGATCGCCGGATGATTTCTTAGCGCGCGAGAAACCGTAGAAGGCGATAAATTCAATTCCTTCGCAATGTCTTTTAAGGTAATCTGCCGTTTATCCATAGTACAACGAATAAAATTCTTTCAAATATATGAAAAAAGATGATACTAAGGGTGCAAATTGGAAAGAAATAATAAAAATGGTTTATCTTTGGTTAAAAGTTGTCTCCAAGGTGAGTGGAGGAATTAGAAAAAGGAAACCGAAACGGCAAATAACCGCTTCGGTCTTCTGTCATCTGTCATCCGACAATTTCTCTATCCTACTTTTCCAATATCGCCTCCACCGCCATATTCAATCTGTCGGGAGTTTTAAAGGACTTAGAGTAATTTCAAAACAGGAGTGTTACTTTCACATTCTAAAAACAAATAACTTTTTCCATCAATTAATTGTATTCAATTTTATTCCACTTTTTGTAGCCGAACGTGAACCTGTATACTGGTGTTGCACAGCATATTCTTGATTATTCCATTTGAAAGTCCACTTAAAAATAGGTAGATAAACTGAATTAAATTGCATTCCCAGATTTGTTGTTGCACCAGGCGAAAGTATTCCTAGTTTTGATGGATCTGTTGTATAGCCTACACGAACACCTGTATTCCCATCATAAACACCAAATGATATCAATTCAATCGTTTCATTGCTCCGATTTGTTATCCCCGAATAAATAGAGCCTGAAATATATCCATTGATATTCATAACACTAGCGCTTGGAAAATACAATGAAATAAAAGACGTTATTTCATTCACGTTCACATTACAATAAGTTGTTGCTCCATTATCTTCTGATTTAACAGAAATTGTTGTATGGCCCGTTGTAAGTGCTTGGACTAGTCCCTCTTAACTTACTGTGGCAATAGATGGATTTGAACTAGTACAAATCAGCTTTTTATTATAGGCATTTTCAGGGCTTTAAATACAACATCGAAGATGTCAACAACTAATCAAGATATCATCAATATCTTATTAGCAAAGACTATTTACTTCTCTATCTGCTTTATTTTATTGCACCCAATATCGCCTCCACCGCCATATTCAAGCCATCGGCATTTTTGCCTCCGGCAGTGGCAAAGTGCGGTTGTCCGCCGCCGCCGCCTTGAATGAGTTTGGCAGCTTCACGCACCATATTTCCGGCGTGAAATCCGCGGGCAACCAAATCATCGCTCAGCATCACGGTGAGCATTGGTTTCCCTTGAAACTCGGTTCCGGCAACGAAAAACATATTTTCGGGGAACTGCCCTTTCAGCTGAAACGCAATGTCTTTCAAAATTTCAGGCATCGCCATTGGCAGCAATACCTTAAAAACCGTGACACCGTTTATTTCTTGCTTTGTGGCAATAATATTCTGTTTCAATTGTTCGGTTCTTTCTTTCACGAATTCCTGAATTTGTTTTTTCATTTCCTCGTTTTCGTTTACCAACTTGTTGATACCCACCATAATTTCGGGCGCATTAGCGGCTACCATATTCTTGGCTTCGCGCAGCACATCTTCCATTTTGTAAAGATAATCCTCGCAAGCTTTAGCCGTAACAGCTTCTATGCGACGCACGCCCGCAGCAATAGCACTTTCGCTCACAATGCGGAACGTACCAATGCGTCCGGTAGAAGAAATATGGGTGCCTCCGCACAATTCAATAGACGAGCCGAAGCGAACGGTACGAACGTCGTCGCCGTATTTCTCGCCGAAAAGCGCCATCGCGCCTTGTGCTTTTGCTTCCTCAATGGGAACGTGCCGATGTTCCTCGATAGCGAAGTTTTCACGAATTTTTTCGGTAACTTTTTGTTCCACCGCGCGAATTTCTTCGGGTGTCATTTTCTGAAAATGTGAGAAGTCGAAACGCAGCACTTCAGGCGAAACATATGAACCTTTCTGCTCCACATGCGTGCCCAACACTTCGCGAAGCGCCTCGTGCATGAGATGCGTAGCGGTGTGGTTGCTCTCGGTAGCGATACGTTTGTCGGTGTTGATGCGGGCAGTAAATTCGTTTTCCACATCTTGCGGAAGATTATTCGTAAGATGTACGGCAAGATTGTTTTCGCGCTTGGTATCAAAAACGACGATTTCTTCGCCAGATTGCGAAACTAACAAACCACTGTCTCCCACTTGTCCCCCCATTTCGGCATAAAATGGCGATTTAGAAAGTACAATTTGATAAAACTCTTTGTTTTTTTGTTTTACTCTGCGGTAACGAAGCAGTTGCGTTTTGGTTTCCGTTTCATCGTAACCCACAAATTCGGTTTCGCCATCGCGCACTTTTGTCCAATCGCCGGTTTCAACGGAAGCGGCATTGCGGGCGCGTTCTTTTTGTTTCTGCATTTCCACGTCAAAGGCTTTGTGGTCAACCTCCATATCGTTTTCGCGCAGAATGAGCTCCGTTAAATCAAGCGGAAAGCCAAACGTGTCGTACAATTGAAACGCGATTTCGCCTTCCAATTGTTTTTTACCCGATTGTATGTGTTCGGTGATTTCTTTGTCCAGCAAACGAATTCCGGTTTCAAGGGTTCTTAAAAATGAGTTTTCTTCTTCATTAACAACTTTTTCAATCAGCGTTTTTTGCGCTTCCAGTTCAGGATACGCATCGCCCATCACCTCAATGAGCGAAGGAATAAGCTTGTACATAAACGCTTCGTGCATTCCCAAAAAAGTATATCCGTACCGAACGGCTCGGCGCAAAATACGACGAATAACGTATCCTGCTTTGGCGTTCGATGGCAACTGACCGTCTGTTATCGAAAAAGCAATGGTGCGAACGTGATCGGCAATCACGCGCATAGCGATGTCATTTTGGACATCGGCGCCGTATTTTGTATTTGTAATTTCTCCGATTTTAGCGATAATCGGCTGAAAAACATCGGTATCATAATTCGACAGTTTCCCCTGAACAGCCATACAAAGCCGCTCGAAACCCATTCCCGTATCAATTACCTTGGCGGGAAGCGGCTCCAGCGAACCATCGGCCTTACGGTTGTATTGCATAAATACCAGATTCCAAATCTCAATAACTTGCGGATGGTCGTTATTCACGAGCGATACACCATCTACCTTTGCACGTTCACTATCGGGACGGATGTCGATGTGGATTTCAGAACACGGACCACACGGACCAGTATCGCCCATTTCCCAGAAATTATCCTTTTTATTTCCGTTGATGATACGGTCTTTCGGAAGATATTTTTCCCAGTAACCGACGGCTTCATCGTCGCGTTCGAGATTTTCTTCGTTGTTTCCTTCAAAAACCGAAGCGTACAACCTATTCGGGTCAAGTTTCAAAACATCCGTCAAATATTCCCACGCCCAAGCGATGGCTTCTTTTTTGAAATAATCGCCAAACGACCAGTTACCCAACATTTCAAACATCGTGTGATGATAGGTATCGTGCCCCACCTCTTCCAAATCGTTGTGCTTTCCGCTCACGCGCAAGCATTTTTGCGAATCCGCCACACGCGGATTTTTAACGGGCGCGTTGCCCAAAATAACATCTTTAAACTGATTCATACCGGCATTGGTAAACATCAGCGTGGGGTCGTCTTTAATAACCATCGGTGCCGAAGGCACGATTTGATGCGCTTTTGACGCAAAAAAATCTTTGAAAGATTGACGAATTTCTTGTGAAGTCATATCGAGTTACGGGTTGCGGGTTTCGCGTTGAAAACCCAAAATTTCTTTTGAGGTGCAAAGATACAGCATTTTAAGAAAATGGCAATGAAATTTTTTTCACCTGCAAAATCTAAACAATAATCTCTTTAATCTCTACTAATTAGATGAATTATTGCAAAATAAAGTTGAAAAATTTGTTTAAAACTCTATCTATCGTTATATTTGCATGAATTTTTGTTTTCTTATGGCTGAGGATAAAAGCAAGTTGTTGGTTAACTTAGAGGTACGTGTAAAACAAGTAATGTTTTTATGCGACTCTTTAAAAGGCGAAAACACGCGATTGAAATCCGAAATAAAATCCAAGCAATCTCAGTTAGATGAAATTGCCAAAGATTTAAACCTGTTGAAAACAAAATACGATAGCTTAAAAATGGCGAGAACCATCACGGCCGCATCGGTTGATGTGAATTCGGCTAAAAACAAGTTGTCGAAATTGGTGCGAGAAGTTGATAAATGCATAAATTTATTGAATAGTTAATGTAAAGTTTATGCGATTATGAGCGATGACAATTTTTTATTAACACTAACAATTGACGGACGCAAATATCCTTTGCAGATTAAAAGGTCTGAGGAACAGGCTTTTCGCGATGCCGCCAAACAGATAAATAATAAGATAAACCAATATCGTGTAGCGTTTGGAGAAAACTCCGATACGAACACGCAAGATTTTATGGCTATGACCGCTATTCAGGCATTGGTGGAAAATTTTTCTTTGGGAAGCAAAAACAACACAAAACTTTACGAGGATAAAATTAATCTGATTATTAATGAGTTAGATGTTTATTTGAAAAAACAATAAGTTTTAATCAATTAAAAATTATCGCACCTTTTTTACGTTCGAATTGTTTGAATGTAAAATTGAGTGCGAATTTTTATTATAGAACAAAAAACATTTAGAACCAACGCTTTTCCTGTATGGAAAGGTATAATTAAAAAATCAAAATAAGTTATATGGAAATATTAATAGGCGTTATCGGTTTAATTGTCGGTGCAATAATTGCATGGTACATTACCGGTAAAACGGCGAATTCGCGTGCTCAAAAAATATTGAGCGATGCCGAAAAAGATGCCGAAGTAATCAAAAAAAATAAATTACTCGAAGCGAAAGAAGAGGTGATTGTGATGAAAGCAGAAGCCGAAAAACAGGCAAATTCCCGCACATCGAAAATACAAATTACCGAGAACAGATTAAAACAGCGTGAGATGTCGCTTAATCAGCGTCAGGATGAACTTAACAAAAAAGGCTCCGAAATTGATTCGGTAAAAACCAATCTTGAGAACCAGCAAGAGTTTTTGGATAAAAAAGCCATGGAGTTAGACAAACTTCATCGTCAATCGGTTGAGAAATTAGAAACCATTTCGGGGCTTTCGGCAGATGAAGCCAAAGAACGTTTGGTTGAATCGTTGAAAGAAGAAGCCAAAACCGATGCACAATCTTACGTGAATGAGATCATGGAAGAGGCAAAAATGACGGCCAACAAAGAAGCCAAGCGTATTGTGGTAAACTCCATACAACGCGTGGCTACCGAAACCGCCATTGAAAATGCTATTACCGTTTTTCATATCGATTCCGATGAGGTAAAAGGCCGCATCATCGGTCGCGAAGGACGAAATATCCGCGCTTTGGAAGCGGCTACCGGTGTGGAAATAGTAGTAGACGATACGCCGGAGGCGATCGTACTTTCGGGATTTGATCCGGTTCGTCGCGAAATTGCGCGTTTGTCGCTTCACCAATTGGTTGCCGATGGGCGTATCCATCCTGCGCGGATTGAGGAAGTTGTATCGAAAGTGAAAAAGCAGATCGAGGAAGAAATTGTTGAAACTGGAAAACGTACCGTTATCGATTTAGGAATTCACGGTATGCACCCCGAATTGATCCGTTTAATCGGTAAAATGAAATACCGTTCGTCTTACGGACAAAATTTGTTGCAGCACTCACGCGAAACAGCCAATTTGTGTGCCATCATGGCTTCAGAACTTGGCTTGAATCCCAAAAAAGCAAAACGTGCCGGTTTGTTGCACGACATCGGCAAAGTGCCCGATGACGAACCTGAACTTCCGCACGCCGTGCTTGGTATGAAACTGGCGGAAAAATACAAGGAAAAACCCGATATCTGCAACGCTATCGGATCGCACCACGATGAAGTGGAAATGGGCACACTTTTAGCGCCCATTGTTCAGGTTTGCGACTCTATTTCGGGTGCCCGACCTGGAGCAAGGCACGAAATCGTGGAAGCCTACTTGAAACGTTTGAACGACTTGGAAAATCTTGCGCTTTCATACCCGGGTGTAGTTAAAACTTATGCTATTCAGGCAGGCCGCGAACTTCGGGTGATTGTTGGCGCTGATAAGATCGACGACACCGATACCGAAAAACTTTCTGCCGAAATTGCAAAAAAAATTCAAACAGACATGACTTATCCCGGGCAGGTGAAAATCACCGTTATCCGTGAAACGAGAGCTGTAAGTTATGCGAAGTAAAAATTAAATGCTATAAATCGAAAAAGGCCGCCCATCTCGGGCGGCCTTTTTAATTTACACACATTAGTAGAGTTATCTGCGTCCTCCGGATGAACGACCGGAGCTTGCATTTTCGTTTCTACTGCTTCGAGTGGAAGAGGAGGAAGCTGTTGCTCTATTGCTACTGCTTCTTGCGCTCCGTGACCTTACGGCAGTGTTATTGCTGCTTCTTGTTGCGCTTTGTGCCCGTACCGCTCCGCTGCTGCGCGATGATGAGCTTTGCGATCTTACAGAAGCGTTATTATTGGTGCTTCTTGTCGGAGCCTGCGATCTCACCGCTGCATTGTTTGAGCGGCTTTGAGCAGCGCTTCTGTTCACCGATGAGCCGTTGCTACTGCGTGAACTCTGCGACTGTACTGCGCTTCTTTGCTGGGTGCTTCTCGTTTGAGAATTATTGATCGCTCTGTTGTTTGGCTGCGATTGGCGCGTTGTGGCGCTGCGCGTATTTACATTGCTGTTGCGGCTTGTAGTACCTACCGAAGAGCGAGAGTTTGCTGTGCTGCTGTTTCGACTCGAATTATTTACCGTAGCGTTGCGATTGCTTGCGCTGCTGCTTCTGCTGCTGGTTGCCGTTCTGTTGTTAACGCTTGCTCTGGAGTTGGTTGATGCGCCCCTTGATACTTCAGGACGATAAACACTTACCGAGTTGTTGCTAACTCTCGTTCCACGAGAAGAACGGTTATTGGTGCTTTCGAGATTGTAAACCGAGGTTCTCCTGCCTGTTTCGCGTTCGTAATCCCTTGCGCTCGGGCCACTGTAGTAGCGGTTATCGTTGTACACGTACGTGTTGTTAATGATCGTAGTTCTGTTATAGATGCTCGGGCTGTATCTGTTGTAATATCTGTGCATGTTGCGGTGATACATGTGTCCGCTCGATAAGAACAACCAGTGACGGGTAGGGATGTTTATGTGAATGCTGATGCCCATTCGTGGGCCCATTGGTGCCCATCCGTAGTATCCGCCGCCGCTTCTCCATGATACCCATGCAGGAGCCCATTCGTATCCGGGAACCCATGCCCATCCGTAGTAGTCGTCAAAGAACCATCTTCCGTAATGGAAAGGAGCCCAGCCCCAAGAGTAATTCGAAACCCAAGTGTTTCCGTAATCAGTCATTACCCAGTAACCGTTGGTTCCGTAAGGATGGAATTCTCTTCCAACACGAGGAATCCACACACGACCGTAATTTCTGTCGTTGACCCAGGTTCCGTAAGGATTCAGTTCATTGTAAAACGTTTGGAAGCTTATTCCTCTGTTGTAGTCATCATCGTAGGCGTAATAATCGTCATCATAATAACCATCATCGTAACCGCCACCGTAATAACCCGATTGTGAATATGCCCCGCAAGATG